>NZ_LT906434.1:0-1276261 GCF_900187305.1 Neisseria zoodegmatis | reverse complement strand
TTTTTCGGCACTTCGGTCAGGTTTAATGCACCTTCGTTATCCAACACGTTAACATTGTCGATTTCAATCAACGGCAACGGACGGGGCACCGAACCGGTAGCCACAATCACATGCTTGGCTTCCACTACGGATTTTTCGCCTTTATTCTCAACTTCAACTTGCCATAAATCACCGTTACGGCCTTTCAATGATCCTTTGCCAAACAGGCTTTCCACTTTGTTTTTTTGGAACAGGAATTTGATACCGCCGGTCAGCTTGGTCACGATGCCGTCTTTACGCTCGATCATTTTGGCAGCATCAAATTTCACATCGCCCACGGTAATGCCGTGCTCGGCAAAGTCGTGTTGCGCTGCATGAAAATGCTCAGAAGACTGCAACAAGGCTTTGGAAGGGATACAACCTACATTCAAACAGGTGCCGCCCAGCGCGGGCGCGTCGCCTGCTTTGTTAACGCCTGCATCGATACAGGCAGTTTTGAAACCGAGTTGTGCAGCACGGATCGCAGCGATATAACCGCCCGGGCCTGCACCAATAACTACTACGTCGAATTGAGACATAATCAAATCCTTTTTCTCTTTTCCATGTTTAAGCCGTCTGAAACACAGCTTTTTCAGACGGCCTGATCATTCCTAACGACATGAATACGGTTGAAAATCTTTAGCCAACTGTTTGCTTGTTTTTTCGTGTACGCGGATAACGGCTTTAGGATAAACCTCGCATAAAGTATCACGTACCAAAGGAATACCTGCTTTGTTGCTGCCCAACTCTACACGTTTGGTCAGCAGACGCCCTTTGCCGTCGTAAGCAGATACCAGATATTGTTCGTTGTTTGTCGAAGCGCATGCAGAGAGAAAACACACGGCGCAAAACAAAAAATATCTCATAAGCCCCCTTGAAATTTAAAAACATTCAAGCTAATGCCTGATTAATTTGTATTTATTTTATGACGTTTATTGTGATGGTATATGCACGTTTCAGACGGCCTGCCTACCTAACCGCAGGCCGTCTGAAACCGTGTATATGAGCTTACTGCTTACAGGTCAAGCAGCAAACGTGCCGGGTCTTCCAGCAAGTCTTTGATGGTTACCAAAGTCAATACGGCTTCGCGGCCATCAATGATGCGGTGGTCGTAAGACAAAGCCAGATACATCATCGGGCGCACCACTACTTGACCGTTTTCAACCACGGCACGTTCTTTAGTGGCGTGCATACCCAAAATAGCAGATTGAGGCGGGTTGATAATCGGGGTAGACATCATAGAACCGAAAGTGCCGCCGTTGGTAATACTGAAAGTACCGCCGGTTAAGTCTTCCAGAGCGATTTTGCCGTCTTTGGCTTTTACAGCGTAATCTACAATGGCTTTTTCAATATCGGCAATGCTCATTTGGTCTGCATCGCGCAGAATCGGTACAACCAAACCACGCGGGCTGCCAATAGCGATACCGATATCGAAGTAACCGTGGTAAACGATGTCGTTGCCGTCAACAGAGGCATTAACTACCGGGAATTTTTTCAGTGCAGCAACAGCAGCTTTGACAAAGAACGACATAAAGCCCAGCTTCACGCCGTGCTCTTTTTCGAATTTTTCTTTGTATTTGGCACGCAAATCCATAACCGGCTTCATGTTGACTTCGTTAAACGTAGTCAAAATCGCGTTTTCTTGTTGAGAAGCCAACAAACGCTCGGCTACACGCGCACGCAAACGGCTCATCGGCACACGTTGCTCAGGACGAACACCGGCAGGAACAGGCGCAGCGGCAGAAGCAGCAGCTTTAGGCGCAGCAGAAGCATTTTGAACATCTTCTTTCAATACGCGGCCGTCTCTTCCGGAACCTTGAACACCGGCAATATCCACGTCTTTTTCCGCAGCCAATTTGGCAGCGGCAGGCATCGCCACACCGGCTTGAGCATTAGACGCTGCGGGAGCGGCAGCGGGAGCTTCGGCAGGTTTGGCTTCGGCGGCAGGCGCAGAAGCTTCTGCTTTGGCTTCAGTATCAATCTTGGCCAGCAGCTGTTCAGCTACTACGGTTTCGCCGTCTTGTGCAATGATTTCAACCAACACACCTGCTTGCGGCGAGGGAACTTCCAAAACGACTTTGTCGGTTTCAACGTCAATCAAAATCTCATCACGTTCTACGTATTCACCAACTTTTTTGTGCCAAGACATCAAGGTACCTTCAGACACACTTTCAGATAAAACAGGTACTTTTACTTCAACAATCATTTTATTCTCCGGTAGTGTAAGGCCGTCTGAATTACGCAAACCGTTTTCAGACGGCCAAAATGGTTAGTTCAGATTCATTGCGTCTTCAACAAGCTGTTTCAGTTGAGCGATATGTTTGCTCATATAACCCACAGCAGGAGAAGCGCTGGCAGGACGGCCTGCATAGCTCAGTTTTTGGTCTTTGCCCAAGATTCTTTCGATGCGGTGACGCAATTGATGGAAAGCACCTTGGTTGCGCGGCTCTTCTTGCGCCCAAACAACATCTTTCGCATTCGGGAATTTGTCGAGCTCGGCTTTAACTTCATCGTATGGGAACGGATAAAGCTGCTCTACACGAACGATGGCAATATCGTCTTCCAACTGACGCTCTGCACGGCCTGCTGCCAAGTCGTAATAAACTTGACCCGCACACAAAATCACGCGTTTCACGCTGCTGTTGTCTGCACGTTTGACCGTATCGCCGATAACCGGGCGGAAAGTAGAACCCTCCACGAAGTTTTCCAACGGACTCATAGAGTCTTTGAAACGCAGCAAACGCTTAGACATAAAGATAACCAACGGTTTGCGGTATGAACGCAATGCTTGGCGGCGCAAGATATGGAACATCTGAGAGGCTTCAGACGGCATCACGATTTGCATATTTTCTTCGGAACACAGTTGCAACCAGCGCTCCAAACGTGCCGAAGAGTGTTCCGGACCTTGACCGTCGTAACCGTGCGGCAGAATCGTCGTCAAGCCGCACAAACGACCCCATTTGGTTTCGCCTGAAGAAATAAATTGGTCGATTACTACTTGGGCACCGTTGGCAAAGTCACCGAATTGAGCCTCCCAAATCGTCAACTTATCAGGCGCCGAGCAGGCAAAGCCATACTCGTAAGCCATCACAGCTTCTTCATTCAAAATAGAATCGATAACCAAGAATGGGGCTTGTCCTTCAGACATATTTCTCAGAGGGATATATGCGCCATCTTCGCTTTTCTCTCGTTTTTGGTCATGCAATACGGCATGACGGTGTGAGAACGTACCGCGGCCTGAGTCTTCACCTGAAATACGGACACCTGTGCCATTGGTTACCAAAGCGGCATAGGCTAAGGTTTCGGCCATACCCCAGTCAATCGGTTGTTCGCCCACTGACATGCCTTTACGTGCTTCCAATACGCGCTTAGCGGTATTGTGCAAGGCAAAGCCTTCAGGCACTTCGGTAAATTTATCCGCCAACCGCTTGATATCAGAAGCAGACAAACCGCTTTCAACTTCTTCGCGCCAATCTTGGCCTTGATATTTAGACCAATCTACGCGGTGTTTGCTTTCATAATCGGTCAAACGGGTTTGCTCTACATGCTCGCCTTTATCCAAAGCGTCACGATAAGCCTGAATCAAACCTTCCGCTTCGTTGGCTTGAATCACTTTTTCCGCAACCAATTTGTCAGCATACAATGAGCGCACACCGGGATGTTGGGCTACTTTTTTATACATCATCGGCTGAGTCAAAGTCGGGTCATCACCTTCATTGTGACCAAGCTTGCGATAACATACCAAATCAATCACAACATCTTTGTGGAATTTTTTGCGGTAATCCAAAGCAGCTTGCACAACAAAACACACCGCTTCAGGATCGTCTCCGTTAACATGGAATACCGGTGCCTCTACCATTTTGGCGATATCGGTACAGTAAACTGTTGAACGTACATCTCGCGTATCTGATGTGGTGAAACCGATTTGGTTGTTGATTACCAAATGAATCGTACCGCCGGTGGTATAACCGCGTGTTTTAGACAAGTTGAAAGTAGCTTGGTTAACGCCCAAGCCAATAAATGCAGAGTCGCCATGAATTAATACAGGTAAAACTTGACCTTGACCGTTTTCTCCGCGACGGCGCTGCTTGGCACGAGTAGAGCCTTGCACTACCGGATTGACAATCTCAAGATGCGAGGGGTTAAACGCCAAAGTAACGTGGACCGCACCATGAGCTGTGGCGATATCCGAACTGAAACCCATGTGGTATTTTACGTCGCCACTCGGGAGAGTGGCCGCTGCACGGCCTTCAAATTCAGCAAATAAATCGCTGGGCTTTTTGCCTAAAGTGTTAACCAACACATTCAGACGGCCACGGTGAGCCATGCCGATAATCACTTCTTCTACGCCATCTTTTGCGACGTTCTGAACCAGATAATTCAAACCTGCAATGGCACTTTCGCCACCCTCAACAGAGAATCGCTTCTGACCAACGTATTTGGTGTGCAGATAACGCTCCAATGTTTCTGCGGCAGTCAGTTGTTTTAAAATATAGCGTTTTTCATCTGCATTAAATTTAGGCGTAGACAAAGCTGATTCAAAGTAATTGCGAATCCAGTGGCGCTCTTCGGTATTTTCGATATACATATATTCGATACCGATATGACCGCAGTAAGTTTGTTTCAACTTACTAACGATATCTGACAAAACCATTTTGTCGCTACCGGCAAAATCACCCTTACCTACACTGAATTGAACAGCCATATCCGAGGCATCCAACCCATGAAATTTGGGGTCCAAAGCATCAAGATTGCGGGGAGGCATACGTTTCAACGGATCGAGACTCGCTGCACCCACTCCTTGAATGCGGTAAGCAGAAATCATGCGTAACACGCCAACCTGCTTTTTCATCATGTTTTCATCTAAAGTTCCTGCAATAGCAGCAGTCGCTCGTTTTTTTGCTAAATTGGCAAATGATTCTTGAATAGGACGATGGGCAACATCCCGTTCTACACCCCCCGGCTGGGCAGCCAAATCAGTAAAATATTGCTTCCATTTTTCATCCACAGACTCGGGATCATTTAAGAAATTTTCATATAATTCTTCTATATAGGGTGCGTTAGAGCCAAATAAATAAGAAAAATTTAGCTTGTCTTCCATCATGAGTGTTGCCCTTTAATTAATAAAAAATTAGAGAGTAGAATTTTTATTTTCATGACATATACTGCATGCCGACTGAAAACATTCCTATTCTACTCTCTACGTTTTAACTTAGCTAATATTTTCTACATTGTTTTTAAAGGTAATTTAATTACATTTAATAAGCAAATGAACTCTATACAAAATACCTTTGCAAACTATGAGCTTACAACAATCAAATATTAGCGTTTATCGATTGAAACATAATCGCGACGCGGTGATCCGGTGTACAGCTGACGCGGACGACCGATTTTTTGGTTAGGATCGCTAATCATTTCATGCCAATGAGAGATCCAGCCAACGGTACGTGCCAATGCAAAGATAACGGTAAACATAGAAACCGGAATACCTAATGCAGACAATACGATACCTGAGTAGAAGTCTACGTTCGGATACAGTTTGCGCTCAACAAAGTAAGGATCGTTCAATGCAATTTGTTCCAATTCCATTGCCAATTTGAATTGAGGATCATCTTCCAAGCCCAATTCTTTCAATACTTCGTAGCAGGTTTCACGCATAATGTTTGCACGCGGATCCATGTTGCGATATACGCGGTGTCCGAAGCCCATCAAGCGGTATTTACGTTCTTTAACGCCTTCCATAAAGGCTGCAACATTGGAAACATCACCGATTTCATCAAGCATCTTCAACACGGCTTCATTCGCACCGCCGTGGGCAGGACCCCACAAGCTGGCAATACCGGCTGCAATACATGCAAACGGATTCGCACCGGAAGAACCGGCCAGACGAACAGTAGATGTAGAAGCGTTTTGCTCATGGTCTGCATGAAGGATGAAAATGCGGTCAAGCGCACGCACCAAAACAGGATTCGGCTCATAATCTTCGCAAGGAGTGGCAAACATCATATGCATAAAGTTAGCGGTATAAGACAAATCATTGCGAGGATAGTTAAACGGCAAGCCGTTGGAATAACGGTAGCACATTGCAGCAATCGTCGGAATTTTTGAAATCAAACGATAAATAGCAATCTTGCGATGTTCAGGATCAGAGATCTCCAAGCTGTCTTGATAGAAAGCAGACAGTGCACCTACAACACCAACCATCATTGCCATAGGATGTGCATCACGACGGAAGCCGCGGAAGAACCAAGTCAGCTGTTCGTGAATCATGGTGTGGCGAGAAACAGTATGCTCGAATTTTGCCTTTTGCTCGGCGGTAGGCAATTCACCATAAATCAACAAATAACATGTTTCGAGATAATCACTTTTTTCTGCCAGTTGCTCAATAGGATAACCGCGATAATACAACTGGCCTTTATCACCATCAATAAAGGTTATTTTTGATTCGCAACTTGCAGTAGATACAAAGCCGGGATCAAATGTAAACATACCGGTTCCCTTGGTAAAAGTCCGGATGTCTACAACATCCGGGCCTAAAGTACCTTCTAAAACCGGCAATTCCAATGACTCTTTACCATCGGCTTGTAACTTAATTGTTTTGGACATCTCTTGCTCCTTTATTTTTCTGTTCAAGTTAGACTCAGCGCATTACCCTTTATGATGATGCGGCTATGCTGCTTTTCAGACGGCCTTTAATCAAGCGCGCCTTATTTTTTCCAGAAGAGGAAGAAAACGGGTGTCTTCTGTATGCTCTTTTTGATTTACTAAAGCAAGAAATTGCTGATCAGGCAAATCTAAAATTTCTACAAAAACAGCCAATTCTTCGTCATTGAGATTCTGGAATTCTTTTTCCATAAACTTCCCGAGCAGGATATCCAGCTCGAGAAGTCCACGGCGTGTTTGATAATGTATTCTGCGTTTCGCAGCTTCATCAAAAACAGGCATATTTAAATTGCTCGTTTCAACATGATTTCTTTAATCTTACCGATAGCACGGGTCGGATTCAAGTGTTTCGGACACACATCAACACAGTTCATAATGGTATGGCAACGGAACAACCGATAGGGGTCGTTCAGATTATCCAACCGCTCGTTCGTAATAGTATCACGACTATCGGCAATGAAGCGATATGCATTTAGCAAACCAGACGGACCTACGAACTTATCAGGATTCCACCAGAATGAAGGGCAAGCGGTAGAACAGCATGCGCACAAAATACATTCATAAAGACCATCAAGCTCTTTACGCTCCTCTTGGGTTTGCAAACGCTCACGATCAGGCGCAGGAGTATCGTTTACCACATAAGGCTTAATAGAATGGTATTGCTTAAAGAATTGAGTCATATCAACAATTAAATCGCGCACTACCGGTAAGCCCGGCAATGGGCGCAGTTTAATCGGCTGTTTCAAACTACGAATATCGGTCAAACAAGCCAAGCCGTTTTTACCGTTGATATTCATGCCGTCTGAACCGCAAATACCTTCCCGGCAAGAGCGGCGGAAAGACAAGCTGTCATCCATGGCTTTTAACTTAACAAGAGCATCCAGCAGTTTCACGTCTGTAGGCTCAATTTCAAGCTCATAGTCCTGCATATAAGGTTTGGCATCTACGTCAGGATTATAGCGATACACCTGAAAACGTACTTTTTCCATGTGTTGTGTTCCTTTTATTTTTAGTAAACGCGCTTGGCCGGTTCAATATAATCAACGGTCAGTGGTTTAGTGTGAACCGGTTTGTAAGACAAGCTGTTGTCGGCAGTGTAGAAAAGGGTGTGTTTCATCCAGTTTTCATCATCACGCTCAGGATGGTCGTCTGAGGCATGCGCACCGCGGGATTCTTTACGAGCTTCGGCAGAAACCAAGGTGGCCTTAGCCACTTCCATCAGGTTATCCAGCTCCAAAGCTTCGATTCGTGCTGTATTCCATACTTGGCTCTTGTCTTTAATTTCCGTATGTTTAACACGTTCGGCAAGTTTCAATACTTTTTCCACGCCCTCTTTTAAGATGGCATCGGTACGGAACACACCTGCATGCAACTGAACGGTACGTTGCAATTCACGACGCAACTCGTCTACGTTTTCACCGCCGGTTTGGTTATTCAAACGATCCAAACGTTGCTTGGTGAGCTCGCCAGCATTACTGGGCAACTCTTTCCAGCCGTCTTGCTTGTTGATGTATTCAATCATGCTATCGCCGGCAGATTTACCGAATACAACCAAGTCTAACAGGGAGTTTGTGCCCAAACGGTTAGCACCATGTACAGAAGCACAAGCACACTCGCCGGCAGCATATAAACCGTTCACTACGGCTTCGGGATTATCGCCTTGAGGCACAACCACTTCGCCCAAATAATTGGTAGGAATACCGCCCATCATGTAGTGGGTGGTCGGCACAACCGGAATCGGATCTTTAATCGGATCGATACCGGCAAACTGAATGGAAATCTCGCGGATACCCGGCAGTTTTTCCATAATCTTTTCTGCACCGATATGGTCGATTTTCAGCAATACATGGTCTTTATTTTTACCACAGCCGCGGCCTTCATAAATTTCCATCGCCATAGCACGCGAAACCACGTCGCGAGAAGCCAAATCTTTTACGGTTGGCGCATAGCGTTCCATGAAACGCTCACCGTCGCAGTTCAGCAGAATACCGCCTTCACCGCGCACACCTTCGGTAATCAATACACCGGCTCCGGCCACACCAGTCGGGTGGAATTGCCAGAATTCCATATCTTCAAGCGGAATACCTGCGCGTGCACAAATGCCCAAGCCGTCGCCGGTATTCATAAAGGCATTGGTTGATGAAGCATAAATACGGCCTGCACCGCCCGTGGCAAACAATACGGCTTTAGCATGGAAAATGTAAACATCCCCGGTTTCCATTTCCATAGCGGTTACGCCGACAACATCACCGTTATCATCACGGATCAAATCCAGTGCAGTCCACTCCACAAAAAATTGCGTGTTTGCACGCACGTTTTGTTGATACAGCGTATGCAACATAGCGTGGCCTGTACGGTCTGCTACCGCACAAGCACGTTCTACGGCGCGTTTACCGTGTTCGGCGGTATGGCCACCGAAAGGACGTTGATAAATTTTGCCGCTCTCTACGCGGTCGAAAGGCATACCCATGTGCTCCAACTCAATAACGGCCTCAGGAGCACGGCGGCACATGAATTCGATGGCATCTTGGTCACCCAGCCAATCTGAACCTTTTACGGTATCGTACATGTGCCAGTCCCAACGGTCTTCCTGTACGTTACCCAAAGAAGCGGAAATACCGCCCTGAGCAGCTACGGTGTGAGAGCGTGTAGGGAAAACTTTAGACAATACGGCTGTATTCAAACCGGATTTAGACAATTGCAACGCAGCACGCAAACCTGCACCGCCGCCACCAACAATTACAGCATCAAACTTACGAACAGGAAAATTCATACAATACCCCAAATTACTTTAACCGAATAAACCAAGCATCCCACCAACCAAATAATAGTGGCTACTTGTAAAAATAATCGCAAACCGAAAGGCTTGATGTAGTCCATCCATAAGTCACGGATACCTACCCAAGCATGCAGAAACAATGCGATGAAAGTAACTTGGGTAAATACTTTAACCCATGTTTGCGCAAAAAATGCCTGCCATGAATCGTAATCGCCAGGCAAGGCAAGCAAGAAGATAATGAAAGCAACTGTGTAAACCAACATGATCACTGCTGTCGCACGTTGCATTGCCCAATCACGCAAGCCGTAATGGGCACCGGCCAATTTACGGTCTACCATAACCATGCTCCTAATACTACGGTTAACACCAATGCTGCAACAAATACCAATTTGGCAGTTGCACGGGCAGTTTGTAATTCCAGTCCTTTATGGGCATCCAACAACAAGAAACGGATACCGGCTAAAGAATGGTGCAGATAAGCCCATAGAAGACCTATCAAAGCGAGCTTCACAAACGGATTGGAGACAACGGAACGGTAAGTTTCAAATGCAGCCTCACGGCTCAACGTACCGGCAAGGAAACACAGCAAAAGGGGCAGGCTTACAAATAAAATAACCCCGCTGATGCGGTGCAGAATAGAAACAATCCCGGGTATCGGTAATCTGATATTGGGGATTTCAAGGAATACAGGGCGCTGCTTCGTCTGCATTTCAATATCCTCTTTACACAGTATTTTTCTCAAAAAACTCAAACCAAAAAGTAGGTTTATGCACCTCCGCCTAAAGCGGGCTACATAAAACTACGTTAAGACGTAATTTACATGTTTTGCAACTGCTTGACCAGTCTTTTGTTACAGTTTTTTATGAATTTTACGGCTTCCTTAACAAACAATAGATTTTTATATTGGTTTTAAGCACATAAAATTTCAATTTATCCGTATTTTTCATCAATCCGTGGCTCACAAACGTCCTATTCCAGCCACATAAATTTCCTGTTTGAAGCTAAATTCCACCGGATTGCTTTTCCATACAAAATAAAACCGCTTCCCATCGGTTTCATGCGATTACAAAATTCTATTGCCCCGTTGTGTAAATTTGGTATGATACAGCGTTGCAAAAACGGTTTTGATGGCTTCAAATGGCATACCATCCGTTTGCACACAGCCGCAAAACGGCTTGAAGGTCTTTTGCGCTAAATGCTTTAAGTTATATAAATGCTTCATTCACTTCGCATCATCGAAAATATTTGATGAGGCCGTCTGAATCATTATATTTGTTTATCACAATCACAAATTCACCCAGGAGAGTTTTGGTATGAAATCACCCGTTCGCGTTGCGGTAACCGGTGCCGCCGGTCAAATTGGTTATGCTTTATTGTTCCGTATTGCTAGTGGCGAAATGTTAGGTAAAGACCAGCCTGTTATCCTTCAATTGTTAGATTTGCCCCAAGCGCAAAATGCCGTGAAAGGCGTGATGATGGAGCTTCAGGATTGCGCCTTCCCTCTGCTGGCCGATATGTTTACTACTGACGACCCTGAAGTGGCTTTCAAAGACGCACAAATTGCCATTTTGGTAGGTTCTCGTCCGCGTAGCAAAGGTATGGAACGTGCCGATTTGCTGCTGGCCAATGCTGAAATCTTTACCAAACAAGGTGCTGCGTTGAACAAAGTTGCTGACCGCAACGTGAAAGTTTTGGTTGTGGGCAACCCTGCCAACACCAACGCTTACATTGCCATGAAATCCGCACCTGATCTTCCTGCGAAAAACTTCACTGCGATGCTGCGTCTCGACCACAACCGCGCGTTGAGCCAAATCGCCGAGAAAACCGGCAAAGCCGTAGCAGACATTGAAAAACTGTGCGTATGGGGCAACCACTCTCCCACCATGTATGCCGATTACCGCTTTGCCACCATCAACGGCGAAAGCGTAAAAGACATGATCAACGATCAAGAGTGGAACGCCAATGTGTTCCTGCCGACCGTGGGCAAACGCGGTGCTGCCATTATTGAAGCGCGCGGCCTGTCTTCTGCTGCTTCTGCCGCCAACGCCGCCATCGACCACATCCGCGACTGGGTGTTGGGCACCAACGGCAAATGGGTAACCATGGGTATTCCTTCCGACGGCTCTTACGGCATTCCCGAAGGCACTATGTTCGGCTTCCCGGTAACTTGCGAAAACGGCGAATACAAACTGGTTGAAGGTTTGGAAATCGACGAATTCAGCCAAGAGCGCATCAATGTAACTCTGAAAGAGCTGGAAGAAGAAAAAGCAGGCGTGGCTCACTTGTTGTCTTAATTGAGGCCGTCTGAAATCAAACGTTTAGTTTGAAGCAATCCCCTAATTGGTGCTGTTTTACAGTTCGCAATCAGGGGATTTTGTTTGCCGTTAAATCTGGAAGCGCTTCATTATTTTTTTCAGACGGCCACTCTACGGGTCTCAAACATTTTCAACACCGATATAACAAAATCATCTTAAATTAAAACGAACCATTCTTTCCTTTTTTCAGACGGCCTGTTTACAGTAGCCATCAGATAACAGGCCATCTGAAAAAAGGATTTTGTATGAGCGCACCCACCGCCCCTCTGCTTCGTTTTATTACCGCCGGCAGCGTAGATGACGGCAAGTCCACGCTTATCGGCCGCTTGCTTTACGACAGCAAAGCCCTGCTCGCCGACCAAGCCGCCAAACTCGACCAAACAGCTCAAAACGGCCAAGCGCCCGACTTCGCCAGCCTGACCGACGGCCTGGCCGCCGAGCGCGAACAAGGCATTACCATTGACGTTGCCTACCGTTATTTCTCCACGCCCAAGCGCAAATTTATCATCGCCGATACACCCGGCCATGAACAGTACACGCGCAATATGGTCACGGGTGCATCTACGGCGGATGCCGCAATTATTTTGGTTGACGCCACCCGCGTTAATTTCAACAGCGGCGAACCTGTATTACTGCCCCAAACCAAACGCCACAGCGCCATTTTGAAGCTGCTCGGATGCCCGAACATCATTGTGGCCGTCAACAAACTTGATCTCTTAGGCTTTGACGAACACAAATATCTTGCCATCACTCAAGCCTACCAAACGCTGGCTCAGCATATCGGCTTGGAAGCCGATATCCATTTTCTGCCCATCAGCGCTTTAAACGGCGACAATATTGTCGATATCAGCCCCAATACACCTTGGCACACAGGGCTGGCGTTGCTGCCGCTTTTGGAAAGCCTGCCGGTAGCCCGCAGAAACACCGACCACCAACCCGCTTACTTTTCCGTGCAACGCGTGGCCCGGCAAGACGGCAGCAGCAGCGATGATTTCCGCGGCTATCAAGGGCGTTTGGAAGCAGGCCGTCTGAAAACGGGAGACGAAGTCAGAATCCTGCCCAATAACAAAACCGCGCGCATTGCGGAAATCTACAAGCCGAACGGCAAAAGTGACTCTGCCCAAGCCGGCGATGTACTAACCTTAACGCTCGACAGCGACATAGACGTTTCACGCGGCGACAGCATTGTTTCCGCCGACAATCCGCTGATACCGCAACAAAATTTTCAGGCGGCCTTATGCTGGTTTGACGAAACGCCGCTTAATCTGCGGCGGAAATACCTGCTCAAACAAGGCGCAAAAACCACCGGCGTGAAAATCAGCGAAATCGCTTATGTGTGGGATGTGCACACCCTCAGCCACGTTCAATCGGCGCAGCAGCTTAACCTGAACGACATCGGCAATGTCAGCCTGAAAACACAGCAGCCGCTCAACGCAACGGCCTACACGGAAAACCCGGCCACAGGCGCTTTTATCCTGATAGACGAAGCAACCAACCACACGGTTGCCGCCGGCATGATACGCGGCGCAAACCATGAAAGTACGTTTGAAATCTAATTCTGCCTGCCAATAAACAGAGGCCGTCTGAAAGTTTATTTCAGACGGCCTCTGTATGCACACCAAGCTATTCGGCAAATTACCCTGCTTATTGATCCACAAACGCGCGTTCAATCAAGTAATCACCGCGCTGACCCATTTTCGGCGACACTTTCAAACCGAATTCGTTTAACACCTCGCTGGTATCTTTCAGCATGGCCGGGCTTCCACACAGCATGGCGCGGTCGTGCTCGGGGTTCATCATCGGCAAGCCGATGTCTTCAAACAATTTACCGCTGCGCATCAAATCGGTAATGTGGCCGCGGTGCGGAAATTCTTCGCGCGACACCACAGGATAATAAATCAGCTTCTCTTTCACGAGGTCGCCCAGATACTCGTGTTCGGGCAATTCTTTGGTAAAGCGGTCGTAATAAGCCAAATCTTTTTTGTAGCGTACACCGTGTACCAAAATCACTTTTTCAAACTGTTCATACACTTCGGGGTCTTTCGTGATGCTCAAAAACGGTGCGATGCCGGTGCCGGTTGAGAGCAGATACAGATGCTTACCGGGATTCAAATCACCGCAAATCAGCGTGCCGGTAGGCTTTTTGCTGATCAGCACTTCGTCGCCCACTTTCAAATGCTGCAAACGGCTGGTTAACGGGCCGTCTTGCACTTTGATACTGAAAAACTCGAGATGCTCTTCCCAGTTGGCGCTGGCCACGCTGTATGCGCGCATCAAGGGTTTGCCGTCGACCATCAAACCGACCATCACGAATTGGCCGTTTTCAAAACGCAGCGACTCATCGCGCGTGCAGGTGAAAGTGAAATAAGCGTCTGTCCAGTGATGTACTGATAAAACTTTTTGGGTATTGAATGCTGCCATTTAAGCTTCCTTAATTAATAGTAGAAATAGCAAAAAATTACCGGTTTCAGACGGCATACATATGAGGCCGTCTGAAAATGAATTAGTCTGCGGCTTGACTGTGGCCGTCTGAAATTTCGCTGTGCTTATCGAATTGCAGGCTGTGCAAATCGGCATAGCGGCCGCCCTTAGCCAGCAACTCGGTATGCGTACCCTGCTCGACCACCCTGCCTTCGTGCATCACCACGATATTGTCGGCTTTTTCAATCGTGGATAAGCGGTGGGCAATCACAATCGTGGTGCGGTTTTGCATCAAGGTTTCCAACGCCGCCTGCACCAAGCGTTCGGACTCATTATCCAGCGCGCTGGTGGCTTCGTCTAAAATCAAAATCGGTGCGTCCTTCAGAATGGCGCGCGCAATCGCCAAACGCTGCCGCTGGCCGCCTGAAAGTTTCAAACCGTTTTCGCCGATTTCGGTCTGCAAACCGTTCGGCATGGCTTTGATAAACTCCCAAGCATTGGCGGCTTTGGCTGCCTGAATAATATCGGCTTCGCTCACTTTATTCAGACGGCCGTAAGCGATATTGGCCGCTACCGTGCCGTTGAAGAGCACGACATCTTGGCTCACAAACGCCATATTGGCGCGCAGGCTTTCAAGCGTAAACTCGCGCAAATCAATGCCGCCGATGCGGATCTCGCCTTCGGTCGGATCGAAAAAGCGCGGCAGCATGTTGGCCAAAGTGGTTTTACCGCAGCCAGACGCGCCGACCAATGCAACTACTTTGCCTTGCGGCACCAAAAGATTGATACCGTTCAAACTGTTGCGATCGGCTTCGGGATAACGGTGCACGACATTGCAAAATTCGATATTGCCCGGTTTGGTGCTCAATACCAAACTGCTGCCGTCGCTTTCTTCGGGCGCATCCAAAAATCCGAATACGCTTTCCGCCGCCGCCAAGCCGCGTTGCAGCGACTGCACCACGCCGGTCATGCGTTTGATCGGGTCAAACATCATGATCATGCTCGACAAAAACGCCATAAAGTCGCCGGCGCTGAAATCCGAAGAATTAGCCTGACCCGCCGCCACATACACAATCACGGCCAAAGCCACCGATGCCATCAGCTGGGTAAAACCCGTGCCGAAAGAGCTGGCGGAAACCTGCTTGATATTGTTGCGGCGCACATGGTCGGACACATGCTCGAAGCGTGCCGTTTCATATTTTTGACCGCCGTAAACCTTAATCACGCGCGCGCCTTCGATGCTTTCGTTCAGCACCTGCATCATTTGGCCGAGATAAGTTTGGTTGACTTGCGACAGATTGCGCAACCGGCGGCTTACCAAACGGATGCTGACGGCCACCACCGGCAAAATGCCGAATGTAATCAGCGTGAGTTTCCAGTCTAGATAAAACAGCAAACACAGCAGACCGACCACGCTGACGCCGTCTTTGGCGATGACCGTAATCACGTTGAAACCGGCGTCGGTAATCTGGCCGGCATCACTTAAAATGCGCGACATAATCCGGCCGCTGCTGTTGTTGCCGAAATAGCCCGACGGCAGGCGCATCATTTTTTCAAACATTTCACCGCGCACCTTTTGTACCAAATGGCTCGAAAGGTAGGTGGTGCAATATTCGTTGAGAAAATTGAACAGGCCGCGAATCAGAAACAGACCCACAATCGCCAGCGGCAGCCAGGTCATTTTCTGCATGTTTTTATCGACGAAGCCTTCGTTGATCAACGGCTTCAACAGATAGCCAAACGCAGGCATAGTCGCCGCCACCACCAGCATCGAAAAAACAGCAAAGGAAAAAATCTTCCAATAGTTTTTCAGATACCCCAGCAAGCGCGTGTATAAAACCAGATTTGGCCGCTCTTTCATTTGGTTTGGCATAATTTCCCGTAAATTGAGCGCAAACATGTCATTCTAAACAAAAATATTTTTCATCACAATGTTTGCAGATAGCACGAAACAGCCGCAGAGGGCTGTACCGATATCCGGTTGGCGAACCGTTGTTCCGTTTATCTCAAAGGCCGAAACCTTTGCAAAACCCTCATCTGCGGCGCATTTCTGCGTTGTGCGCTGCTCGCTCGTTTGCCTATCTGTATGATATGTCTGCACTCGCTGCGCTGCTACGCCTTGAACTGCATCCACATCTGCGGGTTTTGCAAAGGTCTCAGGCCGTCTGAAAGCGAACTTTGCGAGCTTCGCCAAAACGAGCTGTGCGAGTTTCGCTAAAACGTTTCAGACGGCCTGAACACCTTTATTGATCTAAAGTTTCACGAATGATGGCTTTAACGATGTCCGCATTGTTCGGCACGACTTGAACGCGTTGCGGCAGTTTTTCCAAGCCTTCCAAACCGGTGGGGCGCGGGATTTGCACGTCGCCCACGGCTTCGCGAATGGTGTCTTCAAACTTGGCCGCCAATGCGGTTTCCAAACAAACGATGGTTTCGCCCGCTTCGCGCACTTCGCGCGCCACTTTCACACCGTCGGCGGTATGCGGGTCGATGAGTTCGCCGTCGGCTTGATACACTTCGGCGATGATGCGCAAACGGTCTTTGTGCAGGCTCTTGCCGGATACGAAACCGTAGCGTTGGTGCACTTTTTCCAGCAGCCAATTCAGGTCGAAGCCTTTGCCTGCGCCCACTTCCGCCCACAAGGCTTCCACTTGTGCGGCATCGCGCTCAACCAAATCGAAAATAAAACGCTCGAAGTTGGAGGCTTTGGAAATATCCATAGACGGGCTGGAAGTTACCATAGTGTGATCGGCGGTACGCGGGCGGTATTCGCCGGTTTTGAAAAACTCGTCCAACACGTCGTTTTCATTGGTCGCCACAATCAGGCGGTGGATAGGCAGTCCCATTTGGCGGGCAATGTGGCCGGCGCATACATTGCCGAAGTTGCCGCTGGGCACGCAGAAACTGACTTTTTGCTCGTTGCTGTGGGTTGCGTTGAAATAGCCGGCAAAGTAATACACCACTTGGGCAACGATGCGCCCCCAGTTGATGGAGTTGACCGTGCCGATATGGTATTGCTCTTTGAAAGAAGCGTCATTTTGCACGGCTTTAACGATGTCTTGGCAATCGTCAAACATACCTTTTACGGCGATATTGTGGATATTCTCGTCTTGCAGACTGAACATCTGTGCGCGTTGGAAAGCACTCATTTTCCCTTCGGGCGACAGCATGAATACATGAATGCCTTTTTTGCCGCGCAGTGCGTATTCGGCCGCCGAGCCGGTGTCGCCGCTGGTGGCACCGAGGATATTGAGCTGTTTGCCTTCTTTGTTCAGCACATATTCAAACGCGTTGCCGAGAAACTGCATGGCCATGTCTTTAAACGCGAGCGTCGGGCCGTTGGAGAGGGCTTGGATTTTGATGCCGTCTGAAAGCGTGCGCACCGGCGTGATTTCTGCCGTGCCGAAAGCTTCGGCGGTGTAAGTGCGGTTGATGATGTCGCGCAGGTCGTCGGTGGGAATATCGGTCACAAACAGGCTCATGATTTCAAAAGCCAATTCGGGATAGCTCAAGCCGCGCCATTTTTCCAGCGTTTGCCCGTCAACCTGCGGATAGCTTTCGGGCATCATCAGGCCGCCGTCGGGGGCGAGACCCATCAATAAAACTTCGCTGAATGCTTTATGTGCGGTTTGGCCGCGGGTGCTGATATATTTCATGATTTCTTCTTGTATTTCGTGAGATGGTTTGGAAAATTTCATGCCCGAAAGCGGGCTTATATCTTATTTTATTTTCAGACGGCCTGCCTTGCGACAGAGGCCGTCTGAAAAACAGGTTTAGCGTATCAAGCGTTTCACGCAGGCGGTAACGGTTTTCGCGGTTACCGAAGCGGCGGCTTCCACACGGGTATCGGGGTTGGCAATCTTAATTAATTCGTCGGTCGTCACATGATTGAATACTTCTTCGCCGGCACAGCCGCAGATTTTGTCTTCCCATTCGCGCTGCTGTTGGGCCGTCATCACCAACGATGCCAATTTCCATTCGCTGCGTTTGTTCAACTCTATACGGCATTGGTTATCAACCACCGATTTCACAATCGAATTACTTGACAACATACCGTTTGCGCCGCCGGCACAGGCACCGAGCAACAACATTCCCACCAATCCTGCTGTTTTCTTCATACATTTTCTTTCTAAAAACAAACGGCTCGCCAATCGAGAGGCCGTCTGAAACCCACCAAGGCGGTATTGTACAACATCGTGCTGCCGCTTACACGGTTATGGCGACGAAACTTCATCTTGCTGCAAGCCGGCCGACATCACTCTGCACTTTCTCCGCTATAATAAAGGCCGTCTGAACAGAAAACCGAGCCATGACCGACCTCTTTTCCCGCCAACCCGACGCCCCCTTAGCCGAACGCCTGCGCCCGCACTCGCTTGACGAAGTGATCGGGCAACAGCACCTTATCGGCGAAGGCAAACCTTTGCGCGTGGCGATTGAAGGCGGCAAACCGCATTCCATGCTACTGTGGGGACCGCCCGGCGTCGGCAAAACCACCTTGGCGCGGATTTTGGCGCAAAGCTTCAACGCCCAGTTTCTGCCTGTGTCGGCGGTATTTTCAGGCGTGAAAGACATCCGCGAAGCCATCGACAAAGCAGAAATCGCCTTGCAGCAAGGTCGCGCAACTATTTTGTTTGTCGATGAAGTCCACCGTTTCAACAAAGCCCAGCAAGACGCCTTTTTGCCGCACGTCGAAAGCGGCCTGTTAACCTTCATCGGCGCCACCACCGAAAACCCCTCTTTCGAAGTCAACCCCGCCCTACTCAGCCGCGCGCAAGTGTATGTATTGCAACCGTTAACTGCGCAAGACATGCAGCAGCTTATCGACAAAGTGCTGGCACTGCCCGAATACACCGCCTTCACCATCACCGACGAAGCCCGCGAACTGCTCGCCGACACTGCCGACGGCGACGCCCGCCGCCTGCTCAATCTTTTGGAACAACTGCTGCGCGCCGCCGATACACGCCGTCTGAAAACGCTTGACGCCGCTTTCCTCACCGAAAGCCTCGGCACACAAATCCGCCGCTTCGACAAAGGCGGAGAAAGCTTCTACAACCAGATTTCCGCTCTGCACAAATCCGTGCGCGGCTCCCACCCCAACGCCGCCCTTTACTGGTTTTGCCGCATGCTCGACGGCGGCGCCGACCCGCGCTACCTCGCCCGCCGCATCGTGCGCATGGCTTGGGAAGACATAGGCCTGGCCGACCCGCGCGCCATGCAGATTGCCAACGAAGCCGCCGCCACTTACGAGCGTTTAGGCTCTCCCGAAGGCGAATTCGCCCTCGCCCAAGCCGTGCTTTACCTAGCCGCAGCCGCCAAATCCAATGCAGGCTACAAGGCTTACAACAAAATGCGGGAATTTATCAAACAGAATGCCAGCGACGAAGTACCCGTCCACCTGCGCAACGCCCCAACCAAATTGATGAAAGAACTCGGCTACGGGCGCGAATACCGCCATGCCCACGACGAACCGAACGCCTACGCCGCCGGCGAAACCTATATGCCCGACGGTCTGGCCGAACCGGACTTCTACCAACCCGTACCGCGCGGGCTGGAAATCAAAATCGGCGAAAAGCTGGCATGGTTGAAAAGCTTGGACGACGAAGCGGGTTCGCCTTAAAAAGGCTTTGTACTCGGCAAGCCCTTCTGCCGAGCAAACCGTGTTGCCGATTTGCATAACAACACCGCTCTCTCAAACCTCAAACCCGCTGAATTTCCAAGCCCTGCCGCAGTTTTCAGACGGCCTCATCCCTATTCCCGACAAAACTACTCAACTACCCGCGTCAAATCTGCTAAAATACGCGCCGACAAAAATAACACCCCACAAGGCACACAAACATGGCTCTTCTGCAAATTTCCGAACCCGGCATGTCTGCCGCACCACACCAACACCGCTTGGCCGTCGGTATCGACTTGGGCACCACCAACAGCCTCGTCGCCTCTGTTAAAAGCGGCAGCGCCGTTTGCCTGCCCGACGAAAAAGGCCGCGTTACCCTGCCTTCGGTTGTGCGTTATTGCGGCCGAGACGATATCGAAGTCGGCTACGACGCGCTCAAGGCTCAAAAAATCGACCCCGTGAACACCATCAGCTCCGCCAAACGTTTGATCGGGCGCACTTTGGAAGATGTTCAGCAAGAAGCCCGCTATCTGCCTTACCGCTTCGGCAATAACGAACGCATCATCGAGTTGCACACCCGTGCGGGCGACAAAACGCCGATTGACGTGTCCGCCGAAATCCTCCGCACTTTGAAACAGCGTGCCGAAGAAAACCTCGGCGGCGAGCTTGTCGGTGCCGTGATCACCGTGCCTGCCTATTTCGACGATGCCCAACGCCAAGCCACCAAAGATGCCGCGCGTTTGGCCGGATTAAACGTTTTGCGCCTACTCAACGAACCGACCGCCGCCGCGATTGCCTACGGTTTGGACAACCGCTCGGAAGGCACGTTTGTGGTGTACGACCTCGGCGGCGGCACGCTCGACGTATCCGTGTTGCAGCTCACCAAAGGGCTGTTTGAAGTGAAAGCCACCAACGGCAACAGCGCGCTCGGCGGCGACGACTTCGACCACCGCCTGTTCTGCTGGCTGCTGGAGCAAAACAAACTCTCGCAGCTCAACGAGCAAGACAGCCAACTGCTGCTCAGCCTCGCCCGCGCCGCCAAAGAAACCCTCACCACCGACACCAGCGCCACCGTGCAAACCGTGCTTTCAGACGGCCGCACGGTCGATACCGCCATCACCCGCCAAGAATTCCACAACCTCACCCAACATCTGGTTGCCAAAACCATCGAGCCGGTGAAGCAGGCCTTGAAAGACGCGGGGGTGGGCAAGGCCGACGTGAAAGGCGTGATTATGGTGGGTGGCTCCACCCGCATGCTGCACGTTCAGCAAGCCGTGGCTACCTTTTTCGGCCAAACGCCGCTCAATAACCTCAACCCCGACCAAGTGGTCGCACTCGGCGCGGCGATGCAGGCCAATGTGCTGGCGGGCAATAAAAACGAAGACGAATGGCTGCTGCTCGACGTAACGCCCCTGTCGCTCGGCCTCGAAACCTACGGCGGGCTGGCGGAAAAAATCATCCCGCGCAACAGCACCTTGCCCACCGCCCGCGCCCAAGAGTTCACCACCTTTAAAGACGGCCAAACCGCGATGACCATCCATGTGGTGCAAGGCGAACGCGAACTCGTGTCCGACTGCCGCAGCCTCGCCAAATTCACCTTGCGCGGCATTCCGCCGATGGTGGCCGGCGCCGCCCGCATCCGTGTTACCTTCCAAGTGGATGCAGACGGCCTGCTTTCCGTGTCCGCCCGCGAACAATCCACCGGCGTGCAGGCGCAAATCGAAGTGAAACCTTCCTACGGTCTCGACGACGAAACCATCACCAACATGCTGAAAGAGAGCATGTCGAACGCCTCCGACGACATGGCCGCCCGCGCCCGCGCCGAAGCCGTTGTGGAAGCCGAAGGTCTTACCGCCGCCGTAGAAACCGCGTTGGAAATGGATGGCGATTTGCTCAAAGAAACCGAACTCGCCGCCATCCGCGACAGCATCGCCGCTTTGCACAATCTCGTTCAGACAGGCAATGCCGACGAAATCCGCAATGCCGTATCCGCGTTAGGACATGCCACCGACGACTTCGCCGGCCGACGCATGAACCGCAATATCCAACGCGCCCTGGCCGGACAAAATGTAAACGATATTTAAATTTCAGACGGCCTCCCAACTTGAGGCCGTCTGAAAATAACACAATCAATAACACCACCCTAAAGCCGCCAAGCACCTACCCGAACGGCTGAATAAAAAAATAAAGCGTTGCCCGAACAAGGCCGCAAAAGACAACCATGAACCTCTACACCCTAAGCATTCTGGCCTTTGCCATGTCTGTCGACGCCTTTGCCGCCTCGATAGCCAAAGGCGCCGCCTGCAACTGCAATTGCCTGACCTTGCGGCGCGTCGGCCGTACGGCACTGATTTTCGGCGTTATCGAAACCATTACGCCCTTAATCGGCTGGCTGGGCGGCTCGGCAGCCAAACCCTTCATCGCCGAATGGGACCACTGGGTCGCCTTTATCCTGCTGCTGGGTTTGGGCGGCAAAATGATTTACGGCACTTTATCCGACCAAGAAGAAAGCGGCGAAAACACAGGGAAAAACGGTTTCCTGCTCACCGTCATTACCGCCATCGCCACCAGCATCGATTCCATGATTGTCGGCGTCGGCCTCGCCTTTGTCGAAGTCAACATCTGGCTGGCGGCCTTTATGATCGGCACCACCACCACATTAATGTCCGCCACCGGCATGGTTTTAGGTCGTTCGTTTGGCAAAGCCGTGGGCAAACGCGCCGAAGTGTTGGGCGGCATCGTGCTGATCGTGATCGGTTCGTCGATTCTGATCGAACATTTGGAGCTGCTTGCCTGAAAAAACCAAACCGTTTATCCAACCGAACAAGCGGCGGAAATCTCAAGCAGCGCTTACCGCCCCATTTAAAACATTAATAGCAAACCGGCAGCAGCACCTGCCGTATCGGGTAAAATAGCGCCCGACCATAACTTCATTTCATTTAAGAGAACACACATGCCGAAAGTTACCATACTGCCACACGCCGAACTCTGCCCTGAAGGCAAAATCATCGACAACGCCCCCGAAGGCCAAACCATCTGCGATTTGCTGCTCGACAACGACATCGAAATCGACCATGCCTGCGAAAAATCCTGCGCCTGCACCACCTGCCATGTGATCGTTCGCCAAGGTTTCGACAGCTTGGAAGAGCCGTCTGAAATCGAAGAAGACCTGCTCGACCAAGCATGGGGCTTGGAAGCAGAATCCCGTTTAAGCTGCCAAGCCAAAGTCGCCGATGAAGATTTGGTGGTGGAAATTCCCAAATACACCATCAACCACGCGCGCGAGCATCATTAATCACAGAGGCCGTCTGAACAATTATTTTCAGACGGCCTGAAGCCTTAACGGAACCTATACCGTTTTCCGATGGGTTCCGTCTCAAAAATCACAAAGGAGTACACCGATGAAATGGACCGACACCCAACGCATTGCCGAAGAACTCTACGACACCCACGGCGATATCGACCCGAAAACCATCCGCTTCACCCACTTGCGCGAGCTGATTCTCGCCCTGCCCGATTTTGACGACGACCCTGCCCGTTGCGGCGAAAAAATCCTCGAAGCCGTGCAGCAGGCTTGGATTAACGAAGCGGAATAATCACAGGCAGCAGAACAAGCCCGTAGAAAGAGAAAATATAACCATGGCCTGTAAAAAACTGATGCTGTTGTGGCTGTTCGGTGTCGCGGCGGGAGCAATCTATTACGCGCAAGACCCGTTCGGCTATCTTGTCTTTTTGGCTTATATCGGCTTCCCTTTGGGTACGCTCGCCATGTTTTTGACAGCACCGCTTCTAACTTGGTTTCCCAACGAGTTTTCCGACTTTCAACTGTTACTAATCAATATCTCGGTAAACGGTATCGGTTTTTATCTGCAATGGTATGTGATACTTCCCTTTCTGAAGCGGAAATGGCAGTCGCGCAACCCGTAGCCTGTTTCGACAAAAAACCGTGCCGCAAACAAAACCGTCTCCATCCTGCATAAATACAGACAAACCGAGGCCGTCTGAAAACGGGTTTTGCGAGTTTCGCTAAAACGCATTTTCAGACTGCCTATTTTGATTTACAGAAATTTTGCCAGCCACGGCAATATATGCTTGCGGAAAAAGCCGCTTTGTTCACAGACAACCGGCTTCTGCAGCAGCTTCTCCAGAGCGGCGATATACGGGTTGAAATAACCGTAGCGGGCGGTCAGTATGGTTTTCGGTGCGTAAGGCGATGATAAATGAAGCCGCACAAAATCTTCTCCGCCGCCTTTCATCGAAAACACGCGCTCCAAACCCACTTGTTCGATGTGCGCCAGCGGGTAGGTTTGCGAAAAGTTTCCGGCGCACACACCCAGCAATTTGTTTTTATCGTCACGCCACACAACCGTCTGCCTACCGAATTTTTCTGCAATTACCGGCGGTCTTCTTTTCACGGAAGCGTCTTTTTTATAATCTACTCCCGTGGATACGGTCTCCTGCGGAAAAACCAAAACACCGCTCAACTTCATACTGTTTTCGCTTTCAACATCTGCCGGCAAATCAAAATAATCGCGCGTATTGACTGATAAAACCTGCAAACACGGATATTCCTGCCCGGCAAAATGTTTCAGATACAGCGTGATGCCGTTTTGACAAAATACTGAAGCAGACGCTTTACTGCTCCGTTTCTCAAGCGGCAAAACTTTTTCCAAATGATGGTGAATCTGCTGAAAATCCGACTCACTGATGCCAGTGGCAATGTCCGCATAATATTCTTGCACGACAATATCTGTACGTTGCTCCGGAGCTACATGGAAACACCATTTTTCAAACAGCACGTTGCCGACCCGCACCGGATAGCGGAAGCAGTAATCACTGCCGATTTCAAAATCCATATCCAAATACGGATCGTCCCGTTCCACGCACGGCAAGGTAATCACTTCGTCGTAAGCCGCGTCCCACGAGACAAGCAGCTTTTCGGGGGACTGTACTTCAAAGCCGAAAGCATAATCATGGTGTTTTTCCGAAAGCAAGGTAATCTGATTCATGGTTTTTCCGCGCATATCCGCCCTTTTCTTCAAAAAAGCATCGTAGCCTGCCGAAGCATAATCCGAATATAGCAGATATGCCGTTTTTAAGTCGGATGCATTGCCCGTGTTGCGCAAACACCCGGCGCAATCCTTTCAGACGGCCTGCCTATGCCTAAAAAAGTTTATCTCCTGCTTACCAAGCCACAACATAAGTGATGCGGTAATCCAGCGGCAACATACCGTTCGGCGCGCGCATGTTTTCGTAGGCCGTCTGAAAACGCTGCCAGCGCCGTTTGCCCGTTAAGCCTTTGTTTTCGCGTGCGATCACATGGTTGGCACCGATGTTTTTCAGGCTGTGCAGCAGGGCTTGGAGGGTGGGGAAATATTGGGTATGCGTTTCGGTGTGTATCCGTAGGTTGGGAAAGCAGTTAAAGGCCGTCTGAATTTCTCTTTCGGTCAGGAAGCGGTTGACGTGCGCGGCTTCGTCGGCGGCCTGCCATGCCTGTTTGAGCTGTTGCAGGCTGCCTGTGCCGATGGTGGCGACGGCCGCGCAGCCGCCGGGCCGGATCACGCGCTGCATTTCGGCGGCGGCGCGTTCGAGGTCGCACCATTGCAGGGCGAGGCTGCTGAAACAGGCATCCATGCTGCCGTCGGCCAACGGCAGCGATTCGGCATCGGCGAGCAGGCAGTAGTCGGCGCGGCGGTGGCGGGCGATGTGTTGCAACATGCCTTCGGCCAAATCGAGGGCGAGTACGTTGGCGCCGCGACTGCGTATTTTTTCGCTGACCCAGCCGCTGCCCGCGCCGATGTCGGCAACGGTTTTGCGGTTGAGGCCGTCTGAAAAATGGCTTTCCAGAAGTTGCAGCAAACGCAGCCCGGCCTGCTGTTGAACGTCGGCATAGGCATCGTAACCGGCGGCGGCTTGGCTGAATGCGCGGGCGATGAGGTGTTTGGACGGTTTTTCAGACGGCATCTTGCAAGCCTTTGATTAATGTTTCGATATGCGTCGGTTCGTGGGCGGCGGTAAGGGTAATCCGCAGCCGAGCCAGCCCGACGGGCACGGTGGGCGGACGGATGGCGGGCACATACAGGCCGTGCTCGCGCAGGGTGGCGGATGCGGACAAGGCGGCTTCGTTGCTGCCGCAGAGAAAGGGCTGGATGGCTGTTTCAGACGGCATCAGGCGTTCCCGCAGTCCGCATTCGGATAAGGCCGTCTGAAAAAAGCGGATGTTGCCTCGCAGTTTTTCGCGCAAACCGTCGGCGGCACGGACGCGCTCCAAAGCAACAGACAGCGCGGTGGCTTGGGCGGGCGGAAAGGCGGTGCTGTAAATCAGGTGGCGGGCGAATTGGGTGAGGTATTCGGCAACGGTGCGGCTGCACAATACCACCGCGCCCATCAGCCCGACGGCTTTGCCGAAGGTAACGATCAATATGTCGGGTTGCACGCCTGCCGCTGCCGCGCTGCCGCGGCCTTCGCTGCCGAGGATGCCGATGCCGTGTGCGTCGTCGAGCAGCAGCCATGCGCCGTATCGTTCGCACAGGGTTTTCAGACGGCCTAAGTCGGCGGTATCGCCGTCCATACTGAACACGCCTTCGCTGGCTACCAAGATTCTTTTCCCTTTATGTTCAATCAGTTGCTTTTCCAAAACATCATATTGCCGATGGGCGAACCGCTTAAACTGCGCGGGGCCGAGGGCGGCAGCTTCCTGCATGGAAGCGTGGCAGAGTTTGTCGGCCAGCAGCACGTCGCCTTTGCCCAATAAGCCAAGTAGCACGGCTTGGTTGGCGGCGTAACCGCTGGGAAACAGGATGGCGCGTTCGTAGCCGAGCCAATCGGCCAAATGGTTTTCCAGCATTTCGTGCGCGTCGGTGTGGCCGCTGACCAAAGGCGAACCGCCGCTGCCGGTGCCGTATTGCGCCAAAGCCTGCTGCCATGCGGCGATGATGCCCGGGTCGCGGCTGAGGCCGAGGTAGTCGTTGCCGGCGAAATTGAGATAGCGTTTGCCGCCGCTTTCGAGATAAGGCGGCGCAGTGTCGGCGCGACGGGCGGTGCGGCGGCGGTAGGCTTGTTTCGCCGCTTGGCTGTCGAGCGCGGCTTGCAGGTGGTCGTTCCAGTTCATCATGGCTGCGGCGGAGTGGAAAGCGGCAGAGTGTGTATGGTTTCAGACGGCCTGTCAAATGCAAAACCGCCCGAGCAAGGGCTTTTTTTGTTACACTACGCAGTTGCATTTTTCGAGCTTGTCTGCCGGCTTAGGCCGTCTGAAAAACAGAAAACAACGCGAAAACCGCCATGCGTAGTATCTGCCTGCACACTTTTTTGCCCTGCTCCGCCGAAGAAGCGGCCGCGCACTTGAAAAAGCCGTCGTTGCTGCTGTATGTGGCGCGTCCGTTGGTTGTTTTCTGCCCGTGCCGCAACGAAACGCTTCCCGAAACATGGCAACCCGCCGCCTACCGGCTCAACATGCACCTGTTCGGCCTTGTGCCGCTGGGCTGGCAGCTCGTGGATATTTCCTATCCGACGGCAGACTGCTTCACCATGCTCGACAACGGCCGCGGCGCGCTGATACGCCGCTGGCGGCATACGGTTACCGTCAAACCGCAAAACGGCGGCTGCCTGTATCACGACTGTGTGGAAATAGACGCGGGCATGCTGACTGCACCGATGGCAACCGCCGCCCGCCTCTTTTTCCGCCACCGCCAGCGGCGTTTGCGGCATTTGGCGGCAAACGGCTTTCGGGATGTAAAGGCCGTCTGAAAAAACACAGCTATCTACAACACACACTATCCGTAAGAGGCCGTCTGAAACAGGCCGTCTGAACTTGGAAACTTTATGCTTTTCGATCTAAACCGTTATTCCTTCCCCGTTTTCCATAAAGAAGGCAAAAAACTCGTGCTGCTCGCCCTGCCGATGCTGCTTGCCCAAGTGGCGCAAGTGGGCGTGGGTTTTGTAGATACGGTAATGGCGGGCGGCGCGGGTAAAGACGATTTGGCCGCCGTCGCCCTCGGCAGCAGCGCGTTTGTGATGGTGTACATCACTTTTCTCGGCGTGATGACGGCGCTGAACCCGATGATCGCCCAGCTTTACGGCGCGGGCAAATACGACGAAGTGGGCGAAACGGGGCGGCAGAGCATGTGGTTCGGCCTGATGATGGGCGTGATAGGCATGCTGCTGATGTGGCTGGCCATTGTTCCGTTTCAGAAGCTGCTGAACTTGAGTGAAAACGTCGAAAGCATGATGGCGCAATATATGCTGTTCACCGGCTTGGCCATGCCCGCGGCAATGATACACCGCGCCTTGCATGCCTATGCTTCGAGCCTGAACCGGCCGCGCGTGATTATGATTGTGAGTTTTTTGGCGTTTTTTCTGAACGTGCCGCTCAATTATGCGTTTGTGTACGGCAAATTCGGCATGCCTGCGCTGGGCGGTGCGGGTTGCGGTGTGGCGACTACGCTGGTGTTTTGGTTCAACGCCGCCGCGCTGTGGCTGTATGTGGTGAAGCAGAAATATTTCAGGCAGTTCAAGCTGACCGAGCGATTCAGTAAGCCTGATATGAAGGTGTTCAAACAAATCTGGAAACTGGGCGCGCCGATCGGCTTTTCGTTTTTTCTGGAAGTAAGCCTGTTTTCGTGCATCGTGTTTTTGGTGGCGCGGCAAGGCGAGGATTATGTGGCGGCGCAGCAAGTGGTGATCAGCTTAACCAGCGTGATTTATATGATTCCGCAAAGCATCGGCTCGGCGGGCACGGTGCGGGTGGGCTACACCATCGGCCGCAGGGAATATGCACGGGCGCGTTATATTTCGGGCGTTTCATTGGTTTTGGGCGTGGTGATGGCGGTGTTTACCGCTTTGTTGCTGGTATTTTTGCGCTACCCGCTGGCAGGCATGTACACCGACGATGCAGCGGTATTGGCGATTGCGGCAACGGTGCTGCTGTTCGCGGCGGTGTTTCAGTTGGGCGACGCCACCCAATGCGTCGCTTCTTATGCCCTGCGCGGTTATAAAGTGACCAAAATCCCAATGCTGATTCACGCCGTAGCCTTTTGGGGCTTCGGTTTGGTGCCGGGCTATCTGCTGGCTTATTCGGCAGACATGGGCATTTACGGTTTTTGGACGGCGCTGGTGATTTCGCTCACCGTCGCCGCCGTTTTACTGGTTTGGTATTTGGAAATATGCAGCCGCTCGGTGGCTGAACGTAAAAGGATGTTGTGATGCAGTTGTTGCACGATGTGGATTTAACGCCGCTCAACACATTCGGCTTGAAAGCCGCGGCGCGTGATTTTGCCGTGTTGGAAAAAGAAGCGGATTTGCCGGAATTGGTGAAGCTGCCCCAGTTCGACCGCCATACCGTTTTGTGGCTCGGCGGCGGCAGCAATATCCTGCTGATGCACGACTACGACGGGCTGGTCGTCCACATGCAAAATAAAGGCATACGCGAACTTTTCCGTTCAGACGGCCTCGTTTATATAGAAGCGCAGGCCGGCGAAGTGTGGCACGACTTTGTGTTGAAAACGCTGGATATGGGCTTGAGCGGTTTGGAAAACCTCAGCCTGATTCCGGGCACGGTGGGCGCGTCGCCTGTACAGAACATCGGCGCATACGGCGTGGAAGTGAAAGACATCATCCACAGCGTGCGCTGCTTCGATTTGGACACTTTAAGCTTTGTCGAATTAAGCAATGCCGACTGCTGCTTTTCCTACCGCGAAAGCCTGTTCAAACAGCAAGGCAAAGGGCGCTATGTGATTGTTTCGGTTGTGTTCGCCTTAAAAGAACAATTCACCGCCAACGCCCGCTACGGCGATTTGGCTGCCGTATTGGCGGAAAAATGCGCAGGCCGTGCGGCAACGGCGAAAGACGTATCCGAAGCCGTGTGCAGCATCCGCGCAAGCAAACTGCCCGACCCGAAAGTGCTGGGCAATGTCGGCAGTTTTTTCAAAAACCCGATTGTCGATAACGAAACCACACACAAACTGCTGGCACAATATCCCGAAATGCCGCATTACCCGCAAGCCGACGGCAGCGTCAAACTGGCGGCGGGCTGGTTGATCGACCAATGCCGTCTGAAAGGCTACGGCATAGGCGGCGCGGCGGTGCACGACAAACAGGCTTTGGTGCTGGTTAACAAACAGCAGGCCACAGCGCAAGACGTTTACCGCCTCGCGCAACACATCTGCCAAACCGTGCAGGAACGCTTCGGTGTGGCATTGCATGCGGAACCGAACTGGCTTCCGGCATCTTTTTCATTATGATTGCAGTCAAAACAAAGCAGCTTGGTTATAATCAACCACTTGTTAAAAGCATAAATTGAAACGGGCGGCAATGCGCCGCCCTAAGGAGTAGCAAAGTGGCAAAAGAAATAAAAATAAATACTTACACCAGAATCATTGATGCAGGGCTGATGTTGTTCAACGAAGAAGGCGAACGCAACATCAGCACCAACCACATTGCCGCCCATTTGGGCATCAGCCCGGGCAACCTCTATTACCATTTCCGCAATAAAGACGAAATCATCGTCCAACTGTTCAAACGTTACAGCGACGATTTGCTCAACTACCTGCACAACGCCCAACTGCCGGCAGGCGTATGCGATGCCATCAGCTATATGTCGGGCATTTACGACGTGATGTGGCGCTACCGTTTCCTGTTCAGCGACGTGAACACCTTGCTAGCAAGAAGCGCGGAGCTGTTGGGCGAACACAATAATTTCACCCAAGCCAAAGTGTCGCCGCTGTTGGTGAACCTGCTTACCCTCCTGAACGGCTTGGGCATCATCAAAGCCGACGAAACCTCCATGAATGATTTAGCTTTGAACATGTGGATGGTAACCAAATACTGGTTCGATTTCGACGGCTCGCTGCGCGGCCGCGCCAAGCTGACTGAAGATTCCAAAGTACGCGGCATCCAACGCACCCTCAGCCTGCTTCGCCCTTATCTTTTGCCGGAATATCTGGCCGAGTTCGACAAAACCATGAAAGATTTATCGCTCGAATCCGAGTGCGTGAAAAAAAGCGTTATCCCGTCATAAAGGCTTGGAAATATCGGATAGGCCGTCTGAAAACCTTTTTCAGACGGCCTTATTACTTTCTCCCACCCAATTAAATTTGCCGCTCCATCTTGCAATTACCTCCAAACGCACCATATAAGTTCGGCCAAGCTTTTGAAATCTTTGGCTTTGATACCGACACATCAAAAGGAACGACACTATGAACAGACCTTCTCCTGAAGAATTTATCCCTAAATTCCGCAGAAGAAAATTAGACGAACCGGGCTTTCTGCGAAAAGTAGGCCGCGTAGCCGGCAAACTGGGCGCACCCGCCATCAGACAGCTGTACAGTCTGTATTTTCTGTTTAAAGACCCCCAAACGCCCAGCCGCACCAAAATCATCATTCTCGGCGCGTTGGTGTATTTTTTCAGCCCCATCGACAGCATCCCCGACCTGCTCGGCCCGCTCGGCTTTACCGACGACATCGCCGTGATCGCTTTAGTCTATACCCAGATGAAAAGCCACCTTACCAATGAAATCCGCGACAAAGCACGCCGGGCTACCGAAAAGCTCTTCGGTTGATTTCCATGCAAAAAACTGCCGTCTGGACATGTTCAGACGGCAGTTTTTTCATTTCAGAATACCGGTCGTGCTTAAAATGGCTTATCCAACATTTCCGGTAAAGTTGTACATCATTGTTATTGCAAAGGACGCATCGACATAACTTCCATCAGGAAGTTGGTAAACGCAGGATTTGAAGGTTTGTTTCTCATGTTCGGCCAGCGTTGGTGCCAACCTCTGAGCGCGTTTTGGATATACAGTTTCGACTGCTCCGTCGTAATCGCACCGCGTTGGCTGTCCACAGCAGAACGCAGATACACTTCATACATGCTGTCGTCGATGGAGTTGCGGCCTACTTGTTGGATACGGAATTTGTTCAGATATTGCGCGGCCTGAACTTTCGTGATCTTGCCTTCACTTACCTGATAGCTCAAACGGGTTGCTTCGTCTCGGATTTTAGAAACGTCTGTCCAATGATTTTCAGCCAAACGGTAAGGAGCGCGGGCGGTAGGTTTCGCCGGCTCGGTTTTGACATTGGTGGGGCGTACAGGCACTTCTTTCAGGGTCGGAAGATAAATGGTCTCACAACCCGCCAGTGCAACCAAAGTAACGAGGAATGGGATATGTTTTTTCATGGCTCGCATTATAATCAGGTTTATAAGGATAATCCAACAATGAATTACAAACGGTCTCTATTCAGGTTTAAATATATAGAATTTCAAAGATTAAATCCAGCCTTGTAAACATTTGATAACTTAGATAAAAATAAACCAATTTCTCATTTGTCACACCGGCTCTTTCGCAAAGAGGCCGTCTGAATCGGATTCAGACGGCCTCTGCTTATTCAGGCTAAATAAATTACACGCCGCGCAGCAGTTCGTTTACGCTGGTTTTGGCGCGGGTTTGCGCATCCACTTTCTTCACGATTACCGCGCAATACAGGCTGTGGCTGCCGTCTTTGCTCGGCAGACTGCCCGATACCACCACCGAACCGGCAGGCACGCGGCCGTAGTGGATTTCGCCGGTTTCGCGGTCGTAAATTTTGGTGGATTGGCCGATGTACACGCCCATGGAAATCACGCTGCCTTCTTCCACAATCACGCCTTCGACGATTTCGGAACGTGCGCCGATGAAGCAATTGTCTTCGATAATGGTCGGGCTGGCCTGCAACGGCTCCAACACGCCGCCGATGCCCACGCCGCCGCTCAAATGCACGTTTTTACCGATTTGCGCACACGAGCCGACAGTCGCCCAAGTATCCACCATCGTACCTTCGTCCACATAAGCGCCGATGTTCACATAAGAAGGCATCAGCACCACGTTTTTCGCCACGAAGCTGCCGCGACGCGCCACCGCACCGGGCACGGCACGGAAACCGGCGGCTTTAAATTCTTCTTCGCTCCAGTCGGCAAATTTGGTCGGCACTTTATCGAAATACTTGTTTACACCGTCGTTTTGCACTTCGTTGTCTTGAATGCGGAACGACAACAGCACGGCTTTTTTCGCCCATTCGTTAACCACCCACTTGCCGTCTTTTTTCTCGGCAACGCGCAAAGTGCCGGCATCCAGCTGTTTCAATGTTTCTTCAACCGCCGCTTTCACTTCTTCGGTAACGGTAGCCGGCGTAATGTCGGCGCGGTTTTCAAATGCTGTTTCGATGATGTTTTGTAATGACATGTTCTTTTCCTAAATGGAATCAATTGAAAGTAAAGATATGAGGCCGTCTGAAACCAACGCCTTCTCTCGGCTGAATTTAAGCTCAGACGGCAGTTATAAAAAAGCATCAAGCTTTCAGACGGCCTTGAATGCTTAAAACGCAGGTATTTTACCTTAAAAAATTTTGGCGGCCACTTCTGTTGCCGATTCAGCTCTCACCAACACAAGAAAATTTTTGAATATCAATCAGATAAAATCCAAAAACCTTCTTTTAAAAAAACTATCGTCCGTAATGCGCTACTTTGCTTTCAGCGATTGCAGACAACCATCTTGAAAAGCATATATCTACGGAATATGCTTCACAGCTACCGTTCCGCATCCGATTTTCTGTGCCAACGGAAGCGCTGAACACCGTGTCAACGTCGCGCTAAAATCAGCGAAATCGATTTGCTCCGAGCCAAACCGCGCCAAATGGTGCGTATTCTGCTGGCAGTCGATCAACTCTACCCCGCATTGCGCCAAATACGGCACGGCACAGGCAAAAGCGATTTTGGAGGCATCGGGTTGCACGGCAAACATAGATTCGCCGAAAAACACCCGCCCGATCTGCACGCCGTACAAGCCGCCCGCGAGTTTCAGACGGCCTGATTCATCGGGATACCAGCATTCAAACGAATGGGCATGCCCCATTTCATGCAAACGGACATACGCCTGCTGCATGCTGTCGGTAATCCATGTGCCGTCTTGCCCCGCCCTCGGCACTTGCGCGCACGCTTGAATCACGAGCGGAAAACATTGGTTTACCGTAACCGCGTAAGGCTTGTTGCGTAAAGTTTTCTGCAGCGAACGACCAATGTGGATTTTTTCGGGATACAGCACGGTGCGCGGCGACAACGCCCACCAGCACACCGGCTGTCCTTCGGAAAACCACGGGAAAATGCCCTGCCGATAAGCGGTCAACAGCCTTTCCGGGCTTAAATCGCCGCCGACGGCAACCAAACCGTCGCGCTCGGCGATGGCCTGATTCACATCGGGGAACGTTTTGCTTTTAGGGTGTAAAAAAGGAATATCCATGCTCAACCGGCTTTGATAAAAATTTCAGACGGCCTCAGTTTATACCGAGGCCGTCTGAAAAAATTTGACACCAACACCGCCTTAACGCTTGCGTTTTTGCTGGCAGTCTTCGCACACGCCATACATATACAGCGCGTGGTCAACCACTTTATAGCCGTTTTCTTCGGCGATTTTTTCTTGCAGGTTTTCGATTTCTTCGTTGTGGAATTCGGTTACTTTGCCGCATTTTACGCACACGATATGGTCGTGGTGGTCGCCTTTGTTCAACTCGTAAACCGCTTTACCGGTTTCAAAGTGGTGGCGCAGCAAAATGCCGGCCTGCTCAAACTGGGTCAACACACGGTAAATGGTGGCGACACCGATTTCAATACCTTCATCCAACAAAATGCGGTAAACATCTTCCGCACTCAAATGTTCTTCAGCGTGAGTTTCAAATAAATCCAATATTTTCAAACGCGGGCCGGTAACCTTCAAGCCGTTGTCTTTCAATTGGGCAATATTGCTGAAATTGTTTTCCATAATGCTCTCATACCGTTGTGGTCTAATTGCCGTTATAATACGCACTTTTAGCGGCTTTGCCCACTATAAGATGATAAAGGTTTCCAATTGCCTGAGCCTTTCAGGCATACCGACACCTAAAACCTGCTACGACTTGTCAACGAAAGGTAAACCTGTGAATAAAACCTTATGTCTCGCCATCGCCGCCCTACTCGGACTGGGCGCGTGTTCCGCCGAACGCGTATCGAATTTTCCTTCTTACAAACTGAAAGTCATTCAAGGCAACCAGCTTGACGCCCGCGCCGTTGCCTCCCTGCAACCCGGCATGAGCCGCGACCAAGTACAGCTGATGTTGGGCACGCCGCTCTTGCGCGATCCTTTCCACAACAACCGTTGGGACTACACATTCAATATCTCCCGCAACGGCGTGATCAAAGAACAACGCACACTGACCCTGTACTTCGATAACGACCGCTTGGCACGCGCCGAAGGCAACGCCATCGAATACGCCATCCAACAACTTCAGGCAGAAGGCTTGATCGAACAGCAAGCCCAACAGCCGCAACAAGCCGCTCCCCAACCCGTTTTCCAACCGGAAGGCAACTAAAATCCGATAAGGAAGCACCAATGACTGCATTAAAGATTGCCATTGCCGGCGCAGACGGCCGCATGGGGCGCGTGTTGGTTGAAGCCGTCAACCAACATCCCGACACCGTATTGAGCGGCGCACTAGAACATTCCGGCTCAGACGCTTTGGGCTTGGACGCAGGCTATGCCGTCGGCCTGAAAACCGGCGTACCCATCACCGACAATATTGACGAAGTGCTGGCCGCCAGCGATATCCTGATCGACTTCACCCGCCCCGAACCCAGCCTCGTGTACATCGAAAAATGCGCGGCGGCGGGCGTGGGCATGATTATCGGCACTACCGGTTTCGACGACGCAGGCAAAGCCGCCATTCAGACGGCCTCTGAAAAAACCGGTATCGTATTCGCCGCCAATTACAGCGTTGGCGTCAACCTAACCTTCCATATCCTCGACACCGTGGCCCGCGTGTTGAACGAAGGCTACGACATCGAAATCATCGAAGCCCACCACCGCCACAAAGTCGATGCCCCCAGCGGCACCGCTTTACGCATGGGCGAAGTGATTGCCGATGCGCTCGGCCGCAACCTGAAAGAATGCGCCGTTTACGGCCGCGAAGGACACACCGGCGCGCGCGACCCGAACACCATCGGCTTTGCCACCGTGCGCGGCGGCGACGTTGTCGGCGACCACACCGCCCTTTTCGCCACCGACGGCGAACGCGTGGAGATCACCCACAAAGCCAGCAGCCGCATGACGTTTGCCGCCGGAGCCGTGCGTGCGGCCGTATGGTTGGGCAAACGCAAGAGCGGCCTGTTTGATATGCAAGATGTCTTGGGTTTGAAAAACCGATAAGCCGTATCAAACCTACACAGGCCGTCTGAAAACAAGATTTGCGGGTTTCGCTAAAGCTTATTTTCAGACGGCCTGTATATTTCTCAAACTTCACCTTTACCCTGCTTTTGAAACGAACCGTTTTCAAAACGCCGCCGGCCTTACTTCTACGCTTTTAACATTACATTTACCTGTTCTAACCTCCATAAGGCCGTCTGAAGCCCGCCGCCAGCTTGAATAAGCATCTCAGCAAACCTATAATCCAAAACAGCATTTTCATAAAACACCATGTGCATTTTATCCGAGCCACACACTGCCCGGCGATTAATCATGAACAAGCTTTTCCTACCGCTCGTCTGTATCCCGCTAGCCGCCGCCCTACCCTCATACGCCGAAACGGCGGTCGGCACACATACCGGCGAACCTGCGCAAACCGTTTCCTTGAGTTTCCAACAGGCTCGCGACGAACTGATGCAAAACTCCCCCAAACTGGCCGCCGCCCACGCTTTTGAATCGGCCAAACAGCTGCAAAGCGAAGCCGCAAAAGGGCTTGGCGGCCCCAGCCTGATTCTGAACGGTACCGCAGCCCAATACCGTGTACGCGGCGAAGTGGACGTTACCGACATCAAACAACGCGCCCTCAGCCACCCTTCCGGCGGCCAGACTTCCCTGCAAGGCATAGACCCCGCCCTCGCCGGCCTGCTCAATCAAGCGTCCCAGCGCATTGCCGCCCGCATCCCCAATGAATTTACCTACGATCACCGCGGCAACACACACCATGCCACCGTGGCCGGTTTTTGGCCGGTTTTTGACGGCGGCACCACCAAAGCCGCCAAAAACCTGATTAAAGCCCGCGCCGAAGAAGCCGGTGCCGACACGGGCTTAACGAGCAACGAATTAAACAGCACTTTGGCCGAACGCTATTTCGGCGCCCAACTCGCCCGTATGGCGGCGGGCCTGCACGACCAATCCGTGCGCACCATCGCCCGCTACGACCACACCGCCAAACGCGCACTGGAAGAGGGATTGATTGCGCGGGTTGACCGGCTTGAAGCCCAAGCCATGTTTGAAAATGCCAAACGCGACGCCGAAAAAGCACACAACGATGCCGCACTTGCCGAAACCGCATTAAGCCGCCTGCTCGGCAGCCCTGTTACCGTCAAACCTTCCACACCGATTTTTTTACTGAGCAAACCCATCGAACCGCTGGAGTATTTTCAAAATCTCGCCCTGCAAAACCATCCCGGCTTTAAAAAAGTCCACGCGAAAAAGCAGCAGGCCGAAGCCTTGCACGAAGCCGGAAAAGCGCGCTATTTGCCGAACGTCAACCTCTTCGGCGCATACGATATGGGCAAAAAACCCAGCTGGATTGCCGGCGTCAACATGACTTGGACGCTATACAGCCAAATAGACCGCCGCACCATGAACCGCGCCTCGGCACAGCAAATCATTCAGGCGGAAAAAAGCGATGAAGAGCTGCGCGACAACATTCTGCTGCTGGTAGAAAAAAACTGGCGCAGCGTAGAAAACGCCCGCGCCGACTACATCCGCCGCGGCAGCAACATCAAGCTGGCCAAAGAAGTGCTGCATTTGAAACAAGCCGGCCTGCGCGAAGGCGTCAATACCGTAGCCGAACTGATGAAAGCCGAAACCGAGTTTGCCAAAGCCAAAACCGAACGTGCCAAATCCGCCAACGATTATGTGCAGTCGCTGGCCAAACTGCTCGAAAGCAGCGGCGTACCCGAAAAGCTCTCCGACTACGAAAGCAAAGCCGACGTGAAGCTTTTCATGAAAAACGGCATCGTCCAATAAGCGAAAAAAGCGGGCTTGTCTGATACAGGCCGTCTGAAAATAAGAAAGACAATATGAACACCAAAAGCAAAAACAAATCCCGTTCCGCCGCACTGATTATCGCACTGCTGATTCTAATCGCCGCCGTTGCATACGGCGTATGGCTGTCGGTCAAACCCGAACCCGTCGTTTTGCAGGGGCGGCTTGAAGCACAAGAAACCGACATCGCAGCCAAAGTACCCGGCCGCGTGAGCAAAATCTTCGTGCGCGAAGGTGAAGACATCCAAGCAGGCACCCAGCTGATAGAAATGGACAGCCCCGAAATCACCGCCAAAATCAAGCAGGCACAAGCTGCCCAAGAAGCTGCCGAAGCCGTGGCCCGCAAAGCCGAACACGGCGCACGCCCCCAAGAAATCGAAATGGCGCGCGCGCAATGGAAACGCGCACAAGCCGCTGCCGAGTTGGCCGAAGTTTCCTACCGCCGCATCCAAAACCTCGCCAACGAAGGTTTGATGTCGCGCCAAAAACGCGACGAAGCCTACACCAACCACATCGCCAGCCGCGAACAGGCTGCCGCAGCCAAAGCCCAATACGATATGGCACGCACAGGCGCACGTTCTGAAGACAAAGAAGCCGCGGAAGCACAGGCCAAGCAAGTGGCGGCCAAAGTGGAAGAAGCCCAAGTGGCCCAAGAAGAAGCCAACCTCAAAAGCCCGATTAACGGCCAAGTTGCCGACATTATGGTGGAAGAAGGAGAAATCGTTCCGCAGGGCGTGCCCGTAGTCACTTTGGTTGACAACCAAAACCAATGGGTTGTTTTAAACGTGCGCGAAGACCATCTGAAAGCGTTCGCACTTGGCAACGAATTTGAAGCCACCATGCCCGCTCTGAGCGACAAACCCATACGCTTCAAAGTGTTCGCCAGCAAAGTGCTGGCCGACTACGCCACTTGGCGCGCCACCCGCAATAACGACGGCTTCGACATGCGCACCTTTGAAATCAAAGCACGCCCGATCAAACCTTTAAACGACGCCCGCCCCGGCATGAGCGTGCTGGTAACCGTGGTGCCGGAATAAATATCCGGTTTCACAGGTTTAGGGCGTGTCGTCAGAAAACTTCAAATAACAAAAGGGCAGATGTTAGTCTTCCCTTTATGCTTTTAAATAGAAATGAAACACAAACAAGATCGCCCTTAAACACTGAGGCCGTCTGAAAAGTTTTCAGACGGCCTCATCATTGAAACACCTTAATCAACTGCTTTCTTTATCCCATAAAGTACCGTCGCTCATGCTCATCACGCGGTCGAAACGGGATGCCAGCTCGTCGTCATGCGTCACCACAATCAAACTCGTGCCCAACTCGTTTTTCAAATCCAGCATCATGTCGAGCACGTTTTGGGCGTTTTTACGGTCGAGGTTACCTGTCGGCTCGTCGGCCAGCAGACATTTCGGGCGCGTTACCAATGCACGGGCAATCGCCGCACGCTGGCGTTCGCCGCCGGAAAGTTCGCTCGGGCGGTGCAGCATACGCTGCTTCAAACCTACCTTTTCCAACATCGCCGCCGCCTGAGCTTCCGCTTCTGCTTTCGGTTTCTTACCGATCAGCAGCGGCATCATCACATTTTCCAGCGCCGAAAATTCAGGCAACAGGTGATGAAACTGATACACAAAACCCAGATACTGATTACGCAAATCGCCGAGCTGCTTCTGGTTCATCTTGCCCAACTCATGGCCCATCAGTTTGATAGTACCCGAAGTCGGCATATCCAAACCGCCGAGAATGTGCAGCAAAGTTGATTTGCCGCTGCCTGATGCGCCGATGATGCTCACGCTTTGTCTTTGATAAACCTCCAAACTGAGATTATTCAGCACGCGGACGCTCAAATTACCATCGTTATAACTCTTGCAGACTTGTTCGCATTTCAAAACAACATTATTCATAACGCAAAGCCTCCGCAGGTTGGGTTTTCGCTGCACGCCAGCTCGGATAGAGTGTGGCCAAGAAAGCCAACACCAGCGATATGGTTGCAATCACGGCAACATCACGCATATTCACATCGCTGGGCAGGTAATCAATAAAATAAATTTGAGAATTAATCAGATGCACGCCGAAAAGCTTTTCAAAGAAAGCAACAATCTTGCCGACATTCCAGCCCAGCAGCACACCGCAAACCACGCCGACCAATGTGCCGAAAAAGCCTGCAAATGCACCTTGAACCATAAAAATCTTCATCACACCGGCGGGCGATAAACCAAGCGTGCGCAAAATAGCAATATCGGCCTGTTTCTCCGTAACCGCCATCACCAAAGACGACACCAAATTGAAAGCCGCTACGGCAATAATCAGCGTGAGAATGATGAACATCATGCGTTTTTCAAGCTCGACGGCTTCAAAATAACTGCGGTTTGAGAACGTCCAATCGCGCGCCCATATGTTGTTCTGCTGGGCTTTCGGAATCAGATTACGGGTAAAATCCGGCGCGTTTTGAGGGTCTGCCAACTTCAAGCGCAAACCGCCGACACCGTCTCCCAAGCGGTAAAGCACTTGGGCATCTTTGATATGGGTCATTGCCAGCGAGTTGTCCACTTCATAAACGCCCGTTTTGACAATACCTACCACATTAAACTGCTTCAAACGGGGCACAACACCGACCGGAGTCACATTACCCTCGGGCGTGATCACGGTAACCTTACCGCCTTTTTCCGTACCCAAAGCTTCGGCCAAGCCCTCTCCGAGAATAATGTCAAACTCGCCCGGTCTCAAATCATCAAAACTACCGACGGGCATGTTGTTGCCGTAATCCACGACATTTTTTTCTTCCTCAGGCAACACGCCGCGAATCTGCACGCCGCGCACTTCTCCCGCATTCGCCAACAATGCCTGATCTGCAATATAAGGGGCGCTGGCCAGCACTTCTTTTTTATCTTTGATATAACTGCGCAGGCTCTGCCACGATTCGCCGTTGCCGATATCGTAATACCCGATTTCAGCATGAGGCGCCACATTAAGCAGCTGCCCGCGTATTTCTTTTTGAAAGCCGTTCATTACCGACAGCACCACAATCAATGCCGTTACACCCAATGCAATGCCGGCTATCGAAATCATGGTAATAAACGACATGAATCCGTTACGTTTTTTCGCCCGCAAGTAGCGCAGGCCGATCCAAGTTTCTAAAGATGCCATTTGTTCAGGCCGCCTTTTATTCAGTAAAAATAAACGCGCATTGTACCGTATTTCAAGCTAAACCGCTTTAAGACAGGTACAGCCTCTGCTAAAAAACGCTAAACGAATAAAGGCTTAAAGCCCGCATATGAAAAGCTGCTGTTTTATCGCCTTGGCTGTTTTTCAGACGGCCTCAATAAAACTTCACACGCAATCCACCCTATTAGCTTTTGCCTCTGCACAAATTCGCGTATTCTTCACCTTTTTACACATATGGATAAGTAATGGAAGCGTTAGCAAAATTCAGCCGTTTAATCGGTCAAACTTTCGCATTGTGGGCGGCATTATTTGCTGCGATTGCATTTGTTGCGCCCGATACCTTCAAATGGGTGCTGCCTTATATTCCGGTATTGCTCGGCATTATTATGTTCGGCATGGGCCTGACGCTGGCTCCGGCCGATTTCAAGATTTTAGGGGAACACCCCAAAGCCGTGCTCATCGGCGTGATTGCCCAATTTGTGATTATGCCGCTCACCGCTTATGCCTTGGCGATAGGATTTAACCTGCCACCTGAAATCGCAGTCGGTGTGATTTTGGTAGGCTCTTGCCCCGGCGGTACGGCATCTAATGTGATTACTTATCTGGCACGCGGCAACGTCGCCCTTTCCGTGGCGGTAACATCGATTTCCACCTTGCTCGCACCCATTTTGACGCCGGCCGTTTTCTACCTGCTGGCCAACCAATGGCTGGACATTTCCGCCACAGCCATGTTTGTGTCGATTTTGAAAATTGTGCTGTTACCGATTGTTTTGGGCGTTATCGCGCATACTTTATTCAAAAAGCAAACCGAAGCTGCCGTGGGCATATTGCCTTTGATATCGGTGATCGCCATTGTGCTGATCATCGGCTCGGTAGTCGGCGCCAGCAAACCGAAAATCCTTGAGAGCGGCATGTTGATTTTGGGTGTGGTGATACTGCACAACGCCATCGGCTATTTACTCGGTTTTGTGACTGCCAAACTGTTTAAACTGCCTTTCGACGTACAAAAAACATTATCCATCGAAGTCGGTATGCAGAATTCCGGCTTGGGCGCCGCGCTTGCAGCAGCTTATTTCACGCCTTTGGCTGCCGTTCCCAGTGCCATTTTCAGCGTGTGGCACAATATTTCAGGTTCGCTCTTGGCTTCTTATTGGGCTTCAAAGGCAGATAAAGAAAAAAATAAATCGGCAAACTCATAAAACTGATATCGTTATATATCCGTTCAAGAATCCGATGAAAGATGAAAGGCCGTCTGAAAATTTTTCAGACGGCCTTTCTTAATCAATTTAAGCAGGTGTGTTCGTATTATTTATTATTTTAAGCAAATGTTCAGCCAATGCTGCCTTTGCGTGGGGCTGAGCAATTTGTAGAAACGGTGCTGGATCGACAACTCATCCACCGCGAAATCCATACTGGAAATATAGCGTTTTTCTACATAATCACGGGCATCGTCTTGGTTGAATCTATCGCTGGACAAAATTTTAATAACGTCACGACGGCGGTTTTTAAGAATACGGTCGTCTTTGCGGACAGATTTATCCAAGGCTTTTTTATAATCTTTACGGATAGCGCGCAATTCGTTATTCTGCTCGCGGGTCAAACCCAGAGAGCGGATATCGCAATTGGGATGGAAATCATCAAGCGAAGCAGCCAACGGCCCTGCATGTGCAGAACTTAATCCGTTTAAAATTATCCAACCGCTGATCGTTATAATCGGCACTACGCGGCTGAACCCTGTGAATGCAAGCATATATTGTTTTCCCAAATTTCGATATTGTTAAAATATAGCGGATATGTATGTGAAACGCGGTATAATCGTCGTTAACTTTAGTTAATGACAATGAAATTATTTTAAAAATATTTCTTTACATCATATCGTTATCATTATCCAGACAGTAAATTTATATATAATTCCTTGTAGGAAAATAAAACAAAAAGGATACATTTGTGCAAAAATTCCGCATTGCGCCCAGTATTCTCTCCGCCGATTTTGCCCGTTTGGGCGAGGAAGTCAGCAAAGTGATTGAGGCCGGAGCAGATTTAATCCATTTTGACGTAATGGACAACCATTATGTACCCAACCTGACATTCGGCTCGATGGTGTGCGCGGCATTGAAGCCCTATGCCACAGTACCCATAGACGTGCATCTGATGGTAGAGCCTGTGGACGACCTGATTCAGTCGTTTTCCAAAGCCGGTGCAAACATTATCACTTTCCATCCCGAAGCCAGCCGCCATGTGGACCGCAGCTTGAGTTTGATTAAAGATGCCGGTTGTCAGGCGGGGCTGGTGCTGAACCCTGCCACACCGGTTTACCTGCTGGAAAATGTGCTGGAGAAGCTGGACATGGTATTGCTGATGTCGGTTAACCCCGGATTCGGCGGGCAAAGCTTTATCCCGCAAACGCTGGTAAAAATCCGGCAAGTGCGTGATTTGCTAAACATGTATGAAGCGGAAAGCGGGCGCAAAATTGCTTTGGAAGTGGACGGGGGCATTAAAACCGACAACATCGCCGAAGTGGCTCGTGCCGGCGCCGATACTTTCGTGGCCGGTTCGGCCATCTTCGGCCAAGCCGACTACGCTGCAGTAATCGATAGAATGCGGCAGGAATTGGCTTCGTTGGAAGCTTAATTCTTCTAAACCATCAGTAAACGCTGTTAATGATTGTTTTAGATTAACGGTCTATACATACATAAAAGTATAAAAGCTGTGAGGCCGTCTGAAATATTTTCAGACGGCCTCACAATCTTGATTTAGCCTATTTAGCAGTTAACGATGCAATACACTGTTTGTCGCGTGCTTCGAATGCTTCAACGCCGCCGAGCAAATTAAGCTGCTCTTCGGGAGGCATGGAACTGAGCGACTGAATCTGCTTTTCGGTAAGCTTTTCAAGCGGTTCGTCCCACATACAGATGCAGTAATCGTTAATCACCTTTTCGGATTGACCTTCCAATCCCGCAGCCTTCAAATCCGCCTGCCATTTTTCGGAAAACGGCACGTTTTTCACACACGAATCCACAATCGCCTGCTTGGCTTTAGGTTTGGAAAGCGCACAATTGGACAACAATCCGAATACCGCCAACAAACTCAACACGATAAACGCCCAAATGCGGATGGTGCGTATTTTCGCGCGGGCTTTACGGCGTTCTTCTTCGGGCGTTAAAACCTGATTATCCTTGTTGTCCATGCAGGCTCTCCATGCGGATCATCACCACAGGTTTTTGAACGACTTCCAACGCTTCAATGGCGGCGATGGCAGTTTTGATGTTTTTCTCTACCGTGCTGTGGGTCAGAATCACGATCTCAGCCGAGCCGCCGTCAATCACGCCTTTTTGAATCAACGCTTCGATAGACACGTTTTCTTTCGCCAGCAAATTGGCGATTTGCCCCAACACACCCGGCTCGTCTTTCGCCTGAACGCGCAGATAATAGCTGCTGGTAATCTCATCCATAGTGAGCATGGGCTGGGTTTTCACTTGAGCGGGTTGGAAGGCCAAGTGCGGTACGCGGTTATCGGTATCGGCGGTAATCAAACGGCAAATATCGACGATGTCTGCCACTACCGCACTAGCCGTTGGCAATGCGCCGGCACCGGCACCGTAATAAAGGGTTTCGCCCACCATATCGGCATCAACCCGCACGGCATTCATCACGCCGTTCACATTCGCCAGCAAACGGCACTCGGGAATCAGGGTCGGATGCACACGCAATTCAATACCTTTGTCGGTTTTACGGGTAATACCCAATAATTTGATGCGGTAGCCCAACTCTTCGGCATATTTAATATCGCGGCTTTCCAGTTTGCTGATGCCTTCGAGATAACAAGCATTGAAGTTTACCGGCGTACCGAATGCCAGCGAACTCATAATAGTGATTTTATGACCCGCATCATGGCCTTCAATATCAAAAGTCGGGTCGGCTTCCGCATAACCCAGCTCCTGTGCCTGCTTCAACACATCGGCAAACGCACTGCCTTTTTCACGCATTTCGGTCAAAATGAAATTGCTGGTGCCGTTGATGATGCCTGCAATCGAACGGATTTTGTTGGCAGACAAACCTTCGCGCAGCGCTTTAATAATCGGAATACCGCCGGCAACGGCAGCCTCAAACTGCACCATCACATTTTTTTGCTCGGCCAACGGGAAAATTTCGTTACCGTACTCAGCCAAAAGCTTTTTGTTGGCCGTAACGATATGTTTACCGTTTTCAATGGCCTTCAATACAGCTTCTTTTGCCGCGCCCGTGCCGCCAAACAGTTCGACAACGATATCGACATCATCACGCTGAACCAACTCAAACGGATCTTTAACGAAGACTGCATTGGGGCAAAGCGTGCGGACTTTTTCCTCGCTGGAATCGCAAACCGCCGAAATATACACATCGCGCCCCAAACGGCGGCTGATTTCTGCGGCATTGTCCTGCAACACTCGGGCAGTGCCGCTGCCGACAGTGCCCAAACCCAAAATTCCGATATAAACAGGCTTCATTATGTCTCCTTAAGCCGTTGTATGTTAGTATTCTGCAAGCAAAACTGCTTGAACGCAAAGGCCATAATCCTACCTGAAATTGCCTGTTTCTGCATCTGAATTTCAGGCAGAGAGCCACTATAAGATATCGAGAGGAAATGTATGTTGATCGAAGAAAATACTTTCGGCGGAGAAGAAGCCGCCATCACAGCCTATTCGCCCGGCCGCCTAGAAATCAACGGTCAAGTTTATACCGAAGCCGTTATTTTAAAAGAAAATACAATTGAGCATCCCGCCAAAGCCACGCCGACCGAAATGACTGCCGAAGATTTTTTTCAGACGGCCTCAAACAGCCACCCCGAAGTGATTTTGGTCGGCACGGGAGAAAAACAGATATTTCTGCATCCGAAAATTGCCGCAGCTCTGGCCGCAAAAGGAATAGGGCTGGAATCCATGTCCACCGCCGCTGCTTGCCGCACGTTTATGATTTTACAAAGCGAAGGACGTAAAGTTTGGGCTTGGTTGTGGCCTTAATTCATTCAAAACTTTGGCCGTATTTTATTGAATAGAATCGAAAATCCGAAGAAACCGCGCTTCTGCTGCAATGAAACAAAATAACCCCGATCGTTGGTCGGGGTATTTTTATGGCAGTTGGAAATCCGTTAAATAAATAAAAATACTATAAACAGATTAACTAAAATTTTTCAGATAAAAAAAACCATCTATACTAAGGGGAAAAGTATAGATGGCCAAACACATTACGGGGAAAACGTCTTACTCACTTACTCACTCCTTTCGGAGCAAGTGTTACTCAGACACCTGAATTATATATTAGTTCATGAATTTTAGTATTAAGTTATGTAAATAAAAAAGACTTAAAATTATCCAATTGTTTTTAAATGGAAACTTACTTCTAAAACAGCTTATTTCTTTCCATTTCTTTACAAATATATAAACTGCCAATTCCCGATTGGCATATTATCAGCCGTCCAATCGCCAAATTTCGAGCGGTGAAGTTGCTCTACACGGTTGCCTGCGGCGGCGATCATGCGCTTCACTTGGTGGTATTTGCCTTCGGTAATGGTCAGCATCAAGATGTGTGGCGACTCCAAAACCGCATCGGCAGCGGCAACGGTTTCATTGTCATCGTGAAGCAATACGCCTTGTTTCAGCGTTTCGCACAAGATTTCGTCGGCAGGATGTTTTAATGTCACGCGGTAAACTTTCGCCACTTTATGCTTGGGTGAAGTTTGCCTGTGGTTGAAGCCGCCGTCGTTGGTAATCAGCAGGATACCGGTTGTATCAGCATCCAAACGCCCTACTGCCTGCATGTCGATATTGCGCATATGGTCGGGAAACAGGCTGAACACGCTCGGATATTGCTGGGGCTTATGGGAAGTTTCGTAGCCTGCCGGTTTGTTGAGCACGATATAAAAATACGGCATGGGTACGACGGTGTATGCCTTGCCGTCAATTTCCAAGCTTTGCACTTCTTCCGGCTGAACCGTGCTGCGCGGTGAATCCTGAATTACTCCGTTAACCGCAACGCAGCCGTTTTCAATCAGCCGCATACATTCTTTGCGGCTGCCGATTCCTTGGGATTGAAGATATTTGAAGAGTTGCATGGTCAATAAAATAGATGATGAATATTCGAACTCAATCGGCACATATCAATGCGGGAGCAAAAGTTTTCAGACGGCCTGATGGTGTTTGAGGCCGTCTGAAAATCGATTGCCAACGATCACGCGCTGCTTATTTTCAGACGGCCTTTATGTTTACATGGCGCCGTAGTTAGGCCCGCTCGCGCCTTCAGGGCAGATCCAAACGATATTTTGAGTCGGGTCTTTGATATCGCAGGTTTTGCAATGCACGCAGTTTTGGGCGTTGATTTGCAGTTGCGGTTTGCCGCCCTCTTCCACGATTTCATACACACCCGCCGGGCAATAGCGGGTTTCGGGGCTGGCGTATTCCTGCAAGTTCACATCGAGCATGGTTTGCGGATTTTTCAACGTGAGGTGCGACGGCTGGTTTTCTTCATGGCTGATGTTGGCTAAAAACACGCTGCTGAGGCGGTCGAACGTCAGTTTGTTATCAGGTTTCGGATAATCGATCGGACGGCAGGCCGCGGCTTTTTTCAGCGAACCGTGATCGGTGCCGTGGTGTTTGATCGTCCACGGTGTTCTGCCCTTGAAGACATATTGTTCCAAACCGGTATAAGCCATCGCGGGGAACAAGCCCCATTTGAACGACGGGCGGATATTGCGTGCGGCGTAAAGCTCGCGGTAGGCCCAGCTTTGTTTGAACAAATCTTCATAAGCAACGGCTTCTTTGCCGTGTTCAAACGATTCGACCTCTTCTAAATTTTCCAAAATCGGGAACACGGCCTCAGCAGCCAACATGGCCGATTTAATGGCGGTGTGGATGCCTTTGATACGCGGCACGTTCAAGAAGCCTGCCGCATCGCCCACCAGCACGCCGCCTTTAAACGAGAGCTTGGGCAGGCTTTGCAGACCGCCCTCGCTGAGCGCACGCGCGCCATAAGCGATGCGGCGGCCGCCTTCAAAAGTTTTGCGGATTTCGGGGTGGGTTTTGAAACGTTGGAATTCTTCAAACGGCGAAAGATAGGGGTTTTGATAATCCAAACCGACCACGAAGCCGACGGCCACCTGATTATTGTCGAGATGGTAGATAAACGAGCCGCCGTAGGTTTTGCTATCCAGCGGCCAACCCGTGCTGTGCACCACCAAACCGGGTTGGCAGCGGCCTTCGGGCACTTCCCAGATTTCTTTGATGCCGATGCCGTAGGTTTGCGGCTGGCAATCGCGGTCGAGTGCGTATTTTTGAATAAGTTGTCGGGTGAGCGAGCCGCGGCAGCCTTCGGCGAAAATGGTTTGCTGCGCCCACAATTCCATGCCGGGCTGGAAATTGTCGGTCGGTTCGCCGTCTTTGCCCACGCCCATATTGCCGGTGGCGATGCCTTTCACCGAGCCGTCGGGATGGTACAGCACTTCCGATGCGGCAAAGCCCGGATAGATTTCCACGCCGAGGTTCTCCGCCTGCTCCGCCAGCCAGCGGCACAACGCGCCGAGGCTGATGATGTAGTTGCCGTGGTTGTCGAAATTGGGGGTAACGGGCAACTTGATGGCTTTGTTTTGAGTAAGGAACAGCACTTGGTCGGCGGTAACGCTGCGGGTGAGCGGTGCGCCTTGCTCTTTCCAATCGGGCAGCAGCTCCGATAAAGCGCGGGGGTCGATCACCGCGCCGGACAAAATATGCGCGCCCACTTCCGAACCTTTTTCCACCACGCAGACGCTGATTTCGCTGCCTGCCTGTTCTGCAAGCTGTTTGAGCCGGATAGCGGCAGACAAACCCGAGGGGCCGGCGCCGACAATCACAACATCGTATTGCATACTGTCGCGTTCAATGGTTTCGGTCATGGTTGGTGTTCCTAATATAATGATTATCGGCCGGAAATTTTTCAGACGGCCTCGTTATGAAAAACTTCAGATTATACGACATCTTTCCATAGGATAGGCAGCCGGATACGCTCCGCTTAAACCGCCGCGCTCTGTTTCATTTACTTATCTGCATGAATCTTTTCAGACGGCCTCAAGCTCATGCTCCGCCATAGCCCAAGCCGATTGTGTAAAGCGGCAATGTTCGTGCTGATATTTGTACTTTAAGCATCAGGCCGTCTGAAAATAGTTTTCAGACGGCCTATACAGTTGCTTCAAATAGGATTGGGTATCATGAACGCCGCAATGGTTCTATCGCCAGCAAATGGTTGGTAAAGTCGTCTTTGGTTTCGCAACGCCAGCTGGCCCACAATTTATTACCGCCGCGGCTACCCTCGTCCAGCTCCAATGCGAGCCAGTTGCGCGCGGGCATAACATAGCGGTTGGAAGACGGAAACAGCATCATTTCCGCTTCGAGGTTCACGTCAAGCTTCTGCTTCTTCTTCGCCAACGAGTTCAACACTTGGCAGAACAGCCGCTCCATTACCGAAACCAATGACGGGTGCACAACCGCACTCGAAGTCAGCTGCTGGATTTGCGTTGAGCAGTTGGCATAATCCGAATCGGTGCGGTACACCACGCCCCAAGCGGCCACATGCACGTCGCCCGAAAGCACGGTAACGCGCAAATGATGGTCTTCGGCGGTTCTGAACAAGGTTTCAATCAAGCGCTTGCGTTCACCTTCGTGATCGTCGTTGGTCCAGTGGTCTTTCAAGTCGTCGGCGCTGCTGTCGAGCACATGGTCGTAACCCAAATTCTCCATCAGCAATTCCGCCAGCGAAAGTTTGGGGTGCATCACCGGCACCGACGATACAAACAGCAAATGCCGTTCCGTTTCGCATGTGGGAACGCCGTCGCACAACCACCGCTGCATGGCGCGCCAAGTGGAAGGCCCCATAATCTGCTCGTGCGAACGCTCGGTACGCAAATCCGCCACCAAAAGGCTGATCGGGCCGACGTTGTGCGCAAACGAAAAGCCGGGCTGGTCATCGAAAAGCGGCAAGGCAAGCGGGTCGGACTTCAAAATCTGCGACCATTTGATCGGCTCGAAAATCGGGTCATCGATACGCATATTGATGTCGGTGCGCAAGGTCAGTTCAGGCAATTGGTCTGCCGCCTGCTGCATCTGGAAAACCCAAAAAGCCCGGCGGGCATGGTAAAACATGCGTTGAAACACGGGGCTGCGCTGCATCTCGGCACTATGCGAACCCCAGCCGTCGAAAATATCATGGTCGTCCCACATCATCACGGTAGGAATGCGCGCCATACCGTGCGCCGAATCCAATGTTTTATTGGCCGAACCCCACGGCGCATGGTTGCGCGGCAGCCAGCGGCTGAGATAGAAATTGATGTAGTAATCTTCAATCGCTTTCTCCAAAGATGCACTGACTTTATATTTCAACTGCTCTCTGCGCGGCAGGCCGATCCATTTTTTCAATAACTTAATGTCTTCCCAAATCGGGTCGAAATAAATTTGGTCGCCGCCCATTACCATCAGGTGAAAACGCTGCAAGCCCTGCTCGTGCGTGCGGGTTTCGTGCCAAAGCTGTTCTTTATCGATTTGATAACCGGGCGGGCGCACGGATTTATCGTGGTTGCACAAAATGTCTTCCCACACCGCATTTTCGCCTTTAATCAGCTTACGGATACCGTTTGCATCGGAAAAGCCGTTACAAGACACATAAATCATGCGCGGCGCCTGACCTATTGCCGGCACGGTGAAATGCCAAACCTCGTCGATACCGTCGAGGCAGTATTCCACTTTTCTCTCTTCCGCCTGCTGGCAGGTAGATAAGTCGTAACGCAAATAAGCCTTACCGCCATGCTCGAGCAAAATCTTGGGGGCGCGGGTCGCTTTGCCGTCAACCCGCATCACCGGAAACTGCGCGCTGTTCGACACCGCAATCAATGCGCTGACTTTCCATTCTCCACACTCCGCCCCGCCGCGATACGACAGCACAGGGCCGATATAAAGCTTGGTCATCTTATTTCTCCTTTGTTTTTCAGTATGCTCTGAAGCCTGCTCAGCTTGCTTCCGCCGCCATGTGAAAACAAGAAAAAGCTGTTTTAGGCAGGATTACAGACGTTCAAATCGGTTGCAGGCCGTTTTTCAATAAATGCAATAACTCGGCCTACGCAGTTTTTGTTATGACAACACTATGTTTCGTATGGTTATTGTATCCATATTCCCGCAGAAGCTGCTTTAATGTAAAACAAAGTAATGTTATTGATTCCTCTGCTTGCCAAAAATATTTTTGCCTATAATTCCTATCAGGCCGGTATGCCGGATTATCATCAACACACTAAAAGGAATGAAAAATGGGTTTGTTTAGCTTTATCAAAAATGCAGGTGAAAAACTGTTTGGCAAAGACGAAAAAGAAGTTGCCGCTGCTGCCGCCGCCAACGTAGAAGACTTAAACAGCAAAGCTTCTGCCGCCATCCAAACGTACATCGAAAAACAAAATCTGGGCTTAACCGGCTTGAGCGTGTCTTTCGACGGTGCCAACGGTAAAGTTACCTTGAATGGTTCGGCACCTTCTCAAGAAGCTGCCGAGAAAGCCGTTTTGGCTGCCGGCAACGTTACCGGCGTTTCCGATGTTGAAAACAAACTCTCGTTCCCCGCCGCCGTAGAAGCCAAATATCACGACGTAGTCAGCGGCGACACTTTGTCTGCCATTGCTAAAAAATACTACGGCGATGCCAACCAATACATGAAAATTTTTGAAGCCAACAAACCGATGTTGAGCGACCCCAACAAAATCTATCCCGGACAAAAACTGCGTATTCCTGAGTAATCCATAGCCGGATAAACAATGAGGCCGTCTGAAAACTTTTTTCAGACGGCCTCATGATTGATAGGGCAGCAAATACAAAAGACACCACTTGCTCAAAAACCAATCATCCAATTCAGACAAATTAAGGCAGCTCTTCAATCGACTTAGCCAACTCTGCGAACATCTTATCGGCGTCCACCTCGGTAATCCAGTTCACATTCGCAGGCTTGCCGGTTGTCCCCCACCAATCGACTACGCACGCGCCCATCGTCAATTCGCTTTGGGTTTCAACCGCCACATGGCAGTTTTTGCCTTTAAACAATTCCGGAAACACCGCATAAGCAATGGCACACGGATCGTGCAGCGGGCCGCCCTCTAAACCGAATTTTTGCGTATCGAAACGCTCGTAGCTTTGCAAAATATTGGCAAGCCGCTTGCCGTTGGTATTGTTTTGTTTACGCAAAACGTCCATGCGCGGCGTGGTGATACATGCCTTGTGCGTTACATCCAGCGGTAAAACGGTAATCGGCGCGCCGCTTTGCAATACAATTTGTGCCGCATGCGGGTCAACATAAAAATTGAATTCGGCAGCAGGGCTGACATTACCGGCTTCAAAATAATTGCCGCCCATCAAAACGATGTTTTTGATAGCCCTAACAATATCCGGCGCCAATGTTATCGCTTGTGCAATGTTGGTCAACGGCCCTATCGGGCAAATCGTTATGCTCGCGTCGTCAGCTTTACGCAAAGTATCGATCAAATACGGCACGGCATGTACCGGCTGCAACGGACATTCAGGCTGGTGCAGCTCGACACCGTCCAAACCCGTTTTACCGTGCACTTCTTCCGCCGTTACCAAAGAACGGAGCAAGGGTTTGGCGGCGCCTGCATAAACCGGAAACGCTTTCTCACCGGCCCAATCGCAAATAATACGCGCATTGTTGGCCGTGTGATGCAGCCCGACATTGCCGGCGACGACTGTCAAAGCCATAAAATCAACAAGACCGCGTTTGGCGAGGCCGTGCGCCATCAAAATAGCGGCGGCATCGTCCTGACCGGGGTCGGTATCAATAATCAAACGGATTTTGTCAGTCATACAAACCTTTCTTGCCAATAGTAATAACAAAAAAACCAAACAATCATGTTGGGCATGCTTGCCGAAGGTACTACACTCAGTACGACAACGCAAGCCACGCCATGATTATTTGGTTATTTCGTTCAGAAGAATAATGGGGATGCGGATTAAAGTGAGTTACTTAAAAGGATTCGCTGTTTTTTCCGCATCGTATTTTTGCTGCTCTTCTTCGGTAAATCCGTTTGCATTCAGCGCATTGACCTTATTGAGTGCGGATTGGTATTCGCTTTTGGAAAGTTTGCTGCGGCTTATCATCCAGTATGTATAACCTTTTTCTTTAGTCGGTTTCGCCGTCCACAAACCTTCTTTGTGATAATGCCCCAATACTGCTTGAGCCAAAACTTTCATATCCGCTTCAGGATTATCTGCGCCGATGGTTCTTCCTATACGGTTATTTCTCAAATCAACAGCCTGATCTGCAGCCAAGCGGCTGAAATACTTGTTTTTTCTTTCTCGGATAGAAGAATCGTCTTCATTGGCATCGCCAACCTTTTTGGCAATATCCGTACCGAAGCGCGAAGCCACCGCCGCTTGCCATAAAGCATGCCGGACAGCATTCACCTGAGTACCTCTGCCTTCTCCGTTGGCTTTATTGTCCAACCCGGTCTTCTCCGCAATGCGGCTGGCGTTGCTGGTAATATTAACCGAGTCTTCACCTTTCAAACCGATGGCTTTAGCTGCAACAGGATGGCTGGCAGCGAAATGCAAAAGTTTGTTCCGTCGGCTCTCATCGGTATGGATATGGCAGGCACTGAGTAAAAGCGCAGCAAAAAGCAAAGTAATGTGTTTCATATTTTTCACTGTATTTTAGTTAACGTGCTCAAAAAATTGATATTTCTCAATATCTTTAACCGCCCTTTTATTTAAGTGAAGCAACTGCCGATACATTTAAGGGCTGTTATCTCAAACAACAAAGTATTTTCATCGCATCAACTAGGGCATCGCAGCCTGTATTTCTTGCATAATCTTGTCTAAAAAGCGGCCTTGCCTTACCTGCATGGCAGCGTGCTCATAAGCCTTGGCTGCAAAATCATCTTTGAGCTGCAGATAAAGCTGCTTTTGCTCTGCAACGATTTCTTTTTTAAGCTCATCCAGTGCCGAATCATCTTTTTCTGCTCTGGCTTCTGCCAAAGTTTCCCGCCACTCCATTTGCTGCATCAAAAATTCAGGAGCAAAAGCGGTATGCTCCGGTGCATCGGCATCTATTCCCTGCTGTTTGAGCAGATAGGCTGCGCGGTCGATAGGATTTTTAAGCACACGGTAAGCTTCGTTAAGCGTTGAAGCCATCATCACCGCCTGCTTTTGCTCAAATACGGATGCCGCTGCAAATTTATCAGGATGAAATTGAGCAGCAAGCACACGGTAAGTGCGCTCAAGAGCTTCCGAATCGATATCGAAACCGGCAGGCAGATTAAATAAGGTAAAGTATTGGCTCATATTTTTTATCCAATGCAGTCAGGCCTCTTTCGCAACAAGTCGATACCTTACTTTACATTACTTTAAATTATCCTACAAATTTAAAATTAAAACAAATGCTTATGCAAATTCAAAATTGCCTCTTTATTTGAGGGCGAAAATACCTTTTCTGCAGCTTCTGCTAACGGTAGCCATTCGAATGCAGTATGCTCGGAATCGCACAGTTTAATAGGGGTTGCGCAATCTATCTGCGCCGAAAATATGTGTTCGGTATTATGCGTTACGCCTTCCGGATAGCGGTGGCGCCAATGGGCATAAATTTCATACACATTACTTTCATACCAGTTTACAAGCTGGCCGTCTGAAAGATAAATGCCTGTTTCCTCTAAAACTTCTCTCAAAGCAGCCGCCTCTGGTGCTTCGCCGGGTTCAATACTTCCCGTTACGGACTGCCAAAAGTTTTTTCGGTCTGCGCGTTCAATCAGCAACACATTATTGTTGCCGTCGTGCAACACCACCAAAACCGAAACGGGCTGCTTAAGAGGTTTTACAGACATATCATCCTCATGCTTGATGCTTGGTGGTTGACTCTGATTCATCTGGATTTTTTTCTACGCTTGCGGCTACACCCAAATTTTCCGGCGCCAAACCTTCATTCAAAATACGCACTTCACGCTGTGGGAAAGGAAATTCAATTCCTTCTGCGTTAAACCGCTTCCAAACGGAATAGAAAATATTTGAGAACAGCACCACAAAGCCGTTTTCAGGGTCTTTTACCCAAAAACCAATCGACAAATCGATGCCGTTTTCTCCGAAACCGGTAATAACTGCTTTGGGAGGAGGAGACGCATCCACACGATCTTGTTCCGCTGCCACTTCTTCCAAGATACTCAATGCCTTAGTTAAATCGGTATTGTAGGCCACCTGAATATTCAGGCTTTGGCGCAAAGAAGCATTGGTATAGGATTCGTTAATAACGGTAGAGGTAACAAATGTTTCGTTAGGTATAAGCGCTTCCGACCCTGAAGCATTCGACAACACAACAAAACGGGAAGTGATTTTGGTTACATAGCCGGTGAAATCGTTTACCGTCAAACGGTCACCCGGGCGGATGGAGCGGTCGCCCAAAATAATAAAACCGGAGATATAGTTACTGGCCACTTTTTGCAGACCGAAACCGATACCGACACCCAACGCACCGCCGAATACCGAAAGCACGGTCAAGTCTATGCCGACCAAGGGCAATGCAATCAAAACCGACAAGGCCAGCATTACCGTTTTAACTACCTTCGACAAAACGATACGCAGGTTTAAGTCAAGACGTGAGCTGGACATCAAACGGTTGTCGATAAAGCGGGCCAACCACAAAGCGAAGACCATCAAAACGACAACCCACAAGAGGCCGGTTACGACGGTAAACAGGTTGAGTTTGACGGAGCCTATCGGAAACTCAAGCGACTTCATGCCGTTGATAATAATGTCGTCTATACCCGACACCCACAGCACAAAAGCAAACCACAGAAAGCCGGAAAGAAAGCGTTCCAGCCAATCGGTAAATTTGCTCGTCGGCAATGCGGCATGAACCACAGCCAATGCAAAGCGGATAAGAATCATCCAGCGCGATGCCATTGCCAAAAGCTGGAGCCACAAAGCGTTATTGTCGTTCAGATTCCAAAAATACAAGGCCACTACGGCAGAAATCAGCATCAGAATAGGCCACAGAATGCGCTGTGTAATATGCCGGGCGAAACCCCAACGGTTTGATTCCTGAACCGGATGCTTTTTAATCCAATAAGACGACAGCCAAAACGTTACCGCCATGATTGCGGCCACCACGCCCAATTCCAGCCATCCTTCGGGATTGTTGAAACTACGCTCCAATAATTGTGAAGCAAACTGCTGGCGGGCAAACAAGCCCGAGAAGAAATCAGCGATACCGGTACTTTCGAGTAACTGGTTGCCGGTAGAAGATAAATTAGACATGGTGTGTAAAAAATATAATGCGTTAAAAAATGGAAATGGATTATAACCTAAATTAATTAGGCACTTTTTAGTTTGCCGTGCAGACTATTCTGCCTTCTCAGATGAAAAACGGTTCAAACCAACGGCAATCTAAAATGAGGCCGTCTGAAAATTCATAGCGGCATCGGTGTGTTTGTTTAAGATGCTTTTTTATTGACATCTACCAATCTCGTTCCGGCAAGGAAGTCATATAAAAACTGACGGTCGGGATTCAGAAAAGCAAAGCCCCACGGCAAAATCCACCAGATCAGGGCAACGCCGAAAGCAGGCTTAGGCGGAATGCCGTTCAGATGGCGTAAAGCCGCATAAGCCAGCATCGGCACAAAAACGATAAAAACGCATGCCCACATAAAGCGCAAACGCAACTGAGGCAGCGGCGGCCGCTCGCCTGCGGCATTAACCAAACCGATTTTCCATACGCGCATTGGCAGCGTTTGGCTTTTTTTATGCCAGTTTGCCTTGAAATACAGCCACCAAACCGCCAGCAGAATGAGCGTCGCGGTTAAGCTCGATAATAAATTAGATACGGGATTCAGCAGCATCGCCGTCATACCGGCCAGCAAAGCTGCACCCATGCTGACTGCGCCGACAAGCAAAGCTTCGTAGAGCAAGGCTGCGAAGCGGCGTTTGAAAGAAACAGTAGGAAAATGGTGCATAATGTATGCGCCTCAAAACGGATAACGCCGCATTATAACGAAAGAAAAAGGTCAAGCCTATTGCCTTATCCGCCAAGCTTTCCGCGCTACTTGAAAGACGTTTGACATGATTTCACTCACCGACACCCATTGCCATCTTGCCGATGCCGCATTCCGCCATTGCTTGCCTGACGTGATCACAGAAGCGGTAACGGCCGGTGTGCGCCGCTTTATCGTGCCCGCCACACAACGTGCTGATTTTCAAGATGTGCTGGCTTTAGAACGTGCCGAAACCATACACATCGGGCTGGGCATTCATCCGTGGTTTGCCGAATCGGCAGCCGAAGAGGATTTTGCCGAACTCGAAACCCTACTCCTCCAACATCCGCGCGCTTGGGTAGGTGAAATCGGCTTGGATTTTTACGATAAAAACCAAACCGAAGCCCAAAAACACATCCAAAAAACCTGTTTTCTCCGCCAACTCGCCTTGGCAGAAAAACTCCGCCGCCCCGTGATTATCCACAATCTTAAAGCGACCGCCGCCGTGGTTGAGGCCGTCAAACAATCCCGCTTTACCCAAGGCGGTATTGCCCACGCCTTTTCAGGAAGTTTGGAAGAAGCGCACATGCTGATTCGGGCAGGCTTCAGCATCGGCATCGGCTCGTTGCTGTTAAATCCCACTGCAAGAAAAGCCCGTGAAGCCGCCGCCAAGCTGCCTTTGGAAAGCATCGTTTTGGAAACCGACAGCCCGTTCATGCTGAAAAACGCCGTCAACACACCGGCCAATGTACGTGAAATCGCTGAAATCACGGCAAGCCTGCGCGACATCAGCGTGGAAGAAGTCGCAAGGCAAACCGAGGAAAACGTCGACCGCCTGCTGGCCAAGTTAAGATATTCATGAATTTCAAAGTTAACAAGGGTGTATTTTTGCCGGAAACCCCAACATGGGGAAAACATAGCCATCTGAAACAAATCAGGTTGTTTCACTAAATTATATCACTAATTTAGATATAAAACCTTTTAATCAACATAAAATCAACTTTTATTAAAAACATCCACTATCAGGCCGTCTGAAAAATATGCTCAAAAATATGCTTTTCCACCTTGCGGAAAGCATGTACCGGGTCTAGAATCCAGCGTTAACTTATGTATGTTTTTCAAACAACACCGCCCTTCAACAGGGTTTGTTTCGATTAAAAGGCACAACCACCATGCTACCCACACCGATTTACAATTTCTCAGCCGGCCCCGCCATCCTGCCCGAATCCGTATTGCGCACCGCTCAAAGCGAGATGTTTGACTACAACGGAACGGGCTTTTCTGTAATGACCATGAGCCACCGCTCCGACGTATTCATGAGCATCCTTTATCATGCCGAGCAGGATTTGCGCCAGCTGATGGACATTCCGGATAACTATAAGGTACTGTTTTTACAAGGCGGCGCAAGCTCGCAATTCAATATGGTGGTCATGAACTTTGCCAACGGCTTCAAGCGCGTTGATTCTGTGGTAACCGGCAACTGGTCGGCAATTGCCCACTCTCAAATGGGCAAACTTTCCGACGCCGAAATCCATTTGGCGGCCGACGGCGGCAAGCTCTTCAACTACACCAACCTGCCCCCGGTTAATTCTTGGGACATCGATAAAAATTCCGCCTTCGTACACTTTGTAATCAACGAAACCGTGCACGGCCTGCAATACCGCGAAGTGCCGAAGCTGGATGACGGCATGCCGCCTTTGATTTGCGATATGTCGAGCGAGATTTTGTCGCGCAAAATCAATGTCAGCGATTTCGGCGTGATTTATGCGGGTGCGCAAAAAAATATCGGTCCTTCCGGCGCCACCATCGTGATTATCCGCGAAGACCTGCTGGAACGTTGCTCCGACCGCATTCCTGATGTGTGGAACTACAAATCGCACATTGAAAAACAAGGCATGTACAACACGCCGGCCACTTATCCGATTTATATTTCCGGGCTGGTGTTCCGCTGGCTGCAATCGCAAGGCGGCGTGGCACAGATGGAAACCATCAACACATTGAAAGCCAAAACGCTTTACGAAGCCATCGACAACAGCGGCGGCTTCTATATCAACAATGTCCATCCCGGCGCACGCTCTAAAATGAATGTCATCTTTACCACCGGCGATAAAGATTTAGACGAACTCTTCGCCCAAGAATCCACCACCCGCGGCCTGCAACTGCTGCGCGGCTATAAATCGATGGGCGGTATGCGCGCCAGCATCTACAACGCCATGACCCTGCAAGGCGTGGAAGCACTGATTGACTTTATGAAAGAGTTCCAACGCCGTTACGGTTAACGGAAATAAAAAACCTGTTTCCCCGCTTATGTTTCAAGCAGGGAAACAGGCATTAAAACCTTTGCATAACTCTATCTCGGGTTGGCAAAGGTTTTTTTATTCATCGTCATAACGGCAGTTTTTCAAGGCCGTCTGAATCGTATCCATATCAAAACCCCGATAAGCGAGGAAACGGATCTGCTTTTGTTTTTCTTTCATATCTGCGGCAGGTTGTTTGAATTTCTTCTTTAACACAGCCATTGCGGTATCCAACTCGCTTTCGCGCGAAGGCAGAAATTCACGCACGGTTTCTTCATCCACGCCTTTGGCTTGCAATGCTTGTTTCAAACGCAGTGTACCGTGTTGTCTGCTTTTGCTGTGGATATAGGCTTCTGCAAAGCGTTGGTCTGATTGCCAATGGCGATCGGCAAATTCGTCCAAAAGCTCGTCCAACTCGTCTTCATGCTCGGCATACGGCGCAAGCTTGCGCTTGAGTTCGGCGCGACTGATTTCTTGTCGCGCAAGTATATCTAAAGCTCGGGCGCGTAGGGATTTTTGCGGTTTCATCGGCATCGTGTTTCGTGGGAAACGGGAATATACGGATGAGGCCGTCTGAACAGTTTTCAGACGGCCTCAGTATTATGCTTCTTCTTGTTCTTTCTGCGGTTGCAGGTTTTCAAAAATTTCAGGCAGCGAGCCGATAATCCAGTCGGGCTTGGTGGCAGCTTCTTGCGACAGCATGGTCATATCGCCGTAGCCAAACGTAACGCCCACACTCAAGCAGCCCGCCGCTTTGGCGGCCAGAATATCATTCTGCGAATCGCCCACCATCATCATATTGGCCGGGTCAATGTTGAGCACTTCGGCGGCATGCAGCAAAGGCATGGGGCTGGGTTTTTTCTCGGGCAAGCTGTCGCCGCCTAAGATCAGGCTGAAATAATCGGCAAGGCCAAGCTGTTTCAGCAACTCTGCCGCCAGAATTTCGTTTTTATTGGTAATAACCACTAACGGAATACCTAAAGTTTTGAGCAAACCCAGCCCGGCCTCGGTTTCCGGATACGCGCGGGTATGGTCGCTTAAATGGTCGCGGTAATAGCGGATGTAAAAAGTAAACGCTTTTTCCCATTCTTCCTGCTTCGCCATTCCGTCGCGGCTATCTGTCAGTACCCGGTGAACAAGGTTTGCCAAGCCGTCGCCTACATAGCTTTCCACCACTTCAACAGGCAGCGGCGGCAAACCCATGTGTTCGCGGGTGGCATTGGCTGCGGCGGCAAGGTCGGGCACGGAATCGCAAAGTGTACCGTCCAAATCAAAAGCAATGGCTTGAACGTGTTCGATAACAGATGTGGTCATGATATTTACAAGTGCTCAGGGAAAAAGATAAGTCGGCTATTGTATAGCAAAGTGATATGCGCCGAAACGCTTGAGGCCGTCTGAAAAACCATAAAGGCAAGCGGATACGGTAAGGCCGTCTGAAATCATCACACTGATTTTTCAGACGGCCTCTTCATATCCTAAGCATTAGATGGAAAACTTACTTCCAATAGCGCCACCACGGAATGTTGTTATCCGACCATGATTTGTTCAGATAAGGGCTGTTGGGGAAGTTTTGCGCCAAAATGCGGCGGGTGTCGTCGGCAAGTTGCGGTTTGTTCATTTTGCGGTAAGAAGATTCCATAATGGCCAAAGCCTCTTCCACGAAACGGGTGTTTTGATAGCGTTCGACGATTTTTTGGGCGCGGTTGGCCGCAGCCAAATAAGCGCCGCGTTTCATGTAGTAACGCGCAACGGCGATTTCATTGCCGCCCAAAGCATCTACCAATTTAGCCATGCGTTCGCTGGCATCGGCGGCGTATTTGCTGTCGGGATAGCGTTCGATCAGCTGGGAAAACGCTTGGTAAGCATCGCGGTTTGCTTTGGGGTCGCGGTCTGACCAGTCTTGTGAAGCCAGTTTGTTTAAAAACGACTGGTCTTCGTTAAACAGAACCAAGCCTTTGAGATATAAGGCATAGTCCATATTCGGATGTTGGGGGTGGTTGCGTTGGAAGCGTTCGATAGCGGCTAAAGCTTTTTCAGGTTCGTCGTCTTTATAATAAGCGTAGGCCGTGTCGAGCTGGGATTGTTGGGCGTAGCGGCCGTTGGGGAAGCGCGATTCCAAAATTTCGTATAACTTAATCGCTCGCGTATAATTGCTGCTGTTTAACTCGTCGTGAGCCTCAGCATACAGTTTTTCAACCGACCAATCCTGAGTGATTTGCGCGTCTTTATCAATCGTGCCTTTGGTGCCGGCACAGCCGCCCAAAGCCAAACCCAATGAAATAACTAAAAGAATTTTTTTCATGCAGAACACTTCCTTTGAAAATGAAGCCGATTATAACGATGATTTGGAATTTGCGGCAGCCCCCGATGCAGAAACTTGCATTAATTTAACCGTTCCGCTCGATTTGGCGGGTATGCGTTTGGATGCCGTGCTGGCCAAGCTGCTGCCCGATTATTCGCGCAGCCGTCTGACTTCTTGGATAAAAGAAGGAGCGGTTACGGTAAACGAAAAAACGGCGCAGCCCAAAGACAAAATGATAGGCGGCGAATATATTGCAGTAGCGGTGCGCCCCAGTGAAGAAAACCTCGCCTTCACGCCCGAAGTGATGGATCTCGACATTATTTATGAAGACGACACAGTGATCGTTCTCAACAAACCCGCCGGTTTGGTGGTTCACCCTGCGGCGGGCAACTGGACGGGCACGCTGCTCAACGGCCTGCTCGCCCACTGCCCGGAGCTGAGCCAAATCCCGCGCGCGGGCATTGTGCACCGTTTGGACAAAGACACCAGCGGCTTGATGGTCGTTGCCAAAACCCTGCCCGCGCAAAATGCTTTGGTTCAGCAGCTGCAAGCGCGCACGGTAAGCCGGATTTACCGCGCCGTGGCCAACGGCATCGTGCCTTTTGACGGCAAAATCGACACCTTAATCGGGCGCGATCCGCACAACCGCTTGAAAATGGCCGTGGTGAAGTTCGGCGGCAAACCCGCCGTAACCCACGTTAAAGTGCTGGAGCGCTATCTTGCTCACAGCTACATAGAATGCAAACTCGAAACCGGCCGCACCCATCAAATCCGTGTCCACATGCGCGAAGCCAACCACCCTTTGGCCGGCGATCCCGTCTACGGCAACCCGCGCCACACTTGTTCGGATGCCGTGAAAGAAGCCGTAAAAGGACTGGGTCGGCAGGCGCTTCATGCCTACCGTTTGAGCTTCGAACACCCCGTGAGCGGCGAAACCGTGTCATTCGAAGCGCCGATACCCAAAGATATGTACCATTTGCTGTCGGTGTTGCGTTTGGAAGCGGGTTTGGATTCCTCTTTGAGCCATGAAGAAGAATGGCTGGAGCGCGTCGGCAAAGACAAAGACGACGATGATGATTGGGATGATGACGACTACGACGTAGAAGTCGTTTATGTACGCGATTAATCTTCCGAAACCTCTGCCTTCACATCCAGAGGTTTCATTTTTCAGACGGCCTGAGACCTTGGCCTCATACAGCCAACAGCTTTCTCTCAATATTCTCCCTCAAACCCAACGCCTTACCTTACGGCAATAGCTCAAATAATCCTCGCCAAACTTGTGCGCCAGCACGCGCTCTTCGTGGCGGATTTGAAAGCGGTTCATGCCGGCGACAAACAGCGGCAGCCCGAGCCAAGACAGGCCGTGTCCCAGCCACAGCGCCCAAGCTGCGAGCATCAGCAATAAGCCCAAATACATCGGATTGCGGGTGAAACGGTAAACGCCGCTGCTCACTAAGCGGGAAGCTTTGTCGAGATGAACGGGGTTCATCGTGGTTCGTGCCTGTCTGAAAGCCGCCACGCCCGCCGCGCCGACGGCCAATCCTGCCGCTGCGGGCAGCAAGGCCCAAACTCCGGCAGACGGCCATTGCAAAGCCGCCACCGGCGCGCCCGCCAGCAGCCGCATCAATACAGCGCAGGCAATCAATTGCAGCACTGGCGGGATTTTCAGGTTGTCCATATCGCCTCCTTTTTCCCGATACGTTCAGACAGGCATTATTTTTCCTGCTTCTTCAAAATCCAGCAGGCCGAGGTGAAATACACCACGTAAAACGCCAGCAGCACCAGCATTTCGCGGCTCAGGTCGTGCCCGCCCAAGCCTTTGGTGAAGCTGCCGATGCTGATGTTGAGATACCACGACGCGGGCATCAGCTTGCCCATCCAGTACGCCCCGCCTTCCATCGACGAGAGCGGGTGCAGAAAGCCGGAATAGTTGAAAGTCGGGATCATAATCACAATCGCGGTAAGGCTGATGGCCGCCACTTGCGAACGCACAACGGTGGAAGCCAGCAAGCCCAGCGCGGTGGACACGAACAGCAGAATCAACGTGCCCGCCGTCAGCACCAGCAGCGAACCTTTCACCGGCACGCCGAAGCCGAACACCATCATCGCCGTGAGCACTACATAATTCACCATGCCCACCGCAATATACGGCAGCTGCTTGCCGAGCAGAAACTGCGGCACGGTGGCGGGCGAGGTGTAGAAGTTGGAAATCGAACCGATTTCGCGTTCGCGCACCACCCCGACCACCGACATCATTGCCGGAATCAGCATCAGCACCAGCATCAACACGCCCGGCGCGATGGCGAAAATGCTTTCAAAATCCTGATTATACATAAACCGCTGCTCGATTTTGGCCGCGGGCGGCGGCAGCGTCAGCCCCGTTTCGCGCGCCAAATCCTGCCCGTACAGCGCAAAAATGCCGCCGATATAGCCTTGGATATTGCTGGCGTTGAACGGCATCGCGCCGTCGACATAAAATGCCGCCTCCGGCCGCCTGCCCGCCAGCATATCGCGCCCGAAACCTTCGGGAATCTCAATCACCAAACGTGTTTTCGCCGACTGCAAGGCGGTGTCGATATCGCTTGGCGACGAGAGCGGCGGCTGTTGCTGAAAATAGCGCGAACCGGAAAAATATTCGGTGAGGCGGCGGCTTTCGGTGGTTTGGTCGCGGTCGAGCACGGTAAACGTGAGGTCTTTCACGTCGAACGACACGCTCCACGACAAAGCCACCATCAAAATCACCGGCCCCGCCAATGCGAAAAACAGCCGCACCTTGTCGCGCAGCAATTCTTTGGTTTCACGCAAAGCAAACGTGCGCACGCTTGCCAGCCAGTATTTCAAGGTGTCGGTCGGCGGAGTGTTTTCAGACGGCCTGCTGTCTATTTGTACACCCGATACCTGACCCGCTTGCACGCCCCTTGCTGAAACTTGAGGCACGCTTTCGATTTCAGACGGCCTGTCTGAAACATCGGCGGCTTGTTCCCTTTCTGTAATCTTGCCGGTTTCCGAATACGATTCGTCTGGGGTGGAAGAAACTGAGGCTTCCGGTGCGATAACCGTTTGCTTCTCTTCCGCTTGCGAGGAAGCAAGGCTACTGTCGGAACGGACATTTTCAGACGGCCTGCTATCTATTTGCACATCCGACCGCTGATCCGCCTGCACGCTCCTTGCTGCAACTTGGGCGACGCTTTCGATTTCAGACGGCCTGTCTGAAACATCGGCGGCTTGTTCCCTTTCTGTCATCTTGCCGGTTTCCGAACGCGGTTCGGCTGGGGTGGAGGAAATCGGGGTTTCCGGCGAAACAACCGTTTGCTCCTCCTCCGCTTGCAAGGAAGCAAGGCCGCTGTCGGAACGGACATTTTCAGACGGCCTGTTGCCTGTCTGCTCATCCGAATCCTTATCCGCCTGCACACTCCTTGATGAAACTTGAGCCACGCTTCCGGTTTCAGACGGCCTCTCCGAATCGTCGGTAACCTGTTGCGGCGGCACGGCAACATCGTTTGCTTGCTTGGAAACCAATGTTTCAGACGGCCTTTCAGACAGGCCTTCCCGTGCCTCGTCATCCAACAGATAGCGCACAAACGCCTCTTCCAAATTCGGCGCGGCCTGCCGTGCGGTCAGCTCCGCCGGCGTGCCCACCGCTAGCACGCGGCCTTTGTGCATGAAGGAAATGCGGTCGCAGCGTTCGGCCTCGTTCATAAAGTGGGTGGAAACGAAAATGGTAATTTTGTCTTCGCGCGAGAGTTTGAGCAGATGCCGCCAGAACATGTCGCGGGCGGCGGGATCGACGCCGGAGGTCGGTTCGTCGAGAATCAGCACTTCGGGTTTGTGCAGGCAGGCCGCCGCCAGTTGCAGCCGTTGGCGGATGCCCAACGGCAGCGAGGCGGGTTTGGCTGTGGCGGCATCGCTGAGGTCGAACTGCACCAGCGCATCGACCACCGCCTGTTCGCCGGCCGCACCCATTTGGTAGAGGCGGGCGTGCAGTTTGAGGTTGTCGATCACACTCAATTCTTCATACAGCGAGAACGCCTGCGACATATAGCCGACGCGCATCCGCGTTTGGATATTGCCCGCTTCGATCGGCCGCCCCAAGAGTTCGGCCGAACCGTCGCTGGCTTCCAGCAGGCCGGTGAGCATTTTCATGGTGGTGGATTTGCCGCAGCCGTTGGAGCCGAGAAAGCCGAAGATTTCGCCTTGTGCGATTTTGAAGCTTACCCGATCGACCGCGGTAAAGCTGCCGAAACGCTTGGTCAGCCCGTGTGCTTCGATGGCGGGCGGGGCATCGGGATCGGCGACAAACGGGGTCATCGCCAACCCGCCCGAGCCTTGCTGCTTTTCAGACGGCAGCATCTGCACATAGGCGGCTTCCAGCGTGGCGGCACCGCTGTCGCGCATCACCTCGCGGGTGGGCTTGTTCACCAACAGCTTGCCGTCGTCCATCGCCAGCAGATGACTGAAGCGTTCGGCCTCTTCGATGTAGGCGGTGGCCACGATTACCGTCATGCCCGCACTTTCGGCTTGAAGTTCGTCCACCAACGCCCAAAACTGGCGGCGCGACAGCGGGTCGACACCGGTGGTCGGCTCATCGAGAATCAGCAGATCGGGCGAATGCACCAGTGCGCAACACAAGCTCAGCTTCTGCTTCATCCCGCCCGAGAGCTTGCCCGCCGCGCGGTCGGGGAACGGTGCCAACCCGGTGGCTTCCAGCAGCCGACTGATGCGCGCCTTTCGTTCGGCCGCATTCAGCCCGAACAGCCGCGCATGGAAATCGACGTTTTCATACACGCTCAAAGTGGGATACAGATTGCGCCCCAAACCCTGCGGCATAAAGGCGATACGGTGCGACAACGCCTGCCGCGCCGCTTTGTCGGCCATGTCGTGCCCGAACACCTCCACCGTGCCGCTCTGAATGATTTTAACGCCGGCAATCAGCGACAACAGCGTCGATTTGCCCACCCCGTCGGGGCCGATTAAGCCCACAGTTACCCCGCGCGGGATGGTCAGCGACACGTCGTCCAGCGCCGTTACGGTTTTGCCGTAGCGGTGAGAAACGGAGCGGAGAGAAACGGCGGGGTTGTTTATCATGGGTTACTCTGTTTTCAGACAGGTATTGGTGTTTCAGACGGCCTTTTTAGGTAGCTTGTTTGGGCTGTTACGTTATGGTAGTGCCGCTGGTAGGGTGTGTGGCGCGAAGCCACGCACGCGGATTTAGTGGTTTAAGCAACGCGTGCGTGCCGGTGGCACACACCCTACGCTTGCTAAGCAACCATGCCGGATTCAAGAATCCGACCTACACCGGCTTATCCTTCGTAAGCATGCGGTTCCGTTACGGTAATGAAATAACCGTCGGGATCACGGAAAGAAAATTCCTGCTTATGGGAATTGGGGTTTTGATGAATGTCTTCTTCAATCGCCCAACCGATTTTTTCAAGATTATTCCTGATTTGCTGCCAGTCCGCCGTTCTGAAATAAAGCAGCAACCCGTTTCCTACCGTAATATTCGGATTGGTCATGGTCGGATGGCCGTCTAACTCCCAAGCATGCAGACAAAGGACAATTTCGTTTTTTTGAGTGGTTAACACCGCAAAATATTTATCGACATGAGCGTTGTTGAATCCAAAGATGTCGCGATACCAAATTGCACTAGCTTCAACATCTTTGACTGCAATAATCGGGTCAAGTTTTGTCATATCGTTATCTCCTCTTAGATTGCTGCGTAGGTGAGAATCCAATATTTGGGCGTTCAGCGACCATGTCGCTTGCAAGAATCCGAACTACGCTCGTTTAGATCAATATTATTTTAAGTCAACCAAAGTTTTTTTCAGACGGCCTTATTCTTAACCGCTGTTTTCTCAAATAAAGCCCGGTAAGCAGATAAAGTGTAAGTGGAATCACGCCGAATGTGGGCGAAACAATCAGGGTTTTGTCTGCCTGTACAGTAACAAATTGCTCCGAAATAAGTGGATTAAGTGCATCTTCGACCGAATGCAGTATCACAACCACCCATAAAGATCGGGTTAATAAGAACAGTTCGGTAAACATAATCGTCCAAACACAAATAACCAAGACCGCATATAACGCCACAGCATATCTGCCATATGGAAAAAACATGGCTAAATAGTGTTCATCCAGAAACACCAGATAATAAGGCAGATGCCACAAGCCCCAAACCAAACCGACGATTACATAAATCAACCATTCATTTCGGGTTATCCGATCAAGCTTTGCCGTGAGATAGCCGCGCCACACTGATTCTTCAAAGATGTTTTTAATCCACTCAAACCCGATTACGCTCCCAAAAACCGGCATATAAGCAGCAAGATTGAAACAGGCCGTATTGACCCAATTCATTGTTTTACCGATAAATAGCGCAATGCTGATAACCACAGGAAACACCAGCGCGGCAAAACCATACCATTTGAGATTTTTACTGAAGCCGGGTTTCAGCCCGCTATAGCTCCAGCCGTCACCTGCAAACGTTCTGAGCAACAATACTGTTATCAAAGGTATTGCTATCCAAATACCTGCTCCAATAGAATCCATTAATGATTCTTGATTGGGAACAAACGTGTTTACCTATACGCCAAGAAAACCGCAAGTTAAGGCTACAAATATAAAAACAGCGAGATTTATCAAAGTTCTTCTATCTGCATCCATAGAGTTTCTCCTCTGTATAACCAAACGGCTACATCCATTTTGACAATCAAGCGCGTTTTCAGACGGCCTTTCAGCCAGTCTATCCGCTCTGAGGCCGTCTGAAAAACAAAGCCCGCTCTTTCCACAACACCCATGCAGTCAACAGCAGCAGAATGCCTGTCTGAATCACTTTACTGTCGGGGTGGGTTTGGAATATCTCGTTGCCGAGATTGGCAGCCAGATGGAACAGCAGCGTCACCATAATACTGCGCCCGCTTTTCAGATACAGCCAGTTCATCAGCAGCACAAACACCACCATGCTAGCGACAAAATTGGCGGTGTAAAGCCAGCCTTGTGCCACCAGTTCGCTGTGGTAATAGCCTTTCACCAAACCCAGCGGCACATGCCACAGCGCCCAGTACACGGTAAAAACCAGCGACGCGGCAAACAGGCTGAAGCGCGACAGCAGCGCGTCCGTGCCGTAGGAGTGCCACGCCAGCTCTTCCAGCACCGCCCCGAGCACCAAAGCCAGCCACGGCGAAATCAGCGCCGAAGTAAACGAAGGGCTGCCTGAAATATGGAACTGTGCGGCGGGATAGCCGAACAGCAGCGACACGCCCTGCGCCAATACCAGCGACAACGGCGGCAACAGCACCGCCGCCAGCAAATACCGTTTGGGCGCGCCGGAAAAACGCAAACGCGACAAGGCATCTGCCCGCAGCGAGGGCTGCCGCCACAACAAACCCGCCGCCAAACCCACCGGCGCGAACAAACCGGCCAACAGCAAGGCCGTGAGTAAACCTTTGTGCCCGCCGTCGGGCTGGTAGCTGAGATAAGCCGCCGCCAACCAAGCCGCCCACGGCAGCAGCAGCGACCAAGCGAAGAAGAACACGGGCCGGTAAACTGCGGAGTTGACAGTGTGTTGGAGTGGGTTCATCGGTAGTTCCTTGTTGTTCGGGCAGGCATGTTTTTTCAGACGGCATCGTTTGATAATGCAACCGTGGGGTTGGCACCCTTGCCCGCCGTGCGATTCAAACTTGCGAGGCTGAATGGCGGGCAGGAATGCCCGCCCTACGCATTGAGTTTTCTACACGGCAGATTTGCTTTTCTGATTACCTCCAGAAAAAATGCCGATAGGTATGATGAAAAACAATGTGTTAGATTATCGGCAACTGTTTCTGTTCCTTTTTCACTCTGTCAACGGAAAGGAGCATGTCATGCGTCGTTTACATATCGGTTCTATCATTATCTTAATCTGCGGGCTGTCTGCCATTATTCCGGGGCTGATGACTTTGCTGGGCATGGGCGGTTGGGTGCACGAGCTGCTCAATCAGCCGCTCGGTGCCATTGCCCTGCTGGTTATCGGCGGCTCTTGCGTGCTGGCGGCTTTGTTCCCTGTGTTCACCACTTACCTGACGCGCAAGGAGATGGGCAAGACGCCGTTTGAGGAAGATGAAACCGGCGATTGAGGTTTTCAGACAGGCATTTTTCAGACGGCCTCTTCAAACAATTGAGCATCCTTGCCCGCCGTATGATTCAAACAAACCAATCCGAATAGCGGGCAAGGATGCCCGCCCTACGCATGAAACCTTATCCAATCAAATATCTACCGGCTGCCACTTTTTGCTGCCTTTTACCGGCGGCAGGTAGGCCAGCCCCATTTGGCATTGCTGCCACAATCTTTCGGGGATGCGGTAACGGTCGGCTTTGTCGGGGTCAAGTTCGCACACGATTTCGGCTTCGCGGCCGCTTTCAATCAGTTCGACCAAATCGGGGTTGAGCAAAACGGTTTTACCCAATGCGATAAATTCTGCCCAGCCGGTTTGGTAGGCTGCCAAAATCTGCTCGGCGGTAAACAGGTTGCCTACGCCGATCAGGGGCAGTTTGCCGCTGATGCGTTGATGTATCTGCTCGATGCGCGTCAAATTTGTGTCGGCTCCGCGGCGGGCTTTTTTGTAGAAATCCCAAAGCGAAACGTGTAAGTATTGCAGCGGTTTTTGTACCATGGCATCAATCAGTGCGAACGTGTCTTGCATGGTCAGGCCGTTATCGCCGCCTTCTTCGGGCGAGAAACGGTAGCCGACAATGAAATCGGAGCGGTTGTGTTTACGGCGCACGGCATCTACGGCATCGACGACGGCCAGCGGGAAGCGCAGGCGGTTTGCCAAGCTGCCGCCCCATTCGTCGTCGCGGCGGTTGCTTTGGGCGGAAACGAACTGCTGAATCAGATAGCCGTTGGCGCCGTGGATTTCCACGCCGTCGAAACCTGCTTCGAGTGCCAACTCGGCGGCGCGGGCAAAGGCTTCAATCAGCGCGCGGACTTCCGGGTCGGTGAGTGCGCGCGAACCGCCGGCTTCGTCGTCCGACGGAGCCACTTTGTCGGCACCGTTCAGTAAATCGGCAGAGGCTTGAATACCGCCGTGATGAAGCTGCAAAACCGCTTTCGCGCCTTGTTGGTGGGCAATCTGTGCCACTTCTTTCAAGCTCGGCAAATGTTCGGTACCGACGGCTTCAGGCTGTCCGGCAAAAGCTTTGCCTTCGGGCGACACCAGCGTGGCAGCGGAAATAAACAGGCCGAAACCTTTGAAACGGTTGCTCAAAAACAGGCGTTCCTCCGGGCTGATGTTGCCGTCGGACAGAGAAGCCCAATGCGTCATCGGCGCAACGGCCAAGCGGTTTTTAATAACCGTGCCGTTGTTGAGGGTGTAAGGTTGGAAAAGCGGGGTGTATTTGGGGTTCATTATGTATCACTTTCTTGTCGTTCAAACGGATATACGATTTCAGACGGCCTTTGGGTAAGTTGGTGCTTCAAATCATTACAAATCGGTGCTGCCATTTCCATCGGCATCAATATGCGCCGCATCGTGCCGGCCGTTGGAGGGCACAACCAACAATCTCCGTAGACGGGCATCATTACCCGCCATTCAGACTAACGCATTGATAACACGGCGGGCAGGGATGCCCGCCCTACCCACAAAAATTTTCAAACAGGCACGGCATCACAGCAATTCCAGTTTCCCGATACGCTCTTGCGCCCGTTGGTAGGCGGGGTCGTTTTCAATGCGACGCACATAGGCGGCGATATTCGGCAGGTTCAGCGGCGTACGCGACACGGCGGCCTGCAAAGGAAAACCCATCATAATGTCGGCACCGCTGATTTCTTCGCCCAGCAGCCAAGTGCGGCCTTTTAGCTTGTTTTCAACAAATTCCAGATGCAGTTTGAGCTGCGGATTCAAAAACGACTCGCGCACGCCGTCGGTAATCTTGCGGGCAACGGGTTTGGCGAAAAACGGCATTTTGCGCGTTTCGATTTTGCGGAACACCAGCGACATCACCAGCAGCGGCATCAGCGAACCTTCGGCATAATGCAGCCAAAACAGATATTCGGGATAAACCGCGCTGCTTTCAGACGGCCTCAAGGCCGTTTCCTGACCGTAGCGTGCGATCAGGTATTCGACAATCGCGCCGCTTTCGGCCAGCACCAAGCCGTTGTCGTCTATCAGGGGCGATTTGCCCAGCGGGTGGACACGGCGCAGGCTGTCGGGCACAAGCGAGGTTTCGGCATCGCGCGCGATCACTTCCGCGCGGTACTCCAAGCCGAGCAGTTCGAGCAGCCACGCGATACGGTAGGCGCGGGATTGTTTGAGTGCGTATAGGGTAATCATGGCAGACTTCCTTTCATCGCTGATTTTGTGGTTTACTTTTTCTTAGGCTTGGTTTGGGGCAATTCATCATACATGGCCTCAAACAGCCCTGTTAAAAACGCCTTGTCATCCACCTCGCTCACAAGCAGCATTGCTTTTGCGCCTTCGTAAGGCAACTCATAGGCCGCATTCGGCATATAGTCGATTGCCGACTGAACGGGCTTAACCAGCAACCGATCATCGTAGATGCCGCCGACGATTTTCTGCTTATAGTAGAGAATATACTCGCCCATCATGGCTCGATAAGTGATGTCGTCCAAGTCGGATAATTGTTCCAAAATAAAATCCAAATATGCTTTGCCGGATGTCATATGCGCCTCTTTTTTCCCATGTGTAACCAAACAACTTCAGTAGTAACCGTACAGTCATACTCGGGTCAAGCCCGAGTATGACGGACGTGCTGTTTTTTTAAATGCTTTTTCAGACAGGCGTTTTTTCAGACGGCCTCACTTCATCATACAACTTTTACCAATCCCTATCCGCACAATAATCCACCAAAAAATCCAAAAACAGGCGCACGGAGCGGGAAAGTTGGCGGCGTGAGGGATAAAGCGCGTAAATGGTCATTTCGGGTAAGGTCCATTGCGGCAGCACGGCCTGCAAGGTGCCTTGCTCCAAATGTTCGCCCAACATATAACGCGGAAGCATGGCGATGCCTGCCCCGTTAAGGGCGGTTTGCAGCAGCACCGATGCGTCATTGCCGGCAACGGTGTTGTTGAGCGTAAGGGAATGCCGTTCGCCGCCGTTGCTGAAATGCCATTCGCTGCGGTTGAGGTTGGTGTGTGCCAAACAGCGGTGTTGGTGCAACTCGTCGGGATGCTGCGGTATGCCGTATGCCGCCAAATAATCAGGCGAGGCAACCAGCAGCGAGCGGCAGGGAGAAAGCGGGCGGGCGATCAGTGAGGAATCGGGGCTGCTGCTGATGCGTACCGCCAAATCTATGCCGGATTCCACCAGATTCACGGTTTCGTCGCCCACATGCAGATGAATGCTGAGTTTGGGGTGTTGCCTGCCGAACCCGGCAACCGCTTGAGCCAAATGGCAGATGCCGAACGATGTGCTGGCGGTGAGCCGCAAAACGCCGCGCAATTCGCCGTCGGCCGGAGCGATTTCCCATACGGCATCCTCTGCCAATTCATTGATTTGCCTGCAATAGCGCAATGCCTGCTCGCCTGCCGCCGTTAAACCGACATGGCGGGTGGTGCGTTGCAGCAGCCGCGCATTCAGCCATTGCTCCATCAGGGCGATATGCCTTGAAACCATGGCTTTGGACATCTCCAATTTCTCGGCGGCGGCGGTAAAACTGCCGCTTTCGGCCACGGCCAAAAACACTTTCACTGCGGTTAGTTTGTCCATCATTACGCCTAATTGTTGCAAAATAAGAAACAGTATAACTCAATCCAAGCGGTTTTTTGTTTATATTGTTTCATATATTATGCGCGGCATCTTAACCGATTGTAAAAAGGATATTCCGTGAACAAACATTCTTTGGCCGTTTTGGCTTCCGCCCTGATTTCTCAAGCCGCACTGGCCGACCAATTAACCTTCCACACTTTCAATCCGCAGGAAAGCAGTATTTTCCCCGTTTCTTCCGTAATTGTGGAAGGCGACAAAGAAGTGTTGCTGGTGGATGCCCAGTTCCAGCGCAATGACGCGCAAAAACTGGTTCAACAAATCAAAGCCATCGGCAAACCTCTGAAAACCGTTTATATCAGCCATTACGACCCCGATTTTTATTTCGGGCTGGACGTAGTCGGCCAAGCCTTTCCGCAAGCGGAAATCGTTGCCACGCCCGAAACTTTGGCGCATATCGAACAAAGCATCATCGGCAAATACAAATACTGGTCGCCCATTTTAAAAAACAACGCACCGAAAATGCTGGTGCTGCCCAAAGCCACCGACGCGGCTTATTTGAAAGTGGGCAGCAGCCGTTTGGAAATCCGCGGCAAACACATCAACCCCGCGCTGACTTACTTGTGGGATTCGGGCAGCAAAACCGTGTTGGGCGGCGTGCCGCTGTATGAAGGCACGCATTTGTGGCTGGCGGATTCGCAAACCAAACAGGCACGCAGCAAATGGGCGCGCACTTTGGACGACATCGCCGCGCTGAAACCGCGCCGGGTCATTCCCGGGCATTTTATCGGTACGCCTTCCGTGAAAACCATCGAATTCAACCGGCGTTATCTGGCCGAGGTCGAAAAAGCCGTCTCTTCGGCCAAAAACAGCCGCGATGTTGTCAACCGCCTCAAAACAGCCTTCCCCAACTTAAAAGGCGGGGATGATTTGGAACTGGGTGCGAAAGTGGTGATGGGCGAAGAAAAATGGCCTAAATAAGCCGCACGGTTTGCAGGCTTGTCATGCCTGCCTGAAAAGCTTTGGAAAACATCGAGGCCGTCTGAAATATTTTCAGACGGCCTCGAACTACCTCAGGCGTGCTATTTTTTAAAATGCTTTTTTCAGACAGGCATTCAGACGGCCTGCTTGGAATGAATGCTTTCCACTTCCACGCGACGGGCAATGTCCTTCAGATTGGAATAGCTTTCTACCAGCCTCGGCACATCGTCCAAACTCATGGCAAACATCCACAAATAAGTGGTGAGCGAATAGATATGTCCTGCGCTGCCGTAGCCGTTTAAGGTAATCCACACGAAAGTAAAGCCGAACAATACTGCCATCGCGGCACCGACACACAGATAGCCCAATGCTTCGCGGTTGGAAATCAGAATGCGTAAACGGGCAACCAAACCGAAATGCCTGTGCAGCATGATTTCGGGAGCAGACTGAATCATATCCACATCGCGCTCCAAGCGGTTGTTGAGTTTGAAATACAGTTTTTCGCTCACGCGCGAAAAACCCGGCAACAACAGCAAAAATACCGCCAAAATCATCAGGCTCAACACGCCCGCCCAAAACTCCAGTACCAAAAGCATAATGGCCGCGCCGAACACAGACACCAGCGAAGTAACCGCCGTCGGTAAATGCATTTCAAAAAAATCGACAAATTCCCGCGACAATGCCACCCGCGCCGCAATTTCAGACGGCGTCTGCCCCTGTATGCGCTGCTTCACAATCACAGGCACGGCGATTGCGCTGTAAATACGGGCAAACACGCGCGTATCGACGCTGCGCCGTGCCGCCCCCACCAACCACATCAACAATACCAAAAGCGCGTAAGTCAGCGCCTGCCATACCTTGCCCTGCATGACCGCGTTGACGGCAAAACCGCCGAACACGGGGTAAATCAGAAACAGCAGGTTTTCCAAAGCCACGATGCTGAACGTGAGCAACAGCTTTTTGCGGTGTGCGGTGCCGATATTTTTTAAAGTATTCCACATGGTTAAACTTCATTTCCCATCATCAGTGCAGTCATACCGTTTATAAAAAATTCAACTGCATTGCCGTTATACTGTACTTGCCGCATCTGCGGCATCCCGCCAAGAGATTTTACTTTTCAAACGGCCATCGATCCGCTTATCTGCATGGTTTTGTTATGGAATGCACAGAGCGTATTGCGGTGGCCGATACTGACGATGATGCTGTCGGGCAGCTTTTGGCGGATAAGCATGTAAAGTGCTGCTTCGGTGCTTTCGTCTAGTGCGGAGGTGGCTTCGTCAAGCAAAATCAATTTGGGCCGTGCCAGCAGAATACGGGCGAAAGCGATACGTTGCAGCTCTCCCGGAGAAAGGCGGTGCTGCCAGTCGTCGGCTTTGTCTAAACATCCGGCGAGATAATGCAAGCGGCAGTCTGCCAATACCAGCCGCAGTTCTTCGGGCGAAGGGTTGAGATCAGGATAGCATATGGCTTCGTAAAGCGTGCCTTGCGGCACATAAGGGCGCTGCGGTACAAACAGGGTTTCGTGATGAGGCAGCCTTCTTACCGTACCGCTGCTGCCGAATGGCCACAGTCCGGCCAAAACACGCATCAATGTAGTCTTGCCACAGCCGCTCGGGCCTTGAATCAGCAAAGCGTCTCCGCATTCCGCTTTTAAAGCGACATGATTGAGCAATACCGTGCCATCGGTGCGGTAAACGGCAACATTCTCCAATTCAAGCCTGTCTGAAACAACGTCAATGCCGTTTGAGCCGCAGTCGACGTTTTGCAAGTTGGAAAGAAAACCGCTTAAACGCTCCAAGCGGGCGCGGTAGGCGGTGAAAGATTCATAAAAATTACGGAAAAACGACAAGGCGCGTTGCAGGCGGTTGAATGCCTGCACGGTTTGGTGCATATCGCCGATTTTGATTTGTCCGGCAAAAAAGCGCGGAGCTTGCAGCATCAAAGGCAGCAATTGGACGCTTTGGGTCAAGAGGTCGTTGAATCCGCCCAAGACTACGCTTTGCCGGGTGATTTTCCAGCGGTTGCGGATGACGGCGCGGAAACGGTCGCCCAGTTGCTGTTGTTCTTTCCATTCGCCCCGGTAAAAGGCAATGCTTTCGGCGTGATCCCGGATGCGGATAAGAGAATAACGGTAGTCGCCGTTGAGCTTTTCATTGTCGTAATGGTAACGGATGAGCGGCTTACCTATCCACATCGCTGCGGCAGTGGAAAGCAGCACAAAAATAAACACGAAAAACACAATGCCGCGCGGAATGTTCAGGCCGAATAAGGATAAAACGCCGGACAACCCCCATAGCACGACGGTAAATTCAATGGCCGACAAAACGGAATTGAGCATCCCGCGTATAAATTCGATGGTATTGGCGATAAATTCCTGCGCATCTTGCTGGATGCGTTGGTCTATATTATCCGGTTCATGGCGCAGCATATGCAGCCGGTAATAATTCTTATCGGCAAACCAGCGTGAAACCAGCACGCCGTTCAGTTTTTCAGACCATTTAATTGCAAGAGACTGGTCTAAAAAGTCGTTAACAATACCGTTGAGCGTGCGCATAATCACCACGCCGGCATTGATTAAAGCGAAAAACCAGAAAGCCGCTGCTTTTTTGTCTTGCAATGCGCTGTATAAACCGTTGTAAAAAAATGTGTTCAAAACATTCAGGCGGATTTCGGTCAGCAGCAGCATTACCATAGCCGCCAGCAACAGCAGAATTTTCAGACGGCCTGCTTTATCCAAGCACGGTGAAAGAATTTGCCGGAACTGTCTGCCGAAACGGGTTTTGCCGATAATATAAACTATTGCAACAAGAGAAACAGATACGCCTATAAAAGTCTGTAAAAACCAGAGCGGCGTGGCATTTAATTCGATTTGCCATTTTTCCATAATGAACAGTAATAGGATGCCTGTCTGAAAAAATTCAGACAGGCATAGGGTAAATAAAATGAACAATAATGATATTGCCGCTTAAAACGGGCAAACCCAAATAGGGGGATGCCTTCTTTAAAAACCAGATGCAAAGGCAGCGGCAAGGTATCAGAAGCTTAACTTGGCGCCCAAAGCTACCGTGCGCGGCTCACCGATAGACAAATGCTCCATGGTGGCGGTAGTGTGCGACACAAAGTATTGCTTGTTGCCCAGATTTTTACCGGTCAGACGCACATTCAACGGTTTTCCGCCGACTTTTGTGTCATAAGACACAAACGCGCTGTATGTGGTTGCCGAAGGCAGTTTGAACCATTGGGCTTGGTTGTTCCGCACATAATTAAAGCCCCATGTGCCGCGGTAGTCCAAACCCGCCCCTGCGCGCCAGTTGCCGCCCGCCGCCCGGCCGAAGTCGTAAAACAGCGTCAGGCCGGCGGTGTGTTTGGGAATGCTGCCGAATTGCGTGCCTTCGTTGAGCGGCTCGTTTTTATCTTCAACCACTTTTGTGTCTGTGAAAGTGTAATTGGCGGAAATACCCAATTTGTCGGTAATTTTGCCGTTGACATCCACTTCCATACCCTGCGAGCGGTTTTTTTCGATAACGCGCATTTCCACTTCACCGTTGTCCAAAGTTACGGGGCGTGCAACATTGCTTTTTTTGATATGGAATAAAGCCAGATTCGCGCTAAGGTTTTCTCCGTTGTATTTGCTGCCGACCTCAAACTGGCGGCTTTTTTCCAGCGGGATTTTTTTGCCGCCGTAGTCGATGTTGCGCGAAGCATTAGGTTTGGCCGATGTGCCGAAATTGCCGTAAACCGACCATCTCGGGTTAATCAGGTAAACCGCGCCGATTTGCGGCAGCAGGTCGAAACCGCTACTGTGGTTGCGGAAGCGTGCCGGGCGGCCTTGCCCGGATTCTATTTTGTGCCACTGCCCGCGCACACCGCCGGAAACAATCCAACGGTTGCCGATATAGGCGGAATCTTGCAGCAGCAGGGCGGCGGTTTTGTAATGCTCGAGCGTATCGCTGGTACGCGCGTCTGCCGTCGGATTGGTCGATTCAATCCAGTTTTGCCCGTAAATGGGATTGTCCACACTCATGATGTGACGGGTGGCGCTGCGGCGCAAATCGCCCAATTTCAATTTGTAGTCTTGCAATTGCAAAGATGCACGCAATTTGTGCGTAATGTTTTCACCTTGGTCAACGAGGCCGTTGGCAGAAAGGTTCAGGCTGTGCGTAACTGCATCGGAAGGCCTTGTGCCGTCGATACGGCGGCTAACTTCCCGCTTGGCGGCGTTATAGCTCATCACGCGTGCCTGCCAATCGTTGTAATGATTTTTGCTGAACCCGTACTCTGCCTGCAACCGCCAATCGGCATTCAGCTTGTGTTCGCCGCTTAATTGGAAAGTGTGCGAATAACCTTTGGTCACGTTAATCGGGTCGTCCAAACGGCGTTTTAAAGGGATGTCCAACGCCTTGCCATAATTGGGATTATTTGCGGCCGTGCCACTAACGTCTAAAAAAGTACCCCGGTCAAACACGCCTTCGTAATTCTGATATTCGTAGCCCGCCGAAACCTTAGTTTTATCGTTTTTCCAAGATAAAGAAGGGGCGATGACATATTCGGTGTTGCTACCGAAACTCCGCCAGTAATTTTTGGTTTGATAGTCGGCAACCAAACGGTAAGCAAAGCCGCTGTTGCCGATAGGCCCGGTGGTATCGACACCGATATTCCTTGCCGCACGGCTGCCGTATCCCGCATTGACGGTCGTGCTGCTTTTCACGTGGTCAGGCTTTTTGGTTACCACATTAATCACGCCGCCGGGATTCTGCATTCCGTAGAGCATTGACGCCGGGCCTTTCAATACTTCCACTCTTTCCACATTGGCCGTGAAATTGCGCGCCATCGAGCTGGTCAAACCGTTGCGCATAATCGAGCCGTCGCGGTTCCCTCCGTAACCCCTACGCATAACCGTATCTAAAGTACCCGCCAGATTATTGCCTTGCGTTAGGCCGCTGATGCCTTTTACCGCCTCCTCCAAAGTTTGCGGCTGTTTATCCTGCAACTGCTCTTGAGTGACCACATCAATGCTGTAAGGCGTGTCAAGAATGGATGTGTTGACACCAGTAATGTCGCTGCGTTCGGCTTTATAGCCTTTTTCCATGGTAATGCGTTTACCGCGTACCGTTACCGTATCGACTTCAACCGCTTGCGGCAACGGGGATTGCTGTGCCGAATCCGACAAAGAAGGCTGATTTTCCGCCCATGCCGGCGCTCCGGCTCCCATTGCCGTTACTGTTAGAACCACTGAAGTGAAACATGTTTTCATCTCAAAATATCCTGTTACCTATAAAAATAATATCGGTTCAAGAATTTTATTATGTTAATACATTTAAAAATTATTATCATTTATATTTCAAAATATTTTTATGTTGTCTATGCGATGGTTCACAGCATAAAAATACCTGCCTGAAAACAGCTTTCAGACAGGCATGGTTTTCAGACGGCCTCATTCCCGCCGTCCCTGTCCAACACCGCCACAGCCGAACGCAGCCGCTGCCAAGCGAGGTTTTGCTGTTCGGCAAAAGCGTTCCACAGTGCATCTTCGCTCATGATGCTGTATTCGCCTTGCGTGTGCAGGTTCACGTCCAGCCCGTCTTCAAGCGCTTGAACGTAGCGCATGTATTCGCCTTCAAAGTAAAACTGCGCCAGCTCGCGCATTATGGCTTCGCCGCGCAGCCAGTCTTGATGGGCGGCTTCGAGTTTGGGGAACAGATCCGTCCATTCGCGGTAAAGTTTCTGAATGTGGTCGATGCGTGCCTGAGCTTCGGCCTGATTCGGCAAGTCGGTCATGGAATGCCCTTTCTGTTCTGTGCTTGTACGGAATCGTTTTGTTGCTGTATTTCGGCATTGGGACGGCGTTATTGCGGCAGCTTAACCGCCAATTCAGACGGCCATTGGGCCGCGTCGTCGGTACGCACATAGCCGTTGCCCGTCATGCCGCCTTTGAGCAGACCTTTATATTTCAGCGCGGTGTCGGCGGGGATTTTCAGTTTCACGCGGAACACCAATTTTTCGCGCTCGTTTTGTGTTTCCACCGATTTGGGCGTGAATTGGGCTTCGGTGGCGATAAAGCTGATTTTGGCGGGGAACACGGCCTCCACGTTGTCGAGCACAATCCGCGCTTCTCCGCCCACTTTCAGACGGCCTGCTTCGGCATTCGGCAGAAAAATGTTCATCGACACATCAGCCGGATCAAGCAGGCTCACTACTTTGCTGCCTGCGGCAATCACGCTGCCCGTTTCGGCGATTTTGTATTCCACCCTGCCCGCTTTAGGGCTGCGGATGGTCATGTCGTCATTGGCCGAAGCCGCTTGGTTAATCTGCGCCTGAGCCGCCGCCACTGCCGCCACCGCTTCGGCACGGGCGGCACGCGCCGCTTTCACCGAAGCCGCCGCACCGTCGCGCGCGGCCAGCCGTTTGCTTACTTCTGCCGACGACACCAATTCGTCGCGCTTCAAACTTTGGGCATTGCCCAATTCCATCTGCGCCACTTTCTGCTGCTGCTCGTAAGCCCTGATTTCGGCATCCGCCCGCGCCACCGCTTCCTGCGCGCGCTGTTTCTGGGCTTTGGCAGCTTCAAGCTGGCTGCTGCTGGTTACGGAAGAAAGCTCGGCCAATACGTCGCCCTCTTTCACTTCGCTGCCCTCGTCCACCAACACCGCCTGCACCCGCCCCGGATACAGGCTGGCAATGTCAAAGCGGTTCAGCTCCAAACGGCCGTTGGATTGGGCGAAGCCCTGCGGCAGGCCGTCTGAACCGTTTTTGCACGAAACATACACCCCTCCCGCCACTACCGCAGCGGCAATCAAAGCCACGATTATTTTTTTCATGAATTTTCCTGCCATCAATGATTTAGGATACCGGATCGGCAATGCGTGCCATGCAAAACGCCGCATTCGGCGGCATCAACATGCATCCGGTAAATCGTTTGCAACTTAAACCAATTAACCGTGCGGGGCAAGCCGTTTAACAATCCCGAACAACCTATACGCCGCACACCCATACGCCCCCGCCCGCCGCCGGTTATAACAAAATCATCTTTAATTAAAACCAACCATTCTTTCCCTTTTTCAGACGGCCTGTATAAAGTTGCACCATACGATAACTGCAATCAAGCCACGACTATGCTTCTGCTCAAAACCCCCAGCGTGTTACCCGGTTTCAAAATCAGCCTCGGCCTCACCGTATTGTGCCTGTCGCTTTTGGTGGTGCTGCCGTTTGCCATGATGGCCGTTAAAGCGGGCGAAATCGGTTGGACGGCTTTTTGGCAAACCATTTCCGAGCCGAACGTGCTGGCGGCGGTATGGCTCACCTTGCGGATGTCGTTTTACGCCATGCTCACCAATATCGTATTCGGCACACTGGTGGCGTGGGTGCTGGTGCGTTATGAGTTTCCCGGTAAAAGCATCGCCAACGCGCTGGTGGATTTGCCGTTTGCGCTGCCCACGGCAGTAACCGGCATTGCGCTGGCCACGCTGTACGCGCCCAACGGCTGGCTGGGACGGTGGTTTGAACCGTTGGGCATCAAAATCGCGTTCACACCCATCGGCATTTGGATTGCGCTGGTGGTGGTGAGCTTGCCGTTTATCGTGCGGGCAGTACAGCCGGTGCTGGAAGAATTGTCGGGCGAATACGAAGAAGCGGCGGCCACGCTGGGCGCAAACCGCTTCACCACGTTCCGCCGCGTGCTGCTGCCCGAAATCGCCCCCGCCCTGCTCACCGGCGCAGGCATGATGTTTGCGCGGGCAACCGGCGAATACGGCTCGGTGATTTTTATCGCGGGCAATATCCCGATGGTTTCCGAAATTCTGCCGCTGGTCATCACCGGCAAGCTGGAGCAGTTCGACGTGCAGGGCGCATCGGCCGTGGCGTTGTTTATGCTGATGATTTCGTTTGTGATTCTGTTTTTGCTGAACATCGGCCAATGGGCTTTGAGCAAACGTGCCGGCGCAAAAGTTTGAATATTCGGGCCGTCTGAACCGTGTTTCGATATTCGTTTTCAGACGGCCTCTTTATCCATTTTGAAAATCAATCAAAACCAAGCCTAAAAACCATGAAAACCAATCCGCCCAATCCGAACCTGACCGAACCGCGCTGGCTGCGGCTGACGCTGATTGCCGTTGCGCTGGCGTTTTTGCTGCTGATGCTGGTAGTGCCGCTGGCCGCCGTGTTTTACGAAGCCCTAAAAGGCGGCTGGGATTTATACCTCCAATCCATTACCGACCCCGAAGCATGGTCGGCCATCAAGCTCACGCTGATTACCGCCGCGATTGTGGTGCCGGTTAACGCCGTGTTGGGCGTAGCGATGGCTTGGCTGCTTACCCGCTTTAACTTCCGCGGCAAGCAGTTGCTCACCACGCTGCTCGACTTGCCGTTTTCGGTGTCGCCCGTGGTGGCAGGTTTGATGTTCGTGCTGCTGTTCGGCGCACACACCGCGCTCGGCGGCTGGCTTGAGGCACAAGGCATTCAAATTATTTTCGCCATTCCCGGCATTATTCTTGCTACGCTTTTCGTTACCTTTCCGTTTGTTGCCCGCGAACTGATTCCGCTGATGCAGGCGCAAGGCGACAGCGAAGAACAGGCCGCCCTGATTCTCGGCGCAAGCGGTTGGCAGATGTTTTGGCGCGTAACCCTGCCCAACATCAAATGGGCGCTGCTCTACGGCATCATTCTCACCAATGCCCGCGCGATGGGCGAATTCGGCGCGGTGAGCGTGGTTTCGGGGCACATTCGCGGCGAAACCAATACCATTCCGCTGCTGGTGGAAATTTTCTACAACGAATACAACTTTACCGGCGCATTCGCCCTATCCGGTATTTTGGCATTGCTGGCACTCGCCACCCTTGCCGTGCAAAACATCATCACCCGCATTCAAGAACGCAAACTCGCCGCTGCCGAAAGGAACGCCGCATGAGCATCACCATTCAAAAACTCAACAAACACTTCGGCTCATTTCACGCCCTCAACAACATCAACCTCAACGTGCCCACCGGCAAACTCGTGTCGCTGCTCGGCCCTTCCGGCTGCGGCAAAACCACCCTTCTGCGCATCATCGCCGGTTTGGAAAACGCCGACAGCGGCAGCATTCTGTTCGACGGCCAAGACGTTACCCGCAAACATGTGCGCGAGCGCAAAGTGGGCTTCGTATTCCAACACTACGCCCTGTTCCGCCACATGAACGTGTTCGACAACATCGCCTTCGGCCTCACCGTATTGCCCAAATCCGAACGCCCGAGCAAAGAAAAAATCCGCGCCAAAGTGGAGGAATTACTGCAACTCGTGCAGCTTTCGCATCTGGCCAAAGCTTATCCGCACCAGCTTTCAGGCGGCCAACGCCAACGCATCGCCCTCGCCCGCGCGCTGGCAGTCGAACCCAAGCTACTGCTGCTCGACGAACCCTTCGGCGCACTCGATGCCAAAGTGCGCAAAGAGCTGCGCAAATGGCTGCGCGACATCCACCACGAACTCGGCGTAACCAGCATTCTCGTTACCCACGACCAAGAAGAAGCCCTTGAAGTATCGGACGAAATCGTCGTAATGAACCACGGCCGAATCGAGCAGACCGGCACCGCCGAAAGCCTCTACCGCCAGCCCGAAAACGCCTTCGTCACCGAATTTCTCGGCGAAACCGACGCCTTCGAAGGCCGCATCGAAAAAGGCGCATGGCATTACAACGGTTTCAGATGGCCTTTAGACCTGCCCGGTGCATGGCAGGAACAGATTGCTACCGCCTACGTGCGCCCGCACGAATGGACGGTTGCCGGCGACAGCGAAACGCCGATGCTCAACGGCCGCATCCACACCATCCGCTCCGCCGGCGCACTCACCCATCTGACCGTAGCGGAAAACAGCAGGGACATACACATCACCTTTGCCGACAGCGACGCCGTCCGCCTCGGGCTGGCGGTCGGACAAAATATCGCGCTGGTGCCGAAGCAGATTTATGTGTTCTCTCAAAACGAGTTAATTGATTTTGCGATTTAAACCGTTGAGTTGATTGACAGACTAAAGCTGCTGAAAATTTAGATACACAACCAAGACTTAAAAAACTTTGAGGCCGTCTGAAAAACAAAAAACATTTCAGACGGCCTCAAGGTTTTAATCAAAAGTCATTGTGTTTCACCGCAGTATGTAAAGGCATGGATTACCTATCCGCCCGTGCACGGCCTTCAGCAACACAGCAATTAAAAAAACAGGCTTCGCAATCTCGTCCACAGATTTCGAAGCCTGCATCAATATGAAACAAAAACCCGCCCTATTCCGCCGATTTCTGACGATTTTCGAACCTTTCCAGCCGCGCGGCCAACCTTTCCGCATCGTCGCGCAACGCATCCACTTCACGCGACCATGCTGCCAACGTTTCGCGGTCGGCAACCGGCGATTCCGGTTCTCTGGCAAACTCGCCCAGCTGCTCCAGCACGCTCAAGCCCATCTTTTTCAACAGATTGCCCGCCTGCTCTGCGCGCGTACTGATGCCGCCCGCCAACGCATCGCCAAACAAGCGGCTCAAATCATCGTGGACGTAATAACGCAGGCTGCCGATCAACGGCAGCAAAGCCATGCCTAAATCGGTGTCGCCGCTGATTTCCACATCCCCCACTCCGGGCGTCTGCCCCTGCAATACTTTTTGTATGGCCGTTTGGCGGAAGCTGATTTCGGTAGCGGCTTCGGCGTTGCTGTGCTTCAAAAAACCCTGTTCGTCAAACGTGCCCTGCATGTGCAAGCCCGCCATGCGCAAACTGAGCGTGCTGCCCGCAAACGCTGCAAGCGCGGCTTGGGTTTCGCGGTTTTGCTGGATAAGGTGGTTGATAATCGGAAGGAAGGCTGTCATGTTTTTCTTTCACTGTCGAGACCGTCTGAAACCGCTTTTCGATTTTTCAGACGGCCTTAAGGTCTTCTATCAATTGATAAACTGCATCACGCAAACACTGAGGCAAAATCATCATACGCGGTATTGACTATCTTGCCGCTGCCAAGCTCGGCGCTTTCACAATCAGGCGCAGGCAAACCCAGTTTTGCCGCTTCTTCGCCATAAAAATCCCGTTTCGACGGATGGCGCGGCTCGACGATATTGCGTATGCGCACTCCATCGGGCGTGCAAGCCGCCAAATGCAAAGCGGCCACGGCAAAATCTTTATGCACAATGTTCACAGGCTGACCGCCGTTTTTGATGCCGCCGCGTCTCAGCAAACTGTTTAAAGGATGGCGGTCAACGGAATACAGCCCGCCGAAACGCAAAATGTCGATATTGGGAATGCCGCTGTTCAAAAACACCTGCTCGGCTGCCAACACTTTTTTGGCGCTGTCGGTTTGCGGATCAAGCGCGCTGTGTTCGTCGCAAACCCGCGCCGCATCGCCGTACACGCTGGTGCTGCTGGAATAAATCACATGTTTCACGCCATACTGCGCGGCCAAAGCCAGCCATTTTTCCAGCATTTCGGCGTAATGCACCACCGACGAAGGCGGCAGCAGGCAAATCCACACGGGCTTATCCGCCCACGTTGCCCATAAGGCCGTCTGAAAAACGGCTTCATCATTCAAATCAACGGTATTCAGGCTCACAGGCAGATTGATGTCGTCGGAGGTGAGCGTTTTTTTCACCGCCGACACACTGCTGCCCTGCTCAAACAGTTTTTCTGCCAACGCTTTGCCTAAATAGCCCATGCCGAGTATGGCGCAATCGGGTGTATTCATGATTTCAGACGGCCTCTTACGGTGAATATATCGGTTAAAAACAACAAGTGCCGAGACCTTTGCAAAACCCCTATCTGCGGCGCATTTCTGCGTTGTGCGCTGCCCGCTCGCTTCGCCTTGTATATGATATGTCTGCACTCGCTGTGTTGCTACACCTTGAACTGCATCCACATCTAGAGCTTTGCAAAGGTCTCGTGCCTTATTGTATCAGCTTCAAGCCCAAAAGCCGTGTAGAAAACATCCCGGCCGGCAAAAGAAAAACGGCATACATAAAAAATGTATGCCGTTTGCTTTCCGGTATTCAAAAAGACTGCTGTATTTGGCAGTGGTTTGTGTTTTAGTCCTCTTGCGCCCCGGTTTGCAGATAGTTTGCCAAGCCCATGCCGGCAATCAATTCCTGCTGCGTTTCAAGCCAGTCGATATGCTCTTCGTTTATATCTTTCAGTTTTTCCAACAGCTGGCGTGAAACATAATCCTGCTTCTCTTCGCACAAAGCAATCGCTTCAATCAAAGCAGTATGTTTTTCCTGCTCTTTTTTCAAATCGCAGGCCAAAATTTCTTCGGGCGTTTCGCCGATTAAGAGTTTGCCCAAATCTTGCAGGTTCGGCAAACCTTCGAGCAGCAAAACACGTTCGATAATGTCGTCTGCCGCTTTCATTTCCACAATAGACTGCTTGTAGAAATGCCCGCCCAATTCTTCCAAACCCCAGTTTTTCAAAATACGGGCGTGCAGGAAATATTGGTTGATGGTTACCAGCAGCAAACCCAGATTTTTATTCAAATTCTGGATAACTAAACGATCGCCTTTCATCATCAGTTCCTTTATGTTCGGTTTAACGGCAGGCCGCGTTTACAGTTGGCTTTGCAGATAGTTTTGCATGCCCAAAAGCTCAATCAGGCGCAATTGCTGTTCCAACCAATGAGCGTGGTCTTCTTCGGTGTCTTTCAGTTGAGCCACCAACAGATCGCGGGTCACATAATCCTGCTTCTCTTCGCACAGTTTCACGCCTTTTTTCAGCGCAGCCTGTACTTCCAATTCGGTATTCAAATCGGCTTTCAACATTTCTACCACATCGGCACCCACATTGATTTTGGCCGGAATCATGTTCGGCGTACCGCCCAGCATCAAAATACGGCGGATAAACGCTTCCGCATGAAGGGTTTCGTCTTCCATTTCATGACCGATGCGGTCAAACAGTTTGGTGTAGCCCCATTCGGCATACATGCGTGAGTGGATAAAATACTGGTCGCGCGCAGCCAGCTCGCCCGCCAATAATTCGTTCATATAATCGATAACAGCTTTGTCGCCTTGCATGGTGTGTCCTTTCTTGTTTCATCAATCCGGCAAACCCCTCGATTTCAGGCGCCGTGCGTTTAATCGAATTGTATGTAATAACAAGCCCCTGCACAAATTTTCTATTTAAAATACAAATAATTATCAAAAAACTATAGAGCCGGAAAATCGCATCGAAAAATTTACTTAATTGTTTATATTCAAGTTTTGTTGCTGATAATATTGATAAGCTGTTGCAACAAAAATATTTATTTTCCATTTTTAACTTATATTAACAAATCAAAAAAGCATCATTTGAAGCTTTTATTCCAATATCAATCCAAGTTCCGATTTTTCTTTTAATTTCATCAATCTTAGCGATTGATAAATTTTTCGATTTTCATCTTTTCTGCTTGATTTCCACCGTCAAATTATCACGAGGAATCCGATAAGCGTGCTACAATACACGGTTATTTTTTAGTGATAAGACGTAAATCAACCCATGAAACAAATCAGAAATATCGCCATCATCGCACACGTCGACCACGGCAAAACCACGCTGGTAGACCAGCTCCTGCGCCAATCAGGCACCTTCCGCGCCAACCAACAGGTTGACGAACGCGTGATGGACAGCAACGACATCGAAAAAGAACGCGGCATTACCATTCTTGCCAAAAATACCGCCATCGAATACGAAGGCTACCACATCAATATCGTCGATACCCCCGGACACGCCGACTTCGGCGGCGAGGTAGAGCGCGTCTTAGGCATGGTCGATTGCGTGGTATTGCTGGTAGATGCCCAAGAAGGCCCGATGCCGCAAACCCGCTTCGTTACCAAAAAAGCCTTGGCGTTAGGTCTGCGCCCGATTGTTGTGATCAACAAAATCGACAAACCGAGCGCGCGCCCGAGCTGGGTAATCGACCAAACCTTCGAGCTGTTCGACAGCCTCGGTGCCACCGACGAACAATTGGACTTCCCCATCGTTTACGCTTCGGGCTTGAGCGGTTTTGCCAAGTTGGAAGAAGACGACGAAAGCCAAGATATGCGCCCGTTGTTCGACACCATCCTCAAACACACCCCGCCCCCTAGCGGCAGCGCAGACGAAACCCTGCAATTGCAAATTTCCCAACTCGACTACGACAACTACACCGGCCGCTTAGGTATCGGCCGCATCTTGAACGGCCGCATCAAACCCGGCCAAGTGGTTGCCGTAATGAACCACGAAAAACAGGTCGCACAAGGCCGCATCAACCAACTTTTAGGCTTCAAAGGCTTGGAACGCGTGCCGTTGGAAGAAGCGGAAGCCGGCGATATCGTGATTATTTCCGGTATTGAAGACATCGGCATCGGCGTAACCATCACCGATAAAGACAATCCTAAAGGCCTGCCCATGTTGAGCGTGGACGAGCCGACCTTAACCATGGACTTCATGGTGAACACCTCTCCGCTGGCCGGCACCGAAGGCAAATTCGTTACCTCGCGCCAAATCCGCGACCGTCTGCAAAAAGAATTGCTGACCAACGTCGCCCTGCGCGTGGAAGATACCGAAGATGCCGACATCTTCCGCGTATCCGGCCGAGGCGAACTGCACTTAACCATTCTGTTGGAAAACATGCGCCGCGAAGGTTACGAATTGGCCGTCGGCAAACCGCGTGTGGTTTACCGTGAAATCGACGGCCAAAAATGCGAGCCGTATGAAAACCTCACCGTTGACGTACCCGACGACAACCAAGGCGCGGTAATGGAAGAGCTTGGCCGCCGCCGCGGCGAGCTTACCAATATGGAAAGCGACGGCAACGGCCGCACCCGTTTGGAGTACCACATCCCCGCCCGCGGCCTGATCGGTTTCCAAGGCGAGTTTATGACCTTAACCCGCGGTGTCGGCCTGATGAGCCATGTTTTCGACGATTACGCACCGGTAAAACCCGATATGCCCGGCCGCCACAACGGCGTGTTGATTTCCCAAGAGCAAGGCGAAGCGGTGGCTTACGCATTGTGGAACTTGGAAGACCGCGGCCGTATGTTTGTATCGCCCGGCGAAAAAATCTATGAAGGCATGATTATCGGCATCCACAGCCGCGACAACGACTTGGTGGTTAACCCCTTAAAAGGTAAAAAACTCACCAACGTGCGCGCCAGCGGCACCGACGAAGCCGTGCGCCTGACCACGCCGATCAAGCTGACTTTGGAAAGTGCAGTCGAGTTTATCGACGACGACGAACTGGTGGAAATCACGCCGCAATCCATCCGCTTGCGCAAGCGCTACCTGCAAGAGCACGAACGCCGCAAACACTTCAAAAAGCAGGATTGATTGGGTTATCCATTGAAGCAGTAAACCAAAGGCCGTCTGAAAAACATTTTCAGACGGCCTGAGACTTTTGAAAAACCCTCAGATGTGGATGCAGTTCAAGGCGTAGCAGCGCAACGAGTGCAGACATATCACACGATAGGCAAACGAGCGGGCAGCGCACAACGCAGAAATGCGCCGCAGATGAGGGGTTTGCAAAGGTCTCGGCCTTTTCATTTGTACCTATTCCCAAACATTCCATTCCGCGCTCTTTATCCCTCGACAACTTATCCGCAATATTCCCTGAATCTGCCCATAAAATTGTGCGTATTCTGTGGATAAATCAATATTCTATTTGAAACATAAAGACATTTTCAAACTGATTAAAAATTAAGCACAAACTCTGAAAAGCCCACAGTCAATGTTTATTCCTATGTGCATGGTTTGTGGATAAATCGGTTAACTTCATTATTTCACATCAAAAAATTAAAATGCTTAAAAATTAGGCAATTCAAGCAACTTCTGAAACGGTATAATAAAAAACAGAGCAGAAATTTCATGATAAACGCGGCATCAATTGGAGGCCGTCTGAAAAGAGCCGTTTTAACTTTCCAACCATATAAAAATCGTTAGCCATCCGACGGCAACACAATCTCTCAGCAGTTAAAACATTTACAGCCATACTCCGCCATCATGGATTTCACACGCGATATAACAAACCACAAGGAAGCCGCCATGCATACTCTGTCTGCCGAAACGAGGGCGCAAGCTGCACGCGCCCGTTTGAAAAAGAGCCGCCGTTGGGCTACGGGTTTGCTGTTGGCGGCAGGTGTGTTGTTTGTGGTTTCCTCGCTGTATGTGCCGCAATATCCCGCTCTCGGCTATGTGAAAGCCTTTGCCGAAGCCGCGATGGTGGGCGCGCTGGCCGACTGGTTTGCGGTGACGGCTTTATTCAGACGGCCTCTCGGCCTGCCCATTCCCCATACTGCCATTTTGCCGCGCAACCAGCACCGCATTGCCGACGAATTGGGCAGGTTTATCGAAAACAACTTTTTACAGAGCAAACCCATCGCCCTGCGCGTGTATCAGGCGGCGCCGAGTGAAAAATTATTGGCACGGCTGGCCGACCAACGCACGCGCGATTATTGGCTGCCGTGGCTGGCGAAGCAGATTCCGCCGCTTTTGGATATTGCCAAGCCCGAACAAGTGTCGCGCTTTTTAAGCCGTTTGCTGGCAGAGCAATACAGCGGCGAGCGCATCGGCAAAACTTTTTCAGACGGCCTCAAAGCCTTAAAAGCCCAAGGCATGCACGAAACGCTGTTTGTCGCCGTACTCAAACAAACACGCCGCTGGCTGCAAGATCCTGAGACCCGCGGGCTGCTCGAACGCAATCTGCGCGAATGGGCGGCACGCATCGAAAGCGACGCACCTACCACTTGGGAAAAACTGAAAGCCTCGCTCAAAGGCACTTTGGTGGACAAAGTGGACGGCTGGGTATCGGAAAAAGCGCTGGATTGGGCCGACGGCTACCTCGCCGCCGCACTCGCCGACCCCGACCACCGCATCCGCGCCGCATTCGATGAGCAATACGACCGCGTTACCGATGCTTTGAGCCGTTCGCGCTTATGGCACAAGCGTTTGGAGCAAGGCAAAATGAAACTGGCCGACTCGCCTGCAGTCCAAGAAATGCTGATGAAAAGCTGGCAAGGGCTGCAAAAATGGGCGGCGGATGATGTGGAAAAATCCGAATCGCTGTGTTTGGTGCAGCTCAACAAACTGCTTGACCACATGCTGTCGCAAGCGCAGAAACATCCGCAGTTTATGCGCCGTGCGGATGTGCGGATTTCGCTGTTGGTACGCGATTTTGTGATGCGCTACAAAGACAAAGCGGCGCTGTTTGTGTCAGATAAAGTCAAAGCTTGGGACAGCACGCAGATGGTGGAAAAACTCGAATTGAGCGTCGGCCGCGATTTGCAGTTTATCCGCATCAACGGCACATTGGTCGGTGGCTTGGTGGGCTTGGTGATTTACAGCGTGTCGAAGTGGCTGTTTTAAGGGTTATTCAAAATAAATCAGGCCGAGACCTTTGCAAAACCCCAATCTGCGGCGCATTTCCGCGTTGTGCGCTGCTCGCTCGTTTGCCTATCTATCTGATATGTCTGCGCTCGCTGCGCTGCTACGCCTTGAACTGCATCCACATCTGAGGGTTTTGCAAAGGTCTCAGGCCGTCTGAAAAAACTTTTCAGACGGCCTGATGCTATTCCGATCAGATTGAATCAACCCAAACTAACCATTTCGATTTGATCCATACTACGCCCCAAAAAGCGTTCGCCGATGGTACGGAAGCGCAAAGGAATATCGCTCACATAAAAACGGTAATCCGGCTGGGCGTTATCGGTGTTCAACAAACCCGCTTCCGTCAAAGCTTTGGCCGTTGCTTCTGCGGTCGTTAGAGCGGAATCAACCAAAGTCACTCCCGGCGCTTCTTCACGCAGCAAGGGCTTGAGCAGGGGATAATGCGTACAGCCCAAAACCAACGTATCGATGTCGTCGGCCAGCAGCGGCTTCAAATATTCGCGCGCCGTCAGACGGGTCACTTCATGGTCGAGCCAACCCTCTTCCACCAGCGGAACCAGCAGCGGGCAGGCTTGCGATTGGACGCGGGCTTCGGGATTGCGGCTGTGTATCGCGCGTGCGTAGGCATTGCTGTTAACGGTTGTGCTGGTGGCGATAATGCCGATATGGTTGTTGCGCGTGGTGCGCAACGCAGCTTCGGCACCTGCCGTAATCACGTCCAAAACAGGCATATTGCCGGCTATAGCGCGCACTTTCTGCCCCGCCACCGCCGCAATCGTATTACAGGCAATCACCAAGGCTTTTACTTCGTGTTGCAGAAGAAAATCAACAATTTGGGCGGTAAACGTTTCAATCGTGGCTCGTGACTTCACGCCGTAGGGAACGCGGGCGGTGTCGCCGAAATACACGATATTTTCCATCGGCAGGCGCTCCATCAGCGCACGCACGTTGGTCAAGCCTCCGACACCTGAATCAAATACCCCGATGGGGCGTTGGTTGGTATTGTTCATCATATTCTATAAGGCCGTCTGAAAAAGAGCTTTAGAGGCTTCGCTAAAAGTTTTAGCCAAGCTCACAACCATTCGCTTTCAGACGGCCTCTTACCATTACTTTAACGATGGTGCGGATTGTACACCTTTTCAAACGACGGGGCACATCGGCAAAACATGCGCCGCATAAAAGCAGAGCAAGCAATTAGGCCGTACAAGATGCCCGCCGTTTTACAATAAAATGCGCGCGGCAGAAACGCATATTAGCCGGCTACGCCTTATTTTCGCCTTCTTTCCATCAAATTATGCTGAAAAGCCTGCCGTTTACGCCGTTTTAATTCAATTTATCGGTTTATAAGGTTCCCAATCCCATTGAATTAACGCATAATTAAACCTTAATCTTAGTTATTCATATTCACATCAAGCGAGATGCCTTTTATGGAGTCGGCAAAAATTACCCGCTTCTTGGCCGATGAAGAAGCCACGCTGAAACTCGGCGAAAGCTGGGCAGCCAGCGTAATGCCGCCGTTGGTGGTTTATCTTCAAGGCAATTTGGGTGCGGGTAAAACCACATTTACCCGCGGCCTGCTGCGCGGCACAGGTTATCAAGGCGCAGTGAAAAGCCCCACATACACCATTGTGGAATCTTACACGCTGCCGCAATCTGCCTCTTTGCACCATTTCGACCTCTACCGCTTTGCCACGCCGGAAGAATGGGAAGATGCGGGTTTGGACGATCTGTTTGCCGACGACTGCATCTGCCTGATCGAATGGCCGCAACAAGGCGGCTCTTTTGTGCCGCCCGCCGATCTCACCGTTACACTCGAAAATCATGAATCAGGCCGCAAGTGCACGCTTGAAGCCCATACCGACAAAGGTAAGAAAAGTTTAGAAACATGGTTAAATTAACACGTCGTCAAATTGTCAGCCGCACCGCTGCGGGTTTGTTGTTTACGCTCACCCCCATCGGAGCATTGGCTAAAGCTGCCGCACCGCAGTTTGTTGCAGTCCGCATCTGGCCTGCCCGCGCTTATACCCGCATCACGCTGGAATCTTCCCAAGCCATCAAATACAAGCACTTCTCGCTGGATAACCCCGCCCGTTTGGTAGTGGATATCGAAGGCGCGACGCTGAACAACGTGCTGCAAAGCATGTCGGCCAAAGTCCAGAAAAACGACCCTTATATCCAAAACATCCGCGTCGGCCAAAACACCGCCACCACCGTGCGCGTGGTGATTGATTTGAAACAGGCCGCCAATCCGCAGGTGTTTACGCTGGCGCCTATTGCCAACTTCCGCAACCGTTTGGTAGTCGATCTGTATCCTTCTGCCGCTACTGCACTGGCCGCTGAAGCCAACGATCCGCTGATGGCGCTCTTGAACGATTATTCACAAGGCAAAATCCGCAGCGACGGCACGGGCACAGGCCACACGCCGCCGGTACGCGACCGCCAACCTGCCATCATCGACACCCCGCCGCCGAGCACTCCGGGTCGCGGCAACCGCCGTCCGATTATCGTGTTAGACCCCGGCCACGGCGGCGAAGACCCCGGCGCCATCAGCAAAGGCGGCTTGCGGGAAAAAGATGTAGTGCTTTCCATTGCACGCGAAACCAAAAAACGCCTTGAAGCAATGGGTTACAAAACCTACATGACCCGCAACGAAGACGTATTCATCCCGCTCGGCGTGCGCGTGGCCAAAGCCCGCCAGTTGAAAGCCGACGTGTTCGTATCGATTCATGCCGACTCATTCACCAGCCCCACTGCACGCGGCACCGGCGTTTACGCTTTGAGCACGCGCGGTGCCACCAGTGCCGCCGCTAAATTTCTGGCGCAAACCCAAAACAGTGCCGACTTAATCGGCGGCGTACAGAAAATGGGCAACCGCAGCGTGGATAATGCCATTTTAGACATGACGCAAACCGTAACCATCAAAGACAGCATGGTGCTCGGCCGCCACGTTTTGAGCGAATTGGGCAAACACAACAAACTGCACAAAGGCCATGTCGATCAGGCCAACTTTGCCGTATTGCGCGCGCCGGACATCCCGTCTATTTTGGTGGAGACGGCTTTCCTGTCGAATCCGACCGAAGAAAAACTTCTGGCCAGCCATTCTTTCCGCCAGAAAAGTGCCGAAGCCATCGCCGGCGGCATTAAAACTTATCTCGGCAAAGCCGTTTTGGCACGCCGATAATATTTCAGACGGCCTGAAGAACTCTTCAGGCCGTCTGAAAATATAAATCTTGCTTGTCTAAATAAGTCTTAAATCACATACCAATACACGCAGATAAATTGCGCCAAACTCCCCCCCAACACAAACAAATGCCAAATGCCGTGGGCGTGTTTGATTTTATGGTCGTTCACAAACCAGTAAATGCCCGCGCTGTACAGCAGCCCTCCCAGCACCAGCCAAAACAAACCCTCCGCTGACAAACTCTTGGTTAGCGGATAAATCGCCACCAAAACCAGCCAGCCCATCAACACATATAAAAACATGGAAAGCCGCCGTTTTTCACTTTTACGGCTGATGGTAAGTTCTTGAATAATCCCGAAAAGCGCCAGCCCCCATGACACGCCGAACAGCGACCAGCCCCACGCACCGTGAAGCGACACCAACGTAAAAGGCGTATAACTGCCCGCAATAAGTAGATAAATGGCGCAATGATCGATTTTCTGCAACACCGCTTTGGCTTTGGGTTGCGAAACGCTGTGGTAAACCGTCGAACCGGCATACAAAATAATCAAGCACAATCCGTAAGCCGCCGCGCTGGTGATTTTGTACACATCCAGCGTTCCCGCCGCTTTAATCAGCATCAACACCAAGCCCGTTACAGCCAGAAAAGCGCCGACCAAATGGCTGTACGCATTAAACCGTTCGCCTACATACATAATTAAGAATCGTTTTTATTTTAGGAAGATACGCAGTTTACTGCATTTCAGACGGCATAGGCAGCCCGAAACGGTTAAATAAACTTAAGGGCTTTAATAATAAAACGAAATAAACGCAAAGAAAGTGCTTATAACCAGCCGCATATTGAAAAACACTTTCTCGGCACCACCAAAACTTCAGGCCGTCTGAAAAACATTTTCAGACGGCCTGAATCACAATCTACGCGCGATTATCTTTTGTTCAGAGAGTCGCGGATTTCACGCAACAGCAAAACTTCTTCAGAAGGTTCGGCCGGAGCTTCTTCAGCAGCAGGCGCTTCGCGTTTCAGTTTGTTGATCATTTTAATTACCACGAAGATAGCGGCAGCAATGATCAGGAAGCTGATAACGGTGTTGATAAACAGACCGATATTCAGAGTAACCGCACCGGCAGCTTGCGCAGCAGCCAAAGTAGGATAACCGCCTTCGGGGACTGCCGCACCGTCTTTCAACGTAATAAACAGGTTTGAAAAGTCCACGCCGCCGATCAAGATACCGATGGGAGGCATGATTACATCATCTACCAAGGATTTAACAATACCGCTGAACGCAGTACCGATAACCATACCGACCGCCAGGTCGATAACGTTACCGCGCATAATAAACTCTTTAAATTCTTTTGCTAAAGACATCTTTTTTCCTTTCCTTAAATATTAAATATAGATGTATGAACTTATTCAAACTACTGTTTGGCGAAAAACCGCGCATACTACTGGATTTATTGTAAAAATATGTATTGCATAGTTATAGTTTGTGTTTTTGATAGAAAATGCCGGGTTTAGTTCCCGTTTAAGACAAAAAAGTGCCGTTTGAAAGAATTTGTAGTTTTTTTACAAAAGAACGAATGAATATTGAAAAGAAAAGGAAAAAGATTTTTGAAACGAAAACGGCTGCACATCCATCCCGAAATCAAACACACGATCGAGTCAGACAATGCAGCCGTTTTGATTAACCCCAGATTCGGCTTCTGCACCAGCCCAGCCACACCAGCAGCAATACGAAACTAAAATACAAAACACTCCATATCGGCAACGGAACGCCCAAAACATAATCGGGAATCGCACAATCGCCGAAACCTCGGATCACAGGTTCGTACCAATCAAACAAAGGCCAATCACGCAGGCGGAAAGTCCACGGCGCACCGCAAGCCGGAGCCGCACCGGGCGGCAGGCTTTGAATATAAATCTGATAGACCGCCACCCCCGCACCGTAAACCGCAGGAATGCTCACCAATAAAGCACTAAAGGTACGCACACCCCTGCCCGTTTGAGCAAAAACAGCACACACCAAAGCCACCACACCCACCGCTATCACGGCCAAACGCTGCAAAATGCACAACACGCAGGGGTTCAACCCCATTACATATTGCGAATAAAAAGAACCGAAAACAGTACACGCGGATAAAAATACAATAAACCACAACGCCTTACGAAACGCGTTCATAACACTCCATTCAATAAATAATCTTCACTGCCCACCGCGAGGCAGCCTATTTCACAAGGTCTCTTTGATAGATGCAACAAGAAAAGTTCAACTTCACAATATCTTTATAGATAGATTGAAGCAGCTTGCGTTCAAGCCTTGCCCGCTACTCTTTAAGGCCGTCTGAATCACTTTTTCAGACGGCCTCATATTCATCAATTTATTGCGATGCCACCCAGTCATCCCGCGCATCTTTAGCCTGCTCAAAATAGCGGTACAAAGCTTTAGCATCTCCGTTTTCCAGCATAGCGGTCAAAGCAGCAAGCTGTTGCTGCTGGCCGTTTAACAAAGCAAGCAAACTGTCTTTATTGGCCATACAGATATCCGCCCAAATCGCAGGATGGCTGGACGCGATACGGGTAAAGTCCCGAAAACCCGAAGCCGCAAAATCCAAATAAGTGCGGCCGTCTGAATGCGTGGCAATCTGATGAACATAGGCATAAGCCAAAAGATGGGGAAGATGGGAAACGGCAGCAAAAACAGCATCATGTTCCGTCGCACTCATCCGAAAAATACGCGCCCCGACCGCCTGCCAAAGCGACTCGACCATCAAGAGGCCATCTGAATCCTCTTCTCCGTGCGGACAAATCACCAGCTTTTTGTTTTGAAACAAGCCAAATTGCGCCGCCAGCGCACCACTGCGGTCCGAACCCGCAATAGGATGCGCAGCAATACAGCGCGCCAATTGTTCGGGAAGATAGCGGCGGAAAGCATCTATCGCCGACTGCTTGGTGCTGCCGACATCCGTAACCCAAGTATGCTTGGGCAATAAAGGCGCCAGCTGGCGGCAAACTTCCGGCAACGTGGCAACCGGCGTCGCAATCACCACCAAATCAGCGTTTTCCAGCGCTTCCGCACAAATGGTGTCAAAAGCCGCATCAATAACCCTGCGCTCCAACGCACGTTCCAAATTGCTGCGGTTAAGATCAACACCCACCACCTTGCCAACCAACCCTTTGTGTTTCAAGTCAAGCACAAAAGAACCGCCTATCAGGCCGACGCCGATAAGCGTAATCTGTTTGAGTTGAACCATAGTTGTCATGTCGGAGATGGAAATGATGGATATTAGAAACGCAAGTTTACCCCAACAGCCTTCCGCTTAACAGGGGATAAAGCATCCGCTTGATTTGCCGACGACATTGATAACGAGCAAAAGTCATATGTTGCAAAATAGAAGTATCCCAAATCATCGGAAGGCATTATTTGTTAATGACATTTGTTTTTAACTCAACATTGATTTACAATTTCTCATATTTGTTATGAACTGTAAGTTCAGACGGCCACTATTAAGCCGTTTTCCATCAATAAACAAGGGGATATTATGTCTAAGAGAATGCCTGTAAAACACATCGCGCTTACTGTACTCTGCTCTGCCGTATTGGCGGCATGTGGAGGCGGCGGCTCACCCGAGACCAAATTGGTCGACAATGCGGTAGCGGCGCGTAAAGTTATCGAGTTAATCGAAGCATTGGATACGGTTGAAAAAATCGATGCTGGAGACGAAGCCAGCATCAAAGCGGCACAAAAAGCCTTTAACAATTTAAGCAACGACCAAAAAGCCTTAGTAAGCAAAACATCCATCGAAAAATTGGAAGCCGCATTGAAAGCCTTGGCAGGATTAAGTGGAAACAGCAGCAACCCTGATGCTCCCCAAACCGACAATGCCAACCCCAATGCCAATAACAACAGCGCAGAAATCAAAGACGATAAAAGCCTGGCACCTTTAAACAAACCGGCTCCCGTACACACTTCTTTCATTTCATCTTCAGGCGCCCAACAGCATAATCCACACCTTCAATTGAGACAAGTTGACGGCAAACCTGCTTTTGTGGACAACCAAATCGGCCTGATCCGCAATTTAGATTTGAAGAAAAACGACACAGTCGTACTGGATGGCGCCGTATTAACCAACTCTGCGGAAGACAACCCTGCCATTCAAGTTAATTATCTGACACCTGAATCATCCATTACTAAATATACTTCTGCCGGTTCGACAAAAGAAAATATTTCTCCCTTGTTTGGTAAGGAACACGGCATATATTCGGAAGTCAAAACTTCATTAGATGATGAGATTAAATCCCAATATGATGAGATGAAAAAAGCTTGGGAAATCATCAAAGATGATAAAGCAGACCCTAAAGCTGTTGCAGAAGCCAAGAAAAAAGTTCAAGAAGCCCTGCCTCTTTATGCTGAAGATTTCGACTACAATGATTTTGTAGAAATTGCCAGAAACCATCAGGAAGCTTTCACCGAAGAAGGCATGAAAGAAATGGTAGATAACATCGATGCCGACCTGTTGAAAAACTACCATTCCGCAGCCAAAATCGCAGAAGCATGGCAGAAAATCCGCAAAGGTGACGAAAAAGGCTGGGAAACACTCAAACAATTTGAGCCTAAATTTACCTCCAAACTTTTATGGCGCGTTGCCCTAGATGCCAACAGCAACAATGCCATCGACGGTATGGAAGGTTCTACACCTAAAACTGCCGACGTTATGCACGGCATCGCCTATGTTCATAAAGACAAAAACAAACTGGCTTTCGACAAAGAGTTTGACGGCGTATATGTCATCAAATTTATCAACGGCGTGCGCGTTACCCTGCATGATCCGGCTGCCGCAGGTTGGACAGAGCAAACTTTCGCACACTATGTTGACCTGAATAACCTGGTTAACCACGGTTATCAAAGCCTCGGCAATGAAACTCCGATTGCTTCGGTTCCGACTGAAGGCACGGCAACTTACAGAGGCTTGACCACATCTTATCTGACCGAAACCGGCAAACCTGCCTGCCAATTGACAGCAAATGTGGTAGCAGTGGCTGATTTTGCGAAAAAAGGTTTGAGCTTCAAAACCACCAACCCCACATTCCATATCTTGGAAAACGGTGTAAGGGTTTCTACTCCGGTTGCCGGTTATGAAATGTCGGGTTCGGCTAGCTGGCAGGCAAACAGCAACAGCTTTAAAGGCCAAGTGGCTACGAAAGAACACGGTTTCAAAGGTAATTTGAACGGTAAATTCTACGGCAGCCAAGTTGATGAAATCGGCGGTACTTACGGTTTATCCAATGCCACCCAGCAGCTGATCGGCGGCTATGGTGCGAAACGCCAATAATTCCTCCACATCATGTAACTTCGCTACATAACCAAATGCCGTCTGAAAATATGTTCAGACGGCATTTTCTTTATCATTAACGCATGAACGTGGCGCTAAAACCTACAAGGATCACGCATTCTATTCAAGCAAGATATCAATCTGAGGCTTTTTTGATATTTCAAGATTCACTTTATGCTGCATCTGCCAAAGATGCCGTATCTACCAAAGCCTCAGACTGATTCACACCGCTTAATGGCAACCTTAAAAACAATCGCCCGGCACTCTTACCCAACCTTCCATAATCACGCGGGCGCTGCGGCTCATAACGGCTTTGGTTGCCGTCCACTTGCCGCCAACCTGTTCGGCTGCTGCGCCGACGCGTAAAGTGCCGGAAGGGTGGCCGAAGCGTACTTCGTTGCGTTCTCCGCCACCTGCTGCCAAATTGACCAATGTGCCGGGAATGGCGGCTGCGGTCGCGATCGCCACGGAGGCCGTTCCCATCATGGCGTGATGGAGTTTGCCCATGCTCATGGCGCGTACCAATACGTCGATATCGGCTGCGCGAACGGCTTTGCCGCTTGATGAAACATAATCTTTCGGCACAGACACCCAAGCGATTTTTGGGGTGTGTTGACGCGTGGCGGCTTCGGAAAGGTCGTTGATCAAGCCCATTTTCAAGGCGCCGTGTGCGCGGATGGTTTCGAGTTTTTCCAGCGCGGCGGCATCATTGTTCACGTCGTCTTGCAGTTCGGTGCCTGTGTAGCCGATGTCTTTGGCATTGACGAAAATGGTGGGAATACCCGAATTGATAAGCGTGGCTTTCAGACGGCCTATGCCGGGCACCTCCAATTCGTCCACCAAATTGCCTGTGGGGAACATATCGCCTTCGCCGTCGGCAGGGTCGAGAAATTCAATCTGCACTTCGGCTGCGGGAAAGGTTACGCCATCCAGCTCAAAATCGCCGGTTTCCTGCACTTCGCCGTTGCTTACCGGCACATGGGCGACAATGGTTTTGCTGATGTTTTTCTGCCAAATGCGCACGGTGCAGATGCCGTTTGCGGGAATTTTTTCAGCATCAATCAAGCCGTTGGAAATGGCGAACGCGCCCACGGCAGCGGTCAGGTTGCCGCAGTTGCCGCTCCAATCGACAAAAGGTTTGTCGATGGAAACCTGCCCGAACAGGTAATCGACATCATGGTCTGGGCGGGTGCTTTTATCGAGAATCACGGCTTTGCTGGTTGAAGAGCTGGCATTGCCCAAGCCGTCGATTTGTTTGCCGTAGGGATCGGGGCTGCCCAGCACGCGCAAGAGGATTTTGTCGCGTGCCTCCCCTGCTTCTTGAGCGGCGGCGGGTAAGTCGCTGCGTTTAAAAAATACGCCTTTTGAAGTGCCGCCGCGGTAGTAAACGGCGGGTATTTTTATCTGTGCGGGAAAAGCGGTCATGCGGTGGTTCTCCTTTTTCTTGTCTGTTTTTCGTATCTGTATTGAAAGGCGGGCTTATATTCACGGCTTGCTTGCGGTCTGCACTTTCAGACGGCCTCACAGCCTTCTGCTCCGCCGGTTTCGGCATTACACCAAAAAGCCTTCTGCCCTGCAAGGTGCGGTATGCAATCCGGCATGTTTTCTTACTTTTTTAATTTTCAGACGGCATCGGTTTGAATCATGGTTTTACCGGCATACGAAGCGGCGGGGTGATTCATATTATGATTGAATTTATCTATGCACTTGCGCGCCCCGCCGGCGGTTTATTGATTTTCAGACGGCCTCATGTGCTTTTTTCCGCTACAATGCCGTTTTTTTCTTCACACAGTTTCTGCTTATGCTTTATCAATTTGTGCGCGACATGTGGGATGTTTTGCGCTTGCGTTATAAAAACCCCGAAGAATACCGCTACTCTCTGCCTGTGAATCTGGCAGTGCTGCTGCTGATCGGTATCGTCAACGCCGCCGCTTCCGTGCCTTTGCTCGGTAAAAGCACGCCGTTGATTGTGTTTGCGGTTTTGCTGACGGTGCTCAAATGCGTCATCCTCAGCCGTACCATGAGCGCTGCGTTGCGCCATCAAAATGAGACCCGCCAACCGTTTTGGGGATTTGTGTTGGTAACGGAAAGCTTGGCCATTCCTTTATTGCTGCTGTTTTATGTACCTTCTTTGGCTTCCGTCGGCGTGTTTTGGCAGATTTGGATTTTCTGGGTACAGATTATCGGCTTCATGAACATCAGCAAACAAAGAGGCGGCAAAGTGGTTTTGGGTTATCTGATGTACGCTCTGATTACCCTCATCGCCGGCACGTTGCTGATTACGGTGTTTGCACAAGCGGGCTGGCTGGACTTGCAAGAGCTGTCGCAGCAGTTTGAAAACGTGATGAACTCAAACCGCTGATTCCCGGCATCCGTAAAAATACAAACAGGCCGTCTGAATTTTCAGACGGCCTGTTTACCTATCAAGATGACTTAGCCAAAAGCTCAAGCTGCTTTACGGATAAGCAATATAAGCATAAGCCGAGTGGTTGTGGATAGACTCGAAGTTTTCACTTTCCACCACAAAACCGCACACGCGGCCGTCGGCGATCAGGCGGGTGGCGACATCGCGCACCATATCTTCCACAAATTTCGGGTTTTCATACGCCTGCTCGGTAACATATTTCTCGTCGGGGCGTTTGAGCAAACCGTAAAGCTGACAGGAAGCCTGCGATTCCACGCAGTCGATTACCTCTTCGATGCCGACTTCGCTGCTGCACGTGAGCGTTACCGTAACGTGCGAGCGTTGGTTGTGCGCGCCGTATTGGGAAATTTCTTTAGAACACGGGCAAAGGCTGGTTACCGGCACCAGCACTTTCAAAGTATGGCTGTATTCGCCGTCTTTCACTTCGCCGGTGAGCGTTACATCATAATCGAGCAGCGATTGGATGCCGGAAATCGGCGCGGTTTTTTTACGGAAAAAAGGAAACGACACGCTGATTTTGCCCGAATGCGAATCCAACAGCGACACCATTTCTTCAACCAGCTGCTTCAAACGCCCGAAGCTCAAAGCCTCGGTTTGACGCTCCATCAACGCCACAAAGCGCGACATATGCGTGCCTTTTTGGTCGGCCGGCAGATAGACCGTCATGGTCAAGCGGGCAACGGTGGCCTGCGTACCTTCGGCGGTGTTGAGTGTGATGGGGAAACGTAAGTCTTTGATGCCGACCTGATTGATCGGCAGATTGCGTAAATCTCGGGTGGACTGCACGTCTGCAATAGCGTTCATGCTGTTAAATTCCTTAAAATCTAATCGGGCTGGGAAGCCCTATGTGTGTGCTGCGGCTCAAAATACAAGTCCGCTACTTTTATAAAATATATCTGCTTCAAACAGGCCGTCTGAAAACAGCCTTCAGACGGCCTGCAAATACTTTTGCCGAATGCCGCCGTCTGCTGCAAATGCGAGATTATATCACTTAGCCCCCTGCCGGGCATTGATTGTTTCTATTTTTCGGATAGTGATAAAATTCCCCATCTTTTTATCTGCTTACCCAACACCATCCGAAAGAGCCAACCATGAAATTCGCCACCGAAGCCATCCACAGCAGCTACGATCCCGACGACCACAACCGCGCGATTATGCCGCCGATTTATCAAAACAGTATGTTTCAGATGAAAGAAATCGGCGAACACATCCCCTTCCGCTATGCCCGCTTGAGCAACCCCACCCGCGAAGTGCTGGAAAACACCGTGGCCGCGCTGGAGCACGGTGCGGCGGGCTTTGCGTTCGGCAGCGGCATGGCCGGCATCGACTGCGTGTACCGCACTTTTCTGCGCCCGGGCGACACCATCGTGGCCGTCAGCGATATTTACGGCGGCAGCTACGACCTGCTGACGGAAGTGTATGCACAATGGGGCGTGAACGTCGTGTTTGCAGACTTGTCCGACCCCGCTAACCTCGACCGCGCGCTGGCCGAACACGCCAACGTCAAAATGGTATGGCTGGAAACCCCGTCCAACCCGCTGCTGCGCTTGGTTGATATTCAAACTCTGGCCGCAAAAGCCAAAGCCGCCAGAGCCTTGGTCGGCATCGACAACACCTTTGCCACACCCTATCTGCAAAATCCGCTCGATATGGGCTGCGACATCGTGTTCCACTCCGCCACCAAATACCTGTGCGGCCACTCCGACGTATTAATGGGTGTGGTGGTCGTTAAAACCGAAGAATTGGCGCGGCCGATGCGTAAAACCATGGTCAACACCGGCGGTGTGGCGGGGCCGATGGATTGCGCGCTGGTGCTGCGCGGCATCAAAACGCTGGCACTGCGTATGCGCCAACATTGCGAAAACGCTTTGGAACTGGCCAAACGGCTGGAACAGCACCCCGCCGTAGACAAAGTGTTTTACCCCGGCCTGCCCTCCCACGAACATCACGAACTGGCGAAAAAGCAGATGCGCGGCTTCGGCGGCGTGGTTACGGTTTGGCTGAAAAACGACAGCAAAGAAGCCGCCAACAGCGTGATTAAAAACATGAAACTGGTTCAGATGGCCTCCAGCCTCGGCGGCGTGGAAAGCCTGGTAAACCACTGCTATTCGCAATCACACAGCGGCGTGCCGCACGACATCAAAACCGCCGCCGGCATCAAAATCGGCTTGTTGCGCTTCTCCGTGGGTGTAGAAGATATCGACGATATTTGGGCAGACATCTCCGCCGCGTTGGATACCACGGTTTAATGGCCTGCCGACCTGTATAAAACTTCTCATGTATGCATAAAGATTGAGGCCGTCTGAAACTGGCATGGTGGTTCAAACAAAGCCTAAACCCAAGCCCTATTCCTTCGCCAAACGGCCATTCTCCATACGCCAAATTTCATCGGCGAGGCTGTCGGCATCGGCTTGGTCGTGGGTAATCAAAATCATGGGGACGCCGCTTTTTTGCTGCAATTGCAGCAGTTCGGCGCGGGTGTGCCGGCGCAAATCGGTGTCGAGCGCGGAAAAGGGTTCGTCGAGCAGCAGCAGTTTGGGGCGGGTAATCAAGGTGCGTGCCAATGCGGTGCGCTGTTTTTGGCCGCCTGAAATATGGTACGGATAATGATAGGCAACGGCTTCGAGCTGCAACAGTTCCAGCCAATACTGCACGTTTTCAGACGGCCTTTTCGGCGGATTGAACCATCCCCGCTTCAAACCGAACGCGATGTTTTGCGCCACCGTCAGATGCGGAAACAGTGCGTAATCCTGAAACATCAGCCCTGCCCTACGTTCGCACGCGGGCACGTAAAGAAGGCGGTTGTCGAACCACGTTTCGCCGTTTACCCTGATATGGCCTGCATCGGGCTTAAGCAAACCGGCAATCATTTGAAGGGTAAGGCTTTTTCCCGAACCCGACGCGCCGATTAACACCAGCTTTTGTGCATCCGATTGCAAGCGCACGTCCAAGTCAAACGACGGTAGTTTTTTGCGGATTTCGATGTCAAACAGCATCATTTCCTCCCGTCGTGCGCGCGGGCGAGATGGCCGACACTCAGCAAAATCACGATGCACACTGCCGAAATCAAAACCACCAAGCTGTTTGCCAGCGCATCGTCTCCGGCCTGAACGGCTTCATACACGGCAATCGACAGCGTTTGCGTTTGGCCGGGAATGCTGCCCGCAATCATCAGCGTGGCACCGAATTCGCCCAAAGCGCGGGCAAACGCCAGCAGAACGCCGGCGAGAATGCCGCGCCACGCCAAAGGCAGGCTCACACGGAAAAACACGGCGGCGCCATGCAAACCCGAAATCCGCGCGGCCTGCTCAAGCTGCGGGTTCACGCTTTCAAACGCCGCCCGCGCGGGCTTGAACACCAAAGGAAACGTAACCACGGTAGCGGCAATCACCGCCCCCTGCCAAGTGAAAATCAGGTTGATGTTGAACGTGTCTTTCAGCCAGCCGCCCAACGCGCTGTTGCGCCCCAGCAGCACCAGCAGGTAATAGCCCAGCACGGTGGGCGGCATCACCATCGGCAGAGTCAGTACGCTGTCGAGCAGGTTGCGCCCGATAAAACGGCTGTGCGCCAAAGCATAGCCTGCGGCGGTGCCGAAGACGATGTTCAGCAAAGTGGCCAGCCCGGCTACTTTCAGAGACAGCAGTAAGGTAACGGATACGGCTTCAGACATGGTGGGCGGAGTATTTGAACAGAGGTATCACAATATCGAGGCCGTCTGAACAATGTTTCAGACGGCCTCGCTAGACGTATTTTAAGGTTTCTGAAAACCGTAGCGGTTCAACACCGCTTGGCCCTGCGCCGACAGCACATATTGCACAAAGCGTTTGGCTTCGGCCTGTGCCGCGCTTTGTTTGGTAACGGCAATCGGATAAGACACGGGCTTGTCGGTGGGCACTTGTTTCAAGACTTTTACTTTGTCTTTCATCAACGCCGCATCGGTGTTGTACACAAAACCGGCATCCACTTCGCCGCGCGCCACATAATCGAGCGACTGGCGCACATGCTGGGTGTTGATAATCTTAGGTTGCAGCGTTTGCCACACGCCCGCCTTTTCCAATGCGGCTTTGGCATACCGCCCTACCGGCACGCTGGCGGGATTGCTCACGGCAATGCGCTCGAAGCGGCTGTGTGTCAAATCTTTCAGGCTGTTCACGCTTGATTTTCCGGCAACAGGCGCGGCAATCACCAACGCATTTTTGGCGAAATTGCGGCGGGTTTTCTCATCAATCACGCCTTGCGCGGCGGCCTTATCCATCGTTTCCTGATCGGCAAAGGCCAACACGTCCACCGGTGCGCCCTGCAACACCTGCTGGAGCAGCGTGCCCGAACCGGCGGTGTTGAGCTTGATTTTGCTGTGCGGATACTGTTTTTCGTATTGCGCGGCAATGTCTTTAAACGCATTGCTCAGGCTGGCGGCGGCGGAAACGGTGATTTCTTCGGCCGCTGCAAAAGGCGAAGCGGCAACCAACACGGCGGCCGTCAGGCAGCTAAACGGTTTCATCGGGCTTTTCTCACTTTTAGATAATCATGCGGTTATTGTTGTGCGCCTTAGGGCATGTTCGTGCCGCGCGGATTCATTCCGCAGGCATGGGCATTATAGGGCATCTGCGGCGGGCGGGATTTAATCCGCCGGTATTAGTTCTTTCGGCCGGCCGGTTTGCCGTCGGCACAAGGCTGCACCAACACCCACGGTGCCACCACAACTGCCCACATTTGCTGATTGTCGGCAAGAAAACGGCGCGCCTGTTCTTCGCTAACCAAACCGAACAGGCCGTTTTGCATCAATTTGCCTAATCCTTCGGCATTATCGTCGGCCATCATGCGGGCGGTTTCGATGAGGTCGAGTTCGGCACTCACATACACCGCCGCGCCGCGTGCAAAATGGGTTTGGAGTTCATGCCACGAAATACGGGCGGTTTCGAGATTGAGTTTGTCGTTGAGCAGATGGTCGGACACGGCAGATTTCCATTAAACGTCAAAAGCCGTATTGTAGCCGATGGCCAGCCGTGCGCGCACGCCGCCCCGCCTTTTTGAAACGGCTTTGCGCATCTTACTGTTTTACAATAATAATGTTATACAGTATCATGCAACGTTTTTCAGTTTTTCAGACGGCCTCCCGCTTTTTTTGAAGTTTAAGGCCGTCTGAACCGTTTGGCACAATACATGAATTCGATTTTACTGACCGGCCTCTTTCAGCGCCTGCTGCTTGCCCTTGCCGCACTGACGCTGCTGTGGGGCGTTTATTTTTGGGCGACGGCAACATGAGTATCACGCTAGAAAACCTTACCGTCAGCTACCGCCGCCGCCCTGCGGTACACCATCTGAATGCCGAATTTGCCGAAGGCTGCATGTGCGCCGTTTTCGGCCCCAACGGTGCGGGCAAATCCACGCTGCTCAAAGCCGTGATGGGTCTGCTCAAAACCGACACCGGCTCGGTGCATACGCACGGTTTGGAGAGAAAAGACATCGCCTATCTGCCGCAGCAGTCCGACGTTGACCGCAGCCAGCCCATCAGTGTGTTCGAGCTCACGGCTATGGGGCTTTGGTATGAAATCGGCTTTTTCGGGCGCGTGAACGCACAGCAGCGCGAGCGGGTGATGCAGGCTTTGGAACGTGTGGATATGGCCGATTTCGCCCACCGCCAGATTGCCCACCTTTCCAACGGCCAGTTTCAGCGCGTATTGTTTGCGCGCATGTTGGCGCAGAACGCCAAATTCCTGCTGCTCGACGAACCGTTCAACGCCGTGGACGCACGCACTACTTACGCCCTGCTCGACGTTTTGCGCGGCTGCCACCGCGAAGGCCAGTCGATTGTGGCGGTGCTGCACGATTATGAACAAGTGCGGGCGTATTTTCCTCAAACCCTGTTGGTTGCCCGCCGCAAAATCGCCCAAGGCGCAACCGAAACGGTGCTTACCGACACTTATCTGCAAGAAGCCAACGCCGCCATGCAGCGGCACGAATCGGAAGAATGGTGCGAAACCGTCTGATTTTCAGGGCGTGCCGTCAGCAAGCTTGACGGCAACACGCTTGAAAATGCCTTTATCTGCCAAAACCGGCATTGCCGCCCCGCTACCGATTGCCCATTGTTACAGGCCGTCTGAAAAAACGCCCTGCCCTGTTTATCTGCCGTTTGAACCTTTTCAGACGGCCTGCAAGTAATCTCATGAATATTTACGAATTATTAATCGAACCCTTTGCCGAATTCGACTTTATGCGCTATGCGCTGGCTTCGATTGTGTGCCTTGCCTTGAGCGCGGCACCCGTCGGCGTGTTTTTGGTGATGCGCCGCATGAGCCTGATCGGCGACGCCCTCAGCCACGCGGTTTTGCCCGGTGCGGCAATCGGCTATATGCTGGCCGGCCTGAGCATGCCCGCCATGAGTGCGGGCGGGTTTGCCGCCGGTATGCTGATGGCGCTGCTGGCGGGATTGGTAAGCCGCTTTACCAGCTTGAAAGAAGACGCCAACTTCGCCGCGTTTTACCTCAGCAGCTTGGCCATCGGTGTGATACTGGTCAGCAAAAACGGCAGCAGCGTCGATTTGCTGCACCTGCTGTTCGGCTCCGTGCTGGCCGTGGATTTGCCCGCGCTGCAACTGATTGCCGTGTCGGCAAGCATAACCATTACCACCTTGGCCGTGATTTACCGCCCGTTGGTACTGGAAAGCATCGACCCGCTGTTTTTACAGGCCGTTAACGGCAAAGGCGGGCTGTGGCACATTCTGTTTTTGGTGCTGGTGGTGATGAACTTGGTAGCCGGTTTTCAGGCATTGGGCACGTTGATGTCGGTGGGGTTGATGATGCTGCCGGCGATTTCCGCCCGCCTGTGGGCGAAAAACATGGGCATGCTGCTGTTGCTGTCGGTGCTGACCGCGCTGGCCTGCGGCTTGGGCGGCCTGCTGTTTTCTTACCATGTCGAAATCCCCTCCGGCCCTGCCATCATTTTATGGTGCGGTGCGTTTTACCTGTTTTCGGTAATATTCGGCTGGGAAGGCGGCATCCTGCCCAAATGGCTGCGCCACAAAAAACACCTCCGCGCTTAAGCATCGGAACTTTTCAGACGGCCTCTTTTCCAAATATCCGGCCGTCTTAAAAAATTTTTCACCTCATTAGAATTGTTACGTTATATCAAAGGAATCGATATGAAACATTGGAAAACCGGCATCATTGCCGCCCTCGTCTCCGGCAGCCTCTACGCCGCCCCCATGCCCGTTGTGACCAGCTTCAGCATTTTGGGCGACGTAACCAAACAAGTCGGCGGCGAACGCGTGAGCGTGCAAAACTTAGTGGGTGCCAACCAAGATTCACACGCCTACCACATGACCAGCAGCGACATCAAAAAAATCCGAGAAGCCAAATTGGTGCTGCTCAACGGCCTCGGCTTGGAAGGCGGCGACGTGCAACGTGCCGTGAAACAAAGCAAAGTGCCCTACGCCGAAGCCACCGCAGGCATCAAACCCCTTAAAGCCCCCGAAGGCGGCCACCATCACGGCCACGACCACAACCATGATCACGGCCACCACCATCACGACCACGGCGAATTCGACCCGCACGTCTGGACCGACCCCGTGCTGATGCAGACCTACGCCCAAAACGTCGCCAACGCCCTGATCAAAGCCGACCCGCAAGGCAAAGCCTACTACCAGCAGCGTTTGAACGCCTATCAAAACGAGCTGAAAAAACTCCACGCCGACGCGCAAAAATCGTTCGCCGCCATTCCGCAGGCGCAACGCAAAGTGCTGACCGGCCACGACGCTTTTGCCTATATGGGCAAACGCTACAACATCCGCTTTACCGCACCGCAAGGCGTGAGTACTGCCGCCGAGCCGTCTGCCAAACAAGTGGCTTCCATCATCCGCCAAATCAAACGCGAAGGCATCAAGGCCGTGTTTGCCGAAAACATCAAAGATGCCCGCATGGTTGAGCGCATTGCCAAAGAAACCGGCGTGAAAGTGAGCGGCAGGCTCTACTCCGACGCGCTGGGCAACGCGCCTGCCAACACCTACATCGGCATGTACCGCTACAACGTGCGCGTATTAACCGACGCCATGAAATAAAGCGTTTCCTTAAACAAAAACCGATACGAGGCCGTCTGAAAACCAGCAAAGTTGGTTTTCAGACGGCCTTCAAACATCATAAAACCGCTCTGCAACAGCTGCGGCAATCAGCCCGAATTGCTAACAATCCGCCCCTTTCGGCAGCAATTTGAGCTAAAATACCGTTCCCCAAAATTGACGACTCCAAGGAACGACCATGTCTGCCATCAGCCTAAAAAAAATCTATTCCGGCAAAGTACGCGATCTTTACGAAATCGACGACAAACGCATGCTTATGGTCGCCTCCGACCGCCTCTCCGCCTTCGACGTCATCCTCGACGACCCCATTCCCGGCAAAGGCGAAATCCTTACCCGCATTTCCAATTTCTGGTTCAACAAACTCGCCCACATCATGCCCAACCACTTCACCGGCGAGAGCGTGCACGACGTATTGCCCGAAGCCGAAGCCAAAAAACTGGAAAAACGCGCCGTCGTCGCCAAAAAACTCACGCCGGTGAAAGTCGAAGCCATCGTGCGCGGCTATCTGGCCGGCAGCGGCTGGAAGGATTATCAGAAAACCGGCACGGTATGCGGCATCAAACTGCCCGAAGGTCTGCAAGAAGCCCAACAGTTGCCCGAAGTGATTTTTACCCCGTCCACCAAAGCCGCCGTCGGCGACCACGACGAAAACATCAGCTTTGAAGAATGCGAAAACATCATCGGCAAAGAACTCGCCGCCGAAGTGCGCAGCAAAGCCATTCGGCTTTACACCGAAGCCGCCGAATACGCCAAAACCTGCGGCATTATTATTTGCGACACCAAATTCGAGTTCGGCTTGGATGAAAACGGCACACTCACTCTGATGGACGAAGTGCTGACACCCGATTCCAGCCGCTTCTGGCCTGCCGACCAATACCAAGTCGGCACCAACCCGCCCTCTTTCGACAAACAGTTTGTGCGCGACTGGCTGGAGCAAAGCGGCTGGAACAAACAAGCCCCCGCCCCCAAAGTGCCTGCCGACGTAATCGAAAAAACGGTTGCCAAATATCAGGAAGCGTTGGATTTGCTCACGGCGGAAAAGTAAACCGTAACGGCTGCCGATAAAACGTGAGGCCGTCTGAAAAGATTTTTTCAGACGGCCTCACGTTTTTTAAACCGGCAACGGTGCGGTTACGGCTTTATCGTTTCAATCCATTGGTACCGGCCCGGCGCAAACCGCGATATTACCGTCTGCGCCTTATCCGTATTACTGGTTTTGTTTGATGATCTGCTCAAGCTGCGGCATCGGGCTGTAACCGCTTTGGGTTTTGCCGTTGGGGAACACAATCGCCGGCGTGCCGTGAAAACCGAGCTGCTCGCCCAGCGAAGTGGTTTCTTCCACCGGGTTGTCGCACACTTTCACTTGCGGCGGCATTTTGCCTTCGCGCATCCAAGCCGTCCATGCAGCCGTGCGGTTGGGCTGACACCAAATCTGTTCGGCCTTACGCGCCGCATCGGGGTGCAGGCTGGCCAGCGGCATCATAAAGCTGTAAATCGTGATGTCGTTCATTTTGGTAAATTCGCGTTCCAAACGTTTGCAGAACGGGCAATCGGGGTCGGAAAAAACTGCCACTTTGAGTTTGCCGTTACCGCGCACTTCTTTAATCGCTTTGTCGAGCGGCAGGGAAACGAAATCAACTGTATGCAGTGCGGCCATGCGCTCTTCGGTCAAATCGCGGCGCGCTTCCACATCCAGCAGGCTGCCTTGCAGAATGTATTTCGCCTTGCCGTCGGTATAGATAATCTGGTTGCCCGATACCACCACTTCATACAGGCCGTTGATCGGGGTGTTGTTGACGCTTTGTACTTTCAGCTTTTGGGAAGCGTAAGCTTTTTCAAGGTTGGTCTTGATTTCCGAAGCGGCGTTTTGGGGCGCAGGCTCGCTTTTTTCCGCAGCAGAAGGCGTCTGCCCGCAGGCCGCCAGCGGCAGCATAAACGGCAGCATCATATATATCAGCTTTTTTTTCATAGTCTTTCCGTATGTCTTCAAGCGGCCGTCTGAATATTTCAGACGGCCTGTTGGGTGATGGAAGCGGGCATTGTACCAAACTCTCGTTTCAATACCGTTAAATCATGTTTTCGCACCGAAAGAATGATTGTTTTGCACGATAAAGTGATATTTTTGCACCATACCTGCGGTGGGCGTTGGCGGTTTTGCCACACTTGGCGCACCGCCTGCTTCATGCCACAATGCAGCCATCTCCGAGGAGCCTCATCATGACCCCTATTCTCGCTTTCGATATTGAAACCGTGCCCGACGTAAAAGGCATACGCACGCTTTACGATATGCCTGCCGACGTATCCGATGCCGATGTGGTAACGTTTGCCCAACAAAAACGCCGCGCCCAAACCGGCAGCGACTTTATGCAGCACCACCTGCATCAGGTCGTCGCCATTTCATGCTGCATGCGCTGGGGGCAAGACAAAATCCACGTCGGCACCATAGGCGAAACCAGCGACGACGAAGAAACCATGATCGCCAAGTTTTTCGACCTTATCGAAACCCACACGCCGCAACTGGTGAGCTGGAACGGCGGCGGTTTCGACCTGCCCGTGCTGCACTACCGCGCCCTCATCCACGGCATCCCCGCCGCCCGCTATTGGGACACCGGAGAAGGCGATTTCGGCGACAGCCGCGATTTCAAATGGAACAACTACATCAGCCGCTACCACAACCGCCATTGCGACCTCATGGATCTGCTCGCCCTCTACCAACCCCGCGCCAGCGTGCCGCTCGACGACATGGCCAAACTGTGCGGCTTTCCCGGCAAACTGGGCATGGACGGCAGCAAAGTGTGGGAAGCCTACCATTCAGGCCGTCTGAAAGACATCCGCGACTATTGCGAAACCGATGCCGCCAACACTTATTTAATGTATCTGCGCTTCCGCATGATGAGCGGCGCACTGGATGCAGACGAATACGAAATGGAAATCAAACGCCTGCACAACTACTTAAAATCACAAGCCGCAGAAAAAGCGCACTGGTCGGAATTTTGCGCGGCTTGGAAATAAATCGTGCCGTATGCGGATTTAATTAAACATGCCGGAAGAAACCGCCGGCAATGTAAGCATCATCTAACTGCTGCTTAGCCGTATCAAAACCGGAGGCCGTCTGAATATATTTTCAGACGGCCTCCAATGCTTCAATCTGCTCTTTACTGCTTTTGAGCCAACTGGTCAAACAATCCGCCGTCGGCAAAATATTTCTTCATAATCTCTTCCCAAGAGCCGAACACTTGGTTGGGGCTGAAGGTTTCCATTTCGGGAAATTCCGACTTGTGTTTTGCCAACACAGCAGGATTGCTCGGCCGCATATAGAATTTGGCGGCAAGCTCTTGGGCGGGTTCGCTCCACAAGTATTTCAGATACTCTTCGGCGGCAGCCTGCGAGCCTTTTTTACCCGCCACGCTGTCCACCACGGCCACGGGGCTTTCCGAGAGAATGGTGTAGCTCGGATACACGATTTCAAATTGGCCGGGTGCGAGGTTGCGGCTGACGTGGTTGGCTTCGTTTTCAAAAGTGACCAACACATCGCCGATATTGCGCTGGGTAAAGGTTGTGGTTGCCGCTCTGCCGCCGTTTTCTAAAACAGGTGTGTTTTTGAGCAGCTTGCCGGTAAATTCTTTGGCTTTGGCTTCATCACCGTTGTTTGTTTTCAAGGCATAACCGAACGCGCCGAGAAAGGCGTAGCGGCCGTTACCGCTGGTTTTGGGATTGGCCAACACAATTTGCAGATTGTCTTTGGCTAAATCAGCCCAATCGCGAATCTGCTTGGGATTGCCTTTGCGCACGAGAAACACGGTCGTGCCGGTAAAAGGCACGGCGTTATCAGGCAAACGGGTGCGCCACTCGGCTTTGACCAAACCTTTTTTCTCCAGCAATTCGATATCGGATGTCTGGTTCATGGTCGCCACATCGGCCTGCAAACCGTTCGCCACCGCCAATGCCTGTTTGCTGGAGCCGCCGTGCGACTGCTGGATGCTGATCTCCGCGCCCGGATTTTTGGCCTGATATGCCTTGATAAATAAGGGGTTGTATTCTTTATAGAAATCGCGTGCCACGTCATAAGACACGTTCAAAAGCTTGATGCTTCCCGAACTTGCAGCAGCACTGCCATCTGAAGACGCGGCAACTTGCGTGCTTTGTTCTTCGGCTTTGGGCGAACACGCCGATAAAGCCAATACTGCGCCGAACAAGGCGGCAAACGATAAAGGGCGTTGTGCAATCATCATCCATTCCTCACATAGATAAATAAGAATGGCCCCACTCTACACAGGCCGTCTGAAAAAGTGAAAGAATGCTTGGTTTTATCGTCATAACGGTTTGGTTATATAGCGAAACACCGCACCAGCCCGCACAAGATGTTTATCCGCTTGAAGCCACGGCTTTTGGGCTTAGCCACCGTATGGCGTACAATACGCAAGCGCGCATACGATGCGGCATCCTGCCACCCTTACAGAAACGCGGTAAACCCAATGAATGACCTGATTGTGTTCAACAAACCCTACGGGGTAATCTGCCAGTTTTCGGCGCACGAAAAACACACCAGCTTGAAAGACTATATAGAAGCACCCGGATTTTATCCGGCGGGGCGGCTGGACACCGACAGCGAAGGGCTGCTCTTACTCACCAACGACGGCCGCCTGCAAACGAAAATCGCCGAACCCAAACACGGCAAAAAGAAAACCTACTGGGCGCAAGTCGAAGGCAGCCCCGACGAAGCAAAATTAAACCTGTTGCGCGACGGCGTGGACTTAGGCGACTTCGTTACCCGCCCCGCCCAAGTGCGCGTGTTGGACGCAGGCGAAACCGACCGTTTGTGGCCGCGCAACCCGCCCATCAGGGAGCGCAAAACCGTGCCCGATTTTTGGTTGGAAATCACCATCAGCGAAGGCAAAAACCGTCAAGTGCGCCGAATGACGGCCAAAACAGGCTATCCCTGCCTGCGTTTGGTGCGGATTGCGGTAGGCCGTCTGAATATCTTTTCGCTTGATTTGGCGCCCGGCAAATGGCGTTTCAGCGCCACCAAGCCTTAAAGAAGCCTTAAAGATTAGTTCAGGCCGTCTGAAAAATCACCACAACACTTCAGCGGCCTGTTTCAGCAAACCATAAGCCAGATAAAACATCATCAGCGCAATCAGGCTCTCCAATATCTGCCAAACACGCTCGCGCCTAAACAAAGGAATCAGCAGCCGCGCCCCATAGCCCAAGCTCACAAACCACACGGCAGACACCGTTAACGCACCGATTAAAAACCATACCTTATCATGATGGTTGAGCGAAGCCGCGCTGCCGCCGATCAGCATTACCGTATCAATATAAACGTGCGGATTCAGCAAAGTCAGTGCCAGCGTAGCAGCCGCCACTTTGAGCGCAGAACGATTGCCGTCCGGCTCCGCGCTTACCGAAAGATGCCCGCCGCCCAGCCACGCCCGTTTGGCATTCATCATCCCGTAACACAACAAAAACACCCCGCCCGCCAAAGCCAACCACGCGGCTCCCGCGGAATGCCCCGACAGCAGCGCGGAAATACCGAATACACCGCAGCTCATCAACACCACATCACACAGCCAGCACAAAAACACCACAATGCCGATATGCCGTTTCAACAGCCCCTGCTTCAACACAAAAGCATTCTGCGCACCAATGGCAATAATCAGGCCGCCCGTGATCATCAGCCCGTTGAAAAAAGCATTCATCATGTTAAGAAATCCACCCAAAAGGAAAAACGATTATCGCGTACATACTCTGGTTTTGCCACGCAAGATTTTTCAGACGGCCTCTACCGGCTTAAACATACATCCCGTCATTTTTAAGCTGCCCAAGCTTCATTTCCAAACAAACCGGGCAGACAGTGTTGTGGATTTACCCCACCCTAAAACTTTCGTTTTCATACCAACCGTCGTACCAATCGACCGCACATTCTCCGCCCGACTCCACATACAGCGCCGATGCCGCCGTTTGCATTGAGAAAACCGAAAAAACGAATAAAAAATAAAGGCAAACAAAACAAAGCATTAAAACAAAACCATCAGCATATGTTTTTACGCCGATAATTTTTATTTATGTCAATTTTGAACAATCATTACTTAATTAATGAATTTTAATAAATTATTTTCTTTTAAATCATAAAGTTAATTAAACAACACCCTGCATTGTAAAGTAATGTATTGCAATAGATTTAATCTATGCTATTCTGCCCCCAGTGCTGCATATTGATCAAACATATTGCGGTTCACTTTACACACTTCAGGATATAAAAAAGCAGCCTTCTGTTTGATATATCCGATTTTTCAAAGAAGAAACTTAAAATTGCAAGGAGGAAACAATCATGTCCAATGAAAAGCATGACGCTACGGGCTATTGGAAAGCGAACGTCCGACTCATTTTCACTTGTCTGATTGTTTGGGCTATCTGTTCATACGGCTTTGCTATCTGGCTCCGGCCGTTGCTCGCCAGCATTCAAGTAGGCGGTTCCGATTTGGGCTTCTGGTTTGCCCAACAAGGTTCCATTTTGACCTTCATCGCCATCATTTTCTTTTATTCGTGGAGAATGAATAAGATCGATGCAGAGTTTGGCGTTCACGAGGAGTAAGACTATGAGCCAATTTGTCATTAACCTGATTTTCGTGGGCGCATCATTTGCCCTGTATTTCGGTATCGCCATTTGGGCGCGTGCCGGCTCCACGAAAGAATTCTATGTAGCAGGCGGCGGCGTGCATCCCGTACTCAACGGCATGGCCACCGCGGCAGACTGGATGAGTGCCGCATCGTTTATCTCAATGGCCGGTTTGCTGGCCATGAACGGATACGGTGCATCCGCCTACCTGATGGGTTGGACCGGCGGCTATGTATTGCTGGCTCTGCTGCTTGCTCCCTATCTGCGTAAATTCGGTAAATTTACCGTTCCCGACTTTATTGGCGACCGTTTTTACAGCCGTACCGCACGTTTGGTTGCCGTTGCCTGTTTGATTGTGGCCTCAACCACTTACGTTATCGGCCAGATGACAGGTGCGGGCGTAGCTTTCTCACGCTTCTTGGAAGTAAGCAACACCACCGGTCTGCTGATTGCCGCCGTTGTGGTATTGTTCTACGCCGTGTTGGGCGGTATGAAAGGCATTACCTATACGCAAGTGGCTCAATATGTGGTGTTGATTATTGCCTACACCATTCCGGCGGTATTCATTTCTTTCAACTTAACCGGCAACCCGATTCCCCCTATCGGCCTGTTCGGCACCGACACCGCTTCCGGCATGCCGCTGCTGCAAAAACTGGATTTGCTGGTTACCGATTTGGGCTTTAAAGCCTACACCGCCGACGTGCCCAACAAGCTGAACATGTTCCTGTTTACCTTGTCGTTAATGATCGGTACTGCCGGCCTGCCGCACGTCATCATCCGCTTCTTTACCGTTCCGAAAGTATCTGATGCACGTTCTTCTGCCGGTTGGGCTTTGGTGTTCATCGCGCTGCTGTACACCACCGCACCCGCAGTAGGTTCGATGGCCCGCATCAACCTGATCAACACCGTGTATCCGAACGGCTCCGAGCAACAGGCTTTGAACTACGAAGCCCGCCCGGAATGGATGAAAAACTGGGAAACCACCGGCTTGCTGAAGTTTGAAGACAAAAACGGCGACGGCAACATCCAATACTACAACGACAAGTCTAAAGAATTTGAAGCCACTGCTACCGAACGCGGCTGGAAAGGCAACGAGCTGACCGTAAACAACGACATTCTGGTACTGGCCAACCCTGAAATTGCCAATCTGCCAAGCTGGGTAATCGGCTTGATCGCAGCAGGCGGTTTGGCGGCAGCCCTCTCTACCGCAGCAGGTTTGTTGTTAGCCATCTCTTCAGCCGTATCACACGACTTGATTAAGAAAACATTGAAACCCGATATTTCCGAAAAAGGCGAATTGATGGCAGCCCGCGTATCCATGACTTTAGCTATCGTTGTCGCCACTTGGTTAGGCATCAACCCTCCCGGATTCGCAGCACAAGTTGTAGCACTCGCCTTCGGTATCGCCGCCGCCTCGATCTTCCCCGCTTTGATGATGGGCATCTTCTCCAAACGCATCAACAGCGCAGGCGCGACGGCAGGTATGTTGGCAGGTTTGATTTCCACCTGTGTGTACATCTTCCTGTACATGGGCTGGTTCTTCATCCCCGGCACCAACACCTTTGAGAATGTTGAAGCCAACTGGTTGTTCGGTATTTCACCCTTATCATTCGGTGCGGTAGGCGCGATGATCAACTTCGCAGTAGCATTCATCATCTCTGCCGCAGGTAAGGCTCCGCCGCAAGATGTACAGGATTTGGTAGAAAGCGTGCGTTATCCGCGTGGCGCCGGCCAAGCAGTTGACCACTAAATCTTGTTGAATTTGGGCTTCCTTCGGGAAGCCCGAACTTTTAAAATACCCGCCTTGTTTACCCGACAACAATACGGCAACAAACCTTAGCCGCAGAAGCATCCTATTCACGACTTAACGACAGCTATGCGGGCTGTATCACCATCACTTCAGAGGAACACGCCATGATTTGGGAATGGATCGCCACTTTATTTGCCGGGCTGGGCGCAGCAGGCATCGTACTCGGCTTGAAATTGATCTTTAAAAAAATGCCGAAATGGGCGGTTCCCGCCAGCGCAGGCTTGGGCATGATATTGTTTCAGGTGTATAGCGAATACACTTGGTACAACCACACCCGCTCCCTGCTTCCCGCAGGAACGGAAGTTGTAGCCGAAATTCCGGATACCGCTTTTTACAAGCCGTGGAGTTATATCAAACCCCAAGTATTGAAATTCGTTGCCGTGAATACCGCCAAAACCCTGCCCGTGAACGGCGACAACCGAATCATTCAGGCCAACCTATATTTCTTCGAACGGCGTATGAGTGCCAACACTTGGCCGGTGCTGATCGACTGCGATAAAAAATTGCAGGCCAATGTGAAAAACGTAGAAAACGGCATCCCCCAGCCCGACAGCTGGAACAAAACGCCTTATACGGAAAACATTGCCGCAGCGGTGTGCAAATAACGCACGATAGCCCGAACGGGCAGAAAAACAAGCCGTAGAAACCGCGAAACAGAAGAGCAAATCTTTCAATGAACTCGAAAATTTAACTCTTCTGTTTCGTTTTATTTTGGATTCGGATTGAGAAAGCATACATACTTCAACCTCGATTGCCTTCCATCAAACCAAGAGGCCGTCTGAAAACAGGTTTTCAGACGGCCTCTTCATCATTCAACGCTTATTTGCGCTCGACTTGGCTCACATCGCGCACCGCGCCGGTGTCGGCGGAAGTGGTCATGGCCGCGTAAGCACGCAAGGCGGCGGAAACGCGGCGGTCGCGGTTTTCGGGTTTCCACGCTTTGGCTCCGCGCGCTTCCATTTCGCTGCGGCGCACGGTCAACTCTTCATCGGAAACGGCCAAACGGATGCTGCGGTTGGGGATGTCGATTTCGATGGTGTCGCCCTCTTTTACCAAACCGATGGCACCGCCTTCTGCCGCTTCGGGCGAAACGTGGCCGATGCTCAAGCCGGAAGTGCCGCCTGAAAAACGGCCGTCGGTGAGCAAGGCGCAGGCTTTGCCCAAGCCTTTGGATTTCAGGTAGCTGGTGGGATACAGCATTTCCTGCATGCCCGGGCCGCCTTTCGGACCTTCGTAGCGGATAATCACAATATCGCCGGCGACGATTTGGTTATCCAAAATGCCTGCCACGGCGGAATCTTGGCTTTCAAACACGCGCGCGCGGCCGGTGAATTTGAGAATGCTGTCGTCCACACCGGCGGTTTTTACCACGCAGCCGCGCTCGGCGATATTGCCGAACAGCACCGCCAAGCCGCCGTCTTGCGAATAAGCGTGTGCTTTGCTGCGGATACAGCCGTTTTCGCGGTCGAGGTCGAGCGAAGGCCATTGTCGGTTTTGAGAAAAGGCTTCGATGGTGCGCACGCCGCCCGGTGCGGCTTTGTAGCGCTGATGTGCGGTTTCGTTGGCTGGATTGGTGATGTCCCATTTCGCCAGCGCATCTTTCAAGGTTTTTTCGTGAACGGTTGAAACGTCGGTTTTCAGGCAGCCGGCGCGGTCAAGTTCGGCCAGAATACCCATCACACCGCCCGCACGGTGTACGTCTTCCATGTGGTATTTCTGCGTGGCCGGTGCAACCTTACACAAACACGGCACTTGGCGGCTGATGCGGTCGATGTCGGCCATTTTGAAATCCACTTGCGCTTCGCTGGCGGCGGCCAACAGATGCAGCACGGTGTTGGTGGAACCGCCCATCGCCACGTCCAAACTCATGGCGTTTTCAAACGCGGCTTTGGTGGCGATGCTGCGCGGCAATACGCTCTCGTCGTCTTGCTCGTAATAGCGTTTGGTAATTTCCACAATCAGACGGCCTGCTTCCAAAAACAGTTCTTTACGGCCTGCGTGGGTGGCCAGCAGCGAGCCGTTGCCCGGCAGCGACAGGCCCAAGGCTTCGGTGAGGCAGTTCATCGAGTTGGCGGTAAACATGCCGGAGCAGGAGCCGCAGGTCGGGCAGGCGGAACGTTCTACCGCAGCCACTTCTTCGTCGGACACTTCATCGTTGGCGGCATCCACCATCGCGTCCACCAAATCCAGCTTGCGGGTATCGGTGATGTTGGCCACGCCGATGACTTTGCCCGCTTCCATCGGGCCGCCTGAAACAAATACGGTGGGAATGTTCAGGCGCATGGCGGCCATCAGCATGCCGGGGGTAATTTTGTCGCAGTTGGAAATGCACACCAGCGCGTCGGCGCAATGCGCGTTCACCATGTATTCCACCGAATCGGCAATCAAATCGCGGCTGGGCAGGCTGTAGAGCATACCGCTGTGGCCCATGGCAATGCCGTCGTCCACCGCGATGGTGTTGAATTCTTTGGCCAAACCGCCCGCTTTTTCGATTTCGCGCGCCACGAGCTGCCCCATATTGTGCAGATGCACATGGCCGGGCACGAATTGGGTGAACGAGTTGGCAATGGCGATAATCGGTTTGCCGAAATCTTCGTCGGCCACGCCGGTGGCACGCCATAAAGCGCGCGCACCGGCCATATTGCGGCCGTGGGTGGAGGTTTTGGAGCGGTAAGCTGGCATGGTGTGTTCCTTTGTATGGAATATTCGGGAAGTTTGTGTATCGTCGGCCGTCTGAATGTTTCAGACGGCCTCAATCTTTTTTCATGAAGCTGCGGCAGGCTTGAAACGCGCTTGATTCCGAAACGGCCGCACGCTCGTTCAAAGCCAAATTTGCCGTATAAAAACAGGCGCGTATTTTATACCAGTTAAGGCCGTCTGAACACGCTGCGGCTGCATTTCCAAACGCTGCCGCCGGTCTCTTTTTCCTAAAGCCTGCATTGCCTGTTTTTAATGTTTTCAGACGGCCTCAACTAGATAACACTTTAACATTCATTCTTTCCAAATGTATAACATTTCTTGACATATCCTAAATTACCAAACAATATTAACGGTTTCCAATACGGAGAACACAATATGTCGCAACAATCACATCATCATGACCCCTATGCGGGATACCGCGAGTTAACCCTTCGCGGTATGGTTTTAGGCGCGTTGATTACGGTGATTTTTACCGCATCCAACGTTTATCTCGGCTTGAAAGTCGGCCTCACTTTTGCTTCCTCGATTCCTGCCGCCGTGATTTCCATGGCGATTCTGAAATTCGCCAAAGGCAGCAACATCTTGGAAAACAATATGGTGCAGACCCAAGCGTCTGCCGCAGGCACGCTTTCCACCATCATCTTCGTGCTGCCCGGCCTGCTGATGGCGGGCTACTGGAACGGCTTTCCGTTTTGGCAAACGTCGCTGCTGTGCATGGCGGGCGGTATTTTGGGCGTGATTTTCACGATTCCGCTGCGTTACGCCATGGTAGTGAAAAGCGATCTGCCCTATCCCGAAGGCGTGGCGGCGGCTGAAATTCTGAAAGTCGGCAGCAGCGAGCATGACGGCAAAAAAGAAAACGGCAACAAAGACAGCGGCATCGGCGAAATTGCCGCCGGCGGCTTTTTAGCCGGGCTGTTGAGCTTCGCCAGCAACGGCTTGCGCGTAACGGCCGACCACGCCAGCTACTGGTTTAAATCGGGCAACGCCATCTTCCAACTGCCGATGGGCTTTTCATTGGCCTTGTTGGGCGCAGGCTATTTGGTCGGCATCACCGGCGGTATCGCCATTCTGGTGGGCATTTTCATCGCGTGGGGCGTGGCCGTGCCTTATTTCTCGTCTGCCGTTCCCCAACCCGCCGATATGGAAATGGCGGCCTACGGTATGCAGCTTTGGAAAGAAAAAGTGCGCTTTATCGGCGCGGGCACCATCGGTATTGCAGCGATTTGGACGCTGATTACCCTGTTCAAACCGATGATGGAAGGCATGCGCTTATCGTTCCGTGCGTTTAGCGGTAAAGCCGAAGTTTCCACCCAACGCATCGAACAGGATTTATCGCCCAAGTCGATGATTTTGTGGACTTTAGGCATGATGGCGATTTTAGCGTTCAGCTTTTACCACTTTATCGAAGCGGCCAACATTCCCGCCGGTTTGGGCTGGCTGCTGGTCATCGTGTGCACCCTGCTCACGTCCGTCATCGGCTTTTTGGTGGCCGCCGCCTGCGGTTATATGGCCGGCTTGGTGGGTTCGTCATCCAGCCCCATTTCAGGCATCGGCATCATTTCCATCCTGACCATTTCCATCGTTTTGCTGCTGATCGGCGAATCTTCAGGGCTGTTTGCCGATGAAGGCACGCGTCAGTTTATGCTGGCCTTAACGCTGTTCTGCGGCTCGGCGGTGATTTCGGTGGCATCGATTTCCAACGACAACCTGCAGGATTTGAAAACCGGTTATTTGGTGCAGGCTACGCCGTGGCGTCAGCAAATCGCGCTGATTATCGGCTGTATCGTCGGCGCGGTGGTGATTGCCCCCGTGTTGGAAATCCTATATGAGGCTTACGGCTTCACCGGTGCGATGCCCCGCGAAGGCATGGACGCATCCCAAGCCCTTGCCGCTCCCCAAGCTACGTTGATGACCACCATTGCCCAAGGCATTTTCGCCCACAACCTGCAATGGACATACATTTTCACCGGCGTTGCCATCGGCGTGGCATTGATTATTGTGGATTTTGTGTTGAAGAAAAGCAGCGCTTCCAAACTCAGCCTGCCGGTTTTGGCCGTGGGCATGGGCATTTACCTGCCGCCTTCCATCAATATGCCGATTATCATCGGCGCGGTATTGGCGGCAGTGCTGAAAAATATCGTCCGCAAACGCTATCCGAACGATACGGAAAGCCGTCTGAAAAAAACCGAACGCGCCGGCACGCTGTTTGCCGCCGGTTTGATTGTGGGCGAAAGCCTGATCGGCGTGATTATGGCCTTTATCATTGCCGCCTCCGTAACCGGCGGCGGCTCGGACGCCCCGCTCGCGCTCAACCTCGACAACTGGAGCGGCATCGCTTCATGGCTGGGCTTGGCCGCCTTTATCACGGGCATGCTGATTTTCGCCAAACGGGTTTTAAAATCAGTCCGCAATTAAGCATCGCAGCCTAAAGCTGCGCTATCTAAACAGGCCGTCTGAAAACAGGTTATGCGGGTTTCGCTAAAACTGTTTTTCAGACGGCCTTTGTATGGCAAACAACAGTGAAGCAAATACCGTGATAAAAAATACAGCTTAAACTAATAAACCAAAGAAAAAACGATATTGCTGAAAGAAACGCCCTTTTCCTCCGTCTAACGTAAACTTTACAAGGCCGTCTGAAACTGCGGGTAAAGTTTCAGGCGGCCTCTTATTTTTCGCCCTACAATATTTCATTTCCACACCGCTTTTTCAAAGGAAACTGTATGTCCATTAAAAAATTTATCCCCGCCGCCCTGCTTGCAGCCGCCTTCGTTTTGCCCGCAGCCGCTTCGGCCGCGCCTGCTGTCAAAGGCAAATTCCGTTACAGCATGGCCGAAATGCAGGATATCGCCAATCCGAAAAAACTTTCATGGCGCATTTTCTACGACAAACCTTCCGAAGGCCCCGATGCCGAATGGTTTGATGCCGTGAAGCAAGGCAACTTAGCCAAAGTGAAAAAAATGGTGGCCAAAGGCCAAAACCTCGAGGCCAAAGACGAGGCCAGCTTGGGTCAAACTGCGCTCGGTTGGGCGGCGTTTATCGGCTATGAAGACATGGTGGATTACCTGATTGCCCAAGGTGCCGATTTGAACGCCACCGACCGCGGCGACGTGTACAACGTGCTCAAATCCGCCGTATTGGGCAAAAACACCAAAATCGTGCGCAAGGTGTATGCCAAACTGAAAGACAAAACCGATTTGAACGACCAAACCGTAGAAAGCGACGGCGAAACGCTGCTGATGGTGGCTGCCAGCAACAACCGCATCGAAACGGTGAAATACCTGCTTTCACTTGGTGCAAACCCGAACTTGGTTACCACCCAAACCAACAAATCCGCCGGCTCGTACAACCAAAGCGCACTCTCTTACGCCTGCACCCGCGGGCATAAGGAAATGCAGGCTTTGCTGATTTCCAAAGGTGCCATCAACCACCGCACCGGCAAATCAAGCTGCGAATAATATCTTTGCCAGGCCGTCTGAAAAAATGGTTTCAGACGGCCTTTTTGCGAATGCGGCAAACCTTGGGTTTCAAAACTGTTTGTAGAGGCGGATTGCATATCCTCCCCTACAAACGACACGTCATACTCGGGCTTGACCCGAGTATCTTTTAAGCCTTCCTGAAACGCCAAGATACTCGGGTCAAGCCCGAGTATGACGCACCGTGGCGAACCGTAATAAGGCAAGGTTATTGAGCACCGTTAGCGTTTTATCAGGGCGGCTCCCTACTCTGTAAAGTAAGATTCAATACCCGCCATCATTCAAACGGCTTCCTCTGCCAATAAGGTTTATCCGTTTTCAGACGGCCTACCTGCACCTCTTCCCCCACGCCTAATTCAAACACCAAGCCGCCCGACAAATCGGTACGCAGCAGCGTGATGCCGTGTGCTTTCACGCGGTTTTGCACCGCAGCGGCGGGGTGTTTGTAAGCATTGGCATAGCCGCTCGAAGCCACGGCGTATTGCGGCGAAACGGCGTTCAGAAAGCCGCCTGCCGACGAAGTGTCGCTGCCGTGATGCCCCAGCACCAGCACTTGGCTGTACAAGCCTTCGCCGTATTTTTCCACCAACGCCAGCTCGCCGCGTTTGCCCAAATCGCCCGTTACCAGCAGCGACTGCCCGCCCGCCAGCACGCGCAGAACGCAGCTTCGCTCGTTGTCGTCGGCCGTTTTCAAGTTTTCAGACGGCTTCAGAAACTCAAACACCACGCCGTTCCATTGCCATTGCCGCTCCCCGCAAAACCGCGCGCCCTGATAAAACTCCGGCTGCCCCGCCCAAATTTCGCGCGGCTGTTTGGCTTGGTGGATTTCGGTGAAACCGCCGTCGTGGTCGGTATCGTGATGCGACAGCACCAGCATGTCCAAACCGCGCACACCCGCAGCATTCAGGCCGGGCAGAATCTGCGCGTTGGCGATGTGCTCCGTGCCGGTATCGAACAACAGATTATGCTCTTTCGTCTGCATCAACACCGACAAACCCTGCCCCGCGTCCCATACCGTTACTTTCAGACGGCCTTCCGCAAGCGGCGGCGGGCGGTACAGAACAAAGCCCGCCAGCACCAACCACGCCAGCGGTTTCCAGCCCGTGCCGCGCGGCAGCAGCACCATCAATACCGCCAGCACCGCCAACGGCAGCAGATAAGGCGGCGAGGCCGCAACCGCATATTCGGGCGCATATTCCGCCACCCACACCAACACGCGCATGGTGTATTCGCCCGCCGCGGCCGCCAGCCATTGCAGCCAGCCAAACGGTAACAACGAAGCCAGCAGAGCCAGCGGCACCAATACCCACGAAAACCACGGAATCGCCAACGCATTCACCAACGGGCTGATTAAAGGCAGCGAGGCGAACATACTGCCCAGCGCCACCACCGACAACAGCGACACCGCCCATTGCCCGCGCACCGCCAACAGCCAACCGCGTTCGTTCAGACGGCCTGCCGATACCCACAGCAAAGCGCCGACCAAGCCGAACGACAGCCAAAACCCCGCACTCAATACCGCCAACGGGTCGAACAGCAGCACCACCGCCAGCGCCTGCCACCAACCCGTCCACACCGACGCACCGCTGCCACGCCACCAAGCCCATGCCAGAGCAAGCAGCATCAACACGCTGCGCTGCGTCGGCACCGAAAAGCCCGCCAAGCCCGCATAAAACAACGCCGCCGCCAAACCCGCCGCCAGCATCCACGCCCGCGGCCGTTTCGGTACGCGCGGCAGCACACGCAACAATTGCTTCGTCAGCCACCCCGCCAGCACCGCCACCATGCTCACATGCAGGCCGGAAATACTCACCAGATGGTTCAAACCCAAAGGCCGGAACGCCTGCCAAGCCTGCGCGCTCAAAGCCGATTGCTCGCCGATGCTCAACGCCCGCATCAAACCGAGGTCGTCTGAAAAATCCCGCCCGCGGGTATCGGTTTGCTGCCAACGCAGGCTGACCGTGTCGCGCAAAGCCGATAAACCGCCGGCAAGGTTTTGCGCCGCAGCCTGCCGCTCTTTGCCGATGCTGCCCACGCCGCCGATGCCGTTGGCCAACGCCCACGCTTCACGGTTAAAACCGCGCAGATTCGCCTCGCCCACCGGCGGCCTTACCCGCGCCTGCACCCGCCATTCGCTGCCGACCGGCCAATCGCGCAAACGGTAGTCGGACAACAGCAAACGGTATTCCCGCCTCGCATCATCGCGCGCAACAGCCGTAAAACGCACCCGTTTATCGTCGCGCTGCGGCAAATCCGCCACTTTTACTGTAAGCGGCACAGAGGCCGTCTGAACCGCAGGCCATTGTTTTTCCAAAGCAGCTTGCGTACGCCCAATGCCGTATAACGCGCCGGAAAAACATATCAGCAACCACGCCGCCGTCCGAAACCGCCACGCCGCCGCAAACAGGCACAGCCATACCGCCGCCAACATCGTCCAAGACGGCACGGCGGGCAAAGCAAACGAAACAACAACGCCGCTTACCCAAAGCGGCAGCCAAAACATCGGCATGAATATGGTTTCTTTAAAAATAATCAAGAAAGAGATGATAAAGAAAAATCAGAATACCGTCAGAACGGTATAGGAGAATCGGGCGGTAACGCTGCTTGAATTGTTGTATCCGCGCAGGAAGGCTCGCTTATCCCTTAAAAAGCGAACCCGCCGCACTCATGCTTCACACGGGATCGGTATGCACCAGCACATCGGCGTCTGCAAACAAACTTCTCACCTCGGCCGCCGCCGCTTTCGCCACTTGATGCGAAGCCTCCAGCGTCATGGCTGCGTCCAAATCAATATGCAGCTGCACAAACACCGTGCCGCCCGAACGGCGGGTTTTCAGATCATGTACGCCTTGCACGGCGGGCAAAGCCGACACTGCGCTGCGGATGGCGTCAACTTCTTGCGGCGGCAGCGATTGATCCATCAGCGTGCGAACCGCGTCGCGGCCGATATCGAACACGCTTTTTCCAATCCACAACGACAGCAGCAAAGCCAGCCAAGCATCGGCTTGATGCCAGCCGTAAGCAGCCATCACCAGCGCCGCCAACACCACCGAATTCGACAGTAAATCCGTTACATAATGCAGCTTATCCGCCGCCACCGCTTGAGAAGCCTGCTGCTTCAACACATAACGCTGAAACAGCACCAAAGCCGCCGTCATCACCACCGACACCACCATCACGGCAATGCCCCAGCCCGTATGCTGCACAGGCTCGGGATCCATCAGCCGGTTGAGCGCGTTCAGCAGCAAAAACAACGCCGAACCGCCGATAAACGCAGATTGCGCCAATGCCGACAAACCTTCCGCCTTGCCGTGCCCGAAAGCATGGTTGGCATCGGCAGGCCGCAACGCCAAGCGCACGGCAAAGAGATTAAACACGCTAGCCGCCAAATCGGTGAGAGAATCGGCCAAGCTCGCCAAAATGCTCACCGAACCGCTAAACAGCCACGCCGCCGCCTTCAAACCCACCAGCAAAAGCGCGGTGGACGTGGAGGCGTAAGTGGCGAGCTTCAACAAACGCGCGCGTGAATCGGGATGGGAAGTGGTCATGGCGTGGGTTCCTGTGAATATAAAGCGGCAGGCGTTGTGTTTACAGCTTCTTCAGGCTGAGACCTATGCAAAACCCCCATCTGCGGCGCATTTCTGCGTAGTGCGCTGCTCGCTCGTTTGCCTATCTGTATGATATGTCTGCACTCGCTGCGCTGCTACGTCTTGAACTGCATCCACATCTGGGGGTTTTGCAAAGGTCTCAGGCTGTTGAAAAATGAGGCCGTCTGAATATTCAGACGGCCATCTGTGCCGCCGGTTTCCTATGCGACGGTTTTCAAGCGCTTAGTTGATCTTATCAATCTGATAAACGACTTTATCGATTCTGCCGGTTCTGTTGTTCGTCACCACCAGCGTGCGCGGGATAAATATTTGAGCGCCGGGCAGATAATAGCCTTCAAAATCCTGCGACATATTGAGCGTGCCCGCTTCGTTGTTCAAAGTCATCTTGCATTGCGCCTGCTGCACGGCACCTTTGAGCTGGCTGTGAAGCTGTTGCGCATCTTGCTGTGCACCCAAGCGGCATTGTTCTTTTAAGAAAATCTGGCCGTTTTTATCAACCAGCACGGCAGAGCTTTGGAAGTCGCCGCCCTGCTTGCTCCATTGCACCGGCGGCGGAGAAATGTGCAGGTTTTGGGTGGTAAACGCACCTTCGTCCATCTTCCAACGCAGCTCCCAATGGTTGAGCAGAATCAGGCTTTTCGCGTTCGGGCGGCCTTTCACAGATGTGGTTTTGTTTTTAACGTGGCTGTTGGACGAGGAAAATATGCTCACGTTGGAGAATTTCTCAACCTGTTGATTGATTTGAATTTGGTTGTCTTGATTGTTTTGCTCGGCAATGCTGTATGTGATTTTCTTGATGCGTTGCTCGGGCTTGCCGATTTCGTAGTTTCCTGCCATCGCGAGCAGTTGTTTGTCGATATTATCGGCGGCCGATGCAGCAAACGGCAAACCCGATACCAGTAAAGCAAGAATAATTTTACGCATGTGAATCATCCTGAAGAAATTGTCTGTATAACATGCAGGCTGTCTGAAACCACTTTTTCAGACGGCCTAAACACTGTCCGATAAGCTGAAACGTGTGCATGCCCGTCGTCAACAGGCATGCCGCTCAAGACGCAACGGCTGCGGGCGGGGAACGGTGTGAAAACGGCTCAAGCCGTCAAAACTTGCACCCTTCCACCCCGCGCCCGAATGCGGCCGCCGATAGGGAATATACCGTAATTGCCGACGGTTTTTCAATGCACAGAGGCCGTCTGAAACGCTGTTTGGTTTTCAAACGGCCTCTCCCGCCTACCCAAACGCACCGAGACCTTTGCCTGAATTTATTCTTATGCACGAGCATGTAAACCCGAGCCTTCATGCTTTATAATCCCCTTTTTTCCCATGCCGTCTGAAAAACCATGATGAAATGGCTTAAACGCACCAAAACCATCGTCCAAACCGTTTACCGCTTCGGCCTCGCCGAGCTTGTTTCCGGCCATATCCGCCAAAACTGGCTGCGTGCCGCGCTTCAAAAAATTCCGCAATCCGCCGAAGCCGCCGACGAACCGCTTCCCGTGCGTTTACGCTTGGCCTTGGAACACTTGGGGCCGATTTTCGTGAAATTCGGGCAAGTGCTTTCCACCCGCCCCGATTTGATTCCGCCCGCCTACGCGCAAGAGCTGGCCAAGCTGCAAGACCGCGTGCCGCCTTTCGACGCCGACCTTTCGCGCCGCCAAATCGAAACCTCCCTCGGGCAGCCCATCTCCGCACTTTACGCCGAATTTGAAACCCGCCCCGTTGCCAGCGCGTCGATCGCGCAAGTACACAAAGCGCGTTTGCACAGCGGCGAACAGGTGGCGGTGAAAGTATTGCGCCCCAATCTCTTGCCGGTAATCGAGCAGGACTTGGCTTTGCTGCGTTTCGGCGCAGGCTGGGTAGAGCGTCTTTTCGCCGACGGCAAACGCCTGAAACCGCGCGAAGTGGTGGCGGAGTTCGACAAATACCTGCACGACGAACTCGACCTCATGCGCGAAGCGGCCAACGCCAGCCAACTGGGTCGCAACTTCCAAAACAGCGATATGCTGATTGTGCCGAAAGTGTTTTACGACTATTGCAGCCGCGACGTGCTCACCATCGAATGGATGGACGGCACGCCCGTTGCCGACATTGCCGCGCTCAAAGCCAAAGGCATCGACTTGAAACAGCTTGCCCGCTACGGCGTGGAAATTTTCTTCACCCAAGTGTTCCGCAACGGCTTTTTCCATGCCGACATGCACCCGGGCAATATTCTCGTTGCCGACGACGGCCGCTACATCGCACTGGATTTCGGCATCGTCGGCTGCCTTACCGACTACGACAAACGCTATCTCGCCATCAACTTTCTGGCCTTCTTCAACCGCGATTACCACCGTGTCGCCACCGCCCACATCGAATCGGGCTGGGTGCCCGCCGATACCCGCGCCGAAGAACTGGAATCCGCTGTGCGCGCGGTGTGCGAACCGATTTTCAACAAACCGCTGTCGCAAATTTCTTTCGGCTTGGTGTTGATGCGCCTGTTTGAAACCAGCCGCCGCTTCAACGTGGAAATCCAGCCCCAGCTTGTGCTGCTGCAAAAAACCCTGTTAAACATCGAAGGCTTAGGCCGCCAACTCGACCCCGATTTGGATTTGTGGGCCACCGCCAAACCGTTTCTCACCCAATGGATGAGCGAGCAAGTCGGGCCGAAAGCTTTTTTCAACAACCTGAAAAACGAAGCTCCGGATTGGGCGCAAATCCTGCCCGCCCTGCCGCGCAAACTGAATATGCTGGTGGACGAAAACCGCCAGCAGGAAATGCGTGATGCCTACATCCATCTGGTGAAAATCCAGCAACGGCAAACCCTGTGGCTGGCGGTCATGGCTATCGCTTTGGTGTTGATTTTATTATTCAAATAATTCAAAGCCCGCGCTAAAAAGCAAAAAGAAACCTAATCATCGTATCGGCATTTCCCGCCTTGATGATTAGGTTTCTTTTTATTCGGATAAACCGCTTACGGATGGTTACATCACCGCCAGCGGATAAGAGCCGATCACTTTCACAAACGAAGCCCGCTCCGCCAACTGCGTTAAGGCCGTCTGAACGTTGGGGTCGTCTTTATGACCTTCGATGTCGATAAAAAACAGATAATCCCACAATCCCGAACGGCTGGGGCGGCTCTCGAATTTGGTCATGGAAATGCCCAGCTCGGTAAAAGGCTTGAGCAGCGCATTAACCGCACCGGCTTTGTTGGGCGTAGAAACCACCAAAGAGGTTTTGTCGCGACCGGTAGGCGAAGTATTTTGATGCCCCAATACTAAAAAGCGGGTGGTATTGTTCGGCTCGTCTTCGATGCTGTCGGCAATCTTGTTCAGCTGATAGATTTCAGCAGCGGTTTGCCCTGCAATTGCCGCCACGCCCGCCTCTTCCGCCTCAGCGGCCAAACGGGCGGCCTCCGCATTACTGGACACGGAAATCCTTACCGCATCAGGAAGATGGCGGCTCAACCATTCATGACATTGCGCCAATGCCTGAGCATGGGCATAAACTCGGGTAATGCCGTTCAAACCATCGCCGTTTTTGCGCAGCAAATGGTGGTGAATCCGCAAAACCACTTCCCCGCAAGCTTTCAGCGGCGTGACGGAAAGCAGATCCAACGCCCGCCCTACGCTGCCTTCGGTAGAGTTTTCCACCGGCGTAACTGCATAATCGGCCTGACGCGCCTCCACCAAGCGGAAGCATTCGTCAATCGTCGTGCACGATTGCGTGTGCGCGGCATGGCCGAAGTGCTTGATGGCTGCCTGCTGGGTGAATGTGCCCGCGGGGCCGAGATAAGTGATGGTTAACGGCCGCTCCACCGCCAAGCATTCGCTCATCACCTCGCGAAACAGGCGCGTTACCGCCTCATCGGGCAGCGGGCCTTGGTTTAAATCCTGAATGCGGCGCAACACGGCCGCTTCTCTCTCCGGGCGGTACACCACGCCCGTGCCTTTCAGTTCGCCGATGGCGCGGGCGTGTCCGGCACGCTCGTTCAACAGGCGCAGAATGGTGGCATCTATTTCGTCAATTGCATTGCGGTGCGGCAACAGTTTATCGTCGGTCGTCATTATTATTGTCCGTATCGGTAAAAGGATAGGAAGCCGATTTTAACATTAATCGCATACTAAGAGGCCGTCTGAAAACACTCCCGTTATGTTTTCAGACGGCCTCAAAGCTCATCTTCATCTACTTAATCCATTTCTCTGCCGCGGTTTTCCAGCCAAGCATCGCGCGAACACCACCACAGCAAAATAATGCCGACCATCGTACACACCAGCATCATGCCGCTCATTACCAGCGCCGTACCGTTGTGCAGCCAAGTGGCCAGCATACCCATCGACGCGCCGATTACCGACTGGCACACCCCCAGCACCGCATTGGCACTGCCGCCCTCTTTCTTAAAATATTCCATAAAACAGGCCTGCGTGTTGGCCGTAACCAAACCCTGCGTGCCGACCGACACCACCACACACCCGACCAGCCACCACATCGGCGGCAGCTTCAACCACAATACCGACACAAACATCAGCGCATTCGCCGCCAGCTGAACCGCAATGCCCCACTTCAAAATATCCTGCGCATGAGTGCCGTTTTTCAAACGCATCGCCGTGATGCGGTTAAACACCGCCATAGTCAGAATATTCATGCCGAACACCCACGCATACGCATGTGCCGAAACATGATACAGCTCCATATACACAAACGACGATTCGGTCAGAAACACAAACATCGAAGAAAAGCTGAACGCCTGAAAAAAGAGATAACCCAAAGCGGGTTTCGTGCTCAAAACCTGTTTATAGCGGCCGGCCACCACCGAAAAAATGCTGCTGTCTATCTTGCCCGTCTGCTTCGGCTTGGCCAAACACACATAAATCAAACCCCAAACGGCCACGGCATAAACACCCAAGAAAACGAAAATCGCCCGCCAACCGCCCAAGCTTTTCAACACCGCGCCCAGCATCGGCGCCAGCAAGGGCGCGGCCATCATAATAATCCCGATTAAAGCGAACATTTGCGCCGCTTTACGCCCTTGATAATGATCGCGCACCGTCGCGCCCACCACCACAACGGCCATGCCCGCACCGAATGCCTGCACCAGCCTCAGCAGCAGCAACTGTTCAACCGTTTGAGCGGCCGCCAAACCCGCCACGCTGGCGGTGTATATCACCAAGCCCACCAGCGCAATGATGCGCCGTCCTTTAATATCCGACAACGACCCGCCCACAATCTGCCCGGCCGCCACGCCAAACAGAAACGCACTCAAACTCTGCTCGATACGGTGGATATCCGCCCCCAAACTTTTCGCCATATCGGGAATCGCAGGCAGATAAGTATCCACAGACAGCGGCATCAAAGCCACCAGCAAAGCCAGCAGAAAAGCCATCTGCTTTTCACTGAGCATAGAAGAAGTCGGGCGCATAACCATCTTTCGGGCAGAGAAACAATACAATAAACCAAGCCCACCCAAAAGGCGGCTTGGCCGTCACATTATATAACACCGCCATGCCCGCATCACACCGTCTTTAGGAAAAGCTGCACCAACCCATAAGAAACAAAAAACCTGCCGGATTCCGGCAGGTCGGATAGATTAGGCAAAGAGGCTGAGGACAAACGGCACCTCAAACATCGTTCGAACCGTTATTCCGAAGCCCCCTTCGGCCTAGCAGTTACTTAACGACACCGCTCGCAGCGTTCACGCCGGAAGCGTCCATCGGGGTAGCAGTAGTGCTTTTGGTTTTAGCGGCTTTATTGGCTGCTTTAGAAGAAGACACTTTAGCCTCTTCCGGCTTTTTAGCTGTTTTTTCAGCAGGAGCAGCCATCACAGCGGCAGACATCGCTGCCATAGATACGAGTAAAGCAAACTTTTTCATCTGTATATCCTTTATAAAATCTATGAAAGTCATGTCCGAGACATGTGCTTGTGAGAAAGGATGAAAAAAGAAAAGTTCATCTGCCCGATTGTCATCAAGTTAAAGAATATTAATTTGATTCAATGATATCAAAATAAAAAATGCCGGCCCGACCGCAAGCCGCCACACGCCTGTTTCCCATATAGCGTTTTTCAGACGGCCTCATCTTTCGCACTCAACATCACTGCGGCATACACAAAAAACCGCAAACCGTTTCAACATTAAACATCTATTCAAAAAAGCTTCACAGAACTTTGCACGGCAAAATACCTGCACCCAAAAGAAAACGGCCTCAAGAGGCCGTCTGAATTTCGATTTGATAAGGCTCCATCAATAGCGCGGCACTTGCGAATCGACCAACACCGACCAAGCATCAATGCCGCCCTGCAAGTTATAAAGCTGCTCAAAACCGGCGTCCGCCAAATACATGGCCGTGTGCAGACTGCGCAAACCGTGATGGCAATACACCACAATCGGCACATCGTCCGGCAGCTCATTGTGGCGCATCGGAATCATGTTCATAGGAATATGGGTATGATTGGGCAGCGAACACAACGCCAGCTCTTCATCCGTGCGCACATCCAGCAAAACAAACTCCATACCGTCTGCCATCCACTGTTTCAATTCAATAGGCGTAATTTGCGGAATCATCGTCTTCTACTTTCCTTGCCGACTATTGCGTCGGTGTTCATTCTGTTATCAATAGAATGAGGCCGTCTGAAAAATATTTCAGACGGCCTCACCATCAAATTTAGAAATTAAATTTAGCTGTCGGCGATAAGGTCGGCGTTTTCAATTGCGGAATATAAGTATCAAACAACACTTGCTCGGCAAACGCATCACCGTTGCGGGTAATCAGCAAAGCACGTTGAACAGGCGCTTCACCCACCACCACAACCATACGGCCACCGTTGTTGTTCAACTGGTTTTTCAACGCTTCTGGCACAACCGGCACCGCGCCGCCGATATATACCGCATCAAAAGGCGCACCGCCCAGCGCACCCGCCAAGCCGTCGCCAACCTCATAAATGATCTTGTTAAAACCGAGCTTGTCCAACACCGCTTTAGCGCGCTGCTGCTGCTCAGCATCCACATCCACTGTCATCACATTAGCGCTGAGTTTGCTCAGCAAAGCTGCCGCATAACCCGAGCCGGTGCCCACTTCCAGTACTTTGTCGTCCGCTTTCAAAGCCAAGCCCTGAATCAAACGCGCCACAATCTTCGGTTCCAACATACTGCCGCCGTTGGGCAACGGCAAAGTTTTATCTGCATAAGCATAAGCCTGCTGCGACTCAGCCACAAAATATTCGCGCGGAACTTCACTCAACGCATCTAAAACATCAAAATCCAACACATCCCAAGGGCGGATTTGTTGCTCTACCATATTGAAACGCGCTTGTTCAAAATTCATTCCGTGCTCCGTGATTACTTTTGGGGTGGTTTGACCGCTCCCTCCTCCGCTCGGCAGGAGAAAACATGATTATTATTCAAGAGATAAACCGCTACATCAAATACAACGCATGATTATAATGGTTTTCACAGCGGTGTAACAGTATTTTTCAGACGGCCTCACGCTTGATTCGCCGCAATCATTTCAGCCAACTTGTTCAAATAATATTCATCCGTACCGTCATAGCAAGCCGTTGTTTCCGCATCCGCATCCAATACCGCAATCAGCTGCCCCGAACGATTGCGCACGGGCACCACAATTTCAGACTGAGATAACGACGAACAAGCAATGTGGTCGGGATGCAGGTTAACATCTTCAACTACTATCGTCTCTTCCCGCGCCCAAGCCTGCCCGCACACCCCTCTGCCGAAAGGAATCCGCGTACAAGCCAACGGCCCCTGAAACGGCCCCAGCACCAATTCGCGTTTTTCAGCATCAACCAAATAAAAACCCACCCACAACCAACCGAATGCCGCTTTCAATACCGCAGCAATATTGGCTAAATTCGCGATCAAATCCGTTTCATCCTGAATCAAGCATTCAATCTGCGGCAGAATTTCCTTATAAATTTCAGCTTTGTCCGTACTCTCTACATGAAGCTCGTGCATACTCATTTCATTCCGTTTAAATTTTCTAAAACGGGCAGTATTGTCGCGGCAAGCCATTTATACGGTCAAGCCGATTACCACACAACACCTTCCATCAATCCATACACCCAACACCAAAGCTTCAATCGCAGCCTCCCCACACTGCCTTCAAATCAAATAAAATTTTTATAAAATTCAACAAAAAAGCATATCCACTTCCCATTCCCAACCCACGAAACCGCCACACAGCACGGCAATGTGCGTTAAAATCCGAATATTCTGCAAGTAAACAAAGGAACCAATCATGTGGGATAAAAAATGGGTTATCGGCAACTGGAAAATGAACGGCCGCCTGCAAAGCAACAACGCCCTGATGCACCGTTTCCGCATCATGCCCACCACAGACCGAGTCCTCATCGGCTTGGCCGCCCCCACCGTTTACCTGCTCCAACTGCACAACGCCATGCAGATTGTGCTCAACAACCGCATTCTCACCTGCGCCCAAGACGTCAGCCGCTTTCCCAATAACGGAGCCTACACCGGCGAAGTATCCGCCGAAATGATGGCCGACATCGGCGTCGATATCGTCTTAATCGGACACTCCGAACGCAGCCTGTATTTCGGTGAAAAAAACGAAATACAACGCCAAAAAATGGTCAACGTATTAAATGTCGGCCTCACTCCCTTATTGTGCGTCGGCGAAAGCCTTGAAGAACGCGAAGCCGGCAAAGAGCAAGAAATCATTGCCCACCAACTCTCCATTTTAGAAGGCCTCAATACCAAAGATATCGCCGTTGCCTACGAGCCAGTATGGGCCATCGGCACCGGCAAAGTTGCCACAACCGATCAAATCGCAGAAATGCACGCTTTTATTCACAAACAAATCTTGTCATTGTGCGGCAACGATGTTAATATTCGCATCCTTTACGGCGGAAGCGTCAATGCCAACAATGCAGCAGACATTTTTGCCGTGCCGTATGTAGACGGTGCTTTAGTAGGCGGAGCCTCCTTGTCTTACGACTCCTTTACCGCCATTATCGATGCCGCACAAGATTCGTAAAGATTATGGAAGCCTTTAAAACCGTTATTTGGATTATCAACATCTTCTCCGCCTTAGCAGTTATCGTGCTGGTTTTAATGCAGCATGGCAAAGGCGCAGATGCCGGCGCAACATTCGGTTCCGGAAGCGGTAGCGCCCAAGGTGTATTCGGTTCGGCTGGCAACGCCAACTTCTTAAGCCGCAGCACCGCCATCGCAGCAACCATTTTCTTTGCAACCTGCATGGCTATGGTGTACATCAGCACCCATACCCACAAACACGGTTTGGATTTCAGCACCGTACAACAAACCGCACCGGCGCAAACACAAAACGCTCCGGCTCAAAATACCCAACAAACGCCTGCTGCACCTACCAAATAAAGCACGCGTTAATACAATTTAAAGTTTATTGCCGACATGGTGGAATTGGTAGACACGCTATCTTGAGGGGGTAGTGACCCTAGGTCGTATGAGTTCAAGTCTCATTGTCGGCACCATCAAAAGAAAACAGCCCAATTTTCGGGCTGTTTTTTTACGTCTAATACCGTCTAACGCCATAAACCAAGATTCAAGTATAACAAGGCTTTCAGCCCGATTAAGGGTGTTTTCAGGCGGCCTTAATTATCCAATACAGTAAAATCCCGTCTAATTGAATAAACCAAAAAACGGGGGTATATTTAGGGGTATCTGAAAAACACCCCTAAAAAAATACCCCCAAATGCCGCTAAATGACCGCCAAATAAAGAATGCCAAGCCCGCCGCCAAGCCATACAAACTAGCAGATGGCAAAGGCATGTTTTTACAGGTTACACCAGCGGGCGGGAAGTTATGGCGGCTGAAATACCGCATAGACGGCAAAGAGAAATTACTTTCAATCGGAAAATATCCCGCCGTTTCTTTGAGCGAAGCCCGAGAAGCCGCCGAAAATGCCCGCCGCCTGATTGCAACAGGGCAAGACCCCAGCGCAGCTAAGCAACAGGCCAAGCAAGAGCGGCAGGCAGCCCTACTCAATACCTTTGAAGCAATAACGCGCCGATGGCATAGCGAGAACCTGCACCGCTGGAAGCCCGACAATGCCGCCCGCATTCTCAATCACTTTTCAAAAGACGTTTTCCCGTATATCGGCGGGCAACAGATAGACGGTATAGCCGTAGCAGACGTGAAAGCCGTAATCGAGCGCATAGCCGCCCGCAATGCAACCGCCACCGCTGAAAAAATCAGGCAATGGATAGCCGCCGTATATGGCTATGCCGCCATGCTTGAGATAACCGACCGTAACCCCGCCGCCCCATTACGCGGCTTTTTGGCCAAAGCGGAAACCCGCCATTTACCCGCCTTGCCCCGTGAAGAACTGACCGAGTTTTACCGCCGCTTGATATTGGCCGATATTGATCCGCAAAACCGCATAGCCGTAATGCTGGTTATGCTGGTGTTCGTAAGAAGCACCGAATTACGCAGCGGCCAATGGCATGAAATAGACTGGCAGGCGAAAACATGGACTATCCCCGCCGAGCGAATGAAGCTACCCCGCTCCCATGTGATACCGCTTTCAGATTGGACGCTGGAATTACTGCAAGAGCTACACGGCCACACAGGACAAACGCCTTATTTATTCCCCAGCCGCACAAAAACGGCAGGATTTATCAGCGAAGCCACCCTAAACCGAATTATCGAGCGGCTAGGATATAAAGGCACGGCCACACCGCACGGATTCCGCAGCTTGGCCAGCAGCGTATTAAACGAACAGGACTTTAACCCCGATGCCATAGAACGCCAGCTTGCCCATGTGCCGAAAGATAAAATCCGCGCCGCTTACAATCGGGCGGAATACTGGCCGCATAGAGTAGAAATGATGCAATGGTATTCAGATTATTTGCGGGAACGGTATAACCAAGCCCGCGAGATGATCGAGAGTGAAACAGGCAGCCGAGAATAGGCCGTCTGAAAAGTTTACAGCCACACCTAGCCCGCGATTAGCTACCAAAGGCGAAAACAGGGCAATCCCTAGTCTTGTTGGTGTGGTTTTCTATTTTGCAGGGAATTGACGTTTTGGGAGCGTTTGAGAAATGGGATTTATTAATGACAAGCTAAAAGCAGAAAAAGACCAATATATTTTGCTTGAAGATATTATTCTTTTTGTTCAATCACTAGACGAGGAAACCCCTAGCCTTGCTAATACAGCTAAATATTTATTACAGGGATATAAGCGTGTTTATTTAGATGATATTAATGCTTACGGAGATATTGATGAATTTGCATTTGAAAAAACTATTTCAGATGAATACATACAAGTTGATATAGAAAGACCTTTCTATAACTTTTTAAAATTTGTAGCTATATATAATGCTTTTGATTCAGGTTCGACCGAAGATAATCCTAACTGGGTCAGTTACAACGATTATCAAAAATATTTTTTGAAAAAGGACATTGTAACTAAGCACTTAAAATCATATTTCAATATTCCTTTATGTGGAGATATTGATGAATTTATACGTACAAAAGAAGAGAATGATAGGATTCTAAGTAAAGAAGAAGCTAAAGAGGCTTTGGAAGAGCTAAAAAGTATTCTTGATGATAAGAATGAGATTAAAAATCTTAGAGAGCAAAATAAGATTCTTAAAAAACAATTAAAAGTTTTATTGGACCGGATTAAAAAGTTATCAGAAACCCAAAAACAAGTTCTTTCTGAAGATTTAGAGATTATTCAAAAGCACAGGAAGTCTGCTCCAGAGTTTGAAGCATTGATTCAAACCCTGCTACATCACGCACATGAATATAAATACGAAACCGGGGAGCAACCTTTAAAGAAAAGTGTTTCCATCACTTTCCAAGAAAAAGCAAACTTATCAGGATCTAGTAGAAGGCCTGATGAAGCAGCAAGAATATTAGGATTGCCCGAATAAAAATATCAATAAAATCAATTATGACAGGGTGTCATGACAGTATGTCATATATTGTCTGCCACCCTGTTTCATCTTGCAAACTTGCCATATTCCAACCCCGCCCTCACGGGCAGAAAGAAATTGATTTATGGCAACCATCTTACGACAAAACGAAGTAATCAAACGTCTTGGCATTTCATCAAGCACGCTTTGGTATCGTCTCGACCCCAAAAACCGCCGCCACGACCCCGATATGCCCCGCCCGTTTAAGTTATCCGACAGCGGCAATGCAATCGGCTGGCTGGAAAGTGAAATAGACGAATATATCGCCAAACAAGCGGCAAACCGTATCTAATGGGGGCGAATCATGAAAAAAGAAACCGCCCAAAACACCAGCAACGGCATTTCAGACGGCATCAACAAAGCAAGCCGGAACTATACCCCCTTTTCCCCTGAATCACAATGCGGCGAAATCCTAGCCATCTTGCAGAGCGGGCAAAGCCTAACCAGCTATCAGGCCGCGCAGATGGGCATTATGGGATTTAACGCCCGTGTCATGGATTTACGGCGTGCCGGTTATCCCGTTATCTGCACCATGCAGCCGCATATCAACAAGCGCGGCAGAACCGTTAAACGCGGTATCTACACACTGGCAGCAGAGAAAGGGGCGGCATGATGAAACCGATCACACTCGACTATCAAGGCTTGTCCATTCATGCCACCCGCGAAGCATGGTTTAACGCTACCGAAATAGCAGAATACCACGGCAAGCGGCTTGATAAGTTTTTCGAGAGACGTCGCAATCAGGACTACATACGCGCAATCGCAGCTAAACACGGTTTTTTAAATACCCCGAAAACGGGGGATTTAAAAACACCATTCAACCCTGCCGACTGTCCCGAATTGATACAGACCAAACGCGGGCGGCATAACGGCGGCACATGGCTGCACCCTGATTTAATGGTGTGTTTTGCCCGTTTTATCAGTCTTGAGTTTGAAATATGGGCAGACCAAACCATCAAGGCCTTACTGATAGACGGTAAAGACTGGAAACCATCAAGGGAAGAAGCAGCAACCGGCCACCGCTTGATGTGTGAAGCGATATACGAAGCAGAAGCGGCAGCCGGTAATGTTCCCGGGCGTTTCACTTACATCAATGAATCATGCCGCATTAATCGGGCGTTAACCGGCAAATGGGCAAAGCTGAATAGAGACGGTTTAAGCGCGGCACAATTGAAGATGATCAAGCAGCTTGAAATCAAAAATGCCGCTTTATACATGGCCGGAAAATCAGCCGATGAGCGGGATTTAGTATTAAACCGCATGGCCGCACCGCACAGAGCCGCTTTTCAGACGGCCTTAACCGCAGGGACAGCATAGTGATACCGGAATCATTGAATTTTGTCAGAGATACGCGCGTGCGCGCGTGAGAAACACACCGACATTTTCACAGACGGCCAAAGCGTATAAGCCCCTTTGTTTGCTGGTGTTTTGCATGGCAGGGAAGCAACAATCAGCCCTTTTGCACAACACCGGCCAAACAAAACCATTGACAGCTTGAGCATTGAGAATTAAATTACAGATTCTCTCTAAATCATAAACCCCAAATCAGCAGGGTAAACGCTGATTTTTTCACGCCAAAATTTCACATTGAGCGGCCATTTTTCAGACGGCCTATCAAGTCAAGTTATGGCGGTGTCTGCCAACCGTAAGGCGCAGGCTGTTTGTTTATGACAGAGAGAGCACCGCCCCCCTAATGGGTTTCTTAATCTCAAAAACATAAACGGAGCATTCAAAATGCAAAAAACTCAAACCGCGCAGCAGGCGCAAAATCCCCAAACCGTAACCGTATCTATCGCTACCGCACAAAAGGCCGCCGATGCCTTGTATGACTTAGAGCAACTGGCCGATGCCGCCGAAACTATCGCCTTGACTATCAAAGAACTGGCAAGCGGAAACAATGTGCTTATCCATTCACAGGCGGAATTACTTGCCCGTCTGGTTGAAAAAACCCGTCTTGATTGCAACGGCAAATCATTGTGCTATGACTTGTATGACGTTGTAGATACGGCTGAAGAAGCGGCCGAGAAAAAAACCGAGCAGACCGCCCGATAATCCCCCCTTTTGTTATTCCCCCAGCTTTGCCCCGCGCGGGCAAGGCGGGGTAAGTGCAACCTTTTTTCAGGCGGGTATCGAGATAAGGCCGTCTGAAACGGAGCAGACATCATGAATATCACATTGCACCGCAACACCGAGAAAACCAAGCACAAACAGGCCATTAATCCAGCCAAAACCGCCGCCATTTTCACAGGCACATTAGCCGCCTGCATGGTTTCCCTTGCATTTTCATCATGCACCGCCAAACGCGCCGATATAGAGCCGCCAGCCATGCCGGTAAGTGTCGTTTCAGACGGACAAGCCGCCATTCCTGCCGATTGGACGAAAAACCCGCTTGCCGGGGTGGTGTATGAACCGATTGGCGAATAGGGGCCGGGCCATGAAATCTTACGACCTATCCGACCTGAAAGCCGCCGCCGCTGGCCGCTGGCCTGAAATCCATGCCGCGCTTGGCATTCCCCGCGAATACCTTAACCCCCGTAAACATTGCCCCTGCCCCTATTGCGGCGGTAAAGACCGTTACCGCTACACCGACTATCAAGGCACGGGCGCGTTTATCTGCAACCAATGCACCCCCGACGGCGGCAGCGGCTTTGACTTGCTTATGCTGGTGTTTGGTTACGACTTTGCCACCGCCGCCAACGAAACCGCCGCTTTATTGGGTTTTTCAGACGGCCAAGCAGGGCAACACCAGCCCCGCGCCCCGTTGCCCCCTGCCAAGCCTGCCGCCCCGCCGCAAGACAAACAGGCCGCCTTGCTGAATCTATGGCACGAAGCCATACCCATCAGCAGCCAAGACCCCGCCGCGCAATATCTGCACGGGCGCGGCATACCTGATACCGCTTTTCAGACGGCCTTCAATATCCGTTATCACGCAGCCTTACCCCTATGGGCAACCGACACCGACGGCCAAACGGCCAAGCCGCTGTTAATCGGCTATTTCCCCGCCATGCTGGCCGCCGTAACCACCGCCGACGGCCAATTACAGGGCTTGCATAAAACCTACCTTGATGCGGTTTATACCAAGCTATACGTCGATAACGGCAACCATACCCCGACCTTTACCAAACTGAATATCCACCACCCGCACACAGGCGAGCCGTTGCCCGCCAAAAAGATGCAATCCCGTTTACCCGATGCCCTGAAAGGCGCAGCGGTACACCTTTTCCAGCCTGATACGCAAGGCCGCCTGATTGTTGCCGAGGGCATAGAAACCGCCTTTGCCGCCCGCGCCCTTTTCGGCCTGCCCGCCGTTGCCGCCTTATCCGCTTACGGCATGGCTTCGTTTATATGGCCGTCTGAAACGCAGGAACTGTTTATTTGCGCCGACAACGACGACAACCGCACGGGCATGAAAGCCGCCCACAGCTTGGCAGTAAGAGCCATCAAAGCGGGTATCAAGGCGCGGATATGGCAGCCCGAAACAGCAGGCTTTGACGCTTTAGACGAACTGAACTGCCGCCAAGACGAACAGACCGCCCCGCCGTAAACCGCCGTATTTGCGTTTTCAGCCCGTTTCCCTTTCAGACGGCCTTACCCCTTACCTAAGCGGATAACACCCCAAACAGCGCAGATTTTCCCGCCTGCCGTCTGAAATACACCGGCAAACAAAAAGGGCAGCCGATACAGGCCGCCCAAAACAGGAAAAATCAGGAATACCATCATGAAAAACGAAACTATACACGACAACACCGCCGACACCAGCCCCGAAACCATTCAGGCCACCGCCCTTGCCGAGTTTGAACAAGCAGAATTGCGCCCGTATTTCCAATGCACCCAAAACAGCGTTTTCTACATTGCCGTAGAAACCGACAATAATGGCGAAGTTCACGAAAAATCCCCGCTGAAACTGGCCGACCCAATCGAGCTTATTGGGCGCGGCACCGACGAAACGGGCAGCCATTACCGCATTATCCGCTGGCGCGATGCCGTAACCCGCAAAGCCCGCATAGAAGCCCTGCCGATGGCCGAAATCGGCGTAAACTGGCAACGCCTGCAATCACACGGCATTACAATCATGGCAAGCCGCAGAAAACGCGAATTACTGGCCGATTATCTGCAAACCGACGGCAGCAACGAACGCTACACCGTAACCAACCGCGCGGGCTGGTGTGCCGACAATACAGCCTATATCCTGCCCAACGGCGAAGCCATAACCGCCAAAAAACAGCCCGCCAAAGTGATTTACAACGGCGACAAATCACAGGCCGACAGCTACACCGAAAGCGGCAGCCTTGAAGACTGGCAGCAAGGCATAGCCCGCTATATGGCAGGCAACAGCCGCTTATGCTTGGCAATCGGCACCGCCCTAGCCGCCCCGCTTGCCCGCCTGTTGAATATCGAAGCAGGGGGATTCCACCTTTTCGGCGATTCACGCGACGGCAAATCAACCGCCGCCAAAGCCGCATTATCCGTATGGGGCAACCCTGAAACGCTTATGCTGACATGGACAGGCACAGGCTTAGGCTTTACCAACACCGCCGCCGCCCGCAATGACGGCCTACTGGTATTAGACGAAATCGGCCAAGCCAACGCAAAAGCCGTAGCTCAAACCGCCTATTCCGTGATTAACGGCGTTTCCAAAGTACAGGGCGCAAAAGACGGCGGCAACCGGGAATTAAGCCGCTGGCGGATTTTCATGCTTTCCACAGGCGAAAAGCCCCTAAACAGCTTTCTGAAAACGGCAGGCGTAGAATGGAACGCAGGCCAAGCCGCCCGCCTGCCCGATATTCCCAGCGACGCAGGCCACGGCTTAGGCGTTTTTGACACCCTGCACGGCCACGAAAAAGGCGCAGCCTTAAGCGAAGCCATTACCGCCCACGCCGCCCGATACCACGGCACAGCAGGCCGCGCCCTTATCCGCCTGTTATTGGAAGACCCTAAAGCCATCAACGAAGCCCGCGCTATAATGGCCGACTTTATGGCCATGTTGCCCGATACCGACGGCCAAAGCCGCACCGTTGCCTTACGCTTTGCCATAACCGCCGCCGCGCTGGAACTGGCCGCCAAGCACGGCATTACAGGCTTAGGCGCAGGGGTAGGCATGACAGGCATCAAGCAATGTTTCGACGCATGGCACCGCCGCACAGGCACAGGCAAATATGAAGACAACCAAATCATCAAACAGGCCATAGACTTCATGCAACTTTACGCAGAATCCATGCGCTTTGTGGATTGGAACAGCGAATTTACCAATCAAGACCACGCAGGCTATCGAAAGCGCAAAGAGCAGGCGCATTTAGACGAATTTTGGATAATCCCCGCCGTATTTGAAAACGAAATATCCAAAAGTTTTGAAACAAACAAGACTTGTAATGTACTTTTCGGTATTAAATGGCTGAAACGTGATGGAAAAGACAGCCGCTGGCAATTCAAACGCTATGGCAAAGGACGTTTTTATGTGCTGGTAGGCATAGAGCCGCCAAGCCAAGACAGCGACAACCAAGCCGAACAATAGGCCGTCTGAAAGCCCTTAAGGTTTATCGGCAGAAAACCAACCCGACACCAGCCCCGCCGCTGGTGTTTTTTATGGCCGTCTGAAACGGCAGGGCATACGCATTGACAATGTATCCAATCGGATACATAATCAATATATGGAATACCAAATCAAAACCACAAACCACTTTGAAACATGGCTTGCCGCCCTAAAAGACAAACGCGCCAAAGCCAAGATTGCCGCCCGCCTATTACGCGCCCAATTGGGCAACTTAGGCGACCATAAAGCCATAGGCGGCGGAATAAGCGAAATGAGAATAACAGACGGAAAAGGCTACCGCCTTTACTACACCATACGCGGCAATACCGTTATTTTTATGCTGATAGGCGGCGACAAAGGCACACAGCAAGCCGATATAGCCCGCGCCCACCAAATCAAACAGGAATTAAGCCATGACTAAAACCACCATTACCCCATTTGACCCCGCCCGCTATTTGCAAGACGAAGAAGACATAGCCTTATTCTTGGAAGCGGCGGCAGAAGAAGCCATAGACGCAAACGACAACAATATTTTGTTACAGGCCATCAATACCGCCGCCAAAGCGCGGGGCATAATGCAAGTAGCCAAAGATGCGGGGGTATCCCGTGAAAGCCTATACAAATCACTAGCCCCCAATGCCAAACCCCGCTTTGATACCATTACCAAAGTATTACACGCGTTGGGGGTACAAATGACGTTTACGGCCAAGCCACCGCAAACGGCAGAAAAGCCCTAAACTGCCAAATACAAAAAAGGCCGTCTGAACAATTACCCCTTGTTTCAGACGGCCTTTTTAAAACTTATATTACCCAAGCCCGCCCCTTATTGTTTCCTATCAGGAAATGATTTACCAAAAAATCATCAAATTATTTCATAAAAAATTTTTCCCTATACAGGATAACGAAAAATCAGCGGGTATGGCGGGTATGCAATTAAAAACACCCCTGCAAGCCTTTATTTATAAGGGTTTCACGCATACCCGCTTACATAAATTAACGCGGGTATGAACGGGTATGTGCGGGTATGGCTTTATAATCATAAACTTATAATGTAAAGACGCGCCTCATACCCGCACCAACCCGCCTATTTTCACTATATCGGGTATGATTTAATCATTTAATATCAATACTTTAACCCCATCATACCCGCATACCCGCCATACCCGCAGTGTTTTGCATATATAGCAATGTTTTTTTAGGGCGTTTAATAGGCCAAAACCCGCGAAACTTTGGCCGAAGTGTATAACTGCCACCCCGACCAACTGGCAGGCTTATAAGGCCGCCTGAAAACACAAAACACCAGCCCGCGCCGCTGGTGTTTTTTTATGGTTGCCTGAAAAACAGCACAAAATGCGCTATACTCAATCCAACAAAACCCCATACCCCAAAGCCGCAAAAAAACCACAAAATCAGCCCAAAAACGCTTTGACTTTTGCAAGATGGGGGTACATTTGGGGGTGTTTATCAAATATGAAAATAAAATATATAATCAAAACAATAATTTAAACCTCTGATTCAAGTCTCATTGTCGGCTTGCCGGTTTTCTCCCCTCCAAACATAAAACCGTCACAACCCGCTACAATTCAAGCATCTTCCTCCAATCAAGGTCGTCTGAATCATGAGTTATTGCGATTTTGCCAATGCACTGCCGCTTGATACGGATAATCCGAACAAGCATTACCACGACCATGCTTACGGTTTTCCTATTGCCGGCGACAATGAGCTGTTTGAACGGCTGCTATTGGAAATCAACCAAGCCGGGTTGAGTTGGACGTTGATACTGAAAAAGCAGAAAGCTTTTCAGACGGCCTATTCGGGTTTTGATATTGCCACGGTTGCTGCTTATACCGAAGCCGATGTCGAGCGTTTGTTGAACGATGCGGGCATTATCCGCAACCGCTTGAAAATTCGTGCGGCGGTTTATAATGCCGGGCAGATTATGTTGTTGCAAAACGAATACGGTTCGTTTAAAAACTGGCTCGATGTGCATCACCCGCTCTGTTTGCCCGAATGGGTAAAGCTTTTCAAAAAGCATTTTAAATTTGTCGGCGGCGAAATTGTGAACGAGTTTTTGATGAGTACGGGTTATTTGAAAGGGGCGCATGCGGAACATTGCCCGATTTATGAAAAAGTATTGGCTGCCAAGCCGAAATGAGCGGAATAATTAGCTAAAAAGCGGCCTGAAAGCGCGTTATGCTTTCAGGCCGTTGTTCTAAAGTATAAAACGAGGGAGTAAAATTAATAGTCGATGCGTGATGACAAGACGCGGCCGTTTTTGGCGTCCACAATCACGTCGTATTCTTGACCGCCTTTGGTGATTAATTCGACATCATAGTGCGCGCCGCCATGACGGCTGATATCGAAATCTACGTCTTTGATAAACGCGCCGGGAAATTTTTTCAGCGCAGCATTGGCTGCGGTTTCGTGGGTGATATATTTACCCGGATTTTGCTGGAGGTGATAATCGTCTTTGTCAGCCATCGCGGGCGCGGCGGCGAAAACAAAGGTAGAGGCCAATAAAGCGGCGATGGTTTTATTTCGTTTCAACATAGCAGGCATCCTTTCCAAGTGGTTGAACACACAGGGAATCCGGTTCCCTATGTTGTGTATTGTAGGCGGTGTCTGTTAGGCAAAAATTAGCCGGATAAAAAAGACGGGGTGTTGCATGATTCAGAATCGGTGCCGAAAAGCGGCGTCGGAACAAAACGTGTCGCTGCTTTTGCGCTTGGCGGTCATGCTTGTCGGTCTCTCTGCTTTCCTGCAGGTTTATTCCGTGCAGGCCATCTTGCCGCTGCTGGTGCAGGATTTGGCGGCAACGGAGGTTCAGGCCGGGCTTTCGGTTGGGGCGACGGTATTGGGTGTGGCGCTGATCTCGCCGTTTATGGGTATGTTGTCGGATGCAATCGGGCGCAAAGTCTTTATTGTCAGCTCGCTCTTGTTTTTGGCGGTGCCGACTGCCCTTTTGGCGGGCGCGCAGACGATTGAACAGATGATGCTGTGGCGTTTTTTGCAGGGTGTGGCTGTGCCGGGCATCACAGTAGTGCTGATTGCCTATATCGGCGAGGAATTTGACGCTAAAACGATGACGCGGCTGATGTCGCTTTATGTAACGGGCACGGTGCTGGGCGGTTTTCTCGGGCGGTTTATTCTCGGCCATTTGAGCGAAATCATGGGCTGGCGGCAGGCGTTTTATGTGATGGCTTGTTTGACTGTTGTGAGTGCGTTTTTTGTGTGGAAGCAGCTGCCCGCATCACAACGCTTTGTAGCCAAACCGCATTTTCAGACGGCCTTACGCACTTTATCAGGCCATCTGAAAAACCGCTATGTGGTGGCGGCCTGCCTGCTTGGTGCGTGTTTGTTGTGTTCGCTGGTGGGCTGTTTTACCTATATCAATCTGCATCTCGCCGAAGAACCGTACTCGCTCGACAGCGGCAGCTTGGCCAACCTGTTTACGGTTTACTTAATCGGTATGGTCATTACGCCTTTATCGGCAAGGCTGATCAACCGCTTTGGCAGCGCACCCACCATCATCCTCGCGGTGGCCTTGTCGGCAGCGGGCGTTATCGGCACTTTGACCGCCCCGCTCCCTGCCGTGATCGCCGCTTTGGCCTTGATGTCGTCGGGCGTATTCATTACGCAGGCGGCGACCATCAGCTATATTGCGGCCAATGTGAAAGAAGGCCGCTCATTGGCATCGGGTCTGTATTACATGGCTTACTACGGCGGCGGCACCCTCGGCGCGTGGCTGTGCGGCTTGGCTTATCGGCATTACGGCTGGCCGGGCGTGGCCGGGGTTTTGCTTTCTGTGCAGGCATTCGCCTTGCTGATTACCGTGAAAGGTATGTTGAGGCCGTCTGAAAAGTAGCGGTAGCATGTTTCAGACGGCCTTAAACACAATTTGCATCTAAGCTTTGAACTGTATATCTTCCAAACACTCTTATCTGCACCCTACCCGCTTCTTCAGCATCACAACACACTAACAACATTTGCTGCCGTGCACTCAAGATAACCGCCCCACTCTCTTTCTTTCGCGGGGCTTTATTCTCATGTACAGTAGCGCTGTTGTTTAAAAGACTGGTTAACATCATGAATTTCGACACTATTCTCAGCATTGCACTCGGCATAGGCTTGGCAGCCAGCGCAGGATTCCGCGTATTTTTACCCTTGTTTGCCTTGAGCGTATCCGCCTATTTCGGCGTGTGGCCGCTAAACGAAAACTGGCAATGGCTGGCCAGCACCAACGCTTTGATTATTTTAGGCATCGCAGCCATTACCGAATCATTAAGCTATTTGATTCCCTACATCGACAACCTGCTCGACACCATCGCCGTACCGCTTGCCGGACTGGCAGGCACCGCTGTGATGGCTTCGACCGCTGCCGATTTAAGCCCGGCAGTTACGTGGACTTTGGCCATCATTGCAGGCGGAGGCGCCGCAGCGGCCATCAAAGGCACCAACGCCGTTACCCGTGCCGCCAGCACAGCCACCACCGGCGGTTTGGCCAACCCTGTGTTTTCGATTATCGAAACCGGCATCGCCGTAATCATGAGCCTCTTGAGCCTGTTTCTGCCCATCTTGGCTGTGTTTGTCGTTTTGATGGTGGCATTTTGGCTGTATCGGAAATACACGCGCTACCAACGCAGTCGGGAACACATTGCCGGTTGATACGCGGCAGCCGATAAAAAGAATGCAAAAGGCCGTCTGAAAAAACTTTCTGATGAGTTAAAATAACGCTTTCAGATTGTTCAGACGGCCTTAAACAATGAGCACAGACACTCAGAAAAACTATATCACGCCCACAGGTTGGCAAGCTTTGAAAGACGAACTGTACAACCTCGTCAACAAAGAACGCCCCGAAATCGTGCAGATTGTGAACTGGGCGGCCGGCAACGGCGACCGCAGCGAAAACGGCGACTATCTTTACGGCAAACGCCGCATGCGCGAAATAGACCGCCGCATCCGCTTTCTCACCAAGCGCTTGGAAGCCGCCCAAGTGGTTGACCCCGAAACCCGCGAAGCGACGGATCAGGTGTTTTTCGGCGCCACGGTCGAGCTTCTGCGCGGAGACGGTAGCGAACAGATCGTCAAAATTGTCGGCATTGATGAAATCGACACAGCCAAAAACAAAATCTCATGGATTTCCCCGCTGGCCCGCTGCCTGATCAAAGCTCGAGAAGGCGATGAAGTGGTGTTAAACGGCCCCGAAGGCCGCGAAGTGATTGAGATTCTTTCCGTTGAATATGTGCGGATTGAATAAACGGCAAAGCTGCATAATCTTGATAACTCCATACCAAAGGCCGTCTGAAAATTTTCAGACGGCCTTTGGTATGTGTAATACAAGATAATCAAACCAAGCATCGTACTACGCTTGATTGCCGGAAACCCAACTGATTTGCTCTTTCAACTTAACGCTCAATACAGCCGGGTTTCCAACGGTTTGCCGCAAAGATTTACAGTAAGAAAATCAGCGCCACCGTTACGGCGATAATGCCGTAGATAAACATCGGAATCACAGTTTTCTTAATAATTTCACCTTCTTTGTTTTGCACGTTCAATACCGTACACACGGCGATGATGTTGTTGATACACACCATGTTACCCATCGCACCGCCCACGGATTGAAGCGCCAAAATCAGGGTTACGGACAATCCGGTATCCAAAGCGATTTGCTGCTGAATCGGGCCGAATGTCAGGTTGGATACCGTGTTGGATCCGGAGAAGAACGCACCGATTGCACCCAAGTAAGGCGCGAAATACACCCAATGCTCGCCGGCCATTGCTGCAAATTCCGTACCGATGGTTTTCACCATAGACGAATCGCCGCCGACCATCATCAATTTCACCATCACCAGCGCGCCCATCAAAGCGAGCAAAGGTTTTTTGGTTTGATTGAAAGTCGCCACATAGAATGCTTTGGCATCGGCAAATTTAATGCGGTAGAACCAAATAGCGATCAACACGGTAATCACAAACGGAATCCACGCCGGAACATACAGGGTTTGGTAACGGTCGTTTACCGCTTCGCCCAAAATGTTTTTGAACACCAAAGTCAGAGAACGGGTTAACTCGAAGTCGAAAATACCCATCGGAATGTTGAACAGCGGTGTGGTATCGGTCAGCAAACCTTTAATACCCAATTGCTTGATACGGGTAATCACCAAGAAGCCGATCAGCATACCCAAAGGCGCCAACGCTTTTGCCACAACGGCGATAGGCAGTTTTTCAGCATTCGGGTCTTTCGGATAATCTTTGCTCAAGCCGATGCCTTTGTTGGCCACAGCCACAGAAATCAGCAAGCCGATGGCACCGCCTACCAATGCGGGGAATTCTTCATTAACCGCCGCCAGCAACACATAAGGAATGGTACACGACATCACGCTGATGGCGATAAACACAAAGTTTTTACGGATTTCCTGCCAAGAAGTGATGAAACTCAAACCGATTAAAGGAATGATGAAAGCGGCGAAGAAGTGGATCAAGCCGGTTTGACGGCCGATAGACATAATGTCTGCATGCTCCAGATTCAGCGGCGCGAAACCAAACCAAGTCGGCGTACCTACCGCACCGAACGATACCGGCACGGAGTTCATCACCAAAGTGAAAATAGCCACGCGCAGCGGGTTGAAGCCCAAACTCATCAAAATCGGCGCGGCAATCGCAGCCGGCGTACCGAAGCCGCTGGCGCCCTCAATCATAAATGCAAACGCCCAACCGATAATCATCAACTGAGCCACCGGATTCGGGTTGATATTGCCCAACCACTTGCGGATCACTTCGATACAGCCCGCGGTTTCCATCATGCGGTTAAACATAATCGCACCGAAAATCACGGTAATCGGCGTCAATGTAGAAATCAGACCTGAAATCACATTGGCGTTCAACAGCATAAAGCTGTTGTTGAAGTAAGTAATCTGTAAAACGTAAATCAGCGCGGCAGTTAACGGCAATGCAATATAAGACGGCATACCGTTTTTCTTAACCATCAGCCAAATCAGCAATACGATAGGGAAAATGCTGAGAAATAAAGCCATTTTTTCCATCCTCTGAGGCGAAATTTATTTTAGTGTCGTATACCGGATGAACCCGATACATTAAAAGAACCGGCAAAGCTGCCAATGCAGGCTTTATCGCGGTTCATAAAGGGCGGTACAAAAACGTCTGCCCGGTTTTCTCGCCATCTGATTCAGACGGCCTTATCAAGCATCTTTGTTTTCACAACACAGGTCTTGCTAAAGCCGCTGTTTCAAATCGCTTGAATAGTTGCTATTTGTTGTTTTGTCGGCGCTCGGCCACCATTTCATGCAGCGTTTTCGCAGCGGGTTTGAGCGGAATGCGGTTTTGCGTCCAACCGAACTGATTGCTCGGCGTGAGCGAACGGAATTTCGTCGCCGCCCAACCGAATGCACGATAAACCTTGTTGCCGCTGAAAATGCCGTTAAACGTACGCCATGCAATCTGTTCGCCCAAATTGTGCGAAGCGCCCTGCCCCTTAATCGGGTTCGGTACTTTCTCGTTGGGCGAGCGTTGCGCTTCGGTTCTCAAGCGCATCAGCAACTCAGGAATCGGAATGCGCACGGGGCACACTTCGGCACACGCACCGCACAAAGAAGATGCCGTAGGCAAATCTTTGGTGGATTCCAAGCCCAGCAGGTGCGGTGAAATGATTTCACCGATGGGGCCGGGATAAGTGGTGCCGTAAGCGGCACCGCCGATGCGGGTATATACCGGACAGTGGTTCATACACGCACCGCAACGGATACATTGCAGGGTTTTGCGCATCTGCTCGTCGGCATACGCTTGGCTGCGGCCGTTATCCAACAACACCAAGTGCATTTCTTGAGGACCGTCCAACTCGGCGCTGCGGCGCGGGCCGGTGATCATGTTGAAATAAGTGGTGATGTTCTGGCCGATGGCGCTGCGCGGCAACAGGCTGTACAACGGCGGAATGTCCGACAGTTTGGCCACGACTTTTTCAATGCCGGTAATGGCAATGTGCACAGGCGGCACGGTGGTGGTCAAACGGCCGTTGCCTTCGTTTTCTACCAAGCACAGCGTACCGGTTTCGGCAACGGCGAAATTCACGCCGCTCAAGCCTACGTCGGCGGTACGGTAAATATCACGCAAGGCGCGGCGGGCAATGCCCGTGAGTTCGTCCACATCGTCGGTAAGCGGGGTGTTCAGGTTGTTGTGGAACAGTTCGCTTACCTGTTCTTTGGTTTTGTGAATCGCCGGCATCACAATGTGTGTGGGTTTTTCACCGGCCATCTGAACGATATATTCGCCCAAATCGCTTTCCACGGCGCGCATGCCGTGGTCTTCCAAATAATGGTTCAGCTCGATTTCTTCGCTGACCATGGATTTGCCTTTGACCATCAGACTGCCGTTTTTCGCGGCAATAATGCCGTGAATGATTTGGCACGCTTCGTCGGGCGTTTCAGCCCAATGCACTTTCACACCCAGCTCGGTGAGTTTGCGCTCCAGCTGCTCCAACAATTCGGGCAAGCGCGACAGAGAGCGTTGGCGGATATGTTCGGACAATGTACGCAGCGCTTGCAGCTCGTATTCGTCGGACAATACGTTTTTACGTTTTGTCATCAACATATCCATGGCCGTGCGCAGGCTTTTACGCAACGGGGCATCCGCCAGCGCGCCGACGGCATTCTGCTTGAAAGTTTCCGGTTTCGGATGGAAATGTATGGTTTGTGTGTTCATAGTGGTTTTGTTTTTCTATGCCCGTTTCAGACGGCCTGAAACGGACGTATTGTGTTACTCGTCCAAATCAGACGGATCAATGTGTTCGGGCAATACGGCCAACACCACCATATCGCGCGGGCCGTGGGCGCCGTATGCCAAGGTAAGCTGGATATCGGCGGTTTTAGACGGGCCGGAAACCAGCACCACATTGGTCGGCATACCTTCGACCATCCGCTCGCCCTGCATTGCACTGTAAAAATCGTTATACATTTTGGTCGTGTCAAACAGGCAGATATGCACGGGCGGCACCAAACTTTGGCTGCGCGGCTGTTCTTCAGACGGCCACAGCATCAATGTGCCGGTTTGGGCGATACCGCAGCGGACATCGGTAAAGCCAGCATCGATATCGTTGAAAAAGCTGTCTTTCCAATCTTCAATCGGGCGGTCGAATGCTTTGACCTCGATACCGGCCGTCTGAACGACTTGTGCGGCTTCTTGGCCGTGCTCAGTCTTCAAAGGCAGCAAAATATTGCGCAAGCCTTTTTCTGCTGCCACTTTAAGCAAAGTTTGCACCCAATCGTGACGGCGCACCCAATAAATCTCGGTTTTGACCGCGCGCATGGTTTTCGCCCAATGTTTCAGACGGCCTTCTTCGCTGTCCCAATGCGGTGACATTTCTTCGTAATAAGCCTCGGTATCAGGCTCCTGCATCGGCGTGGCGGCGGCTTTGCGCAGCTTGGCTAAAATATTGTCGCGTGCGTTGCTCATACTTTGCCTCCCGTGCGCTCAAGCAAAAACGTTGCGATATGCTTGGGCTTGGGCATACCCGGCTCATCTTTAGCGATTTTGCCGCCGATGTTCAACATACAGCCCGCATCGGCGCTGATGATTTCCACGGCTTCGGTTTCTTTGAGGGCAGCCACTTTATCGCTCACCATCGCTCCTGAAATATCGGGATGCTTCACGGAGAACGTACCGCCGAAACCGCAGCATTCGCTTTCATGCCCGTGCACAACGCGCTCGACATTGGCTAATTTATCCACCAACGCCCAGCCGGACACATGCACATTCATTTCACGACGCGCAGAGCAGGAAGTATGCACCGCTACTTTGGCGGGTTCGCCTTTATCCTGCGGTTCATAGCCGATAGACAGCAGGAAATGGGTAAATTCCACCACCCTGCCGGCAATCTCGTTGGCCTGACGCTCGTAAATGCTACCCTTAAACAAAGTGGGCCAATGGTGTTTCATCATGCCGCCGCAAGAGCCGGAAGGCACAACCACCGGCCACGGTTCGGGGAACAGGCCGAGCTGCGCTTTCGCCACTTCGAAAGAATCTTTCGGATGGCCGGAAGAAAAAGCAGGTTGTCCGCAGCAGCTTTGCTCCATCGGGAAATGAACGCGGATGCCTTGCTGTTCGATCAAGGTAATCGCATCCATGCCTGCTTCGGGCATAAAAATATCCAGCAAACAGGTGCCGAAAAAGTAAATATCGGTTGGTTTACCGCCTGAAACGGCGGTTGAGGTAGTGTTGTGGTTCATTTTGATTTTGATATTTTTGGTATTTTGGTTAATTGGTCTGACCAATTTGTGAATTTTGTTCTACTTTACGTAATGCTGTGTAGGCGGTCAAGTAGCAATAAAAAAATAAATGAACTGCATTGCTTGGAAATTTCCATCGCCAATAAAAGGTTTACGGTACAATGCTTCGGCAGCTTACGCGACACTATTTCAGCCGCCCAACAATTCAATAATAAATAAATGTTTTGGATAACATTCGAAAATACATAGCTTTCACAGCCGTCTTGATTCAACCACCCAAAAAGTAATTCAGGTATGAATATGCAGCCGAACACCAGCGCTACGGTCAGACTACCCGGAATAGGCGCACAGATTGCTTCTATTTTGGAGGAACGGATTTTACAAAACGTGTATCCAATTGGCAGCAAATTACCCTCCGAACGCCTGCTCGCGGAAGAGTTCGGCGTATCGCGCCAATCGTTGCGTTCGGCGTTGCGCATTTTATCGGTTCGCGGCATGCTGCAAACCCGGCAGGGCGACGGGCATTATGTTTCCGGCCGCATCGAAAAAAACTTCCAATACGGCTGGGAAGACTTAATCGACAAAAACGAAAGCATGGAAAGCGAAGTGCTGGATTTCCGCCGCAATATCGAAGGTATGTTGGCCGCTTTGGCCGCCCAGCGCCGCACCGATGCGGATTTGGCACGGATGCGCAGTTGGCTCGACAAACTGCGCGAAGCCTATGCGCAAAACAATCTCGACCTTCAATCCGCCGCCGATGTCGGTTTCCATCAAGCCGTGGCCGAAGCTGCACATAATATTATGTTCACGCGCCTTTCAGACGGCCTGCTGCGCCTGCTGACCGGGCAAACCAAGCGCAACCTCGCCAATATGTTCGGCGTGCCGGATATCCATATGCAGCTGACGGCGCAGCACGAAGCCATCTTCAAAGCCATCAAACAACAAAACGCCGCAGAAGCCATGCAGGCCGCGCACCGGCATTTGGATTATGTGCAAAACAGCTTGAACTTCCGCCGCGAACAACAACTGCGCGAAAGCGTTTCCCTTGCCCAAGCCGCCGGCGATGCCCGCAAACCCGGTTTTAAATAGTTTGAAGATTGGCGGAATGCTTTTAAGAAGCGCGGGTAACATACCGGCCATATTCTTATAAACGATGTGCTAAACGATTCGAGGCCGTCTGAAATTTCCCTCATGATTTCAGACGGCCTCGAATCATTTATATCGACACGCTAATGTCATGTAATGTAAATATCGCTTTTCTGTTTCAAACTCCCGCCCGAATCGTTTAAAATCAAAACTTTTCTCCACACACCAAGAAAGACTGCCCTATGACCTTCCAGCGCACGCTTACCCTGACGCTTACTGCCATTACTGCAGCCGTTCTGACCGCCTGTTCGTCGCAAGAGCAGCCCGTAGAGCCTATTCGTGACGGAGCGCGTCCGTCTGCACGCGCCGCTGAAACGCCGACGAAAATCTTGGCCGACTACCAATTGTACCAAAGCGCACTGGATGCCGCTAAAAAAGATGACGACTTCCTGCCCGAACAGTTTCTGAATCAGGTGTCCGCCCACAGCGCGATGGCTGAAGAAGTGCGCAACGAATGGTTGAAGAGCTTGGGCAAGCGCGGTGCGTGGCAGCAGTTTAACCAACAATATGCCAAGCTCGACAAAGCCGGGCGTTCTCAAGAAGCGCAATGTTATTCCGAATTGAGCAGCAGCCAATTCAACGGTTTGGCAGTCGAATTGGTGAAAGAAATCAAACGTCTGCCGCAAGGATGTACCCGCTTGGTGGAAAGTGCCGCCTCGGCAGGCCGTCTGAATAATCAAGATGCTTGGCGGCGTGTGCGCGGCTTAATCAGCAACAATCAGATTACCGACGCCCGCAACCTCGCCGCTGCACTCGGCAGCCCGTTTGACGGAGGCGGACAAGGTGCACAAGAAGCCCTTTTAGTCGGCATCATCGGCAACGCCGCCCAAAAAAATCCTGCTTCGGCTTCCCTGCTCGAAAGCATGTCGGGCAGCCTTACCCGCGAACAAAGCGGCTACGCTTGGGGCGTGCTTGGCCACGTTCAAGCACTGCGCCAAAACATGTCCACCGCTCTCAACTATTTCAACCGCGCCGACCGCAGCCAATTGAGCAACGAGCAGTTTGAATGGTACGCACGCGCCGCCCTGCGTCTGCAACGCTGGAGCGAGCTGGCGAACATCATCGAAGCCATGCCCGCCAAGCTGCAACAAGACCCGACTTGGCAATACTGGCTTGCCCGCAGTTATGCCGCACAAGGCGACCGCTCGCGCGCCAACAGTCTGTATGAAAAAGCCGCTGCATCGGGCCGCAACTTCTATGCCGTCTTATCGGGCGAAGAACTCGGCCGCCGCGTCAGCACGCGCAACAATGTCGGCGAGGCGTCAAAAAGCGACGTTAAACAACTTGCCCGCGACGGCGCCATCGACCGCGCTTTAACGCTGTTCAAAGCCAGCCAAAGCAGCGGCGACTGGAAAATGCGCCGCCAAGCACAGGCGGAATGGCGTTTTGCCACGCGCAATGCGGATGAAAATCTGTTGCTCACAGCTGCCCAGCTGGCGTTTGACCATCAGTTTTACGAAATGGCCATCAACAGCGCAGACCGCACCAACACCAAACTAAACTACAACCTGCGCTACATTTCGCCGTTTAAAGACATCACCACCCGCTATGCGTCGGAAGTCGGCATCGATCCCGCTTGGGTGTACGGCCTTATCCGCCAAGAAAGCCGGTTTATGCTCGGCGCGCAATCCAGCGTCGGCGCACAAGGTTTGATGCAGGTGATGCCTGCCACCGCCCGCGAAATTGCCGGCAAAATCGGTATGAGCAGCAGCGAGCTGTACACCATGAACGGCAATATCCGCATGGGCACTTGGTATATGGCCGATGCCAAACGCCGCCTTCAAAACAATGAAGTGATGGCCACGGCAGGCTACAACGCCGGCCCCGGCCGCGCGCGCAACTGGCAATCGTCTTCCTCGCTCGAAGGCGCGATTTACGCCGAGACGATTCCGTTCAACGAAACCCGCGATTACGTGAAAAAAGTCATGACCAACGCTACTTATTACGCCAGCCTGTTCAACGAGCCGCACACTTCGCTGAAACAGCGCATGGGTACGGTGCCGGGGCGTCAGTAAGCCTGTCTGTTGCAAACTGATTGACTTCATACCGCATCCATAAAGATAGAGGCCGTCTGAAAAACAGTTTTCAGACGGCCTCAAATCCAAATCAACCCACTTCAAGCAGATAATAGAGAGAATGTCATGCTAGGTGCTGCTACCGGCGATATTGTCGGCTCCCGTTTCGAGTTCGACAATCACAAACACACCGACTTCGAACTCTTCACACCCGACTGCGGCTTTACCGACGATACGGTCTGCACGGCCGCCGTGGCAGATTGGGTGCTGGGCGGATGCCGTGCCGACCTAGCGGCGCTGATGCAGCAATGGTGCCGCCGCTATCCCACACCCCGCGGCGCTTACGGCACATCGTTTCAACGCTGGATTCACCAAAACCCGCCCGAGCCTTACGGAAGCTGGGGAAACGGCTCCGCCATGCGCGTTTCGGCTGTCGGCTGGGCATCCGATACCTTAGAAGAAACCCTCGCCCATGCACGCGCTTCCGCCGCGATTACGCACAACCACCCCGAAGGCATCAAAGGCGCCGAAGCTGTGGCCGCCGCGATTTTCTGGAGCCGCAACGGTTACGACAAAGCATTCATCAAACAAAACATCAGCCGGATGTTTGGCTACTCCCTGAATTTGAACTGCGACGACATCCGCCCCAACTACACGTTTGATTCAAGCTGCGCCGGTTCGGTGCCGCAAGCCTTAACCGCTTTTTTCGACAGCAGCAGCTTCGAACACGCCGTGCGCCTTGCCGTATCTTTAGGCGGCGACAGCGATACTTTGGCCGCGATTGCCGGCAGCATTGCCGAAGCATACTACCGCGATATTCCGCCTTTTATCCATGAACAGGCTCTCAGCCGGCTACCGCCCGATATTGCCGAAGTATTATTAAGCGTGCCGACGTGAAATACCGCCCAAACTTATTCAGTTTCACGGCGATAAGCTATAATGCACGCCGTTTCCCATTGACACATTAAGTTCAAAGTTACCGCCATGAAGCCCTTTATCCTACCCGACACCCGCCCCTATCCCACCGACCCGGTGAAAAACAGCCTGCTCACTTACGCCACCCAAATCGCCGGCAGCACATCATCCGCCCAACGCAAACTCTCTGCCGAATCCCTGCAAGCCGAGATCTATATGATGTTGCAGCAAAACCATTATCTCGGCCTGTCTGTTGCCATGAGCATGGCGCCCGACACGGAAAGCTATCGTGCGCTGTTTAATAGTTTGGACGACACCCTGCAAGCCAAATCCGATGATGAAATCCAATGGTTTGCCTTGCCGGTGGTATTGGTTGCCGGCTGCAACCAAGCCCAAACGCTGCCTCTCGACACGCCGGCGGTAGAACTGTGCGCCTGTTTAGCCGATTATCCCCATCTGCGCGAACTTATCCATGCCACTTGGCTGCCCAAGCTCGTGCGTTCTTCCGACTTGGCCGCCATCAACGCGGGCAAATGGTTTGCCGCCAAGCAAAGCGAAGCCGCCGCCCAAGCGCTGGCAGCCCAACTGCCCCAAGCCGATTTAGACATTCCGCAAAACCAATCGGTACACGTCGTTTTCGCCTTGGGATACGGCAAGAAAAATCTTCAGACGGCCTTAAACCCGAATCTGGGTGATGCCGCCCTGCCCTTGATGCAGGTATGGCAAACCAGCCTGACCCGCCCCGGACTAACCCTGTTTGCCAATCCTTTGGCACCCGCCTCCCCACTACAAGCCCTAACCGAAGGCACCCATATGCGCACACGCATGGCAATGGACGTTTTTGCCGCCAACGCCATCCGCGCCATCCGCCTGCAAAGCCCGCGCGTGGGTGTTGTTATGGCCGCACAGCAAGGCGGCAAAATCCTGTTCGGTTTCAACGCCACCGACAGCGCGTTTGAACTGGCCAACCAAGTATTTACCTGGCCACTCTCCCCCGCCGACCGCATCGAAATCATCCAGCAAAACTTCTTAGACTTGATGGTGGAATGCCAAGTAGAAAACATCCGCCTGCTGCACGAAGCCCTGCCGGAAGACGCCGAACTGCCCACCTACGCCCAAGCGCTCAACCTGCCGGGGCATAACCCCTTATTTGCCGAACAGCCTTCATCATGAGCACCTACCGCATTCTGTTTGTCTGCCTCGGCAACATCTGCCGCTCGCCCATGGCTGAATACGTTTTCCGCCATCAAGCCCGCGAAGCAGGCGTTGCCAAACGCATCGTTACCTCCAGCTCCGGCACGTCCGGCTGGCACAACGGCGAAAACATGCACGCAGGCACGTTGAAAAAACTCAAGCAGCAAGGCATAGACCCGTCGGGTTTTACCAGCAGCCAAGTCGCCCCAAGCGATGCCGAACATTACGATTTCATCATCGCCATGGACGACAACAACCTCGCCGAGCTAACCCGGCTGTTCGGTACGCGCCCCGAACAAATATTCAAACTCACCGACCTCATTCCCGAAAGCGGATACAACCATGTGCCCGATCCGTGGTACACCGGCGATTTTGACGAAACCTTCCGCTTAGTCTCTTTAGGCAGCCAAGCCCTGCTGAAAAAACTCAATCTCATTGCTTGAAGCGATTCAACTTTGATCAAGCCACCGCATTAAACAACAGGCCGTCTGAAACACATTTTCAGACGGCCTCCATTCATAAAATAACGGCAAACACCTGCTTTTCATATTTCAATCCACACCTTCATAAACCTGCCCCACGCCATCGCATCATTTATCCATCTTCAATATAAAAACCAACATTTTCAATCATTAAGCATAAAACCAAGTATTTCACTCAACAATATAAAAAATTAATTCACAATAAAAACATAGTGTTAAAAAATATATCACTAATAATAACAATTATCATTTGCAAAGGAAGATTTTTTCCGTATAATGCACATCAACGGTTCAGCACACCAACCGATACAGAAAGGAGAAAAAAATGCCTGAAAGTATTTTTAAGCAGATTTCTCTCGACCTTCTGAGACTGCATCAAAAAGCCGTGCACTCGCTACTGGCCACACAATGCAGCGGTTGCCCTGAAATCCACAACGCGGTGTTTATCACACTCAACGGCAGATATTACCTTTGGCTTGATCACAACCCGCAAAACGAACCGGATACAGGTATTTTGCTGATAGAAACAGAAGATGCGTCCACACGTCTCAGCTGGGTAGCCTCGGCAAGAACCGTGAAACAGAAAGACAGTTTGCACCAACGCGTCACCGCCGCATTGCAAAGACGCCTCAGCGCAACCAAAGATACATTTATTCAAGCTGCAAACAACTGCCTGCTGGAGCTGACTCCTCAACAAGGCCGCCTCACCACAGCAGACAATCGAGATTTTACGCTTTCGCCTTCCGATCTGATGAAGGCTTTATATCCGGCAAAACGAACAATAGAAGAGTTTGCCGTGTAACAAGTTTTGGTAGTGGTTTGTGTTCCTTTTGCGCCCCCTAGTGGGGCGGTTTTTTTGGCTGTTTAAAACCTGATTGCCCATAACCGCCGGCCTCTTTGATACCGGCCTCTTTGATACCGGCTTTCAAGATCAGCCCAATTATTTTCAGACGGCCTCATCAAGAAAACTGCTCTACCCCACGATTGGCCAATCCGTCGGCCCGCTCATTTTCCGCATGGCCCGCATGCCCTTTAACCCAAGTCCAATGAACATCATGTTGGTTCACCAGCCTATCCAGCTCACGCCATAAATCCTCATTTTTTACCGGCTGCTTCGAGGCCGTTTTCCAACCGTTTTTTTTCCAGCCGTGAATCCAACTTTCCATCCCGTTTTTCACATATTGCGAATCGGTACAAATCTGCACGCGACAACGGCGTTTCAATGCCTTCAGGCCCTCTATCACGGCGGTCAGCTCCATACGGTTGTTGGTCGTCTCTTTCTCGCCGCCGAACAATTCCTTTTCATGCCCGCCATAACGCATCAGCACACCCCAGCCGCCGACACCGGGATTGCCCTTACACGCACCGTCGGTATAAAGATAAACTGTTTTTTCCATAACCATCCGCTTCATTTACCATGAGGCCGTCTGAAAACTTTTCAGACGGCCTACTACCATCAAAACACAACACGCTGCTTAGCGCTGCAACAGCTTGGCTTCTCTTACCTTTGCTGCCAACCACAAAGCCGCCACCACGCCGTAAACATCGGCCAACACATCGGCCAAACTACCTTCCCGCGTAGTCGTCCATACCGCTTGCGCCACTTCGCTGCCCACAGCAAAAAACAAAGCAAAAGCCAACAGCGTTTTATAAGGTATCGGCTTGTTTGCCACAATAAAAGCTTTGGCACACAACCAAGTTTGGGCAAAAAAGAGGCCGAAATGCGCCACCTTGTCGAAATGGCGAAACGACGGAGCGCCTCCCGCGTCGCGCAACAGTAAAAAATAGATGCCGGCCAAAAACCACAACACGGCAAACATCGTATAACGATTGGCAGGCAGCTTAATCATCAGCACTCCTCATCCAGCCAAGTTTGGCATTGCGCGGCCAAACGGGCAAACTTACCGCCGCGTTTTTGCAAAACATCGCGCCAAGCCTCAACCTCCTCCTTGCCCGGCGCCTCATCAAGGCTGCATTCATACAAAAAGAAATCCAATGTTTCCGCAACCGCAGCCGGCGTTTCTGTGCTTATCCATTCCAAAAGTGGCGACATGATTCACAATCAATATTCAAAAAAAGGATTTTAATCGGTTTGAACGCAATTTTGCAGCTTTGCCTTCAAGAAAACAGCTTCGTTACTTTGCCGTTTTTTCGTTTTATGTTCCATTACGAACAAAACAACACACAATCGAACCGTTTTATGATAACCCGTTTCAATACAGCTGAAACAATACAACGAAAAAGAGATAAAAAAAATGCACACAATCTTGCGATTGTGTGCCAAGTCTACAAAGGAGAAATAGAGGAGAAACTATCAGCTGACTACTCAAATCAGCCAACGGGGCGAATTATGCCCAAGCCTTCCTGCCGCGTCAATATTTTTATGTATATTATTTACCTATCCGGTTATTAAAATAATTTATGAAGCTTTGTTTCAGCCATAGCATCTTTTTTCGCAACGGCTACGCATTTCATTTTGAACAAAAAATTATTCGTGTGATTTCGTGTTCGCAAAAGAAACAAAAAGCTGCTCAATCCAAATCGAGCTTATCGGCATCTTAAACGGCAAACACAACAGATAAAAAATCCACATCAATGCCGCAGTGCCCTGCTCTACCGAACAGCTATTTTTGCCAACACAACTTTTTCGCTTCGATGCCGTTCACATCAAAAATGAAATAAGTGTTTATTTTCCCAAAATAAAATATAATAAAAATCAGATATAAAAAGCATTAAAGCAAAAAAATGCGCATATCCGTGAGGGTATGCGCCAAGTCTACAAAGGAGAAATAGAGGAGAAAACATCAAGCTGCTCAAAGCAACCTGATGGCTCACATTATGCCCAGCTCCATAATTGAAGTCAAACATATTTTCAAAATATGGTTCTTTGTGGGCTAAAAAACAACAAATATGATTCGTTTCATGTTCGATTATGTTCTTTTATTCCCAAATTATTCCCAATGTATTTTTCAACAAAACCAAGCTTACAGCCGTTTTGCCAACTGCCCTGCCGCTTCCTCACGTTCGCGCCTGCTTTGCTCCGGCAAATGCGTGTTCAAAGCAGACCACTTCGGCTGGCTTCTGGCTTTATTCAATTCAGACGGCAGTTTGGAAGGCTGCCACGGCGTTTTGCCGCTCAGCATCTGAATCTGGGCTTGCGCCGCATGGCCGCGTTTTTGCAGCGCGTTGAGCAAATCCAAAGCGCGGGCAGCCAGCAAGGTGATGGTTTCGGGGTCGATATGCAGCGTTTGGATGCCGGATAATTTATCGCTGATGGTCTGCATATTCGGCAGCACACCACCGAGTACGCCGCCGATGGCCGTACCCAAACCGAGCGAACCGCCCAGCGTTACCATGTCCACGCCTAAGCCGATTAACGCTCCCGTGGCCGCACCCGTGCCGGTGCGGATGCCGTATTCTTTGAGCAAATCCGCGTCAAACGGGTCTTGGCGGAATTCTTTCAATGCCCATTCGCCCGTGTCGATCTCGCTGTGGTAAAAACGGTAGGTTTGGAATAACTGCTGCTGAAGCTGGCGCTCCAACTGGCGCACGGCGGCCTGCATGGTTTGCAATACCGGCTCGGGGTTGTCGTCTTCGTCGATTTCCTGCTTGTACGCAGCCACATCGAGCAGAAAATGGGCGATATCGTGTTTGGCATCGTTGTCGAGTTTCTGCCATTCACGGCGGCGCATCCCCATCAAGCGGTCGAGCGTATCGCGTTCGGGCAGCATGGTGGCGAGGTTATCCCACAAGCGGATTTCACCTTCAAAATCAAAGGCAACGGTATCGAATCCGCTGTAAACATGCAGCCCGCGCCGTGCCAGCATGGTTGTCCATTCGCTTAAATCCTGCCCTTCGATAAAGTTGAACACCGGCATCACGGGTTTGGCGCACCACGAAAGTACAGTCAGCTCGTCTTTATATTTGTTCAACACCGGCTCGCGCGCATCCACCACATACAAAGCCATATCGCTCTGCAAAAGCTGTCGCAATACTTTGGCTTCCTGATTGAAATCGCCCGCCGCTTCGGGGCTGTCGAGAAACTGCTGTAAACGCTCGATGCCGTCTGAACGGCCGGAAGTATTGGTTTCCAACCAATCCAGCACACCGCCCGCATCTTCCAAACCGGGCGTGTCGTAGAGGTAAACCAGCGTATTGCTGCCGTCGCTAATCGCCGCCTCTTCCACATGGCGCGTGGTGGCGGGCGCGTTTTTGACTTCGCCGAACTGACTGTCGCGCAGCAAGGTACGCAGCAGAGAGGTTTTACCGGTGTTGGTGTGGCCGACTACGGCTAGGGATAGGGGATTTTGCATAACTATTTAATTATATGAATTTATTACTATGCTAATTTGAACAATTTAAATAACAATAGATCAAGTATTGTTATCAGCAAGTCAAATATCCAATACAACATCTGCCAAAATTTCAGCGTGAGCAAACAACAACATTTCAACTTCTTGAATAGAAGTGTCACAAGCAATCGCCACCTCTTTCAATAGTTTTAAATAATTGTAATAAACATCTTTAGATGGCATTGACTGATATTGCTCCCGATTGTTTTTTTCATAAGTTTAAATTTATCAGATGCTTCTACTATTTTTGTATTCAGACTGGGTAAAACTGGAAAAAACTTGGATTTATATCCCCCTTGCAATAATAATGCATTCAATGAAAAAGCGACTCTAGAGTCAAATATTGCGTAGGTTCGAGGTTCTACAATACTCAGAACTTTAGACCAAGATGAAATACCTGTTATTCCTTTTCGTTTGATTAAGTCTTGTGGTTCTAACTCCGCATAGCCACTTATCGTATTTTTATCATTTGTACAAATACCACCCCAATTTTTAACATACCATTTTGCCAACTTTTCCCTTTTCTCCAAAGAAGAAACTTTCCAATGCTCATGTAGTTGCTGACGTAATTGAAGATTTTTCTTAGCTAAATCCCAATTCTGATCTATGTTTATATGCACTCCCTCTGGCAAACTATCAAGTCGAAATTTATCCCAAGTGTAATCCCTGCTCAAATGATCTAATTGGCTTATAACATATTCATTCACGATGCAAAACATGCAGTATCCTTTCAAATTTACAAATAAAAGCCATTACATATAAGTTATTGAATAATTTATATTTCATACATCAAATACATTTTGACTTATCTCCAACCGCTCCCGCTGGCTAACCCTAGCCGGATCCAACCACGGCAAACTGCGTTCGGTTAGGGCTGCGTGCCATTGGCTTAAATAGTCTTCGAGGCCGTCTGAAAAGTCTTTTTCCACCAGCAACTGCACCACTGCTCCGCCTTGTGCGGCTTCGGCCAGAGCGGTGATTTGGCGCAGGATGCCGCGGTCGGGCACGCTGCGGGCGCGGATGCCAATCAGCAGTTGTGCGGGCTGTGTCTGCAATTCGTTTTTTAAGACGGCCACGGCATCGCGGCTGTCGGCGGTGCCTTTGTCGAGCCAGTCTTGGCCTAAGATGTGTTTGAACCATGTTTTGTCGGGCCATTCGGCATCGAGCATTACGGCCCATTTGGGGGACTGGTTGAGGCTGATTTTGGGGGCGACGGCGGTAACGGTTTCGCTTTGGGTGTCGGCATCGACAACGCGCTGCTGCCATTGTTGGATGATTTGTTGGTAATAGGGTTTTTCAAGCGGCAGCGGGCTTTGGGTGCGGCGGGAAAGGATTTTGCACACGAGCCATGCGGCGAAGCGCGGCAGCAGACCGTAGCAGATAATGCTGCCGATTAAGAGGCCGCCCCATTGTCGGGAGGCGGTGATGTCGTTGTTCAGGCGGCTGTTTAAGACGGCCTCGGTATCGGGCACGGGAAAGCCGAGTTTGGCGGGCAGCCATGATAAAACCTGCACGGCTTTGACAAAGGTGCTGTCGCTCAACAGGGTGCTTTCCCAGTTAAAGGTGTATTGGCGCACAGTAAGCAGCAGCACGACGGCGGCGAGCATGCCGAGCAAGGTCGCCAGCCACAGGCGGTGGGTGGTTTGGCCGATCAGCCAGCGGGTGGCAGGCTTGCTCCATTCGTCGCTATACAGGCGCAGGATGGCTTGGTTAACGGGGTCTTTGCCGCGTATCCACATGGCGGGATTGGCAAAAAAACCGTTGGGTTTAAAGCGCATGCCTACGGCGACAAGCCACACCAGCAGCATCACAGTGTGCAAACCGAGTACGCCTGCCAACACGAAAAAGAAGTTCAGCCCCGATTGCTGCATCAGGGTAAAGGTGCCGAGAAACCCACTTACCAGCCAAAACACGGTAGCCGCCAGCAGCAGCCATGCAAACAGGCTGCGGACGCGGGCGAGGCTGTCCTGCAGCTTGTGGTCGCTGTCGATCATTTCGGCGCGGTGGTTGAGTTTGGTTTCGGGATTGCCTTCGGCATGGCGCAAGGCTTCGGTGATGGGTTGCGGGTCGGCAGGGAAAATGTAGCTGCGTTCCTGAAGCAGGCGCACGAGTTCGGTAAGCTGGCGGTGTGGGTTGAGCATTATCGGGATGAGGCCGTCTGAAAATAAAACGTTATTCTAACATAGGCTTGTTTTCAGACGGCCTCGGCAGCTTTGGGGAAAGAGGATGAAAAGGCAAAGGCGGTTTTTCTAGACCAACAAACCATTCAGGCCGCTGCATTGAAAAAGGGGCTGTACTAGATAAGCAGTCATGCTAGACTGCAAAAATGAAGATAACTCATTGTAAATTAAAAAAGAGTATTCAAAAGAAGTTGCTTCAATTTTTTGTGCTTGAAGCAACCGCCCGTTCTGCTGCCGATTTGTTAGGCATCCATTCCAATTCAGCGGCTCTGTTCTACCGCAAGATCCGCGAAGTCATCAGCCATCATCTTGCTTTGGAGGCCGATGCGGTTTTTGATGGTGCTGTCGAATTGGATGAAAGTTATTTTGGCGGACACCGTAAAGGCAAACGCGGTCGCGGCGCCGCAGGGAAAGTGGTGGTTTTTGGCATCCTCAAACGCGGCGGTAAGGTTTATACCGTGGTGGTAGAAAACGCCAAACGGGAAAGCTTATTGCCTGTTATTACAAATAAAATCATGCCGGATAGCATAGTCTATACAGACTGTCTGAGCAGTTATGACGTGTTGGATGTGAGTGGTTTTACCCATCATCGTATCAACCACAGCAAATTATTTGTTGATCGTCAGAGTCACATTAACGGCATCGAAAATTTTTGGAATCAGGCAAAACGGGTACTTCGTAAATACAACGGTATCGACCGCAAATCTTTCCCGCTGTTCTTGAAAGAATGCGAATTTCGTTTTAATTTTGGCACACCGTCTGAGCAGCTTAAAATGCTGCGAAAATGGTGTGATGTTTAGGGCTTATCTAGTACAGCCCCTAAAGAAATTTATCCATCAACGCCTGCATAATATTTGATTTCCCCATCTCAACAATGCCAAATCATGCAAACAATAACTGCAATTAAGCAACAGCAGAAAATACAATGATTTCCAAGTTGCATCCATCCCACATACGCTGTTATCCCTCTGATAAATATCGAATTATCTCCCTCAATTATCTGAAAACACTCCCCAACGTAGCCTGTTTTCCAATATATCAACTACCATTTTCCCATTTAGAAACAAATCATTACAAGTTCATGAAATTAATACGTTTTAACCACCTAAAAATACATTTTGCATTTATATGCATAAGTGATATATTTACGCGATAACAAACTCACTTAAATTAAATTCTATAAAAGAAAGGTTTTTATGCCTCACTATATCCGCTTGGCAATCTTGGCTCTGTTATACAACGTTTCAGTTCCGGCTTTTTCACACACCGCTGAAAACGCTAAAGATACCGCTAATGGATACTTCCCGGGCATGTTAATCGTTGAAAATGATTTTGTCCGCCTTCAAGATTGCACACGGCGTCAACATTATTCATTACTGCCATATAAAAAATACGGCTACGAAGCCATGGCCGAACTCATCAGCACACGCAAAAGCACACCTGCCAAAACACCTATTTATGTCGCGTTAAAAGGGGAAGTAGAATATTCGAGCGACAGCAACCCCACCAATACTTTTTTGGTTTCAGGCATTGAATCGATTAAAGTTGGAGAAAATTGCTACATTTATCCCGTTCCAGCCAAACCGGATGCAGAAAATAAAGTATCTACAATCACCACAAAACCAACCACCCCTGAATCAAACACCATTGAACAGAACCAAAACATTACGGAGCAAAATACGCCCGCTGTTACTGAGCCTAATGCTCCAACAGCTAAATCTGTTTCCAACATTTCGGAATCTAAAGCCAGCGTAACTGAACCCAAGGTCAGTGAAGCCCAACCTGAAGTCAGCGCAGCTCAACCTGAAGTCAGCGTAGCTCAACCTGAAATCAACCAAGCTCAACCTGAAATCAGCGCAGCTCAACCTGAAGTCAGCGCAGCTCAACCTGAAGTCAGCGCAGCTCAACCTGAAGTCAGCGCAGCTCAACCTGAAGTCAGCGTAGCACAACCTGAAGTCAGCATAGCACAACCTGAAGTGAGCGCAGCTCAACCTGAAGTGAGCGCAGCCCAACCTGAAGTTAGCGAAGCTCAACCTGAAGTTAGCGCAGCCCAACCTGAAGTTAGCGAAGCTCAACCTGAAGTTAGCGCAGCCCAACCTGAAGTTAGCGCAGCCCAACCTGAAGTTAGCGAAGCTCAACCTGAAGTTAGCGAAGCTCAACCTGAAGTGAGCGAAGCTCAACCTGAAGTTAGCGAAGCTCAACCTGAAGTGAGCGAAGCACAATCTGAAGTGAGCGAAGCACAATCTGAAGTGAGCGAAGCACAACCTGAAGTGAGCGAAGCACAACCTGAAGTGAGCGAAGCACAACCTGAAGTGAGCGAAGCACAACCTGAAGTGAGCGAAGCACAACCTGAAGTGAGCGAAGCACAACCTGAAGTCAGCACAGCCGAATCTACTCAAGGTATTGTTGATGATTCTTCAAATGTTGCCGACGCTACCGTTAACAATGAAGCAGATGCTTTACCCTCTTCAACAGAAGAACAATCCGAAGAAGAACAGGCTGACAACGGCTTTCCTGTAATGAAAGAACCGGTTTCATCCGGCATTCCTTTACCGACTTCTTCCGCCAGAATGCCTGTTAAAATAGAAAAGCAGGCATCTATTGAGACTTCATCTGAAGAGCAGTTTGACACAGAAAAACCGGACTCTGCCGATACCAACATCGACATGGCTTCTTAAAATATAAAAAGCTTTGCGCATAATCGCGTTAAGCTTGGTAACGCATTTTTCCAATATCGTTTTATGATTTGAAGCAGTAAAACAGCCGCTTAGTCTAAACAAAGCGGCTGTTTATATTTAAGGCCGTCTGAAAAAATGTTTTCAGACGGCCTTGGGTTAACACACACTCATGAATTAGTGGCTATGCTTGTGATCATGGCCGTGATGGTGGTGATCATGCCCGCCGTTTTTCGGTGCGGTTTTCACTTCCACTTCCACGGTTTTGGGTTTGGCTTTTTTAAATTTCAGAGTGAGCGGAAACTTATCGCCTTCTTTCAGCGGCGCTTTCAAGCCCATGAACATCACATGGTATCCGCCCGGTTGCAGCTTGGTTTCTTTACCTTTTGGCAACGGAATGCCGCCTTTTACTTCGCGCATCCGCATCACGCCTTTGTCGTTGGTGTGGGTATGCATTTCAACACGGTCGGACACGGGGCTGGTAGCACCCACTAAAACATCATCGCTTTTGGTTTCGTTTTTAATGTCCATAAACGCACCGCCCATGGTCATGCCTTCTACGGTAGCGCGCGCCCAAACATCGTCCACGTCGATATCCGCGGCAAATGCGGTGTGGCACAAGCCGGCAAGCATTAATGCGCTCAGTAATTTTTTCATGCTTTACTCCTTCACTATTGAGATGTTGGAAAAACAATTCGGTTATACGGCAAAACAAGGTTTGAGCGTTTGACTTACATTAAAAAAGATTCAATCCATATTCGCGCCAAACCGCCATAAACCACAACACAACCAGCAAAACCAAGGCCAACATCTGCGCCGCCGAACCGGCATCTTTAGCCCGTTTTGCCAGCTCGTGGCGGGCGGTGGAAGTATGGTCAACCGCCGCTTCAATGGCGGTATTAAACAACTCCACAATCAGCGATAAAAACGAGGCAATGATAAGCATCATGCGGGTTGCAGGGCCGAAATCTAAAACAAAAACCAACACCAGCAAGATACCGTTCAGCCATATCAATTGGCGGAATGCACTCTCGTGCCGATAGGCTGCGCGCAGGCCGTCTTTGGAATAACCGGCGGCGTTAATGATGCGTTTGACTCCTCTTTTGCCTTTAAGTTTTCGCGCATATTCTTCATTTGACATGATTGTTTATCCTGTTAAAGCCATCATCCACAAAACGGCCAATGCCGCCAATGTAGTATATTGCGCCGCCGAGCCGACATCTTTGGCTTTTTTAGCCAGCACGTGCATTTCTTCGGAAGTATGGTCGACGGCGGCTTCCAAACCGGTATTAATCAATTCGACCACGATAGACATCGCCGACACCAGCACCAATATCATTTTAACGGGCAAGGTAAAATCTGCAAAAAACAGCCCGGCGAACAAAGCGGCATGAATCCACAAAAGCTGGCGAAACCCCTGCTCTTCGCAAGCCGAACGCACGCCGTCGGCGGAATAGCCCAACGCCTTGATGATGCGTTTGATTCCGCGGCTGCCTTTCATAGAAGCAGCATAAGTTTTCGGCTTATGCTCCATGTTTTCAGACGGCCTCAGACCATTCGGCCACGGCATCGGCAAACATAGCGGCCACATCGAAGCCCTTCTGCTTCATGATTTCCTGAAAACCGGTGGGGCTGGTTACATTCACTTCGGTCAGATAGTCGCCGATCACGTCCAAACCGGCCAGCAAAATGCCGCAGCGTTTCAACTCGGGCGCAAGGGCTTCGGCGATTTCACGGTCGCGGGCGGACAGTTCCTGCGCCACACCGCGCCCGCCGGCAGCCAGATTGCCGCGCGTTTCACCCTGCTGCGGAATCCGCGCCAAGGCAAACGGCACCACTTTGCCGCCGATAACCAGCACGCGTTTGTCGCCGTGCACGATTTCGGGAATATAACGCTGCGCCATAATCGTGCGCGTATCCATCTGCATCAGGGTTTCGAGAATGCTGCCGATATTGGGGTCGGTTTCGGTCAGACGGAAAATGCCCATGCCGCCCATGCCGTCGAGCGGTTTCACGATGATGTCGCCATGCTCTTTCAGAAACGCGCGCACATCGGCGGAGCGGGTCGATACCAAAGTGGGCGCGGTAAAGCGGCTGAAATTCAGAATCGCCAGCTTCTCGTTGAAATCGCGCATGGCCTGCCCGCTGTTAAACACTTTCGCGCCTTGCTGCCCGGCCAATGTGAGCAACTGGGTGGCGTAGAGATATTGCATATCAAACGGCGGGTCGGTACGCATAATCACGGCATCAAAGTCTTTTAAGGCCGTCTGAACTTTATCGTCGGCTTTAAACCATTGTTTATCATAATCGTTTTTCGCACCGCCAAATTCAAACGCCGCAGCCTGAGCCGTCACCACGCCGTTCTTTACCGCCAATTCGCCGCTCAAGGCGTGCGACAAACGCCAACCGCGCATGGCCATTTCGCGCATCATTGCATAAGTGGTGTCTTTATAAGTTTTAAAAGTCGCCATCGGGTCGGCGATAAACAAGATGTTCATGAACTTTCCTTATCATATCAACGGCTTCATCATGCCGCATCGAGGCCGTCTGAAACTTTCAGACGGCCTCATCCGTTTTGGCTATACCTGCCAGTCTATCGGCGTTTCGCCGTGCTCTTGCAAGTAACGGTTGGCTTGCGAGAAATGGCGGCAGCCGAAAAAGCCGCGGTGTGCCGACAAAGGCGAAGGATGCGGCGAAGTCAGCACAAGATGGCGGCTGCGGTCGATAAACGCACCTTTTTTCTGCGCATGGCTGCCCCACAAAAGAAACACGATATGCTCGCGGTGCTCGTTTAACTGCGCGATCACACGGTCGGTAAACTTCTCCCACCCCAAAGAAGCATGCGAATGCGCCTGCCCCGCACGCACGGTCAGCACCGTATTCAGCAGCAGCACACCCTGCTCCGCCCAATGTTGCAGGCAACCGTGGCGCGGAATCTGAAAACCGGCAATATCGTTCGCCAATTCTTTATAGATGTTCACCAACGACGGCGGAATCGCAATGTCCGGCCGCACCGAAAACGCCAACCCGTGCGCCTGCCCCACACCGTGGTAAGGATCTTGCCCCAAAATCACCACTTTTACTTGGTCGAACTCCGTTGCTTTAAACGCATTGAACACATCGGAAGCAGGCGGATAAACAATCTGCCCGCCTTCCCGCTCCGCTCTGACCACGTCCAAAATATGCTGGAAATAAGGCTGCTGTTTTTCCGACCCGATAGCATCGTGCCAAGTTTGCATGAGCCGCTCCGTTTCACCAATCAAAAATAAGTTGGCTGCATTATAGCAAGAGAGGCCGTCTGAAAAAGCAAAGGTTTCAGACGGCCTTCTTAACAATTCCAAAATGAATAAATAAAAATATTAAACTTCAAAATGTTATCAAGAATAACAACAAAATTTTTTCATCCCCGTAAAAAATCGGCATATCCGCCGTCCAAACACCATATCCCGGGATTCAAACAAACGCTTATTCAATATTTATTGTGAGGTAGTTATTATGAAAACCAAAAAACCGCTTTGCTGGCTTCTGTAATGGCCGCAGCCATATTCAGCACTTTTGCCGGCAATGTTTATGCCGAAGACCTTGCCGCTAAAGTAGAAAGCAACTCTCAACGCACCGCCGGCAATGTCGCCACTATCCGTATCCAATCCAACCTACTTGGCGAAGCTGACCAAGCTATCAAGACCAACCGAAAAAACATTGCTGCCAACTCCGAAGCCATCAAAGCTCAAGCTGAGCGCATCAACGATACCAGACGCTACGGCAGAGAAAACCGCGAACTGATCACGTCTAACACCAAAGCCATCAACGCCAACCAACAAGAGCTGGCCGGCCAAAAAGCAGAGATTGAGCGCATTGCTAAAGTTGCAGACCCCAAACTCTCCGAGCGTGTTGCCAACAATACCCAACGCATCAACAACAACGCAGCAGCCATCGAACGCATCGGCACTCAAAACACCGTCAAATTGAAACAGCTTGAGCACGAAGTCAACAACCTCGACAAAGAAGTCAAACGCGGCCTCGCCTCTCAAGCAGCCTTAGCCGGCCTGTTCCAACCCTACAATGTCGGCAAACTGAATGTTTCGGCCGCAGAAAGACAGGCCGTCTGAAAAACTTTCAGACGGCCTCTTTGCTTCTCTCAAATCACCAAATACTTCACACGCCGTATTCCGACCACAACTGCGCCTGCAAGCTGGATTCGGCTTCACCTTCTGCGGGCTTCGCGCGGACATAGCTGCCGTCGGGCTGCATCAGCCACGCTTTGCGGCTGTCTTTCAACGCCAAGGTCAAGCCTTCGCGGATCACGCGGGCTTTCAAGTCCGGCTCTTCGATAGGGGTGCAGGTTTCGATACGGCGGAAGAAATTTCGCGCCATCCAGTCGGCACTGGAAATATAGGTGTTTTCTTCGCCGTCGTTGAAGAAATAATACACACGCGCGTGTTCGAGCTGCGGGCCGATAATCGAGCGCACGCGGATATTGTCGGACAACCCCGGCACTTCGGGGCGCAACGCGCACATACCGCGCACGATCAAATCAATCTGCACGCCCGCCGCACTGGCTTCGTACAATGCTTCGATAACGCCCGGCTCGATCAGCGAGTTCATCTTGGCGATAATCCACGCGGGGCGGCCGGCTTGCGCGTTGCGTTTTTCGCGCTCGATGCTTTCCATTACCATCGGATGCAGGGTAAACGGGCTTTGATACAGTTTGTTCAAACGCCCGGGCTGACCCAATCCGGTAATCTCCATAAACAGCGTATTAACGTCGGCGGTAATGTCCTCGTCGGCCGTCAGCAAGCCGAAGTCGGTGTAAATGCGCGACGTGCCTTGATGGTAGTTGCCCGTACCCAAATGCGCATAACGCTTGAGCACACCTGCTTCGCGGCGGATAACCAGCGCCATTTTGGCATGGACTTTATAACCGAATACACCGTACACCACATGCGCGCCGGCATTTTCAAGCTTCTGCGCCCAGCTGACGTTGTTGGCTTCGTCGAAACGCGCCATCAACTCCACCACCACCGTCACGATTTTTCCGGCCTCGGCAGCACGCAGCAAAGCTTTCACCAATTCGGAATCGGTGCCCGTGCGGTAAATGGTCATTTTGATGGCCACGACATCGGGATCGGAGGCGGCTTCCTGAATAAACCGCACCACCGGCTCAAACGACTGGTAAGGATGATGCAGCAGCACGGGCGCTTCGGCCACCGCCGCAATAATCGACTTGCCTTTGCTCAAACGTTTAGGAACCCCCGCCGTGTGGGGCGGAAACTTTAAATCGGGGCGGTCCACCATATCCGGCACCGACATCAGACGCACCAGATTCACGGGGCCTTTTACCTGATACAGGTCGGCAATATCGAGATCGAAATGGCTGAGCAGAAATTCGTAAATGTGCTTCGGACACGTTTCCGCCACTTCCAAGCGTACGCCGTCACCGTAGTGGCGGTCTTGCAGTTCGCTTTGAATCGCCGTGCGCAGGTTTTGCAGATCTTCTTCGTCAACCGTCAAATCGCTGTCGCGCGTAACGCGGAATTGGTGGCAGCCGCGCACTTCCATGCCGGGGAACAATTTACCCACATACTCGTGCAGAATCGAAGATAAAAACACAAAACCGTCATCGCCGTTACAAATTTCAGACGGCAGCTTCAACACGCGCGGCAAAATACGCGGCGCCTGAACAATCGCCATCCCCGATGCACGACCAAAAGCATCCGTACCGACCAGCTCGACGGCGAAGTTCAACGATTTATTCAAAGGACGCGGGAAAGGATGCGACGGATCCAAACCGATGGGCGTGAGAACCTGCAACAGCTCGCGGTCGAAATAATCTTCAATCCAAGCGCGCTGCTCGGGCGTCCAGTTGCGGCGGCGGTAAAAATGGATGCCTTCTTTGCTCAGGGCTGGTTGCAGCTCTTCGTTAAACAAGGCGTATTGTTCGCGGATCAACTCGCGCGCCGCTTGGGCGGTCAGCTCGATCGTTTCCGCCGGCGTTCTGCCGCTGTCGAGAATCAGATGCGGATTCTGCTTGTGTTCGCGCTTGAGATAAGCCATGCGCACTTCGAAAAATTCGTCCAAATTCGATGAAACGATGCACAAGAAGCGCAAACGCTCCAATAAAGGCACGCGCGTATCCTGAGCCTGAGCCAACACGCGGCAGTTGAACTCCAGCAGGCTCAGTTCACGACAGAGTAAACGGTTTTGATCAGGCATGGTACTTTCCTCAATATCCTGTAATGGTGCAACAAAATAGATAAATTATATCAAGTATAACGTTTTTTTCAGACGGCCTCATAAGCACGGCGCAAAAACCGAAGCTTTTGTCATATCGCCGGGATTATAAAAGTAACGTTCGCCTTCATGGCAAAAAATGTTTATTCATATCATAGATATAGATAATCGAAGATTCAAAGCTCTTTCTACTTCGCTGTGAATATCAAAGAAGCTGAAAAAACTTAGGCCGTCTGAAATCATTTCAGACGGCCTTTATAAAAGACAATCGGTCTATCGGCACGCGGTTTGTAAAGCCGCAGCAACTGCCTTTTTCAAGTTTTAACGCAGGTCGGGCAGCACATTTAACACGGCCGACAAAACCGCTTCGCCCAAACGCAGCGAGCGCTGGCCGTTCCAGCCGAAATCGTCGTCGGGCAGGTTGTCGTTGTCTTTAAACGGCATTTCCAGCGTGTAGGCCAAGCAGCGGAAGTTTTCGCCGACCCACGCCGTCGCCATGCTCATGTTGGCTTGGCCGGGCGCATCTTTTTCATAGCCGTGCTCGTCTTGAAAATCGGGGCTGGCAGCGGCAAACGCTTGTTTGAACTGTGTTTCCAGCGCGGCAATACGCTCATCATAAGAAGGCACGCCTTCGGTGCCGGCCACAAACACAAACGGAATGGCTTCGTCGCCGTGAATGTCTAAAAACAAATCTACGCCGGTTTCGCGCATTTTTTCGCGCACATAATACACTTCAGGGCTGCGCTCGATGCTCGGTTCCAACCATTCGCGGTTGAGGTTGGCACCGGCGGCGTTGGTACGCAGGTTGCCCAACACCGAGCCGTCGGGGTTCATATTGGGCACGATATAAAACGTGGCACGGTCGAGCAAGGCGCGGGCGGTCGGGTCTTGCGGGTCAAGCAGACGGCCCAGCAAACCTTCGATAAACCACTCGGCCATGGTTTCGCCGGGATGCTGGCGGGCAATAATCCACACTTTCAAATCGCTGGCCACTTGGTTGCCGATGGTAAGCAGATTGATATCACGGCCTTGTACGGTGCTGCCCAAGTCGTCAATCTGGCACAGGCCGCTGCCTTGCGCGTCGCCGAGCAGGTTTAAATGCTGCTCGTGCGAATACGGTTCGAAATAAGCGTAATAAACGCTGTTCGCCAACGGCGTATGCTCGATGGTAAACACGCCGTTTTCATAGCGGGAAGGCACGCGGAACCAGTTGCTGCGGTCGTAAGAAGCTACGGCCTGATATTCTTCCCAACCGGCGGGGTAGGCGGAAGAAGCGGCGTTTTCAAAGTGCATCACACAATTTTGATAAGCCGCGCCCTGCAAGCGGAAATAAAACCACTGGGCGAAATCGGAAGCATTATCGGGGCGCAGGTTGAGGCGGATATTGGCAGGGTCGCTCAGGTCGATCACGCTGACGGAGCCTGCATCGAATTGGGTGCTGATTTTCATAGAGATACGTTTTCCTGTTCGGAACTTGATTGATTCGTTAAAACATTATTGTAAACGGTTTCACCACCAGCGTCTTTAGCTGTTTGCGCGCCGCACACAACGTGTCGAAAGAATGTTTTCAGACGGCCTCAAAGACTATCCGGCAGCAACTTAAGGGCAAGGATTGCTGATTTCGGCGTGCACTTTATCAATGGCAGCCAACACGTCTTGCAACAATTCCACTTCGGCGCTCGCAATATTCTCCCGCAGCTGCGCCATCGTGGTTGCGCCGATGATGTTGCTGGCCAAAAACGCTCGGCTGTTCACAAACGCCAGCGACATCGCCGTGAGGCTCAATCCGGCTTCTTCGGCAATCTCGGCATAACGCTCAACCGCAGCGAAACCTTGCGGCTTGGTATAACGTTTGAAGCGCTCAAACAAAGCCAAGCGGCTGCCTTCGGGCAAAGCGCCGTGGCGGTATTTGCCGGTTAACACGCCGAAAGCCAGCGGCGAATAAGCCAGCAACGGTATTTGTTCGCGCAAGGAAATTTCGCTCATGCCCACTTCGTAGCTGCGGTTAAGCAGGTTATACGGGTTCTGCACCGAAGCCACGCGCGGCAGCTCAGGGCGGCGTTCATGCTCGTTCAGATAGCGCATCGTGCCCCACGGCGTTTCGTTCGACAAGCCGAAAGCGCGGATTTTGCCCTGCTTCACCAGTTCGCCCAATGCTTCGACAATTTCTTCCAGCGGTGTGAAACTTTCTTCGGCCGGAAGTGCCGACACACCCAGTTTGCCGAAAAAGTTGACTTTGCGCTCCGGCCAATGCAGCTGATACAAATCGAGATAATCCGTATTCAAACGCTTCAGGCTGGCTTCGCAGGCTTCGAAAATTTGGACACGGGAAAAATCGTTGCCGCCGCGGATGTAGCTGTCGAGATTATTCGCGCCGGTAGGCCCTGCAATTTTGCCGGCCAACACAAAATCATCCCGCCGAGCGCGCTGCTTAATCCAACTGCCGATATATTGCTCGGTGCGGGTGTAGGTTTCTTTACGCGGCGGCACGGGATACATTTCGGCCGTATCGATAAAATTCACGCCGTTTGCCAACGCATAATCCAGCTGCTCATGCGCTTCGGCTTCGGTATTTTGTTCGCCCCACGTCATCGTGCCCAAGCAAATTTTGCTGACCTTGATGCCCGAAGTGCCTAATTCACGCTGTTCCATCGTTTTTCCTTTCCAATTTTGCGCTGCATACTTTTAATACTTTTTAAAGCAGGCGGCGGATCACTTCTTCGCACTCGCCCGGTGCCGCCGCAGGTGCAAAACGGTTTACCGCCCTGCCCTGTCTGTCCACCAAAAATTTGGTGAAATTCCATTCGATATCGCCGCTTTTCTGCCTGATACCGCGCGAAAGCAGTTTGAACAGGGCGTTTTTCAACCACCCTCCGCCGCTGTCGTGCGGCTGCTGCGCTTTGAGATAAATATACAAAGGATGCGCCCGCTTGCCATTGACTTCGATTTTGTCAAACACTTCAAACTGCGTGCCGAAGCGGGTTTCGCAAATCTGCGCGATTTCCTTGCTGCTCTCCGGTGCCTGTCCGCGGAATTGGTTGCACGGAAAATCAAGAATCACCAAACCTTGATCGGCATAGCGCTCGTGCAGGGCCTGCAATTCTTTGTATTGCGGCGTCAACCCGCAATGCGTTGCCGTGTTCACAATCAACAAGACTTTACCGGCATAGTCAGACAAAGGAACGTCTACACCTTCTGCATTTTTTACCGTGAAATCATACACTCCGGCCATATTCTGCCTCTATTTTCCAATGATTATTTTGCTGGGAACATTTTTCAGACGGCCTCAAGCCTTTGCTCATACCCACCACAGCTATTCGGAACCATCCTCAACCACGATATATTGCGGCGGCACATGATCGGCGAGCCAAACATGGTTGCCACTCAAATAAAAACGGTGGCCGTCTTGATACATTTTTTGCGCCAACACCTTCAAAACCATCACTTTACCGTGCCGCTGCCCCACTTTAACCGCCGTATCGAAGTCGCCCGACAAATGCACATGATGGCGGCTTTTGGCCAGCAAACCCTGCTCGCGGATAGACGGCCAAAAGCGGTCTGCCGTGCCGTGATACAAAACCTCCGGCGGCTCTTGAGGCGGATAATCAATCGCCACTTGGCCGGTCGAATGGCCTTGCTGCGCACGGATTTTGCGCCCGTCTTCCGACAAGGCAAAACGCTTCTTATCATTATTCGCCACCGCATCCAAAAGCAGCGCCCTATCAATATCTCTGCCTTGCTCAGCCGCTTTTTGCAGCAGCTCGTCAACATCTGCCCAACCTTCGCTGTCCAAATGCAAACCGATGGTTTCGGGATGATGACGGAGAATATAACTTAAAAATTTACTCGTTTTCTTCACAATAGAAATCCGTCATTCACTTCATCTGAGGCCGTCTGAAACGGTTTCAGACGGCCTCAAGTATCATATTTTGCAACACATTATCTTAATCGACAGAATTATTCCCGGCCGCTGATCTTGTCAGACAACCCAACCTCATGCGGATTGATGCGCGCATTGTCTTCCTGCCCCAAACCCACCAGCCTGCGCAAGCGCGTGATGTAGGCGTTTACATCCAACCCTCGCCCGAAACGCTGCGCTTCCCAAATCGTTTCCGCCAACGCATCGGCCATATCGTGCTCCGCTTTTACCCAATCGCCCGCATGTTTCGCACACAGCTTTTCATGAATCGCACGAATACCCGGCGGCTGGTCTATCGCCGCCTGCTCCTGTATCGAAAGGTGCAGCGACATATGCAGAAAAGGATTGGTTTCGCCTGCTTCGGGCGTCCAGTTTTTATCCAAATAGTCTTCGATGTTTTCCAAATAATGATGGTATTCGGGATGCGCTTCGATGATTCTCAACGCTTTTTGCTGCAAGGCATCCAGTTGCAAAGGCAGCATGCGCTGCTGCCAAACTTGCGCAAAAAAACGGCGCACATCGGTGGTGTTGACATCATACATAATGTGAAGATTCGCAATGGTTTTCAGACGGCCATTATAACCGATAAGGCCGTCTGAAAGCCTTTATATGGTTTTCAGACGGCCTCGCGACATTGATTGGCAATTTATCCACAATACGCGTATAATTGCCGGTTCCTATCTGGGGGCGATCTTGGTTTCGACGGGGGTTGCGAAGCAGATGCGGGCATACCGGGGTCTCAGATTCCCGTAAAACACTGAACGAAAATAGTCGCAAACGACGAAACTTACGCTTTAGCCGCTTAAGGCTAGCCGTTGCAACAGTTGGTCAATGGGCTGTGTAGCGCAAGCTACGGCAACGTCATTTTACATTGACTGGTTTTCTGTCGGGTTACTTGGCAGGAAATAAGATTTAAGGTGACTGGTTTCCAAACAGCCTGTCTGTCGGCGGAATGGGAACGAGATTTTAAGTAGGCAAGACTAAGTATGTAGAACGCTTTGTAGAGGACTTTCGGACGGGGGTTCAATTCCCCCCGCCTCCACCAGTTTTCATAAAAGACCTTGTTTAAAAACAAGGTCTTTTTTATTGCTTGTATAACACTGGCACAGCCTCGGCACAAACAGCCGTTGCCAAAATCTCGTTTAAAAACCTAAAAGGCCGTCTGAAACTTTTCAGACGGCCTTTTCAAACTCTTAATCAACGCGTTACCGGTTTATAGCGAATCCGTTTCGGTTTGGCACCCTCCTCACCCAAGCGGCGTTTTTTATCGGCCTCGTATTCCTGATAGTTGCCGTCGAAGAACACCCATTTCGAATCGCCTTCGCAAGCCAGAATGTGGGTAGCGATACGGTCGAGGAACCAGCGGTCGTGCGAAATCACCATCACGCTGCCGGCAAATTCCAGTAGAGCATCTTCCAGCGCACGCAGGGTTTCCACGTCCAAATCGTTGGAAGGTTCGTCCAGCAGCAGCACATTGCCACCCGACAGCAAAGTTTTCGCCAAATGCAGACGACCGCGCTCACCGCCGGAAAGGTTGCCGGCAATCTTGCTTTGGTCGCTGCCTTTGAAGTTGAAACGGCCCAAGTAAGCGCGGGCGGGGATTTCAAACTGGCCGACTTGCAGAATATCGCGGCCTTCGGCGATGTTGTCGAACACGGTTTTGTCGTTTTGCAAACCTTCGCGGCTTTGGTCAATCAGCGACATTTTCACGGTTTGGCCGATTTTCACTTCGCCGCTGTCCGGCTGCTCTTTGCCTGCAATCATTTTAAACAGGGTCGATTTACCCGCACCGTTAGGGCCGATGATGCCGACAATCGCGCCGGGCGGCACTTTAAAGCTCAAATCGTCGATTAAGAGTTTGTCGCCGAACGACTTGCTCACGTTCACAAACTCAATCACTTCGTTACCCAAACGCTCGGCCACGGGAATAAAGATTTCCTGCGTTTCATTGCGTTTTTGGTATTCGTAGTTAGACATTTCTTCAAAGCGGGCCAAACGCGCTTTGGATTTGGCTTGGCGGCCTTTGGCGTTTTGGCGCACCCATTCCAACTCCTGCTTCATGGCTTTCAGGCGGGCGGCTTCGGTTTTGGCCTCGTTTTCCAAGCGTTTTTCTTTCTGCTCCAGCCAAGAAGAGTAATTGCCTTTCCACGGAATGCCGTGCCCGCGGTCAAGCTCGAGAATCCATTCGGCGGCGTTATCCAAGAAATAACGGTCGTGGGTAACGGCCACTACGGTGCCGGGGAAGCGCACCAAAAACTGCTCCAGCCACTCCACCGATTCGGCATCCAAGTGGTTGGTCGGCTCGTCCAAAAGCAGCATATCCGGCTTGCTCAACAACAACTTGCACAAGGCAACGCGGCGTTTTTCACCACCGGAAAGATTGCCGATTTTGGCATCCCATTCGGGCAGACGCAGCGCATCGGCGGCGATTTCCAATTCGTGCTCCATACCGCCGCCGCTTGAAGAACCTGCGGCGATAATCGCTTCCAAGCGGCCTTGCTCTTCCGCCAGCGCATCAAAGTCGGCATCGGGATCGGCATAGGCGGCATACACTTCTTCCAAACGCTTCTGCGCGGCAGCTACTTCGCCCAAACCGCTTTCCACTTCTTCACGCACGGTTTTTTCGGGGTCGAGTTCCGGCTCTTGCGGCAGATAGCCGATTTTAATGCCGCTCATCGGCACGGCTTCGCCTTCAAACTCTTTGTCCACGCCCGCCATAATGCGCAGCACGGTGGATTTGCCCGCGCCGTTCAAACCGAGCAGGCCGATTTTCGCACCGGGGAAAAACGACAAGGAAATATCTTTGATAATAGTCTTTTGCGGCGGCACCACTTTGCTCACGCGCAGCATGGAATAAACGTATTGGCTCATAATGTTCTCTTTTAATCGTATTGGGAAAAATGTTTTCAGACGGCCTAAACATCATGAAAGGCCGTCTGAATGGAATAACTTAGGCTTTGTTTCACAGCGGTGTATGTTTTGCACAAAGCCAAATAAAGATAGGCGGTATTCTAACCTCAATTGCTTGTAAAACCTATCTTAATCTCGCGCCCGCTCAATCATCGCCTCGCGCAAAGCATCCAAACCCAAACTTTCGGTTACCGAAACATTCACCGCCACCGCCCTGCCCTGCGTATCGCACAGAATACCGGCGGGGCGTTTGTTGTCGGGCAGCAGGTCGATTTTGTTGTACACGATCAGTTGCGGCACTTCATGCGCGCCGATTTCTTCCAGCACGGTATTTACATCATCCATCTGCCGCTCGAAATCGGGATGGCTGGCATCGACCACATGCAGCAGCACGTCGGCCGATGCGGTTTCTTCCAAAGTGGCCGAAAATGCAGACACCAGCTTGTGCGGCAAATCGCGCACGAAGCCGACGGTGTCGGTTAGGATAACCGTGGCTTCGGGCGACAGATACAGGCGGCGGGCGGTGGTGTCGAGCGTGGCGAACAGTTGGTCTTTCGCCAGCACGTCGGCTTTGGTTAAACGGTTGAACAGGCTGGATTTTCCCGCATTGGTATAGCCCACTAGTGCAAAGGTTTTGATGCTGCCCTGCATCCGCGATTTGCGGCGGGTGGCTCGCTGTTTCTGCACATTTTGCAATTGCTTTTTCAAGGCGGTGATTTTTTGGTTGATTAAGCGGCGGTCGGTTTCGAGCTGGGTTTCGCCCGGGCCTTTCAAACCGATACCGCCTTTTTGGCTTTGCATGTGTCCGTAACCACGCACCAGCCGCCCGCTTAAGTGATTAAGCTGCGCCAACTCCACTTGCAGTTTACCTTCTTGCGATTGTGCGCGTTTGGCGAAAATCGCCAGAATCAGCCCCACGCGGTCGAGCACGCGGCATTGCAAAACGCGCTCCAAATTGCGCTCCTGCGTCGGTGTCAGTTCGTGATTGAACACCACTAATTCGATGTCGTGCTGCCGCACCAGTTCGGCCAACTCTTCTGCCTTACCCGTACCGACGAACAGCGCAGTATGGGCTTTGTCGCGCTTGGCGGTTTCGGTGCACACCAAATCGCCGCCCGCCGCGCGCACCAAGTCTGCCGCTTCGGCCAAGGCCGTCTGAAAAGCCTGTTCGCGCCATTCGTTGGCACCGGAATAATCCGCACTCAGCATCACGCCCACCAGCATCACGCGCTCGGGCTTTTCAAGGGATTTGTCGATTTGAAACAGGGTGGGTTTACTCACGGTTTACGCTCCGTTTAGGAAAGTTTTTCAGACGGCCTCTGCGGGTTTGCCATGTTTCAGCTTTTTCACGCCAACTTGGGCACTTTGTTAAACAACCGGTAGAAGTTTTCGGTAGTGATTTCAGCGATATGCTCCACCGAATCGCCGCGCAGTTTCGCTACGAATTCGGCAGTATAACGTACATAAGCCGGCTCGTTGGGCTTGCCGCGTTTAGGTACTGGGGCGAGAAACGGCGCGTCGGTTTCCACCAAAATCCGGTCTTGCGGCACATACTTGGCGGCTTCTTGGATATCCGCAGCATTTTTAAAGGTAACAATACCTGAAAACGAAATATAAAAACCCAAATCCAGCGCGGCTTTGGCCACTTCCACATTCTCGGTAAAACAATGAATCACCCCTGCATGGGCTTGATGTTCGCGCAGCATCCGCATCGTATCCGCCGCCGCTTCGCGGGTATGCACCACCAACGGCAGCCCGCTTTGGTTGGCCGCTGCGATGTGGTCTGCAAACCGTTGGTGCTGCCAACCCAAATCGCCTTGGCACCAATAATAATCCAAGCCCGTTTCGCCGATGCCCACCACTTTCGGATGTTTCGCATGCTCCACCAACTCGGCAACGGTAAATTCCGGCGTGTCTTGTTGGTCGGGATGAACGCCGACGGTGGCAAAAATATGTTCGTGCGCCTCGGCCAGCGCCAAGACTTCGGTAAACGTTTGTTTGCTCACGCTGATGGCCAGCGCCTGCTTCACATCGTTTTCCTTCATATTGGCGAATACTTCGGGCAGGCGGCTGCTGAGGCCGTCGAAATTCAGATGGCAATGGGAGTCGATTAAATGCATGATGAGCTTAAGCTGTGGAAAAAGTCAGTAAAGATAACATATCGGCGCGGCGGATAACAGCGAGCACGATAAAACCGCGTTTGCCACTCTGCTTGGTTTGGCATTTGAGGCCGTCTGAAAAGTATTTACCTCTCCTAACCGCACGGCAGCACACATAAAAATGTTACAATACGCGGTTCTTTTTTAACCGGAATTCAGACGGCCTCACCATCATGAGCAAGCACGACAACGACACCATCCGCATCCGCGGCGCACGCACCCATAATCTGAAAAACGTCGATCTCGACATTCCCCGCCACAAGCTCGTGGTGGTAACGGGTTTGTCGGGCAGCGGCAAATCCTCGCTCGCGTTCGACACGCTTTATGCCGAAGGCCAGCGCCGTTATGTGGAAAGTCTTTCGGCCTATGCGCGCCAGTTTTTACAGATGATGGATAAGCCCGATGTCGATTTGATCGAAGGCTTGTCGCCCGCGATTTCAATCGAACAAAAATCCACCAGCCACAACCCGCGCTCCACCGTCGGCACCGTAACCGAAATCCACGATTATCTGCGCCTTCTGTATGCCCGCGTCGGCACGCCGCATTGCCCCGAACACGATTTGCCCTTGAGCAGCCAAACCGTGTCGCAAATGGTGGATGCCGTCTTAAAACTGCCTGAAGACACCCGCGTGATGATTCTCGCCCCTACCGTGCGCGAACGCAAAGGCGAATTTGTCGATTTCTTTGCCGACTTGCAGGCGCAGGGCTTTGCCCGCGTGCGCGTGGACGGCGAAGTCTATCAGCTCGACGAAGTGCCCAAGCTCGAAAAAAACATCAAGCACAATATCGACGTGGTCATCGACCGCGTGAAAGTAAAAGCCGACATCAAACAGCGGCTGGCCGAAAGTTTTGAAACCGCCCTGCGCCACGGCGGCGAACGTGCGCTGGCACTGGAAATGGACAGCGGCGAAGAACATTGGTTTTCCGCCCAATTCGCCTGCCCCGTATGTTCATACAGCCTGCCCGAACTCGAACCGCGCCTGTTTTCCTTCAATAACCCCGTCGGCGCATGCCCCACCTGCGACGGCTTGGGCAATATGAATTTCTTCGACCCCGAGCGCGTGGTCATGCACCCCGAGCTTTCTTTAGCCACCGGTGCGATTAAAGGCTGGGACAAACGCAACCAGTTTTACTTTCAAATGATTCAATCGCTGGCCGCACATTACGGCTTCGATGTCGACACCCCCTTTGAAGGGCTGCCTGAAAAAGTAAAAAAAGTGATTTTGCACGGCTCCGGCAAAGACGTTATCGACTTCCGCTACCTTTCCGAAAAAGGCACCACCTTCAACCGCAGCCACGCTTTTGAAGGCATCATCCCCAATCTCGAACGCCGTTTCCGCGAAACCGATTCCAACACCGTGCGCGAAGAGTTGTTGCAATATCAAAGCCATAAAGCCTGCCCTAGCTGCGGCGGCGCACGTTTGCGCAAAGAAGCGCGTTATGTTTATGTGGGCAAACAGCCGCTGCACGAAATTTCCGCATGGCCGCTCACCCAAACGCACCAATTCTTTGAAACCCTTGATTTGGAAGGCAACAAAAAGCAGATTGCCGAAAAAATCCTCAAAGAAATCACCGAGCGCTTGGGCTTTCTGATTAACGTCGGCCTCGACTATCTGAACCTCAGCCGCAGCGCCGAAACCCTTTCCGGCGGCGAAGCCCAGCGCATCCGCCTCGCCAGCCAAATCGGCAGCGGCCTCACCGGCGTGATGTACGTTTTGGACGAACCCTCCATCGGCCTGCACCAGCGCGACAACGACCGCCTGCTCGCCACCCTCAAGCGCCTGCGCGACCTCGGCAACAGCGTGATCGTGGTCGAACACGACGAAGATGCCATCCGCGAAGCCGATTTCGTTATCGACATGGGCCCCGGCGCGGGCGAACACGGCGGCAACGTTATCATCGCCGACACACCCGACAAAGTCGCCGCCTGCACCGATTCCGTTACCGGCCAATACCTCAGCGGCAAAAAAGCCATCGCCGTGCCCTCAGTTAGAACACCCGTTAACCCCGAAAGAATGCTCGTGCTCAAAGGCGCACGCGGCAACAACCTCAAAAACGTTACCCTCGAGCTGCCTTTGGGTTTGATTACCTGCATCACCGGCGTATCCGGCAGCGGCAAATCTACCCTGATTAACGACACGCTGGCCAAAATCACCGCCCGCGAACTCAACCGCGCCCATGAAGAACCCGCGCCCTACGACGACATTACCGGCCTCGAACACCTCGACAAAGTCATCAACGTCGACCAATCCCCCATCGGCCGAACGCCCCGCTCCAACCCCGCCACTTACACCGGCCTCTTCACCCCCATCCGCGAACTCTTCGCCGGCGTACCCCTCGCCCGCGAACGCGGCTACAACGTCGGCCGCTTCTCGTTCAACGTCAAAGGCGGCCGCTGCGAAGCCTGCCAAGGCGACGGCGTAATCAAAGTAGAAATGCACTTCCTGCCCGACGTTTACGTGCCCTGCGAAGTGTGCCACGGCAAACGCTACAACCGCGAAACCCTCGAAGTGCAATACAAAGGCAAAAACATCAGCCAAGTGCTCGACATGACCGTAGAAGAAGCCCGCGAATTCTTCGACGCCGTGCCCACCGTATCCCGCAAACTGCAAACCCTGATGGACGTAGGCCTGGGCTACATCCGCCTCGGCCAATCCGCCACCACCCTCTCCGGCGGCGAAGCCCAACGCGTCAAACTCGCCCTCGAACTCTCCAAACGCGACACCGGCCGCACCCTCTACATCCTAGACGAACCCACCACCGGCCTGCACTTCGCCGACATCGCCCTGCTGCTGGAAGTCATCGGCCGTCTGAAAGGCAAAGGTAATTCGATTGTGATTATTGAGCATAATTTGGATGTGATTAAGACCGCAGATTATATTGTGGACTTAGGGCCGGAAGGGGGAGATGGCGGAGGGAGGATTATTGCTAAGGGTAGTCCGGAGGAAGTGGTTAAGGTTGAGGGGAGTTATACGGGGAAGTATTTGAAACCTATGATAAAATAAAATTATAAGATTTCTTATGTTTAATAATAAACATTATTTCAATTGAAGCTACCTCATAGGAATTTAATTAAGATGATAAACTCAATATTTTTGACACGAGTTGTTTTGCGTAACTATAAAAGTATTGGTTATTGCAATGTTAACTTGGGAACATTAACTTATTTAGTCGGCGGTAATGGCTCTGGTAAAAGTAACTTTCTTGATGCATTACAACTGGTAAGAGATGCTTTAAATAATTCTTTGGAAAATGCATTGAGTGAGCGCGGAGGACTGAACGAAGTGCGCCGTCGCTCAAGTGGTCACCCTACTCACTTTGGTATTCGTTTAGAATTTACCTTACCTAATGGGCAACAAGGACATTTTGCCTTTGATATAGGTGCCTTAAAAGATAGAGGATATGAAGTAAAAACAGAAGAGTGCGTTATCGGAGGAATAGGAAAAGGCCCTTTTTATAAAATCAATAAAGGCAAATTAGAAAAAAGCAGTGAATCCACTTTCCCTGCTGTTACTACCGACAGATTAGCCTTGGTAGCTGTTTCAGGCTTACAAGCTTTTCGAGATGTCTTTGATGCATTATCCTCAATGAGCTTTTACAGTTTAAACCCTGATGCAATGAAAGAATTACAGAAACCCCAGGAAGGAAAACTACTTAAATTCTCTGGAGAAAATATTGCTAGCGTAATCGGACATTTAGAAAGAATTGATGGTAAAAATCAAATACAAACTATTGAAAAATATTTACAAGCAGTGGTTCCCATGGTGCATGGTGTCGAGCGTAAACAAATTGGGCCAATGGAAACTTTGGAATTTAGGCAGGATATGTCTGGTGCTAAACACCCTTGGCGTTTCCTGGCACAAAATATGTCAGATGGAACACTACGGGCTCTCGGTATCTTAACTGCTTTATTTCAAAAGAATCACGACTATTCACCTACATTGGTAGGCATTGAGGAACCAGAAACCGCTTTACATCCTGCTGCAAGTGCAGCTTTAAGGGAAGCATTAACTATAGCATCTCAAGAAACTCAAATTATCGTAACAAGTCATAGTCCTGATCTTTTAGATGATACCGCTATTCCCGACAATCAAATTTTATCAGTCATCGCAGAAGGTGGAGAGACATTTATCGCGCCACTAGACAAAGCATCTAGAGAGGCAATTAAAAACCATTTATTTTCCGCTGGTGAATTATTGAGAATAAACCAGCTAGCCCCTGACAGAGAATATTTGGAGAGCCAAATACATAACAAACAAGCTGATTTATTTGGAGACACAAAAGAATGAACATCGCTTGTATCGTTGAGGGACAGGGTGAAGTTAAAGCTCTGCCTATCCTGCTAAGAAGATTGCATCAGTGGAAAACACCAACATTTTCATACCCGACTATTCAAGAACCAATTAGGGTAAAAAGAAACCAATTTATTAATAAAAATGAAGAATTCAACCGATATTTGCAACTTGCATCTATGAAATGCAGAGATAAAGGGTGGATTTTAATTTTATTTGACGCTGATGACGATTGCCCCGCGAAATTAGGAAATACTATCTTAACACGCGCACAAGAGTGTGTTCCACATCGTTCCATCTCTGTCGTCCTAGCAAATCGAGAATTTGAGGCTTGGTTTATTGCTTCAGCAAAATCATTAGATGGGAAAAACAATTTCACATTTGATGAAGAAAAAGAAACTATTATTGCCGAAGAACCGAGAGACGCAAAAGGATGGATCAAAAAACATATGTCAACCAATTCTTATGGAGAAACAACAGACCAAGCGATTTTCACTAAAGAAATGGATCTACAACAAGCATTTGATAACAGCCGATCATTTAGAAAATTATGCTCTGAATGGGAAAAACAGATAAATAAGCTATCATAGAAAACTGCAACAATCCACAACCTGTATAAAACCTAAATGTATAATGTATAGTGTGTGGTACGAACACAAGCGTTGCTTAAGACACAACAATTCATACGCCCAAGCAAGCGTAGCAAGTCGCAGCCTGCATAAAACCTAAATCCCATGCGTAGGATGTGTGCGGTACGCACGCACGCGTTGTTCAGACCCCTGTTCCAATGCCGTCTGAAACTTTCTTTTCAGACGGCATTGTTTTGTACATAAATAATGCGGCGTGATTTTAAAATCTTAACGGCGATGTTGGAAAAGGTCGGGTTATTTACACTTTTTATACCAAACAGCTTTCGTTTTTTGCAGGAATGATGGTTTCGTGATTTTTGAGTATTCTCAAGAACGATGCGGCTTCGCCGTGCCTTTCGGCATTCTTGACAACCCTCAAAAATCCCAAAATGGGTCTGCATGCAAAAAACGGAAAGTGTAAACAACGCTAGAATTTCCTACACTTTTGAGACCTTTGCAAAACCCCACGCCAAGAAACAACCGGAACATTCTTCATCATGTTCCGGCTGTTTTTGAGTAAAAAGTAGACAAGCTGAGACCTTTGCAAAACCGCGTGCGTGGCTGCGCCACACACCCTTGTATGGGTTTTATGCAGACTACGGCTTGCCAACCCCTCCGCCTTGTTTTAGAATGGTACTAAATATTAGTGCCATTTTGTTTTTATGAAAAAGAAACACCAAAGAACGCTTGCTTTAATATTCAACCGCCCCGTATCCGGCAGCATTAAATGGGCGGATATTGAGGCTCTGTTTGCCGAATTGGGCGCGGAAATACAAGAAAGGGAAGGTAGTCGTGTGGCCGTAATCCTTTTCGGGCAAGTGAAAGTGTTTCATAGGCCGCATCCAAGCCTTGATACGGATAAAGGCGCGGTTGCGAGCGTGCGTAAATGGTTGGAAGAAAACGGAGTAAAGCCATGAACAATGTAATGGAAATCAACGGCCATAAAGCCATTATTCAATACGACCCTGAAACCGAGTTGCTGCGCGGCGAGTTTGTCGGTCTTAACGGCGGGGCGGATTTTTACGCCGATAATGTGGCAGACTTGCACAAAGAGGGCGCAGCCAGTTTGGCGGTTTTTCTCGATGTGTGCAAAGAAAAAGGCATTGAGCCGTATAAACAGTATTCAGGCCGCTTTAATGTGCGGATAAGCCCTGAAACCCATGCAGCAGCGGCGGCGGCAGCGGCAGCGCAAAATATCAGCCTGAATGAATGGGTCAACCGTGCAATCAGCCAATCCGCCCATGTCTGAAAATGATTTTATGCCCGTTTTTCGATTTTCAAGCGAGCGTAAAAGTTAGGTAAAAGGTAGGGAATTTATCTTATTGAAAATTATTTTATCTTTATATTCATTGATTTATTTTATTAAAACCCGTTTTCCATCATGATTTGCCCCGGAGTGCGGTTGCGGTGCATGGCGAAGCCCATGTCGAGCAGGGCTTGGAAGGTGTCTTTGACCATGGCGGGGTTGCCGCAGATCATGAAGCGGGTGTCGGCGGGGGTGAACCGGATATCGAATGCGGCGGCGAGTTCGCCGTTGTTTAACAGTTCGGGCAGGCGTTTGCCGAGTGCGCCTGCTGTGGTTTCGCGGGTTACGACGGGTACGAAATGCAGTTTGTGGAAATGCTCTTCAATCAGCGGGTGTTCGGCAAGGGCGGCAATGCGGTCGTTGAAAATCAATTCGTTGCCGTAAGAAACGGAATGCGCGAGGGCGAGGCGGTCGAAGCGTTGCCAGATTTCGGGCTGTTCCAAAATCGATAGAAACGGTGCGATGCCGGAACCTGTGCAGAGCATTACCAAATCTTTGCCGTCGGGGAAGCGCTCGGGCAGCAGGAAGCCGGTGGCGTTTTTGTCGAGCAGGATAGTATCGCCCTCTTTCATCGCGGCGAGTTTGGCCGACATGGGGCCGCCTTCGATCAATACGGCGAAGTATTCGAGGGTGTCGGCGTATTCGGCGGAAACAACGGAATAGGCGCGCCAGATAAAGCCTTCGCCTTCACGAAAGCCCAGCCGTGAAAACTGGCCTGCGGAAAAGCGGTAGGCTTCGGGGCGAGTGATGGCGAATGTCATTAATTTGGGTGTGTGGTGCTTGATCCATAATACGGTTTCTTGCGTATATTTGGCTTCGGGTGATGCGGCCATGGTGTTTCCGATGTTTCAAATGTTTTCAGACGGCCTGAATTATACCTAAAGGCCGTCTGAAACCATACTGCTTTGCCAAAGTGTGCAAATTAGCCCCTTGTTGCTGCGATTCAGGTAAAATGCGGGCTTTTGATTCCCGTGCATTACACACACATGACCACTCAGAAAACTTCTAAAATGAAATATTGGCTGCTGGTTGCGGCGGCCATCGTTCTCGACCAAATAACCAAAGTTGCCGTGTTGCAGAATTTTGAGTTTGCCGAACGCCTGAACGTGATTCCGCATATTTTTGATTTAACGCTGGTATTCAACACCGGCGCGGCGTTCAGCTTTTTGGCGGACGCAGGCGGCTGGCAGAAATACTTTTTCTTGGGGCTGGCCGTGGTCATCAGCTTCTACCTTGCCCGCGGGATTGTGAAAGACGATTTCGGCAAATGGGGCAAACTCGGTGCGGCTATGGTGATCGGCGGCGCCGTCGGCAACGTTATCGACCGCCTGATTCACGGCCATGTGGTTGATTTTCTGTTGGTTTACTGGCAAAACTGGTATTATCCGGCGTTCAATGTGGCCGACAGCTTTATCTGCGTGGGCGCAGCCTTGTTGATACTCGACGGCTTCAAACACAAAAAAGCCGGCGATAAAGAAGAAAAAGCCGCTAAGGCCGTCTGAACATTATTGTGAAGCAAACACCATCATGACGAAAAAAACCATTATTTTGGCCAACCCCCGCGGCTTTTGCGCGGGCGTTGACCGTGCCATCAGCATTGTAGAGCGCGCGCTGGAAGAATTCGGCGCGCCGATTTATGTGCGCCATGAAGTCGTGCACAACAAATTCGTGGTGGACAATCTGCGCGAAAAAGGCGCGGTGTTCATCGAAGACCTTGCCGACGTGCCGGAAGGCGCAACGCTGATTTATTCCGCCCACGGCGTATCGAAAGCCGTGCAGGATGAAGCGGTTGAGCGCGGTTTTCAGGTGTTTGACGCCACCTGCCCGCTGGTTACGAAAGTGCATAAAGAAGTGGCGCGTTTGGATAGCCAAGGCTATCAGATCATCATGATCGGCCATGCCGGCCACCCCGAAGTGGAAGGCACGATGGGGCAGCTGCCCGAAGGCAGTATGCTGCTGGTAGAAACGGTGGACGATGTTGCCAAGCTCGAAGTGCGCGATGCCGAAAAGCTCGCCCATGTGAGCCAAACCACTCTATCGGTGGACGAAACCCGCGATATCATCGAAGCCTTGCAAGCGCGTTTTCCGCACATCCGCAGCCCGCACAAAGAAGACATCTGCTACGCCACCACCAACCGCCAAGAAGCGGTAAAAGATTTGGCGGCGGAATGCGATATCGTAATCGTGGTCGGCTCGCCCAACTCGTCCAACAGCAACCGCTTGCGCGAAGTGGCCGCCCTGCGCGGTGTCGATGCCTATATGGTGGATAACGCGGGCTATTTGCAGCGCGAATGGTTTGAAGGCAAAAACAAAGTAGGCGTAACCGCCGGAGCTTCCGCACCCGAAGTATTGGTTCAGGAAGTGATTGCCGCCATTCAAAGCTGGGGGCACGACACCGTGCGCGAAGGCGAAGGCGTGGAAGAAAGCATTGTGTTTGTTTTGCCCAAGGCTCTGAGAAAAGAGTAAGCCGTTTGCTCTGTGAATTTAAAACAGCGTAGCGCACGCCCTGCACTACGCTGTTTTTTAATGGCTTAGGTTGCTTGAGGCCGTCTGAAAAACCGCCAAACGGGTTTCAGACGGCCTCAAGCCTTGGCATAAGTCAGCCGCCATTCCGAGATATTCATACCCAAGAAAACCGTAGGGGCGGATTGCATATCCGCCCCTACGGTAGGGTTTTGTAATGAGCGTCGAATAGGTAACAGCTTGCTTCAATTTGCGAGCAGGGGTTCATGGGTGTGAAATAAATATTTTCTCATTTCAAGCATCGGGCGGATATGCAATCCGCCCCTACGAAATCTGTGTGCGGCTTGAAAAAATTTAGCCCCCCAAAACCCGCTTTGACGAAGTTCGCACAATTCGCTTTCAGACGGCCTCAAGCAATTTTCATTTTATCCAAAGATACAAACCGCTTTTACTCCTGCATCTCAAGCCTTGCGCCTTGCTGCCATCTTCCGCCCTATCTCCGCCAATGCCTGCTGCGGAATCTGCCTGCCCATTTCAAACAGCGGTTCTTCCAAAGCCAAATGAGCTTCATAGGCGGCGCAAAAACGCTGAAGCACCACTTCGTTCACACCGTAATTATGGTCGGCCTGCAAACGTGCAAACTCCTGCGCTACCGCCGCCCAGTTTTCATGCAGGCTGTCGTGCTGGCTCAACAGTTCATGAATGCTTTCTTGAGCCTGCGGGCAATATTGCAAAAGCAGCGGAAAAAAATCGTCTTCTTCGTCTTGATGGTGCAAAGGCGCGGCCACGTTGAAATACTGGCTGATCTGTTTAACCGCCTGCAACACGGTTTCGTTGCAGCCGTGTTGCGCCAGATATTCGGGCAACACTTCAAGCTGGCTGCAAAAACGGCGCACTTTGCCGTGGCAGGCATAAAGCATCTCGATCGGTTCGGCAAATGTTACGCTGCGCGTATCGAAAAGGTTCATATTTCTTCCTTTCATCTGCCCGCATCATAAACCTTTCAAGGCCAAATGTTTAGACTCCGTTCAGAGAATAGACACCCGCACGGTTTTATGCCTGCCGCCCGCCGCACGACAGGGCATTTTGCGCTACAATACGCACTCGAAACGAATCTTGAAGAAGCAGCATGAAAGAACACAAAGCCCGAAAACGGTTCGGGCAAAATTTTTTACAAGACACGCGCATCATCCGCGACATCGTTAACGCCGTGCGCCCTCAGCCCGATGATACGGTGATCGAAATCGGCCCCGGCTTGGCGGCGATTACCGAGTCTTTGGCGCAGAAACTCAACCGCCTGCATGTGATTGAAATCGACCGCGATATTGTAGGCCGTCTGAAAACCCTGCCTTTTGCCGACAAGCTCGTGATTCACGAAGGCGACGTTTTGCAGTTTGATTTCAACAGCGTGCCGGGCAAAAAGAAAATCGTCGGCAACCTGCCCTACAATATTTCCACGCCGCTGCTGTTCCGCCTGAGCGAAGTGGCGGACGATGTGATCGATATGCACTTTATGTTACAGAAAGAAGTGGTCGAGCGCATGGTAGCCGAGCCGAAAACCAACGACTACGGCCGCTTGGGCGTGATGCTGCAATATTTTTTCGATATGGAAATGCTGATCGACGTGCCGCCCGAATCGTTCGACCCCGCGCCGAAAGTCGATTCCGCCGTGGTACGCATGATTCCGGTGAAACACCGCATCGGCAAAGCCGAAAATTTCGAGCATTTCTCCAAGCTGGTTAAAGCCGCGTTTCACCAGCGCCGCAAAACCATACGCAACAATCTGAAAGACATGACCACAGACGAAGATTTGCAGGCCGTCGGCATCAACCCGCAAGACCGCGCCGAACACATCGCGCCCGAGCTTTACGTGGCATTGAGCAATCATCTTTCAGCCAAGGCCGTCTGAATACACTGGATTAACAACATAATGATTAAATTTATCAACGTACACAAACATTTCAAAGACTTGCACGTTATCAACGGCGTGAATCTGGAAATCAAAAAAGGCGAAGTGGTGGTGGTTTGCGGCCCTTCGGGCAGCGGCAAATCCACCCTGATCCGCACGGTTAACCAACTCGAAACCATCGAAAGCGGCGAAATTTGGGTGGACGGCATGAACGTAGCCGACCCGAAAACCGATTTGAACAAAGTGCGCGAAGAAGTGGGCTTTGTATTCCAAAACTTCAATCTTTACCCGCACCTCAACGTGTTGGAAAACATCATTCTTTCGCCGATGAAAGTGAAAAAGCAAAGCCGCGCCCAAGCTGAAAAGAAAGCGATGGAGCTGCTGGAGCGCGTAGGTTTGGCACACAAAAAAGACGCCATGCCCGGCCAGCTTTCCGGCGGCCAACAGCAGCGCGTGGCGATTGCCCGCGGCTTGGCGATGGAACCGCGCGTGATGCTGTTTGACGAACCGACTTCCGCTCTCGATCCCGAAATGGTCGGCGAAGTATTGCGCGTAATGAAGGATTTGGCCAACAGCGGCATGACCATGATGTGCGTTACCCACGAAATGGGCTTTGCCCGCGAAGTGGCCGACCGCGTGATTTTTGTCGATCACGGCCAGATCATCGAAGAAGCGGAGCCGGAAGAGTTTTTCAACCATCCCAAGCACGCGCGCGCCAAACAGTTTTTACAGCAGGTGATGAAACAAAAATAAGTATTTCCTGTGCCGCCATGTTTTCAGACGGCCTTTGGCAACCTTGAGGCCGTCTGAAAAATACGGGTTGGAATATTGCTTGTAAGAATCGGCAGCCTTATCCGTCTCTTTCTACGTATGCCGCTTAATACTGCGGCTGCACATTCCGCTTCAGAAGATTATTTGAATACCCAAACCTTAAAATCCGATATGAAAAAGCTACTTTATTTCTTTACCGCATGGCTGTGTTTGGCCGGCAGCGTTTTCGCCCAAGTGGACGCGTCTAAGCTGCTGCCGCCCGAGCAGGCTTTTGTTCCCCAAGTCAATGTAACCGATCAGGGCATCAATGTGCAGTTTGCCGTTGCCGAAGGCTACTACCTCTACCAATCGAAAATCTCGGCCGAAACCTCGCCCGAAGGCTTGCTCGCCGACGCACAATTCAGCAAAGGCGAAGAGAAAGAAGACGAATTTTTCGGCAAGCAGACGGTTTACCACCACGCCGCGCAGGTTAACTGGCCTTACGCCAAGCCGCAGCAAAACTACCGGCTGACCGTGAAATACCAAGGCTGCGCGGAAGCGGGCGTGTGCTATCCGCCCACGGAAACGGCGTTCGACATCAAAGGCAAAGGCTTGTATCAGCCCGAATCAGCCGCACCGCCTTCCGGCAAAAACCGCTTTCTGCAACCCATGCCGGTTTCAGACGGCCCTGCCGCAACACCAACCCGAAACAGCACCGAAACCAGCCGTTTCAAGCTTTCTTGGGATACTCTGGGCGCCAATTTATTGGCGTTTTTTGTCGCCGGACTGGGCTTGAGTTTCACCGCCTGTATGTATCCGCTGCTGCCGATTGTTTCCAGCATTGTGGTCGGCGATAAAAACGCCTCCAAAGGCCGCGCCTTCGCCTTGTCTATGGTTTACGTGCAGGGCTTGGCGCTGACGTACACTTTGGTCGGTATTACCGCAGGACTGACCGGCGCGCTGCTGACCGTATGGCTGCAACAGCCTTGGGTAGTGCTGGCTGCTGCGGCTGTGATGGTGGTGTTGGCCTTGTCGATGTTCGGCGTGTTCACCCTGCAACTGCCCGCTTCCATTCAAGGCTACTTTCAAAACCAAAGCAGCAAACTGAGCGGCGGCAAAATCGCTTCGGTGTTTGTGATGGGCATGCTCTCCGCCCTGATTGTCGGCCCCTGCGTCGCGCCGCCGCTGGCTTTTGCACTCGGCTACATCGGCCAAACCGGTGATGCGGCTTTGGGCGGCATTGCACTCTACGCTCTGGCCTTGGGTACGGGCGTTCCGCTGATTGCCATCGGCACGTTCGGCGGCCATATCCTGCCCCGCGCCGGCGGCTGGATGGACGGCATCAAATACGCTTTCGGCTTTATCTTGCTCGCCGTCGCCGTTTACCTTGCCACGCCCTATATTCCGTATTTGCTGGTGGTGGCGCTGTACACCCTGCTGATGATTATTCCTGCCGGTCTGCTCTTGGCAGGCATGCGCAAGCAGTCAGGCCGTCTGAAAACCGTTTCGCTGATTTTAGGTTCGGTTTTGCTGGCAGGCGGCTCTTGGTTTGCTTATCAAAGCGCCAACAGCCAAAGCACCGCCCTGCACCACTTCCTGACCCTCACGCCGCCCGCCGCCGATTCTGCCAGTGCGCACGGGCAGGTATATACCGATGTAAACGAATTGAAAGCCGCAATGCAGGCCGCTTTGCAACAAAACCCCAATCAGCCCGTACTGCTTGATTTTTACGCAGACTGGTGTATTTCATGCAAAGAAATGGCGGCCTACACGCTGAACCAGCCCGAAGTGCATCAGGCTGTGGGCATGAACCGCTTCTTCCAAATCGATGTAACCGCCAATACGGCCGAACATCAGGCTCTGCTGAAAGAATACGGTTTGTTCGGCCCGCCGGGTATTTTCATTCTCCGTGCCGACGGCAGCCGCAGCGAAGCTTTGCTCGGCTTTGCCAAACCCGATGCGTTTATCCGTTGGTATCAGGAAAATAAATAAACCGGTTCGATCAATTAGTTGCGGCGGCTTGCCGAGTCAATACCTGAAGCTTTAAAGCCGCTCGTAACGATTGATTGAAATACACTTGAGGCCGTCTGAAACTTTTCAGACGGCCTCAAGTTTTGGATAATCATCAATCTGATTTCATGGGCTGTACATCTCACAATCGATGATTTCCCAATATGTCGTTCATAAAGGTAAAACAAAATGCCGGTCAACCTTTCCGCCGTTGTGATGGGCGCTGCTTTGGGTGCTCTGTTGCGTTGGGCATTGAGCCATTGGTTCGCTCACACATTTTCATGGTTCGCCTTCGGTATGCTGGCTGCCAACTGGATCGGAGCTTATATTATCGGCATCATAGCCGCCCTTTCCGAACTGTTTCCTTCCATCGATCCGCATTGGCGCTTGCTGCTGATTACCGGATTCTTAGGCAGCCTAACCACGTTTTCAGGCTTTTCCCTTGAAGTGGTCAACATGCTGAACTCGCAGCGTTGGGGCGCAGCCATAGCCGTCTCTTCGCTGCACTTGTTTGGTTCGCTCATCCTAACGGCGCTCGGCATGATGACGGTACATCTCTTTCGCAACCTATTCTGAACACTGAAATATCCATATAAAACAGCCGAAAACAGATAATTCCGTTTTCGGCTGTCACTTTATCGGCATCAGCAAGCATGAGATCTTTGCAAAATCCTCAGATGTGGATGCAGTTCAAGGCGTAGCAGCACAGCGAGTGCAGACATATCATACAGATAGACAAACGAGCGGGCAGCGCACAACGCAGAAATGCGCCGCAGATGGGGGTTTTGCAAAGGTCTCAGCATGTTTGTTACCCATCATGCCGCCATACCTTTTACCAAAACTTAAACGATATACGCCGATACCTCGCTTTGCCATTGCTCTGCCTGCATATCCGCCGACTGCCTGTATTCCGCCACGATAACGCTATCGGCAAAGGCAGCATGGTTTTGCTTACCCAGCAAGCCGGAAAGATTCAGTTCGGCAATGGAAAGCAAATCGTCCAATGCCGGAGCGTGATGAGACTCTGCAAACAGTTCATCATCTTGATCGTCCTCTCCCAATACTACCGATTCGGAACGAACCGAAGGCGCCATACTGCCTGCATCGCGATGCACGGGCACACCGGAAATACTGTCGGTACCGATATCCCATTGCACATCAGCTGCGCTCTCTTCGTCTTCAGGCGAGAAACCCGCTGCCGGCTTGTTAATGTGCTGCACTTTGCCCAACGGTTTATTGTTGTGAGTGTTTCCATCGGCAAAAACATCGGCTTTACTGCGCTCAATCCAGCTGCGGTAAAGCGCGCCTTTGAGATCGGTGATAATGTCGTTGCCATTTACATGCAGTTCAGGTATTTCATTACCGGCGCGGCCCAACACACTAATCAACGGCTTGTTCATAGTGCCGTGGATTTCAAACTGGTTGTTGGTTACATGATAGCTTTCGGCATTACCGATCATCTGAATACCTTCCATACTGCCGTCTGAATGTTTGCGTATGATCAGGCTGTTGTCATCATATGTTACTTTGCCGCGAAGCTTACCGTTATTGCTCTGCTCGTTGATAAATACGGCCATATTTCCCGGCAAAATCGACCCGATGTTCATTTTATTGCCTGAAATATTGATATCGCTGGCGCCCGGGCCTTTTTCTCCAGTACGGCGGTCACGGGTATCGTTGATAATCGCAATCATATATTTGCTGGATTCGCCTTCGATCACATTATTGCTGATGTCCAACTTATAATGCATCTTCTGCTCATGGTTGCGGAATTCAATACCGTAGGTATGCTGGGCATTCTTATATACATCCAAATTCTTAATGGTATTGCCGCGAATTTCAAAATTACCCGTATCGCTGCTGCCTAAATCTCTGAATTGGGTATTGGTCTGCAATTGAATACCGGAATAGCCGTGATAGGTGTACTTCGGATTGTCATTAACCGCCAAACGGAAGTTTGGGTCTTGGATAATGGTGTTATCAGTAATTTTTACGTTATCCATCGTAAATTGACGGTTGTACACAGCAATACCGTGAAGTCTGTCGCCTATCAACATATTGTCTTTAATCACAACATCGTCGCCGTCGTGAACATCCAAGCCTTTGCGGTAGTTGTGGTCGGTTTTATTGTTGGTATAGGTAATGCCATAGTTGTAGCTACCTGCCATGCTGGCAATACCGTATCCCGTGCCTCCATCTGCCTCATGGCCGTTCCAAGCCAGCTTGTTGCCATTGGCTAAAAAATCTTTTTGATAAGCGACCAACGCTCCCGCTACCCGGTTGTGATGCAAGTAGCTATCGACAATACGGTTGTTTTCGCCTAGCGGAAGATTTTCGTAATGCTCGTCCACTTCTTTCAAAATCAATCTGGCTTTATAGGTTCTGCCTCTAGTGCTTTCTGGGTCTTTCTGCAAAGTCTGAGTTGACGTGAAAAACACGCCGGCACGGTTTGCGCCGGAAACTTCCACCTTGCTGATCAAGGTGTTGTCGGCATCATTAACCAAAATACCGTTTACTTTGCCGAAATAACTTTGCCCTTTGCGGTAAAAATCAGGATTGGTGTATTTAACCGACAAATCGGCAATGGTTTTATTGCTCTGCCCGTCCACCAAAATACCGGCAAACTCGCGCACATCATCGTCATTGCTATTGGGGTTATAAACACCTTTTTGCGCCTTATCAAAAGACACAACGGTCTTACCCATACCATCACCGAAAATACCGGTAACGCCGGCATTTTTTTCATTCAACACAATTTGGTCGGAAATATACAGATTACCGCTCAAGCGCACGGCCACTTTTTCTTCGTGCGCGGCCGTCAAAGCATTATTAATGGCAGCCAAACTATCGGTCTTGCCCGTTGAGTCGGTGCCGAATTCGGCCGCATCGATGTATTTGCCGTATGTTTTGTGTTGGTAAATATAAAAATGGCCGTCTTTACCGAAACGTACTTCAACGGCTTCGGTGTCATTATTGCCCACTTTTTCTAAAGATTCGGGAGAGATAGCCGCAGCATCGCTGGCAAGTTTTACGGGAGCGACTGTTGCAACCTCAACCGGCTTTTCTGTTTCCGAAAGCTTAGAAGTTAAATCCGTTTCAGCAACAAGCGGAGCTTCTTCTGCGGCAGGAGCTGAAATTTTTGTCTTCGGAGCAGGCTCGGTTTCTGCTTTAACTTCAGCCACAATTTCAGACGGCATCTCATTATTGACAGCAACTTCTTCTTTAGCGGCAACAACTTCTACTTGCTTAGTTTCAACTTCTGTTTGATTGGCTGCAACTTCTGCCTTATCAGCAGCAACTTCCTCAACAAAGTTATTTTTTTCTACCGGTGCTTCATTCACAGCAACTTCCAAACGGTTGCCTGCTACCTCTTCTTTTTCATGAACAAGCGCCTTTTCAGATTCAGACGGCAGTGATCCAAGCTGGGCTTTTTCTTCCTTTTTCACGACCTGTTCAGGTTTGTTGCTCTGAGCCGGTGCAGAAGCTTCTCCCGAAGACTTACCCGAGCCGCCGCCCGCCAAAGCACCAATCAAACCGGCACCGGCCAAGCCGCCTAACGCAAGAGCCAATTTATTTACACCACCTGAAGAAGCACGGTTAACCGTTACTTCTTCCGCCAATAAAGTGGTTTCAGGCACTTCCGAAGCATAATAATGAGCATTACCGCCGGCATCTAAAACAAAAACCTTACCGACACCATTGGGCTTTACATAAATATAGTAATCTTCGATCACAATATCCGGCCGGGCAGATGTGGAGCCTTTTGCACGGATATGCAAATGATTGCCCATTTGCACCAATTCAATGTTTTCGGGCATCAATCCGGTGTCCGCATCCGCCAATTGATAAGCAACATGTTGATCCGCCCGGATATACAAAGGCTCACCCGAACCTTTTTTCACGCTGTATCGGGCAACACCCTCTGCATCAGTAAAGCGGCTACCGCCATCCAATTTGCCCACAGAAATAATCATCTGACTAGACATTTTAAAACTCTCCGTAATGTTAATTAATTATTTTTTATATAAAACAAATAGATAAAATAAAAATCTCAAAAAATCAAAACAATCTAAACGATATTTAACAAATTTAAACAAATATTAATCAAATAACCATTTCGATCATCCCGACTTTATTCAAATATTTTTATTTCATAAGATAAAAACATATTCTCGACACAAATAAAACCACAAAATTAAAACAACAATATGTTTTATATATTTATTTTATCAATCAAAACAAACAACCCAATTTGTAAAAGTAACTTTATTTATTATTACAAATTAAAACAAAAGTTACCATCAATGACGTAATCATGCAAATATTTCTTTGGAATTTTCAGTATGTTTGCACATTTGCAACAAGCAGCAATTCACCTCAAAGGCCGTCTGAAAATCATTTGCCACCACAACAAAAACGGCCGGTTTGCTTCGCATCAAGCATCACTCGGCCGAAAATCAACAATCAATATAAAATTCATGAACTTACACAATGCAAATACACCCAAACATCAAAAAACCAACCATCATTTTTCATATAAACCGCACCTCGCTTTTTGCTTTAGCACGCTGTTTTTTAGGCGCAATTTGCGTTACAATAGCCACCTTTAAAATTGAAGCGGAACGCCTTCGAGGCTGTCTGAAACAGTTTTCAGACGGCCTTTGTTTGTTAATCTTCTCAATCCTCTCAGGCGTCGCGCCGGAACACAGAAAATAAATTAAACATCATGGAAAATGTAAACAGAATCGTTGAAGAAGGCATTTCAGCCGTTAACGAAGCCCTTGATTTTCAAGCATTAGAATTAGTCAAAGCCCGCTATATGGGCAAAACCGGCGAGCTAAACGCCCTCTTGAAACAGCTCGGACAAATGTCGCCCGAAGAGCGCAAAACCGTCGGCGCCCACATTAACGAATGCAAAAACCGTTTTCAGACGGCCTACAACGAAAAACGCGATGCCCTCAATGCCGCCCAGCTGCAAGCCCGCCTTGCCGCAGAAGCGCTGGACGTTACCCTGCCCGGTCGCAGCCAAATCTCAGGCGGCCTGCATCCCGTTACCCTCACCCTTCAACGCGTGGTCGAACTCTTCCACGGCATGGGTTTCGAGGTTGCCGACGGCCCTGAAATCGAAGACGATTTCCACAACTTCCAAGCACTGAATATTCCGCAAAACCACCCTGCCCGCGCCATGCAGGATACCTTCTATGTAGAAAACGGCAACGTATTGCGCACCCACACCTCGCCGATCCAAATCCGCTACATGCTGGACAAGAAAAACCCGCCTATCCGCATCATCGCCCCCGGCCGCGTTTACCGCGTGGACAGCGATGCCACCCACTCGCCCATGTTCCATCAGGCCGAAGGTTTATGGGTGGAAGAAGGCGTAACCTTTGCCGACCTTAAAGCCGTGTTTACCGACTTTATCCGCCGCTTTTTCGAGCGCGACGATCTGCAAGTACGTTTCCGTCCTTCCTTCTTCCCTTTCACCGAGCCTTCCGCCGAAATCGACATCATGGGCGACAACGGCAAATGGCTGGAAGTCGGTGGCTGCGGCATGGTGCACCCCAACGTGTTGAACAACGTCAACATCGATCCCGAACGTTACACCGGCTTCGCCTTCGGCATCGGCCTCGACCGCTTCGCCATGCTGCGCTACGGCGTCAACGACTTGCGTTTATTCTTTGATAACGATTTGAATTTTTTGAAACAGTTTAAGTAATGCCATGCAAAAAATATGGCTGTGGCTCTATTTACTGACATCAGCCCTGCTCATTTTTGCTTTCTATTGTGCACATCGTTCTTCACAATTAGCCGATTTAAAAATCGGCACAGGCGAAATTGAACAAGCTTTGATTTGGAGTGAATACGGAAGCCGGAGCATTTTGGTAGGTGGAATCACAGGATTATGCGCCAGCTTTTTCTTACCTTATTTTCACCATAAAGAAAAAGCAGCATTCATGATTTGCTTTATTTGCGCTTACAGCATACTGGCCGTATTCATCATGATGTAGCACTAACATTTTTCCACTTAAAAAATACAAAACAAATGGGATATGCCGGATTTACACAATCAAGCAACCCAAACCGTTATGTAGTTATATCCAAGTTAATGATATATAAAGAGATAACTCATGCAATTTTCTTATTCGTGGCTCAAAACCCAAGCCGATACCCATCTTTCAGCCGATGAATTCGGCCATTTATTGACCATGTCCGGCCTCGAAGTCGAAGAAGCCGAAACTGCCGCGCCCGCCTTTTCAGGCGTAGTAGTTGCCGAAGTCAAATCGGTAGAAAAACACCCCGATGCCGACCGCCTGAACGTCACCCAAGTCGATGCAGGCACGGGCGGGCTGATTCAGATTGTTTGCGGCGCACCGAATGTGAAGCCGGGTATCAAAGTACCTTGTGCCTTACCGGGCGCGGTATTGCCGAGCAATTTCAAAATCAAGCCGACCAAAATGCGCGGTCAGGTTTCAAACGGCATGCTGTGTTCTACCGACGAACTGGGCTTGCCCGACGACGGCGTTAACGGTCTGCACATTCTGCCTGATGATGCACCCGTCGGCGAAAACCTCCGCAATTATCTGGACTTGGACGACACCGTATTTACACTGAAAATCACGCCAAACCGCACCGATTGCTTAAGCATCAAAGGTTTAGCGCGAGAAACCGCAGCTTTAACCGGCTGTGCATTCCGTCAACCTCAAATTCAGACGGCCTCTATCAACAGCGGCAAAATCCAGCCCGTACGCATTGATGCGCCCGAAGACTGCGGCCGCTTCCTCAGCCGCGTGATTGAAAACGTGAACGCGCAAGCCGCCACGCCCGACTGGATGAAGCAACGCTTGGCCCGCAGCGGAGTGCGCAGTATTTCCGCGCTGGTAGATATCGGCAACTATGTGATGCTGGAAATCGGCCAGCCTATGCACGTTTTCGATGCCGACAAACTTTCAGGCAGCATCATCGTTCGCCGCGCTACCGAAGGCGAAACGTTGGCTTGTTTGAACGAAAAAACCGTTACCTTGTCCGACAACACCTTAGTGATTGCCGACGAAAAAGGCGCATTGAGCATGGCCGGCTTGATGGGCGGCGAAGCGAGCGCAGTTTCAGACGGCACCCGCAATATCGTGCTGGAATCGGCTTGGTTTGCACCTGAAATCATTGCCGGAAAATCCCGCCAATACGGCTTTGGCTCCGATTCATCATTCCGCTTCGAACGCGGCGTCGATTTCGAACTGCAACGCGACGCTATCGAACGTGCCAGCGAGTTGGTTTTGCAGATTTGCGGCGGCCAAGCTGGCGAAATCGTAGAAGCCGTCGGCAAACTGCCCGAGCGTAAAACGGTATCGGTTCGCACCAAACGTGTTGCCAAACTGCTCGGTGTAGCCATAGATGAAGCACGCATCGAAAACATCTTGGCTTCACTTGGTTTACAGCCGCAAAAAATTTCAGACGGCCTCCAAGTTACCTCGCCCAGCTTCCGCTACGACATTGAAATCGAAGCCGATTTGATTGAAGAAATCGCCCGTGTGTACGGCTACGAAAACATTCCCGACGATTACACTTCAGGTCGTCTGAAAATGATGGCGCTGCCCGAAACCCGCCGTCCGCGCTTTGACGTTTACCGTCAACTGGCCGCACGCGCTTATCAAGAAGTGGTCAGCTATGCTTTCGTAAATGAACAGTGGGAGCAGGATTTTGCAGCCAACAGCCATCCTATCCGCCTGCAAAATCCGTTGGCCGCACAATACAGCGTGATGCGCTCAACACTTATCGGCGGGCTGGTAGAAATCCTGCAAAACAACCTCAACCGCAAACAAAACCGCGTGCGCGTGTTTGAAATCGCCCGCGTTTTCCGCAAAGATTCAGACGGCCGTTTCATTCAAAACGAACGCATCGGCGGCTTGGTGTACGGCTCTGCCCTGCCCGAGCAGTGGGGCGAAAAAAGCCGCCCGGTCGATTTTTACGACATTAAAGGCGACGTAGAAGAACTGCTGGCAGGCAAACATGCCCAGTTCGTCAAAGCAGAACACCCTGCCCTGCACCCCGGCCGCACCGCAGAAATTAAAATCAACGGAAAAACGGTCGGTTTCATCGGCGAACTGCACCCGCAATGGCTGCAAAAATACGATCTGCCCCAAGCTCCGCTGGTTTTCGAAGTAGATATGGCTGCCGTATTGGAACAAGAAAAAACCGTTTACCGGCCCGTTTCCAAATTCCAACCGTCCCGCCGCGATTTGGCCTTCGTGTTGCCGGAAAGCACCGGCTATGCCGAACTGCATGCCGCGTTAAGCAGCGTCCGCAGCCCGCTGATTCAGGAAATCGCCCTGTTCGACGTATACCGAGGCACCGGCCTGCCCGACAACATGAAGAGTATGGCAGTGAAAATCATGCTGCAAGATATGGAAGCCACGCTTACAGACGAAGCCGTAGAGCCTCTTATAGCAGAGTTAATCAAAGCGGCTGAAAGTGCGGGGGCGCAACTTCGCGGCTAAAAAAAACCTTATTCACTTGAATTCTAAAAAAAAATTAGTAATAATCCCCACCTATTGAAAAACGAAGGTAATAATATGACATTAACGAAAGCCGAATTGGCAGATATTTTGGTAGAAAAAGTAAGCAGCGTAACCAAAAACGATGCCAAAGAAATCGTCGAACTCTTTTTTGAAGAAATCCGCGCCACCTTAGCCCGTGGCGAAGAAATTAAAATTTCCGGATTCGGCAACTTCCAGCTGCGCGACAAACCGCAACGCCCCGGCCGCAACCCCAAAACCGGCGAAGAAGTGCCGATTACCGCCCGCAGAGTCGTTACTTTCCATGCAAGCCAAAAACTCAAAGGCATGGTGGAGCACTACTATGACAAACAACGTTAATACCATCCCCGTTATTCCGGCCAAACGCTATTTCAGCCTGAACGAAATGTGCGAACTGGTGCAAATCAGCCCTGCACAATTTTCTCAATGGCAGCATGAAAACGGCGTGGTAGTAGGCTACGGCGGCAATAACTATACCCGTTCCGACGTATTAAAGCTGATCAAGCTCAAAGACACGTTTACCCCTTTTGTAGATACTTTTACCCATAACGCACTGGATGCAGAAGGCAACCCTGCCATTCAAGCCGATGAAATGCGGGATGAACTGCAAAAAATGCTGGGTGAAATTGAAAAAACACTTGCCAGTTGAGTAATGTGACTTTATAATCCCGTTCTCTTTTCGAGTCGGAGTGTGGCGCAGTCTGGTAGCGCACTTGCATGGGGTGCAAGGGGTCGAAGGTTCGAATCCTTTCACTCCGACCAACAATAAATAAAAAAGTCAGCTAAGCGTTAGCTGGCTTTTTTATTTATCAAAAAACAGCTTTAATGAACTGCCTGTTTAAATCAGATAAAAATACCCGCAGATACGGAAATCGGTAAAGCTTTTGTCAAACAATCAACCGCCATTTTGCCCGTGCAAGAATCTGCACATAGCAAAACAACGGTTTTCCCCAAAAGACTTTTATCGATATCTTAAGCATTTCAGGCCGTCTGAAAATTTTATCTCCATCATCGAAGTCAGATTCTTGATTCGTGTGCTTGGTCAGACTTCCCCTTATTTTCAGACGGCCTTTACCGGAAAACACTATGAAACCATCAATTTTGGACAAACTCCAACAACTGGCCGACCGCCTCGAAGAAGTTACCCACCTGCTCGGCCAGCCGGAAGCCACCGAAGATATGGACAATTACCGCAAGCTGACCCGCGAACATGCGGAAATCACGCCTGTGGTAGAAGTCTTCCATCAATATACTCAGGCGCAAAGCGATTTGGCGGAAGCGGAAGAAATGCTATCTGACCCGGAAATGAAAGAATTTGCCGCCGAAGAAATCGAAAACGCCAAAGCGAAAATCGAAACTTTGGATACAGAATTGCAAAAACTGCTGTTGCCGAAAGATGCCGACGACGACAAAAACATCTTCATCGAAGTCCGCGCAGGTACCGGCGGTGATGAAGCTGCGCTGTTTGCCGGCGACCTGCTAAGAATGTACAGCCGCTTTGCCGAACGTAGCCGCTGGCAGGTAGAAATCGTTTCCGCCAACGAAAGCGACTTGGGCGGCTATAAAGAAGTGATTGCCCGTATTGTCGGCTTAGGTGCTTACAGCAAACTGAAATTTGAATCGGGCGGCCACCGCGTACAACGTGTTCCCGCCACCGAAAGCCAAGGGCGCATCCACACTTCAGCCTGTACCGTAGCCGTGATGCCCGAAGCCGACGAATTGGAAGAAATCCAGCTCAATCCTGCCGATTTGCGCATCGATACCTTCCGCGCATCAGGCGCCGGCGGCCAGCACATCAACAAAACCGATTCTGCCGTGCGCATCACCCACTTGCCGACCGGCATGGTGGTGGAATGCCAAGACGGGCGCTCGCAACACAGCAACAAAGCGCAAGCCATGAAAGTGTTGGCCGCGCGCTTGAATGATGCGCAAAAACGCGAAGCCCAAGCCAAAGAAGCAGCGGAACGTAAAAGCCTCATCGGCAGCGGCGACCGCAGCGAACGTATCCGCACATACAACTATCCGCAGGGCCGCGTAACCGACCACCGCATCAACCTAACCCTGCATAAACTCGATTTTATTATGGACGGCGATTTGGAAGAGCTGACCACCGCTTTAATAGCGGAACATCAAGCCGAGTTGCTGGCCGAAATGGGTGATTGAGACGACTAAACCGTTAAAATTTTCGCCAAAATGTAAAAATCAACATAATACTGTAAAAAATAGTTGCACTATTTGTTTATCTTTGTTAAGATTTGTTTCGTAGCAAGGCCGTTAATTCAGCCGGTTTACATTCCTTTTCATCGATTCTTTTTTTAAGGCCATCTGCTTGATTTCAGATGGCCTCTATTTTTGCGCGCTGCGCTTTCGCTACAGATTCGACCTTTGAAAGGTCGAGACCTTTGCAAAACCCCCATCTGCGGCGCATTTCTGCGTTGTGCGCTGCTCGCTCGTTTGCCTATCTATATGATATGTCTGCACTCGCTGTGCTGCTACGCCTTAAACTGCATCCACATTTGGGAGTTTTGCAAAGGTCTCAGGTCTTTATTCATCTGCATGCCCCCTCAATTCTTCAAATGGCCGTCAGGCCGTCTGAAAAACCGCTGTAACCAATCAACACATTTTAGTAATCGAGACAGCAAACATCACTGAAGAGCCGTTTGCGCCTTGAACCGATTCATAAGACAATATGTGCATCTTCATTCAACCTATCAAGGACATTCTGATGACCACTTTCCCCATCGCCCGTTCAGACGGCAACACGCTGAAAATACAAGGCAAAATGGCCAACCGCCACGGCCTGATCGCCGGAGCGACCGGCACAGGCAAAACCGTTACCCTGCGCCGCATGGCCGAAGCCTTCAGCGAAGCGGGCATTCCCGTGTTTTTGGCCGATGTGAAAGGCGATTTGTCGGGCATCGTGAACGCAGGCAGCGACAGCGGTAAAGTAGCCGAGCGCATTGCCGAATTCGGTTTGGACAGCGGCTGGCTACAAGGCTTTCCCGTGCGTTTTTGGGATGTATTCGGCGAAACCGGCATTCCTGTGCGCGTAACCATTTCCGAAATGGGGCCGATGCTGCTCGCACGTTTGATGAACCTGAACGACACGCAGGAAGGTTTGCTCAATCTGGTGTTCCGCGTCGCCGACGATAACGGTTGGCATCTGATTGATTTGAAAGACTTGCGCGGCATGCTCAAACACGTTGCCGATAATGCCGCCGAATACCGCAGCCAATACGGTAACGTATCGCCCGCCAGCGTCGGCGCGGTGCAGCGGCAATTGCTGACACTCGAAAACGAAGGGGCGGCAAACCTGTTCGGCGAGCCTGCGCTGAATCTGGAAGACTGGATGCAGACCGAAGGCAGCAAAGGGGTGATCAATATTCTGAATTCCGAAAAACTGATGCGTTCGCCGCGCATGTATAGCGCGTTTCTGCTGTGGATGTTGGCGGAACTGTTTGAAACCCTGCCGGAAGTGGGTGATTTGGACAAACCGAAATTCGTGATGTTTTTTGACGAAGCGCATTTGCTGTTCGACAACGCCCCCGCCGCGCTGGTGGAGCAAATCGAACAAGTGGTGCGCCTGATCCGCTCGAAAGGCGTGGGCGTGTATTTCGTTACCCAAAACCCGCTCGATCTGCCCGACACGATTTTGGGGCAGCTCGGCAACCGCGTGCAACACGCTTTGCGGGCATTCACGCCGCGCGACCAAAAAGCCGTGAAAGCCGCCGCCGAAACTTTCCGCACCAATCCGAATGTGAACGTGGTGGAAGCGATTGCCGAGCTTGGCGTAGGCGAGGCGCTGGTGTCGTTTTTGGATGAAAAAGGCATGCCGATGCCGGTGGATCGTGCGCTTGTGTTGCCGCCGCAATCCAACTTGACCCCGCTGGCCGCCTCCGAACGCGACGAGAAGTTCCAAAAAGATATTCTCTACCGCCACTACAAAGATATGGTCGACAACTACTCGGCCTACGAAGCATTGGCGGAGTTGGAGCAGCAGCAAGCCGAAGCCAAGCAGGCCGAAGCCGCGGCGAAAGAGCAGGCCCAAGCGGAGAAAACAACCGCCGCACAGCCGCAGAAAGACGGCGTAGTCGGCGGCTTCTTGGGCGGTTTGTTCGGCAGCCGCAAAAAAGCCAATCAAGGTGTGGCATATGATTTGGCCGACAGCGTGGGCGATCAGATCAACAAGCAAGTTACCCGTGCCATTTCACGCAGCGTGATGGGTGTGATTAAAAACATACTGAAATAAGGTATGGCATGATGAGGCCGTCTGAAAAACATTTTCAGACGGCCTGAGACCTTTGCAAAGCCCTCAGATGTGGATGCAGTTCAAGGCGTAGCAGCACAGCGAGTGCAGACATATCATATAGATAGGCAAACGAGCGAGCAGCGCACAACGCAGAAATGCGCCGCAGATGGGGGTTTTGTAAAGGTTTCGGGCTCATCTTAAATCAAGCCTTTTATCCGGCATCACATACCGCTTACGCTGCGCCGCTTCCAAGCAGTACAATGCGCCTATCTGCTTCCTGTTTTACCCGAACCCTATCATGCAGCTTTCCCGCTTGTTCGACCATCAAGACGACTATCTTCAAACGCTAGTCCAGCAAGGCAAATCCGCTCACACGGTAGCCGCTTACCGCCGCGACTTAACGCAACTGGCCACCCTGCTCCCCACCGACTGCGGTCAAGAACCTGCCGCGCGCAAACATTTTGTCGCCGCCTTGAAAAGCCTTTCACAACAAAACACCGGCGAACGAAGCATGGCGCGCAAACTTTCGGCTTGGCGGCAATATTGCGGATGGCTGGTCCAACAAGGCTTGATGGCCGCCGACCCTACCGAAACGCTCAAAGCCCCCAAAGCCCCCGAACGCCTACCCAAAGCCTTGGAGCAGGAAATGCTGAACCACCTGCTCGACCAGCATGTGTGCGACGAAGCACTCAGCGTGCGCGACCATGCTTTGTTTGAATTGATGTATGGCAGCGGACTGCGTGTCGGCGAAGTCAACGCTTTGAATCTAAGCGATGTTTTGCTGCAAGAAGGCTGGGTAAGCGTGACAGGCAAAGGCAGCAAACAGCGCCGCGTGCCTTTAACCGCCAAAAGCATTGAAGCGATAGAAGCCTATCTGCCGCAGCGCGTTGCCAAAGATAATGAAACCGCTTTGTTTACCAACCGCTTAGGCCAGCGCCTCAGCGTCCGCCAGATTCGCAACCGCCTGCGCGATTGGGCCTTAACGCAAGGCAGCCCGCAACACATTTCCCCGCACATGCTGCGGCACAGCTACGCCAGCCACATCCTCCAATCGGCGCAAAACATCAGAGCCGTGCAAGAGCTACTCGGCCACAGCAATTTATCTACCACGCAAATTTACACCAAGCTCGATTTCGACCATTTGGCGAAAGTGTACGACGACACCCACCCGCGCTCGAAACGCCAAAAAAAGTAGCCGCACGTTTCTCGGTTCAAACGGCTATGCTCACTAAATGCCAAATATGCCCAACATAAAACAGGCCGTCTGAAAATTCAGACGGCCTCAAATCACCACATCCCACGACCGGTATTTTTCAAAACGCTTACCCAACTTTAATCAAATGATAACCCATATCATTTTTTAATTAACCTGAATGTGTTATCTTTGCATGTACGGATATTTCCGGCGCCATAACACTCAAAGATAAAAGCGGAATCATCGCCTTACCACGCCAACGCAGTTCATAAAAACTTAGCCGATAACAACAATCTTCTCGGACGCATTTTTAACAATGCTGCCCGCCCTATTGCACACACCACCGCACCGTTTTTCAACCATTTCCCCTCAACCCTTTACAAAGGAGTGATGTTATGTTGTCTGAAAAAATCGTCAAACACTTAAACGAACAGCTGAATCTTGAGTTTTATTCTTCCAACGTTTACCTGCAAATGTCTGCTTGGGCCGACAGCAAAGGCTTTGAAGGCGCGGCGGCATTTTTGAAAGCCCATGCCGCCGAAGAAATGCAGCATATGCACCGCCTGTTTGATTATTTGAGCGAAACCGGCGCCATGCCTGAAATCGGCACGATTCCCGCACCGAAAACCAACTATAAAGGTTTGAAGGAAATGTTTGAGGCCGTGTACAAACACGAAAAAACGATTACCAAGAAAATCAATGAATTGGTAGAAGCAACCTTTACCGAAAAAGATTATTCGTCTTTCAACTTCCTGCAATGGTATGTCTCGGAGCAGCACGAAGAAGAGCGTTTGTTTAAATCGATTTTGGACAAAATCAATCTGGTCGGCGACGACGGCAAGGGCTTGTATCATGTGGATAAAGACTTGGCCGGCTTGGCAACCGCAGGCAAATAAGCCCTGATACAACAAAGGCCGTCTGAAAATTCAGACGGCCTTTTTACATCATTCAAACATTAAATCTTAAACAGTTGCTTCCGCGTCTTCAGTCAGAAAACCGCGCAGTTTCTGCATGGCTTTGGCTTCAATCTGACGGATACGCTCGGCAGACACGCCGTATTCGGCAGCCAAATCGTGCAGCGTCAAACCGCCGTCGTCTTGCAGCCAGCGGGTTTCTACGATGCGGCGGCTGCGGTCGTCGAGTTTGGCCAAGGCGTTTTGCAGGCCTTCGGTTTGCAAAGCGTAGTGAGCTTTCTGCTCGATTTGCCGGGTCGGCTCGCTGTCGTTGTCGGCCAGCCAGTCAATCGGCGCGAAGCTGTCTTCATCGTCGCTGTTTTCCGCCAAAATGCCGATGTCGCGACCGGTCATGCGTTGTTCCATTTCCAGCACTTCCGACAGTTTCACACCCAAATCGTCGGCGATTTCCTGTGCTTCTTTCGGCGACAGGGCATTCAGGTTTTTACGCATGCTGCGCAGATTGAAAAACAGTTTGCGTTGCGGTTTGGTGGTAGCAACACGCACCAAGCGCCAGTTGCGCAAAATAAACTCGTGAATTTCTGCTTTGATCCAATGTACGGCAAATGAAAACAGGCGTGCGCCGCGAGTCGGCTCGAAGCGTTTCACCGCTTTCATCAGGCCGATGTTGCCTTCTTGAATCAGGTCGGCTTGGTTAAGACCGTAACCATCGTAACCGCGTGCAATCGATACGACTACGCGCAGGTGGGAAAGAATCAGTTGTTTGGCGGCTTCAAGGTCGCCTTTTTGTTGTCGCTCTGCCAGATTGGTTTCTTCTTCGGCAGAAAGCATAGGAATACTGTTTACGGTATGAATGTACTGCTCCAAGCTACCATGACCGCTGGGGACGGGTAATGCAAAGGCGTTATTCATTGTCATTAGTTGGCTTTCCTTATATTATATTGTGCAAGACTTTCGGCGGATGCCTGAGCCTCTGTGGTTTACCGGATACCCGGCTTTCTTATTAAACAGAATTATCGTGTACACATTCAATACATAATAGGTAAAATTTTGTATTTTTTTAAATTTGATTGATTTAAAATATTTGAGTACTTCTATCAGGATTAGTTCCGCATTAAAGCACAGATTATACACGCTGTGTGGATTTATCGTTTCAGACAGCCTGTATATTTTCGGTTTTCGATGGATACCGCAACACCATGCAGGCTGTTAATAAAGGTTGAGGCCGTCTTGAAAGCCTTTATCTGCGCCGTTTTCCTGCGGCAAACAATACCGCTGCGGCAAGACCGAGCAAGATGATTAAGGGCAGCGAACCGCCCATCTTCATGTAAGGGGTTTCGCCAGTATAGCCTTCGATCTTGCCTTCCAATACGGCTTCGGTATCCGGCACGGTCTGGCTGACGATTCGGCCTTTGGGGTCGATAATCGCAGTGGCGCCGGTGTTGGTGGAGCGCACCATATAACGCCCCAACTCCATAGACCGTGCTTGCGACTGCTGCAAATGCTGGAACATGGCGTTGGATTTTCCGTACCACGCCATATTGCTGGCATTGGCGAGCAGCGTGGATTGTTTGGCGGATGCGATTAATTCGTCGCCGAAACCGTCTTCATAGCAGATATTGAACGCGACTTTTTGGTTGGCCATCTGAAACGGCGTTTGGGCATCGCCGCCGCGCTTGAAGTCGGCCAAAGGCATGTTCATCAATTGGTACAGAGGCTCGGTAAGCCACGGCAGGGGTTTGTATTCGCCGAACGGCACGAGATGGTTTTTGGCGTAATACGGAATGTGGTCGGGTCGTTCCGGCTGATAATCGGTAAGATTGATAACCGCGTTTTCATAACCGAGGCCGTCTGAAGTGTATTGGCTGATACCGATTGCCAATGCGCTGCCGTTGGCTTTGGCGCGGGCGGCAAACTGGTCTATCAGACCTTGCGGCAAATCCTGACGCATCATCGGAATGGCGGTTTCCGGCAGAATCACGATGTCGGCTCGGCTGCCGGCAACCTGCTCGTAATAGCGTTTGACCGTGGGGAAAAACTGCTCGGGCGTCCATTTCAGCGTTTGCGGAATATTCCCTTGAGCCAACGCCACGGTGGCAGAGCTGCCGTCGGGGCGGGTAAATTCAATCTGTTTGCCAATATAGCCTGCCGACAGCACCGCCACCAATGCGCCCGCTGCCACGGCACGCTGTTTCAGACGGCCTCTTTTGCCGTCCAGCAGCAACACCAGCCATGCGCCTGTTAAAGCAGTTGCCAACGTTACCAAATGAATGCCGCCCAAAGGCGCGAAACCGGCCAGCGGGCTGAAATCGGCAATTTGGGAATACCCGAGCGCGCCCCATGCAAAGCCGGTGAGCAAACGCTCGCGGGCAAACTCGGTGAGCGTCCACACCAGCGGAATCACCAAGCCGATGCGCACGGTGCGCGACACATTAAATTTGTTGGCCAGCCAAAACGCCACCGCGGGATACAGCGCCAGAAATGCGGGCAGCAGAAAAGTAAGCGGCACGGCATACAGGTTCGGCAGCCCCGACACGGTATGCAGCGCGGTATGAATCCAGTAAAACTGGGCGGTATAGCCGATCAATCCAAACAGATAAGCACTTCTCGCCGCATATTGCGGACGCAGCTCGGTAAGCTTGATCAGAGCGCCGAACAGCAAAGGCATCAGCCAAAAATGATAATACGGCGCAAACGTCAAAGGCGTTGCAAGGGCAATGGCCGGCAACAGCGGCCAATACAGCCACGGCTTTTGCCACACGGTGTCAGCTTTTTCAAAAACATTCATAGGGTTGTGATGATTCGGGTTAATCGGCGTATCAAGATTTGAGGCCGTCTGAAATATAGTTTTCAGACGGCCTTCATACCATATATTTAATGTGCGGCTTTTTTACTGAACATTTTCATGACCGGCAGCACCACCGCACACACCGCCGCGCCGGTCAGCAGGCCGACCAACAACGTGGCAGGGTAGCTGGCCAAGCCTTCGACCACACCGTATTTTTCAAGCAGGTGATGTACGAAGTCGATGTTGTGGACAATGATGCCGCCGCCCACCAAAAACATCGCCAACATGCCGACCACGCTCAGGCCGCGCATAAACCACGGCATAAACAAAATGATGCCTTTGCCTACCGCGCGGGCTAACGCATTGGTTTTATTCATCAGCCACATGCCGAAGTCGTCCATCTTCACGATGCCGGCCACCAAACCGTACACCAGCACGGTCATTCCGATGCCGATTACCGACAACACCAGTGATTTGGTCAGCACGCCGAAGCTGCCCACCACGCCCAGCGCAATGATGATGATTTCGGCAGACAAAATGAAATCCGTGCGGATAGCGCCTTTGATTTTGGTTTTTTCATCTACGATTTCATCGCCAACGGCTTCATGCGCTTCGTCGCCACTGTGTTTGTTTAGAAACTTGTGCAGTATCTTTTCCACGCCTTCAAAACAGAGAAACGCGCCGCCGATTACCAGCAAAGGCTTAATCAGCGACGGAATAAAAATAGACAGCAGCAAAGCCGCCGGCACCAAAATCACTTTATTAATCAAAGAGCCTTTGGCAACCGCCCATACAATCGGCAGCTCGCGGTCGGCCGACACGCCGGTAACTTGGTTGGCGTTCAAAGCCAAATCGTCGCCCACCACGCCGGCGGTTTTTTTCGCAGCCATTTTCGTCATCACGGCCACGTCGTCCAACACGGAAGCAATATCATCAAGCAGAGTAAAAAGAGAGGCAAAAGCCATAGTGTTTCCTGAACAACAAGTTTGAAATAGCGCGCATTATAGCCGATTTCGGAAATTTGTTTTCAGACGGCCCGACCAATGGCATCGAGGCCGTCTGAAAAGGTATGGCCAGTGCCAACCGCCCCGCCTGCTTCGTCGGGGAAAATACTGTTTTATGCTAAAATGGCAGCGTTTTACGCTATCAAACATAAGCAAAACAACGCACACACCATCATGGACGGAATCAACACTTTATTCTTAATCACGGGGCTGCTGCTCTTTCTCAGCGTGATCTCGACCACGCTCTCGGCCCGGCTGGGGCTGCCGCTGTTATTGGTATTTCTCGGCGTCGGCATGCTGGCGGGCGAAGACGGCATCGGCGGCATCGCGTTCGACAATTTCGTTACCGCCACCTTAATCGGGCAACTCGCGCTGGCCGTGATCCTGCTCGACGGCGGCCTGCGCACCAAACTCGACAGCTTCCGCATCGCTTTGAAACCGGCGTCCGTCTTAGCCAGCTGGGGCGTGATTGCCACCGTAGCCTTGCTGGGCATTTTCGCCACACTTTATATGAATGTCGATTGGCGCTTGGGCATTTTGATGGCCGCCATCGTCGGCTCTACCGACGCCGGTGCGGTATTCAGCCTGCTGCGCAACAGCGGCGTGCGCCTCAACGAACGGGTGCAGGCCACGCTGGAAATCGAATCGGGCGCGAACGATCCGATGGCCATTTTCCTCGTAACGGCCTTGATTGCACTGACGATGAATCCCGAAGAAGCGGGCGTTCTTCCATTCTTACTGCTGCTGGTGCAACAACTCGGCTTCGGCCTGCTGCTGGGCTTTATCGGCGGCAAAATTTTATCGCGGTTAACACGGCGTCTGAATTTGGCCGAAGGTCTGTATGCCTTGATGATTGTTTCAGGCGGCCTGCTGACTTTTGCGTTTACCAACCTCATCGGCGGCAGCGGATTCTTGGCGGTTTATCTGGCCGGCATTATCGTCGGCAACCGCCACAGCCACGCCACCGAGCACGTTTTGCGCGTGATGGACGGCCTGGCATGGCTGGCACAAGCCAGTATGTTTGTGGTGCTGGGTTTGCTGGTTACGCCCACGCGCCTTCTCGAACACGGTTTGGACGCCCTCGCCATCGCCGCGTTTCTGATGCTGGTCGCCCGCCCGATTGCAGTGGCCAGCGGCATTTGGAAGTTTCACTACAATATGCGCGAAATGGCCTACATCAGCTGGGTAGGCTTGCGCGGCGCGGTGCCAATTACGCTGGCGATGATGCCGCTGGTAATGGGCGTGCCCAATGCGCGGCTGCTGTTTGACGTAGCGTTTGCGGTGGTGATTTTGTCGCTGCTGATTCAGGGAACGACCATTCCCGTGGTCGCCCGCTGGTTGAAAGTGACCGTACCGCCCAAACCCGAACCGACCGACAGCCGCGAAATATGGCTTTCGGAAAGCGAATCGGTGCCGCTGCTGGCTTACGAAGTGGTGGCGGACTCCGATGCCGAAGGGCAGCACCCCGATGAAGTGGCCCGGGATTTGTGTATGCTCTCCACCCGCTGCTTCGCCCTCATCCGCAACGACAAACGCGAAGTGCTGACATTCGACACCCGCTTGCAAGCCGGCGATGTGGCTTGGTATATCGTGCCGCCCGAACAGGTGGACACGCTCGCCAAACGCTTCTGCGAAACAGGCCAATCGGCGCTGATCAATTTAGACTTCTTCGGCGAATTTGTGGTTAACCCCTCCAGCATCGCCGGCGATTTGGCCGATGCCTACGGCTTGCGGCTGGAAGAACACGAACGCAACCTGACCTTGAGCGGCCTGTTTAAAAAACGCTTTGAAGGCAATGTACCCGTGGAAGGCGACCGCATCCACATCGGCGATTTCATCCTTACCGTTAAAGAGTTGGAACACGACGGCTCGATGAAATGGCTGGGGCTGAAATGCCCGAGTTAACCACACCCTCAAGAGGCCGTCTGAAAAATTTCAGACGGCCTGAGACCTTTGCAAAACCCTCAGATGTGGATGCAGTTCAAGGCGTAGCAGCGCAGCGAGTGCAGACATATCATTTAGATAGGCAAACGAGCGAGCAGCGCACAACGCAGAAATGCGCCGCAGATGGGGGTTTTGCAAAGGTCTCGGCCTGCCCTTTTTCCCTAAACCGCACACCCATGAACGCTACCCGATCCCCATACAAAGACCCACTCGGCTCAGGCTGGGTAATCATCGCCGCCGTCTGCTTTACCCTGATGAACCTTTTGGTAAAAAGCGCATCGCAAACATTCGCACTGGGCACAGGCGAGCTGGTATTTTGGCGGATGGGCTTCGCCGCCCTTTTTCTCGGCATCACCGCCAAAGCACAAGGCAAAAGTTTCCGCACACCGCATTGGAAAGCGCATTTGAACCGCAGCGTATCCGGCACCTTGGGGATGTTGTGCATTTTTTACGCCATCATGCACCTGCCTTTAGCCACAGGTGTAACCCTCGGCTACACCTCCTCGATTTTTCTTGCCGTTTTATCGTTTATTGTTTTGAAAGAAAAAATTTCTTCCTACACAGCGGCCGTGCTGGTTTTGGGCTTTATCGGCGTAGTCGTGCTGCTCAACCCTTCTTTTCAAAGCGGGCAGGAATTTGCCGCCTTAGTCGGCCTGTGCGGCGGCCTGCTTGCCGCTTGGGCTTATCTGCTCGTGCGCGAACTTTCGCTACTGGGCGAACCGGGTTGGCGGATTGTGTTTTACCTTTCTGTGGTCGGAATGGCTTTATCGAGCGTATGGGCTACATATACCGGCTGGCATCCGTTGACTTGGCAAACCCTGCCCTACCTGACCGGCATAGGCCTTTCCGCCATGATTGCCCAACTGTGCATGACCCGCGCCTACAAAGTCGGCAACAAATTCACCGTAGCATCTCTTTCTTATTTGGCAGTTGTCTTTTCCTCGCTCGCCGGCGTATGGTTTTTAGGCGATAAAATCAGCTGGCAGGAAGTGCTGGGAATGGGTATTATTGTGGCAAGCGGTATCTTGAGCAGCCTGAATCCTGCCCGGCTGCGCAAATTCACATTATCCAAATAACCATTCAGATAAGGAGTGCATAATGATTTCCATCCGCGAACAGGATTATGGTTTGAATGTGGCTCTCTACAACGAGTTTACAGTGGAAGACTTTTACGAATTTGAACGTGCCGCACTGGAATGCACACAAAAAATCCACCGCCCCGACATGCTGCTCGATTTAAGCATGCTCAAAGATTTCACCATCGATATGGCGATGGAACAGCTTAAATTCATGCGCGAACACGAAGACGATTTCGGCCGCATCGCCATCGTAGTGGACGACGTATGGATCAAACTGGGCACCCGCCTCTCCAGCCTGCTTACCCAACAGCACCCCAAATATTTCGACGATGCCGCTTCGGCTCAACAATGGCTGCAAGAATCACGCTCCGAATAAGCCGATAAATTCCAAACCCGCAACCGCTGCGCTACCGACAAAGCCGCAGCGGTTTTGTGTTTTACAGCAAACTCTTTCCCAAACGCATACGGCGATTCTGCCCGCTCTACTCCGTTTCAGACGGCCTTTTATGCTACACTTGCCGCCTGTATCCACTTTCCCCACATAAAAAATCATGGCAGGCAATACATTCGGACAACTCTTCACCGTAACCACTTTCGGCGAAAGCCACGGCCCCGCATTAGGCTGCATCATCGACGGCTGCCCGCCCGGGCTTTCATTAAGCGCCGCCGACATCCAAACCGACCTCGACCGCCGCAAACCCGGCACCAGCCGCCACGTTACCCAACGGCGCGAAGCCGACGAAGTGGAAATTCTTTCCGGCGTATTTGAAGGTAAAACCACCGGCACCCCGATTGCCCTGCTCATCCGCAACACAGACCAACGCAGCAAAGACTACGGCAACATCGCCCAAAGTTTCCGCCCCGGCCACGCCGACTACACCTATTGGCACAAATACGGCATCCGCGACTACCGCGGCGGCGGCCGCAGCTCCGCCCGCGAAACCGCCGCCCGCGTTGCCGCCGGAGCGATTGCCAAAAAATGGCTGAAAGAAAAGTTCGGCACCGAAATCACCGCCTACGTGACCCAAGTGGGCGAAAAAACCATCGCCTTCGAAGGCTATGAACACATCGGCAACAATCCCTTTTTCACCGCCAACCAAAGCCAAATAGCCGAGTTGGAAAACTATATGGACAGCGTGCGCAAATCGCTGGATTCCGTCGGTGCCAAACTTGCCGTCGAAGCCCGCAGCGTTCCCGTCGGCTTGGGCGAACCCGTATTCGACCGGCTGGATGCCGACATCGCCCACGCCATGATGTCGATTAACGCCGTCAAAGGCGTGGAAATCGGCGCAGGCTTCGGCTGCATCACCCAACGCGGCAGCGAACACGGCGATGAGCTTACCCCCGAAGGCTTCTTGTCCAACCACGCCGGCGGCATCTTGGGCGGCATCAGCACTGGCCAAGATATCGCCGTCAACATCGCCGTCAAGCCCACCAGCAGCATCGCCACTCCGCGCCGCTCAATCGACATCGAAGGCAATCCCGTCGAACTCGCCACCCACGGCCGCCACGACCCCTGCGTCGGCCTGCGCGCCGCCCCGATTGCCGAGGCCATGCTCGCGCTGGTGCTGATCGACCATGCCCTGCGCCACCGCGCCCAAAATGCCGACGTGAGCGTGAGCACGCCCGATATCGTCCGCCGTTGAAGCTGAATATACCGAGGCCGTCTGAAAACCATTCAGACGGCCTCTCAATTCATTAAAAACAGATATAAAATCTTAGCAAAAATTTGCGCTTTATAATAAAATGCGCAAAATCTTATATTTGTGGCGAACCATCCGGAATCAGGCCTATCAAACACTTTTCAGACGGCCTGAGCTTTAGGCCATCTGAATATGGATAGTCAAATTGATTCCAAACGCAGTAAAAGCCGCGCCCTACCATTTGACCGTCTCATTTAAGTTCGCCGCCCTTGAGCAAGCCGGATCATTCAGTCCGGCGTTTCAAAACACAAGCTTTACCCACAGGAAACCGACATGACGAAGGAAACCGCTTTGGGTGCTGCGCTCAAAACCGCAGTACAAACCATGAGCAAAAAGAAACAAACCGATATAATTGCCGATCACATCTACAACAAATACGATGTGTTCAAACGCTTTAAACCTTTGGCCGTCGGCATCGACCAAGATCTCGTCACCGCCCTGCCCCAATTCGACCCCACCCTGATTGCCCGCGTGCTGGCAAACCACTGCCGCCGCCCGCGCTACCTGAAAGCCTTGGCCCGCGGCGGCAAACGTTTCGATTTGAACAACCGCTTCAAAGGCGAAGTGAGCGCCGAAGAGCAAGCCATTGCCCAACAGCATCCGGCAGTACAGCAAGCCCTCGCCGCACAAGCCGAGCGCAAAGCTGCGGCAGAAGCGAAAAAAGCCGAAGCCCAGCCTGAAGTTGCTGCGGAAAACACCGAGCAAGCCGAGCCTTCTGCTTCCGCCGAATAAGCATTTTCAGTGTTGTACAAACAGGCCGTCTGAATACGATTTTTCAGGCGGCCTCAAACCTATCTGCGGGCGGATAGGCAATCCTTTCCTATGAGACCTGTTTGTTGTCCGCAAACTGCTTTCAGACGGCCTAAAGCTTTTTTCCTGATTTTATAAAACGCTCAGGCCGTCTGAAAAAACCGCTTGCCGTTATATCGGCAAGCGGTTTTATTTAGGCTCTGGCTCGGATTAACGATTAATCTCTATTGATTAATGCGTTAATGCGCCTGATGGCCGATTTGGAAAGTCAACGTGGTGTAGCTGGCGAGTTTCTGACAAACTTTTTGATCAGGGAAATCGGCTTTATGCTCGACGTTCACTTTCCAAAAACCCTGACGCAGCGGAATGATATCTACCGTGCCGTCGTCTCCCGCCTTATCGTAAAACGCCTGCGCCTCTACTTTGTGCGTTTTGCTGCGGTCGCTGTTATCGAAACCGTCGAAAGTGGCCGTTACCACCGCACCCGGCAGCGGTTCGCCGTTAAACAACACGCGCACCTTGAAGCGGTCGCCCACATGAATATTGGCAGGATTATCAAGCGGCACGATTTCCAAACCTTGGCCTACCGGACGAGTAATGATTTTGGTGTCGGCACTTTCATGGCCCACATTCACAATGTTTTTGCCGTACATGCGGGTTTGTTCGCAATAATCGGCATCGGGCATTTCTTTAATGCTGGCCTGCTTCCAACCTGCTTTGTTTTTAGACCAAAACGTAGGCTGGTATTCGGCCGTAACCAGATAGCTGCCGTCTTTCACTGCTTTTTTGCTTTGGTATTGATAATTATGCTCGCCTTTTTGCACCAAATCTTCTTTGCCTTTTTCGGTAATCAGCTGCATAGGCTTGCGGAAAATGTGGAGACGGTCTTTGGCAATCGGTTCCATATCGGGGAACTCACCATAACCCAATTCCGCTTTCAAAATTTCGCCGCCGTGGGTATGGGCGGTTTCCACCCACACGCGGTGGGCGTGTGCCGAAGCGGCTGCAAGCAAAGCAGCCAAAGCAAATGCGCTGTATTTTTTCATCTTTTCCTCTCTTGAATCTTGAAGTTGTCTATCATCTGATTGATACGGAATTGTTATAATATAATATTTCTCAAGAAAAAGAAAAGTTCGTCAACCGAAGCCGTGCAAAGATGCCGGGCCGTATGCCGATTCAACATGAGCGCACAAAAACACCTGCATAAAGATTTCAGGCCGTCTGAATGATGCTTTCAAACCAACCCGCCGTCTTGATACAATACGCCGCAATCCCGCCAGCCGATTGAGTGCATAAGGCATGTATTATCTTACGCCGCCTGTAACACATTGCAGACACTTTTTCGATACAGATCAGCAGGTTGTGGCAACAATCATTAAAAAGCCGTTAAGTTAAGCTAATGCCCTTGCAGCACGGCTGGTGCGGCGATATGTTAACTTCCTTCCGAGGCCGTCTGAACATGAAAAACATCGTTATCCTGATTTCCGGCAGAGGCAGCAATATGCAGGCCATTGTTGAAGCTCAGATTCCCCATGTGCGCATTGCCGCCGTTTTGAGTAACAACGAAAACGCCGCCGGTTTGGCTTGGGCGGCAGAGCGCGGCATAACCACCGACAGCCTGAACCACAAGCAATTTGCCGACCGCTCGGCATTCGACCGCGCAATGATGGAGAAAATCGACGCTTACCAGCCCGATTTGGTGGTTTTGGCAGGCTTTATGCGCATTCTCACACCCGAGTTTTGCCGCCATTATGAAGGGCGTTTGATCAACATCCACCCTTCCCTGCTACCCGCCTTTACCGGCCTGCACACCCACGAACGCGCCATCGAAGCAGGCTGCCGCATTGCCGGCTGCACCATTCATTTTGTTACGCCCGAGCTGGACTGCGGCCCGGTAATCGCACAAGGCGCGGTGCCGGTGTTTGACGACGACACCGCCGACACGCTGGCCGCACGGGTTTTGAAAGTAGAACACCAATTATTTCCGCAGGCTGTGGCTGATTTTGCCGCAGGCCGTCTGAAAATCGACGGCAACCGCGTTATCCGCACACCTTCGGTCAAGCTCGAATCGCAGCTTCTGGCCTGATTTCCGCATAAAGAGGAACTTAAATGAAAAAATTCAGTTTATCCTTGCTCGCCCTTGCCGTGAGCATTCCCGCAGCAGCGGCCGAACTGCCGCAATCTGCCGAATTGAGATATTCAGGCAGCTACGGCATCCCCGCCACCATGACTTTCAACCGCAACGGCAACAGCTACAAAATCGTTTCCCACATCAAAGTGCCGCTGTACAACATCCGCTTTGAATCCGGCGGCACCATTTCGGGCAACCGCCTGATTCCTTCCTACTACAAAGATGTGCGCGGCGGCAAAACCTATGCCGAAGCCAAATTCGGCGGCGGCAAAGTTACCTACGGCAAAGCGGGCGAACAAAAAACCGAAGCTGCTTCCGGCACCACCATGGATTTGTTCACCCTCGCGTGGCAGCTGGCCGCCAACGACGCCTCCCTGCCCTCCGGCCTGCGCATTACCAACGGTAAAAAAATCTACCGTGTCGGCGGCCTGAACAAAACCGGCAGCGGCCAATACAAAATCAGCGGCGGCAGCACCGAAGTGAACAAATACCGCATCCAACGCGGCGACAGCACGGTAAATTACGCTTTTGCACCGGCGTTTAACAACATACCTGCCCAAATCACTTACACCGACGACGGCAAAACCTATGATTTGAAACTGACAAGTATTAAAATCAACGGTCAAGCCGTGAAGCCTTGATGCCTTTGCCTTAAGGATTCAGCCAAAACATGAGGCCGTCTGAAAACTTTTTTCAGACGGCCTCATGTTTATCCAACGGCTTTAGCTGTATCAGTCGATAGCCAGCACCGGAAACGATTTCACTACATCATCAACCGCTTTCACGCGCACCAGAAAATCTTCCAACTTTGCCAACGGCAGCGCACTCGGGCCGTCGCATTTGGCTTCGTCGGGATTCGCGTGCGATTCCAAAAACAGACCCGCCAAGCGCGTGCCCATACCGGCCAACGCCAAATCAAGCACTTGGCTGCGGCGGCCGCCCGATGCGGCGGCACCCGATTCGCGCTGTTGCAGCGAGTGGGTTACATCGAAAATCACCGGCAGATTGCCGCAGGTTTTCTTCATCACGCCGAAGCCGAGCATATCGACCACCAAATTGTCGTAGCCGAACTGTGCGCCGCGTTCGCACAAAATCACTTGCTCGTTACCCGCTTCTTTAAATTTTTCCACAATGTTTTTCATTTGCGAAGGGCTTAAAAACTGCGGCTTCTTCACATTGATAACATTGCCTGTTTTCGCCATCGCCACCACCAAATCGGTTTGGCGCGCCAAAAATGCGGGCAGTTGGATGACGTCGCACACTTCGGCGACGGGCTGGCATTGGTACGGCTCGTGCACGTCGGTAATCACCGGCACATCGAATTCTTTTTTCACGGCGGCAAAGATTTTCATGCCTTCGTCCAAACCGAGGCCGCGGTAAGAATGGATAGACGAACGGTTGGCCTTGTCGAACGAGGCTTTGAACACATAGGGAATACCGAGTTTGTCGGTTACTTTAACGTAATGTTCACAGGCTTTAAGGGTGGAATCCAAATCTTCCAGCACGTTGATGCCGCCGAACAGGGTAAACGGCGCATCGTTGGCTACGGTAATATTTTTGATGTTAACGTTCATGATATGGCCTCGCTTGGTTTGAGGCCGTCTGAAAAATAACAGAGCAATTTTTTCAGACGGCCTTACGGTTTGATTTATAAAACGGTATGCGGCGGTTCGTAATGAATGATGCCGCGGATTTTGTTTTTCTCGTTCACCAAAACCACTTTCGGCTCGTGTTTGGCGGCTTCTTCGCTGCTCATCATCACATACGACATAATAATCACAATATCGCCTTTCTGCACCAAGCGCGCTGCGGCACCGTTGAGGCAGATTACGCCGCTGCCGCGCTCACCGGGAATCGTATAAGTTTCAAGGCGCGCGCCGTTGTTGTTGTTGACGATTTGCACTTTCTCGTTCACGCAAATGCCTGCTGCGTCGAGTAAATCTTGGTCGATGGTGATGCTGCCGACGTAGTTCAAATCGGCTTCGGTAACGGTGGCACGGTGGATTTTGCCGCCGAGCATGGTACGGAACATGATGCGTGTTTCTTTCTATGGTAAAGCGTATGAGATACGGCTTGGGAGGCCGTCTGAAAAAAGGCGCTATTGTACACCCATTAAACCCGTCTTTTTCAACAAATCTTTCCAAGCACTTACCCGCCGCACACGCGCACATGCCGCCGCGGTGGTGATAAACCGCTTAAAAATGTTAAAATCCGCCAATCATTTAAATTATGTTTACACTACCGCAAACATGCACACATCCACTCCGCAAAACATCATCGTCGGCCTATCCGGCGGCGTTGATTCATCCGTAACCGCGTATCTGCTCAAACAACAAGGCCATCAAGTGCGCGGCGTTTTCATGCAAAACTGGGAAGACGACGACAACGACGAATATTGCAGCATCAAACAAGACTCGTTTGATGCCATCGCCGTGGCCGACATCATCGGCATCGACATCGACATCGTCAACTTCGCCGCCCAATACAAAGACAACGTCTTCGCCTACTTCCTCACAGAATATTCAGCAGGCCGCACGCCCAATCCCGACGTATTGTGCAACGCCGAAATCAAATTCAAATGCTTTCTCGACTACGCCGTCGAACAAGGCGCAGACGTGATTGCCACCGGCCACTACGCCCGCAAAGAAGTGCGCAACGGCGTGCACTACCTGCTCAAAGGTCTCGACAACAACAAAGACCAAAGCTACTTTTTATACCGCCTCAAACAGCACCAGCTCCAACGCGCCATTTTCCCGCTCGGCGACTTGGAAAAACCCGAAGTGCGCCGCCTTGCCGCCGAAGCCGAGTTGCCGACCGCCGCCAAAAAAGACAGCACCGGCATCTGCTTTATCGGCGAACGCCCGTTCCGCGAGTTCCTGCAACAATACCTGCCCACCGACAACGGCGACATGGTTACGCCCGAGGGCAAAAAAGTAGGCGGACACGTCGGCCTGATGTTCTACACCATCGGCCAGCGCAAAGGTTTGGGCATCGGCGGCGCGGGCGAACCGTGGTTTGCTGCCGGCAAAGATTTAACCCGCAACCGATTAATCGTCGTACAAGGCCACGACCACCCGCTGCTCTACACCAAGAGCCTGACTATGAACGACTTAAGCTGGACACTGCCCGAACGCCCCGCCGAAGGCCGTTACACCTGCAAAACCCGCTACCGCATGGCCGATGCGCCGTGCGAACTGCGCTACATCGACGACGAAACCGCCGAGCTGCTGTTCGACGAACCGCAATGGGCCGTTACCCCCGGCCAATCCGCCGTAATCTACGACGGCGACGTATGCTTGGGCGGCGGCATCATTACGGCTACCGACAAACCCGTTATCATTACACAATAACAGTCAGGCCGTCTGAAAAAGCCAACCTGATTTTCAGACGGCCTCACAACAAGGAAACTCACTTTATGGAAAAAATCTGGCTCCAAAGCTACGAGCAAGGCATCAATGCCGAAATCGACACCGAACGCTACAACTCGATTATCGAAGTGTTTCAAGAAAGCGCCGGCAAACACAGCCATCTGCCCGCTTTTCAAAACATGGGCAAAACCCTCACTTACGCCGAAACGTCCAAGCTGATTACCGATTTTGCTTCGTTTCTGCAAAACACCCTCAAACTGCCGCGCGGCGAACGCGTTGCCATCATGATGCCCAACCTGCTGCAATACCCCGTCGCCCTTTTCGGTGCCTTGAAAGCAGGCATGATCGTGGTCAACACCAATCCGCTTTACACCCCGCGCGAGCTTGAACACCAACTCAACGACAGCGGCGCGACCACCATCGTGGTGCTGGAAAATTTCGCCAACACGCTGGAACTGGTTTTGCCGCGCACCAAAGTGAAAAACGTGATTGTCGCCACCGTCGGCGATATGTTCGGGCTGAAAGGCAAATTGATGAACTTTGTGGTACGCAAAGTCAAAAAAATGGTGCCCGAATACCGCATCGCCAACATCATTCCTTTTCAGACGGCCTTAAAACAAGGCGCGGCGCATCCGTTTACCCCCGTAGCACTTACCCGCGACGACACCGCCTTTCTGCAATACACCGGCGGCACCACTGGCGTGGCCAAAGGTGCCATCCTCACCCACGGCAACATTTGCGCCAATATGCAGCAGGCCGCCGAGTGGATTAAAAACCTGTTGGAACCCGGCAAAGAAATCGTAATTGCCGCGCTGCCGCTGTATCACATCTTGGCTTTAACCATCAACCTGATGATTTTCACCCAAGCCGGTGCCAAAATCCTGCTGATTACCAATCCGCGCGACATGAAAGGCTTCATGGGCGAATTGAAAAAAGAAAAAATCAGCGTATTCATCGGCGTAAACACCTTGTTTAACGCCATGGTCAACCGCCCCGAACTGGCCGAAATCGACTTTTCCGCCCTCAAGCTCACCCTAGCCGGCGGCATGGCCACCCAAAAACCCGTGGCCGAAAAATGGAAAAACATCACCGGCACGCCGATTGTCGAAGCCTACGGCCTCACCGAAGCCAGCCCCGGCGTATGCTGCAACCCGCTCAGCATTCCTTCCTACACCGGCAGCATCGGTCTGCCCGTACCTTCCACCGAAATCGAGCTGCGTGATGCCGACGGCAAAGAAGTGCCGATAGGACAACCCGGCGAAATGTGGGTGCGCGGCCCGCAAGTGATGAAAGGCTATTGGAACCGCCCCGAAGAAACCACCAAAACCATCGACGGCCGCGGCTTTCTCGAAACCGGCGACATTGCCGTTGTCGACGAAAAAGGCTGGTTCAAACTGGTTGACCGCAAAAAAGACCTGATTGTCGTTTCCGGCTTCAACGTTTATCCCAACGAAATCGAAGAAGTAGTCGCCCATCACGACAAAGTGCTCGAAGTGGCCTGTATCGGCGTAGCCAGCGAAAAAACCGGCGAAGCCCTCAAACTTTTCGTTGTGAAAAAAGACCCTTCGCTCACCAAAGAAGAGCTTATCGCCTTCTGCCGCACCGAGCTGACCGCCTATAAAGTGCCGAAAGACATCGAATTCCGCGACGAATTGCCTAAATCGAACGTCGGCAAAATCCTCCGCCGCGAACTGCGCGAAGAAGCCCAAAAATCTTAACCACATAGCACCGAGAGGCCATCTGAAAGCAAGCATTATCGTTTTTTCAGACGGCCTCCAAAGTTGAAGGCAAACCCCATTCAAGGTAAAATCACGCATTCAAAACGAGCGGTAAACATCATGACCAAATTTATTTTCGTAACCGGCGGCGTCGTATCTTCACTCGGTAAAGGTATCGCCGCCGCTTCTATTGCCACCATTCTCGAATCGCGCGGCTTGAAAGTCACCATGCTCAAGCTCGACCCCTATATCAACGTCGACCCCGGCACCATGAGCCCCTTCCAGCACGGCGAAGTGTTCGTAACCGAAGACGGCGCGGAAACCGACCTCGACCTCGGCCACTACGAGCGTTTTATCAACTCCACCATGTTCAGGCGCAACAGCTTCAGCGCAGGCCAAGTGTACGAACATGTGATTGCCAAAGAACGCCGCGGTGACTATTTGGGCGGCACCGTGCAGGTTATCCCGCACATCACCGACGAAATCAAACGCAAAATCCACGAAGGCGCGGCAGGCCATGATGTCGCCATCGTCGAAATCGGCGGCACCGTGGGCGACATCGAATCGCTGCCTTTCTTGGAAGCCATCCGCCAAATGCGCAGCCAGCTCGGCCGCAACAACACCCTGTTTGTCCACCTGAGCTACGTTCCCTACATTGCCGCAGCGGGCGAAATCAAAACCAAACCGACCCAGCATTCCGTTAAAGAATTGCGCGAAATCGGCATCCAGCCCGACGTGCTCATCTGCCGCATGGACCGCATTCTGCCCGATGAAGAAAAACGCAAAATCGCCCTCTTCTGCAACGTCGAAGAGCGCGCCGTGGCCGGTAGCTACGACGCCGACAGCATTTACGAAATCCCCGAAATGCTCCACAGCCAAGGCATCGACAACATCATTTGCGAGCAGTTGCAATTAAACGTACAACAGGCCGATTTGACCGAGTGGAAAAAAATCGTTTACGCGATTAAAAACCCCAAACACACCGTCAAAATCGCCATGGTCGGCAAATATGTCGATCTCACCGAATCCTACAAATCACTCACCGAAGCCCTGAAACACGCCGGCATTCACACCGAAACCGACGTGCAGATTACCTACATCGACAGCGAAGCCATCGAAAAAGAAGGCACCGACTGCCTGAAAGACATGGATGCCGTTTTAGTGCCCGGCGGTTTCGGTATCCGCGGCGTAGAAGGCAAAATCGCCGCCGTGAAATACGCGCGTGAAAACAAAGTGCCTTATCTGGGCATTTGCTTGGGCATGCAGATTGCACTCATCGAATACGCACGAGACGTTGCCGGCATGGAAGGCGCGAACTCAACCGAATTCGACCTGAAAACGGCTTACCCCGTCGTAGCCCTAATCGACGAATGGCAAACCGCCGACGGCAGCGTGGAAAAACGCGACGAAAACACCGACTTGGGCGGCACCATGCGCCTGGGCGCACAAGAAGTGGAACTAAAACCCGACAGCCTCGCCGCCAGAATCTACGGCAGCACCGAAATCAAAGAACGCCACCGCCACCGCTACGAAGTCAACAATAACTTCCTGCCGCAGCTCGAACAAGCCGGTTTGGTGATCGGCGGTGTATCCGCAGGCCGCGAGCGTTTGGTGGAAACCATCGAACTGCCCGAGCACCCGTGGTTCTTCGCCTGCCAGTTCCATCCGGAATTTACCTCTACGCCGCGTAAAGGCCACCCGCTGTTTACCGCTTACATTAAAGCGGCTTTGGCCAACAAAAAGGCGTAAGGAAAAACGAAACAGAATTGTTTCATCCTAATAAAAAAGCTCCCGTTAACAGGGAGCTTTTTTATTAGGATGAAGTAGATTAGCCAATAACGTTAAATCCGTTTTTTCAATGTCGGCAGTATCGCATCCCATGCCGCTAAGGCTTCTCGTTCGCTTAAAGGCGAGCCGGCCTTATTGCTGCCACTGGTACCGAACATCATGGTAAAGTTGACGCTGCCGTCATCTTTCTCCCACACAAACAAATAACGGTTGCCCTGCCATTTCACCAGCTTTTCGCTGCCGGACATGCCGTTAATGGTGCGGCTGCCTTTGCGGATGGTCGAGTATTTTGCCCACGACATCATTTTGCTTAACATACTGCCATTGGTGGCGATGTCCCGTTTCAATAACGGTTTGTCTTCTTCATCCAACGAACCGCCCGTTGTCAATTCTGCATAAACGTCGGTGTAATCTTTGATTTTGATGCCGGCACTGCCGAAGAACGGCTCGTTACCGGAGTCGCCAATAAAGCCTTCGGTCAAACAGATACCCGGTTTTTGCGGGATTTCGTGATCGGTGCGGCTTTGTAGGTTATTGAGAAAGTGATTGCGGTAATGGCCGATGATTTCATCAATTTTATTTTTTTCGAGCTGTTTGAAGTTGGGCGGTTCTTTACCGTTAACAGCAGGAATATTAAAAAATGCGCCAACAATATAAGCATCATTTTTCCCCAATTTAAAGCTTAAATCGGCGTAATAAGGCATACCATATTTGCTTACATGTCGACCGTCCCACATAAAATCTTCTCGTGTAATGGTCGCAATTGCTTGACCAGGAATAAGAGTGCGGTTTTCTATAAATAGTTTGCTACCATCCTTTCTTTCCCTTTGTATTTTTGAAATAGTCCTCACACGATCAACCCAATAATCGGGTTGCACAATCACCTGCCAGTTGTTATATCTAAGCCACCCTGTGCCAGCTATACGATTGGCCGGCAAGCTGATTTGATATCTGCCGCTGCAAAACGGTTGTGCCGTCCAATATGAAGTTGTTGTCGCGTTACTCATAATTTTTTTTCCTTCAGATGGTTGAATCGTATAAGAGGTGCTGCATGCAGACAATGAAAGGCTGACACAAAAAACCATGCAAATGCTATAAATTTTCATTTTTACTTTAAACATAATTATTCCTTTCTAGATGCAAATTCAAGAATACTGAATAATGCGGAAACTCTACTGGGTCTACCGTCTGCATACGAATCTTGATGCTCATACCCGCTTTCAATAAATATTCGCCCATCCGTTTTCCCTTGGGGAGCACAGCCTGAATCAGTAGGCACTGTACCATCACCCCTATCTTGTGCTTTACTCAGTTTAAATGACAAGCGCCGCTTATCAGGTAGCTCAAGCGTGATTTTCCCTTTATACATATTGTTGCTTTGAAGCAATCTTGCCTGCCGTAATTCATCTTCACTAACATCGTCTAAGGAACCGGAACACATCCAGCTAATACTACCCCATGCCTTATGCTGCCCATCATCGCCATAGGCAATATTGGTTTTACCGGATTGATAAAATCCCATGTGTTTTTTTTGAAAAACATCTACTTTTTCCATAATGACGCTGAAACGCACACTATCATTCATTTCTTGAAATTCTTTAATTGGAGATACTAGCCCACCAGGGTTAATACGAGGGTCTGCTTTCTCCCACTTATTTTTTTATCATTCAATTGGGTTTGTTGATACATCAATTCCCCTTGATGATCATATAAATCAGGCAATAAGCTATACCATGCTTGCGGATTCCGCATTAAATCTTCTGTATTGAGTTGGAATTTAATTTTTTCAGGATTAGATTCTTCTACAATTTTTAACCAATAATTGGTTTTATCTGATAATACTTGATAATCCATCCACGGCATTAATTCCATCGCTCCGGCTGAATTGAGCAATACCGGAGTAACCCTTTTGGCAGAATAGCCAAAAATAAGAGAAGCAACATCTCCTTTAAATCCACCTTCTCCACCAAATCCAGCTTTCAGGCGCTTATAGAATGCCGGGGCACCTGTAGCAGGCATAACATTATGATAGATGCCTGCAAGATGCTGGCCTTTCTGCTCTTTTGCATAGGCTCTTCCAACCAAGCCACCCATAGAGTGGGTAAGAATAATGACTTCATCGCATTTACTGTCGGTTTTTTTGCTTTCTTCTAAAATTTTTTGTATACGGCTCTTCAAATCGCTATGACCATATTTTTTATTTGTTTTTTTATCCGCTTCAAAATATTCAACACTTTTGGAATAATAATAACCATTGGGGCTGTACTAGATAAGCAGTCATGCTAGACTGCAAAAATGAAGATAACTCATTGTAAATTAAAAAAGAGTATTCAAAAGAAGTTGCTTCAATTTTTTGTGCTTGAAGTAACGGCCCGTTCTGCTGCCGATTTGTTAGGCATCCATTCCAATTCAGCGGCTCTGTTCTACCGCAAAATCCGCGAAGTCATCAGCCATCATCTTGCTTTGGAGGCCGATGCGGTTTTTGATGGTGCTGTCGAATTGGATGAAAGTTATTTTGGTGGGCACCGTAAAGGCAAACGCGGTCGTGGCGCCGCAGGGAAAGTGGTGGTTTTTGGCATCCTCAAACGCGGCGGTAAGGTTTATACCGTGGTGGTAGAAAACGCCAAACGGGAAAGCTTATTGCCTGTTATTACAAATAAAATCATGCCGGATAGCATAGTCTATACAGACTGTCTGAGCAGTTATGACGTGTTGGATGTGAGTGGTTTTACCCATCATCGTATCAACCACAGCAAATTATTTGTTGATCGTCAGAGTCACATTAACGGCATCGAAAATTTTTGGAATCAGGCAAAACGGGTACTTCGTAAATACAACGGTATCGACCGCAAATCTTTCTCGCTGTTCTTGAAAGAATGCGAATTTCGTTTTAATTTTGGCACACCGTCTGAGCAGCTTAAAATGCTGCGAAAATGGTGTGATGTTTAGGGCTTATCTAGTACAGCCCCTAACCATTTCCTGATTCTTGGTTATCCCTAAGCCAGTTGTAGCCACAAGCATATACACGAAATTCACAATCAGCAGCTTTTTGCAGCCATTGTGCTAATTGTTTAGTATCTTGTGCAGTTTGTGCTTCACTGGTGCTATCTGATACTTGCTCTTGCGGAGTTGATTGACTAGATTGCGGATTGAATAAAGGCAGCAAAGATTGCCAAACACCACTTGAAGCAAGTTTTTCGTATTCATCTAGTGATTCATAGGCAGGTATGGTATTTAACGTATCTTCTAAGAACGCTAAAAAAGGTGTATAATTGCCTTGATAAACAGTACCCCAGCCACGCCTTTTGGCCTCTTCGGCAATTTTTTGTGATTCCTTCATTTCCTCTTTTTCTTGAAAAGGCTTCTTGGCAGATTTTTGAGCCTCTTCTTTATTTTGCTCGTCTTGTTGTTCAGTTTTGTTATTTTCCTTCTCAATGTAAGTCATTTTTTTGGGTAGAGGCCTAATTTTATTGCTGTCCCAATCCACAAAAGCAACATCCGGATTCATTTCCCTTCTTCTCATTTCTTTCGTTCGGAATATGCTTGTGAAAAGTGTATATACCATTTCTCCAAGAGAAGTAGGAGGCTGCCAAGAATTATCAACCTCTGTCTTGGCTAATTCCTCTGCATCAGTCAATAAAACAGGCGTTTTTCTGCCGCTCCAAACATCTCGACATTTTAGATTACTGCCCATAATGCCCGGTGAAAATAAGATAGGCACAACTCTGTCTTTAATACGCACTTCACAACGCTGGGTATCAGAACTTTCTGTCAAATAAGCATGTGCGGTAGGTTGACCTAAATGATTAAGTTGGATATTTAATATTTTAGGCTGATGATCGCTCATAATTAATTTTCTTTCGGTAGAATTGTTAAAGTAATTTTTTCCAAAGTAGCGTCATTACGCTGAATACCCGTACTACCATTTGCATCAGTTACACCTTGAATCTTAGTGCCGTCTGAACGGGTAAGAATAAAGCGACGGTTAGCAATCGGTTTTACTGAAGGGGTTTTAACCAAAATTTCTTGATCGAATTTAGTTTTAGGTAAAGTATTAAACATCTGACTTAAGCTCCTCGGCCCCATCACCTGAAACCCCGCGCACTTCACCCACACCATCTTCGGGCAGCCCAGTTCGATGTTGCCGTCTTTTATCTTGATATAACCGCCGCCGCTGGTGAGCAGGATTTCGTCTTTGGCCGCCACGGTCACTTTGCCCGCGCTGCTGGTAATGGTCGCGTCTTTGAGGGCGTTGAGCTGCATCTCGTCGTTTTGTGCCTGAATCTCTACTTTGCCTTGATTGGTTTGGAGTTTGGCCCCTTTGCTTTGCGCAAACAGGTTGACGCTCTCTACCGCATGGACGGTGAAGTTGCTGCCGGTGCTGATGTCGGTGTCGCCGCCGCTGATGTGGTGGATGTGTTGGCCGGCGGTGTGCAGTTGGCTTTGCGGGGTGGCGCTGGCGATGCCGTCGGGGGCGGATTGGATGATGCCCGAACGTTGCAGCTGTTTGAGGCTGTCGTTCAGACGGCCTGCCTGTTCTTCGGCTTCGGTGGCTTCGTTTTTGGCGGTATGGGCGGCTTTGTTAAGGCTTTTAGCCAAACTGAGTGCCTGTTCCATTTGGGCGATGGCGGCATCCATATCCAATACCTGTCCCGAAGCCTGATTTTGGGCGTCGGTACTGATGAACAAGCCTTTCCCCGCCCGTAATGAGCCCCAACTATCGGTACGCAGCTCGAAGCCTTCGCCGTTGTCGCCGCGTTTCTGTCTTTGGCCGTCGACGATATGACCGAGGTTGAGTTGGGTTTTGCCGTATTCGGTCGCCAATTTGATGTGTTCCTGCCCCTGTTTGTCTTCCATGCGCAGCTTATTATTCGCCCAAGTACGGATAACGTTGCGGGTGTTCCAATCGGCAGGCACGTGGTCGGGGTGGGAACTGTCGTGCATCACTCCGCTGATGTAGGGCCTGTCGGGATTGCCCTGTACGAACGACAGCATTACTTCGGTGCCTTCGTGCAGCGGGAAGTGTTGGCCGTAGTCGGGGCCGGCATAGGGCTTGGCTAAGCGGATGGGACGGCTTTCTCCGCCCGGACTCCATTCATCAAGGTCGAACGGCAGTTTGACGCGGTAACGGCCCATATTGTCGATATAGGCGTAGGTGTAGTTGCCGGGGCTGGTGACTCTGGCGGGAAGGCTGCCTTGGATCTTCGGCAACGGGGTGATGCGTTCGGGGCGGAAGATGCTGTCGGCGGGAATGGCGGTGAAAGTATGGCTGTATGCTTGGTCGCGGCTGCCGCTGTGGGTGAGCGATACCGCCAACCAGCCGTTGGGTGCTTCGCTGAAGCTCGGGGCCGTCTGAAACACCAGACCGGGGCGAAGCGCGGTGATGTTGCCGCTGCCGGAAGCGACGATACGGCGGCTGTGGTCGAGCTGTTGCAGTAAGGCCGTCTGAAGTTGGGCTTCTTCGGGTGTTTTTTGATGCAAACCCCAATGGCTGTCGCTGCCGAGTAAGACGCTGCTGTCGGTTTCCGTACCCTTCGCCGTTACTGCGGACGATAAGTCGGTATCGGCATCGCGGTAGTTGTAGTCGCCGACGCGGATGGATTCGAGAATCGGGTTGTGTTTCACCTGTAAGGCGAACACCGCTTCCTCGCCGACGCTCTCCAATCCGCCGTGGGGGCGGTAGGGATAGGGAGAGGTATTACCGCGAAAATAATGGGCGGTATCGTCACCGAATACCGCCACATCGCCATATTGGGCATTCTGCTCGAAGGCATACCAAATCCCTTCTTCTTCGCACAGCCGGTTGAGAAAGGCAAAGTCGGATTCCTGATACTGGGTCACATACTCGCGTACACCGTATTCGCGTGAGGTATTGAAACGGAAATCGACGCCGGAGAAGCCGTGGTGTTTCAACAGCGACGAAATAATGTCGGGCACGTTTTGGTTTTGAAACAGACGCGAAGTGCGGTGGTGCTTCAATGCGGCGATGCGGGGTTCCAATACCATGCGGTAACGGGTCTCGTCCGCCGATACCGACAACTTCTCACAGGATGTGATGATGCCGCTCCATTCCTTCAACGGCTCGGGAGCCAACATCCCTTCGATCAATCCCAACGCATCAGAGCTTACCGGTGTTACCGTAAACTTAGCCGATTGGTTGATGTAGGACGACAGCGGTAAGTCGGCATCAACAGCAGTTTATTTCGCTGCCTGATAGGCTTTATCGGCCTCTTCAAACTTCTCTTCCACTTGTTTCGGTGCTTTGCCGATCAGCGATACGGCAACCACGGCGATAAAGCAGGCGATGAAGCCGGGAACGATTTCATACAGGCTGCTGCCGGTTAACGGTTTCCATGCCACCACAACCAATGCTCCGGCAATCATACCGGCCAATGCTCCGGCGGCGGTCATGCGTTTCCAGAATACCGACAGAATCACTACAGGGCCGAAGGCAGCGCCGAAGCCCGCCCAAGCATAAGATACCAATCCCAACACTCTGCTTTCGGGGTCGGCGGCGATAATGATGGCAATCACAGCCACGGCCAACACCATCAGGCGGCCTACCCAAACCAACTCTTTTTGCGGTGCATCGGGGCGCAAAAAGCCTTTGTAGAAGTCTTCGGTAATCGCGCTGGAACATACCAACAGTTGGCAAGACAGTGTGGACATCACGGCGGCAAGAATGGCGGAAAGAATCACGCCGGCGATCCACGGGTTGAACAGAATAGTGGTCAAGGCAATAAAGATGCGCTCGTTGTTGCCGCCCATGGCCGCTACTTGATCGGGATGGCCGCCGAAGTAAGCGATGCCGAAATAGCCGACGGCACAGGCTCCGGCCAAGCACAGAATCATCCACGTCATGCCGATGCGGCGGGCGGACACCAGCGATTTCACGTTTTCAGCCGCCATAAAACGCGCCAGAATGTGCGGCTGGCCGAAATAGCCCAAGCCCCATGCGGCGGTGGAAATAATACCCATCAGCGTGGTGCCCGCAAGCAGGCTGCCGTATTCTTTGCCGGTTGAAGCGGCAACGCCTTGGATAGCGGCATTCATTTCATCGGCTCCGCCCAACGCCAAATAAACCATAATCGGCGTGAGAATCAGGGCGAAAATCATCAAGGTTGCCTGAATCGTATCCGTCCAGCTCACGGCCAAGAAGCCGCCGATAAAGGTGTAGGCAATGGTTGCGCCCGCGCCCAGCCACATGGCTTGCGTGTAGGTAACGTCAAACAGGCTTTGGAACAGGCGTGCGCCGGCCACGATACCCGAAGCGCAATAGATGGTGAAGAAAAACAGAATGATGGCGGCGGAAATCACTTTCATTGCCGCACCTTTGCTGCCGAAACGGTGGAAAAAATAATCGGGCAACGTTAAGGCATTGTTGTTGTATTCGGTGTGGACGCGCAGCCTGCCCGCCACCAAACGCCAGTTGAAATAAGCGCCGACTGTCAGACCGATGGCGATCCATGCTTCGCTCAAACCGCTGGCGTAAACCGCACCGGGCAAGCCCATCAACAGCCAGCCCGACATGTCGGAAGCACCTGCCGACATCGCGGTAACAAAGCTGCCCAAACTGCGGCCGCCGAGAATATAGTCGTCGAAACTGCGGGTGGAATAATATGCCGCCATACCGATCAGCAATACTGCAATCAGGTATATCCCGAAGGTAACGTACATCGGATTAAAATTGCCCATATAAACCTCGATTTCTAAATGGAAAAGCCGCATGAAAACGCGACGCTTTTATTTCTTTTCTGCTGCCGGTTCCGTTGAAAACCTGCATCGGCATTTAACCGCAGGGCTTGATTTAAGTCAAGATTCGTTAATCTGCGTTGATTTTGCCTGACAAACGGCGCTCAAACGGGCAATGTGCCGTCTGAAAAAACCGTTTCAGACGGCACACGAACAAAGCACGCCTCCGGCCAAAGCCCAATCGGGCCGTCTGAACGGTAACGCCCCTAATTTGAATGCCAACTGTTATAATAGCCGCCTTAAAAAACACATCAAGGCAGCATGATTATGATGGTACATCCGCAGTTCAGCCCCGAACTGATCAGCTTCGGCCCGCTGGCAATCCGCTGGTATGCGCTCAGCTATATTCTCGCATTCGTTCTGTTTATCTGGCTCGGCAGACGGCGCATCAACCAAGGCAACACCGTTTTTACCAAAGAAATGCTCGACGATTTGCTGACTTACGGCGTATTGGGCGTGATTCTCGGCGGGCGGTTGGGCTATGTGCTGTTCTACAAGCTTTCACACTATATGCAAAACCCCGGCGATATTTTGAAAGTGTGGGAAGGCGGTATGTCGTTCCACGGCGGGTTTTTGGGCGTGTTGGTTGCCATGTGGCTGTTCGGGCGCAAACGCAACATCGGTTTTTGGCGCGTGGCTGATTTCGTTGCCCCGCTGGTGCCGCTGGGCTTGGCATCCGGCCGTATCGGCAACTTTATCAACGGCGAACTGTGGGGTCGCGTTACCGACATCAACGCTTTCTGGGCCATGGGTTTTCCGCAAGCCCGCCACGAAGATGCCGCCGTTGCCGCACACAACCCGCAATGGGCCGAATGGTTGGCGCAATACGGTATGCTGCCGCGTCATCCTTCTCAGCTTTACCAATTCGCGCTCGAAGGCATCAGCCTGTTTGTGATTATGTGGCTGTTTTCTAAAAAGCCGCGCCCAGTCGGCCAAACATCTATGGTGTTTCTCGCCGGCTACGGCATCTTCCGCTTTATCGCCGAATATGCCCGCCAACCCGACGACTATCTCGGCCTGCTGAGTTTGGGTTTATCTATGGGGCAATGGTTGAGCGTACCGATGATTGTGCTCGGCATTATCGGCTTTATCTATTTCGGCAAACGCAACGAACCTTTAAAATAACCGGCGCTTGCCATCCGTATGACAGGCCGTCTGAACGCTCCAGCCGTTTCAGACGGCCTTATGAAAGTTAAACCATCATGCTTCTAATGATCGACAACTACGACAGCTTTACCTACAACATCGTCCAATACTTCGCCGAACTCGGCCAAGAAGTGGTGGTGCGCCGCAACGACGACATCACTTTAGAAGAAATCGCCGCCCTCAAACCGCAATACCTTGTTATCGGCCCCGGCCCCTGCTCGCCCAAAGAAGCAGGTATTTCGGTAGCCGCCATGCAGCATTTTGCCGGCAAACTGCCGATTATGGGCATCTGCCTCGGCCATCAAACCATGGGCGAAGCGTTCGGTGGCAACGTGGTGCGTGCCAAAACGCTGATGCACGGCAAAGTATCGCCCGTGCACCACCACAGCCGCGGCATGTTCAAAGAGCTGCCCAATCCCGTAACCTGCACCCGCTACCACAGCTTGGTTATCGACCGCGATACGTTGCCCGACTGTTTGGAAGTAACATCGTGGACGGAAGATGGCGAAATCATGGGCGTGCGCCACAAGCATTTTCCCATCGAAGGCGTGCAGTTCCATCCCGAAGCCCTGCTCACCGAACACGGGCATGAAATGCTCGATAATTTCTTAAAAGAATTTGCCGACTTTCAGACGGCCTGATTACATATACCAAAGGCCGTCTGAAACCGTTCAGACGGCCTTCACGAAAACTTATCCGTTTAAAGGCAACACCCCGATGATTACCCCGCAGCAAGCCATTGCCCGCCTTATCGACAATAACGAACTCTTTTACGACGAAATGACCGACCTGATGCGCCAGATTATGAGCGGTCAGGTTCCGTCCGAACAGATTGCCGCCATTCTTACCGGCCTGCGCATCAAAGTGGAAACCGTGTCCGAAATCAGCGCCGCCGCCGCCGTCATGCGCGAATTTGCCACCCCCGTGCCCGTGCAGGACAACACCCATCTGGTCGATATCGTCGGTACCGGCGGCGACGGCGCGCAAACATTCAATATATCCAGCACCGCCATGTTTGTGGCCGCAGCCGCCGGAGCCAAAGTAGCCAAACACGGCGGCCGTTCGGTGTCGTCTTCCAGCGGCGCGGCAGACGTTATGGAACAAATGGGTGCAAGCCTTAACCTTTCTCCCGAACAAGTCGGCGGCAGCATCGACAATATCGGCATCGGCTTTATGTTCGCCCCCAACCACCACAGTGCCATGCGCTACGTTGCCCCCGTGCGCCGCTCATTGGGCTTCCGCAGCATCTTCAACATTTTAGGCCCGCTTACCAACCCCGCCGGTGCACCCAACCAGCTCTTGGGCGTTTTCCATATCGACTTGTGCGGCATTCTCTCGCGCGTACTGCAACAACTCGGCTCGCGCCACGTTTTAGTGGTCAACGGCAGCGACGGCCTCGATGAAATCACCATTACCGGCGCCACCCGCGTGGCCGAGCTGCATAACGGCCGCATCAGCGAATACGACATCACGCCCGACCAATTCGGCCTGCCCGTTTACGCCAACCTCGACGACATCCGCGTAGCCGACAGCACCGAATCGCTCGCCATGATGAACCGCGTGTTGGCAGGCGAAACCGGAGCCGCGCGCGACATCGTATTGCTCAATGCCGCCGCCTGCCTGTATGCGGGCGATATCGTACCTTCGCTGCAAGAAGGCGTGGCCGCCGCCGCCCAAGCCATCGATTCGGGCAAAGCCAAAGCCAAACAGCAGGCATTTATCGACTATACCCGGCAGGCAGCGGCGGAGCAGAACGCATAAACTTGACCATCTGCACATCCGCCGTTATCCGTTAAAACCGCCCCCATCCATAAGGCCGTCTGAAAACATGCACTACTTCAGCATCCACACGCAACAAGGCGAACATCTGGGCTTTTTCATTATGCTGCCCGACGATGAATCCGGGCAGCCGCCTTCAAGCGGCCGCTTTGCCGTGAAGGCTCAAAGCGAAACCGCACCCCAAGACGCCGCAGCCGCACGCACCATTGCCTTTTACGAAGAATGCGGAAAGCCGCTTTACTGGAAAACAGAAAAAGACCATGTGGTTTTATTCGACGACGAATCCCTTATCGGCCGCCTCCGCAACGAATATCTCAGCATCGGCGGGCAAACGCTGGTGCTCAACGATCTGACAGGAACGATCTAAATGGAAAGCATCTTTATCCTGATACCCATCAGCATTATTTTGGCTTTTCTGATTGCTTATTTTTTCTGGTGGTCCGGCAAAAACGGGCAGTTTGATGACTTGGAAGGCCCTGCCCACCGCATCATCATGGATGACGACGACACCGCCGCACAAAACGAAACCGGCAATAGCGAAAACCGAGAAAAGCCCGAAAATGAGCCTGAAAGATAACCTGAATTTTTCAACCGGCCGCCGTTTCGCGCCACTTTTCGGCACACAGTTTTTAGGCGCGTTTAACGACAACCTGTTTAAAACCGCATTGTTTGTGATGATCAGCTTCTACGGTCTGGGCCAAAACACCGTGCTGCCGGCCAGCCAAATGCTCAATCTCGGCGCGCTGCTGTTCATTCTGCCTTACTTTCTGTTTTCGGCCGTATCCGGACAACTGAGCACCAAATTCGATAAAGCCAAACTGGCACGGGTAATCAAATTGCTCGAAATTCTGGTGATGACGGCGGCAGCCTACGGTTTTTATATCCAATCGGCTCCGTTGCTGCTGTTCTGCCTGTTTTGCATGGGCACCCAATCCACCTTGTTCGGCCCCCTGAAATACGCCATCCTGCCCGATTATCTCAACAACAAAGAACTGATTATGGGCAACAGCCTGATCGAATCGGGCACGTTTATCGCCATTTTGTTCGGCCAGATTATCGGCACCGCCGTAGCAGGCATACCCGCCCATTTTGTCGGCATGATGGTGATGGCCGTTGCCATAGCAGGCACTGCCACCAGCCTGTTTATGCCGTCTGTCGCTGCCAAAGACCCAACCACACGCATCGAACCCAATATCGCCAAAGGCACTTGGGTGCTGTTGAAAGAAACATTCTCACAGCGCGAGCTTTACACAGCCATTATCGGCATTTCATGGTTTTGGTTTGTCGGCGCGGTTTATACCACCCAGCTGCCTACCTTCACGCAAATCCATCTCGGCGGCAACGACAACGTATTCAACCTGATGCTGGCCCTGTTTTCGATAGGCATCGCCGCCGGTTCGATCATGTGCGCCAAAGTCAGCCACCAACGCCTGCATCTGGGACTGGTCGCCATAGGCGGCGCGGGCTTAACCGTTAGCGGGCTGCTGCTGGTATGGCTGACTTACGGCCAACGTTTCACACAGCTTCAAGGCATAGTCTGGTTTTTATCTCAAGCCAACGCCTATCCGGTTATCCTTACCATGATCGCCATCGGTTTTTTCGGCGGTTTTTTCTCCGTGCCGCTCTACACTTGGCTGCAAACCGCCAGCAGCGAAACCTTCCGCGCCCATGCCATTGCCGCCAACAATATCGTTAACGGTATGTTTATGGTAACGGCCGCACTGTTGAGCGCATTACTGCTGTTTGCCTTCGACAGCATTACCCTGCTTTATCTCGTGGTAGCGCTGGGCAACGTACCGCTGGTGGCCTACCTGCTCAAACTCGAACCACGCTTTTGGCAGGATTTGAAACTCTATTTCCGCATCAACTGATCACTAAACACAGGAGGCCGTCTGAACATTTTCAGACGGCCTCATACTTTATTTTCACCAAACCGGCATCACATACGCTCAAAGATTTACCCTCCACACCATCCGCCCAATTCAAATCTATACCGTATAATGGCGGCAACACAACACCATGAAAAGGAATCTACCATGCGCTGGCAAGGCAGAAAGCAAAGCTCAAACGTAGAAGACCGCCGCGGGCGTTCCGGCCGTATCGGCGGCAAAGGCACGGGCATCATCGGCATCATCATCTTATTGGTAGGCGCTTACTACGGCGTGGATTTATCCGGCTTGGTCGGCACACCCTCGCCTACGCAAATCACTCAGCCGCAAACCAAATTAGACAGCAAACTCGAAGCCCAACTCAACGAACTTTCGCGCGTGGTACTGGCCGACACCGAAACCGTATGGAGCAACTATTTCGCCAAAAACGGCAGCCGCTACACACCGACCACGCTGGTGCTCTACACCGCCGGTACGCAAACCGCCTGCGGCACCGGCCAAGCCGCGATGGGGCCGTTTTACTGCCCTGCCGACCGCAAAGTCTATATCGACTTATCGTTTTATGAAGACATGCGCAAAAAGCTCGGTGCATCCGGCGATGCCGCCTTCTCTTATGTAATCGCCCACGAAGTCGGCCACCATGTACAAAACCTGCTCGGCATCTTGCCCCAAGTCAACCAAATGCAGCAGGCGGCAAACTCCAAAGCACAAGCCAATGCACTTTCCGTCAAGCTGGAATTGCAGGCCGACTGCTTTGCCGGCATTTGGGCGCATTACGCCGTCAACCAAAACCTGTTTGAAGAAGGCGACATCGAAGAAGCCGTCAACGCCGCCGAAGCCGTGGGCGACGACCGCCTGCAAAAACGTTCGCAAGGTTATGTGGTGCACGACAGCTTTACCCACGGCTCGTCGGCCGAGCGCATGGCCTGGTTCAAACGCGGCTTAAACAGCGGCGACGTGAACCAATGCAATACCTTTGCCGCAAGATAACCGCAACACACCCCGCTCAATAAAGCATTTTCACCATCCGCTCCCTATCTTAGGCAGATAGTGCAAATAACAGGACACAGAAGCCGATACTTCTGCCCGTGATTTATTTGCAATATCTGCCTAATTTACAATTGCTATACTTGCAATGCGAACCGTTTTTATTTATATTCTCAACCACCCCTATAATAAAACTCAATCTCATTACGAATAACGGAACAAGGAGCACGAAAATGTTTGTATGTATCTGCAATGCCATTACAGACCGCCAAATTCAAGAAACCGTTGCCGCCGGTGCTTCCAGCTTGAGCGACCTGCAAGCCCAACTGGGTGTCGCAACCTGCTGCGGCTGTTGCAGCGAATTGGCTTCTTCCTTCCTCACCGGCAGCAACACTTCCAGCACCAGCACCATGACCGCCGGTATCAACGTACAAAGCTAAGTCATCGTTCACCATTTATAAAGCACACAGGCCGTCTGAAACCTTTCAGACGGCCTGTGTGCTTTATATGAACTTAAAAACACCACCCCAACTTGTTGCACAATCCGCCACACTCACCGGCATGAATCAAGGCCGTTGGTTGCCACTTTTACCGCCTTGGTACTACAATCCGCCCCATTCGATTCATCTTCAGCAAAGAAAGGAGCACATCATGATGATTTACCACACAATCTGCTCAATCACTCTTTGCAGCACCGGCGTATAAGCGCGCACCTCTTTTTTCTGTGTCGCCCGCGTTCGGGCTGCTTTCCTGATTATTCGCGTCAACCCATGAAACACAGACTTCATGCGGTTTGCGCCTGCAAGAAAGTATATTATGGGCACACTTATTTCCCACCCTGATTCCATCGTGATTGCCGATTCCGACACTTGGATAGAAGGCAACGCGGTTCAACAACTCCACACCACCGCCACGTTGCCGCACATGCTCCGTGTAGCCGGCATGCCGGATTTACACGCCGGACGCGGTTATCCGGTAGGCGCGGCTTTTTTCAGCCGCAATCACTTTTACCCCGCCTTAATCGGCAACGACATCGGCTGCGGCATGGCTTTTTGGCAAACCGACCTGACCGCCTACAAAGCCAAACCCGAGAAACTCGCCAAACAGCTCGGCAATATCGACATGCCGCTCGATGACAACTGGCACGAACGCATCCGCGAATTGCTGCCTGCCCACCTGTTTCAGACGGCCTTAGGCACCATCGGCGGCGGCAACCATTTTGCCGAACTGCAAGCCGTTGACGACATTTACCGCGCCGACCTGCTGCCCGCTGCGTTTGACAAAACCAAACTACAACTCTTGGTACACAGCGGTTCCCGCGGCTTGGGTCAACACATTCTCAGCCGCCACGTTCAGCAATTCGGGCATCAAGGCTTAGATGCCGGCTCTGAAGCGGCGGCAGACTATTTACACGCACATCAAGATGCTTTGGATTTCGCCCACGCTAACCGACGCCTGATTGCAGAAAGAATGCTGCACAACTGGCGCAGCGAAGGCTCTTGCCTGCTGGATGTGCACCACAACTTTCTCGAAGAAGCCGACATCGGCGGCGTGCACGGCTGGCTGCACCGCAAAGGCGCAACACCGGCCGACCGCGGCTTGGTAGTCATTCCCGGTTCGCGCGGCGACTTCAGCTATCTGGTTTTACCCGCCGAAGATTGCAGCCTGTCGCTCAATTCGCTGGCACACGGATCCGGACGGAAATGGCTGCGTACGGAATGCCGCGGCCGTTTATCGCACAAATATTCTGCGGACTCATTGCGCCGCACCGCCTTCGGCAGCATCGTCGTATGCCGAGATAAAACGTTGATTTACGAAGAAGCACCGCAGGCATACAAAAACGTTGACAGCGTGGTCAATGCTTTGCTGAACGCGGGCCTGATCACCATCGTGGCGCGGTTTAAACCGGTGCTGACCTACAAAACATCGGGCGCTTGCGGCGCATAGGAGCAAGAAATGAACACGGTTTTATTACACATCTCCACCGCACAAGGCCCGGCGGAATGCCAGATATTCGCCCGTTTTGTTGTGCGGCATTTGATACGGGAAGCCAAGTCGCAAGGCATTGCCGCCGCTGTTCAGACGGCCTCCGAAAGCAAATACGGCATGATTTCGGCCACGGTCAAAATTAGCGGCGCGGCGGCAGAAACGTGGTCGCAACATTGGCTGGGAACGCTGCAATGGATATGCAGCAGCCCCGTCCGCAAACAGCATTTGCGTAAAAACTGGTACATCGGCATCTTCCGCCTGCCCGACGCGGATTTACCCGAGTACGGCGACGGCGAAATCGCTTTCCAAACCTGTCGCGCGGGCGGCAAAGGCGGTCAGCACGTCAACAAAACCGAAAGCGCGGTGCGTGCAACTCACACGCCAAGCGGCATTTCCGTGCGGGTAGAAAGCGAGCGCAGCCAGCACGCCAATAAAAAACGGGCGTTGGCATTGCTGTCGGAAAAACTGGCCGAAGCGCACAGCACCCGGGCAGAAGCCTATGCGCGTCAAAAACATGTGCAGCTTTATCAGGTGGAGCGCGGCAATCCGGTGAAGGTGTTTGAAGGTTTGTCGTTTCGGGAACGGAAAATGCCGTAACGCAACGCAGCTTCACAGCTTGAGGCCGTCTGAAAACGAGCTTCGCGAGTTTAGACAAAACCTGCCGAACGAAAATCCGCGAGCCTAGATCCAGATTGCCTAGCCGCCCGCAGGTAGCGTTCGGTTGTTTGCACGAATGTTTTTTTGAATCGTATGTATTTGAAAAGCACACAGGCCGTCTGAAATATTTTCAGACGGCCTGCTTTCATTTCCGCACCAATAACTTAAACAGCTCATTCAACCGCGCGGATGGTGTTCCTGCACAATACTTTTCAACCTCTCGTTAGCAACATGGGTGTAAATCTGGGTAGTGCTGATGTCGGCGTGGCCAAGCAGCAGTTGTACCACGCGCAAGTCGGCGCCGTGATTGACGAGATGGGTGGCGAAGGCGTGGCGCAGTCCGTGCGGGCTTAGGTGTTCGATACCGGCTTCTTGGGCGTATTTTTCGACAATCATCCAAGCGAGCTGGCGGCTGATGCCGGTGCGTTTCTGGCTGACGAACAATTCGTCGCAGGCTTTGTTTTTCAGCAGCAGCGGGCGGGCTTCGGCGAGATAGCGTTCTATCCAGTAGGCGGCTTCTTCGCCGAGCGGCACAATGCGCTGTTTGTTGCCTTTGCCGATGGTGTTGATGATGCCTTTGTGCAGATTGGCTTGGCCGATTTGGAGTTTTACCGCTTCGCTGACGCGCAAGCCGGTGGCGTAGATAAGCTCCAACAGGGCTTTATCGCGCAGGCCGTGTGCGCTTTCGGTGTCGGGAGCATTCAGCAGCGCGTCGATTTGTGCTTCGGTAATCAGCTTGGGCAGGGTTGTGGGCTGTTTGGGCGTGGTGAGGTGGCGGGTGGGGTTGTCGCTGCGCCGTTCGGTTTCGAGCAGCCAACCGTAGAGGCGTTTGCAGGCTGAAAGGGCGCGTGCTTGCGAACGGGTTTGCTCGTCGGGATGGTAAATGGCGGCGGATAAGTCGCTGCTTTGTGCGTTTTGCCAGTTGAGGCCGTGTTCGACCAAGCGCGCGGCGACTTTTTGCAGGTCACGCCGGTAGCTGTCGAGCGTGTTTTGGCTGAGACGGTCGTTCAGCCAAAGGTGTTCGAGCAGGCGGTCGATATAGGTATCGGGATGGTTTTCAGACGGCATCGCAAGGGTTTTCTCAAAGAACGGCCATAACAACAATAAAGGCAAACACCAGCGCAATCGCGGCCAAAATGCCGATCATCACGATTTTGGCGGTTCGGGCTTTGGCCTCGGCCAAGCGCACCTCTGCTTGCAGCTTGGCGGTTTCGGCTTTGGTTTTTTCAATGTCCCATTCCGTCGGGCGGGTTTGCGGGGCTTTGTCGGAGGTTTCGTGCATGTTGGTTTCCTTGCGGGAAAAGGGTTTTTCAGACGGCCTTAACAGCAAAATAAACTTATTTTTGATACAAGGCAGCAAGTCGAAGACAGTATGAGTAATACGGCAAGACGCAGCAACGCCGTAGCAGAAATAAAGTTTATTTGCTGTTTATTTCAATGCCTTCATGTTGCAGCAGCCAACGCTTAATCGCCAGCGCGTCGCCTTCTCCGCTGGAAAATCCGCCCAAGCCTTGTTTGGCGACGACGCGGTGGCACGGCACCACTAAGGCCAGCGGGTTTTTACCGCATGCGCCGCCGACTGCACGGGGATGGCTGCCTATTTTGCGGGCGATGTCTTGGTAAGTGAGCACTTCTCCGGCAGGGATCTCGGCAATCGTCTGCCAAACCTTCTGCTGGAACGCCGTGCCTTGCGTGGAAATCGGGTGATTAAAGTTTTTCAGACGGCCTGAGAAGTAATCGTCCAGTTTCTTTTTCCATGCTTCGGGCAAAGGATAAGGCGCATATTCGGGTCGGCCGTGCAGGTTCAGTTCGACAAGGTTTTCCTCTGCGTCGAAGATTAAGGTGATGTCGCCGAACGGGGCGGAATACAGACAAGGATAGTTCATGGTTTAAGGCCGTCTGAAAAATTATGGCTGCGCATTCACACGCGCCGCCAGCTTGGCTTTGGCTTGCGGCCATTCTGAGCGGATCATGCTGTACATCACGGTATCGCGCACGCTGCCGTCACGCCGGGCTTGGTGGCCGCGCAAAACGCCGTCTTTTTTCGCGCCCAAGCGTTCGATGGCTTGCTGCGAACGGGTGTTCAGAATATCGGTGCGCCAACCCACGGTTTGTACGGCCAGCGTTTCAAAGGCATGGCGCAACAGCAGGTATTTGCAGGTGGTGTTCACATGGCTGCGCCAGTAGCTGCGGGCATACCAGGTATAGCCGATTTCCAAACGCGCGGCGGCGGGGACGATATCGTGATAGCTGGTGCTGCCGATCACTTTGCCGCTGCGCTCGTCAATCACGGCGAAGGCCAAGCGGTTGGGCATGTTTAAGGCCGTCTGAATATAGGCGGCGGTATTGTGCGGCTCGGGCACAGAGGCAAACACCAGCTGCCACAGTTCGCCGTCGGCCGCGGCTTCGCGCAAACCTTCTTCGTGCTGCATACCCAGCGGCTCCAAGCGGATGCCGTTTAAACTGAGGGTAATCGGTTGCGGCGTATTCATGGTTCCACCTTTTTTCAGACGGCCTTACTGACGGTTTCCAACACTTCCTGCGCGTGCCCCGCTACTTTGACTTTGCGCCATTCGTGCTCGATTTCGCCTTGTTTGTTGAGTACGAACGTGCTGCGTTCGATGCCGAGCGATTCTTTGCCGTAGAGTTTTTTCAACTTGATCACGTCAAACAGCTTGCACACGGTTTCGTCTTTGTCGCTGAGCAGTTCGAATTGGAAACCTTGTTTGGCGCAAAAGTTCTGATGCGATTTCACGCCGTCGCGCGAGATGCCGACCACGGTGTAGCCGAGGGCTTTGAATTGTTCCAAGCGGGCGCTGAAGTCCAAGCCTTCGGTAGTGCAGCCGGGCGTGCTGTCTTTGGGGTAGAAATAAACCACCAGCGGCAGGTGTTCGTCGGATACGAAATCGCGGTCGGCGGAAGACGGCAGGGTAAAGCTGTATTGCGGCATGTCGTTCTCTTTCTCAATCGGTTTTCAGACGGCCTTTATCTTATACCATTCTGCGCTTACACCCAAAGGCCGTCTGAAAATGAATCAACCGAATAAGGCGGCAGCCATATGACGAACCGCGGTAAAGCAAGTTATCGACTATAGCTTCAAGTCCGAAGGCCGTCTGAAAATTCCGGCACGGCTTTGCGCAGGCTTCCTTTATAATGGCGGAACTTTGTCAATAAAGGAAAACTGAAATGGGTGTTTTACACAGTTTGCTGGGCATGGCGGTGCTGGTGGCGATTGCGGTGCTGCTTTCCACCAACCGCAAGGCCATCAACATCCGCACGGTGGCCGGTGCGTTTCTGATTCAGGTGGCTCTGGGCGCATTGGTGCTGTATGTGCCGCAAGGACGCGATATGCTGCAAGGCGCGTCGAACGCCATCAGCAATGTGATTGCTTACGGCAACAACGGCGTGAGTTTTTTGTTTGGCGGCTTGGTGTCGGACAAAATGTTTGAAATGTTCGGCGGCGGCGGCTTTGTGTTTGCCCTGCGCGTGTTGCCGATGATTGTGTTTTTCTCATCGCTGATGGCGGTGCTGTACTACATCGGCGTGATGCAGGTGCTGATTAAAGTCATCGGCGGTTTTCTGCAAAAAGTGTTGGGCACATCGAAAGCCGAATCCATGTCGGCGGCGGCCAATATTTTCGTAGGCCAAACGGAAGCGCCGCTGGTGGTGCGCCCGTATATCCGCAGAATGACCGAATCGGAGCTGTTTGCCGTGATGAGCGGCGGTTTGGCTTCGGTGGCCGGTTCGGTGTTGGCCGGTTATGCCCAAATGGGCGTGCCGCTGCCCTATCTGATTGCCGCTTCGTTTATGGCGGCACCGGGCGGTTTGCTGTTTGCCAAACTGTTGGTACCCGAAACGGAAAAAACGCAAAACGATGAAGAAGTGTTGGCCGAAAATGAAGAAGACAAGCCGACCAATGTCATCGACGCGGCGGCAGGCGGTGCGGTAACCGGCGCGCAAATCGCCATTGCTGTGGGCGCGTCGCTGCTGGCATTCGTCGCTTTAATTGCCATGATCAACGGCATTATCGGCGGCGTAGCAGGCTGGTTCGGCCACGGTGATTTGACCTTGCAGGCCATTCTGGGCTGGGTGTTTTCGCCGCTGGCATGGATTATCGGCGTGCCGTGGCATGAGGCGGGTGTGGCAGGTTCGTTAATCGGGCAAAAAGTGGTGGTGAACGAATTTGTGGCCTATTCCGAATTTGTGAACTACTTGAAACCCGAATCGGCAGTTAAACTCACCGACACCACCAAAGCGATTATTTCTTTCGCGCTGTGCGGATTTGCCAACTTGGGTTCGATTGCCGTATTGGTGGGCGGCTTGAGCATTATGGCGCCGAACCGCCGCAAAGACGTAGCCCGCTTGGGCATCAAAGCAGTGGTTGCCGGTTCGCTGTCTAACCTGATGAGCGCGGTGATTGCGGGCTTGTTTATCGGCTTGTCGGGCGTAAGTATCTTGTCGTAAAAGAATCTGGTTATTAATAAGGCCGTCTGAAAGCAAACTTGTGAGCTTCGCTTTCAGACGGCCTCGTTACATCTGTTCTAATCAAATCACTATTGATCTAAAACTCAATCTCAAGCCGGCGTTACATGCGTTCCCAAGCCCGGATAAAACCATCTGCCCTTCTTCCCAAACCATCGTCTGCAACAAAACAAACAGCCTGAAGGGATAAAACCCTCAGGCTGTTACTTCTTCCTATCCTAAAATCAAACCAACAATGGATTAAGAGCGTGTTTGCAACATCCAAGATTCGATTTTACGCGCATCGTTCACACGGCTCAGAGAAGAAGGCGCATTCAACAATACGATGGTTACGGGTTGGTTCTGCACTTTGGCTTTCACAACCATAGAACGGCCTGCCTCGCGGATATAACCGGTTTTCTGAAGCTCGATGTTCCAACCGCCCTCACGAACCAAAGCATTGCTGTTGCGATAGCTTTGCTGGCCTTTATGCGTGTAAACCGCGCGGTAGTTGGAAACGCTGTCGCGTCGGATAACCGGATACTTGCTCGCAGCCTGAACCATTTTGCTCAAATCGTTCGCCGTAGACACATTACGGAAATCCAAGCCGGTCGGCTCGTAAAAACGGGTATTGCCCATGCCCAAACTTTGCGCTTTGCGGTTCATCGCATCCACAAATGCAGACATACCGCCCGGATAGCTGCGGCCAAGCGCATGAGTGGCGCGGTTTTCACTGCTCATCAGGCTCAGATGCAAAAGCTCGCCGCGGGTCAGCGTAGTGCCCACCGCCAAACGGCTGCCCGTACCTTTCAGGCGGTCTATTTCAGCAGCGGTAATGGTAATCGGCTCGTTCATATTCTGATTCGCATCCAACACCACCATCGCAGACATCAATTTTGAAATCGAAGCAATCGGCATTACGCGGTTGGGATTTTTCTGAAACAGCACTTCGCCGGTTTTATTGTTCACGATCAAAGCAGACTGTGAAGACAGCAAGGGGCCTGCATAAGCAGCCTGTGCTTCAAGCTGGTCTTCAATTTTCATGGTCGCAAATGCGCCCAAGGGATCGCTTTCAACGGGGAAGTTCTGCTCCAAAAACTGACCCAGCACGTCCAAATCATCCGCTGCGGCAGGCAGGCTGAAAGCAGCCAAACCAATGCTCAAACAAGCTGCGGCAATTTTTTTGCTGATATTCATCATCGGCATTTTTCATCTTCCGTGTGTACTTAAGTTGAAACAAATGTGCCGCCATAAAAAGCTACTGTTTGGGCCTTATGACAACACGTTCTATCTGTAATTAGTAAATTATTGATTAAAACGGGCTTTGCTGTAAAGCCGAAAAATATATTTTCCCCCATTTAAACCATATTTTACCTTTTCAAACTATTAAATAAGCATAAAAAACTTCAAAAAACCTTACAATAAATAACTATATTTACTTTAACTGAGATTATTTAATATGTTGTATGAAGCTTACACCTCGAAAGCGCTACCCCACTCCGCCTTACTTTCCAATCCATTAAAATCCGGCAAAAAGCACGCCCCTTTCATTCTCTCAAAACATTTATCCGCTTAGTTTGATAAACAAGCAGATACTTATTATACTTATCGGTTCAACCAAGCAAATTCTGCATCTTAAACATCACACAATAATCCTGAAGAAAATATAAATATGTCAGACGAAAAACGTTTCTGCTCGTTTTGCGGTAAACCTGAGCACGAAGTAAAAAACCTGATTGAAGGCGAAAAAGCTTTAATCTGCAACGAATGTGTGGAAACCTGCGGCATCATGCTCAAAGCCCAGCATGAAGATTCCGATATGCCTGCCGAAACCGCAGCGCAAGACCGTTTACCCACCCCTGCCGAAATCGTGGCGAATCTCAACGACCACGTTATCGGGCAAGAGCAGGCCAAAAAAGCATTGGCTGTCGCCGTTTACAACCATTACAAACGCTTACGCCACCCGAAAAACAGCGAAAACGTAGAGCTGTCCAAAAGCAACATCTTGCTCATCGGCCCCACCGGCTCCGGCAAAACCCTGCTGGCACAATCGCTTGCCCGCAAACTGGATGTGCCTTTTGTGATGGCAGATGCCACTACGCTCACAGAAGCGGGTTATGTAGGCGAAGACGTGGAGCAAATCATTACGAAACTGCTGGGCAAATGTGATTTCGATGTAGAAAAAGCCCAACGCGGCATCGTATATATTGATGAAATCGACAAAATTTCCCGCAAAAGCGACAACCCTTCCATCACCCGCGACGTATCCGGCGAAGGCGTACAGCAAGCACTGCTGAAACTGATTGAAGGAACCGTTGCCTCCGTCCCCCCGCAAGGCGGCCGCAAGCACCCCAATCAAGAATTCATTAATGTTGACACTACCAATATCTTGTTCATCTGCGGCGGTGCATTTGCAGGCTTAGAAAAAGTCATCCGCCAACGTACCGAAAAAGGCGGTATCGGCTTCGGTGCGGTCGTGAGCAGCAAGGATGAAAATGCCAATATTACCGAGCTGTTTGAAACCGTTGAGCCGGAAGACTTAATCAAATTCGGCTTGATTCCCGAACTTATCGGCCGCCTTCCCGTTATTGCCACGCTGGCCGAACTTGATGAAGACGCTTTGATCAATATTCTGACTGAGCCGAAAAACGCCCTCATCAAGCAATATCAAGCATTGTTTGCGATGGAAGGCGTGGAGCTGGAAGTTTTGCCTTCTGCCTTACGCAGCATTGCCAAACAAGCTATGGAACGCAAAACCGGTGCCCGCGGCTTGCGTTCGATTGTAGAACGATGCCTGCTCGAAACCATGTACATCCTTCCGAATCTCAAAGAAGTGAAGAAAGTCGTGGTTAATGAGAATGTAATTGAAAAAGGTGACAAACCTAAGCTGTTACTTTCAGACGGCAGCGAATATCAAGAAGCAAGTTCAAGCAAAAAGCCTGCTGCATAAAGCAGATAAGAAAATCCCTTGATCGCCAAGTCTTTTCAACGATTCGGCAATCAAGGGATTTTTCAAAAATAATCTCAGTAATTTTTCTTTCTAATAGCAAATTTATTCAAAAGATAGTCTGCATTTCTTGTACAAATTACTAAGATTTAGTGGTCTTTAAACAAAGATAAATATCAAGTCTAACCAATTATTTATCACATCAATAAATTTGATTAGCCAACCAAATTCTGCTCCGCAAACCCCAATAACTGCTCAGCCCCGTCGTGCTGTGTATCATTTTTCCATTTTTCACGACAACAATCGTGGGCGTTACCGCTATTTGCCAATGAGCCGAAATGCTGCCGTCCGTATCGTTTACCGTTTCAAAACTCAAGCTTTTATCACGCATGTAAGCTTGCACTTCTTGATCCGAACCGGATTTCAAAGCAACACTCAACACAGGTATTCCTGATTGATGCAAACGCTGTACCACCGGAGAAGTGTGCCTACAAATACCGCACCAACTTCCCCAAAAATAGACCACAGCTGCACGGTCTTTGCTGAGTTCGCTTAAACTGGTTTGCTTCTGATTCAGTAAAGCAAGAGGCTGCTCTGCAAATTCCAAAGGTTGCACGGGCTTACGCCACCAATCTACCGCAACTGAAATCACTAAAACCATCAAGGCCGTCTGAAAAATGCTTTTAAGCCAGCGCTTTGCTTTTGAAGTCATTTATCTCAATCCTTTTGCTCTTTCATCAAAAAAGGCTGAATGCACGATAATACTTCATCCAAAATACGGTTATTGTCGGTATGACCTTGCGCCCACCAACGCAGCTCCATAGTGGCCGAAGTATCAGAAAGTGCAATCACAGCAATTTCGAGATCTGAAATATCGTTACTGCAACATTGTTGAATAGAAGCAATAATCTGATTTTTAACAGCATCCATATCCGATGCCACAGGCAGGCTGAAAGTTGTGCTTTGACGATATTTGCCACTGCTGGTATTCACGGTTACGGGCGATGTAAATAGCTGAGCATTCGGGATCACAATACGTCTGCCGTCGTAAGTACGCAGCGTAGTGGCGCGAATTTCTATATTTTCTACCGTTCCCTCAAACGAACCGGACACAATGCGGTCTCCAATTCTAAATGGTTCACTCAAAAGCAGCAGAATACCTGAAAGCAGATTTTGAAAAATATCTTTAAACGCAAAACCAATCGCTACCGAACCGATACCTAATGCACTAATCAATTGTGCCGGCGTGAAGTCTGGAATAGCAATCATCATCGCGGCCAAAAATCCGGCAAATATAATCAATGCCCCACCGATACGTTGCAAAACCAGCAAAAGATTCATGCGGTTACTCAAACGGCCCGCAAGCAATTTGGCAGTTAGCGATTTAAACAGCTTGGATAAAAACCAAAACAGAATAAACACCAACAGTGCCAACACCAAATACGGCACTCTCAACCAGAATGCCTGAACCATCGTATTCACACTGCTGGTCATGGTTTCATAATGACTCAAACTTTGGCTAATGCCGTTATTCAATTTTTCAAAAGTGTTCATCATCTCTTAATATCCGGCTCAAGGCCGTCTGAAATTATTTTGCTTCGCTAGAAATGAATAGAGTTCATTTTATGGAAAGCTTGCACTTCATGCTTATTGTTCATGCCATAAGATAAAAATCCAAGATAAAAAGCCGAAATCCCGATACTGAATTTCGACATCTTATCTTGGCGCTCTGTTAGCTCCTGAATGATTATTGAGCTGTCAATTTTAAAATCGTTAACCACCTATTTTTTCGCAATCACCACTAACAGCATATTCTCTTGCAGCAGCGGCATTACTGCATCTGTAAGCATCTCCGGCGCTACTCATCCACACAGCTTTTGTATAGCCGCTACTCGACTTAGGCGTTGCAATAAGATTGTAAGCAATACTGTTTTGATTCGGCACATAAACTAGGAAATCATACCTTTTTTCCACTTCCACATCTTTATGGTATTTGCCGATCAAATTGGTCAATTCAGTTTGGCTTTTGTAACTAGACGAATTTTTAATCCGTTCTGTTTTGATATGGTTATTCATATTAACCAATTCATTATAGGCCTGAGTAAGATGGCCACGCTCAATGTAATGCATATATGATGGAAATGCTATTACCGCAAGAATGCCGATCACGGCCACGGTTATCATCATTTCCAACAAAGTAAAGCCTTGTTGCTTTAAATACTTTTTCACTACAGCTTCCCCTTAACCGGCAGATACATACGATTGCAAAACCACAACGGTATTCGCATTTTTACCCCACGCTTTAGCCGTAACGCGGTAAATGACCGAACCGTCATTTTGAGTGCTGATATATTCTATAATGTAGCGCGGCTGTTGACTGGCTCCTGAATTGGGTAACTTTGCTCCATTGGTATCTATGTAAAGTTTAGATTTACTTCCACCATCGCTTCGCCGCCACGCCTCTACTGAAGAATTACCCGTAACAACAATCCCTCCAAAGCTACCTTCAACGCTACCAGCCGCCCTGCATTTAGCATCTTTGCAGTCATCAGTAAATGTGATCTCTCCATCAAATTCTGCAATTTGCTTTTCCCCCGCCCTCAAAGCAGCTTCTGCCAAGGCCGCTGCAAATTTTCGGTCTGCATCATTGGTACTAATACGCTGTTCGGTATTGTATGATTGGGTCACACTAACAACGAAAAATGCGACTACAATCATTACCATCAATACAATAAACAATGAAAAACCTTGCTGTGCCGATTTCTTTGAATAATTTACAGCGTACGGTTTGCGCATGAGTTCCCCCCCCTCACAGAAGCATTAATGGTGTAAATTTGGTTTAAGTCTTGAGCTCCGCCATTCAAAGTCATTTGTATTAATGCCGGCATTTTTGACAGGCTAGAAGAATATTCGAACGTTTCAAACTTTGTTTTATCCTTCGGCAGGATTTCATCCGGACAATTATTTACATAGGTATATCTGAAATTTGCCCCGGTAACATCTCTAATCAATAACTGAGGATTTCCCCAATCATTTCCATCCAACTGAAAGCGGAACAATCCTGCTTGACCGTTAATACTACCAGTCACATAAGCATTGACCACATAATTCATGACCATTGTTTCACTCCGCTGGTTATTTGCTAACCCTAACGTATTTAGCAGTGTACTTTGATCGGGAATTTTATCTTCTGCGGGGCGAACAACTGCTTTACAACTACTGAAAACCAAAGATTGGCTACTTGATGTAGAACTTGCACCACCAGAATCAGATCCATACATAAATATCAAAGCATCAGATGAAGCCTTGAAGCCCGTGGGTTTAAATTCACTCTGTGAAATAATGCGAACAGGCATCAGGTTAGTTGCACTATTCTCAAGCTTGAATGCACTTAGTTTTGACGTTTGAGCATTATTATCGTGAATAACCCTGTCACCCTTTGCACCAATTAAATTAAAACAGCCAAAACTACCGGCCATACGACCATCTCGTACAATCATATTGGCAGCATTACGCAAGTCTTGCTGGAATTTTAGCCGCGTATCCGCTGCGCTATTCAGGGTACGGGCAGTAAAATAACCTGTACTTACTGCAACTAACACAATCATGCTAAGCACACTTGCCACGGCAAACTCAATCAGGCTGAAACCCTTCTGTTTAGCCTTTGCCACATACAAATGGGATTTATACATTTTTGCCATACATTACTCCGCCGAGCGCGCCTGATAGGTATAAACAATCTTCTTACCGTTTGTGTTCAAACCATGATCATTCTTATCATTCTTCTCCACTTTCTCTGCTTCTATTTCCCACAACACTTTAACAACCAGAGGTGCATTACCACCTGAACATTGATGTTCGACTGCATTACCCACAATCTTCATATCTTTGCCGGTGCTATCATTGCAAATAATGTACCAAATATTTGCATTAGGTAATGCTTTTGCCAAACTATCTTCAAACCGTCCCAAATGATCTTCCAATATTTCCCTTTTATTTAAAGATGTAGCATCAGGAGATTTACACCATTTATCTGTATTGTTTTCACAATCCCTTACTTTAATCGGATTGCCGAATCGATAACTTACCGCTCCTTTGTTGCCTTCTACAAAAACATTATTGTTATCATAACTTTTAACAATCCACCCTTCCGGCGTTTTATCATTTATTTTACCGGCACATCGAGTGTCGTCTTGGATATCCTTGCTGCACAAAGTCGGATTGATTAACATACTTTCCATCAGATTTTGAACGGCCTGAGCGACAATGGTTTGGCTTTCTGCTTCCTGAACACTGGCTACGGTTCTTAATTGGGTTGCAAGCAAAGCCAGTACACCCACAGCCAACACAAACATGGATACCAGCACTTCTATCAAGGTCATACCACGCTGCCGAATTTTCAGACGGCCTGTATATGGCTTTATCAATAGATTGTTAGAGACTTTCATTTTTAAGATTCTTGTTTGATTATCATAAAAAAACAGGTGGAATTTTCAGCTTGGATATTGAGCATCCATCTTCATTATTATTGTGAGGCACTCTCGTATTGGCATAAATTCTTCATAACTTCCGTAGTATTTGTACTGCCATCTGAATTACCCGAGCAAACGGTTGCACGGCCGGCACTATCCAATATAACGATTGTAGATCGGGCTTTTTTATCTGCTTCACTTACCGCCGCCGCATCAGTCAAAGAAATTTTTACAAAACCGGTAGAAGGATTTAATTTATCGTCGGCATTAGCTTTATGACCAAAGGTACCGTCGGGCATAAACCCCCATATCAGATCTTTCCCAGTAGATTCAGCACTAAAATTATGAGTTGAAACTTGATAAGCTATTTTCTTATTCAATTTTTTCGGATTATCTTTATCTGGAGAATTTAAAATGACTGTACGCAAATCTATGTCTTCACCCCGCTGATATAAACCTTTTTTATTATTATTAGTTTTATTATTATCGGCAAATGCCGCCAGCCCTTGCTCCGCATGGTCTGCATTACAGTAAACATTGGGAGTTGCATCTTTTCTTATTTGAACGGGACAAACATACACAATGGTATTCAAGCGAACTGCTTCAGTGCGTGCAAATCGCAAAAGATTGGCCACTTGTTCTGCCTTGCTGGCGGCACGTCGCGAGGCAATCCATTGGCTCATATTGGGGAGGGCAATTGTGGCCATGATGGCGACAATTGCGATGACAATCAATAATTCTACTAAAGTAAAACCTTTATTCCGTAAGCGCATGAGTGAGCCTGGTGACGTTATTGGAGTGGTGTATTTCATCAATAAAGCCGCTTTAAACAGCTTTGGAGGTAATTTGTATCAGTATAGCCACAGGTTTCACAGCATAAAAAAACAAATATATCAATACGTTGAAACCCGAAATGCTCAATTCTATTTATGACTCATTTTTTAACTCAATGTCATTTTAAATAGTTTCGTTTAATTTTGTTTATCATTGTAAACGATAATATAACGGCATACCTAGTAAAAAATGAAATTAGTCTGCTTGACCGTTTTAATCTGTATCAATCTTCCATCATTGCCGCTTCCGGTATATATGCAGCATTTTCAAATTTCGTAAATTGGCCGATAAAGGTGAGGAACACTTTTCCGGTCGGTCCGTTACGATGTTTCCCGATGATACATTCTGCCAATCCCTTAAACTGTGTTTCGGCGTTATAGTATTCATCCCGATACATAAACATAATTAAATCAGCATCTTGCTCAATAGCACCTGACTCGCGCAAGTCTGACATCATGGGGCGCTTATCGGTACGTTGCTCCACCGTCCGGCTTAATTGGGACAAGGCAATAACCGGCACTTGCAGCTCTTTGGCCAATGCCTTGAGAGAGCGGGAAATTTCACCCAACTCTGCCGCCCGGTTATCGCTACGGCCTGAACCTGCCATCAGCTGAAGATAGTCGATCACAATCAGTCCCAATTTTCCGTTAAACTGGCGCGCCAAACGACGTGCGCGCGCACGCAACTCCAGCGCCGTCAATCCGGGGGTTTCATCAATAAACATTGGTGCTTGAGTTAATTTCAATACTGCTTCATTCAGACGGCCCCAATGCTCGTCTTCCAAACGGCCTGTTTTCAAAACATGCTGATCAAGCCGCCCGACCGAACCGAGCATACGCATCACCAGCTGAGCCCCGCCCATTTCCATTGAGAACACGGCCACCGGCAGCTTCGATTCAACAGCCACATGTTCGGCAATATTGATAGAAAATGCCGTTTTACCCATAGACGGACGACCAGCGACGATAATCAAGTCACCGGGTTGAAGCCCCGATGTTTTTTTGTCCAAATCGATAAAACCCGTGGCAATACCGGTTACTTCATCAGGATTATCACGCATATAAAGCATGTCAATGCGGGCCACTACCTCTTTCAGCAAAGCCGGCATTTCCAAGAAACCCTGTTTAGACTTGGCCGTACTTTCTGCAATTTGAAAGACTTTATTTTCGGCCTCATCCAATAGCTGCCCCGCATCACGCCCCTGCGGATTGTATGCACTGCGGGCAATTTCCGTACCGACTTCGGCAAGCTGGCGCATAATCGACCGCTCTCTGACGATTTCGGCATAGCGGCGTATATTGGCCGCAGACGGCGTATTTTGAGCCAAAGAAATCAAATAGTTGAAACCACCCGCAGCTTCTAATTCGTCATTCCGCTCTAACGCCTCCTGCACGGTAATCACATCGGCAGGACGGCTCTCATTAATCAGTGCGGCAATATTGCGGAAAATCAGGCGGTGCTCATGGCGATAGAAGTCTTCCGTGCTAACGACATCGGCTATTCTGTCCCACGCCGCATTTTCCAACAGCAAGCCCCCCAGCACCGACTGCTCCGCCTCCATAGAATGCGGCGGCAGTGAAAGGGCCGTTACCTCACGGTCTGTTTCAGACGGCATCATATCGCTGTAATCATTCATGGTTTTACCTTTCAAAGCCTTAATATGGTGGGACTCAGTTTGCAGTATTAGACACAAAGCCAATCATTGTATCCAATCATCAATTGAAGAGAAGCGGGAAATTATAGCCTAAATCAGCAAAGCTCCGTGACCCGTTAGTCAGCATCAATGTTTAATTTACCTTGCTTCCCATTGATCTAACCATAGCAACGGCACATACATTTTTCAAACGGCCTTAATCATCCTTCAACTTAGGACTAATATCACAAGCCATCGATCTATCATGTCAAATTACTTCAATAAAAACAAAACGCCCTTCCAAAAGGAAAGGCGTTCAGCAAACTAAAGCAAATTATTTAGCTGAAGATGCAGCAGACGCAGTAGCAGCCGCTTCTGAAGCAGCACCTTGAGCAGCTTGCTCTCCCCATGATGCAGGGTATTTGTAGCCGGCAAAACGCTGTTTGGCATAAGACTTGAACTCATCAGAATTATAAGCCTCAGCAACATCTTTAACCCATTGGCTGTCTTTGTCGGCAGTTTTCACAGCAGCCCAGTTTACATAAGCAAAGCTCGGCTCTTGGAATAAAGTTTCGGTCAACTTCATGCCGCTGCTCATAGCGTAGTTGCCGTTCACAACAGCAAAATCAACGTCGGCACGGCTGCGGGGCAGTTGAGCAGCTTCCAGCTCAACGATTTTGATTTTTTTCAGGTTTTCAGCAATATCATTTTTAGACGCAGTCAAGGGATTAACGCCGTCTTTCAACTTAACCCAGCCTAAATCGTTCATCATCACCAAAGCACGGGCAAAGTTGGAAGGATCATTCGGTGCAGAAACGCTGCTGCCTTCTTTAACTTCATCCAATGATTTTAATTTACCGGGATAGAGACCCAGCGGAGCAGTCGGCACTTGGAATACTTCGGTAATGTCTAATTTATGCTCTTTTTTGAAGTCGTCCAAATAAGGTTTGTGTTGGAATACGTTGATGTCCAACTCGCCTTCTGCCAAAGCCTGATTCGGGCGTACATAATCGGTAAACTCAATCAGCTTAACGGTATAGCCTTTTTTCTCCAGTGAAGGTTTGATTTGCTCTTTCACCATATCGCCGAAGTCGCCAACCGTTGTACCGAATACGATTTCTTTTTTCTCAACCGCAGCAGCGCCGCCGGCCGAAGCGTTGGAAGCCGCGGGAGCAGTTTCCTTTTGGCTTTGACCGCCGCAGGCAGCCAATGCGAATGCTACTGCACCGACAGAAAAAGTTTTAAACAAAGCAGATGCTTGCATAATCAAATACTCCTTGAGGTAAATGTGTAAAAAGTAAGATTATGCCGTCTGAACATTCAGACGGCCTTATAAACAGGTTTACCGCTTATCCAATTTACGGGAAATAAAATTGCCCAAACTTTGAATCAAAATAACCAACAACACCAAAATGGCGACAATAAAAATAATGACTTCAGTTTGATAGCGATAATAGCCATAACGGATAGCCAAATCACCCAAACCGCCGCCACCAATCATGCCCGCAGCAGCACTGTAAGACAACAAACCGATCGCCAACACGGTAATGCTCGACACCATGCCCGCACGAGCTTCGTTGAGCAACACTTTGCGGATAATCGTCATCGGAGTCGCACCCATGCTGCTGGCCGCCTCAATCACACCACGAGGAACTTCACGAAGATTTTGCTCAACCAAACGGGCGAAATAAAACATACCTGAAACGCTCAACACCAACGAAGCCGCCACCGGGCCAATCGTGCTGCCGACAATCGCTCTCGTCGCCGGAATCATGGCAATCATCAAAATCACAAACGGGAAGGCGCGCATCAAGTTAACCAAATTGTCCCACACCAAATTAACGGGACGGTTATAGTGAAGCTGGCGGTTGGCCGTTACAAACAAAAACACACCCAGCAATGTGCCGAATAAGGTGGCAAAAGTGGTCGAAAGCCCTACCATAATGAAGGTTTCCCACAGAGCCTGCACGATTTCACCGCGCATGCTGCTAATATTTTCCACTGCCTGAGCGAAGGTCATATCTGCCATATCAATCCTCCCTCACCAACTCGCAGCCGATTTCCGAACGCGCATGAATTTGATTATTTTCAACGTTCACCACTTCCACGATTTTTCCCTGATGCAGCAGTGCCGCACGGTCACACAAGCGACGGATCACGCTCATTTCATGGGTTACGATTACAATTGTTACGTTGAAACGCTTATTGATGTCTTCCAAGCATTCCAACACACTTCGAGTCGTGGCAGGATCAAGTGCAGAGGTCGGTTCGTCGGCAAGAATGACTTTAGGGCTGGAAGCCAGCGCACGCGCAATGCCCACCCTTTGCTTCTGCCCGCCTGAAAGCTGTGCCGGATAATGTTCCGCACGGTTTTCCAAGCCGACAATTTCCAAACACTCTGCAACACGCTTTTTAATCTTTTCAGACGGCCATCCGGCAATCTCAAGCGGGAACGCCACATTATCGGCAACCGTTCTATTGCTTAACAAATTAAACTGTTGAAACACCATGCCGATATTCTGGCGCGCCTTACGCAAAGCAGCCGCGCTCAATGCAGTCAGCTCTTCTCCGCCCACAGTTACTTTACCCGTATCCGGGCGTTCTAATAAGTTAATCAAGCGCAAAAGAGTGGATTTCCCCGCTCCCGAATAACCCATCAAACCAAAGATCTCACCTGCTTTAATTTCCAACGTAGTCGGCTCTACCGCAGTAAACCATGATTTATCACGGTTTTGATAACGCTTGGAAACATTGTCCAAAATAATCATAAATTTTCCAACACATACAACAAAAGCCCGATGTGTAACACAGCGGGCCGGAATCACAAAACGAAGGGCTGCGAACTGCAACCTTACGCTTTAGCTGTTTAACGCCCGCAAGCTGTATCAAATCGGCGAATCAATTTCAGTTCGGCAATATTACTGCAAGGCGGCCGTTAAATCAAGTTTACACATGTGAATTTAAATACAAAAATATACTCGGCATCCCAAGAGCAACAGGCCGTCTGAAAACCTTCAACATCTGCTTATTTATTGAAAATGCCCTGAGAGCTATAATGAAAAGAAGTAAAAATTATTTTTGATACAAAAAGTTGGAGGAAGAAATCATGCTTTCAAAATCAATTATGCTGACTACCCTAGCCCTCATCCTTACTGCATGTAGCTCTAATGCCAAAATCCAAGCTTTACAAAACAAATTATCCGAAGCGGAAACTGCTATAAAACTTTCTGCCGAAAATACCAAAAGGCTGGAAAGCACCTATTCCGATATTTATTTCGACTTAAACAGCTTAACTGTAGAAAATTTTAAAGCTAAAGTAGCCAAAGGGGATGTATTTTACGCTTATATCGGCCGCCCCAGCTGCGGAGACTGCAATACCTTCGAACCTATGCTCAAACGCTATATTCACAAGCATCAGTTGCATAACAAAATCTACTATGTGAATGTACACAGGCTCAATCAAGACAAACCAGCTTGGACTGCTTTCAAAACACAATACGGCCTAAGCGGCACACCTGTTTTAGCCAAATATGGACACGGCAAACAGCTCAATAAATTGGATTTTGAAGATAACAACGGCATCAGCCGCGAAGAATTAGAAAAATGGTTGGCACGCAATAAGTTGTGATGTATTTTGGATGCTATTTTCTCATTTAAATCAACTACAATACTGTCAAACGCAATGAAAGCGTATTGCAAAGTCGCCATATAACAGCAACTCAGGTTTTCATCGTCAAACCAAAGAGGGCATGAAACACAGTATTCACGCCCTCTTAAATTTTTCAAAAGAATTTTAATTTAGCGGGCTTTCATCACTCATACACTACACCTGCCATCAGCATTTCTGTATTTAAATCACCGTAAGATTGCTCCCATGCTTGGGCAGCTTCTATCGCAGCACATTTTTGAGCAAAACTCTGCTGAGATGAGTTCATTTGTTCGAACACAACATGATTCAATTCCGCACATTCACTTGAGAATAAAGCAGCTTCAGCTTCTTGATAGCCATTTGTCGCCACAAGGAATACTACTGTAAATAAGCTTAATAAAGCCAAATTCCTACTTTTCTTCATCACATTACTCCCGTCAACTAAACTGAATCTCTGCAAGCATACTTTTGAAAACTAAATTTTAGCTTTTCAAAAGTAAAGTTAGAAAATATTTAATCAGATAAAATTAAACGCACCAAACCGTTCAAATCACGCTTACAGTTTCATTAAATCTCAGATGAAGCACATTTTAATAAGACAAATCTAAATAATCAATACTTTTTCTTATTTTAATTTCAATTTGTCTTACTTTTTGCTCAAAACTAAAGTAAAATAAAGTTCAATGGTTGGAAAATATAAAAAAACATACTCCGCAAGGAATAAAAGATGGACACATTTAAAGATAGATTAGCTTTTCTTTGGAAAGACGAAGCCCGCCAAGCTAAAATTGCCGCCGACATTGATATGACTATCGCGGGATTCAGTCGCATTTGGAACGAAGGTGGCCTCCCCAAAGCCGAAACATTAAAAAAAATCAAGCAATTGAAAGGATGCAGTATTGATTGGCTGCTCACCGGAGAAGGAGAGCCGTTCCCCGATGCTTCTACTGCCACAGCTGCCTGTGTACAAGACACACTAGGTAATCCAGTTGATATTGAAGAATTTGTTTTTGTACCGCGCTATGATATCCAAGCGGCTGCCGGGCATGGCCGGCTGGTAGATGATGAAAAACCCGTGTTCAGCATGGCATTCCGCCGTTATTGGATTGAAAACTACGTTACTCGAGACACTAAAAATCTTTCCGTTATTTCAGTAAAAGGTGATTCAATGGAAGGCGTGCTCAACGACGGTGATTCCATACTGATCAACCACGGAGAAACGACGCCGCGCGACGGCCTGTATGTACTCCGCTTAAACGAAAATTTATTGGTCAAACGCCTTCAATTAATGCCCGGCGGTATCGTCAATGTGATTTCAGCCAACGAGGCGTATCCTACTTTTGAAATCAATCTCAATAAGATGACGGATGATGTCGCCATTATCGGAAGAGTTGAATGGTTTGGGCGTAGCATTTAAAACCATCAACAGCAAATATTTTCTCTGGATAAGACATTGCAAGGTATTGAGGCCGTCTGAAAAAACAGACAGCCTTCAGTTTAAGCAAACACTTTCCATCAGAATCCATTAAAATAGCAGGCTTTATTTTTCAGACGGCCTTATATATGTTGGTATTGGGAATAGAATCTTCTTGTGATGAAACCGGTGTGGCGTTATACGATACAGAACGCGGTTTATTGGCACACCAATTACACACGCAAATGGCCATGCACGCAGAATACGGCGGCGTGGTACCCGAACTTGCCAGCCGAGACCATATCCGCAGGCTCGTTCCTTTAACACAAAGCTGCCTCAAGCAAGCTAGAGTGCAATATTCCGATTTGGATGCCATAGCCTTTACGCAAGGCCCCGGGCTAGGCGGTGCATTGCTCGCAGGTTCAAGCTATGCCAACGCATTAGCATTCGCACTCAACATTCCTGTTATCCCCGTTCATCATCTCGAAGGCCACTTGCTTTCCCCCCTACTCTCTGAAGAGCGGCCTGCATTCCCGTTTGTTGCCTTACTGGTATCGGGAGGTCACACACAATTCATGGCGGTGCAAGATATTGGTAACTATACTTTGTTAGGTGAAAGTGTTGATGATGCAGCCGGTGAAGCTTTTGATAAAACAGCCAAACTGTTGGATCTTCCCTACCCCGGAGGCGCCAAGCTTTCACAACTTGCCAAAGAGGGGATACCGGAGGTGTTTCATTTCCCCCGACCTATGCTGCACTCCCATGATTTACAAATGAGTTTTTCCGGCTTAAAAACGGCTGTACTTACTGCTGTTCAAAAAGTCCGAGAAGAAAATAACGGCAACATACCCGACCAAACCCGCAATGATATATGTCGAGAGTTTCAAGATGCCGTAGTGGAGGTGTTAACAGCCAAAACACATAAAGCACTACTTGATACAGGTTTTCGCACATTGGTTGTTGCAGGTGGGGTTGGTGCAAACTGGAAACTGCGTGAAGCGCTAGGCAGCTTGAAAGTACAACCGCCCCATACGAAAGGTAAATCCAAACCTGTACCAGAACCGGTAAAGGTATATTTTCCACCGATGGAATATTGTACTGACAACGGAGCTATGATTGCTTTTGCTGGAGCCATGCGTCTGCAAAAAGCCCAAAAAGCCGGCGTTTTCAACGTCAAACCGCGATGGCCGCTAACCGACATAGTGAACTCTTAAATTAAATCCTTAGGATTTAATTTCGAAGATAAACCAATTGATATAAAAACACCCGGCCATACCGGGTGTTTTATTTATTTGAATCTCAGAAAATGCCAACTTAGATATTTTCAGGATCGTTTAGTGCATTGATGCTATAACCGCCATCCACATAAGTGATTTCACCGGTAATACCTGAAGCCAAATCAGAAAGCAGGAACGCGGCAGTATTACCCACCTCTGCAATCGTTACATTACGGCCAAGCGGATTGTGAGATGCTACATGGTTTAGCAGTTTACTGAAATCCGCAATACCGGAAGCAGCCAATGTTTTAATCGGGCCCGCTGAAATACCGTTACAGCGAATACCTTCTTTTCCTAAACAAGCCGCAGTAAAGCGGATACCGGCTTCAAGGCTCGCTTTAGCCATACCCATAACATTGTAATGAGGAATGGCTCTAACGGCGCCAAGATAGGTCAAAGCCAATATCGAACCATTTCTACCTTGCATCATTGGGCGAGCTGCTTTTGCCAATGCAGGCAAACTATAAGCAGAAACTTCATGAGCAATTTTAAAAGCTTCTCGGCTGATGCTGTCTAAAAAATCACCGTCCAATGCTTCACGCGGTGCAAAACCAATAGAATGAACCAAGCCATCCAGTCCATCCCAAACTTTACCCAAGTCGGCAAATGTTCGTTCGATTTCTTCATCACTTTGTACATCGCAACGGAATACCAAGTCGGAACCTAACTCCGCCGCCATTTTACGCACACGATCTTCCAATTTGTCTACAACATACGTAAAAGCCAAATCGGCACCCTGCTCTCGACATGCTTTGGCAATACCGTAAGCAATGGAGCGCTCGGAAATCATACCGGTAATCAGAATTTTTTTGCCTTGCAGAAAACCCATGCTCATTATCCTTAATAGTGTTTTTGCGGATTAACTAAACGGCGCATTATATCAAAATCAGTAAGTTAAGCATAGAAAATAGAAAGTATAGCCAAAACCTTCATTTATGGATCTTGGTTATAAGCCTTAGCTTTGCATAATGCAGTTTAAGAAATTTTAATAAACATCCCCTTATTATTGGAACTCCGATGATAAATATATGCTAAAAAAAGGCCCTGCTTGCCAGCAGGGCCTTGTATCGAACAGTTTAATTAACCGATAAATTCAACATGTTTTTCCAAAATGCTGTTCAGGGTTTCGCCTGAAGACACACCGGAGAACGTAATGCTGTTCTGATATGTTGCACCATTTTCACCTACACCGGTAAAGCTCAGAGTATGGGTTTTATCGTTCCATACTGCGCCTTGCAGATCTGCGGAGCTTACCAAATCGGCAAACACTACTTTGTCGGTACCTGCTTGGAAGTCCAAAATTTGGTCTTTGCCGCTGTTGCTATTGGCCAAGAATACAAATTTATCTGCCCCTTCTCCACCTGCGAGAGTGTCATTACCTGCACCACCAAACAAGATATCGTTACCGGCTCCGCCGCTCAGATTGTCGTTACCGCCATCTGAGCGTCCATCCAGCAGATTTTCCCAATTATTATGTACAAAATCTACTTTCTGTTGCGTAGTTGCTGCTTTGCCGCCGTTTTCACTCCATTTGATGAATTCATCCAGTGCTGGAGAACCCATTCCGTCGTGACTACCTGCTTCATAAGACACACCGGTAGCTTTGTTGGTCCAAGACAGTTGATCTGTATTGATTGAATCACCAAACAGAATATCGTTACCTTCTCCGCCGATCAAAGTATCATGAGACACTTGATTTGCAACTATGGAAGTAGAACCTTTCTGCAAGGCTGCATCCAACTCTTTGGGCGAATGAACAATAGACGCTTCACCTGTCGCACCGTGATAAACCACAGAAGCATGTTTGTTGTAGTAAATCGGTGCGCTTACTACATCACGACCATAACCCAACGGCCCTGAAGTAGTGGTGTCAAAATATTTCAGCGTTGTTTGCTCAACACCTTGCTTGAAACCAATTGCATGAACGGCAGATAATGCGCTCAGCTTTTTAAAGCTATGCAAACCGGCATCAACTGCTTCTTGCGTTACATAACCAATGCTGCGTTTATGTCCGCTTGAGCCGTCTTTACCGTAAGCGGTAGGCTGGCCGTCTGTCAGGAAGTAAGTTACGTTGTTGTAACCGTTTCCGGACACTTCTTTAAACCACTTGGCTGTATCTCTAAACGCATCCTCGTAGTTAGTAACGCCACCGGTCTCTTTTGCTGTTTGTGCAGAAATGCCTTTCAGCAGTTTGTTTACATTGTGTTCGTTCAAATCACGAATATCCACAACTTCACGCGCTTTACCGCTAAATACAATCAGGGTCGTATTAACATTTCCGTCATGAGCAGCCAAATCACCCGCTAGTTTCAGCAATGATTTTTTAGCCATATGCAAGTAAGACTTACCATCTGCAGCAATGAACTTATTCATACTGCTGGAAACATCAAACAAGATAGCCACATTGTAATTAGCGCCCTTAGTAATAATGGTTTGAGTACCGCCATGGTCGCCAATTAATACGTCATTACCGCTTCCGCCTTTAATGGTGTTTGAACCGTTTGAACCGATGGTAATTTGGTCGTTATCCACACCATTAATAGTGATGCTCAGTTCCGCGGTAGACGTATCGCCATCGGCATCTTTAATGGTATAGGTGAAGGTATCAACCAGTTTTTGTCCACTGTTCAATGCTTTCACAGCAGAGTTATTGCCATTTAAGGTGTAAGTGTATGTGCCGTCTTGTGCCATCACCAATTTTCCGTACTGGCCATTGGCGCTTCCTGAAGAAGACGTGATCGGCGTATCAGCACCTTTCAAATCATTAGCCAATACATTACCGTACACAGAAGTATCTCTTTCACTCATACTATTAACATCATTAGCAGCTACCGGAGCGGTATCGGTAATCTTGATGTCTAAAGTATCCATGCCTGTATTACCGGCTTTGTCTTTAACAGCAACAACAAACTTATCGATAACTGAATCATCTCCTTTGGAGTGATCTTTGCGTCCGCCATTTTCGGTGTAAGTGTAAGCCACCTCACCTTTTGCTGCATTGTAGCCGTTAACAGTCAATGTTCCTTTGTCGGTTTTGATAACAACCGGGCGCGCAGCTGACGCTGACGTAACATCTTTGCCGGCTACAGTAATCATAGCAATACCGCTAGCATCACCCACTTTAATAATTCCGCCAACTTTAGTACCTGTTGCTTCTTGGACATATTGGTCGGCCGCTTTAACGGATGGGGTTATGGTATCAACCGAACCGGGATCAGTTGCCTTAGCGATATTACCGGCAGCATCTTTCACAGAAGCTTTAGCAACATATTTACCTTCAGGCAAGCCGTTAGGTACATCTACGCTGTAGCTGCCATTGCCTTTTACTGTTGTAGTTACAGTTTGAATGCGACCATTGGCATCTGCCACCTCCACTGTCACCACTGAACCTACCGGCGCATCGGTCTTACCAGTAATGGTCGGAGTATTATCACGACTGTTGTCCGGCGCATCTACTGTGATGGTTGGTGCAACGGTATCTATTGAACCTTTATCGCTGGCTTTACCTTCATTACCTGCCGGATCTTTCACTTTGGCTTCAACAGTATAGTTGCCATCAGGCAAGCCTTTAGGCACATCTACACTGTAACCGCCATTAGGTTTCACTGTAGTAGTAACAGTTTGAACTCGGCCATTGGCATCACTTACCACTACGGTCACTACTGAACCTACCGGTGCATCGGTCTTACCTGTGATAGTTGGAGTATTGTCGTCGCAATTATCCGGGGCATCTACCGTAATCTTCGGAGCAACGGTGTCTACCGAACCTTTGTCGTTAGCTTTGCCCTCGTTACCGGCGGGATCCTGCACTTTGGCTTCAACAGTATAGCTGCCATCAGGTAAACCTTTAGGCACATCCACACTGTAACCGCCATTATCTTTTACGGTTGTAGTAACAGTTTGAACACCACCTTTAGCGTCGGTAACGATGACGGTCACAACCGAACCCACAGGCGCATCGGTCTTACCGCTGATGGTCGGAGTATTATCTTTGCTGTTGTCAGGCGCATCTACCGTAATCGTCGGTGCAACGGTATCCACCGAACCGTTGTCGTCAGCTTTGCCTTCGTTACCGGACGGATCCTGTACTTTGGCTTCTACGCGGTAGTCGCCGTCGGGCAGTACCGCCGGTACGTCGACGCTGTACACACCGCCGTCTTTAACGGTGGTGGTGACGGTTTGGCTGGCGCCGTTGGCATCAGTTACCACTACGGTCACTACTGAACCTACCGGAGCGTCGGTCTTACCGCTGATGGTCGGAGTATTATCTTTGCTGTTGTCAGGCGCATCTACCGTAATCGTCGGTGCAACGGTATCCACCGAACCGTTGTCGTTAGCTTTGCCTTCGTTACCTGAAGCGTCTTTCACTGAGGCTTCTACGCGGTAGTCGCCGTCCGGCAGTGCCGCCGGTACGTCAACGCTGTACACACCGCCGTCTTTAACGGTGGTGGTCACGGTTTGGCTGGCGCCGTTAGCGTCGGTGATCACGACGGTCACTACTGAACCTACCGGAGCGTCGGTGTTACCGCTGATGGTCGGGGTGTTGTCGCTGCTGTTGTCGGGCGCGTCTACGCTGATCATCGGCGCTGAGGTATCGATGACGTTGCCTTCTTTGTCTTCGGCTGTGGCGGTATTGCCGGCTTTGTCGCTGACGGTGGCTTTGACGCTGTACTCGCCTTCGGGCAGCGGTTGCGCTACGTCAACGCTGTAGCTGCCGTCTTTTTGAACGGTGGTGCTGACGGTTTGGCTGCGGCCGTCTGAACCGGTTACCACGACGGTCACCACTTGGCCTTCTTCAACATCGGTAGTGGTACCGGTGATGGTCGGGGTGGTGTCGTTGCTCAATGCCGGGGCATCTACGGTAATCGCCGCTTGGGTGTCTACCGAACCGTTATCGTTAGCTTTGCCTTCGTTACCGGACGGATCCTGTACTTTGGCTTCTACGCGGTAGTCGCCGTCCGGCAGTGCCACCGGTACGTCAACGCTGTACACACCGCCGTCTTTAACGGTGGTGGTCACGGTTTGGCTGGCGCCGTTGGCGTCGGTTACCACTACGGTCACTACTGAACCTGCCGGAGCGTCGGTGTTACCGCTGATGGTCGGCGTGTTGTCGCTGCTGTTGTCGGGCGCGTCTACGCTGATCTTCGGCGCTGAGGTGTCGATGACGTTGCCTTCTTTGTCTTCGGCTGTGGCGGTATTGCCGGCTTTGTCGCTGACGGTGGCTTTGACGCTGTACTCGCCTTCGGGCAGCGGTTGCGCCACGTCAACGCTGTAGCTGCCGTCTTTTTGAACGGTGGTGCTGACGGTTTGGCTGCGGCCGTCTGAACCGGTCACCACGACGGTCACCACTTGCCCTTCTTCAACATCGGTAGTGGTACCGGTGATGGTCGGGGTGGTGTCGTTGCTCAATGCCGGGGCATCTACGGTAATCGCCGCTTGGGTGTCTACCGAACCGTTGTCGTCAGCTTTGCCTTCGTTACCGGACGGATCCTGTACTTTGGCTTCTACGCGGTAGTCGCCGTCGGGCAGTACCGCCGGTACGTCGACGCTGTACACACCGCCGTCTTTAACGGTGGTGGTGACGGTTTGGCTGGCGCCGTTGGCATCAGTTACCACTACGGTCACTACTGAACCTACCGGAGCGTCGGTCTTACCGCTGATGGTCGGAGTATTATCTTTGCTGTTGTCAGGCGCATCTACCGTAATCGTCGGTGCAACGGTATCCACCGAACCGTTGTCGTTAGCTTTGCCTTCGTTACCTGAAGCGTCTTTCACTGAGGCTTCTACGCGGTAGTCGCCGTCGGGCAGTGCCGCCGGTACGTCGACGCTGTACACACCGCCGTCTTTGACGGTGGTGGTCACGGTTTGGCTGGCACCATTGGCATCAGTTACCACTACGGTCACTACTGAACCTACCGGAGCGTCGGTTTTACCGCTGATGGTCGGGGTGTTGTCGCTGCTGTTGTCGGGCGCGTCTACGCTGATCATCGGCGCTGAGGTGTCGATGACGTTGCCTTCTTTGTCTTCGGCTGTGGCGGTATTGCCGGCTTTGTCGCTGACGGTGGCTTTGACGCTGTACTCGCCTTCGGGCAGCGGTTGTGCTACGTCAACGCTGTAGCTGCCGTCTTTTTGCACGGTGGTGCTGACGGTTTGGCTGCGGCCGTCTGAACCGGTTACCACGACGGTCACCACTTGGCCTTCTTCAACATCGGTAGTGGTACCGGTGATGGTCGGGGTGGTGTCGTTGCTCAATGCCGGGGCATCTACGGTAATCGCCGCTTGGGTGTCTACCGAACCGTTATCGTTAGCTTTGCCTTCGTTACCGGACGGATCCTGTACTTTGGCTTCTACGCGGTAGTCGCCGTCCGGCAGTGCCGCCGGTACGTCAACGCTGTACACACCGCCGTCTTTAACGGTAGTGGTGACGGTTTGGCTGGCGCCGTTGGCGTCGGTGATCACGACGGTCACTACTGAACCTACCGGAGCGTCGGTGTTACCGCTGATGGTCGGGGTGTTGTCGCTGCTGTTGTCGGGCGCGTCTACGCTGATCATCGGCGCTGAGGTATCGATGACGTTGCCTTCTTTGTCTTCGGCTGTGGCGGTATTGCCGGCTTTGTCGCTGACGGTGGCTTTGACGCTGTACTCGCCTTCGGGCAGCGGTTGTGCTACGTCAACGCTGTAGCTGCCGTCTTTTTGCACGGTGGTGCTGACGGTTTGGCTGCGGCCGTCTGAACCGGTTACCACGACGGTCACCACTTGGCCTTCTTCAACATCGGTAGTGGTACCGGTGATGGTCGGGGTGGTGTCGTTGCTCAATGCCGGGGCATCTACGGTAATCGCCGCTTGGGTGTCTACCGAACCGTTATCGTTAGCTTTGCCTTCGTTACCGGACGGATCCTGTACTTTGGCTTCTACGCGGTAGTCGCCGTCCGGCAGTGCCGCCGGTACGTCAACGCTGTACACACCGCCGTCTTTAACGGTAGTGGTGACGGTTTGGCTGGCGCCGTTGGCGTCGGTGATCACGACGGTCACTACTGAACCTACCGGAGCGTCGGTGTTACCGCTGATGGTCGGGGTGTTGTCGCTGCTGTTGTCGGGCGCGTCTACGCTGATCATCGGCGCTGAGGTATCGATGACGTTGCCTTCTTTGTCTTCGGCTGTGGCGGTATTGCCGGCTTTGTCGCTGACGGTGGCTTTGACGCTGTACTCGCCTTCGGGCAGCGGTTGCGCTACGTCAACGCTGTAGCTGCCGTCTTTTTGCACGGTGGTGCTGACGGTTTGGCTGCGGCCGTCTGAACCGGTTACCACGACGGTCACCACTTGGCCTTCTTCAACATCGGTAGTGGTACCGGTGATGGTCGGGGTGGTGTCGTTGCTCAATGCCGGGGCATCTACGGTAATCGCCGCTTGGGTATCCACCGAACCGTTGTCGTTAGCTTTGCCTTCGTTACCTGAAGCGTCTTTCACTGAGGCTTCTACGCGGTAGTCGCCGTCGGGCAGTGCCGCCGGTACGTCGACGCTGTACACACCGCCGTCTTTGACGGTGGTGGTCACGGTTTGGCTGGCACCATTGGCATCAGTTACCACTACGGTCACTACTGAACCTACCGGAGCGTCGGTTTTACCGCTGATGGTCGGGGTGTTGTCGCTGCTGTTGTCGGGCGCGTCTACGCTGATCATCGGCGCTGAGGTGTCGATGACGTTGCCTTCTTTGTCTTCGGCTGTGGCGGTATTGCCGGCTTTGTCGCTGACGGTGGCTTTGACGCTGTACTCACCTTCGGGCAGCGGTTGCGCTACGTCAACGCTGTAGCTGCCGTCTTTTTGAACGGTGGTGCTGACGGTTTGGCTGCGGCCGTCTGAACCGGTCACCACGACGGTCACCACTTGCCCTTCTTCAACATCGGTAGTGGTACCGGTGATGGTCGGGGTGGTATCGTTGCTCAATGCGGGGGCGTCTACGGTAATCGCCGCTTGGGTGTCTACCGAACCGTTGTCGTTAGCTTTGCCTTCGTTACCTGAAGCGTCTTTCACTGAGGCTTCTACGCGGTAGTCGCCGTCGGGCAGTGCCGCCGGTACGTCGACGCTGTACACACCGCCGTCTTTGACGGTGGTGGTCACGGTTTGGCTGGCACCATTGGCATCAGTTACCACTACGGTCACTACTGAACCTACCGGAGCGTCGGTTTTACCGTTGATGGTCGGGGTGTTGTCGCTGCTGTTGTCGGGCGCGTCTACGCTGATCATCGGCGCTGAGGTGTCGATGACGTTGCCTTCTTTGTCTTCGGCTGTGGCGGTATTGCCGGCTTTGTCGCTGACGGTGGCTTTGACGCTGTACTCGCCTTCGGGCAGCGGTTGCGCTACGTCAACGCTGTAGCTGCCGTCTTTTTGAACGGTGGTGCTGACGGTTTGGCTGCGGCCGTCTGAACCGGTCACCACGACGGTCACCACTTGCCCTTCTTCAACATCGGTAGTGGTACCGGTGATGGTCGGGGTGGTATCGTTGCTCAATGCGGGGGCGTCTACGGTAATCGCCGCTTGGGTGTCTACCGAACCGTTGTCGTTAGCTTTGCCTTCGTTACCTGAAGCGTCTTTCACTGAGGCTTCTACGCGGTAGTCGCCGTCGGGCAGTGCCGCCGGTACGTCGACGCTGTACACACCGCCGTCTTTGACGGTGGTGGTCACGGTTTGGCTGGCACCATTGGCATCAGTTACCACTACGGTCACTACTGAACCTACCGGAGCGTCGGTTTTACCGCTGATGGTCGGGGTGTTGTCGCTGCTGTTGTCGGGCGCGTCTACGCTGATCATCGGCGCTGAGGTGTCGATGACGTTGCCTTCTTTGTCTTCGGCTGTGGCGGTATTGCCGGCTTTGTCGCTGACGGTGGCTTTGACGCTGTACTCGCCTTCGGGCAGCGGTTGCGCTACGTCAACGCTGTAGCTGCCGTCTTTTTGAACGGTGGTGCTGACGGTTTGGCTGCGGCCGTCTGAACCGGTCACCACGACGGTCACCACTTGCCCTTCTTCAACATCGGTAGTGGTACCGGTGATGGTCGGGGTGGTGTCGTTGCTCAATGCGGGGGCGTCTACGGTAATCGCCGCTTGGGTGTCTACCGAACCGTTGTCGTTAGCTTTGCCTTCGTTACCTGAAGCGTCTTTCACTGAGGCTTCTACGCGGTAGTCGCCGTCGGGCAGTGCCGCCGGTACGTCGACGCTGTACACACCGCCGTCTTTGACGGTGGTGGTCACGGTTTGGCTGGCACCATTGGCATCAGTTACCACTACGGTCACTACTGAACCTACCGGAGCGTCGGTTTTACCGCTGATGGTCGGGGTGTTGTCGCTGCTGTTGTCGGGCGCGTCTACGCTGATCATCGGCGCAGTAATATCAATAGAGCCATCATCTTTAGCGGTGCCTTCGTTGCCTAATTTATCTTTTACTGATGCTGTAACGTTGTATTTACCGTCCGGCAATGCTTCCGGCACATCTACGCTGTAGCTGCCATCAGCTTTAACAGTAGCCGTTAATGTTTGGACTTTATTGTTTGCATCAGTTACCACAATAGTAACAATTTGGCCTTCTTCCACATCTGTGGTTTTACCTGTAATGGTCGGGGTGGTATCGCTGCTTGCATCCGGTGCATCAACAGTGATTTTGGCAGTCGTATCAATGCTGCCGGGATCAGTAGCAGTTGCTGATTTATTAGAAGGTGTTTTAACTGTAGCGGTAGCAACATAATCACCATCGGCCAAAGGTTTTTCAGGCTCTACGGAATATTCTCCGGTTTCTCCAATAATGGTAGAAACTGTTTGAGTATTACCTTGGCTGTCAGTCAGCACAACGGTAACAACACTACCCGGTTCAGCAAAACCAACTTTGCCGGTAATTTCAGGGGTATTGTCAGTTGTATTATCAGGAGCATTTACTGAAATGATGGGGTCGCGCGGAGCTTCATCATCATTATTGCCGCCCAAAGCAGCCAAACCGCCCAAAGGCAGAGCAGCCAGCAACCACAACGGATTAGGCAACCACGTTGCGCTGATGATTTCACCACCCAAAGCTTGGCCTGCTTGAACTTCTTCCGCCAGCATAGTTACCGCATCAGAAGTTTCGGTACTTTCAGGCACATACGGATAAACATTGCCGTTTTCGTGCTCACCAACCAACAGGCTGCTTTTTGACGCGCCTGTTTCGCTGGAATAGTAACCTTCCAAAATCAAATCCGGATTTTGGATTTCGCTACCTTCAAACGCGATTTCAAGGTTGTCGCCAACGCGCTTGGTCATGATGTTTTCAGGAGCGAACTGAGTCATCTCATCGACGAGTTGATAGTTCACATCAGCTTGTGCAGGAATGCGCAGAACTTCACCCGAGGCCGTCTGAAATTTGACGGTTTCCACGGTTTCTTTGGCATTGTTAATTTTTAACGTAATGTTTTTAGACATATTATTCACCTTAATTTTTTAAAATTAATTTATTTCTTTTCACCATGCAGAATCACTTCAACGCGACGGTTGGGTTGGTCACATTGTTTGCGTGCATTCGCATCAGTCGGGTGTTTAGCACGACAGTCTTCTACCACCAGCTCACGCTCACCGCGGCCTTCTGCAGTGATTAATCTGTTGTCTAAGCCGCTTTCAGCCAAAACACGTTTAACCGTTTCGGCACGCTCAACTGACAATTTTTGGTTATATTCGGGACGACCGGACGGATCGGTATGACCTACCACTGCCACGCTGCGCACTAAGTCGGGGTGTTGTTTGATTTCATTGGAGATTTCAGCAATTTCCTGCTTGCCTTTAGGCAGCATGCTGGCGTAATCGGAGCGGTCGAACGCAAACAGGGTTGAGGCTTGCAAATCGTATTTTTTCAGCACGGTTGCACATTGTTGTGCGTTGGAAACACGTGAAAGTGTGTGGTTTTGGCGGGAGATGCCTTTCATTTCAACTTCTGCCTGCTCTGGCGATACAGCTCGCAGGACAGGATTACCGGCACCGTCATCCACTACCTTGAAGAAAGAAACGGCAGCTTCAGGAAGATTGTAGTAGTCGCCTGAATTCATTTTGTGGCGGTAACCTGCATCACGTTGGGTAAACTCAGCATGGAAGCGTTGGTTTTGCGCACAAATCGTTTCTTGGCGATACGCATTCGGCTGCAAAGAGCCTGAATATTGTCCGTTAACGTAAATATTGACAGTAGGCCCGGTAATAGCATCTGCTTGACGGTAAACCACCACGGAAGAGCGGTTATCCGGCACAGAGGTGCTGTATGCGGCATCTTTAGTACCGACCCAACTTTCTCTTTGCTGATGGGCGCAGCCTACAGCGGTAAGCGGCAATAATATCCACAATAAATTACGATACTGAAACATAATTCAAAACTCCTGACTTTCGATAAACACACCCGCACAGCAGGCACATTCGTTATATTTAAATATTTTCAGCTACAATATAATCTAGCTACTAAATTTTCACATGACATAATACATGGCAATAATAAGATGATATACGCATCAACTGTGCTTTTTCATATCAGAATACCAACGGTATTTTTTTACGGATAACAGGTATCCCGTTGTATTCGCCTTAACATTTAATAACTTTTTAGCAGAAAACGTTAATAAGTTGAATTTAAACAACCTAATTTTAATCATTTAAAATATTTTGATAAAAACAACATAATAAATAAGGTAATTATCCTTTTTGCAACACACCTTTCATTTTTCCGGCTTTAAGCATTCCTACAACTTTCCGGCCTTTCCCACATCAGCTTTGCAATTTCCGTTAAAATACGGCCTTTCACGCTTCAACTTTTCCACTTTATGCGCCTTACCCATATCAAACTTGCAGGCTTCAAATCGTTCACCGACCCCACAACCATTCATGTGCCCGGACAGCTCGTTGCCGTTATCGGGCCGAACGGCTGCGGCAAATCAAACGTGATTGATGCCGTGCGCTGGGTATTGGGCGAAGCTTCTGCCAAACAGCTTCGCGGCGAGAGTATGCAGGACGTGATTTTCAACGGCGCGGCCACCCGCCGCCCCGCTCCGCGCGCTTCGGTGGAATTGGTGTTCGACAACAGCGATCACAGCTTGCAGGGCGCATGGGGGCAATATGCCGAGGTAAGCATCAAGCGGCAGCTTACGCGGCAAGGCGAATCCACTTACTTTATTAACAACCAAGTGGTGCGCCGCCGCGACATTACCGATCTCTTTCTCGGCACCGGCGTAGGCGCGCGCGGTTATGCCGTGATTGAACAAGGCATGATTTCGCGCATCATCGAAGCGCGGCCGGAAGAATTGCGGGCATATATAGAAGAAGCGGCGGGCGTATCCAAATACAAAGAACGCCGCAAAGAAACGGAAGGCCGTCTGAAAGACACCCGCGAGCATCTGCAGCGATTGTCTGATTTACAGAGCGAACTCGCCCGCCAAGTGGAAAAACTCGAAAAGCAGGCCGAAACTGCCGAGCGCTACCAAACGCTCACCCGTCAGCTTTCGCAGCAGCAAGATTTGCTCGACTACGTGCAATGGCAGCAATCGCTAGCCACAGCCGACAAAGCCACCGCGCAACATCAAACCTTCCAACAACAGCAAGACGAAACCGCCGCCCAAGTTCAAGCTCTAACCGAAGAAATCCACGCCCTACAAGCCACCGAGCAGGCGCAGCAGCAAAGCGTGCACGACATCAGCAATCAGCGCGGTGTATTGCGCGAACAGATTGCCCGCTTGGAAGAACAAATCCGCCACCAACAAACCCTGCATCAACGCATCGAGCGCGACAAAGCCGCCGCACAAGTGCAGCTTTCGCGCATCCATCAAGAACAGCAGGAAATCCGTGTACAGCTTGAAGAAGCCGACATCCATATAGAAGACAAACAAGCCGAACTGGCCGAACTGGCCATGCAGGTTGCCGAATACGAAGAACGCCTGCCCGAACTCGAAGAAGCGCAGTCGGCACTCAACACCGCCTATCAAAACCAGCAAGACGAACACAACCGCATCAAACGCGAGCTGGCCTTGAAACAGCAGCAACTCGCCCATTCGCAGCAAACCCTGCAACAACACGAAGCACGCAGAGGCCGTCTGAAACAGGAAAGCCAAGCACTCAACCTGCCCGACGACAGCGAAACCGACGCCGCACAAGAGCAGGCCGCCTTGCTGCAAAGCCAACAAGAACATTACGAAGAACAGATTGTCGCCGCCGAAGAACAGCTCAATCATCTGCGCGAACAGTTTCAGACGGCCTCACAACACCTGCAAAACCTGAAGCAACAACACATCACCCTACAAGCGCAACAGCAGGCATTGGCACAACTGCTTGCCCAAGACGAAGCCGCCCAAACCGATTTTTGGCAACACACCGCAGCAGCCGAAGCCCCCCAACTGTGGCAGCACATCACCGCCCCTGCCGACTGGCAGCACGCCTTAAGCGTTATTTTGGCCGAACGGCTGCACGCCCGCGCCGTACCGCCTTCGTTCAGCCTGCCGTCGCCGCTGCCCGAAGGCAGCGCCGCTTGGTTGGCCGATAATCTTTCAGGTGGCCTCAAGAAAACCCTGCCCGCTCAAGCACTCTTAAACCAAATCCAAGCCAAAGCCCCTTTTCAGACGGCCTTACATCATTGGCTGGACGGCGTTTTATGCGCGCCCGATTTGGATTACGCCATCCAGCACCAAGCCGACTTGCAAAACAACCAAGTCTGGCTAACCCCCGAAGGCCACCAAATCGACCGCGTCAGCGTGGTGCTGTACGCCCAAGCCGCGCAAGACAACCTGATGGCGCGCAAAGCCCGTTTGGACGAATTAACCGCCGAACTGGAACAAATCACCCCCCAACTGGCCGCCGCCGAGCAGCAGTCCGCCCAAACCCAAAATGCCTTGAACGCTGCCGAACAACACCATAAAAACCTGCAACAGCAGCAAAAACAGCACAGCCAGCAATACCAAGCGGCACAAAACCGCGCCGCCGAACTGCTCGCCCGCACCAATCAAGGTCAAATCCGCCGCGAGCATATCGAGCGTGAACTGGCGCAACTCGCAGAAGAACAAATCATTCTCGAACAAACTTCAGACGGCCTCGAAGACGATATCGCCACGCTTACCGAAGCCGCAGCCGAACTCGAACACCAGCAGCAAAACACCGGCGGCAGCCGTCAAGAACAACAAGGCCGTCTGAAACAAGCCCAGCTTGCGCTGCTCGAAGCCAACCGCCAATACGGTTTGGCAGAAGTGGCCGTGCACAAACTGCAACAGCAAAAACAGCACTTCCAGCAACAACTCATACAGCTTGAGCAGCAAACTTTCGACTGGCAGGAACGCCAATCCGAACTGGCCCTTGCCTACGAAACCGAAACCCAAAACGACGAACAGCAAGCCAAACTCAGCGAACTGACCGAATCCGTACAAACCCTCGACGAGCAATACGCCGCCATGCAGGAACAACTCGCCGTCACCCAAGCAAAAGGCCGCGAACAATATGCCCGCCAGCAAACCCTGTCGGCCAAACTGCCGCAACTTCAAGCCGCTACCCAAACCGCGCTGCTGCAACAACAAGAAGCTCTGCTGAACGCCAAACGCTTCCACCAAAACCTCAGCGAACGGCAAGCCGATCTCGATGCGCTGGAATCGCTGGCCGCAGCGTCCGGCAGCCTGAAAACCCTCAGCAGCGACATCGGCAGCCTTGCCCAACAAATCGAAGCACTCGGCGCGGTCAATCTCGCCGCCCTGCAAGAGTTGGAAGAAGCCCGCGAACGCGACGGCTACTACCGCGGGCAAAGTGAAGACGTGCAGGCCGCTATTGACCTGCTCGAAGAAGCCATCGAACAAATCGACAACAAAACCAAATCGCGGTTTAAAGAAACCTTCGATGCCGTTAACGAGAAAGTACAAACCTTCTTCCCCACCCTGTTCGGCGGCGGCGAAGCCAAACTGCACATGATCGGCGACGACCTGCTCACTTCCGGCGTGTCCATCATGGCCCGTCCGCCCGGCAAGAAAAACAGCACCATCCACCTCTTGAGCGGCGGCGAAAAAGCCCTCACTGCCATGAGCTTGGTGTTTGCCCTGTTCAGCCTCAACCCCGCCCCCTTCTGCCTGCTCGATGAAGTGGACGCACCGCTCGACGATGCCAACACCGGCCGCTTCTGCAATTTGGTGAAAGAAATGTCGGCGCAAACCCAGTTTCTCTACATCTCGCACAACCGCCTCACCATGGAAATGGCCGAACAGCTTATCGGCGTAACCATGCAGGAAAAAGGCGTATCGCGGATTGTGGCGGTGGATATCCAACAGGCCTTGAGCATGGCGGAACCGGCTTAAAGCTTGCCCGCAATATTGAAGCCCCAAAAATACAGTTGTCCTGACAAGCCTCCGTTTCACGCATGATTACGCAGGGCAACTATCATGTACAATACGCACTTTTCACACGGGCTTGAGCACACGCCGCCCGATATAACCGGCAACATGAACAATCCTCTGATATGGCAGCCCCAACTGCCCGAAACCGTTTTACACAGCGTCTCTGAAAACGCCGCCACATTAATGCAGGCACAATCGCTGACCGCAGCATTGCGGAACACCAATCACGCATTTTCCGTGCGCCTGCTCCGTTTGAGCGAAGACCGCTTCGACCCGGCATTTTCAGACGGTCTCAATCCCAACAACACAGACAAATGGTTCTCCCGCGATGTGTTGCTGTGTTTAAACCAAACACCGGTCGTTTGGGCGCGCAGCATCTGCCGTGCCGATGCAGATAATTGGTGCGGGCTTTTGGATTGCGGCACCCGTCCGCTGGGCGAAAAATTGTTTGACGGCTCCCTACCGCTGACCCGCTCCCCTTTCGAATACACCTCTCCATCCCAACAACACCGCCTGCCCGGATTCGACGGACACGCTTTCGCAGCACGACGCTCGTTTTTTAGCTGGCAGCAAGAAACATTAGGCTTGGCCGAATACTTTCTGCCCGGGCTGCAAAGTTTTGTTTAAGCACATGAGTCTTTTCATAATCTGGTCTATAATTCTGCACAAAACAGCGTAACGACAAGCCGTTTGGAAACAGACGGCTTGTCTGTTTCCACTATATTAATAAATAAAGTAAATATTACACATGAATATAAAACGGTTACTCTTAAAATTTCTGCCGCGCTATGTCGTGGGAAGGCTGGTGATTTATAGCAAACTGATGCGTATAGAAAAGCCCATCGGCACTTTGCTGCTGCTTTGGCCGACTTTTTGGGCATTGTGGATCGCTTCGGAAGGTATTCCCGACTTCACCATCCTGCTCGCCTTCGCCGCCGGCACTTTCCTGATGCGCAGCGCAGGATGTGTGGTGAACGACTTTGCCGACCGCGATTTCGACGGCTCGGTAGAAAGAACCCAAAACCGTCCGTTTGCCAAAGGCTTGGTTTCCACAGAAGAAGCCATACTTTTGGCGCTGATTCTCTGCCTCATGGCTGCATTGTGCCTTCTACCCCTCAACCGCCTGACTTGGCTGATGAGCTTGCCTGCGCTGTTCTTGGCCGTTACCTACCCGTTTACCAAACGCTTTCTCCCTCTTCCCCAATTTTATTTAGGCCTAGCCTTCTCGTTCGGCATCCCCATGGCCTTTGCCGCCGTAACAGAAACCGTCCCGCCTTTGGCTTGGCTGATTTTCACCGCCAATGTTTTATGGACTTTGGCATACGATACCATTTATGCCATGGCCGATAAGGAAGACGATTTAAAAATCGGCATCCGCACTTCGGCCATCACGTTCGGCGACAACGACATCTCAGCCATCATGATTTGCCACTTTTGGTTTACCGCCTTGATGGCCATACTGGGTGTGCAAATTCAAGCCACATGGCCTTTCTGGCTGGCCTTGCCGCCCACCGTTTACTGGCAATTCCAACAATACCGCCAAATCAAAACGCGCGACCGCTGGCTGTGTTTCCGCACGTTCCTAGAAAACAACCGCATCGGCTTGGTTTGGTTTTTAGCCATTGCCGGGCACTATTTATGGCTTTCTTTTCAGACGGCCTGAGGCATCAGCAAAACGAAAGCGCACAACACATTACTCATATTCAGGCTTAGATATTTCACTCCGAATATCAACGCACAAATAAAAAGGCAGACGCAATATACGTCTGCCTTTTTATTGATTAATACAAGATTAAAAAACAATCATCAACCCAAATTATCCGCCATGGCGGCATGTTCGCTTTCCAATTGCTTCTCCGCCAACACCGCCAGCTGCGATGCTACGCCCTGCTCAATTTTTGCCAAGCTGGCCGCATTCGCTTCGTGATAAGCCTCTTCAAGCGCGAAAGCAAATCCTACCGCATCCGTTCCGCCGTGGCTTTTAATCACTACACCGCGCAAGCCGAGGAAAATGGCTCCGTTAAAACGGCGCGGGTCGAATTTATTTTTAAATCCCTTCAAAGCCGGCATGGAAACCAATGCCGCAGCTTTGGTAAACAGATTAGCCTTAAATTCCTGCTTGATGGCGCCGCCCATGAATTTGACTGCGCCTTCAATGGTTTTCAGCACAATATTGCCGACAAAACCGTCAGCGACAATCACATCCACATTGCCGGTGAATACCGTATTGCCTTCCACATTGCCGATGAAATTCAAATTACTTTCGCTCAACAGTTTGAAAGTCTGCTTAACCGTATCAGTACCTTTGATTTCTTCCGTACCCACATTCAGCAACCCCACTCTCGGGCGGCCTTTTGCAGGGTAAAGTGCCTGATAAAGCTCGCTGCCGATTACTGCAAACTGCATCAACTGCTCCGCCGTACAATCAACATTGGCACCCAAATCCAGCATCAAAGTCACATGGTCGGAAGCCGAAGGCAGAAACTTGGCAATTGCCGGCCGCTCAATACCGGGGATGGTTTTCAGCACAAAACGGGCGGTAGCCATCAAAGCACCGGTATTACCGGCAGACACTGCAGCTTGGGCATGCCCCTCTTTCACTTGATTAATCGCCACCCGCATGGAAGAGTCTTTTTTATTTTTCAGCGCCAGCTGCGGCGCCTCGTCCATTTCCACCACCTGCGTAGAATGGATTACAGTAATCCTGTCCATCGGCGCTTGTGCAGCGGCCAAAGCAGATTTCAAGGCGGATTCGTCGCCCACCATAATCAGATGCACATTACTCTGCTGCTTAAGAAAAGCTATGGCTCCGGGTACGGTTACATCCAAACCGGCATCTCCGCCCATAGCATCTACTGCCAAAGTAATCATAAATTTTCTCCGTGTTCCCAAATTTTGCCGAGAGTATCAATGCCGTTTTATTCTACGCACCTACCCGGCTATCCCTGCAATGTTTTCAGACGGCATTCTCTACAAAGGCCGTCTGAATCAATCACCTATTTGCTTAAAATACACCGCAAACAAAGAATGTCTTAAGCAAATCAATTTATTTTCAGTAGTGTTTACAATATAAAAAGACGCTCAAATATGCAGGCAGCTACTTTAACACAAGCCGCCCGCAGATTCCGCTTCAAGTTTCTTAATCAATGGTTGCCTGATCGGCCAAACGGTTGTGCTCGTCGATATCGTCAGCATCCCACGGATAGTTAATCCACCAGTCCTGCACGGTAATGCCGCTGAAATAAGGCATACCTTCCGGCAGCTTGCCTTTCTTCTCTTTGATTTTCTCATGCAAAACGGCGATTCCGATGGTGCCGAAGTCCTCTTTCGCGAACTCATTGAGGCAGAATTCCAAAGTTACCCGACTGTCGTCCACTTCATCCACAACCAGCACATTCTTGCCTTTCAAGGTTTCAGGCAGCGGATCAAGCCATTGGATTTTCTTTACGCTGTCGGTAACTTTGCCCGTATGCTCGCCGTCGTAATAAGCCGTAGTAACCGCATAAATCGGAATATTTAAAAAGCACCGTAAAATTCTTGCGGGAATAAACCCGCCGCCGCCAATAGCGATCATTGCATCATATTGAACACCGGAAGCCTTTACTTTATCGGCAAGCTGTTTGATGACGCGGTGAACATCATCGTATGTATACCAGATTTTCTTTTTCATCGTACAAAACCATATACCCGACAAGCAGGGCATTCAAACCTTTCAGACGGCCTCATGCCCTACTTAACTGCAACCAACCTAAGCTGACGTATCAGTAACGCAAAAAAGCCAGCAATTGCGGTTTTGGGGCAATTTTCTGGCTTTCTCTTCATCAGCAGAGGCGTAGAAACTTATTCGCCTTTAGCTTTTACCACTTTGCGGCCACGGTACATACCGTTGGGAGAAATGTGGTGGGGGCGGTGTACTTCACCGGTAGCGCTGTCAACCGACAGAGCAGGTGCAGTCAAAGCATCGTGTGAACGGTGCATACCGCGTTTTGAGGGAGATTTTTTATTTTGTTGAACGGCCATTTCAAGCTCCTAAAAATATATAAAACTAAAACCGGTTAGCGGCTGCTTTTCAGCCCTGCCAAAACGGCAAACGGATTGGGTTTGTCCTGATTTACCTCTTCAATAGCGGCATTGTCGCATGATTCGTGACGCGGCGAAAAAGGCAGTGCCATCAGGATTTGGTCTTCCACCAAAACACGCACGTCCATTTCGCTTTCTGCCACCATTCCTTCCAATTCCTCATCGGAGAGCATGGCTTCGTCTAAAACGGCTTCGTCATCAAACAAAACGATGCGGCTGCTTTCATTCAGCTCGAAGGGCATCGGCTTGATGCAGCGCTGGCATACCAAAGGAATGCTGCCGCTTACACTGAGATCAAGAAACAAACGCTGCAAGCGGTCTTGCCCGCCTTGCAGCGTAAACGAAACCTCTGACTGTTTGTCGGCAAAATATTCGTGCGACCAAACGCGTTCGTCCAACTGGCTAAGCAAAAATCTGCCTTGCAAACTCTGCTTTTCTGCGGCGAAAGCTGCGGGGTCAATCAAATTAAGGTCTGACATAAACGGGGTATGATATAATTTAAAAGATTTAACGTCAATGATTTTATTGCATACATGAATACATCTCTGCCGCTTATTTTAGGCTCAAGCTCCGTATTCCGCCAAGCCCAGCTGCAACGCTTGGGCATCGTTTTTCAGACGGCCTCACCCGATTACGATGAAACACCCGCTGCCAACGAAACGGCAGAGGAAACCGCATTGCGTTTGGCAGTCGGCAAAGCACGCTCGTTGGCAGCACAATTTCCTCAAGCTCTGATTATCGGTGCAGACCAAGTTGCGTGGTGCAACGGCATCCAATTGGGCAAACCGATGAACGTCGCGAATGCACAACACATGCTCGCATCTTTAAGTGGGCAGCGCATCGAATTTTACAGCGCAGTCTGCTTGCTCAACACCGCTTCAAACAGCCTGCACACACATGTAGATAAAACCGTCGTTACCATGCGCACGCTCAGCAGCGAGCAAATCCGCCGCTATTTAGAGCGCGAACCCGATGCCGTATATTGCGCCGGCGCAGCCAAAAGCGAAGGGCTGGGCGCGGCATTGTTAGAAAAAATCGACAGCACAGACCCGAACGCGCTCATCGGCCTGCCTATTTTTAAATTGGCCGATTTTCTCGCTTTAGAAGGCTTCGACGTACTGTAACCACGCAATGAAGCTTGTTATTCAGACATAGGACATAGAAAGCAAACATTTTAAAAACAGTATTGAGGCCGTCTGAAAACCACTAACCTCTCTTTTTTCAGACGGCCTCAACCCAATAATATAATCCAGTTATTATTATTCAGACCAAACATCATGCCGCCCATTCTCTATCTCATTCCCACGCCCCTCGGCACGCCCGACACACCCTGCCTGCTTCCGCACGAGCAAGCTCAGATTAGCGGTTTAACCGACTTTGTGGTCGAAGCTGAAAAAACCGCCCGCAGCCACTTAAAGCATCTCGGCATCACCACGCCGATTCGCGAGCTAAACCTACAAACACTCAACGAGCATACGGATATCAACATCTTGCCGGAACTGCTGAAACCGTTACACGAAGGCCGGAGCATGGGCATAGTCAGCGAAGCAGGTTGCCCCGTCGTAGCCGATCCCGGCGCCAACCTTGTAGCACTTGCCCACAAACACGGCTTCGAAGTCCGCCCGCTTGTCGGCCCGTCCAGCCTTTTGCTGGCACTCATGGCTTCCGGAGCCAACGGTCAGAACTTCGCTTTCAAAGGCTATCTGCCGTCTGAAAAAACCGAACGCATCCAAGCACTAAAATCTTTGGAGCAGCAATCGCGGCGCAACAACGAGACCCAGATTTTTATCGAAACGCCCTACCGCAACAACGCCATGCTTGAAGATGCCGTCGCCACCCTTTCTCCGTCAACGCGCTTGTGTACTGCCAGTGATTTAACCCTGCCCACGCAAACCATTATCAGCAAACACGTTGCCGATTGGCGCAAACTGCCCTCTCTTCCCGATTTGAAGAAACGGCCGACCATATTTATCTTGCACGCTGCATAATTTTTCTGCTTGCCAAGCAAAATTTCTTTGCCTATAATGCTCCGCTTATTCGGAATGTAGCGCAGCCCGGTAGCGCACTTCGTTCGGGACGAAGGGGTCGGAGGTTCGAATCCTCTCATTCCGACCAACATTTTTCAGGCGGCTTTGGATATTCAAAGCCGCCTGTTTTGCTATATTGCAACGTCCTGTTTCAGGCCGTCTGAAACTCAGTGATTAATGTTGGGAAAATCAGGCGTATTACCTTACAATACCTTTTATTCACAAACCATCACCAAAGGCGATGCCATGCAGTATGCCAAAATTCTCGGCACGGGCAGCTACCTGCCCGCCAACCGTGTAAGCAATGATGATTTAGCCAAAAAAGTGGATACATCCGACGAATGGATCACCACGCGCACCGGCATCAAATTCCGCCACATCGCAGACGAACACGAACAAACCAGCGATTTGGCGGTGGCTGCCGCACGCAACGCTTTGGAAGACGCCGGCGTACCCGCCGACCAAGTCGATTTGATTATCGTGGCTACTTCAACGCCCGACATGATTTTTCCGTCCACCGCCACCATCGTTCAACGCAAGCTCGGCATCGGCCCAACCGGCTGCCCCGCTTTCGACGTGCAGGCCGTGTGCGCGGGCTTTATGTATGCACTAACCACGGCCAATGCCTACATTAAAAGCGGCATGGCAAAAAAAGTATTGGTGATCGGCGCGGAAACCTTCAGCCGCATCATGAACTGGGAAGACCGCACCACTTGTGTGCTGTTCGGCGACGGCGCAGGCGCGGTATTGCTCGGCGCGTCGGACGAACCGGGCATCATCCACAGCAAACTGCAAGCCGACGGCGACTACATCGACTTGCTCAAAACGCCCGGCCAAGTGGTGAACGGCCAAGTGTGCGGCATACCGTTCCTGACTATGGACGGCCCCGGCGTGTTTAAATTCGCCGTCAAAATGCTGGCAAAAGTGGCCGACGACGTGATTACGGAGGCGGGTTATACCGCCCAACAAATCGATTGGATCGTGCCGCACCAAGCCAACAAACGCATCATCGAAAGCACTGCCAAGCACTTGGGCCTGAGCATGGATAAAGTAATCTTAACCGTGCAAGACCACGGCAACACATCCGCCGCATCCATTCCTTTGGCTTTGGATCACGGCATCCGCAGCGGCCAAATCCGCCGCGGGCAACATCTGCTGCTGGAAGGTATCGGCGGCGGGTTCGCATGGGGAGCGGTATTATTGAAATACTGATTCCTCAGTAAATACAGGCCGTCTGAATCTCACATACAAACCTGAAAACACAACATAACTTTTTTTCAGACGGCCTGCTTAACAGGAGCAGGGGAAGCTCCTTACTCACACAGATTATAAAAATGGACAAAAAAACACATTACGGTACGGTAACCCATTGGTTTACCGACCTCCAACGCGGCTCGGTATTATCCGACGACCACGGCACACAACGCATTCTTTTAGAAGCCGCTTCTCTTACCGAAGGCTACCGCAATCCTCAAAGCGGCGACCGCATCAGTTTCAGTCTTCACGAAGACAGCCGAAACCGCTTATGCGCCGACGAAGCCACCCTACTCCCGCCTTTGCAGGAAAACGAGCGGGTGGAAATCACCCTCAGCGATTGGAACTACCAACAAAACGGCGGTTACGGCATGCACCATGTGCAGCGCAACTCTCCGATTTTCATTCTCGGCCAGTTTCTCAACGACCAAACGCGCATCCCCGAAAACGGCGAAACGCTCGAAGGCCGGCTGGTTAAACACAGCAACGGACAATGGCTGCTGGTGGAAGTCGATATCATCGAAAAAACGCCGACAGCCCTGCCCGACATTCCCGCAGTGGCTGAGATACCCGTTCCGCCGCCTCCGCCGCCCAAACTGTCTAAAGCCAAAAGTACCACTAAGGCCGCACAAGATACCGAACTGCCCGCCGCTTTGCCTGCCAACCGCGTGCTGGGTGGCTCCATTGCCCATTGGAACGACGAAAAAGGCTACGGCTTTATTTCAACCGAAAACCAGCAAAGCGTTTTCTTCCATATTTCTGCGTTCCACTACATGTCGCAGCGCCCGAATATCGGCCAAAAAGTCAGCTTTTACTGCAACCGCCCCGTCGGCAGCGAACCGCAGCGCGCCATGCGGGTCGTATTGAGCGGACATGAAGCCTCGCTGTTTTCCGAACGCCCCTATGATTACCACGAATTCAATCTCAATATGCGCAAACTGTTGTGTTACGGCCTGACCGGCAGCCTGTATCTCTCCGGTGTCGCCTACTTTTCCCTCAAACTCGCCTCCTTCTATTGCCTCACCAGCGCCGCAGCTTTTTGGCTTTACCGCAGCGACAAACAAACCGCCGTGACCAAATCCCGTCAAAAGCAAGGCTATTTGGGACGCGTGCCCGAGAAAAAACTACACCAAATCGGCTTGCTCGGCGGCTGGCCGGGCGCACTGTTTGCCCGCGGCGCCTTCAACCACAAAACAGGGAAAGCCTCGTTTATCCGCGTTTTCTGGCTAACCGTGGCCGCAAATATTGCCATAACCTATGCCCTGCTGATACATTACGGCGACAACCCGATTGCCTTATTGTTAAAAAACTAAAAGGAATACCATGTCTTTTGCATTTTTCTTCCCCGGCCAAGGTTCGCAAAGCCTCGGCATGATGAACGGCTTTGAAGGCACGGCCGCAGTAAAAGCCACTTTTGACGAAGCCTCCGCCGCACTCGGCCAAGACTTGTGGGCAATGATGAACGGCGAAGACGCCGCCGTGATTAACGAAACCGTCAACACCCAGCCGCTGATGCTTGCCGCAGGCGTCGCCACCTACCGCGCCTATTTGGAAAGCGGCGGCAAAACGCCCGACGCAGTAGCCGGCCACAGCCTCGGCGAATACACCGCCTTAGTGGCTGCGGGTGCTTTGGACTTTGCCGATGCCGTCAAACTGGTGCGCTTGCGGGCAGAATTGATGCAAAACGCCGTACCGCAAGGCGAAGGTGCCATGGCCGCCATCTTGGGTTTGGATGACGACGTTGTCCGCCAAGTATGTTCGGAAGCCGCTCAAGGCGATGTGGTGGAAGCCGTGAACTTCAACTCGCCCGGCCAAGTCGTGATTGCAGGCTCTGCCGCTGCAGTCGAGCGCGCCATGAATTTGGCCAAAGAAAAAGGCGCCAAACGCGCCCTGCCCTTGCCGGTATCCGTGCCTTCCCATTGCAGCCTAATGAAACCCGCCGCCGAAAAACTGGCTGAAGCCCTGAAAAACATCGACATCAAACCACCGCAAATACGCGTTATCCACAATGCCGATGTTGCCTCTTATGACGATCCCGACAAAATCAAAGACGCTTTGGTGCGCCAGCTTTACAGCCCCGTGCGCTGGACGGAAACCGTTAACACATTGGTAGCGGAAAGCATTACCCAATCCGCCGAATGCGGCCCCGGCAAAGTGTTGGCAGGGCTGGCCAAACGCATTAATAAAGAGGCGGTATGCAGTGCATTAACCGATGCCGCCCAATTGGAAGCCTTTATCGAATTGCAGCGTTAAACCGCTTTTTCTCTAAATAGCCATACCCAAACCTTTGGCAGCATTGCCGAATGGCGATGCAGTTTAAATTCAGGCCGTCTGAAAAAACTTTTTTCAGACGGCCTTTTACCGATATAACCAATCAAATAAAAAACAGCCGGAACGGTTTTACCCGCTCCGGCTGTTCCCCCGTAGTGTTTGCAGAAGCCGCTCGTGTTGCCGTTGGCGGCTTCTTTGGCCATTTATACCGTTTTCAAAGAGATTACCACTCGAAGTTCACGCCCACGTTATAAGCAGTGTGACCACCTTTCGGGTTGAACGATACGCCCGCTTTGGTAGCAAAGTGTTCGTTGAAACGGTAGCCCGTGCCTACGGCAACAGCAGTTTCAGAACGGTAGCCGCCTACTGCCGCAGATACGTTCAGTTTGCCTACGTTGTAGGGTTGGAACAAACCTCCTAATGCTGCTTGTGTAGCAAAGCCACGGCGCACTTCTTTATCCAAATCTTTGACTTTTCTGTCTAACTGTTGGATTTTCTTGCTGTTTTGTGCTGCTTGAGCTTGAACGCCGTCCAAACGCTTTTGATCCAATGCTCTGCTTTGGTTCAAGCGGTTAATCGCTTCTACGTTGGCAGAAATTCTTGATTTGTTCTCTGCGATACCGGCTTTGTTGGCAGCGATATCGGTTTTGTTTGCTGCAATGCCTGCTTTGTTGGTAGCAATATCGGCTTTGTTTGCAGCAATGCCTGCTTTGTTGGTGGCAATGTCGGCTTTGTTGGCGGCAATGCCTGCTTTGTTGGTAGCGATATCGGCTTTGTTGGCGGCGATGCCTGCTTTGTTGGTGGCGATATCGGCTTTATTTGCGGCAATGTCTTTTTTGTTGGTAGCAATACCTGCTTCGTTGGCGGCGATTCGAGCTCTGTTCGTATCCACCGCATTGTTCACTTCGGTGATTCTGTTTGTATTGCGTTTGATTTCTTCGGCATTGCTCTTGATGTTTGCAGCATTCTTGTCGATTTGTTCCACTTTTTGAGGATCTACGCCGTTACCGAGAGAAATACGTGCAATAGCATCTTTATTCTCTTGGATTTGTTTAGCCTGAGCCTCCGCACCTGCTCGCAGTTGTTGGACTCCCACTTGATTATCCTGAGTCAACTTATTCAAAGCTGTCAGCTGTTCTCCATGTTGCTTAATTGTTTTGCCTTGTTTGTCTACTTCGCCGGTAAGCACATTCACTTTAACTTCGTTTTCAACAAGACCTTTAACTTGCTCTTTTAACGCTTCTTCATTCGCTTTAATGGTCTCTTTAGCTTTGCCCAAATCGGCTTTGATAGTTGCAATATCCGACTTATTGGCTGCAATAGCTGTTGTGTTTGCGGGAACTGTTGTATCTCTAAGTTTAATAGTAGCTTCTTTAACTTGTTGCGCCTCATTTTTCAGTATTGCAAACTCTTCGCGTGCTTTTTTAGTCTCTGCTGCGAGTTGGTTGACCTTTGCATCATTCGTTTTTACTTTTTGTAAATCTGCCTTAATGCCATTGATGTTTGTTTCCTGTTCTTTATGTTGTTTCTCAAGGGTTTGAATATAGCCGAGGTTTAATCCTACTTTTGAAGCTAAATTGGCATAATTATCTTCAATCTTTTTGATTTGCTCATCCTGTTGAGTATTTTTTTGAGTCAGCTGTTGACGATCTTGTTGGCCTTTTATGATAAGTTTATCATGGTCATCAATAAGATTTTTGTGCAAGCCAAATGCTGCATGCACCTCTGAAATCCGTTGGTCATTATCATTGATTAATTTTCTATTTTGCTCCACTTTTTCCGCTAATTTTGTATTGTCATTAGCATGTGCCTGCCCTGCAAAAACAGTCAACACTGCTGCCGCAGTCAATGAAAGTAAAGTATTGAATGATTGTTTTTTCATTTTATATTCCTTTAGTTTTGTTTGAGTAGACAACCGGTAATGGCAGCCGGATATAAGGGCACGGCAGTAAACGGTAAGGCGTTGCTCAGCCTTCAACACTTGCCGGACATATCCGCCCGCCTTGCAGATAAAATGACGGAGCAATAAATGAAAACTTACAACCTATTGGAAAAATACACAAAAAAAATTTTATATTTATGTTTTTAAAGAAAATTTAATTCAAAAATATTTTTACACCGAAAACCAAAAAGCATATAGGCGGTTTTACTTCCCTCTTATTGAGGCCGTCTGAACCTATGGTTAAGCCCGTTACTGCAGGCTTTACACACCGGAGAAATAATCCGGCAAGCCTGTGTTCAGACGGCCTCAACCCTTTTCGTGTATAATTTGCCGCTTCTTTTCAACGCGGTTCGAAATCCTCCCGCGATACCAAAACTAGGAACCAAAATGCACAACGAAAAAGCTCTGGTCGTCTTTTCAGGCGGCCAAGATTCCACTACCTGCCTGATTCAGGCGGTTCAAACCTACGGCCGCGAAAATGTGCAGGCCATCACGTTTCAATACGGACAACGCCACGCCATCGAGCTGGAACGCGCCCGTTGGATTGCCGAAGATTTAGGCATCGCGCAAACCGTGCTTGATTTAAGCCTGATGCAGCAAATCACCCACAACGCTTTAATGGACGACACCGCCGAAATTCAGACGGCCTCAAACGGCGTGCCGAATACTTTTGTCGACGGCCGCAATGCGCTGTTTCTGATCTACGCCGCCATTTACGCCAAAAGCCAAAACATCAAGCACATTATCGTGGGTGTATGCGAAACCGACTTTTCGGGCTATCCCGACTGCCGCGACGTATTCGTGAAATCGATGAACGTAACGCTCAATCTGGCGATGGACTACGCCTTTCAAATCCACACGCCGCTGATGTATCTCACCAAAGCGCAAACATGGGCGTTGGCCGACCGCTTGGGCTGCTTCGACTACATCCGCGAACACACCCACACCTGCTACCACGGCGTGGAAGGCGGCTGCGGCGAATGCCCGAGCTGCGTGCTGCGCGAACGCGGGCTGGCGGAATATCTCGCTTCACGCTGACCATTTTATCTTCCTAAAACAAAAAAGGCCGTCTGAAACGGGTTTCAGACGGCCTGAACCTCGAACCTGACCTACCATGAAAATCACCAAAATCTTCACATTCGATTCGTCGCACATGCTCGACGGACACGACGGCAAATGCCAAAACCTGCACGGCCACACCTATAAGCTCGAAGTCGTAGTTTCAGACGGCCTCATTCAAGGCGGCGCGAAAGACGGGATGGTGATGGATTTTTCCGACCTTAAAACCATCGTCAAACACACCATCATCGAGCCGTTCGACCACGCCTTTATCTACAACGGCAACAACCCGCGCGAAAGCCAAATCGCCGCCCTGCTCGAAAGCTGGAACATGAAAACCCTGCGGCTCGGTTTCCGCACCACCGCCGAAAACATGACAGTGGAAATGTTCGGCCGTCTGAAAAACGCCGGCCTGCCCGTGAGCCTGATCCGCTTGTGGGAAACGCCTACGTCTTGCGCGGAATACGAAGGGGAATAACGCCATGACCGAAATCCGCCCCGAAAACCCGCAATACCGTATCGTCGAAATCTTTGAAAGCCTGCAAGGGGAAGGCTATAACACCGGCATGCCCGCGGTGTTCATCCGCCTCGGCAAATGCAACCTCGCCTGCTCGTGGTGCGACACCGACTACCTCACATTCAACATGATGAGTTTGCAGGATATTTTAGGCCGTCTGAAAAACCATACAGCCCGCAATATCATCATCACCGGCGGCGAACCCACCATCCAGCCGCACCTCGATATCCTGCTCGACGCCCTCAAAGCCGAAGGTTACACACTCTGCATCGAAACCAACGGCCTCAACCCCGCACCGCCGCAAATCGACTTTGTCGCCACCAGCCCCAAAGCCTGCTACGCCGAAAAATACGAAAAGCAGTGCATAGCAACCGCCGACGAAGTACGCATCGTGGCCGACGGCGACGTGCTGGCCTTTTGCGAACGCATGGAACAAAAAATCCGCGCCAAACACTACTACCTCTCGCCCTGCGAGCAAAACGGCGAAATGAATATCTACGACACCATCCGCCAAATCGGGCTGCTCAACAGCCGCCCCGATGCCCTCGCGCATTGGCAACTGAGCGTGCAAACGCATAAATGGGCGGGGATTGAATAGCCGCTATTTAAACAAAAGGCCGTCTGAAACCTTTTCAGACCGCCTAACATTTCATTCACGCAATAGAAATACCTTACATTACAATCCGCAAATTATTTGATTTTCATAAAATGTTTAAAGGAAATGAAATGTCTGATATTCAACAACACCAAAACAACGTTTACCCTGCAAATCAGAATACCGCCGCACCTGTTGTCAGCTTGAAAGAATGGATTCTGACGCTGCTTGTGCTCGCCATTCCTTTTGTCAACATTATTATGTTGTTGGTGTGGGCATTCGGCAGCAGCACCAATCCGAACAAAGCGAATTTCTGCAAAGCACAAATTGTGATGATGTTGCTTGGAATCGTACTTGCGCTGATTCTGATTTTCGTAGTAGGACTCACTGTCCCCACAATGCAACAAGGCATGTAAATAAAATCTAGTAGAAATACAAAGGCCGTCTGAAATCAATTTACAGACGGCTTTTTCTTCAACAAACGCAAGGCGTTCGCCACTACCAACAGCGAGCTTAAGCTCATGCCCAAGGCGGCAATCCACGGGGTAACGTACCCGAACACGGCCAAGGGAATCACAATCAGGTTATACACGCTCGCCCAAATCAGATTTTGCCGGATAATCAGGCGGGTACGGCGGGCTTGGTTGATGGTGTTTGGCAATACGCGCATATCGTCGTTGAGCAGGATAACGTCGGCGCCTTCGCGCGCCACATCCGCACCGCCGGCTACGGCAACCGACACATCGGCCTGCGCCAACACGGGTGCATCGTTGATGCCGTCGCCAACCATCAGCACTTTACGCTGCTGCCGCTGCAAGGTTTCGACGTATGCGAGTTTGTCCTCCGGCAAAGCTTCTGCGCGGTAAGTATCCAAACCCAACGAAGCAGCAAGACCGGCTACGGCGGCTTCCCGGTCGCCGCTGAGCAGATGCAGACGCATGCCTTGTTTTTTCAGGGCGGCAATCATATCGGCCACACTTTCTTTGATTTCGTCTTCCAACAAAAAGGCCGTCTGAAAACTTTGCTCGTTGCCGAGATAAACGATGCTGCCGCTGTGTTCGATGTGTTCGGTCGGAAGCGGTACACCGGCAATGCCCGCTACAAAATCGGCTGTTCCCAATGCCCAGATTTGGGTTTCGCCGTTAACGGTAAGGCTGGCGCTCACGCCTTTTCCAACATGGTTGACACGCTGCCCGGCCTGCAATGCGGTAAGGTTGCCGCCGACTTGATCGGCGTAGCGGATGATGGCTTTGGCAATCGGATGTTCCGACTGGCTTTCCAGCGCTTTGGCAATGGCGGCGGCTTCTTCTGTTTTCAGACGGCCTAAAGCGATGGCGCGGGTCACGGCAAGTGTGCCTTTGGTGAGCGTGCCGGTTTTGTCGAATACCACATCATCGATTTGCGACAGGGTTTCCAAACTTCTGCTGCCGCTAACCAAGATGCCGTCTGAAGCCAGCATGCCCGTAGAGGCCGCCAGCGCAGTAGGCGTAGCGAGAGAAAGGGCGCACGGGCAGGTAATCACCAGCAGCGAAACGGTAATCCACAACGCCTGAAACGGCCCTGCGTAAATCGTCCAGCCGATAAACACGGGCACGGCGGCAATCAGCAGGCCGGACACGAAAGCAGAAGCATATTTATCGGCCATTTCCGCCAAACGCGGTTTTTGCGCCAACGCACGGTCGAGCAGTTTGACGATGTGCGACAAACGGGTATCGCCGCCCACTTGGTCGGTGCGGACAACCAGCGGGCTGAGGGTATTCAACGTGCCTGCAGTCACTTTGGCGTTTTGCTGTTTCAAAACGGGCAGGCTCTCGCCGGTGAGCATGGCTTCGTTGACTTCACTTTCTCCCGCCAGCACCGTACCGTCCACCGGAATCACTTCGCCCGGATACACCGCCACCACATCGCCGGTTTTAAGCTGCACCACCGCCGCTTCTTCGGCAGTATCGTTTTCAGGATAATTTGGCAATGTGTGGCAGAAAGCGGGAACAAGTTTCACCAAGCGCTCCGCCGCATCGCCTGCTTTGCGCCGCGCAATCTGCTCCATATAGCGCCCGCCCAGCAGGAAAAACACAAACATCGCCACCGATTCAAAATACATGCCCTGCCCTGCGTTGCTGATCAAGCCGTACACGCCCGCCAAAAACGTGAGCGAAATGGCAATGGCCACCGGCGTATCCATACCCATACGGCGGTTTTTCAGATCGCGCCAGAAACCTTTGTAAAACGGTACGGCAGAATAAAACATGGCCGGCAACACCATCAAAAATGCGCCCCAGTGCAGCACGCCCAAGTAAAGCGGTTCGATTTCGTTTCCATAAAGATAAGTCGGCACGGCAAACATCATCGTCTGCATCATAGACAGCCCGGCCACCGCCAACCGTATCAGCGCCTGTTTGCGTTCCGCCTGCATCTGCTCTTCCATTTTATGGGCGTCGTAAGGCACGGCGGTATAGCCGGTTTTCTGAATCAGCAACAAAATATCCGAAAGCGATACTTTATCGTTGTCCCACACAATGCGGACGCGGCGGGTGCTGTAATTCAAATCGGCACGCAAAACGCCTTCGGTACGCAGCAATTGCTGCTCAATCAGCCACACGCAGGCCGCGCAGGTAATCCCGCCGAGCATCAATACCGCCTCGCGCGCGCCGTCGGCAGCCGTTTCCACAAAGCCCGCCTGCACTTCCGGCATGTCGTAGAGTTTCAAGCGGTCGAGAATTTCCTGCGGCGGCAATGCAGCCCGCTCCGCATCGGCAGTACGCTGTTTGTAATAATTGCCCAGCCCCGCATCAATAATACTTTGAGCCACCGCTTGGCAGCCGGCACAGCAGGTATCGTGAGATTCGCCCTCGTAAACCACGGGCAAAGAAACGTTGTCGGGCACATCCAGCCCGCAATGGAAGCATGTTTTTTTCATGGGAAGGGATTGTACGCGCAGCCTATCTGCGGGGCAATCGGCCGTCTGAAAGCCATACGGATACTCAACCCCTATTCAAACAAACTACAATCTTAACCTTTTAATTACATATTTTTACAACAATAAGGGAACTCAACAAACAAAAGCATCAATTTGAATTGACATTAACGTTTTTTAATATCAAAATATTACGCAACGACTAGCGTTGTTTCCATTCATTTAAAATAAAAATAAAGATACAAATAATCACATAAATAAACATTTATTTACCGGAGAAGTTATGATTGAACGTCTTATGCCCATTTTTGCCGTGATCGGCATCCTTTCCACTTTGGGCTACGCAGGCTTGGCCGCATGGGCCATCTATTCCAACGTTGCCCAAATCAAAAAGAAACGTCTGTTCCCGATAGGCAGGCACTTGCCGAAAGTTTCCGATTAATCCGATTGATTAACGGATAAGGCCGTCTGAAAACGATGCTTGCAGGTTTTCAGACGGCCTTTATGTTTAGGGCTTATCAAATTATTCGTCTTTATCAAAAAAAGCCAGCTTGACCACATAACACAAAAACAACACCGTGAGCAGCAGCATCACCGTTTCCACAATATTGTCGTGCGTGCTTTGGTTCCAATAAAAAATTTCCTTGTTCACAAGCTACTCCTTTCCCTTCCGGCGCGGCACGTCGCGGTTGAGCTGCCGCCACAAAGCCGCAAACCACAGATACATCACAAACACAAACGGGAAGCCCGAAAACGACCCAACGGCCTTAATCCCTTCTATCTTTTCCGTCACAATCACCGCGTAGCTGATCAGCGTCATAAAAACACTCCACACTACCGCGCGGAATTTATTCTCAGTGCGGCCGTCGCTGCTGGTCATAATACCCAACGAAATCGCCGCGCTGGTTACGGTTGTCACGATAAAACCGAGAAACAGCGTAACCGTTACCAGCTTGGTGAAATCCGACAAAGGCAGCATATTGAGCAAATAGTAAAACGCGCCTTCGTAGTCGCCCTTATTGCCGATTTCCGCCAAACGCCCCGTGCCTTCAATCGTGTCCAGCAGGCTGAACCCCGAAAACACCGAAAACCAAATCACAATAAATCCGGCGGGCACCATTACCGATGCAAATACAAATTGGCGCAGCGTGCGGCCTCTGGAAATTTTGGCCAAAAACACGCCCACAAAAGGCGCCCAAGTTACCCACCACACCCAATACGCCATCGGATACCACACCACCCAATCGCGATTGTGAAACATATACAGCTGAAAGGAATGATGCACCGTTTTGGTCAGAATATTGCCGATGGAAACCACCATCGTGCTTAAAAAATAATGGGTCGGGCCAACCAAAAACACAAACATCAGCAACACAATCGACAAATAAACCGTCCAGTCGCCGAGAAATTTCATGCCCTTATTAATCGGCAGCACCGCACCCGAAGTGTAAAGCGCCGCCAGCACCACCAATACCACCGTTTTCCAAGCGATATTGTTGAACGACCCTCCCGTAATGATGCCCAACCCCGAAGCAATCTGCGCCGTTGCCATCGCAATCGAAGAAGACACCGACATCGCAATCGCCAAAATCGCCATCGCCGTCACGATGCCACCGAGCGGCCTTGCCCACTTTTTATGTTTAAACGCATATTGCAGCGGTGCCGCGGGCGTACATTCGGTTTTATGCTGGTAAGCAAAATAAGCCATTACCAAACCGGCAATCATGTACAGCGACCACGCGGGAATGCCCCACACGTGCAGCGCCAAGCTCATCGCATTTTCCACCCGTTGCGAATCGGTCAGCCCTTCCGCCTTCACGCCGATGGGCGAATGGAAGTAGTGCCACAAAGCCTCAATCGGCCCGAAAAACACAATGCCCACGCCGATACCCGCGGTAAACAGCATGTTCATCCACGAGAAAAACGAATATTCCGGCACCGCGTCTTGGCCGCCCAAGCGGATATTGCCGAAACGCGGCGACAGCGCCACCGCCAAGCCCACACCGCAGGCCAGCAGCGGCAGCCACATAATCAGCCAGTCGAATTTCAAGTAGAAAAACTTACCGATATCGGCAATCGTACCGGTCAGCAGCGTGGGCTTGATAACCGCAGTCAAAGCCATCAGGCCGACCAGCAGCGAAGTCCATAAAAAATAATTAGGGCGTTTAATAGGGGGATTTTCTTTTGCAGACATACACAACCTTTTCTTATTGATGATGAATAAAATGTTGTGCGGGCAAGACGTTATACGCTCGAAACACAAAGCGCATGTTTTTATGAAGTTTTATGCCGTGAATATTAACATCGAGTGTGAAAAACAAACAAGCCGGATAACTGGCGGCTTCCTGTATTTCCGCCTGCTGAAACGCAGCTTTTCTCCCAAATTTCCAAGCCGCCCAAGCAAATCAAACACAGCCCCTGCCTTTATGCCTGTACAAACGCTGAAAATCTCCCCTACCGCGCCGTTCGCCCTTTATAATTCCGACTTTTCAAAGTTTTTATCCGTCAACCATGTCCGAACTCTTCGCCCCTGCCGCCATTTCCGTTTCCGAACTCAACGCCTTAGCCAGAAGCCTGCTGGAAGACAACCTGTTCGGACTGTGGATAGCGGGCGAAGTGTCCAACCTTACCCGCGCAGCCAGCGGACATTACTATTTTTCGCTCAAAGACAGCCGTGCCCAAGTGCGCTGCGCCATGTTTAAAGGCACGGCAGCTAAATTGGCTGCACCGCTGAAAGAAGGCGACCACATCGAGCTGGCCGGCAAAATCAGCATTTACGAAGCGCGCGGCGAGTTTCAAATCACCGTAAACGAAGTGCGCTTGAAAGGTTTGGGGCAGCTTTACGAAGCCTATGAAAAGCTGAAAGCCCAATTGCAGGCCGAGGGCGTGTTTGCGGCGGAACGCAAAAAACCGCTGCCCGCCCATCCGCGCACCATCGGCATCGTAACCAGCCTTGCCGCGGCAGCTTTGCGCGACGTGGTCAGCACGTTGAAACGCCGTGCGCCGGAAATCCCTGTGATTGTGTACCCGACCGCCGTACAAGGCGCGGGCAGCGAATTTCAGATCGCCCAAGCGATTCAGACGGCCTCTGCGCGTGCCGAAGCAGACGTTCTAATCGTGTGCCGCGGCGGTGGCAGCATCGAAGATTTGTGGGCGTTTAACGAAGAGCCTGTGGTGCGGGCGATTGAAGCGTGCGAAATTCCCGTGGTCAGCGGTGTCGGGCACGAAACCGATTTCACGCTGGCGGATTTTGTCGCCGACGTGCGCGCGCCTACGCCCACGGGTGCAGCGGAACTGGTCAGCCCCAACCGCTTGGAATCGCTACACAAACTCGCGCAGGCACAAGGCCGTCTGAAAACCGTGTTGGAACAACGATATTACGATGCCTGCCAGCGCGTCGATTGGTTCGCCCGCCAAATCCGCCACCCGCAGCAAAAGCTGAACGAACAACGCAACCAACTTGCCGCCTTGCAACAATCGCTGCGCTTTTCCATGCAAAACAACCATCGCTTCAATGTGCAGAAGCTCGCCCGCCAGCAGCAAACCCTCGCCCATCTGCGCCCCGATATTTCGGCGTCCAAACGAGACGTAATGCGTTTTCAGACGGCCTTACAGCAAAGCCGTTTGTCTTTGTTCGCGCTGTACCGCCAACGCCTCGAGAAACAGGCCGCCCTGCTCGAAGCCGTGTCGCCGCAGCACATTTTGGAACGCGGCTTCAGCGTGGTTAAAAACAGCCGCGGCCAAGTCATCCGCAGCGCCCATGCTTTGAAGCAAGGCCAGAAGCTGCACATTACCTTTGCCGACGGCGAAACCGACGTGCGCGTAACCAGCGAACACAAACAGCCGGATTTGTTTGATTATTCTTAAAACCTGAGCGTATCGGGTGCTTATGAAAGTACAAAGGCCGTCTGAAATTTTTCAGACGGCCTAACCTTTCGCAGGATTCGGGTAACAGTATTAAAAATTTTGATATAGTCCGCAAGCAAACTTCGCGTTGAAATTGATCTGCCCCACATTCAGCATACCAAAAGGCCGTCTGAAAAATTTCAGACGGCCTTTGTCTCAATAAAATGAGTTCAGCTTACTTCTTACGTTGCGGAGGCAGGTCGGTACATGTGCCCAAAGCCACTTCCGCAGCCATGCCGATGCTTTCGCCCAGCGTCGGGTGCGGGTGGATGGTTTTGCCGATGTCCGCCGCATCGCAACCCATTTCAATCGCCAAGCAAATTTCGCCGATCATATCGCCGCCGTTGGGGCCGACGATACCGCCGCCGATGATTTTGCCGCTTTCCGCGTCAAAAATCAGCTTGGTAAAGCCTTGGTCGCAACCGTTGGCAATCGCACGACCCGAAGCCGCCCATGGGAAATTGGCTTTAGTGATTTTAATGCCGTGCTCTTTGGCAGAAGTTTCGGTTACACCCACCCAAGCCACTTCGGGCGCGGTGTAGGCTACACCCGGAATCACGCGTGCATCGAAATAGGCTTTATGGCCTGCACAGTTTTCAGCGGCAACATGGCCTTCGTGCACGGCTTTATGCGCCAACATGGGCTGGCCGACGATATCGCCGATGGCGTAAATGTGCGGCACATTGGTACGCTGCTGCTTGTCCACTTCGATAAAGCCGCGGTCGGTTACGGCAACACCGGCTTTTTCGGCACCGATCAGCTTACCGTTAGGCGCACGGCCTGCGGCAACCAATACGGTATCGTAGCGTTGCGGCTCTTTGGGCGCGTTGGCACCTTCAAAAGTAACGTAAATACCGTCTTCTTTCGGCTCAACGGCAACGGTTTTGGTGTTGACCATAATATTGTCGAAACGGTATTCGTTTTGCTTTTGCCACACTTTAACCAAATCACGGTCGGCACCCTGCATCAAGCCGTCCATCATTTCCACAACGTCCAAGCGCGTACCCAGCGTGCTGTACACCGTACCCATTTCCAAACCGATAATACCGCCGCCGATAATCAGCATTTTGCCCGGCACTTCTTTCAAGGCCAGCGCACCGGTAGAGTCGATGATGCGCGGGTCTTCAGGAATAAACGGCAGGTTCACCACGCGGCTGCCCGCTGCGATGATGGCGTTTTTGAATGCAACGGTTTTCTTCTCGCCGGTTTCTTCTTTACCTTCGCCGGAAGTCAAGGCCACTTCCATATGGTTCGGGCCGACAAACTGTCCGTTACCGCGGATAACATCCACTTTACGCATTTTAGCCATACCGGCCAAACCGCCGGTCAGCTTGCCGATCACTTTTTCTTTGTAGGCGCGCAGCATGTCGATATCCAGCTCAGGCTCGGGATATTTGATGCCGTTCTCAGCCAAATGACGCACTTCGTCAATCACAGCGGCGTTGTGCAGCAAGGCTTTGGAAGGAATACAGCCCACGTTCAGACACACACCGCCCAAAGTAGCGTAGCGTTCGACAATAGCCACTTTCAAACCTTCATCTGCTGCGGCAAAAGCAGCAGAGTAACCGCCCGGGCCGCCGCCCAACACCACTACGTCGTATTCGGCATCGGCAGAACCGCTGAATTGGGCGGCTTGCGGTGCGGGCGCAGCCGCTTTGGGCGCTTCTTCTTTCACGGGCGCAGGGGCTGATTCGGCTTTCGGTGCTTCAGCTGCGGCACCGGCGGCTTCAATCACGGCAATCACGCCGCCTTCGGAAATTTTGTCGCCTACTTTGACTTTTACTTCTTTAACCACGCCGGCAGCTTCGGCGGGTACGTCCATAGTCGCTTTGTCGGTTTCCAAAGTAACCAACGTATCTTCAAGCGCCACGGTATCGCCTGCTTTGATTTCCACGGCGATGATATCCACGTTTTCGTGGCCGCCGATATCGGGAACCTTGAGTTCAATCAAGCTCATTGTTAAACCTTTCAGTAAAGCAGCTTTATACATACTGCTTTCATTAAATCTTGTTTCAGACGGCCTCTGATTGCCAAAGGCCGTCTGAAAAGCCTTACAGCACTACGCGGCGGAAGTCTTTCAACAGGTTCGCCAGATACACGGTAAAGCGCATACCGGCCGCACCGTCGATCACGCGGTGGTCGAACGACAGGCTCAACGGGCACATCAGGCGCGGTTCAAAGGCCGAGCCGTTCCATACCGGTTTCATTTGTGATTTGCACACGCCCAAAATGGCCACTTCGGGTGCGTTCACAATCGGCGTAAAGCTTGTACCGCCGATGCCGCCCAAGCTGGAAATAGTAAAGCAGGCGCCTTGCATTTCGTTGGGCTTGAGTTTGCCTTCGCGGGCTTTTTTGCTCAATTCGGTCAGCTCTTGGGAAATTTCTTTCAAGCCTTTCTTATCGACATCTTTAATCACCGGCACAACCAAACCGTTGGGCGTGTCGGCGGCAAAGCCGATATTGTAGTATTTCTTCAGAATCAGGTTTTCGCCGTCGAGAGAAGAATTGAACTCGGGGAAGGCTTTCAATGCGGTTACGGAAGCTTTGATAATGAACGCCAGCGGCGACAGTTTCACACCTTCGCGCTCCCATTCTTTGTTCAACGTTTTGCGGAACTCTTCCAGCTCGGTCATATCGGCTTCGTCGTTCACGGTAACGTGCGGGATAACCACCCAGTTGCGCGACAGGTTTTGACCGGAAATTTTCTTAATGCGGGAAAGTTCTTTCACTTCGATTTCGCCGAACTTGCTGAAATCGACTTTCGGCCACGGCAGCAAGTCCAAACCGCCGCCCAATGAAGCGGTTGCAGCAGCAGGCGCAGCTTTGCCCGCACCGCCCTGCATGGCGGCTTTAACGAAGGCTTTGATGTCTTCGCCGACGATACGGCCTTTCAAGCCCGTACCTTTTACCAAACTCAAATCCACACCCAATTCGCGCGCCAGTTTGCGTGCAGACGGGCCGGCATGGGCTTTGGCAAATGCCGCTTCGTTTACCGGCGTGTTGCCGAATGCGGCAACCGGAGCGGCATCGGCTTTAGGCGCGGCAGGAGCCGGAGCGGCTTGTTGTGCGGGAGCGGCTGCGGGTGCTTCGGCTTTCACTTCTTGAACCGGTGCGGCAGCGGCAGCGGCACCGCCTGCGGTTTCCACTTCGATAATTTGCGTACCTTGCGAAACTTTGTCACCCACTTTCACATACACGGCTTTCACTACGCCGGCAGCGGTGCTGGGCACATCCATAGTGGCTTTGTCGGTTTCCAAAGTAATCAGGGTATCGTCTTCCGATACGGTATCGCCTACTTTGATTTCTACGGCAATCACGTCCACATTGTCGTGGCCGCCGATATCGGGCACTTCCACTTTAACGGTTGCACCGCCTGCGGCCGGCGCGGCTGCGGGTGCGGTTTGCTCCGGAGCGGGAGCCTGTTCGGCCTGTTTTTCTGCGGCGGCAGGAGCGGCTTCTGCAGCAGGGGCTGCTTCTGCTGCCGCACCGGCTGCTTCTACCAGCACAATCACGCTGCCTTCGGAAACCTTGTCGCCCACGTTCACTTTTACTTCTTTCACGACACCGGCCGCATCGGCAGGTACGTCCATAGTGGCTTTATCGGTTTCCAACGTAATCAGGGTATCGTCGACTGCGATGGTATCGCCCGCTTTCACTTCAACGGCAATCACATCTACATTGTCATGGCCGCCGATATCGGGCACTTTGATTTCTACGATTTGACTCATCGTTTTTTCCTTTAACAACCGCAACAACCAACTGCTGCGGCATGTTGTTTTGTTTAAAACTAAAATCTATTTGCAAAGCGAAAAGTATCTTTCAGACGGCCTCTATCGTTTCGAGGCCGTCTGAAAATATCATTAACGCTTCCAGCTCGGCGCGGTATCGGTTTTGATGCCGTATTTTTCGATGGCTTGCTGCACCACCACTTTTTCAATTTTGCCTTGCTCGGCCAATGCGTTCAGGGCGGTAACGACAACGTGGCGGCTGTCTACCTCGAAGAAATCGCGCAGGTTGGCGCGTGAATCGCTGCGACCGAAGCCGTCGGTACCCAAAACGTGGTAATCGTTGGGGATGTGGGCGCGGATGCGGTCGGCGAAATTGCGGATGTAGTCGGTAGAAGCAACCACGGGGCCTTCATGGCCTTGCAACTGTTGGGCTACAAACGGCAATTTGTTTTCTTCCATCGGGTGCAGGCGGTTGTAGCGTTCCACTTCGATGGCATCGCGGTAGAGCATATTGAACGACGGTACGGCCCAAACGTCGGCTTCTACGCCGAAATCGGCTTTCAGCATGTCGGCGGCTTTGATGACTTCGTTCAAAATCACGCCCGAACCCATCAATTGTACTTTCTTGTCGCTCTTCGCACCTTCGCGGAACAAATACATACCTTTCAGAATTTCTTCTTCGATGCCTTTGCGTTGCGGCATGGCAGGATGTGCGTAGTTTTCGTTCATCACGGTCAGGTAGTAGAACACGTCTTCTTGTTCCACATACATGCGGCGCAAACCGTCTTGAATAATCACGGCCAACTCATATTGGAAAGTCGGGTCGTAAGACAGGCAATTCGGAATCAAATCGGCCTGAACATGGCTGTGGCCGTCTTCGTGCTGCAAGCCTTCGCCGTTCAGCGTGGTGCGGCCTGCGGTACCGCCTACCAAGAAGCCGCGTGCGTGCATGTCGCCCGCCGCCCAAGCCAAATCGCCTACGCGTTGGAAACCGAACATTGAGTAGTAAATGTAGAACGGAATCATGGCGTAACGGTTGTTGGCATAGCTGGTTGCCGCGGCAATCCAGTCGGCCATCGCTCCCGGCTCGTTAATACCTTCCTGCAACATCTGACCGTCGGTAGATTCTTTATAGAACATCAGCTGGTCTTTATCTTGCGGGGTGTATTGTTGGCCTTTCGGATTCCAAATACCGTATTGGCGGAACATACCTTCCATACCGAAGGTGCGGCTTTCGTCGGGTACGATAGGTACGATGCGTTTGCCGATTTGTTTGTCTTTCAGCAAGGTAGAAAGGATACGCACGAATGCCATGGTGGTAGAGAACTCGCGGTCGCCACTGGTTTGCAGCTGTGCGTCAAAAGCGCTCAGTTCGGGCACGGGCAATGCTTCGTTGTTGGGGTTGCGTTGCGGCAGGTATCCGCCCAAAGCGTTGCGGCGTTCGCGCAGGTATTTCATTTCTTCGCTGTCTTCGGGGAAGCGGTAGTAAGGCAAATCGCCGCTTTCGATTTGCTCGTCGCTTACCGGAATGCCGAAACGGGTACGGAATTTTTTGAGTGATTCCACATCCATTTTTTTGGCTTGGTGGGCAACGTTTTGACCTTCGCCGGCAGAACCCATGCCGTAACCTTTAATGGTTTTGGCCAAAATCACGGTCGGACGGCCGTTGGCGTTATGGGTGGCTTCGTAATAGGCTGCATATACTTTATGCGGGTCGTGGCCGCCTCGGTTCAACGCCCAAATTTCGGCGTCAGACATATTGGCTACCATGGCTTTCAGTTCGGGCGTGTTGAAGAAGTGCTCGCGCACATACGCGCCGTCTTTGGATTTGTAGGTTTGGTAGTCGCCGTCCAAACACTCGTTCATGCGCTGTTTCAGGGCGTTGTTAGTATCGTTGGCCAGCAGCGCATCCCAGCGGCTGCCCCAAATCACTTTCAATACGTTCCAACCGGCGCCGCGGAAGTTGCCTTCCAATTCTTGAATGATTTTGCCGTTACCGCGTACCGGGCCGTCCAAGCGTTGCAGGTTACAGTTAATCACGAAAATCAGGTTGTCCAAACCTTCGCGGGCGGCCAGTGAAATTGCGCCTTGGCTTTCCGGTTCGTCCATTTCGCCGTCGCCGCAGAATACCCATACTTTGCGGCCTTTGGTTTTGGTCAGGCCGCGTGATTCCAGATATTTCAGGAAGCGGGCTTGGTAAATGGCCATCAACGGGCCCAAACCCATAGATACGGTGGGGAACTGCCAGAAATCGGGCATCAGGTGGGGGTGCGGGTAAGAAGACAGGCCTTTGCCGTCCACTTCTTGGCGGAAGTTGTCGAGCTGCTCTTCGGTCAGACGGCCTTCAACGAAAGCACGGGCATAAATACCGGGGGCTGAGTGGCCTTGGATAAATACCATATCGCCCTCTTCGCCGTCGCCTTTGGCTTTCCAGAAGTGGTTGAAGCCGACGTCGTACAAAGTGGCTGCGGATTGGAAAGAAGCGATATGACCGCCCAACTCCAGATCTTTTTTACCTGCACGCAATACCATAGCGGCTGCGTTCCAGCGGATGATCGAACGGATGCGGTGTTCCAATTCATGGTTGCCCGGCGATTTTTGCTCTTTGCCCACCGGAATGGTGTTCAAGTAAGCGGTGGTCGCGTCAAACGGCATGTGCACGCCGCGGCGGCGGGTATATTTCACCAATTGTTCCAGCAGGAAATGTGCGCGGCTTTCGCCTTCGGCTTCCAATACTGAGCTTAACGCGTCCAGCCATTCCTGGGTTTCAATCGGATCAGCGTCTTGGATTTGGGTCGACATAATCTATCCCTTCTGTTGAGTTTCAGAATCAGCCTGTTCAGACGGCCTCTTCTATTTTCGTTTATGAAACCTGCCCGGCTTTCTTGCTTTTCAGCGTCCGGCCAAGATACCAGCAATACATACTTCTTAATATTCAATGCACTAATAAAAGCGTTAGCATATTAATGCTTTATTGATATTTAAACAGAGTGAAAAACTGCGTTTGAATATATGTTACTTAATGCGAAATCCTATCAGTAAACGGGATTGCTGGCAAATAGACGTGAAGTTTGAGGCTGCTGTTTTGAACATGCGCAGCCGATAAAATGTTCTGTTTGGAAAATATAAATAGAGAAATACTGTAAAAATGTTTTATTTCGAAAAAACAATAAACAAAATCGAACAATTTGAAAATGTAAAAATAGTGGTGGCAAAAACTTTTTCAGAATATTCACAGGCGGATATCTGCACGCGCGGCCGAGCTGTTTTTACGCTTGAAGAATTTAAGCGGAAGCCGCAGCAGCCATACCACAAAGTTTCAGACGGCCTTACCGAGCTTACGGTTAATCAGCCGTTAAATCTCATGCCCGCCCTGCTCTGAATCCGGCACAAGCAAAACGCAAGGCAATTCAACAGCACTTTTTAATCGAAAACCAGCTGCGCGCCCCGCTTTTCAATCTCAACGCCGCGAACCGCCGGCAAAATAGTTTTCCAAAGGCTTAGGCAAACCGTAGCTCTGCAAATCTTTTTCGGCTACCCAAAGGCCGTCTGAACCGTTTTCAGACGGCACCTTCACATCGGCAACGGCGGTAAACGGCGTAATCAACAGCAAGCGGTGGGTGAGGCGGTGGGTTACGGGCGCAGCTTCTTCGAGGCCGTCTGAAAAAACGGAAAAATGTTCCGCGCGGCGGTGCAGTTCGGCCAGCGTTTCAAAACAAGGCACGCAATACAGGCCGCCCCAAATGCCTTTTTGCGGGCGCTTTTCCAGCCATACGCCGCCGTTTTGATTGCGCAGCATCAGCCAATACAGCGGCAAGGTGTGCACTTGCGGCGGCGTTTTTTTCCGTGGCAGCTCGGCAATGCGGTTTTGGGCTTTGGCCTCGCACATGCTTTCCATCGGACATTCGCCGCATAAGGGTTTGGTGCGTTTGCACACGGTTGCGCCCAAGTCCATCAGACCTTGCGTGTAAGCGGGCATGTCTTCGCGCCGTTCCGGCAGCAGGCTTTCGGCCAATGCCCACAGTTCGTTTTCAAATTTTTTGTCGGCCGGATTGCCGTCGCGCGCAAACACGCGGCACAAAACGCGTTTGACATTGCCGTCTAAGATGGTTTCGCGCCGGAGAAAGGCAAATGCGGCAATGGCGGCGGCGGTGCTTCGGCCCACGCCGCACAGTTTTTCCAACCCTTCGCGGCTTTCGGGGAACACGCCGCCGAAATCGTTTACCACCTGCTGCGCGGCTTTATGCAGGTTGCGCGCGCGGGTGTAATAACCTAGGCCCGCCCACAAGCTCAATACTTCGTCTTGCCCGGCTTCGGCAAGGCTTTGAACGGTGGGGAATCGGGCGATAAAGCGGGGGTAATAATCCAATACGGTGGTGACTTGCGTTTGCTGCAACATGATTTCCGACAGCCACACGTTGTAGGCATGGCGAACCTGCCACGGCAGATGGTGGCGGCCGTGCGTTTTTTGCCAGCGGATAAGGCGTTCGGAGAAGGAAGATGCAGACATAACCATCGTATGAAAAAGGATATTTGAAGAGAAAAACGAAACCGGTGTTTTTGAAATGCACTCCGTTTTAACGGAAAACAATACGGTGCGTTCAGATAAGTTTGAGGCCGTCTGAATCTTTGTTTTCAGACGGCATCGTTAAGTTTGCCCAAGCGCTACCATTGAAAAAGCCGGAAACTCTGCCCGGCCTTAGCATCTTGTTTACAGCGTAAAAGTAGCGCGGTCGCTGCGGATGCTGGAACCCAATTCGGCTTCGATCAGGTTTTTGGTTTGGATGCAGATTTCGTCGTCGCTGAAAGCCAAGCCCACACCTTTGGGGCGGTTTACCGACGTGCGCGCGGGGTTGATCCAAGCGACTTGGGTGCGCAGGAATTTTTTGCCGGGGTGGTTGGTCAATTCCAACGCCAGCAGCACTTCTTCGCCCAACGAAAACGCATCGTCAGTCGGCACAAACAGGCCGCCGTGTTCCAAGAACGGCATATAGCAGTTGTAGAGCGCCACTTTTTCTTTTAATTGCAAAGTCATCATTTTGCCCGGCAGGTCTTTTGCAGAATTCATAATTTTCCCTTATTTATTTGTTTTGCCAAAAGTTAAGATATTCAGTGAGTAAGTATTCGAGCTGCATTTTAACACTCAAGGTGTGGTGTCCGTAAGGGCTTAAGCGGTTCAGACGGCCTATTAGTGCAAACAATGCCGCCGGAGAAGTTTTCGCGCCCGTTTTTTCCAGCACGGCTGCGTATTCGGGGTAATACAGCGGCGGCATATGCTGTTGCGCCAAACCCACATCCAGCAGCCATTTGTGCAGCCAGTCGAGAAAAACCGCCAGCGGCTGCTTGTGTTTGTCGAACGCGGCGGCGTAATCGAGAATCGCCAGCAGGCGCGGGGCGGCGAGCAGGTCGAGCAGCTCTTCGCGCAAGTCGTCCAATTCGGGCGTGTGTTCAAACAGCGGCGCGCCGCCGTGAAAAGCCAGCAGCGCTTCGGCGTGTTCGGTGCCGCGTTCCTGCAAATATTGCAGAGCTTCTTCGTGCGACGGCGCGGGCAGCACCATTTGGCGGCAGCGGCTTTTGATGGTGGGCAGCAATTTGTCGCGCGCGTGCGTTACCAGCAGAAACACCACGTTTTCAGGCGGCTCTTCCAACACTTTCAGCAATCCGTTGGCCGCCTGAAGATTCATGCTTTCGGCCGGATGCACCAACACAATCCGCCTGCCGCCGCGCACGGAAGTTAAATGAATGTTGTCGACAATATCGCGCACGGCATCGATTTTAATCTGCAACAGCTTGCGCCCCACCGCCTCGCCTTCGGGGATTTCCGGCGTCAGCTCGTAAAAATCGGGATGGCTGTTTTGCCCGAACAAATGGCACGACGGGCAAACGCCGCACGGCCCGCCTGCCGCATCGGGTTGTTCGCACAGCAAGGCTTGCGCGGTGTGGCGGGCAAACGCGGTTTTGCCGGTGTTTTCCTTGCCGGTAAACAGCCATGCGTTGGGCAGGCTTTGCCGGTGCGCGGCGATTTGCTGCCATTGGGTTTGATGCCACGGATAAATCATGTGAACGGAGCGCGTTGAAAAAGAAAGCGGATATTATACCCAATAACCTTATCTTTCAGACGGCCATATTTCAGACGGCCTGACACGCCGGCCTGCGTTCTGCTAAAATACACGCCAAATCAACTATATTTTCAGACGGCCTCATGATTAAAGGCCGTCTGAAACCTTTTTTGGCAGACCACATTATGAACGACAAACCCGAAGTTACCCCCATCGACCGCCCCGTGCTGAACCCGCCCGGCGGCGAGAAAAAAGTGCTGCTGCATTCCTGCTGCGCCCCCTGTTCCGGCGAAGTGATGGAGGCCATGCTCGCCAGCGGCATTGATTTCACTATCTTTTTCTACAACCCCAACATCCATCCGAAAAAAGAATACGAAATCCGCAAAAACGAAAACATCGCGTTTGCCGAGAAACACAATATTCCTTTTATCGACGCGGATTACGATGTAGACAACTGGTTCGAGCGCGCCAAAGGTATGGAGATGGATCCCGAACGCGGCCGCCGCTGCACCATGTGTTTCGACATGCGTTTCGAGCGCGCCGCCCTTTATGCCCACGAACACGGCTTTCCCGTGCTCACCAGCTCTTTGGGCATCTCGCGCTGGAAAAACATGAACCAAATCAACGACTGCGGCCACCGCGCCGTCGCCCCTTACGATGATGTGGTGTATTGGGATTTCAACTGGCGCAAAGGCGGCGGCAGCGCACGCATGATCGAAATCAGCAAGCGCGAACATTTCTACCAGCAGGAATACTGCGGTTGTGCGTATTCGTTGCGCGATACCAACCATTGGCGTAAATCGCAAGGCCGTCCGCCGATTAAAATCGGTGTGAAATATTACGGCGACGAAGAAGAAGCCGAATAATCACTTCCGTATCAATACAAGTTAAGAGGCCGTCTGAAAAAACTTTCAGACGGCTTCTTTTTAATGTTTCACATCCGACAACATATTGAATAATCAAACCGAACTCTGTGCAAAATCAGCAATCATGCCGCAATATTTGCGTTCAAAACCCGCAAAACGCGCTTTCAGACGGCCTCAAATCTCACAAGGCTTGCCGCGCGGATATTGCACGGTTGTCAGGCTCAATCAAAACTGCTCGTCATGGCGCAGATAACGCCATTTTCCCGGCGGCAGGCGGCCCAATTTCACTTTGCCCATGCGGATGCGTTTCAGGCCGGTAACGCGCAGGCCGACTAATTCGCACATGCGGCGGATTTGGCGTTTTTTGCCTTGTTTCAACACAAAGCGCAGTTGGTCTTCATTTTGCCATTCCACTTGCGCAGGCTTGAGCTTTTCGCCGTCGAGGCTCAAGCCGTGATTGAGCAGTTTCAAACCTTCGTCGCTCAACTTGCCGCGCACGCGCACGAGGTATTCTTTTTCGCTGCTGCTGTTCTCGCCGATGAGCTGTTTGGCGATGCGGCCGTCTTGCGTCAACACCAGCAAGCCTACCGAATCAATGTCCAAACGCCCCGCCGGTGCCAGCCCGAAGCGGTGTTTTTCGCTGAACTCGATGCGGCTGGTGTCGCCTTCCCAATGGTTTTCGGGCGTAATCAGTTCGGCGGCCGATTTATAGCCTTTTTCGGCCTGTGCGCTTACATAACCCACCGGCTTGTTGAGCAGAATCGTTACCCGCTGCGCCTGCTTTTCGTGCGCCTGTTTGTTGAGGTCGATGCGGTCGGCGGCGGTCACTTTTTGACCGAGTACGGCGGTTTGCCCGTTGACTTTGACCCAGCCTTGCTCGATGTAGCTGTCGGCTTCGCGGCGGGAACACAAGCCCAACTCGGCCATGCGTTTGGAGAGGCGTACCGGTTCGTTAGAGGGTGGTTGCATGATAAAAAAAGCCTTTCAGACGGCCTGAAACCTTTGCCGCGCCCACCGTCTGCTTGGCGCGCGTTCCGCCGGAAACCGCGCCCGCAACCGGTGCCGGCACGCATACCGCAGGCCATCGGTTAACCGATTATGTGTTAAAACGCAATTATATAGTAGGGAAGGCATCCTTGCCCGCCCTAAGTCCGATATGTTTTTCAGACGGCCTATGCACCTGCGCCCACCGTCTGCTTTGCCCTTTACCCGCGGTTATCGGCTATAATTCGAGAGATATTTTCATTTGCACAAAAGGAAACGCCATGCCCAGTTTTTACCCTCATCCGATTATTGCCCGCGAAGGCTGGCCGTTTATCGTCGGCGGTTTGATCATCAGCATTCTGGTTACGGTGTCGGCAGGTTGGTGGTCGCTGCCTTTCTGGGTGTTTACCGTTTTCGCATTGCAGTTTTTCCGCGACCCCGCGCGCCCTACCCCTCAAGACGAAGATGCGGTGTTAAGCCCTGTGGACGGCCGCATCGTGGTGGTTGAACGCGCTACCGACCCCTACCGCCAAGTCGAATCGTTGAAAATCAGCGTATTTATGAATGTGTTTAACGTACACTCCCAACGCTCTCCCATCGACGGCACGGTTACAGCGGTGGAATACAACCCCGGCAAATTTTTAAATGCCGCGCTCGACAAAGCCAGCACCGAAAACGAACGCAACGCGGTATTGGCCACCACCCGCAGCGGCCGTGAAGTAACTTTCGTGCAGGTGGCCGGCTTGGTGGCACGCCGTATCTTGTGCTACACCCGCGTGGGCGACACGCTGCGCCGCGGCGAGCGTTACGGCTTTATCCGCTTCGGTTCGCGTGTTGACGTATATCTGCCGTTGGACGCACAGGCGCAAGTGGCCATCGGCGACAAAGTAAGCGGCACCAGCACCATTTTGGCACGCCTGCCGCTGACCGCGCCCGCTGCGCCGCACACCGAATCTGTTCCCCAAGCTGCCGAAGTCAAAGCGGTACAAGAGGTGGCAGCAACCGCACACCATCCCGCAACCGAGCCCGCCGCGCCCGTGGCTGCTGAAGCGGTTGAAACCGGCCACACCGTCAGCCAAACCGACATCGAAGCCTCTGCCGACAAAGTGCGCGCAGCGGTTGAAAAAGAATTCGGCAAGCAGGAATAAGGTTTTTTCGCACCCTGCTTTTTTGGTCTGATAAAGGCCGTCTGAAAAAATCCCGCAGCTCTTGTTACAAGAAACTGCGGGATTTTTTCAGACGGCCTCAAACTTTATTTACAAACTTTCCAATGCCTGCTGCACGCGGTCGGGCGTTAGCTTGTTCAAACAATCCATATGCCCCAACGGACATTCACGCTGAAAGCACGGCGAACAGTCCAAATTCAAACTCACTATGGCGGCCTGCTTGCTGAGCGGCGGCGTATGGTCGGCGCTGGAAGAGCCGTAAACCGCCACCAGTTTGCGCCCCAACGCGGCGGCCAAGTGCATCAGGCCGCTGTCGTTGCACACTACTGCGTCGGCACATCCGAGCAAATCTATCGCTTCCGACAAACTGGTTTTGCCGCACAAATTGACACACAGGCCGTCTGAAAGCGTATTGATTTCTTCCGCAATATCAAAATCTTTTTGCGAACCAAACAGCCAAATCTGCCAACCTTGCGCCTGATAACGGCGGGCGAGTTCGGCAAAATGGCGCGCGGGCCAGCGTTTGGCCGGACCGAATTCCGCTCCGGGGCAAAACGCCAGCACAGGCTTTTCGGTGTTCAGACCGTGCGCGGCCAAAGCGGCGCGGCGGCTTTCGGGCTTGATGCTGAAAAGAGGATGGTCGGAATGGCCGTTGAAATCGGCTTGAGAAGGATGCGCCAGCGCGGTGTAGCGGTCCACCATCAAAGGCAGCGCCTGTTTGTCGAGCTTGCGGATATCGTTGAGCAGCAGGTAACGCGATTCCCCCACATAACCGGTGCGCTTTTTGATGCCGGTAGCCGCGGCAATCAGCGCCGACTTGAGCGAACCGGGCAGCACAATCACCTGATCATAGCCGCGCTTGCCCAATGCCCTGCCCGTTTGAATGCGTTTTTTGAGTTGCAAAGCGCCGTGTCCGAATGGGTTTTCAATAATGTCGTTCACCTCGGGCATGCACTCGAACACCGCCAACGACCATTTCGGCGCAAACACGTCGATCGTGGCGCCGGGGTTCAGCTCGTGCAAACGCCGGTACAGCGGCTGGGTCATCACGCAATCGCCGATCCAGCTCGGCGAAATAATCAGAATTTTTTTAGACATATTTTTGTGGATAGGGATTTGCGGCTTGTGTAGGTTTTAGTCTGAAACTGAAAACCGCCGAAACACGGCGCGTTTGTCAGGCGGTGTATTGTACCGTTATTCAGGCAACGGCAAACCAACTTTATCAACCGACAATTCAATACAGGCTTCTGCCGCCGGCGGCCAGCGTGTCGGCGATATCGTCGGCCAATGTATCGCAATCCTCCAAACTTAAATTGCCGATGGTAATGCGCACGGCGGGCTGCTTGGAAAGATTGCACGCCGCACCGCTTTGCACCGCCCAGCCTTTGGCCGCCAAAAACTGAATCACTTGCGCTTCGTTATGCACAGGCAGCCAGATATGCTGGCCTTCCCCGCCGCTTCCGGGCACGCGGATGCCGTGTTTTTGCAGGCTTTCGATTAAACGGCAACGGCGTGCGTGATAGCTGTCTGCAATAGCCTTGAGGCCGTCTGAACCGAGCTGCCGCCACAGTTGCAAAGTAACATGCTGCAAGAGTTTGCTGATCCAACGCGGCCCCAGCGAAAAGCGTTTTTTCATGGCGTTTAAAGTGTGGCCGTTGCCCGCCGCCACGGCAATCCGCGCATCGGTGCCGAGAAATTTGCTGGTCGATGTACTGTAAATCCATTCGTTATCAAAACCTTGCATACCGTGAAACGGATGGCGGCTGAGCGCGCCCCAATGGTCGTCCACAATCAGCAGCGCATTATGTTGCGACAACGCCCGCTGCCATTCCTGCCAGCGGCGGCGGCTGTAACAAATCCCCGTCGGGCTGTGTGCTCGCGCCGTTAAGATAACCGCAGACACACCGCTTAAGCAGTCATCATGCTCCGGCACCAGCGCGCCTTCTTCGTCCAATTCGGCGGGGACGGCTTCGAGGCGCAGGTTCGACAGCAAGGCCAGCAACGGCAGCCAGCAAGGGCTTTCCACCAACACTTTGGCTCCGGGCATACACCGCTGGCTGAGGGCGCGTTCCATAATGTCCAAGCTGCCGGAAAACAACACTATCTCGCTGCTTTCAATGCCGGTGTTGTCACGCAGCCAATGTTTGATATGCGCCATCAACTCGGGATTGTCGCCCCTGCCGCCGACGTCGGTTGCCAAATGGTAGCCGTCCAGCAACGAAGGCGGCAGCTCGGGCAGCAACCTGCGGTCGACATTCCCTGAAGCCAAATCCACCAAGCCTTTAGGCACGGCGCTTTCGGTGTGCAGGATTTCGGTTTTCTCCGGCACAAAACTGCCGCGCCGCCCGTCGGTGGTAATGATGCCGGCATCGCGAAGCTGCTTGTAGGCCGCGGATACGGTATTGGGATTCACGCCCAAATCTTCGGCCAAACTGCGCACGGTAGGCAAACGGTATCCCGCAGGCCACACTTCTTCGCGTATCAGGCAGCTGATGGATTGGGCGATATTGACAGCGGTGCTTCCTTTAGGTTTTAATTCCACAATACAAAATCCGTTTTGTTCTAATACAAAATAATTTAATGGATTTTTTCTTGAGAGGCAAGCGTTACTTGCTATGCGCACTACTCCGCACGGCAAGGCGCAAACGCAAACCTTGATGCTTTCGGCTGTTTCAGACGGCCTCCTGTCTTAACCTTCTTAAAGGCCGTCTGAAATCATGAAACTGTTATAATAAGCAAATCAGGCCGTTGGAAAACGCGCCGTAAAACATAAAAAATTTAAGGAACACCGTGATGTCTAGCGAACAGAAAGACAAAACACCCAACCGGCCCAAAGAGCAGGTTATCCAACTTTACCAGGGATCCAAACGCATTCACCCCAAACTGGCCAAAGGCCGCTACACCAATCTGCGCATCTTGGCGGTATTGGTCACGCAATTTGTGTTTTATGTGATTCCGTGGTTCAACTGGAGCGGCCGCCAAGCCGTATTGTTTGATATTCCCGAGCGCCATTTTTATATTTTCGGCCTTTCGCTGGGCTTGGGCGATTTGATTTATCTGGCGTTGCTGCTGATTATTTCGGCGTTCGGCCTGTTTTGGTGGACGACCATCGCAGGCCGTTTGTGGTGCGGCTATTCCTGCCCGCAAACGGTGTACACCGAAATCATGTTGTGGATAGACCATTTCGTCGAAGGCGACCGCAACAAACGCCTCAAGCTCGACAAAGAGCCGTGGAATTTCCGCAAAATCCGCATCAAGCTGACCAAGTACCTGCTGATTTTCGCCGTGTGCGCGTGGACGGGCATTACTTTCGCCGGCTGGTTTACCCCCATCCGCGAATTCGTACCGGCCATTTTCACCTTGCAGGCAGGCGGCGGTTCGCTGTTTGCCGCTGCGTTCTACGGCTTCATGACGTGGCTGATGGCGCACCAAATGCGCGAGCAGGTGTGTAAATACATGTGCCCGTATGCCCGCTTCCAAAGCGCGATGTTTGATAAAGACACGCTGATTATTTCTTACGACGAAGAGCGCGGCGAACCCCGCGGCGCCCGTAAGAAAAACGCCAGCAAAGAAGACACCCAGCTTGGCGACTGCATCAACTGTACCATGTGCGTGCAGGTATGCCCCGTCGGCATCGACATCCGCGACGGCCTGCAATACCAATGTATCGGTTGCGCCGCCTGTATTGATGCCTGCGACGAAATCATGGATAAAATGAATTATCCGCGCGGTCTCATCCGCTACACCACCGAAAGCGCGTTGAAACACGAATACGCCGACAAAGACATCAAAAAACGCCTGCTGCGCCCGCGCGTGTTGGGCTACGGAGCGGTATTGTTCGTGGCTGTGATCGCCATGATTGCCGGCATCGCCACCCGCGAAACTATGAGCGTGGACATCATCAAAGACCGCGGCGTAATGCTGCGTGAAAACAGCAACGGCTGGCTGGAAAATGCGTACAATCTGCGCATCATCAACGACAGCGAAAAAGAACAGGTATTGACCGCCAAAGTGAGCGGTTTCGATGAAATCGCCCTCACCGGCCTGCTTTCAGACGGCCTCAAAGTGCCGCCGAAAGAAACCATAACCGTGCCGGTGCAAGTATCGACGATTCCCGAATACGCCGATAAAGGCAGCCATCCGATTATGTTTGAATTTACCTATCGAGAAAGCGGCAGCGAAGAAGTCAACACCATTACTGAAAAATCATCGTTTATCGGAGAATAATGTGACCGACCACCGCACACAATCGAAAGTCTGGTACAAAGAGCCGTGGCCGTGGCTGTTGATGGCAGGCCCCGCCATTGTGGTGGCTGCGGCTTTCTATACCTTTTATTTGGCGAAAAGCAATTCCGCCGACTTAGTGAGCGACGATTACTACAAAGACGGCAAACACATCGACCTGCAACTGCACCGCGACGAAGAAGCCGTTAAGCTCGGCATCAACGTCCAAGTGCTGTTCAACCCCGATAAAAACGCTGCCAAAGTATTCGTCAGCGGCAATTTCGACCGCACCCAGCCTTTGAATTTGGTATTGATGCACCCCGCCAAAAAATCGGACGACCAAACCGTGAAACTGCACGCCACCCAAAGCGGCACGCTTTCCGGCGATAAAACCGAATACAGCGCCGTCTTCAAACCGCTGCCCTCCACCCACCATTGGTATGTGCGGGTAGAAGACGCGGCAGGTAAATGGCGCGTAGAAGAAAAATGGATTGAAAACCAAGGCTATGCCGTCAACCTCAAGCCTAAGGAAAAGCTGGTAAACGTGCCTGCCGGCAAGCCGTAATGCCGAGCACGCCACAAGTAAACACAGGCCGTCTGAAAAATTCAGACGGCCTTCTCGATTGAAGCCTTACCTGTCGTAAATATCAATCACCAAACCATGTTTTTTCATCCGATTTATGGCCTGAATAAAGCATAATTTGTTAGACTTATGCCCTTTTAAATTCAACCCTTTTCAGACCCGCCGCACACACATCAGGCCGTCTGAAAATGCAGCCCGCTTCATATCGCAGGCCACAAAATAACATATCTTACTCATATCAATCAGGAAGTTTATGAAACGCAAACTCTCGCGCCGCGCATTCCTAGCCGGCTCCGCCGCCGTTACCGGCACAGCGATGCTGGGCGGTTATAAAATCTACAAATTATTTTCCCCGCAAACGCTCGAATCTTCCGTTAATGCCGCCGTCAACGCCACCTACTACCCGCCCGCCCTGCTCGGCTTGCGCGGCGATGTCGACGGCGTTCAGCGCGCCGCCCACAGCCTTGCTCTGCAAAACAAACCCTACACCCTGCCCGGTGCGGCCGAAGAAGAATACGACCTTGTTGTCGTCGGCGCCGGCATCAGCGGCCTGACCGCAGCCTACCTGTATCAACAGCAACGCCCGCAAGCCAAAATCCTGATTCTCGACAACCACGACGATTTCGGCGGCCATGCCCAGCGCAACGAATTTACCGTAAACGGCCGATTGCTGATTTCTTACGCAGGCAGCGAATCCATCGATTCACCGAAGTCTGAATACTCCAAAGAATCGCTCGCCCTACTCAAAGAGCTTGGCATCGACTACAACAAGTTTGAGCAATACTTCCATCAAGATTTATACGAAACCACGCGCAAACTCAAAGAAGGCGTTTTCTTCAGCCAAGCTTCGTTCGGTAAAAACACCGTCGTCCGCGGCATACCCGAAGTCGGCGAAGAGAGCGCGGCAGACATCATCAAGCAATTCCCCTTGCCCGATGCCGACAAAAAAGCCCTGACCGAGCTGTACACCTCGACCACCGATTATCTCGAAGGCAAAACCGACAGCGAGCGGATCAGCTTTGCCGAAAACACCAGCTATTACAACTTCCTGAAAAACGAAGTTCAGCTGCCCGAAGGCGCGTTGAAATACCTCAAAAACATCAGCTCGGAATACTGGGGGCATGCCATCAACGCCATTTCCGTACAAGAAGCCTTTGAAGACGGCTACCCCGGCGTACAAAACCTCGGCTTGGAAAAAGAAGAATCCGAAGAAGAACCCTACATCTACCATTTCCCCGACGGCAACGCTTCCATCGCCCGCATGCTCGTGCGCAAGCTGATTCCGGCAGTCGCCCCCGGCTACACCATGGAAGATGTTGTGTTAGCCAAATTCGATTACAGCAAACTCGACCTGCCCGAAAACCGCGTACGCCTGCGCCTCAACAGCACCGCCCTGCTGATGGAAAACCAGCCCGACGGCAGCGTTGCCGTGGCCTATATGCCGCACGATGCCGAAGCGCTCAAACAGGTTAGCGCCAAGAAAGCCATTTTTGCCGGACACAGCGTGTTGGCTGCCCGCGTGATTCCCCAAATGCCCGACGCCCAAAAAGCCGCCGCACAAACCACCATCAAAGTGCCGATGGTGTACGGCAAAGTCGTGGTCAAAAACTCCAAAGCGTTCCAAAAGCTCGGCGTACACTCGCTCTACGCGCCCGACGCCCCGTATTGCTTGGTCAAACTCGACGACCCCGTGAGCATGGGCGGCTACCAGTTCCCCCAAACGGCAGACGATCCAATGGTCATCCACATGGTGCGCATTGCCACCGACTTCACCGGCCAAACCGCGCGCGACATGTATAAGAGCGGCCGCCGCGCCTTAAACAACCAAAGCTACGAAAGCCTCGAAAAAGAGATGCTCGACCAGCTGCGCAGCATCTACGACGCCGCCGGAGAAAAACTCGACAGCGTCTTAATGGCCGTTACCCTCAACCGCTGGGCGCACGGTTACAGCTACGAGCAAACCGGCTTGTGGGATTCGGATAGCAGCGCGGAAAACGCCACTTCCACCATGCAGCAGCAGATAGGCAACATCTTCATCGCCGGTGCCGATGCCGCATGGATGCCGTATGTACACGGCGCCATCGACCAAGCCTACCGCGCCGTAGCGGAAGCTTTGGCTTAATGCCCGTAGCGTTTACTGCGTGATTCATCAGGCATTCAGGCCGTCTGAAAACTGATTTTCAGACGGCCTGAATGCTTTATATCGCAAATAAACTTTATTTCTGCCACTTCGCTGCCACGGCTTGCTGCCTTGTATCAAAAAAGTTGATTTGCCATATTCCGTTTAAGACAAAGCAAAATCCACCGCAGCCAGCGCATGAATTTCCGCGCTGTCAAACAGCGGCAGCGGGCAATCGTTTTCTTTCAGCAGCAAACCGATTTCCGTGCAGCCCAAAATCACACCCTCGGCGCCCTGCTCCTGCAAACGGCGCACCACTTGCTGATAATAGGCTTTGGAACCCGCCTGAATCTTGTTCAAACACAATTCCTCAAAAATAATCCGATGGATTTCCGCCTGCTCATTTTCAGACGGCATCCTAATCTCCACGCCCTGCTTGGCCATTCTCTCCGAGTAAAAACCGTCGCTCATCGTAAAGCGCGTACCCAGCAGCCCGACGCGGCTCAAACCTTTGGCTTTTACCGCCGCCGCGGTCGCATCCACCACATGCAGCAGCGGAATCCTTACGGCTTGTTCAATCACATCGGCAATTTTGTGCATGGTATTGGTGGCCAACACCAACACATCCGCGCCCATGCCCTCCAGCTTGCGCGCACTTTCCGCCAACACCGCGCCGGCAGCCGCCCAATCGCCTGCTTTCTGCAAACGCACAATTTTTTCAAAATCCACGCTGTGCATCACGATATCGGCGCTGTGGTTGCCGCCCAAGCGCGCGTTGGTTTCTCGGTTGATGATTTGGTAATACAGCACGGTACTCTCCGCACTCATGCCGCCGATGATGCCTATGGTTTTCATGATATTCCGTCGGATAATGGTTCAGACAGGCACTGCACTCAATGAAAGCTTGATGCCTGTCTGAAAATATGAATAAGTGTAGGGCGGGCATCCCTGCCCGCCGTCTCTTGCAAAAATGGCGGGCAGGGATGCTCGCCCTACTTGAACTGCCGATGGTATTAACCGATTTCGGCAGCGTATTGTTCGGCAGTCAGCAAACCGTCCAAATCGGCAGCATTGGCCGGTTTGATTTTGAAGAACCAACCTGCACCGTAAGGCTCGCTGTTTGCCGTTTCGGGCGCATCTACCAAAGCTTCGTTTACCGCTACGATTTCACCGGCAATCGGCGCGTAAACGTCAGAAGCCGCTTTTACGGATTCCACCACACCGGCCTGCTCTTCGGCAGCCAGATTCGCACCCACTTCGGGCAGCTCTACAAATACGATGTCGCCCAACAACTCTTGCGCGTGTTCGGTAATGCCCACGGTTACGGTGCCGTCGGCTTCCAAACGCAGCCATTCGTGGCTGGACACATATTTCAATTCAGCGGGGATATTGCTCATGGTTTGTTCTCCATAGGTTTCAAAATTAATACTGCCGTTATTTCTCGCATTGCTTGGTGGTTTCATTATAGCTGCCGCCTTGATCCAAGCAAGCGTCTTTCGCATCGCAGCCGGTTAAGGCCAGCGACGACAAAACGGCAGCCAAAAATAATATCTTACACATCGTGTGAATCCTCTTGTGTTCGGCCTTATGGTCAGCCTGTCTGAAAATACCGTTTTATCTTTTTCAGACGGCCTCTTGGTTTAAAGGCCGTCTGAAAACGCAGGATTATAGCTGTTTATCGGCAAGCGCCAACTTATCCAAGCATTGCACGGTATTTTTCTTTAACGAACCGTCCGGCTCGATAATGTCGTCTATCAAACAAACGCCCTGATTGCAGGATAAAACGTAATCCAACACCCGCGCCTCGCCGAAATTCTCAAAAGAAACATAAACCCGCCCGCTTTTCGTCAGCTTGTATTGAATCGTGCGGGCGATTTCCTGCCCGTCGAAATCCTGCCCCTGAATCACATAATCATAATCCATGCAGGCCACGCCTTCTGCTTCCGCCGCTTTGGAATCGCGGTTAAGTACGGCGCGGAAATCGGGCGTAAAAAACTGCTCCGGCTTAATTTCTTCCGCTTCGTCTCCTTCCGTATAGTGCGCATACAGTTTTTTCACTAAGTCCAACTTGGCCTCATCAGCCGCATGGCTTTGTTGGGAGCAAGCCGCCAAAGCGAACGGCAATAAAGCAAACGGGAGGATTTTCCACATAAAGGTTTTCATCATTTCTGCTTTTTCTTTAGCCGGTTAGTTTATCCGATAAAACACATATCGTCGGCACCAACCTAACAGGCCGTCTGAATGCGGCACTTCGTTGCAAAAAAGAACGAAGTGCCGCGTGCTTCAGATCAAATATTGGTTTCCAGATAAACCATCTGTGTTTGCAGATACTCTTCCAAACCGTGTTTGCCGTCGGCACCGCCGATACCCGATTTTTTCCAACCGGCATGGAAACCCTGCATGGTCTCGAAGTTTTCTCGGTTGATGTAGGTTTCGCCGAATTGCAGGCGGCGGGTTACGTAGAAGGCTTCGTTCAGATTGGTGGTGTACACCGAGCTGGTGAGGCCGAATTCGCAATCGTTCGCCAACGAAACGGCTTCGTCCAGCGTTTCAAAAGTGGCAATCGGCAGCACGGGGCCGAAGGTTTCCTCTTTCATGATGTCCATACTGTTATCGACATCGGTCAACACCGTCGGCTCGAAGAAATAGCCTTTGCCCTCGGCGCGTTTGCCGCCGCACACCAGCGTCGCACCTTGCGAAACGGCGCGCTGCACTTTTTCCGCCACTTCTTTCACCGCGCGCTCTTCAATCAGCGGCCCCATTTCCAACGCACCTTCGGCCGCTTCGGCAGGATTGCCGAAACGCACCGCTTTCATGGCGGCGGTCATCTTCTCGATAAATGGGTCTTTAATGCTCTTATGCACATACACGCGTTCGGCGCAGTTGCAGATTTGGCCGGTATTGCCCACGCGCGAAGCCACGATCGACTTCACCGCCAAATCCAAATCGGCGTCTTTCAATACTAGCGCAGGCGCTTTACCGCCCAATTCCAGCGACACTTTGGTAATGTTGGCCGAAGCCGCTTCCATCACTTGGCGGCCGGCTTCCACCGAACCGGTGAGGCTCACCATCGCCACTTGCGGATGCGATGCCAGCGCATTGCCGATTTCCGCGCCCGGGCCGTTCACCACGTTGAACACGCCCGCAGGCAGGCCGACGCTGTGCACGATTTCGGCAAAAATATGGCAGTTGATCGGCGTAACGCTGCTGGGCTTAACCACAATCGTATTGCCCGTAACCAGCGCAGGCCCCATTTTGCGGGCAATCAGGAAAAACGGGAAATTCCACGGCAAAATACCGCCGATCACGCCCAACGGACGCTTAAACAGGAAAATATTTTCTTTCGGACGGTCGCTCTGAATTATCTCGCCCTCATAACGGCGCGCCCATTCCGCCTGATAATCCAGATAATCGGCGGTAAACATCACTTCGATACGCGCCAAATCTTTGGTTTTACCGCCTTCGGCCACAATCGTATCCGTCAACTCGTCGGCACGCTCGCGGATGCCCGCCGCGATTTTACGCAGATACGCACCGCGCTCCACCGCCGGCACGCGTTCCCACGCAGGCTGCGCCGCATAAGCCGCTGCCACCGCTTTTTCCACATCGGCACGGCTGCCCTTCGGCTCCTGCGCAATCACCGCTTCGGTAGCCGGGTTCAACACATCGCGGTAGCTGCCTGCAAAATCAGACACAAACGCACCGTTGATATACATCGCCAATTGTTTCATGCTGTTACTCCTTTTTCCTTTATAGTGTCGGATGATTTTTATAAGTATGTGTGGTTTGGGCGTAAAGCGGAAACGGCTCTTTTTCTTGTAAAGTGATTCAAGCTGTTTTTCAGACGGCATCTTAGAAACAGATAGATATAGGTTTCGTTAAGAGGCCGTCTGAAAGTTTTGGTATGGGTAAAACAATTCTTGCTTGCTCCGCGTAGGGTGTGCGGCCTCAGCCACGCACGCATTCTCAATCATTCCCAACCAACGCGTGCGTGCTGGTGGCGCGCATATTCTTATTTATAAGCTTCCCATGTTGCCAAAAGATAACTCGCAAATGCTCCTGATAAATTAACTGCCAACTCTGCATGTCGGGGGGCGGGCTTACTTCCTACCTTACCTTTGCCATGTGCATCACTCAAACGATTGCGCATTGTTCCTAAACCTTCAATGACAGATGTACAACCACCTAAAATCTGTTTAAAAACTTCTTCTGTATGCTGTGAAGGTGAGAGATTAAGAAGATGTGCCGTTTTTTTATATAGTTTTGGTAAATCTAAATTATCTTCATAAGAAGCCTCGGCTTCATCCAATATATGTTTGCATACTGATTCAATTAAGGTGCGAGCAGAAGTAATCGCTCCTTCAGGATCTGTCGTACGCCTCTCCAATGCTTTTGACCATGCATCTTGAACATACTCTGCATCAATTGTTTTGACTATTGAAGTGATCATTTCATCAGATGGAATGGTTCTCTGCTCCAAAAAATTGAAAAGCGGCTCAAACTCTTCCCATATAAATGTACGACGCTCCCGATATGTTTCATATTTATATTTAATAAATTGCCAAAATTGATCCAAACTACGACAAGTCTGTATAAATTGAGGAACCAATCCATTAACTTTAGAGTTAGAGATAATCAAGTGCCGAAGTTTTACATATTCTTGATTACTTTCTTGCCCTCCCGTAGCCCGAGATATAAGAAGATTCTTCAAAGATTCTACATGTATAAGTAAATCATCCATGACAGTATAAATCATTGTTAATATTTAACTTTCCAGACAGCCTCTCTATAAAGGCCGTCTGAAAACTTCAAACCTTAATCAAACTGCTTCTGCCCATTCCGTACAAAAGGTAGTTTCAACACGCGCACGTCCACTTCTTTGCCGCGAATCACCACTTTGGCCGCGTCGCCTTCAAACGCTTTGGGCACACGGGCGATGGCGATGGATTGTTTCAAGCTGGGGGAAAACACGCCACTGGTGGTGATGCCTTTGCCTTGTTCGGTAACGACTTCCATGCCTTCGCGCAATACGCCGCCTTTGGCCAGCAGCAGGCCGACTTGTTTCACGTCCACACCTTTTTCTTTGAGGGCGACGAGGGCGGTTTTGCCGATGAAGTCGCGGTTTTCGTCTTTCAAGTCCACCGTCCAGCCCATGCCGGCTTGCAGGGGGCTGGTTTCGTCGTTCATGTCGTGGCCGTAGAGGTTCATGCCGGCTTCCATGCGCAGGGTGTCGCGTGCGCCGAGGCCGCAAGGTTGTACGCCGGCTTCGCGCAGGGCGGTGAAGAAGGCGGTGGCTTCGGTGCCGGGCAGAATCACTTCTACGCCGTCTTCGCCGGTGTAGCCGGTGCGGGCGACAAACCAGTCGTTGCCTAAATCTGCGCCTTGGAAGGGCTTGAGCGCGTTCACGGTTTCGGCCCATTCGGGTTTGACGGCGAGCAGTTTTTCAATGGCTTTGGGGCCTTGTACGGCGAGCATAGCGAGGTCGTAGCGGGGAGTGATTTCGATGCCGAACGCTTCGCCGACTTTGGCAAATTGTGCCAAGTCTTTTTTGCGAGTGGCGGCGTTGGATACGATGCGGTATTGGGTTTCGGCTTCGTTGGTGCGGTAAACGATCAGGTCGTCCATCACGCCGCCGTTGTCGTTGAGCATGGCGGAATAGAGGGCTTTGCCGACGAACGAGAGTTTGGCTACGTCGTTGGCGAGCAGTTTTTGCAACCATTGCTTGGCTTGGCTGCCTTTGATGTCGGAAACGAGCATGTGGGATACGTCGAACATGCCTGCGTCGGTGCGCACGGCTTCGTGTTCTTGGATTTGCGAGCCGTAGTTGACGGGCAGCTCCCAGCCGGCAAAATCGACGAGTTTGCCGCCTGCGTTTTTATGGGCTTGATTGAACGGGGTGGTTTTGAGGGTAGTCATTGCTCTGGTTCTCCATAGGTTAAGGGCTGCGATGCTCTTCACGCGCCCCTATCTGTCCTTGAACCTGAGATTTTCGGCAACAGGCCGTCTGAATCGAATGCCTGTGTGTTCGCCCGAATGTTTTCAGACGGCCTTCTCCCCTTCGGTGGGCGCAGCCGCGCCGCTCTCCAGATGATTGTGATGAAATGCAGTCCTTTTGCCTGAGCGATTTAAGGGTGTCTGCGCCTTCGGCGGCTTGCCGTACAGTTGATGTAGTACGGTGTAGCGCTCTCCTGCATCGGGTTTGATTATGGCGGGATTTTCGGCGGCGGGCAAGTTTCCTTTACATTGCGCTAAGCCTGCTCGGTACATTTGAGGCCGTCTGAAAAAACGGGAAATCGATTAAACAATATGAAGCTGAAAACTGTGTTTATTGTTACACAATATTTTAAAAAAATATGTTTTTTAAACTATTGTGCGTTAAGTTAAATTATCTTATATTAAGCTTGCAGTTGGAATGTGAATCCAATCAAAATAAATAAGAAAAAGGGCAAGAAAATGGCACAAATCACTCTGGATAAAACCGATTTAAAAATCTTGCAGGTATTACAGGAAAACGGCCGCCTGACCAATGTGGAGCTTTCCGAACGGGTGGCATTGTCGCCCTCTCCCTGCCTGCGCCGTTTGAAGCAGCTCGAAGATGCCGGCATCATCCGCCAATATGCGGCTTTGCTCTCGCCCGTGGCGGTCAAACTGGGGTTGCAGGCGTTTATCCGCGTTTCTATCGATAAAGCGGTGGAGGCGCGCGACGATTTTTCTTCGGCGGTGCAAAGCTGGCCGGAAGTATTGAGCTGCTTTGCTTTAACGGGTGAAACCGATTATCTGCTCCATGCGTTTTTTACCGATATGAACGCTTTTTCGCATTTTGTTTTGGATACGCTGTTGTCCCACCCCGGCGTGCAGGACGCTAAATCGAGCTTTGTGCTGAAAGAAATTAAAAATACTACCGCGCTGCCTTTGGGTCATTTGCATCAAGACTAAGCAACCTGATTTACTTCGAGGCCGTCTGAAAATGTTCAGACGGCCTTTCTGTATTTTGCCGCATTCAAAAACCGCCACAGCTCAACAAACACCATTTGAGGCGTGAAAACCTCATACCAAGCGGTTTGCACCGCAGAAATACGCGCTATGTATTTTCATTCGGGGTAAAAAACTTTATCATTGCAAACCGTTCTCAAATAATGCAGTTTTGAATCCAATGATGTCTGTTTGCGATAAAACCGTAGTCGAGCACACGCGCCAGTGGCTGGAAAAAGCCGTTATCGGTTTGAATCTGTGCCCGTTTGCCAAAGCACCTTATGTGAAAGGTTTGGTGAGGATAGAAGTCAGCCGTGCCAAACATCTCGACGGTTTTCTCGAAGACCTCGACCGCGAACTGCAATTATTGGGCAGTACGCCGCTGGAAGAATTGGAAACCACTCTGCTGGTACACCCTGATTTATTTGGTGATTTTTTGGTGTTCAACGATATGCTCGACTTCGCCGAGCAAGCTGTGGCGGATAACGGATTGGAAGGTGTGATTCAGATTGCACCGTTTCACCCCGACTTTCAGTTTGAAGGCACTGAAGCAGACGACATCACCAACTACACCAACCGTTCGCCTTACCCTACCCTGCATTTAATCCGCGAAGACAGCATCAGCAAAGCAGCCGAAGCTTTCCCCGATGCCGAAGCGATTTTCGGCCGCAATATGGCTTTGTTGCAGGAAATGGGCCATCAAGGCTGGAACGACTTGGAGATTCCGCGCTGCCCGTTCCGGCACGACGAAAGCGATAAACAATAATGCCGAACCGCACAAACGATAAAACCCTGCTCACTTCACACCACATAACAACATGATATTACGTCCTCTATTCTGGCTTTTCGGTGCGATTGCGCTGTTATTGGGCATTATCGGCATCTTTCTGCCGATTCTGCCCACCACCCCGTTCGTGATTCTGGCCGCCGCCTGCTGGGCGCGCGCTTCACCGCGTTTCCACCGCTGGCTTCACCAACACCGCTTTTTCGGCCCGATGGTCAAAGATTGGGAAGAACGCCGCGCCGTACCGCGCCGTGCCAAATATTTCGCATTCAGTATGATGGCCTTTTCTTGCTGCCTGATGCTTTATCAGTTTCCCGAACGCTGGTGGGTGGCGGCAGTTTCCGCTGTGTTCTGCTTTGGCGTGGCGGTGTGGATGTGGCATCTGCCCGATGCTTAAATTCTCTGTCTGCTCAAATTCTTAAGCATCATTTTCCCCGCCGGTTATCATCCATATATTCCCGATACAAACACATGCTTGTTACCGCCGCTTTTATGCCATGATTATTTTCAGACGGCCTCATGTGTCGTACAGGCCGTCTGAAAACGCGCGGTAGCAAAAGCTGACACACCGGCGTCTTTCATTTACAATTTATCCCTTTCGTAGCCGGAAAACCCATTGATGTACAAAGCGCAAACGTGCGCTCGGTCATCCAAATGCGGCCAAACCGACTCCTCAAACGGTTGTTTTTACCGCTATGATTCATCGAAGCCTTAGGTTTCGGCCGTGCGCGGCGGCTCATCTTGGCTGCCGTGTATTTCGACGACCCTCCACCATAAGGAATAATAAATAATGCGATTATCCACCGCACTTCTCCCTTTGCTGCTTGCGCCGGTGCCGGCGATGGCCGCCTCTCTCGACGGCGCCTCGCTCAGCCTGCTATGGGGCATTCCCTTCATTCTGATTCTGCTGTCGATTGCCACCGGCCCTCTGCTGTTTTCGCACACATGGCATCATCACTTCGGTAAAATCACGGCCGTTTGGACGCTGCTGTTTCTGATTCCGTTTATTTTCGTGTTCGGTTTCGGCGAGGCCGTCCACACCGTCGCCCATGCTTTGGTGGCCGAATACATTCCCTTTATCGTGCTGCTGTTTGCTTTATATACGATTTCAGGCGGCATTTTGGTATGGGGTAACTTACACGGCAGCCCGCGCCTGAATACGGCCATTCTTGCCATCGGCACGGTGTTGGCTTCGATTATGGGTACGACCGGTGCGGCCATGCTGCTTATTCGTCCGATTTTGAAAGCCAACGACAACCGCAAACACAAAGTGCATGTGGTGGTTTTCTTTATTTTCCTTGTGGCCAACATCGGCGGCGGTCTGACCCCGCTGGGCGATCCGCCACTGTTTTTGGGCTTCTTGAAAGGTGTTGATTTCGGCTGGACCGTGCAACACATGATGGTGCCCGTGCTGATCAGCTCCGTATTGCTGCTGATTCTGTTCTATTTTGTCGACAGCTATTTCTTTTCTAAAGAAGACGAAATTCTGCCGAAAGACCCTTCTCCCGACAGCAAACTGCAAATCTTCGGCAAATGGAACTTCCTGCTGCTGGCGGGCGTGGTAAGCGCGGTATTGATGTCCGGCTTGTGGAAGCCCGACCATCCCGGCGTGAATGTATTGGGTACGCCTTATCTGTTGCCCAACCTGCTGCGCGACATTATTTTGCTGGTTTTGGCCGGCATCTCTCTTGCCATCACCGCCAAACAGGTGCGTGCCGGTAATGAATTTAACTGGGATCCGATTCTCGAAGTGGGCAAACTGTTCTTGGGCATCTTCATTACCATCGCGCCCGTGATTGCCATTTTGCAGGCCGGTGAGAAAGGCGCGTTTGCCGGTTTGATTTCTTTGGTACACAACGATGCGGGCGACCCGATCAACAGCATGTATTTCTGGATGACCGGCATATTGTCTGCCTTCTTGGATAACGCGCCCACCTACTTGGTATTCTTCAACATGGCCGGCGGCGATGCCCAAGCTTTGATGAGCGGCCCGCTGTTCCACACCTTATTGGCCGTATCTATGGGTTCTGTATTTATGGGTGCATTGAGCTACATCGGTAACGCGCCCAACTTTATGGTGAAAGCCATTGCCGAACAACGCAAAGTGAATATGCCCAGCTTCTTCGGCTACATGATTTGGTCTTTCGGTATTTTGGTGCCGCTGTTTATCCTGCACACCTTCATTTTCTTCGTGTGGGAGCTGTTCTAAACAATAAGCCGCTTTAAATATAAAAGGCCGTCTGAAAATTTTCAGACGGCCTTTTCTTTACCACAGCCATTCCGGAGGCTCGGGCGTTAGTACACCCCATTCCGGCGGATAATCCACTCCTGTCAGATACAGGCCGTCGGGCATCAGCGTAGGCGGCGCATGCAGTCTGCTGCGCATCTCCATCAAACCGGCAAAATCCTGCACACTCAAGCGCCCGTCGCCCACATACACCAGCGCACCCATGATGTTGCGCACCATATGATGAAGAAACGCATTGCCGTGCAAGTCTAAAGTCATCAACGAAGGGCTGCCTTTCAATTCGGCGCTGTAAATCGTTTTAATGGGAGACTTGGCTTGGCATTCTGCCGCCCGAAAGCTGGAAAAATCGTGTTCACCCACCAATAAAGCCGCCGCCTCACGCATCTTGTCCAAATCCAGCTTTCTGCACACCCAACCCACTTTGCCAGCCAGCAAAGGGCTGCGGACGGCGGAAGACTGCAATACATAACGATAGCGGCGCCCGAACGCATCAAAGCGGGCATGAAAACGCGCATCCACAGGTTGCGCGTGCCACACCGCCACATCTTGAGGCAGATGGGCGTTTACCCCTCTTATCCACGCCTGTGTCGGGCGTTTTGCCGAAGTATCGAAATGCACAACTTGCGCCGTGGCATGCACGCCCGTATCGGTACGCCCCGCCACAATCGTGCGTATCGGCTCGCCGGCAATGCCGCTTAACGCATGTTCCAAAGCTTGCTGCACCGTGGCTACACCTCCGGCCTGCTTTTGCCAACCGCAAAAACCTTGCCCGTTATAAGAAATCATCAACGCCCAGCGCCGGGTAGATTGAGAAACTGTTTCCTGAACCATAAAACTTTGCATACCGCACTTTAAAACTTAAGCGCGTAAAAATGTGAAAACACGCAAGTATAGCAGGCAATGCCACGCCCAAACCTTCTTTAAGGGTTAAATCACACCCAAAGACCAAACCACTACGATGCCGCAAAACACCCATCAAGCAGACATGGTAGCACCCGTATTCAGCTCACACTAAAAACCTTATCCCTTAAATCCACATCACTTTTATATCTGCCCCACTTCTGCTTTCAAACGCACACGCCGCTTCACGCCTGTTGATTTTTTATAGGCACAGAAGTCGAGTTAACGCCATCAAATATTGCATTTCTCATAAAAACAAGGCAATTTTGCTAAAAAATACAGTCATTAAAAACAAACCTTTCTTTGACAAATTTTAACTCTTCCCCTAATATCGCCACGTTTAGCCACACGCAAAAATTTGCTTGCGGTTTGATTTTTACAGTTTTACCGGAAAGAAGAATCTATGGAATGGGTATTTAACAGTTATTACACACTGATTGCCGCCACCATCGTTTTGCTGGTTGGCAAAATAATGGTAAACAAAATCAAATTCTTACAAAATTTCAACATCCCCGAACCCGTAGCCGGCGGTTTGGTTGCCGCCATCATCCTGTACTTTTTACACTCGTTTTACGGCGTCAGCTTCAAATTTGAAAAACCGCTGCAAGACACGTTTATGCTGATTTTCTTCAGCTCCATCGGCTTGAGTGCAGACTTCTCCCGCCTTAAAGCGGGCGGCTTGCCGTTGGTAATTTTTACCGCCATCGTCGGCTTTTTCATCTTCATCCAAAACGCCGTCGGTGTCGGCTTGGCCAGCGTACTCGGCCTCGACCCCTTAATCGGCTTGATGACAGGCTCTATCACCCTCACAGGCGGCCACGGAACCGCCGGTGCGTGGGGCCCAGATTTTGAGAAAAACTTCGGCTTAACCGGCGCCACCGGTTTAGGCTTGGCTGCCGCCACCTTCGGCTTGGTAGCCGGCGGTTTGATCGGCGGCCCCGTAGCACGCCGCCTGATCAACAAAATGGGACGCCAACCTTTGGACGAAGCCAGCATCAAAGCCCAAGAAGCCGCTTATGACGACGACGATCCCGGCAAGAGCACCGAAGATTTGTTTGAGCATGCCGAGCAAACCCGTCTGATTACCGCCAGCTCGGCAATCGAAACCCTTGCCATGTTTGCAGCATGTTTGGCTTTTGCAGAAATCATGGACAGTATCGACAAAGAGCACCTCTACGATTTACCCAAATTCGTTTGGGCATTGGGCGGCGGTGTGATTTTGCGCAACATCCTCACCATCGTATTCAAATTCAATATGTTCGACCGTGCCATCGACGTGTTCGGTAACGCCTCTCTGTCGCTGTTCTTGGCCATGGCTCTGCTCAACCTGAAACTGTGGGAACTTACCGGCTTGGCTGGCCCCGTTACCATCATTCTGCTTGCGCAAACTCTGGTAATGGTGCTTTATGCTACTTTCGTTACCTATGTATTGATGGGCCGCAACTATGATGCCGCCGTTTTGGCAGCCGGCCACTGCGGTTTTGGCATGGGCGCAACACCCACAGCCGTTGCCAATATGCAATCCGTTACCGAACGCTTCGGCGCATCACACAAAGCATTCCTGATTGTGCCGATGGTAGGTGCCTTCTTCGTTGACTTGATCAACGTTGTTATCCTCACCAGTTTTGTAAACTTCATCAAATAAACTGAAAGCAAAATAAAAAGCACCTGTAACAGCCTTACCCGTTACAGGTGCTTTTGTTATGATGCCGTCTGAAAATCATTTTATGAGGTTTGAAAATGTATAAAAAACTACTCACTTTATCCCTGATTGCTACCGCACTCACCGCTTGCAGCGATGACGCACCTACCCAGCAAGCAAGCAACAAACTCGAATGTAACAATCCTGCCGTCGCACACAACATCCGTGCCAACGTGCAAGAAATCATCAAGCAGGAAGCCCAATCCTATGCCCGCAAAGACAGCCGGCAATTCATCGACCCCGATAAAATCATCGCGGCCGCAACACAGCTCAATATCTCGCTCAACAACCCGCAAGAAACACAAAGCAACGGCAACACCGTCTGCACTGCCGGGCTGAATATTCAAATCCCCAATGACATTTTGAATACCGCACAAACCAACAGCCCCCTGCTCTACAACAACCGCAGCATCAGCCAATTGATGCAAGAGCGCCTCACAGGCAGCCAGCTTACCTATGACGACAAAGGCGGCTTCTCACGCCCCCTTTCCTACACCCTATCCGTTTCAGACGGCCAAACCACCGTCAATTATGAAGACAACGGCTTAACCGTTGCCGCCAAAAACATCGCCACAGCCCTCATCCCCTACGGCATTAAAAGCATACTCATGATAGACGGCAAAGCCGTACCGCTCAAAGACGCCCTCAACCTCAACAACCAACCCCATGCCGAGCCGCCCCAAGCCGATCCCGAAGATATTTTGGACAACAACGCCGCCAGCAACGTCTTCGACCAAGAAGAAACCCCGGCACCCGAAATCCTCAGCCCCGAACCCAAACGTGCCGAAGTAACCTTCTCGGCCAACGAACTGGAGCAGGCAAAACAAAACAACCAAGCCGCCAACAACGAAATCAACCGGCTGTGGAACAACATGGAGCAACCCGTACAAAAAGAACTGCTCGGCGAACAACGCAGCTGGATTCAAAGCAAAACCAACCATTGCCGTCAAGCAGCCGCCCAAGCCGAAACCCCCTTGCAAGCAGAATACTTGCGCCTGCAATGCGACACCCGCATGACACGCGAACGCAGCCAATATTTACGCGGCTACACCATCCACTAACCCCCTCCTGCTCCCCAAAACACACAAGGCCGTCTGAAATTTCAGACGGCCTTTCATGTATAAAACCTCACCCTAAATATTGTATAAAATAATCAACAGCATTACCGCCATTCATAGTAAAATTTCCACCATGCACTACGATCACATCACCTTTCACACCGAAGAAAACTACCCATCTGATTTGCCTGAAGAAAATGCAGCAAATCACATGGGTTATTATTATAAATGGGCAGTATCGCAAGACCTGCACAGCCCCGAAGCGGAAGCATTGCCCCAATTTGCAGAACTGCAAAACGGCACACTTTCCGGCGCCGAATTCATACTGAACCAATTGGGTGGCGGCATAGACACCACCTGCTTCAACGACCTCGGCAACCGCTTCACCCAATACTATTATCAAGATGAAGACGAAGGCTACGGCAATTTCATCACCGACTACTTCCTAGCCTTAGGCCTCGAAAAACAAGAAGATTTCTACCGTACAGAAGATACCCGGGAAAACCAGCAGATACTGAATCAGGTTTTTCAGACGGCCTTTGATACTTGGCAACAGTCTATTTCATTTAACTTTAATCAAAATACTTAGCTCCCGCCTTCAAAATACCGCAATCCGATAATATCTATCCAACAACATCAAAAACAGTTTTAAGGAATCAATATTATGCATTTATCTAAAAAATTAGTTATTAGGTTATTTGCAAATAAAAAGAAAAACCAAGACTTTGATTTTAAAAATGTTCAATCCATTCTGATTCGCCCTATCGGAGATGCTGTCGGAGATGCTGTTGCCCACATTAATTACGCCCGCCAACTCAAAAAAGCCTATCCCAATTGCCGCATCGGCATGTTTACAACCGACAGAAACAGGGATGTATTTAAATGTTGCGAAGAAATTGATGAATTACTTGAAGACAAACCGGCCAGCTATTTAAAAAATAGAAAAAAGTGGCAGGTTTTATTGGATTTTTATGCATCTTTTACCAGCATGCACATTATTGGCGACTCCCTATTAGCACCCGAACTGATCATGGTGTTTGAGAAGCGCGCAAAAAAATACTATAGCCTCAACAATGTGCTCAATTATGACTTTCATTGCCCCCCACCGCCTGAAAACCATATCGCCGACCGCTTGCTTACTTCGGAATTTATAAGACATATTCCTTTAGAAAAAAGTAAATTCCATCTCGAAATTCCCAACCATGAACTAACCAAAGCCATATCCCTTTGGCCTGAAGCCGCAAAGCAAAAAATCCGCGTTTTGCTTGCGCCGCAAGGAAGCGACCCCAAACGGTGTATTCCGGAAGAAGATTTGGCAGAACTCTTAAACAACTGCCCTCCCGAATTATTGAATCAAGTGGAATTTGTTTTATGCAATTCTAAATTCAGCGAGCCTTATTTCGCACAACTGAAACAGCTGTGTCCGCCCGATATTTCCCTATCTCTGGCGCCTAAAACTTCCCTAAAAGAATATTTAGCTCTAACCGCCTCTGCTGATATTGCCATATGCGTTGACAGCGGCACAGTCCATTTGGCTTGTGCATTCAACAGGCCTTTATTGGCTTTTTATGCCAACTTACCCAAAAACCTTAAGATGTGGCATCCCCTTCCCAATCAAGGCGTACCATTTTTAATGGTTACCGCCAAAACTGAAAAAACACATAATTTCCCATTGCATGAAGCAAAGGGTTGGCTGAATCAACAAATAAAAAACTGCTTACAACAACAAAAAGCTTCGGCATAACGATTTAATCAAAATACACAATAAGCCTCTAAAGATTAAAAAAGGTAACATTTATATGTTAAGCAAAACTTAAAATATAAATGCTATCAAATAAAAGAAGCAACAACTTTCATGTCACTCTTTAAAAACCTCATTCTTCGTGTTTTTGCCAATAAAAAACCGAATGTAAACTTTAACTTCAAGAATGTATCTTCCGTTTTGATCAGGCCGATGGGGCATTCCGTAGGCGATACGGTTGCGCATATTGCCTACATCCGCCAGCTCAAAACCCTCTACCCCCATTGCAAAATCGGTGTGTTCACCAATGCCCGCAGCCTGCCCATCTATCAATGTTGCCGCTTGATAGATGTTTTGTTGGACGATTCATTTACCACTTGCCTGAAAAATAGAAAAAAGTGGCAAGTACACCTCGATTTTTACGAAACCTACAACAGCACGCACATCATCAAAACCGGTCTGCTGGCACCCGATATCAATATTATTTTCGGCAAAGGCAACAAAAAATATTACAACGCCGATAATGTGAAAAACTACGACTTCCATTGCCCGCCGCCTCCCAACGCCCACATTGCCACCTATTTAACAACCTCCATATTTAACCAATACTTTCCCGTCAGCGAACCCGATGTTTCTTTGGAATTGAGTGCTCAAACCTTGCGCGAGGCGGATGCCTATTGGTTAAACGGGCATGATAAAAAGTACCGCATTCTGCTTGCGCCACAAGGCAGTGAAGAAAGCCGGTGTATTCCGGCTAGTGAATTGGCCGGGCTTTTAAACGGCTGCGACCCGAAGCACATCGCTCAAGTGCAATTCGTCTTATGCAACACCCGCAACAGCCAAGCTTATTTGGAAGAATTAAAAAGCCTATGCCGTAAAGACATATGCTTGAATCTCTCGCCCGAAACCAGTTTATCCCAATACCTGTCGCTGGTTGCTTCGTCTGATATGGCAATTTGTGTGGACAGCGGCACCGTGCATTTAGCTTGCGCCTTTAAAAAGCCTCTGTTGGGTTTTTATGCCAATAATCCTGCCAACATCAGCAAATGGTATCCAATGCACCATAAAGATGTACCGAGTCTCATGGTTGTTTCCGATTTGCCTGCGCCATCAAAAGAAACCCGCCATTTTCCGTTAGCGGAAGCTATTACTTGGATGAATGCCCGCTTTCAAGAAAGTGAAGCAGCCAAACCGTAAATTTTCTATAATTAAATCATTTGATTAAGCAAACTTAATTTATCTAAGGTGCCGGCAATTTAAACATGAAACTCCTCATCACCGGCGGTGCCGGCTTTATAGGCTCCGCAGTTATCCGCCATATCATCAACCACACTCGAGACAGTGTGGTGAATCTTGATAAGCTCACTTATGCCGGCAATCTCGAATCCTTAGCATCCGTGGCAGACAACCCGCGCTATGTGTTTGAACATGCCGATATTGGCGACCGTGCGGCGCTTGAGTGGATTTTCAGCACACACCAACCGGATGCGGTGATGCACTTGGCCGCGGAAAGCCATGTCGACCGCTCTATCGACGGGTCGGCGGCATTTATTGAAACCAATATTGTCGGCACTTATACCTTGTTGGAAGCAGCGCGGGCATATTGGCAAAGCATGCCGTCTGAAAAACAGGCGTCGTTCCGTTTTCATCATATTTCCACAGATGAAGTGTATGGCGATTTGCACGGCACCGACGATTTGTTTACCGAAACCACGCCTTATGCGCCCAGCAGCCCCTATTCCGCTTCCAAAGCATCCAGCGATCACTTGGTACGGGCGTGGCGGCGCACTTACGGTCTGCCTACCTTGATTACCAACTGCTCCAACAACTACGGGCCGTATCAATTTCCCGAAAAGCTGATTCCGCTGATGATTTTAAACGCCATCGGCGGCAAGCCTCTGCCTGTGTACGGCAACGGCCTGCAAATCCGCGACTGGCTGTTTGTCGAAGATCATGCGCGGGCGTTATATACCGTCATCACACAGGGAAAAGTAGGCGAAACGTATAACATCGGCGGCCACAACGAAAAAACCAACCTCGAAGTTGTTGAAACCATCTGCACGCTGCTCGAAGAATTGATGCCGCAAAAACCCGCGGGCGTCGCAGCCTATCGTGATTTGATTACCTTTGTGGACGACCGCCCCGGGCACGACGCGCGTTATGCCATAGACGCCTCGAAAATCAGCCGCGAGCTTGGCTGGACACCGCAAGAAACCTTCGAATCCGGCATCCGCCAAACTGTGGCATGGTATTTAAACAACCGCAGCTGGTGGCAGCATGTGCTCGACGGCTCCTACCGGCTCGAACGCTTGGGAGCGGCAAAATGAAAGGGATTATTCTCGCAGGCGGATCAGGCACTCGGCTTTACCCGATTACACGCGGCGTATCCAAGCAGCTTTTGCCCGTGTACAACAAGCCGATGATTTATTACCCTTTATCGGTTTTGATGCTGGCCGGAATCCGCGATGTGTTGGTGATTACCACGCCCGAAGACAACGCCGCTTTCCGCCGCCTTTTGGGAGACGGCTCCGATTTCGGCATCCGCATCGATTACGCCGAACAGCCCAGCCCCGACGGTTTGGCACAGGCTTTCATCATCGGCGAAACATTTATCGGCAGCGATAAAGTATGCTTGGTGTTGGGCGACAATATTTTTTACGGCCAATCGTTTACCCAAACCTTGCAGCAAGCCGCCGCGCGTGAATCGGGGGCAACGGTTTTTGCTTATCAGGCCAAAAATCCCGAGCGCTTCGGTGTAGTAGAATTCGACAAGTATTTCAAAGCTTTGTCTATCGAAGAAAAACCGCGAAAGCCCAAATCCGACTGGGCGGTTACCGGCCTGTATTTCTACGACAACCGTGTAGTCGGTTTCGCCAAACAAGTTAGGCCGTCTGAAAGGGGCGAACTGGAAATCACCAGCATCAATCAAATGTATTTGGAAGACGGCTCGCTCAACGTACAGCTTTTAGGCCGCGGCTTCGCTTGGCTGGACACCGGCACGCACGAAAGCCTGCACGAAGCTGCCTCGTTTGTGAAAACGGTGGAACACCTGCAAAACCTGCAAATCGCCTGCTTGGAAGAAATCGCCTGGCGCAACGGCTGGCTTTCAGACGGCCAACTCGAAACCTTGGCTGCGCCCATGTGTAAAAACGATTACGGCCGCTATTTATTGCGTTTATTGGAAAGCCGCGAACATGGCTCTTAAACAGGCAACCGGGCCGCAAACATGATTTTTCAGACGGCCTCATATAGTTAAGGCCGTCTGAAAACCCAAACCGACCACACTGATATGAACATCATCGCCACCGCCATACCCGAAGTGAAAATCCTCGAGCCGCAAGTATTCGGCGACGAGCGCGGCTTTTTTATGGAAACCTTCCGCGACCAATGGTTTAGAGAAAACGTCTGCAACCGCACTTTTGTGCAGGAAAACCATTCCAAATCCGCCGCTGGCGTTTTGCGCGGCCTGCACTACCAAACCGAAAACACCCAAGGCAAGCTCGTGCGGGTGGTTTCCGGCAGCGTGTTTGACGTGGCGGTGGACTTACGCCGTACGTCGCCCACTTTCGGCTGCTGGGCCGGCGCGGTTTTGTCTGCCGACAACAAACGCCAACTGTGGGTGCCGGAAGGCTTTGCCCACGGTTTTTATGTACTGGGAGACGGCGCGGAATTCGTGTATAAATGCACCGATTACTACAACCCGCAAGCCGAGCATTGCCTACTGTGGAACGACCCGTCGGTGAATATCCGCTGGCCGCTCGCGGGCGAGCCGCAGCTGTCGGCCAAAGATGCGGCCGGTAAAACGCTTGCCCAAGCCGTTGTTTTTGAATAATGTCGGTATTTCCTTTTCAGACGGCCTCATCCGCTCTGAGGCCGTCTGAACATTTATGTGAATCATTGTGAACCTTATGAACCCTATCGCCATCAGCATCAACCGATTCAACCGCGGCGGCGGCATGGAAAGCTATACTTTCGACATCGTCCGCGCGCTGGCCGCACAAAACATACCCGTTCGCGTTTATGCCTCAAGGTTCGACACTTCCCTGCCCGAATACGCGCAAATCGACGCGCAAACCGTTAATCAGAAACGCATTCCCAAAAAACTGCGCCCGTTTTTCTTTGCGCGCCAGTTGCAGAAACTGCGCCGAAACGGTGAACGGCTGATCGCCTGCAATCCCAGCGACCACGCCGATATTTTCGTCTGCGGCGGCACGCATCTGGGCTATTTACGCGGTATGCAGCAGCAAGCCACCCTGCTCGACAAACTCACCATCCGCCGCAACCGCACCAATTACCGCACCGCCCAATCCATCATGGCGCATTCCGCTTTGATGCAGCGCGAGCTGGTCGAACTCTACGGCGTGAACCCGAACAAAATCCGCGTCGTGTATCCGCCCGCCGACACGCAACGCTTCTTCCCCGTGCCCGAAGAAACCGCCAACCTCCGCCGCAAATACGGTTTCGGCGAACACGAAACCGTGTTCCTCTTCCCTTCCACCGGCCACAAACGCAAAGGTTTGGACATGCTCGCCGCCTTTTTCGAGCACACCCGTTTGCCGGTAAAACTCGCCGTGGCCGGTTCGCCGCTGCCCCGCCCGATGAACAATGTCATCGAACTCGGCTTCTGCAAAAACATGCCCGAACTTTACCGCGCCGCCGATTTCACCATCATGGCCTCGTTGTACGAACCTTTCGGATTGGTGGGTGTAGAATCCGTGTTGAGCGGCACGCGCGTGGTGTTGGCCGACAACATGGCCTGCACGGAAGTGATGAACGACCATGCCGGTTTCTTCTTCTCTCGTGCGCGCCCCGAAACACTGGCCGCCGCCGTTGAACAAGCCGTCGCCCTCAAACAAAGCGGCACGCACAAACTGGCCGACCCGCAACAGGCATTAACTTACAACCCTTCTTTAGAACAACACATTACCGAGCTTCAAACCATGCTTGAGGCCGTCTGAAAAAGGTATCCGAACCATGAAACTGATTATTCTCGACCGCGACGGCGTGATTAACCATGACCGCGACGACTTCGTAAAATCCGTCGACGAATGGGTGCCCATCGAGGGCAGCATGGACGCGATTGCGTTTCTCGCCGAAGCGGGCTACACCATAGCCGTGGCCACCAACCAATCCGGCATCGGCCGCAAATTCTTCACCGTGCAAGACCTGACCGAAATGCACACCAAAATGCACCGCTTGGTACAACAGGCCGGCGGCAAAATCGACGGCATTTGGTTTTGCCCGCATCTGGCCGACGACAACTGCGACTGCCGCAAACCCAAGCCCGGTATGATTACCGACATCATCGAACGCTTCAACGCCGATACCGCCGAAACTTGGCTGGTGGGTGACAGCCTGCGCGATTTGCAGGCGATTGATGCAGTCGGCGGCAAATCCGCGCTGGTGCTGACCGGCAAAGGCAAAAAAACGCTCGAAAACCAAGGCGACGACCTGCCCGAACGCACGCAAATCTTCGACAACCTGCTGGCTTTTTCGCAATACCTGATGCAGGAAAACGCACGCCAGCAGGCGGCAGAACATCAGGCCGTCTGAAAACCTACCGGAAAACCGCCATGCTATATATCCGCAACCTGATCTATTGGCTGATATTGGTGCTGATTACCCCGCCGATGTTCACCGTTATCATTCCTGCCGCCCTGATTCCCAAAGGTGCCAACCACGTCGGACGGGCGTGGGCGCTGATTTTGGTGTGGATGCTCAAGCACATCATCGGCCTCAAATACCGCGTGGTCGGAGCAGAAAACATCCCCGACCACCCCTCGATTATTTGCAGCAAACACCAATCGGGTTGGGAAACGCTCGCTTTTCAAGAAATCTTTCCGCTGCACGTTTTCGTGGCCAAAAAAGAACTGTTCAAACTGCCCTTCTTCGGCTGGGGGTTGAAACTTGCCAAAACCATCGGCATCGACCGCAGCAACCGCACCCAAGCCAACCGCCAACTGCTCGAACAAGGCATGGCGCGGAAAAAAGAAGGCTTCTGGATCACCATCTTCCCCGAAGGCACACGCCTGCCGCCGGGCACACGCGGCAAATACAAGCTCGGCGCCGCACGCATGGCGCAGATGTTTGAAATGGACTTAGTGCCCGTCGCCCTCAACAGCGGCGAATTCTGGCCGCGCAATTCGTTTTTGAAATACCCGGGCGAAGTTACCGTCGTGATCGGCAAGCCCGTCGCCTACGACAGCGGCACGGCTGAAGAATTGATGAAGCAATGTGAAAACTGGATTGAAAGCCAACAGGAAAAAATCGACGGTGCCGGGCCGTTTGCCGCCAAAAAGGCCGTCTGAACATTTCAGACGGCCTCCACACCCAACAACATCATACCAACCCATGAACAGCGACACCTATTCCGCCCTCATCTTCGCCGTGCTGGTTACCCTGATCGGCGGAGCTTATTTCAACCGTAGTCTGCGCGATGCAGGCGTGCCGACCAACACCCGCACCGCCCTGCTTGCCGGCGGAGCCGCCGTGATTATCGGCTGCGTGCTGTATTATCTCGGCCTGATTTGACCATGCAGCTTGCCCACACCCTTTCAGACGGCCTCGACATCACGCTCCATCTGAAACGCAGCGCCAAGAAAAACATCATTTTGCGCCCGCTGTCGGCAGCCGCTATCCGCATCAACATTCCGCCTTTTCTGAGCGAACGGCAGCTGCATCTGTGGCTGCAACACAACGAAGCACTCGTTCTGCGCACCCTGCAGCACACACCGCCCGCGCCCACGCCGCACACCGCACCCGAACACATTTGGTATCGCGGCGAACCCCACCAACTCCGCACCCACGCGCAACACCACATCAGCCTCCAACCGCCGCACTTTCTGCTGCCGGAACAACCGTGGGCGCAGCAAAAAACGCATTTGCGCCGCTTTTTAACCGAACGCGCCGCCGAAACCCTGCTGCCGCGCTTGCAGCAACACGCCCACACCCTGCAACTCTTCCCCGCCGCCACCGCCCTCAGCAACGCCAAAACCTTTTGGGGCGTGTGTCGGCAGCGCACCGGCATCCGCCTGAACTGGCGTTTGATCGGCGCGCCCGATTTCGTGATTGACTATGTGTGCGTCCACGAACTCTGCCACCTTCCCCATCCCGACCACAGCCCGCGCTTTTGGGCAGCGGTCAACCGCCACACGCCCCATACCGATACCGCCAAACAATGGCTGAAACAACATGGCAACGAACTGTTTTTGCTGGATTAAGCCACCCTACGCCCGAATACAAAGAAGCCGTCTGAAAAACTTTTCAGACGGCCTCCAAACGGATGATTCAAAACACCGGCGCGTTCATTACGCTTTCAATGCCTCTTGCAGCTCACCGGCTTCATACATTTCCATCATGATGTCCGAACCGCCGAGAAACTCGCCGTTTACATACAGTTGCGGAATGGTCGGCCAGTTGCTGTATTCTTTAATGCCTTGGCGCACGGCATCATTTTCCAGCACGTTTACGGTAACGAAATCTTCGCAACCCGCAGCTTGAAGAAGCTGCACCGCACGCGAAGAAAAGCCGCATTGCGGAAACTGCTTGGTACCTTTCATAAACAGCACCACACGGTGGGTGGTTACGACTTCTTTGATTTGTTCTTGAATGCTCATCTCAATTCCTGATTCTCAAAATAAAACGATTAAACGCCTGCATTATACGCGGTTTGAAAAAAGATACATTAAGCTTATTTGCGGTTGCTCAACATAATCCCGCCGAAAATCGCCGCAATGCCCACCACATGGTAGGTCTGCAAAGACTCGCCCAAAAGCGTTACCGCCAGCAGCGTACCGAACACGGGCATCAGATAAATGCTCAAGCCCGCACCCACCGCGCCCAAGCGGGCGATGGCTGCGGTATAGCATAAATAAGCCACCACGGAAGGGAAAATGCCCACATAGGCAAAGCCAGCCAGCGAACGCAGGTTCCAATTCACCGCCGCACCACCGGCCTGCTCCCACCACCACAAAGGCAGCAGCACCAGCAAACCCAACATAATCTGCACGGCGGTCAAACCCGTGCGGTTGATTTCTGCCGGTATTCTCTTCATCCACAGCGTGTAAAACGCCCAACACACCGCTGCGGCAAACACCCATAAGTCGCCGGAGTGGAAACGCAGCGCCACAAGATTGTCCATGCTGCCCTGCAACACGACAACCAACACGCCCGACAGCGAAAGCAGCAACCCGGCCGTCTGAAAACGGTTCAGCCGCTGCCCGTAAAACACCGCGCCGATCAGCATAATCAACACGGGAATGCACGAATTGAGCAGCAAAGCGTTGGTGCTGGTGGTCGTGTGCAAACCTGCATACACCAGCGTGTTAAACGCTGCAATGCCTGTGAGCGCCGTGGCCGCCACCATTTTTTTGTGCTGAAAATATAGAGCTTTATCGCGCCGCATCGCCGCCCAAGCAAACGGCAGCAGAATCAGCAGCGAAATCACCCACCGCCCGAACGACAAGGTAAACGGCGGAATATCGTTACGCACCGCCCGCGCCACAATCACGTTCCCCGCCCATAACAGCGGCGGGGTGAGCAGAAACGGCAGGTTTTTCAGCAGGGAAGGTTTCGACATAACGGGCTGGAAATCAAACTAAGCAAAACATGATGCGGATTACGGCAGCAACGGCGTGTTGCCCAAGCCTGCGTTTTCGTCAAAGCCGAACATAATATTCATGTTCTGCACCGCCTGCCCTGCAGCGCCTTTCACCAGATTGTCAATTACCGACAACACAATCCACACGTCGCTTTGCGGCGCCTGCTGCACGCTGATGCGGCACAGGTTCGCCCCGCGCACGCTGCGGGTTTCCGGCGTGCTGCCCGAGGGCATAATGTCCACAAACGCGCTGTCGCGATAGAAACCGCTTAAGATTTCATGCGGGTTGGTACCTTCTTTCAGGTGCACATACATGGTGGCCTGCATGCCGCGTATCATCGGCGTGAGGTGCGGCACAAACACCAGCCCGTCGGCCACGCCGTTTTGCAGGCCGCTGATGGTTTGCTTGATTTCGGGCAGATGGCGGTGTCCGCCCACGCCGTAGGCTTTGAAATTGTCGCCTGCTTCACACAGCAGCGTGCCCACGTTGGCCTTGCGCCCCGCACCCGATACGCCGGATTTGCAGTCGGCAATCAGCGGCATGTTTTCTTTCAGACGGCCTACTTTCAACAAAGGCAGCAAGGCCAGCGAAACGCAGGTCGGATAGCAGCCGGGGTTGGCCACCAAACGCGCTTTCGCCACTTCGGCACGGTTCATCTCGCTCAAACCGTACACCGCCTCGACAACCGTTTCGGGGCTGGCGTGCGTCATGCCGTACCATTTTTCCCAAGTGGGAATGTCTTTGATGCGGTAGTCGGCCGACAAATCCACCACGCGCACGCCCTTAGCCAACAGCTCCGGCGCTTCTTTCATGGCTACGCCGTTGGGCGTGGCAAAAAACACCACGTCGCACGATGCCAAATCGGCATCATCGGGCGTTTGGAACACCAAGTCATACACACCGCGCAGGCTGGGAAAATAATCGGCCACCGCAATACCCGCCTCGCCGCGGCTGGTTACGGCACAAACATCGACATGGGGATGGGCAGACAAAAGGCGCAGCAGTTCCACGCCTGTGTAACCGGTTGCGCCGACAATACCCGCTTTCATTTTTTGATGCGACATGATGTTCCTCTACTTAAACCAAGGTGTTTTTATCAAGCCGCCAGTTTAAGCGCAAACAGGCCGTCTGAAAAGATTGGTTCAGGCTGTTTTATCTTTTCAGACGGCCTCATGTTCAAACGGAAACTCAAGCATACGTTAACCCGGTTTGCCGTCTGCCCGCGGCGCCGTCAGCCACGGAATATACCGCCACGCATACAGCAACAACGACGCGGCAAACAAAGCGGCCGACAAGCGGATGCTGTGCGTATAAGCCGTACCGCCCACAAAAGCCGCCAGCGCGCGCACCAGCGTTGCCCCCACCATCAGCCAAAACGCCAAAGTCATCGGCGAAGGCGCCGGATAAATCGGATGCCCCGTGTGGCCGAGCGCCGTCCGCGCCATCATGCCCACCGTCAGCAAACCGATGCCGCCCACGCCGATCAAGTGCGCCCCCAAACTCAGATAAACCGGCACCCATTGCGCCACGCCCACCACCATCAAGCCCAGCGCCGTAAACAGATAGCCTGCAAACAAAATCCACAACATCGGCTCGCGCAGCACCTGCTTGTGCCACCAACGGAACAGCTGTACCAAATTAACCACGCCCGCGGCAAACGCGCACAGCCCCACCAGCGTAAAGGCCGTCTGAAAAAGCATCAGCACCGCCGCCAGCATAGGCAGCACCAAAGCCGACAAAGCCACCCACATCGGCGAAGACACCTGCGGAATGCCCAAACGCTTGGCTGTGAAAAACGGCATAATCCGCATCCCCACCAAGCCGATAAAACCGGCCACCATGATCAAACCCGCCAGCATACCGTTCAGCAGCGCCGCCGCCTGAAAAGGCTCCAGATAGAGATGAAACACAGCATGGGTAAGGCCGAACACCGCCAGCGCCACCACGGCAATATAGTTGCGCGAATTTTTGCTTTCGACCACCGGAATCGCCATACACACCGCCGCATACCCGAAAAACAGCGTTCCCAACACCCCGCTGACTGCCGCGCCGTGCGGAAAATACATCGCAATGCGCGCCAGCAGCCAGCAGGCCGTCAAGCCAAACAAAGCCGCACCGCGCGTAGGCGGCCGGCCTGTCCACGTTGCCACCGCCGTCAGCAGAAAACCCACCACCACCGCACCGGCATAACCCCAAATCATTTCATGCGCGTGCCAGTAAAACGAGGGCATGTCCGCCGTACCCTGATAACCGAACCCCCACAGCAATATCGACACGGCACCAAACACAGCCGCCAACGCATAAAACGGGCGGAAAGCCATTGCCCACACAGGATGGGAAAACAAGGTTTTCATGGTAAGTTCCTTTTATATAAGTTTTTATCCAGTGATCTTCACATACCGAAATGCCGGAAAAGCATCAAGCAGCTGCGTCCAAAAAATTGCCGCCTACCTTGCCAAACTATTTTTCAGACGGCCATCCTACAAAAGTCTTAACGCGTATCAGCCTTAATCAGCAGCATTGTTTAATCTATACGAAACACACAAACCGAGGCCGTCTGAAAACTTTTCTCTCCGGCTTTAGCAATTCAATCCAAAAACGGCTCGAGCGCAGGAAACAATTCACGCTCTTCAAAACGCGCATGGTCGCGCAAAGTCGTGGCAAAGCGGGTATTCCACTCCGCATCATCGTATTGCGGTGCCGCCGCCAGCCCGCGCAGCAAAGCATGTTCCGTCTCAAAACGCTGCCGCAATGCCGGATCTAGCTTATCCCAATACGGCGCGAACTGCGCTTCTTCCGCCGCAAAATGCGCAAACAAATCAGGCAGGTGCGCTTCAATATCATCACGGTGGTTCTGCTTGGCATCGCGCAAAATCCGCACACACAATGCCAAAGTATGATGATGCTCGCGCGAGCGTTCGATTAAATCGGGATGGCGTTTCAAAGGTTTCATGGTCGTGCCTATGCTGGATTATTTTATAAGTTTCATATATTATGAAACTTATAACAGCCCAAAGTCAAACTCACCCGCCATTCATCATTATGTATCTGACCCAGCACACCGATTACGGCCTGCGCGTATTGATTTACACCGCCATCAACGATGATGCTTTAGTCAACATCAGCACCATCGCCGACACCTACGGCATTTCCAAAAGCCACCTGATGAAAGTGGTTACTTCCTTGGTAAAAGGCGGCTTTCTCGACAGCATCCGCGGCAAAGGCGGCGGCCTGCGCTTGGCACGTCCCGCCGACCAAATCAACATCGGCACCGTCGTCCGCCATCTCGAGCCGATGCAGCTGGTTGAGTGTATGGGCAGCAACAATCAGTGCATGATTTCCCCCAACTGCCGCATGGCAGGCATTTTAGGCGGCGGCATTCGCGCGTTTCTCAACTATCTCGACGGCTTCACGCTTGCCGACTTGGTCAACAAACCCACCTACGATTTGCTGTATTTCCCGAAAGTTGGCCTGATTGAAGAAAACGAAGTGGCCGAAGATGCCTAAAATGGCACATTCCCTTATCAAGCCGTGCTTCCAACGCTATTGAATGGTTTCACTCACGATTGCACAAAGATTCATTCTGATGATTTCAGACGGCCTTGATGCAACCCAAACCCATCATGCCGTCTCTTCTTTATCCTGAAACAGCTTGAGGCCGTCTGAAAGCGAACTTTGTGAGCTTCGCCAAAACGAGCAGAGCGGGTTTCGCTGAAAACCAACATAAACAAAGGCCGTCTGAATCCTATTTTCAGACGGCCTTTTTCCAATCAAACCTTAAAATAAATACCGATTGCTCAGCGCTTAGTTACCTGCTTTGGTCTCGGTAATAAACCCTACTTTGCCGATACCCGCTTCACGCGCCGAATGTAGGGCTTGGGCAACAAAGTCATATTCCACACTTTTATCGGCAGCAATCGCCAAAATCGTGTCTTCATTATCCGCTTTGGCCTGCTTCAACTTGGCGGTTACCTCTTCCAACGTCAATTTAGTCGTCGATTCCGCACCCAGCAAATACGCGCCGTCGGCATCAATCGTTAAGCGCAAAGGCTCTTTGGGCTGGGTTTCCTGTTGAACATTTTCCGAAGCGGTCGGCAGTTGCAAAGGAATGGAATGCGTCAGCACAGGCATGGTAATCATAAACACAATCAGCAATACCAACATCACATCCACCAAGGGCGTAACGTTGATGTCAGCCATCGGAGATTCTTCACCCGAATTCATCGAACCAAATGCCATAATCATCAATCCTTATTGTTCAACAGTTGAACATGAAAGTCGTGCGCAAAAGCATCCATATCCTGAGCCAGCGTTTTATTGCCGCGCACCAAAAAGTTATAAGCCAACACAGCGGGAATCGCCACAAACAAACCGAAAGCAGTCGCCACCAACGCTTCGCCGATGGGGCCTGCCACCGCAGCAATGCTCATTTGGCCGCTTTCGCTGATGTTGATCAACGCGTGGTAAATCCCCCAAACCGTACCAAACAAGCCGATAAACGGCGCCGTTGCACCCACGGAGGCCAAGGCAGTCAGACCGCCGTCAAACTTGCGCAAAATCTGGCTCATACTGTTACGGATTTGTCTTACCAGATAATCATTTAAAGGCACGGCAGCAGCAATTTGCGTATCTTTGTGTTTGCAGTAATTTTGATGGGCGCGTACCGCTTCCAAGGTCAATTCGCTCATCGGAGAAGAAACGCTCTGCGCTTTTTGCACGGCTTCATCCAAATTTTTAGCATTCCAAATTAACGGCTTAACCGCTTGATTGGCTTTCTTGGCCTGCATCAGCTTGATACCGCGCACAATCATGATGACCCAAGTCATAATGCTCATAAACAGCAGCAAGAAAAATACACTAATCAGTACGGCATCGCCCGATTCAAAAATTAACTTTAAATTCATAACTCTTTCCAAAAATAACTACAAAATAAATTAATGAAGCTTTTTATGCCGGCATCCATTTTTTTCGAATAAAACAGATACCTGCCGAATGTTAAAAATATCTTAGAGGGTAAATTTCACAGGCACCGTAAATTCAGTCCAGCCTTTGGGATTAAATTTACCTTTACGGGCTCCACCGATCGCAGCCTTATCCAAGCGGGCATAGCCGCTGCTTCGAGAAATCTTCACATCTACAACTCTGCCGCTAGGATCTACTATCACTTTGAGCACAACAGTACCCTCTTCACCGTTCTCTTCTGAAAGCGGAGGATAAGGAGGTCTTGGAATTGAGCCTGTTGCTTTTGTAGGATTGCCTCGGCTACCGCCCGGGCCACCTGCGCCACGAGTATCCCCATCACCGTGACCGCTACCGGTTTTACTACCGCTACCCTCACCCTTACCTAAACCGCGCCCCTCGCCGGTGCCGTCTGTGCCGCCACCTTTGCCTTGGATTTTGGAATAACCGCTGCCATCGCCTTTGCCGTCTTTCGCGGTAACCTTGGCACCGCCTGCCGAAGTATTTTCCGAAGCATTGTCGTTGGTTTTAGCCGCAGGTTTTTCAGCAGGCTTTTCAACCGTTTTTTCGGCCGGCTTCTCTACCGGCTTTTCAACCGGTTTCTGCTGAACTTCGGGCTTAGGTTTTTCAACAGGTTTGGGCTTAGGCGTTTCTTTAGCTTGCTTGATATCGGCCTGTTCTTTTTTCGTAATCACAGGCTTAAGCTCAGGCTTAGGCTGCTCGACAGGCTTGGGCTTGGGTTGAGGTTTAGCCTCAACTTTAGGCTTGGGCTTTTCAAGCTCCGATTTAGGCGTTTCTTCAGGAGCAGGCGCTCCGGCACCTTCCGGCTTTCCGTCTCCGCCACCGAAATCGCTCAAATCAACAAACTCTATATGCTCCACGCCCATTTGCGCAGGCTTCACAACCTGCCATGCCAAAAATATCAGCCATATATGCAATAGAATTACCACTACGATAGTAGTGGGTATTAAGACACGTTCATTTTCCATAATTTGCAATGTTAATAGCAATTATTCCTGTTTGCAACTTATTTTTTGTACAATATAACGTACAATGCGATTTTTTTAACATTTCACTATGTTTTGAAAGAGAATTTATAAGTTATTAAATTTATTTATTATTTTTAGAATTAAAATAACAAAGAAATATGAGATTTGATCGATTTGGGTAACGAAAAAGCTTAATGCTACACATTGGGATGATAAAGCTCTTGCAGGAGGCCTAATCAACTGTTTTTTAGATACTGATCAAAGCACTTTCTTCAATACAAAAACAAAACAGTGCCCTCACATTCAAATTATTCAGATCAGTAGCTCTTCTTCATCAAAAGGCTTGAAATAAGCAATAAAAAAGCACCTGATTAATCAGGTGCTTTTCAATATTTGGCGGAGTGGACGGGGCTCGAACCCGCGACCCCCGGCGTGACAGGCCGGTATTCTAACCAACTGAACTACCACTCCGCACAAGAAACTTGGTGGGTGATGACGGAGTCGAACCGCCGACATTCTGCTTGTAAGGCAGACGCTCTACCAACTGAGCTAATCACCCGTAGCGCTTATCGCTAAAACGTGATTAAAACAAATTTTCACTCAATACGCAAGCATTAATTACGCTGACGATGCATCATTTTCAATAAGAATCTGAAATATAAATATAATTAGTTTTATGACTAAAACGCATATTAAAACCAATGCCCAAGCTTTTGAGCTTTAGTGTTTAAATAATGCTCGTTCTCAGCATTTTCGCCCACCTGCAAGGGCACTCTTTCTACTATTTTGATACCTGCATCACTTAATACCTGCACTTTCTCTGGATTATTGGTCAGCAAAGCTACCTCTTTGACACCTAGATATTCGAAAATATACTTAGCCAAAGTAAAGTCCCGCGCATCTACCGGCAAGCCTAGAGCAACATTGGCTTCAACCGTATCCAAGCCCTGATCTTGCAATTGATAGGCACGGATTTTGTTAATTAAGCCAATTCCGCGTCCTTCTTGACGCAGATAAACAATCGCACCTCGCCCGGCTTTTTGAGTCGCCTGCATCGCCGCTTGAAGCTGCGGCCCGCAATCACATTTTTGCGAAAACAACGCATCTCCGGTCAAACATTCAGAATGGATGCGCGCCAATACCGGCTCTCCGTCTGCGATATTCCCCATCGTTAGCGCAACATGTTCCTGTCCGCTTTCCACTTCTTCAAAACCATGCAAGGTAAACACGCCCCACTCGGTGGGTAAACGGCAAGAAGCAACAAACTTAATCGGTTTAGTCATCATTATTTTCCGATAATTCAACTTTTAATAATTCACTCAGCGGCTGCGACAACGCCAGCGACAACGCCACCCATTCCGCTTGCGTTTCCTCATTTAATGCTTCTTTGTCCTGATATTCGACATGAACCACGCCTAATACGGCACCGCTATCGGTACAAACAGGCAAAGAAATTTGGCTGCGGCTACGACTGTGATGCTCGCCTTGCAATTCGTCCAGCTCCAACCATGAATCCACATCATCTACCAGATTCAGCCATCCCGTTTGCGCCGTACGCACCGGCAAATAAAAGCGGCTATGTTCTTCATCGACAGTCATTTTCTGCTCAACATGTTCGCCTTGTTGCGCCAAACGCAGCAAGCACAGATGATTGTTTTCAGACGGCCTCAACGCATAAACGGTTGCGTTTGCTGCTTTATCCGTTCTACTGAACACGGAATCCAAAGCCATAAAAACCTGCTTCAACAAAGCTTCGTTGTCGTCGTCCTGCTCAAAATAATTCGATAAAACCACTTCATCATCTGCATACCACAATACCGAACGGTCTATCGAAGCATGACCCACGTTCATCACAGCCTGAACAGCAAGATACGACATGTGCACCATATCTTTCGGCAAACGTAATCCCTGCGTCTGTAAATAATCCTGAATTTTTAATACAGGCATAGTTTTTCCTTTTGATTCACTGCATTTCATTAGACTAAAGGCCGTCTGAAAACGCACAGGCGGCTACTTACTTGGCGTAAATTAAGCCGATTATAGCTTTTTTCAAGCAGGAATTTGGTTGCATCTTGCCATGTTTCCAGTATAATCACGTGCTCATTTAGTGCGGAAGTGGCGAAATTGGTAGACGCACTGGATTTAGGTTCCAGCGCCGCAAGGTGTGAGAGTTCGAGTCTCTCCTTCCGCACCAAACTCAAAAAACAACAGCCTTTACGGGCTGTTTTTTTACGTCTACACCCATCTACCCCAATACACAAAAACCTAATCCTAGCAAGGCTTTCAGGCTGATAAAGAGCTGTTTCAGACGGCCTTTGTCATCTACACCAATCTACACCCGTATTATTGAATCAACAGAAAATTCACGGTACTTTTATCGGTATCTAAAAATACTGTAAAAAAAAGTACCGTAAAAATGCCGTTAAACGACCGCCAAATAAAAAACGCCAAACCCGCCGAAAAGCCCTATAAGCTGACAGACGGGCGCGGCTTGTATCTGTTGGTAAAACCAAACAGCGGGAAGTATTGGCGGCTTGATTATTCAATAGACCGAAAAAGAAAAACGCTTGCAATCGGCGTTTACCCCGTTATCGGCTTAGCAGAGGCACGGGAAGCCGCCGAAAATGCCCGCCGCCTGATTGCAACAGGGCAAGACCCCAGTCAAGCCAAGCAACAGACCAAACAAGAGCGGCAAGCCGCCCTACTGAATACCTTTGCAGCGGTAACGAAGCAATGGCACACCAAGAATCTGCCCCGCTGGAAAGAGAAACACGCCGCCCGTATCATGCAGTATTTTGAATCGGACGTTTTCCCGCATATCGGCAACCGCCCGATTAAAGAACTGCGGGTAAGCGATATTAAGGCCGTAATCGAGCATATCGCCGCGCGGGGCGCATTGGAAACGGCGGAAAAAATCAGGCAATGGATAGGCAGCGTTTTCAACCATGCCGCCTTGCTGGAACTGACAGACGGCAACCCAGCCTCCCCGCTTGTCGGCTATTTACCGAAAAAAGAAGCGGCACACATGCCCGCCCTGCCCCGTGAAGAACTGACGGAGTTTTACCGCCGTTTAATATTAGCCGATACACACCAGCAAAACCGTATATGTGTGATGCTGATTATGCTTTGCTTCGCCCGCAATACCGAAATACGCGGCGGCAAATGGCAGGAAATCGACTTTGATAAGAAAATATGGACGATACCGGCAGAGCGCATGAAACGGCCCCGACCGCACGTTATCCCACTGGCAGACTGGCCGCTTGAGCTACTGAAAGAGCTACACGCCATCACGGGGCATAGCCCGTTTCTATTCCCCAGCCGCACCGCCATAGGCGGCCATATCAGCGAAAACACGGCGGGCAAAATCATTAACAACATGGGCTATAAAGGCATTGCTACACCGCACGGATTCCGAAGCCTTGCAAGCAGTCTATTAAACGAACAGGGCTATAACCCCGACGCAATCGAGCGGCAGCTTGCCCATATCGACGACAACAAAATCAGAGCCGCCTATAACCGCACGGACTACATGGCCGAGCGGGTAGAGATGATGCAATGGTATTCAGATTATTTGCGGGAACGGTACAACCAAGCCCGCGAGATGATCGAGAGTGAAACAGGCTGCCGGGGATAGGCCGTCTGAAATCCCCAAATACAATAATAAGGCCTTTAAAATGGGTATGATTTTTAAAGATAAAAAAGAATTGGAAGATAAATACATATATGGAGAGCTTGCAATCAAATATCTGTTGCATATAGAGAATGGAGACGTAGATTATGCTGATATTGCAAAATTTTTATTGAGAGCAAAGTTTGATCATTACGCAGCAGGCAATACTTACAAAAAAATGTTTGATGATACATTCAAAAATATAGACCCTGAATATGATGATTTTGGCAATTTTTTACAACCATTCACTTTTGATGAATTTGGCAATGAATATTCAACACCTACTAGAAGTTTTTTAATAGATGTTGCTACTTATAATGATTTTTATAGCGAGGATTTTTTAACAGACTATAAACAACCGCATAATATTTTTTGGCCAAAAATATTATTTAAAGAATGGATTGAAACTATTTATAGTCAAAATCATTCTCTTGAATCAGATAATGGTATGGTTAATTTGCCTGATGTTAATGAGTTTCTTAAACTAAACAAAGAAAAGGAGCAAACTATACAAAATATAAGAATGCAGGCATTAGCCGGGCAAATTACCCGTCAGCAAGATAACAATTTAAGGGAGGATGCGGCAAATGCTTCTTTCAACGAGCAGCCGCTAACATTGAAATTAGCCAATAAAGCTTTTTCCCGTTTTTGGGGCAACGCAAACCCGCTAGAACGTGATACACACCCTGAAAACAGAGATATATCAAAATGGATTCAAGAGGAATCGAATCATGAAATATCAAAAACAATGGCCGATAAGATAGCCCAAGTTATCCGGCCTGAATGGGCAGCAACGGGAAGAAAGCCGCAAATTTAATAAAAGGTAATCTACCTTTCAGCCTTTATTTATCAGCATTTCAGTTAATGGAATCAGGTTAAGCAAAATCCTGATTCCATTTTTTTTCTTTATCTTGCCTGAAAAAATGCAGCCATATTTCATCAACCACACCCAATCGGACAGCAGGAGACTGATTTATGGCAACCATCTTACGACAAAACGAAGTAACCAAACGTCTTGGCATTTCATCAAGCACGCTTTGGTATCGTCTCGACCCCAAAAACCGCCGCCACGACCCCGATATGCCCCGCCCGTTTAAGTTATCCGGCAGCGGTAATGCAATCGGCTGGCTGGAAAGCGAAATAGACGAATATATCGCCAAACAAGCGGCAAACCGTATCTAAGGGGCCAAATCATGAAAAACGAAACCGCCCAAAACACCAGCAACAGCATTTCAGACGGCATCAACAAAGCAAGCCGAAACTATACCCCCTTTTCCCCTGAATCACAATGCGGCGAAATCCTAGCCATCTTGCAGAGCGGGCAGAGCCTAACCAGCTATCAGGCCGCGCAGATGGGCATTATGGGATTTAACGCCCGTATCATGGATTTACGGCGTGCCGGTTATCCCGTTATCTGCACCATGCAGCCACATATCAACAAACGCGGCAAAACCGTTAAACGCGGTATCTACACGCTGGCAAACTAAAAAGGAAAGTAAAAAATGGATTTTCAATATACAAAACAAACACTTGAAATAAGAAAAGAATTATTTGCACAAGCACAAAAGCAGATGGAAGAACTGGATGCTCAAATAGCAGCAACAGAAACAGGCACGGCGGTAGCAAAAGAAACCGTTGCCGAAGCCGAGCATTTACGCAGCGAGCGGAAAAGCCTTTTTGCCCGCCTGCTTTCAATAGGCAAGACCGATTTTGAAAACAGCTAAGTGAAAGAGCTTGATGCGGCCATTGCCGCCAAGAGAGACCAAACCGACCGGGCGGCCGATATTTTGGCAGCGCAATCCGAGCTTTTAGAGCGTCTGTGTGCCGAGCGTTTGGAACTGGCAAACCGCATTGAAGAATTGCGCCGTTTATTGCTTGGATCGCAATATGAAATGTTTACCGCCGAAATCGAGAATGAGCATATCCCCGAATATCTGAAAGCAGCAGAAGCATTTGCACAGGCCGCCGCCAAGCTGGCCGGATATGGTAAAGCCGCCGCCATGATGCGTGATAAGCTGATTGAAAGCGGTATCAGGACAACCGCCCCCGCTTACGGGCAGCATATACCCGCCCGCGCCGTTGATTTACGCATTGACGGCTTTAATTTACAGCAGAGGGAAGACGGCAGCCATAACGGTGTTTTCGATGTTTCCGGCCAAGTAGATCAATACTGCAAAGAAGCGATGAAAAACGCGCAGTAAGACATTGCCCATACCCGACACTATACGCAGACCGCGCAAACGCCCTATAACGCGCACGATGGCGGCTTGCTGAAAGGATATATACCATGACACCGAAACAGGAACACTTTGCCCGTCTGTTTGTGGAAACAGGCAATGCAAGCGAAGCATACCGGCAAGCATACAACGCCGAAAACATGAAGCCCGAAACGATAACCAACGAAGCCTATAAACTGCTTCAAGACCCCGATATTACCGCGATGATTGACGGCTTAAAGGCGGAACACAGGGCAAGACACGCAGTAACCGTGGACGATGTAATTGCAGAGCTTGAACAGGCACGGCAGAAAGCATTAAACGCACCGACACCGCAATCAGGGGCTGCCGTTTCCGCATCAATGGGCAAAGCAAAGATTTTAGGCTTGATTGTAGATAAGGCGGAAATTGCCGATACCACGCCGCCGAAACCCGAACCTTTCCGGCTTGATAAAAGCGAAGTAAGGGCGGTGATCGATTTATTTGAGGAGAAAGAAAAATCGGCCACCATTGCAGACTTGGAAGCCATTGTAGGAAACAGCGCGGAAAAAATTGGACTGGCCGCCGTGATGCTGTATGTACAGCACTTGATATAGCACTTTATACAACACCGGCCAAACAAAATGATTGACAGCTTGAGCATTGAGAATTAAATTACAGATTCTCTCTAAATCATAAACCCCAAATCAGCAGGGTAAACGCTGATTTTTTCACGCCAAAATTTCACATTGAGCGGCCATTTTTCAGACGGCCTATCAAGTCAAGTTATGGCGGTGTCTGCCAACCGTAAGGCGCAGGCTGTTTGTTTATGACAGAGAGAGCACCGCCCCCCTAATGGGTTTCTTAATCTCAAAAACATAAACGGAGCATTCAAAATGCAAAAAACTCAAACCGCGCAGCAGGCGCAAAATCCCCAACAGCAAACTATCGCCGTTTCCCGCGAACTGATATGCAATAGTGCCGATTCATTGTGGGCTTTATATCGTATTTCAGAAGCAGCCGAAACAATCGCCCTAACCATCAAAGAGCTTTCACAAGGCAATACCCTAATTGCGGCACAAGCCGATTTACTGCTTCAGATCAACGAAGAAATCCAAGCACATCACAGCCCACAATCATACAGCTATGAGCTTTGGGGGCTTGTAGAAGAAGCAGACGCGGCAACAAGTAAATAACCCCCTTTTGTTATTCCCCCAGCTTTGCCCCGTGCGGGCAAGGCGGGGTAAGTGCAACCTTTTTTCAGGCGGGTATTGAGATAAGGCCGTCTGAAACGGAGCAGACATCATGAATAACCGCCGTTACGATCTATCCGACCTGAAAGCCGCCGCTGGCCGCTGGCCTGAAATCCATGCCGCGCTAGGCATTCCCCGCGAATACCTTAACCCCCGCAAACATTGCCCCTGCCCCTATTGCGGCGGCAAAGACCGTTACCGCCACACCGACTATCAAGGCACGGGCGCATTTATCTGCAACCAATGCACCCCCGACGGCGGCATCGGCTATTTCCCCGCCATGCTGGCCGCCGTAACCACCGCCGACGGCCAATTACAGGGCTTGCATAAAACCTACCTTGATGCGGTTTATACCAAGCCATACGTCGATAACGGCAACCATATCCCCGCCTTTACCAAACTGAATATCCACCACCCGCAGACAGGCGAGCCGTTGCCCGCTAAAAAGATGCAATCCCGTTTACCCGATGCCCTGAAAGGCGCAGCGGTACACCTTTTCCAGCCTGATACGCAAGGCCGCCTGATTGTTGCCGAGGGCATAGAAACCGCCTTTGCCGCCCGCGCCCTTTTCGGCCTGCCCGCCGTTGCCGCCTTATCCGCTTACGGCATGGCTTCGTTTATATGGCCGTCTGAAACGCAGGAACTGTTTATTTGCGCCGACAACGACGACAACCGCACGGGCATGAAAGCCGCCCACAGCTTGGCAGTAAGAGCCATCAAAGCGGGTATCAAGGCGCGGATATGGCAGCCCGAAACAGCAGGCTTTGACGCTTTAGACGAACTGAACTGCCGCCAAGACGAACAGACCGCCCCGCCGTAAACCGCCGTATTTGCGTTTTCAGCCCGTTTCCCTTTCAGACGGCCTTACCCCTTACCTAAGCGGATAACACCCCAAACAGCGCAGATTTTCCCGCCTGCCGTCTGAAATACACCGGCAAACAAAAAGGGCAGCCGATACAGGCCGCCCAAAACAGGAAAAATCAGGAATACCATCATGAAAAACGAAACTATACACGACAACACCGCCGACACCAGCCCCGAAACCATTCAGGCCACCGCCCTTGCCGAGTTTGAACAAGCAGAATTGCGCCCGTATTTCCAATGCACCCAAAACAGCGTTTTCTACATTGCCGTAGAAACCGACAATAATGGCGAAGTTCACGAAAAATCCCCGCTGAAACTGGCCGACCCAATCGAGCTTATTGGGCGCGGCACCGACGAAACGGGCAGCCATTACCGCATTATCCGCTGGCGCGATGCCGTAACCCGCAAAGCCCGCATAGAAGCCCTGCCGATGGCCGAAATCGGCGTAAACTGGCAACGCCTGCAATCACACGGCATTACAATCATGGCAAGCCGCAGAAAACGCGAATTACTGGCCGATTATCTGCAAACCGACGGCAGCAACGAACGCTACACCGTAACCAACCGCGCGGGCTGGTGTGCCGACAATACAGCCTATATCCTGCCCAACGGCGAAGCCATAACCGCCAAAAAACAGCCCGCCAAAGTGATTTACAACGGCGACAAATCACAGGCCGACAGCTACACCGAAAGCGGCAGCCTTGAAGACTGGCAGCAAGGCATAGCCCGCTATATGGCAGGCAACAGCCGCTTATGCTTGGCAATCGGCACCGCCCTAGCCGCCCCGCTTGCCCGCCTGTTGAATATCGAAGCAGGGGGATTCCACCTTTTCGGCGATTCACGCGACGGCAAATCAACCGCCGCCAAAGCCGCATTATCCGTATGGGGCAACCCTGAAACGCTTATGCTGACATGGACAGGCACAGGCTTAGGCTTTACCAACACCGCCGCCGCCCGCAATGACGGCCTACTGGTATTAGACGAAATCGGCCAAGCCAACGCAAAAGCCGTAGCTCAAACCGCCTATTCCGTGATTAACGGCGTTTCCAAAGTACAGGGCGCAAAAGACGGCGGCAACCGGGAATTAAGCCGCTGGCGGATTTTCATGCTTTCCACAGGCGAAAAGCCCCTAAACAGCTTTCTGAAAACGGCAGGCGTAGAATGGAACGCAGGCCAAGCCGCCCGCCTGCCCGATATTCCCAGCGACGCAGGCCACGGCTTAGGCGTTTTTGACACCCTGCACGACCACGAAAAAGGCGCAGCCTTGAGCGAAGCCATTACCGCCCACGCCGCCCGATACCACGGCACAGCAGGCCGCGCCCTTATCCGTCTGTTATTGGAAGACCCTAAAGCCATCAACGAAGCCCGCGCTATAATGGCCGACTTTATGGCCATGTTGCCCGATACCGACGGCCAAAGCCGCACCGTTGCCTTACGCTTTGCCATAACCGCCGCCGCGCTGGAACTGGCCGCCAAGCACGGCATTACAGGCTTAGGCGCAGGGGTAGGCATGACAGGCATCAAGCAATGTTTCGACGCATGGCACCGCCGCACAGGCACAGGCAAATATGAAGACAACCAAATCATCAAACAGGCCATAGACTTCATGCAACTTTACGCAGAATCCATGCGCTTTGTGGATTGGAACAGCGAATTTACCAATCAAGACCACGCAGGCTATCGAAAGCGCAAAGAGCAGGCGCATTTAGACGAATTTTGGATAATCCTCGCCGTGTTTGAGAGTGAAATCTCGAAAGGCTTTGAACCGAGCAAGGCTTGTAATGTACTTCACGCCGTCCAATGGTTGAAACGCAATGAAACGGCAGGCCGCTGGAAATTCCAACGCTTTGGCAAAGGGCGGTTTTATGTGCTGGTAGGCATAGAGCCGCCAAACCACGAAGAACAATAGGCCGTCTGAAAACAGTTTTGAGACATTGGCATTTACTAGCAACACCAGCCCCGCCGCTGGTGTTTTTTATTCCTGAAACCCGCCAAGCATTTCAATGTTTCCTATTGGGAAATAATATCCACCAAAAAAGATTTATTGTTTCATGAAAAAATTTTCGCTATTAAGGAATAACCAAAAATTAGCGGTTATAGCGGTTATTACAATTAAAAACGGCCTGAAAGCCTTTATTTATAAGCGTTTCAAGAATAACCGCTAACACAAATTAACGCGGTTATGAGTGGTTATTTGTTTATATTCATAGGCTTATAGTGTTAAGAAGCAAGAAATAACCGCTGATACCCAGTCTATTTTCATGCAGTGGTTATGATTTATCCTTGTAATATCAATGTATTAGGCCATTTATAACCGCATAACCGCTATAACCGCAGTGTCTTGCATATATAGCAATGTTTTTTTAGGGCGTTAAATAAGTAAAAAATTGCCACTATTGATAATAAATCTTATAATATAAGAGAAATTTAAGAAAACATAAGCTAATCATGCCTAAAGTATTTTGGACACCCAAAGCCACTAAACAGCTTTTGAAAATTGACCCGAAAAACAGAGCGGCCATTTCCAGCAAGGCCAAAGACTTATCAGCTTTTCCCGATGTGGAAGCCGATATAAAGAAAATGGCAGGAATGGCCGACACCTACCGCTTAAGGATAGGAAACTACCGTTTGATATTTCAATGGCAGAAAAACCAAGAACCGCACATTATCGAAATCCAGCAGGTAGAAACGCGGCAATCCGTTTATAAAAACTAATCCAGCGGGACATATCCCGCCCCTGAAAGGCCATCACATGAATATCCAGTTATTAAACGGCGCAGACGGCAAACCCGCATTTGTCGTATTATCCGTAGAAGAATTTAACCGCCTTGCCAAAGGGCAGGCACAAATAGACGAAGCAGGCGAAGTATGGGAAAGTATCCCCGTAGAAGCGGGCGAGACGGACGAAAGCCCCAGCGCAGCATTACCGCATGAAATTGTAGAAATTATTCTAGAGCAGAATGTAAGCCCCGCCGCCGCATGGCGCATATACCGTAACCTTACCCAAAGCCAAGCCGCCGAACGGGCAGGCATCACGCAGGCGGCATTAAGCCAAATTGAGAAACAGGGCAGCCGCCCACAGGCCAAAACCCGCGAAACTTTGGCCAAAGTGTATAACTGCCACCCCGACCAACTGGCAGGCTTGTAGGCCGTCTGAAAACACAAACACCAGCCCCGCCGCTGGTGTTTTTTATGGCCGTCTGAGAAACAGTACAAAATGCGTTATACTCAATCCAACAAAACCCCACACCCAAGCCGACAAAAACCACACAATCAGCCCAAAAACGCTTTGACTTTTGCAAGATGGGGGTATATTTGGGGGTATTTACCAAATATGAAAATAAAATATATAATTAAATCAATTTCATGAATTAATAATTAGTGTCTCTCCTTCACCCAAATACACAAAAACCCAAGCCCAGCAAGGCTTTCAGACTGATAAAGAGTTGTTTCAGACGGCCTTTGTTATCTATTCCGATTTACCTCAAAATGCCCTAAATACCCGAAAAATTAAGCACTTAAAGCTCATTGATAAAATTCAAAAGTTATCAGATGGCGGCAACTTAATTTCAAGCTCGACGGCAAACAGAAAACCCTATCGCAACATCCATCATGATTGAAGATGAGAAAGGCTATGAGGCCGTCTGAAAACATCCACACCGACCCTGTTGCCGGTGTTTTTCATTTTAATTAGCTAATTTTATACAAACATTGTTCGATTATACATATTGTGTATAATTACGTATAACGTTATTTAATCAGATATAAACAGCCATGAAAGACCCCTTGTTTTTCCACCGCAGGGAATATGCCCGCAAGCTCATCAACAGCCTGAAAGACGGCATTACCCATGCTTTTACCTTGTTTGCACCGCGCCGCATGGGTAAGACGCAGTTTCTGTTGCAAGACGTATTACCGTTGGCCGAGGAAAACGGCCTTAACGTGTTTTACTTTTCATTTATGGACAGCACTAACCCCAGCGCTGATTTTCAGACGGCCTTATATCAATTCGCGCAAAGTATCCAAACGGTAAACAAAGCCAAAACTTTTTTAAGCAGCATCAGCAAAATCGAAATCATGAGCGTAGGCTTGGAGCGCGAAACAAACAAAACCGAGATTCCCCGTCTGTCCGACCTGCTTACCCTGATTGCAGCAGACAACCGCCCTACCCTTTTATTGCTGGACGAAATTCAAGAGTTGGCACGCCTACCTGATACGGACGGCTTGATCAGGTCATTCCGAACAGGGCTTGATGTCAATCAAAACAAAATCAAAGCTATCTTCACAGGCAGCAGCACCAACGGCCTGCGCGCTATGTTCAATGACAACAAAGCCCCGTTTTTCCATTTTGCCCATGCTTTGGATTTTCCTTTGCTGGGAAAAGATTTTACGGATTTTTTAGCAGACGTTTACCAAGACAGAACGGGAAATTCTATCGACAAAACAGAGCTATACAGCTTGTTCGAACGCTTGCACCATACCCCGATGTATATGCGTGCCATCATTCAAGACATGATATTGAGCCCGTCCGCAAGTTTGGAGGCCGCAGCAGCAGGTAGAATTGAAGAGCTGGGAGCGAGCCACAACGAAGTGAACCAATGGCAGCAAATGAAACCACTGGAACGAGCCATTATCCTCGACATTGCTACAAACCCCGATGCAAGTCCGTATAGTAGCGAAAGCCGCAAAAGATACGCTGCGATGCTGGGCGTTGAGTCCATCAGCAGCAGTAGCACGCAAGGCGCAATCAGGCGTATGGAAAGGCACGATTGGATAAGTCGGGACGCAGGCGGCAGATTAATCATCAACAGCCCCATATTCAAAATTTGGGTTATTGAAAACATCAAGTGAGGCCGTCTGAAAAGTTTTAGTTTATATGGCAGATGAACTACTTAAAGGCCAAAGCCCAAATAACGCTATGCCCTACTACTTCAAGCCCACACAAATCAAAGTCAATAAAATAGATAAGACTGCAAATAAAACCTTTCACTCCCTTCCTTGCCGATTCATAAAATAAAGAGGCCGTCTGAAAAATTCAGACGGCCTCGTTTTATTGGTAACAGCTGCTGCATGACACTCTATTTTGACTGATGGCAGCAATAATCCCGATTAGCAAATGTGCGAAAAACTCAAGCATACGCTTATAACAAAAACAGTTAGCTCATGATTTATCGCGTCTTGCCAACTACAACCCCAGCTCGCTCCACATCGCATCCACTTTCGCCACGGTGGCTTTGTCACGCTCAATCACGCGCCCCCATTCGCGGTCGGTTTCGCCCGGCCATTTGTTGGTGGCATCCAAGCCCATTTTGCCGCCCAAGCCTGAAATGGGGCTGGCAAAGTCGAGGTAGTCGATCGGCGTGTTTTCCACCAACACCGTATCGCGCACGGGGTCCATGCGGGTGGTAATCGCCCAAATCACTTCCTTCCAGTCGCGACAGTCCACATCGTCGTCCACCACCACAATGAATTTGGTGTACATAAACTGGCGCAGAAAACTCCAGCAGCCCATCATCACCCGCTTGGCGTGCCCCGCGTATTGCTTTTTGATGCTGACCACGGCCATGCGGTACGAACAGCCTTCGGGCGGCAGGTAGAAATCGACGATTTCGGGAAACTGCTTTTGCAACAGCGGCACGAACACTTCGTTCAATGCCACGCCCAGCACGGCAGGTTCGTCGGGCGGTTTGCCGGTATAAGTGCTGTGGTAAATCGGATTTTCGCGCATGGTGATGCGTTCCACCGTAAACACGGGGAACCAATCCTGCTCGTTGTAATAGCCGGTGTGGTCGCCGTAGGGCCCTTCCAGCGCGGTTTCATCGGGGTGGATAACGCCTTCGAGCACGATTTCGGCACGCGCGGGCACTTGCAAATCGCTGCCGATACACTTCACCAATTCGGTACGAGAACCGCGCAGCAAACCGGCAAACTGATATTCGCTCAAGGTATCCGGCACAGGCGTTACCGCCCCCAAAATGGTGGCCGGATCACAGCCCAACACCACCGCCACAGGATACGGCACGCTGGGGTGGGCTTTTTTATGCGCCTGAAAATCCAACGCGCCGCCGCGGTGTGCCAGCCAGCGCATAATCAGCTTGTTTTTGCCGATAAGCTGTTGGCGGTAAATGCCCAAATTCTGGCGTTTTTTATGCGGGCCGCGAGTAACGGTAAGCCCCCATGTTACCAGCGGCGCAACGTCTTCCGGCCAACAATGCTGAATCGGCAGTTTGCTTAAATCGACATCGTCGCCTTCAATCACGATTTCTTGGCACGGCGCTTTTTTCACTACATTCGGTGCCATGCTCCAAATGTCTTTCAGCAGCGGCAGTTTGGAAAACGCGTCTTTAATGCCTTTGGGCGGTTCCGGTTCTTTCAGATAGGCCAGCGTTTTGCCGATTTCGCGCAGCTTGTCCACACTGTCCGCCCCCATGCCCATCGCCACCCGTTCGGGCGTGCCAAAGAGATTGGCCAGCACGGGAAAATCGTAACGCGAACCGTCTTGCCGCACCGGATTTTCAAACAACAGCGCCGGCCCGCCGGCACGCAACACGCGGTCGGCAATTTCGGTCATTTCCAAATGGGGAGAAACCGGCAAACCGATGCGCTTGAGTTTGTTTTCCTGCTCAAGTTTTTGAATAAAATCACGCAGATCGTTGTATTTCATATTGTCTTTCAAGGCCGTCTGAAAACGGTTGGGGATATCAATTTATTTCGATAGGTATTTGGAAAACTATTTTAGACGTAAATATCGTTTTTACTGACTGGTAAGCAACACACACGGCAAAAAGAAATTTCCATATCTAGAATGCACGATTATAACAAACCCTTTCAACAATCACGGCTTCTTTAAAGCCTCCTTAACCCCTGCCACCCATTCAGACGGCCTTGCCCAAGTAGTAAATTATGCTACAATAGCACTCTTTCCTAACCCGGGTCTGTAGCTCAGGGGTTAGAGCAGGGGACTCATAATCCCTTGGTCGTGGGTTCGAACCCCACCGGACCCACCAAATAAATGAACAAAATAGGCCGCAAGCGATTGTTTGCGGCCTATTTTGTTTTTAATTTTACTGCTAAAGGCATTCAAACACGTTCACATTTTAAGGTGCATCAACTCAATAGTCTTCCGGCAAAGAAAAATCTTCTTCTGCCTCAATTGCATAATCTTCATTTGCCCAAGCACCCAAGTCAATCAACTTACAACGTTCACTACAAAACGGACGGAATTTATTTTCATCCGTCCACTCCGTAGGCGTTTGGCAAGTGGGGCAAGGCACCACCAATTTTCTATCGTTCATGCTTCAACTTACCAATATCGGATCAAAACTACACATGATTAATTTAAACGGTACATCAGTCACCAATTGCTTTCCGCGGGCATGCTCCTGAGATGCTTCCAAAAAGCGTATATGCGTGATGTATTTATTCGCAGAAACCTCCGGCAAGGCTTGATGATGAATATCCACTTCAATAGTGAGCATATGGATATTTTGCGACAAGCTGTTGCTTTGATAATTACCTTGCTGTGCAACACACTCCGCAGATTGGGTATTTGAGCGCAGAATATTCAACAACACGGCTATCGCTTCTCGAGTAGGAAGCAAGGTGCCAATCCATTTTCTCAAATCGTTCAAGCGGTGTTCATAAGGCAACTGCTGCCAAAAATAATAAGAGGACAAATCAAACGGGCTGGTACCTCCCGGCACGAGCATGCGTTGTTTGATGGCCATCAACCAGTCGTTTTCACGCAAATGCTGGCCGAATTTTTGTTGAACACCTTGAAGATTATCTGAAACTTCTTGCAAACGTTCCCGTGTCACTACTTGATGTTCTCCCTGAAAACGGTTGTCTGACCATATCTGCTTCTGCCGCTCCAACTCTTGGAGAATGTCTAATTTCACTTCGGCACGCCCGGCACATTCCATGATTTCAAACAAGGAAAATAAGGCCAGATGATGTGCCCACGGGCTGTCGTCTTGACACTCGCTTTCCGAGTGAAAACGTTTGAATAGATATTCAATGCGTAAAAAACTGCGTAATCGCTCGGAAAGCGGATGTTCGAAACGGATCATAGCGTGACTCTGGATAAGTATGAAAAACGGGCTTGATAAAACCGATGCAGGCAGCGAACTTTACAAGCTAATTCTTGGATTGTACCTTCATTTGACAAAACATCGTCAGCGGCAAGCAGGCGTTCTTGCCGGGTAGCTTGAGTTGCCATGATACGTTTGATTTCAGCCGGGTCAAGGCCGCTTCGTTGCTGCACACGTTTGATTTGGCATTCTTCGGTAACATCAACAACCAAAATGCGGCTCGCCAATACTGAAAAAATAGGTTTTTCAATCAACAACGGAATGTCGATAATGCCGTAAATCGAATGTTGATGATGACATTGCTGATCATAAATCTCTTCCAAAATAAGCGGATGCATCAATGATTCAAGTTGTGATTTGGCTTCAGGCCGTCTAAAAACCAAATCACGCAAAATATCACGTTTCAGACGGCCTTCATCATCAAAAAGTGCCGCACCAAATACACGCCGGATTTCCGGCAACGCCCTACCATTGTCTCCGGTTATCTTTCTGCTGATTTCATCGGCATCGATAACCGGAACGCCCAAATGGAGAAATTCGGCAGCGGCCTGTGATTTGCCGCTGCCGATTCCTCCGGTTAAACCTACCCAAAATGTCATAGTCTAAAACCCTGAAGCAGTTAACCACCATGATGTTAATGATATCACCTGCTCGTTGGCAATGAATATAATCCATCCGGCGATTGCCAAGCTGGGGCCAAATGCAAACTCCTGCCCTTTGGCGATCCGCATAATCAGCGCCACTATAATGCCGATTACAGCGGCCATGAATACCAATATAGGCAACACACCTACTCCCAACCATGCACCAAGGGCCGCCAATAATTTGAAGTCCCCGCCCCCCATACCGATTTTGCCGGTTAAGATTTTATAAATATAACACAGCAGCCATAAGCTCATATAACCGCAAACCGCTCCCCAAACTGCGGAAGTCAGCGGCACAAACGAACCGTCTATATTAAAAATCAGCCCGAGCCATATTAGAGGCAAAGTCAATTGATCCGGCAGATATTGGGTGTCTGCATCAATAAAAGCCAGTGCTACCAGCATAGCTGTAAAGATCAAACCGCCGAAGGTAATCCAACTCCAACCATATTTCCAAGCAACCGCTGCAAACAATACACCCGTTAACAGTTCAACTAAAGGATAGCGTTTGCTAATCGGCGTTTTGCAGGAACCACATTTTCCTCCTAACAACAGATAGCTGATGATGGGGATGTTTTGCCACGGTTTCACAGGGGCATGGCACTTAGGGCATCTGGAATCAGGTTTGATTAAATTGAACGGAGCAGATTCTTCAGCTGAGATATCCAAATTCAAATGGTCTTTGGCAAACAGCGTCCAATTTCGTTCCATCATTACTGGAACACGGTAAATAACAACATTCAAAAAGCTGCCTACCAACAGACCAAACAACAAAGAAAGCAGCACCGCAAAAGGTGCCAGCTCTTGAAATATAGCCCACATCATCAGCCTACCACATTACCCAAGTTGAACAACGGCAGATACATGGCGACCAAGATAATGCCGATGATGGAACCCAGCACAACCATAATAATCGGTTCCATCAATGATGAAAGCTGTGCTACGGCATTATCCACTTCGTCTTCATAAAACTCTGCGGCCTTATTCAACATATCATCCAGCGAACCTGATTCTTCACCGATAGCGGCCATTTGCAACACCATATTGGGGAACATATCTGTGCCCTGCATGCTGGATGTCAATGACAAACCTTGAGTAACTTTGGCTCGAATATCATGGGTAGCTTCTTCATAAAGGATATTGCCCGCCGCGCCTGATACGGAATCCAACACTTCCACTAAAGGTACACCGGCTGCAAACAGAGTAGAAGTTGTACGTGCCCAACGTGCGATGGTCGCTTTTCTGACAATCGAACCAAAAATAGGCAATCTGAGCATCATGGCATCAACACGTTTTTGCAACACTGGTGATTTTTTGTACCACTGGTAAACACCAAAGCACAGTGCTACCGTTCCAATCACAATAACCCACGCATATTTAACAAAGAAGTCGGAAATACTCATCACAATTTGAGTCAACCCCGGCAGCTCTGCACCCATGCTGCTGTACACTTCACCGAAAGCCGGCAATACAAACACCATCATAATGAAAACCAATACAACGGCAACGACAACGATCGCAATCGGATAAGTCAGCGCACTTTTAACCTTTTTCTTAATTGCTTGGGTTTTTTCTTTATAAACAGCCAATTTATCAAGCAGGCTTTCCAACACACCACCTGTCTCACCCGCTGCAATAAGGTTGCAATAGAAGCGGTCGAAATATTTAGGATGTTTGGCAAAAGCCTTACCTAAGGCACTACCCTGTTCTACATCGGCACGCACCTGCATGAGCATTTGCGTCATTGACGGGTTGGAGTGACCCTTCGCAACAATTTCAAACGCTTGCATCAACGGCAACCCTGCCTTCATCATGGTAGCCAGTTGGCGGGTAAATACGGTGATGTCTTCCTGCGTAATTCTTTTCTTGCGTACAGCCTTAACTTTGCTGACACGAAGCGGCTTAATACCCCGACGTTGAAGCTTTTTACGTGCCTCTTCTTCGTTTTTGGCAACAACTTCGCCACGAACCATTTGTTCGGTGTCGATGTTTCTGCCTTCAAAGTTAAAACGTATGCCTTTTTCTTTTTTAACGTTTCTACTTCCTGCTACAGACCTGCTCATTTTTACCCCTTTTAAGTTAATGCCTGTATATTAATCGTTAGTATGAGCCAACACTTCTTCCAATGAAGTGATACCCTGCATGACTTTCAACAAGCCCGCACGGCGCAAATCGACCATGCCTTCTTTGTAAGCCATATTTAAAATGTCGACTTCCGTACCATTCTCCATGATGACCCGCTGCATTTCTTCGGTGATAGGCATCACTTCATAGACACCGGCACGTCCTTTATATCCTTTCCCTCGACAGCTGTCGCAGCCTACAGGACGGTACATAGTCCAATTTTTTGCCAAGTCTTCATCGGTAAAACCAGCTTTCTTCAAAGCAGGCAGAGGCGGACGTTCCATAGGAACTTTGCAATGCGGACACAAGCGCCGTAACAGACGCTGAGCCATAATCAAGCTCACAGAGCTGGCGATATTAAACGGTGCAACGCCCATGTTCAGCATACGCGACAAAGTTGCCGGTGCGTTGTTAGTGTGCAGCGTAGAGAACACCATGTGACCGGTTTGTGCGGCTTTAATGGAGATATCGGCAGTTTCCAAGTCACGAATCTCACCCACCATGATGATATCCGGATCTTGACGGAGGAAAGCTTTAAGAGCCGCTGCAAAGGTCAAGCCCTGTTTGTCGTTTACGTTTACCTGATTAATTCCGGGTAAATTGATCTCGGCAGGGTCTTCTGCCGTGGCGATATTGACATTTTCCGTATTTAAGATGTTCAAACAGGTATAAAGCGACACCGTTTTACCCGAGCCAGTGGGACCCGTTACCAACACCATGCCGTAAGGACGGTGGATGGCTTCCAGCAGCATTTCTTTTTGGAACGGCTCGAAGCCCAGTTGGTCGATATTTAACGAACCCGCATCTGAATTCAGAATACGCATCACCACTTTTTCACCGAACAATGTCGGTAGGGTGCTGACACGGAAGTCGATCGGGCGGCCATGTTTGTGGAAGGCAATCTGAATACGGCCGTCTTGAGGTACGCGTTTTTCAGAAATGTCCAAGCGCGCCATAACCTTAATGCGAGATGCAAGCTGGCCGCGTACAGCTACGGGTGGTTGTACTACTTCGCGTAGCTGACCGTCAACGCGGAAACGAACCCGAGCCATTTGCTCGTAAAACTCAAAGTGGATATCCGAAGCACCAGCGTTCAAGGCATCAGAGAGTGTTTTATGAATAAAACGTGGGATAGGCCCGTCTTCTGCTTCTTCATTATCGATATACAGAGATTGAACAGGTGCCGCTGCTTCCTGCTCTTTGCTCATCTCATTCAGAATCGAAGTGGAGCGTTGACCCAGCCATTCCAATAACGTGCTTAGTTGGTCGTCACGCACGACAACCAAGTCAACTGATACGCCTGATGAAAAAGCTATTTTTTGAAAATTTTGAATTTGTGTGGGATCTGAAACTGCAAAATAAACTTTACGACCTCTTTGAAAAATCGGAATACAGCGGTTTTGCAGCATTTGCTCTTCCGAGAGCACGTCAGAAAGGATGTTGTTGCGGGGATAGTGGGTTAAATCCAGCAGAGGATAGCTGAATACTCTGGCAAGCAATTCCCCTAATGCTTTAGGTGTGATAATGCCCTCTTCAAACAAAAGAGGGAGAATAGGTTTATTGGCTTTTAATACGTTTTGATACCGTTCGACCTGATTATTGTCGATGACTTGGCTCTGCACCAATACTCTTAATATACCGACGCTCATTTTCCATTTCCTGCTTTACAAGCCGCTGATGCGGATTGTGTTAATCATTATTATAAAATGCCGCGCAAAGCATCAAATCTTGCCGTGGCAGCATGGACCCGTAATGTTATTTTTATTCGCAGGAAATATCTTCCCCGCAAGAACCATGTCATTATAAGCGAACAGGCCGGGCAAACCTACCCGGCCTGTGTTGAAATTTATTCAATCTAAGATTTCTTCGACGTAAAAACAACAGATAAAAAAATAACCGCTGATTGCGGTTTAAATGGTGGCCAGAGGCGGGATCGAACCGCCGACACACGGATTTTCAATCCGTTGCTCTACCAACTGAGCTATCTGGCCGTGGTGAAGAGATGCGTATTAAAACAGAATCAAACAGCCTCTGCAAGCTTTTTGATTTAAAAATATGGCACAACAAAGGTAACAGTATATTTTTTATAGAAATTAAGTATAGAACCGAATTAAGGTGGGGCAATCAGGCAACATTTTTATGTATCAACCATAATCACATGCAATATTATTTTGCAAGAATTACCGATTATCTGTAATATCTACCGAATATCTGAAATTCGGCTTACATACCCTTTCATTTTAGGCATTGAAAGCGGCCATGAAAAACACAAGCCGATTGCAAAAATAATATTAAACAATCTATTAGCTTATTTCTTAAACAAATGGCATGTGTGATTTGGGCTATAGATCGTGACATCTGCATGTTGATAATAGAGAAATGAGTAAGCCGTATTCAACAGCACACGGTAAAAAATCATAAAAAGTACGCATCTTCTTTTTTTCATTTTCAATCCGCCATATCCATTCGGACGGGATTTTGAAAATAGTTGATACGGATAAAACTTAGAACATAACAACACAATACACAGGCATCATCAAGGCAATTGAAGTGCAAGAGGAGTACAAGAAGTGAACGACGGAACAGGGCCGCCCTGAAATTCGTTGTTCGCAACTTGGGTTTAAAAGAGTTTCAAACCTTGCAGGAAACGCCCCTCTCAGCGATTGCTGAGCGGGGAAATATAAAAAGCCATGATTTCTAAAATAATTTTCTAATGAAGAGAAACCTATGAGTATTGTTGCCATCGACATTCATCCGCAAAAAACATTTTCCGAGCTGTGCCCGAACGAACTGCCTGTGCCTGATGCGCTTTCGATTGTGCCGCATCTTAACCGTCAGGCGGCATGGGCGGATTATCGGGTGCTGACTAAAGACGCGCACGCGGGTCAGGAGCCTTGGCATATTGATACCCAAGAGGCTTATCTTCCTTTGGATTCCGCTGAAAATTGGATCAGCCACGCCGTATTGGGCACCGACGGCTACCGCAATCTGCCGGGCTTGCCGCCGTCTGAAAACTATCATTTCTTGGTGCATATCGGCTTGGAAAGCAATGTGCACACTTTTGGCGCGTGTTTTCACGATATGGCCGAAAACATCAGTACGGGCTTGATTGAATGGCTGATTTGCCGCAATGCGGACACCATCATTATCGGCGGCTTAACAACGGAATACTGCGTGCAGGCGACGGTGTTGCAGCTGTGCTGGTACGGCAAATGGCGGGTGATTGTTAATTTGGATGCTTGCCGCAGTTTGAGCGAACATGAAGAGCAGCAGGCTATTTTCAATATGGAAAGAGCGGGGGCATTGGTGGTGAAGCATACGGACGAGATTCCCGACCTTCTGGTTGAGGTTGCCTGCTAACTTTCCCATTGGTGGATTGAATTTGCGATATATCTAGCTAAAAGCAAAACAAGTCTGATATTAACATTCATTGCCAACGTCTTTCTCGAAGCTTGAGCTATTTCATTCAACACAACCGAGGCCGTCTGAAAACTTTTTCAGGCGGCCTGAGACCTTATGCAAAACCCTCAGATGTGGATGCAGTTCAAGGCGTAGCAGCACAGCGAGGCAGACATATCATATAGATAGGCAAACGGGCGGGCAGCGCACAACGTAGAAATTCGCCGCAGATGGGGGTTTTGCAAAGGTCTCTGCCTCGTTATGATTCAAGACAGTATCAAACCCGATCAGCTTTCCGCCATCGCCATCAGGCTTGCGTTACCGCCCGCCGCGGTGGTGTTGACGCTGCAGCTGATTTCTTCGAACACCTGCAAAATGTCCAAGCCGTTTGCTGCATCGAGTATTTTGATGATTGCGCCGTCTTGCAGGGCGGTTTGCTGTTTGAGTTCGGCGGGAAGCGGTTCCAGCGCGGCCAGATGGCTGATGCCTTCGGGTACGTTGCGGCTGTCCACTTCAATCAGGCCGTCTGAATGTTCGCTCCAGATCGCCAACGGGTGTTGTTGAGTAACGACCGCCGCCGAACCTGCCGCCGCCAATTGGATCAGCGCGGCGAAGGCGTTTTCCAAGCTGCCGCCGTAGAGCCATACTTTTTCGGGTGCACGCCACATGGCGGTGTTGCGCTCGCCCGTCGGCCCCGGCAACAAGGTTTCGGCTTGGCGCAGGGTGTGTACGCGCGTTTCGCCCATCACTCTGCCCAAGCGCACTTTTTGTTCGTGGTCGAAGCCCATTTGCTGCATCAGTTTTTCCAATGCCGCCAACGCGGTTTCGTCGGCTTTGCCGTTGCGGGTGAGCGCGGGTATCTGCCATTTGCCGCGGCTGAGTTTTTGCAGGTAAAACGCGCCGCCCGCTTTGGGGCCGGTGCCCGACAAGCCGTGGCCGCCGAAAGGCTGTACGCCGACGACGGCACCGACGATATTGCGGTTCACATATATGTTGCCCGCTTCGATGCGGCCGCAGATGTGTTCTATGCTGCCGTCGATGCGGCTGTGGATACCGTGAGTGAGCGCGTAGCCTTTGCTGTTGATCTGATCGATCAGGCCGTCGAGTTCGTCGGCACGGTAGCGCACCACATGCAGCACGGGGCCGAACACTTCGCGTTGCAGTTCGTTTAAGTTGTTCAATTCAAACAGTATCGGCGCAACGAACGTGGCGTTGCCGCCGTTTTGGCGAAACTCGCTCCGCTCGTTTTGGCGAAACTCGCTCTGCTCGTTTTCAGACGGCCTGATTTCGTGATACGACTTGGCTACGCCTTTCATTTTGTTGATGTGCGCCAGCAGGTTTTGTTGCGCTTCGGCATCAATCACGGGGCCGATGTCGGTGGCAAGGCGTATCGGATTGCCGACGTTCAGCTCGTTCATCGCGCCTTTAATCATCCGAATCATGTGGTCGGCCACGTTTTCCTGCACGCACAAAATCCGCAATGCGGAACAACGCTGGCCGGCGCTGTCGAACGCGGAAGCCAGCACGTCGGTGCACACCTGCTCGGCCAGCGCGGTGCTGTCGACAATCATCGCGTTCATGCCGCCGGTTTCGGCAATCAGCACGGGGTTATCGGTGCGGCGGCTCAGGGCTTGGTTAATCAGTTTGGCCACTTCGGTGGAACCGGTAAAAATCACGCCGTTGATGCGCTGGTCTTGCGTTAACGCCGCACCCGCTTCGCCCGCGCCCAACACCAGTTGCAGCGCGTCTTTCGGCACGCCCGCTTCATGCAGCAGGCGCACGGCGTAATGGGCGATCAGGCTGGTTTGCTCGGCAGGCTTGGCAATCACGGTATTGCCGACGGCCAACGCGGCCGCGACTTCGCCGACAAAAATCGCCAGCGGGAAATTCCACGGGCTGATGGCGACAATGGTGCCGACCGGCGCGCGTTCGGCGCAGGTGGTTTCGGCTTCGTCGGCGTAATAGCGGCAGAAATCGACCGCTTCGCGCACTTCGGCAATGGCGTTGTTGAGCGTTTTGCCCGCCTCGCGCACCGCCAGCATCATCAGTGCGGGCATGTGGGCTTCGAGCAGGTCGGCAAAGCGGCGCAGGCATTCCGCCCTTTCAGACGGCCTCTTGGCCGCCCATGCCTGTTCTGCGGCTTTGGCGGCGGCTATCACATCGCTGACGGAGGCCGTCTGAATAAAGGCGGAGGTACCGACAATATCGCTGTGGTCGGCGGGATTGCGCACGGGCTGCGGTTCGCCGCTTGGTACGGCCACGGCGGTGATGGAGGCCGTCTGAAAATTTTTCTGTGCGGCGGCGTTCATGTCGTTTTGCAGTTGTTGCAGCACAAACTCGTTGCTCAAATCCAAACCTTGCGAATTCAGACGGCCTGTTCCGTAAAGGTTGCGCGGCAACGGCAGCGCGGCGTGCATTTTGCCTTGTGTTTGTGCAGCGGCATCGAGCGGGCATTTGATTAAGTCGTCTATGCTCACTTTTTCATCAACGATTTGGTTCACAAACGACGAGTTGGCACCGTTTTCCAGCAGACGGCGCACCAGATAAGCCAGCAGCGTTTCATGCGTACCCACCGGTGCGTAAATGCGGCAACGGCGGCCCAAGTTGTTCGCGCCGACCACTTGGTCGTACAGCGTTTCGCCCATACCGTGCAGGCATTGGAATTCAAAATCTTTGCCCTGCCCCATTTGGTAAACCGCCGACAAGGTGTAAGCGTTGTGGGTGGCAAATTGCGGGAACACGGCATCTTGCGCAGCCAACAGTTTGCGGGCGCAGGCGAGGTAAGATACGTCGGTGTGGACTTTGCGGGTGTAAACGGGATAGCCGCTCAAACCGTCCACCTGCGCCCATTTGATTTCGCTGTCCCAATACGCGCCTTTTACCAAGCGGATCATCAGTTTTTGATTATGGCGGCGTGCGAGGTCGATTAAATAATCAATCACAAACGGGCAGCGTTTCTGATAAGCCTGCACCACAAAACCGATGCCGTTAAAGCCGGCCAAATCGGCATCGCCGACCAATGCTTCCATCAGGTCGAGCGACAATTCCAAACGGTTGGCTTCTTCGGCATCGATGTTCAGGCCGATATTGTATTGTTTCGCCAGCACAAACAGCTCTTTCAAACGCGGCAGCAGTTCGGCCATCACACGTTCGTGCTGGGCGCGCGCGTAACGCGGGTGGATGGCGGAAAGTTTTACCGAAATGCCGTTGCCTTCATACACGCCCGCACCCGCCGCATCTTGGCCGATGGCGTGGATAGCGTTTACATAATCCTGATAATAACGGTCGGCATCGGCCTGCGTCATCGCCGCTTCGCCGAGCATGTCGAACGAAAAACGGTAGCCCGATTTTTCGCGCTCTTTGCCGTTTTGCAGGGCTTCGCCTATGGTTTGGCCGGTAACAAACTGCTTGCCCAACAAACGCATGGCGTAGTCCACGCCCTTGCGTATCATCGGCTCGCCGCCTTTGCCGATGATGCGGGTTAAGGCCATGCCCAAGGTTTTGTCGTCGTTGGCGGCGGTGAGCTTGCCGGTAATCAGCAGCCCCCACGCGGCGGCGTTCACAAACAGCGACGGGCTGTTGTTGAGGTGTTTTTTCCAATTGCCGCCGGAAAGTTTGTCTTGAATCAGCTTGTTGCGGGTGGCGTTATCGGGAATCCGCAGCAGGGCTTCGGCCAAACACATCAAGGCCACACCTTCTTGGCTCGACAGTGAAAACTCGTGCATCAACGCATCTACGCCGCTGGCTTTGGTGCGGTTGGCGCGCACCTGCGTAACCAGCCGCCGCGCCAATTTCGCTGCTTCTTCTTTTTCCTCTGCGCTCATTTCGGCGCGTTGCAGCATATCGGCCACCGCTTCGGCCTCGTCGCGGCGGTAGGCGGCGGTTACGGCATCACGCAAAGCGGATTGGGGTTTGGTAAAGCTAAACATGTTTTTCTCCGAAGCTTGATTTTCTTGATGCGGCAGCCAAATCCTGAAACCTTTGCAAAACCCCCATCTGCGGCGCATTTCTGCGTTGTGCGCTGCCCGCTCGTTTGCCTATCTGTATGATATGTCTGCACTCGCTGTGCTGCTACGCCTTGAACTGCATCCACATCTGAGGGTTTTGCAAAGGTCTCATCCTGCCGTTGAATCATTGAATTAATAACATATTAAAGCCGTCTGAAAAATCATTTCAGACGGCCTGCATTCATTTCAACAACAAACGTACGATAAATTCATCGTGCGGCAAAGTGAGTTTCAAATTGCGGCTGTCGCCTTGCACCAAGCGGGGGCGGATGCCGAGCATTTCGACGGCGGAGGCTTCGTCGGTGATGCGGTTCAAATCGCAAGTTTCCAGCGCACGCTGCAATAAACCCGCCCGAAAAAGCTGCGGCGTTTGCGCCTGCCACAAGCCGTTGCGCGGTACGGTGGCGGCGATGCGGCGGTGTTCGTCGGCCTGCTTGAGCGTGTCGGCCACGGGCACAGCCAAAATGCCGCCTTCTTCGGCGTCGCCCGCTTCGTCAATCAGACGGCTGAGGGCTTCGGCGGGCAAACAGCAACGCGCGGCGTCGTGCACGAGAATATTGTCGCCCGCTTCGGCCAAGCCGCGCTCCAGCAGGGCGTTTAATCCGTTTCTCACGGTTTCCGCACGGCTCCCGCCGCCGCAATGTAAGACGGCTACTTTTTCTGAGGCCGTCTGAAAACGGGTTTCGCTAAAACCGGTATCGTTGGGGGCCAACACAACCGCAGTCAGGCTGATACCCGGATGGGCGGTGAAAATGCCGACCGTGTGTTCCAAAACCGTGCGGTCGTTGATTTCCACATACTGCTTGGGTTTGCCCGCGCCGAAGCGTTCGCCGACACCGGCGGCGGGAATCAAGGCGATGTGCCGTTTCATGCCTGCGCCTCCGTGCGCCACACACACGCTCCGCCCACGGCTTTGTCCAAACCGTCTAAATACGCCTCATGCGCCGCCAGCTCTTCGGCATCGGCCGCCACCACTTTCAAAGACGCGGGGCGTTGGAACTCCACCGCCACATTCACCGTTTCCTGCTCTTCCGACGCGCTGTCGCCCATCAAATCAAACTGGCCGCGCGTCATCGCCAAATACACTTCGCCGAGCAGTTCGCAGTCGATCAATGCGCCGTGAAACACACGCTTGCTGCGGTCGACATCGAAACGGGTACACAACGCATCCAAGCTGGCTTTCTGCCCCGGAAACATTTCGCGCGCCATGCCCAGCGTGTCGGTAACTTCGCAGCCCAGCTCTTCGATGGTGGGCAAGCCCATGCGGCGGAACTCCATATCGAGAAAGCCCACGTCAAACTTGGCATTGTGGATAATCAATTCCGCACCGCGCAAAAAGTCGGCAATCTGCCGCCCTACTTCTTCAAACTTGGGCGCATTTTGCTCTTCCAACTGCTCCAGCGTAATGCCGTGAACCGCCGCCGCCTCTTCGGGAATGTCGCGGTCGGGATGTACATACAGATGCAGGGTATTGGCGGTCATCTTGCGGTTGACCATTTCCAAGCCTGCAAACTCGACCAATCTGTCGCCGCTGTTGGGATAAAGGCCGGTGGTTTCGGTATCGAGAATGATTTGGCGGGTGTTCATGATGGTTTATCAAAAGGCAAAATACGGTTGCCGCATCATACTAAAAGCAAGGGGGAAAGTAAAAGCAAAGATGGCGCGAAAACCCGTTTGCCATACTCGGTTTTTGCTGCGGATTTACATCAGGCAAGCGTCTGGCACAACCAAGTTTTGCGGCGATATAATATTCCGTCGGCAATGCGCCCGACTTCATAACGATTCACCGTAAACAAAAAGGACAAACCGCTATGCCCCATCACGTTTTGCTGCTGCACGGCCTGTATATGCGCGCTTGGGTGATGCGGCCTTTTGCCCGCATGATGCAGCAACAGGGTTTTAGCGCCGACATCTTCGATTACCGCAGCCTGCGCTATCCGGTTTCCGTGCACACCGCCGCGCTGGCAGCGCAGGTCGAGCAATACTACCGCGTTCACAACGAGCCGCTGCATTTTGTCGGCCACAGCCTGGGCGGGTTGGTGCTGCGCCACTTCGCCGCGGCTTATCCCGAATATGTTCGCGGCAGAATCGTTACTTTGGGCACGCCCCACCGCGGCAGCTTTACCGCCGAACAAATCAAACGGCTGGGGCTGGCGCGTTTTACTCTGGGCGAATCTTATTGCGATGCTTTGGACGGCTGCGCCCCCGCCCTGCCCGACGGTGTCGAACTGGGCAGCTTGGCGGGCAGCAAAACCGTGGGCGTAGGCCGCTTGCTGGGCATTCAAGGCGGGCACGACGGCACGGTTACCATCCGAGAAACCTGCTGCCCGGGCATGAAAGACCACATCGTGATGCCGACTTCGCACACCGCCATGCTGTTTGACCGCCGCGTTGCCACCCAAGCCGCCGCGTTTCTGCTGCAAGGCCGCTTCATCCACACAGACCAAAACGGCAACGCCATCTAAACCGCCCATTCAGACGGCCTCACCGTATCCGCCGCGCCATAGATATGCGAACCTTTGCAAAACTCTCAGATACAGAAATGCGCCGCAGATAGCAGTTTTGCAAAGGTCTCATATTTTAAAACGCCGCCAATCGGCCTATAATCCCATTCCCTACATACAGGCCGTCTGAAAAGCGACATCAAGCCGCCGACGGCCTCACACCAAACAAACACATACGGCCCATCAATCTTATTCACACACCAGCTGCGAACCCGCACAAAGGATACTCAGAACCATGCGCCCGCTGAACGCCCAAATCCGCCTCGAAAACCTGCGCCACAATTATCAAACACTGAAAAACATCCACGGCAACAAACTGTTGGCGGTGGTCAAAGCCGATGCCTACGGGCACGGCGCGGTGCGGTGCGCACATGCGTTGGCGGACATGGCCGACGGTTTCGCCGTCGCCGCCATTGAAGAAGCGGTGGAATTGCGCGAAAACGGCATCGAAAACCCGATTCTGCTGCTCGAAGGCGTGTTTGAAGCCAAAGAATATGCGCTGGTCGACCAATACCGCCTGTGGCCCGCCGTATGCAGCCAATGGCAGCTTGAAGCCCTGCTGCACCACGAATGGCAGACACCCGTAAAAGTGTGGCTGAAAATGGATTCCGGCATGCACCGCGCCGGCTTTTTTCCGCACAACTACGCCGCCGCCTACACCGCCTTGAAGCAGAATCCGAACGTGGCCGAAATTGTGAAATTCAGCCATTTTGCCTGTGCCGACGACCCCGAAAGCGGCATGACAGAAATCCAGCTTGAAGCCTTCGATTTGGGCTGCGAAGGCTTGGAAGGCGAAGAAAGTCTGGCCAATTCCGCCGCCATCCTGCGCTTTCCCGAAGCCCGCCGCGACTGGGGCAGAGCGGGGATTGCGCTTTACGGCATATCGCCTTTCGGCGGCAGCGACGAACGCCTGAAACCCGTGATGCGCCTGAGCACGCGCGTGTTTGGCGAACGCGTGTTGCAGCCGCATTCGCCCGTGGGCTACGGCGCGGTGTTTTATACGCAAAAATCCACCCGCGTCGGCCTGCTCGCCTGCGGCTATGCCGACGGTTATCCGCGCCACGCCCCCACCGGCACGCCCGTGGCCGTCGGCACCCACCGCAGCCGCCTGATCGGCCGCATTTCCATGGACATGATGACGATCGAGCTTGACGTTTCCCGCGAAGGCATCGGCGACGAAGTGGAACTGTGGGGCGATACGGTAAACATCAACGAAGTGGCGGCAGCGGCAGGCACGATTGCCTACGAATTATTGTGCAACGTCAAGCGCGCCAAGTTTACTTATTACGAATAACACACCGAGGCCGTCTGAAAATTTGCTTTCAGACGGCCTCGATATATCTAAAAACAGAGGAAGAAATGAACGACACCCAATCTCTCGCCTTAACCAGGCAACTCATCGCCCGGCCTTCCGTTACCCCCGACGACCAAAACTGCCAGCAGATTTTGGCCGAACGGCTGCAAAAAATCGGCTTTACCGTCGAAGAAATGAACTTCGGCGACACCAAAAACATCTGGGCGCGGCGCGGCACGGCTTCGCCGGTGGTGTGCTTCGCGGGGCATACCGACGTAGTGCCGCCGGGGCCGTCTGAAAAATGGGATTCGCCGCCGTTCGAGCCGACCGAGCGCGACGGCCGCCTTTACGGGCGCGGCGCGGCGGATATGAAAACCAGCATCGCCTGTTTCGTTACCGCCTGCGAGCGTTTTGTGGCGGAACACCCCGACCACACGGGCAGCATCGCCCTGCTGATTACCTCCGACGAAGAAGGCGACGCGCACGACGGCACCACCAAAGTGGTGGACGCGCTCAAAGCGCGCGGCGAATTGATTGATTACTGCATCGTCGGCGAACCCACCGCCGTCGAAACGCTGGGCGACACGGTGAAAAACGGCCGCCGCGGTTCGCTTTCCGGCAACCTTACCGTTAAAGGCAAACAAGGCCACATCGCCTACCCGCATCTGGCGTTGAACCCCATACATACCTTTGCGCCCGCGCTGGCCGAACTGACCGCCGCCGAATGGGACAAAGGCAACGCATATTTCCCACCCACCGGCTTTCAGATTTCCAACATCAACGGCGGCACGGGTGCAACCAACGTCATCCCCGGCACGCTCAACGTCAAATTCAATTTCCGCTTTTCCACCGAATCCACCGACATCGGCCTGAAACAGCGCGTGCACGATATTCTCGACAACCACGGCATCAGCTACGATTTGGAATGGTCGTGCTCGGGGCAGCCGTTTCTCACCGAAGCAGGCCGCCTGACCGACATCGCCCGCGAAGCCGTTGCCAAAGTGTGCGGAATACAGACCGAACTTTCCACCAGCGGCGGCACGTCGGACGGCCGCTTCATCAAAGCCATCGCCGCCGAACTGATCGAACTGGGCCCCAGCAACGCCAGCATCCATCAGATTAACGAAAACGTGCTGTTGAGCGACATTCCCAAGCTCTCGGCGGTGTATGAAGAAATGCTCAAAGCTTTGCTCTGAGGCCGTCTGAAAGCAAACTTGTGAATTTCGCCCAATCGAACTTCACAAGGTTCACGAAAACCCGAAGGCCGTTTTTTAGCGAAGCACACAAGCTCGCTTTCAGACGGCCTTTACCGCCCCCATCGACCCACACACCAGCCTATGCGCCAAACCATCTTCATCGCCGACTTACACCTTTCCGACGACACGCCGGAACTCAACCGCCTGTTTCTACAATCCCTCAACCGCTGGCAGGGCAAGGTGGACGCGCTCTATATCTTGGGCGACCTGTTTGAAGTATGGCTCGGCGACGACATCCTGAGCGACATCGCCGTTCAGACGGCCTCGGCATTAAAAACCTTCAGCCAAACCGCGCCGGTGTATTTCATCTGCGGCAACCGCGATTTTCTGCTCGGCCGACGTTACGCCGCCCAAGCAGGCATCACTCTGCTGCCCGACAACCACATCGCCGAACTCTACGGCACCCGCTACCTGATTACCCACGGCGACGAAATGTGTACCGACGACGTTTCCTACCAACGCTTCCGCCGCATCATCCGCCAGCCGTGGCTGAAAAAACTGCTGCTCGCCCTGCCCCAAAACCGCCGCCGCACCATCGCCGACCGCCTGCGCGCCGCCAGCAAACACAAGAAACAGCAAATGGGGCAAACCGCCCTTTCCGACGTGACCGAACACGGCGTTCAGACGGCCTTAAACCGCTACCCCCAAGCCCAAGCCATCATCCACGGCCACACCCACAGACCGAACATCCACCAACACACCCGCCACGGCCAAACCGTTACCCGCTATGTGTTGCCCGATTGGCACGGCGTGCGCGGCGGTTATTTGGCCGTGACGGAAAACGGGGCGGAAATCAAACCCTTAGAGGCCGTCTGAAAATTACCGCAACAAAAATGTAGGGCAGGCATCCCGACATGCCATCTGAAAACCACCATAAATCATCACACCGTAGGGCGGGCATCCTTGCCCGCCATCCAACCACCACAAACAAACAAAACACAAATCAGGCCTCCCAACATGCCGTCTGAAAACCACCATAAATAATCAAACCGTAGGGCGGGCATCCTTGCCCGCCATCCCATCCAGCCACCACAAACAAGCAAAACACAAATCAAGCATCCCTGCATGCCGTCTGAAAACCATCATAAATCATCAAACCGTAGGGCGGGCATCCTTGCCCGCCATCCCATCCAACCACCACAAACAAAACACACATCAGACATCCCAACATGCCGTCTGAAAACCACCATAAACCATCAAACCGTGTGACGCGGTATCCCAGCCCGACATCCAACCGCCCGCAGCCCTCACAAATCCACCCGCAAAGCCCGCATCCGCCCGCCAAAATATAGTACACTGCCGGCACTTCTTTTTTCCCGGCTACCCATGTCTATCCACATCCCCACCAACCGCGGCCATGAACTCGAATGGCGCAGCGAAAGCACCCAAAAACCGCCCGCACAAGCCGTTTACAGCGGCGAAACCAACGCAGCCGCCGTGCTGGCCACCGCCCGCGACAACACAGCCACCGTTTGGACAGGCGATTATCACAACGCCAAACAAGTGTTGGCCGCCATGAAAAAACGCCTGCGCAAACCCAACAGCAAACCGGATACCGATATTCAGACGGCCTTTCACAGCCACCGCATGCGCCAATCGCAAAACAGCCGTCTGCTCAATATGTTGGCCGTGGAAATCGGCGCAGACTTTTCCCTTGACTTGCCGCGCGCTCCCGATGTTTCCGAAGCACTTGCCGACGTTTACGGCACGCCCGACGGCAAACCGTTTTTACTGCCGCTCAACCGCTTGCTCGGCTACATCGGCGCCCACGAATGGCACAAAAAAGGCGTGTTCGTACCCGCGCTCGACGCCCGCACTCATGTTCCTTTCGGCGTCTTTTCTCCCTTGCGCGGCGAATATCTCGATTTAATCGCCCAAGCGCCGCTGCCGTCTGAATGCCGAACCGCGTTCGATATCGGCACCGGTTCCGGCGTGATTGCCGCCCTGCTCGCCCGCCGCGGCATCCCCGACATTACCGCCACCGACACCAATCCCCGCGCCATAGCGTGCGCCCAAGCCAATATCGAACACCTCGGCTTCTCGGCAAACATCCGCATCGAAACCGCTGACTTATTCCCGCAAGGCAAGGCCGACCTCATCGTGTGTAACCCGCCGTGGCTGCCCGCCAAACCCACTTCCGCCATCGAAGCCGCGCTCTACGACCCCGGCCACGCCATGCTTAAAGGCTTTCTCAACGGCGTGCGCGGCCATCTGAATGCCGGCGGCGAAGCATGGCTGATTATGTCAGACTTAGCCGAGCATCTGCATCTGCGTTCTCCCGATTTTCTGGCCGAATGTTTTCAGACGGCCTCACTGCAAGTGGTCGATATACTCAGCACCCGCCCCACCCACCGCAAAGCTGATGATGAAGCCGACCCGCTGGCCTTCGCCCGCAGCCGCGAAACCACGTTTCTTTATCGCTTGAAAGCGGCGTAAACACCATCGACACAGGGTATTTGAATGAATATAAAAAATAAATTACTATCCCCTTGATACACCCTGTCTCAGGCCGTCTGAACCTTCCTTACCCCACCCCTCAGGAATCCGACATGAATCTCAAAAACCGCCATTTTCTGAAACTGCTGGACTTTACCCCCGAAGAAATCCAATACCTTCTCGACCTTTCCGCCGAATTGAAAGCCGCCAAAAAAAGCGGCCGGGAACAACAAAAACTCAAAGGCAAGAATATCGCGCTGATTTTTGAAAAAACCTCCACCCGCACACGCTGCGCCTTTGAAGTGGCCGCTTACGACCAAGGCGCACAAGTTACCTATCTCGAACCCGGCGGCAGCCAAATCGGCCACAAAGAAAGCATCAAAGACACCGCCCGCGTACTCGGCCGCATGTACGACGCCATCGAATACCGCGGATACAGCCAGCAAATCATCGAAGAGCTGGCCAAATATGCCGGTGTACCCGTGTTCAACGGCCTCACCGACGAATTCCACCCCACCCAAATTCTCGCCGACATGCTCACCATGCGCGAACATTGCAGCAAACCGCTGAAAGAAATCGCCTTCGCCTACATGGGCGACGCCCGCTTCAACATGGGCAATTCCCTGCTGCTCGGCGGCGCCGTATTGGGCATGGACGTGCGCATCGGCGCCCCCCGCGACCTGTGGCCGTCTGAAGAATTGATCGAACGCGCCCGCCGCATCGCCCAAAACAGCGGCGCCCGCATCACGCTCACCGAAGACCCGAAAGAAGCCGTCAAAGGCGCAGACTACATCCACACCGACGTATGGGTTTCGATGGGCGAACCCGAAAGCGTGTGGAAAGAGCGCATCGAGCTGCTGACCCCGTATCAAGTCAATGCCCAACTGATGGCCGCCGCAGGCAACCCCAACGTCAAATTCATGCACTGTCTGCCCGCCTTCCACAACCGCGAAACCAAAGTCGGCGAATGGATTTACCAAGCCTTCGGCATGAACGGCGTGGAAGTTACCGAAGAAGTATTCGAAAGCCCTGCTTCCGTCGTGTTCGACCAAGCGGAAAACCGCATGCACACCATTAAAGCCGTTTTGGTGGCGCTGTTATCCTAAGCGTTTGATTTCGCTTTTATTTGCAAACACGCCCTCACCGGCAACCATTTACCGGAAAGCAGCAGGTATAAACCGCACCGCCAAAGTGATAAAATCCCCGCACTTTCCATTTTCCATTCCCATGAAAAGGATTCAAAACATGGCTACTGTATTGATCGTTCCCGTATCCGCCCATTCAGACGGCTGGGCCGTTACCCAAGCCGTTGCCGCCGCCCTGCCCAACGCAACGGCGTCACGTGCACTCGATGAAACCGGCGAAGCCGAAGTCATGCTCTGCTCCGGCCGCTGCGACGACTGGCTGGATATGCTGGTTGCCCGCGTTTCCCGCTTAGACGCCGAAAACGTCGTGATCAAAGGCATCAAACCCGATGCAGAACGCGTATTCCTGTCAACCCGAAACATCGAGCTGGCCTTGTCGCTCGACGCCAACGTCGTGTTCTCCCTCGTTGCCAACGGCAACTCACTCGAGCAACTGACCGGACAACTGAACATTGCCAAACAAGCCTATGCCACCGCCCCCGGCGTATTGGCAGGCTTCGTATTGGACGGCGAAGATGCCGGCATGGGCGCAGCGCTTACCGAAAAAACCGGCTTGGCTTACCTCGGCTCTACCGACAATCTTTGCAACACCGATTTGCTGCTGAAAAAAACCGGCCGCATGTCGCCCGCGCAATTCCGCGTCAACATGATGGAATCCGCCCGCAAAGCCAACAAACGCATCGTGTTGCCCGAAGGCGCAGAACCCCGCACCGTACAAGCCGCGGCTATCTGTCATGAAAAAGGCATCGCCCGCTGCGTATTGCTGGCTCCGCGTGCCGAAGTAGAAGCCGTAGCCAAAGAGCGCCACATCACCCTGCCCGATTCTTTAGAAATCATTGATCCGGCCACATTAATCGAACAATACGTCGAGCCGATGTGCGAACTGCGCAAGAGCAAAGGCTTAACACCCGAACAAGCCCGCGAGCAGCTGCAAGACACCGTTGTGCTCGGCACCATGATGATGGCGCAAAACCATGTAGACGGCTTGGTATCCGGCGCAGTACACACCACTGCCAACACCATCCGCCCCGCCCTGCAACTGATCAAAACCGCCCCCGGCGCCAGCTTGGTATCCAGCGTATTCTTCATGCTGCTGCCCAACCAAGTGCTGGTTTACGGCGACTGCGCAGTCAACCCCGAGCCGACCGCCGAACAACTGGCCGACATCGCCATCCAATCGGCCGATTCCGCCAAAGCCTTCGGCATCCCGCCTAAAGTAGCCATGATCTCCTACTCTACCGGCACTTCCGGCGCCGGCCCCGCCGTAGAAAAAGTCGCCCAAGCCACCGCCCTTGTGCGTGAAAAACGCCCCGATATCGACGTGGACGGCCCACTGCAATACGATGCCGCCACCGTACCGAGCGTAGCCAAATCCAAAGCCCCCGACAGCAAAGTGGCCGGCCAAGCCACCGTGTTGGTGTTCCCCGACCTCAATACCGGCAACTGCACCTACAAAGCCGTACAGCGCAACGCCAACGTATTGAGCGTAGGTCCCATGCTGCAAGGCTTGCGCAAACCGGTAAACGACCTGTCGCGCGGCGCATTGGTAGACGACATCGTCTACACCATCGCACTGACTGCTATTCAAGCCGTACAGATGGGTGAATAAACTGTTGTAACTTTAAAAAGCCAAAAGGCCGTCTGAAAATATTTTCAGACGGCCTTCAAACTTTATTCACTAACATTAATGAGTTTATTTTGCCAATATTTTGCTTTAGCTTCATCCTTGGAAATGTCTGATGTTCCTTTATGATATATTTCAACCAATTTCTGTATCGCTTCTTGAATACCGGCTTCAGCTGAAGCTTCATAAAGTTTTAAAGCCTCTAGCTCATTTTTATGTACATACCGCCCTTTCATAAGCCAGTTACCAAGTTGATATTGAGCAGGAGCATATTTCATTTCAACAGCTTGTAAATAATATTGATAAGCCTTACTTTCATCATAAGGAAAAATATTATTTCTCTCCGAATGAAGAGATCCCATCAAAAAAAATGCACGTGGTTCACCGCGTTTCATCGCCGCATCTAACAATTCCATAGCCTCATCATAATATAATTTGTCATTGGACAAAGCTAATACATTGCCTAAAGTTGCTTGAGCTAAAGCCCCGTTACTATGTTTAACAGCCTTCCTTGCCCAAAAGATCGCTTCTTTTTGATTTCCTAAATCTTGATAAGTTGAAGCTAAACTTAACATTGCAGGCTCAAAGCCTTGATCTGCAGCTTTTGTTATCCATTTTATGGACTTATCGATATCTTTTTCTATCCCTACCCCGTAAAAGTAAGCAAATCCTAAATTCATTTGTCCCCCAGCATCTCCCTTCTCTGCCAAAATTTTATAATAACCGGTTGCCTTTTTAACATCTCGCTCTACCCCAACACCTCTATTGTAATAATCAGCAAGATTGTTTAATGCTATGAAGCTACCTTTATTCGCTGCTTTTTGCGTCCACTCAAACGCTTTTTGGTAATCTTGTTCTACCCCTAATCCTAACTCATATAATTTACCCAAATTAATTTGTGCCCCTACAATACCTTGATCAGCAGCTATTTTTGTCCAATGGAAAGCTTTATGAAAATCTTGTTTAACTCCAATCCTTTGCATATATTGAGCACCCAATGCAAACTGACTATTTACATTGCCATTTTCAGCACACTTCATAAGGACTTCTATAGAAGAAGTATTTTTCTCACAATCTTTAGAAGTCGCAATCGCCTCACTAGTTTCAGCATAACCACAACCAGATAATATGAAAACTATAAGCAAACATCTAATCATTATTTATCTCCTGTGTTTGTATCTTTATGAGATAAAAATATATCTCTTATCATTGGTCGAGGTTATGTAGTAGATACCACTGCTGTAATAGAGATGATTGAACTTCTGATCCATCCATAGGAGGATGATTTGAATGCGGTTGCTAAGGATGTTGTAACACTATTCAGTAACAAAGATAGCACTTATTCTTCAAGTTTAAATTCAAAAGCAGTAAAAAAGGGGGTTCTAGGAGGCTGAAATATAAATTTTCTTTTAATTTTTTCTTCTACACATAATGCAAATTCGTCATTTTTATCATTCCAAGTTTGTTCAACATAACCTGAGCCATCTAACCTTGCAACAACTGTAAATGATTTAACTGATGAACCAAAATTATATTGCATACAATCACCAAAAACCTCACTGATTATTTTCCCTTGAGCTGTTATCAATGAACTAGTCTGTACCGTATTAAGACTTTGTTCATCGTGTTTTGACAATAAAAAAACTGATTGAAAATTAATGCCTAACACTATAGATGAGATAATTGAAAATGTTATATTTACAATAAATCCATTATATAAAATTTAACGAATAATTTCTTCAAAAAATGATTTAATTTATATTGGTAAAAAGTATAAATATAAGACGTCAAAGATTATAATTTCTTTGATGGAAAATAAATATCAGTATAATGCATAAGCCTCGAAATACTTCTAAGCAAATTATGAAAATCGCAAGATTTCTGATTAAACTGTATTCCTTAAAATCAAATTCCAATATCTGCGGCATCTGTTTATTTTTCCACAAAAAAATAACAAAACTATAATCTAATCTAATAAACTCCCAAAAAAAATAAGTATTAGAGGGATAGCCACTTAATTTATCTAATTCCGGGTGTTTTCTGATTGACTCAACTAAATTCTTAGCTTTGCCATTAACATAAATCAAAAAAATCCAATAAAAAAATAAAATTATTAATATAAAAAAAATTTCTAACATGTTCTAATCTAATTCAATAATAGGGAACCATTCGAATCATTTCGTTAATAGAAACATTAGGAGCTGGAGGCAAATTCTCTATTGGATAGTTATTTGGATATTGGCATTTTCCACAATTAACTTTAGGTTTTTCTTGACACGATTCTATGTATGAGGAAGTAACAGTAGACTTCCCTCCGTTCGCGGCTAACCCAACAGAATACCCTCTATCATATATTGTAAGTAAACCTTTAGATTCTGCTTGCCCAAGTTTAGTACTTCCTAAACCTATTCCTTTTATGAAAGTAATATTTCCACTACCTTCAGAATACAATCCATTAAAAACATTAGGATCAATATGGTCTAACTTATCTTCAAATGTTACATCTGAACCATTGGATCCAACAATACCTCCTACGCCATAAGAGCCTCCTGAAGCGTAAACGGTAGCATGTCCTCTTTTTCCTTTTATACATTCAGTTTTTAGCTCAAATCTAGTACCAGTTAAAACCCCTGCAGATACCGAATATGCTGTACCTTTCCATTCAACCCACCCAAGAGGATCAATAAATTTCATAGGCTGCAGCGAATAATTATACAAAGCATATCCCCCAGCCAATTTAATCGGATCCTGCTGCGTAAACCGCCCACAGTGCGGATCATAATAACGGAAGAAGTTGTAATGCAGCCCCGTCTCTTTATCCGCATACTGGTTCTGTAACCTGAACGGCTGATGCACGTCTTCTTTCAGGTTTGCACCCTCTGCATTATTCAGTTTACCCCAACCGCTGTATTCTCCACGCCAAACGATGTTGCCTTCCGCATCCGTCAGTTCGCGCGGAATGCCGATTTGGTCGTTGTGGTAGTACAGTATCTGTCTGTCGGTTTTACTGCCGTCCCGGTTGGCCGTCTGAACGATTTGCGCCAACGGTTCGTAGCTTCCCTGTTCGGTATAGACGTAAGTATAAGTCGCTTTATCGCCGTATTCCTGTAACAGGCGGCTGCCTTCCCATAGGAAACGGGTTTCCGTTTGGTTGTGGGCGTTCTGTTTACTCACCCTTCTGCCTAAGGCGTCGTAGCGGTAGTGCCAGTGTTCAGACGGCCTTCCCTCTTGTTCGATACGCGCTTCGGTCAGTTGGTTGTCGGCATCGTAACGGTAATACTGGCTTTCGCCCGTTGCGTCGTTGTGGCGTTCGCTTAGGTTGCCCAGCGGATCATACACATAGCGGATGCCGTTGTAGTCGGTCAGGCGGTTGCCGGCTACTTTGACACCGTCGCCGCTGATGTTGTGGGCGGGATCGAAGGCGAAGCGTTCGTCGCCGGCACGGGTAATCCTGCCCAGCGGGTCGTAGGCGTAGTCTTTATTGCCGTGGTGTTGGTCTTCGGTTTGAACCAGATTGCCGTTGGTATCGTAATGGTAACGGCGTTTGATCAGGCCTTTCGGCTCGGTGGCTTTGCCGTTAGTGGCTTCGAGTTGTACCAGCTGTTCTTTCAGACGGCCTAAGGGGTCTGAAATCAGGCGGGTGTGCAGTTTGCCGGCGCTTCTGGATACGGGACGGTGCAGGTCGTCGCGCTCGATATCGGTAATGGTGTCGCCGTCGAGGTTGATGTGGTGCAGATGGCCGCTGCCGTAGTAGAGGTAGTTGAGGGTCTCGCCCGTCGGCAGGATGGTTTGGGTGCGGTTGCCGAGGATGTCGTAACGGTATTCAGTCACCAACGGGATGCCGTCTTGGCTGCGGGGCCGGATGATGCCCGGCTGTATCGGTTCGCCCAGTGCTTGGGTATTGTTCTTTCACTAACAGGCCGTCTGAAAGCTTTATTTTCAAACAGTCTAAACAGAATTCGTCCCTGTCGGAATTTTATCAACCAAACCTTTAGGTACCAACTGCATCGATAAAACCTCGGTAGTAAATAATCAATTCGCCTTTTTCGTTGGCCGGGTAAGGATCATAATAATTGAAGAAGGTTGCATTGAAGACGCCATACTCTTGTAATGTGAGAAGAACCACTAACAGTACCGCTACCGATGCCAGCGCTTTACCTTTCATGAGCAAGCATTCTTGGTTACTTTGGGACTAAGCGGTACCATACAAGTTGAGATCGGTGTTAAAGTGGAATTGGAATTTGATACTTTACAGTTGTCGATTTCATACATGAATTAGAGTGGCACAGAATATTAAGAAAATTGGTCTGTGATCAACTGAAAAAATCGTCGTTAGGCCGTCTGAAAATTTTCAGGCGGCCCGTAGAAACCATACTATCACTTAAAATACATACTCATATTTTCAACAACTTTAGCTTCTAACTCTATTCTTTCCTGCCCCTGAACGGTTAGGTAGGTATCCAATATTTCGGCTTTCTCATCGTAATCGGCATGAAATTCTATCGACCTTCCCGTTTTTCCTGCTTGCTCGAATTTATGCATCATATACTTTTGGTCGAACTCCATCCGCAGTTGGGTTTTGCTGCCATCATCTTTAATTATAAAAAATAATATGTGATAAGGTACTGTTGCATTTCGGAAAAGGTTAGCTTCATGTTCCAAAGTATTAAACATCTCACCGTTAACATAATCGGCATTATATTCCACCAATTTAAAAGGTGCTGCAGTGGTCAGTTTCCATGCGTATTGTTTGAAATAGCGCTGCCAATAGGCAGGTTCGTAGGGAGAGGGTGTTTCTTTGAGTTCGTTACGCCAAAATTCCCGATGTTCATTCTTGGCAAAATAACTACGCATATTGGTCACATAAACCTCCCTGCTGTCTACAAACTTGTTGGGATAGCCCAACCCGAAATAAAATGGTTCCCATTCCATATCGGTTTTCTGCGCCTGGTAAACACCGATAAAACGTGTCGGATAGCGGCCTGCATATACAAACACTTGCCCGCTGGGGGAGGCATTAACAACCAGCTCCGAGAAAGGGCAGATTGTAGGGCGGCCGGGTCTCAAAATTTCCACATACTCGCAGCGGGTAAACAGTTCTTTCAGTTTTTCTTGCGGCAGGGTAAATTTCCCCTGCCAGAATTGGTCGGCTATCGGGTCGAAAAAGCGGATATGCATCGTGGCTGGTAAAGGCTGCCAGCCCTTTCCGGAATTTTGCGAACCAAATCCCAACGCGCCGACCGCACCGATAAAACCGCCGTAATAGGTAATCAGTTCGCCTTTTTCATCAGTCAGGTATGAACCCTGATAATCGAAAAGGATTTCGTTGAATCCACTTACTGATACATAGTAATAAAACAAGTCTTTGTTTTTTATATGGTTTGACAATTTCCATACTCCCGTAAGAAGAACCAATAACAATGCTGCTGCCCATAATGCCGTTTTGATTTTCATGAGCGGTACCCTTCGGTTACTTTGGGACGAAGCGGTGCCAGCGGGTTAAGGTTGCCGCTAGGTGTTTTGCTTTTGGATTTGGGTGTGCCGGTATTTGCAGGATTAATTACCGCCCCCCCCTTGGCATCCAGCGAGATATGCACAAAACGGTTATAAATCTGCTTCATCTCAGTGGGTGTTAGCAATGGCACTTTAAAATGAAGACCGCTTTTCATATAATTGCTCAACACATAATTTTTTGCCTGTGTGTAAAATTTATCCAACACAGGAATAGACCTCATCGCTTTAATCTGTTTACCAATAGGAGAACCATCTCTTTCTACAAAGCCGGCCTGCTGCTTCATCATCTCCATCATAATACCGCCGGTAATAAACTGATAATCGATTTTGATTTCTCGACTGCCAACAATATATTCCTGAGGATAATAGCCTTTGGTTTTCAGTTGGTTTTCGGTGAAATAGCCTTTCTGCACATACCATTTGTAATAAATATGGTTGGTACTTACCAGTGCCATATTTTTATGGCTGAGCATAAGCTCTTTATCGTGCCAAGGTTCGTAATAGCCACCTCCAATATCGGAATGTGCACCGGGGAAGCGGCACTCGAAACCAATATCTTCTTTGGTCGCCGCCGTTTTAATTGGAGTAAGCGGGAAATGGGCACGATAATCGTTTTCTGCAGTTAAATGCACGATTCTGCGGATACCCTCCGGCGCACCAATATCTAGATGAAATTCTTCCACATCGTTGTAATGTGCCACATCAGCCGAGGAAACGGTATCAAACAGACCGACAAAGTTAATATAGCAACGTATGTTTAAAGCTTTTTCCTGTTGCTTAATCTTCCAGCAAAAATAACGAGCATAGGCCGCTCCGCGGCTGAAGCCGTAAACATTAAGCCTTACTTTCCTTGTTTTAGATGCTAACTTTACAACTTTACTGATAGCCTCATCCACTCGTGCCTCAATACCGCTTTCGCCGCGGGCAAAACCCAAACCGTAATCGGTATCTTCCTTGTATTTAAAGGTGCCTGCGCCCTCGATATAGATTTGTTCGTGCATCCCTATCTGTGGATCTTGTGACAGATACAGTATGGCAACATTGGAATAATAATTGTTGTAGCTAACGCTCTTGCGCTTTTGGTCGTAGTCCCGCTGGAAAGGGTCTTTTTTACGGTTGGCTGCCGTATTAAAGCGGTTATTGCCGGTGCCGTCGAAAAAGATACTGATGGTAAGCGGTTTGATTTGAACTTCTACCTTGGTATGGTTTGGCGGATTGGTTCTGCCCGTGCCTATAGGCTGGCTTTGAGGATTTTTAACTGCACTAGCTGCCATATCATTTACTCCATTTGAAATTAATCTTCAAAGTCTTCATAAATCTGCAAATCCTCTATATCTAATCCGCTGTCTATACGTACTGTCATACCGTTTTTATCGGTAATACCGCGGTAAATTTCACCACTTGATGAAATTATTTTATATTTAAATCCTGCTATAGGTAAGCCTTGGTCATCTAAAAGACAAAACGCCTCATTATTACTTTTAGGGAAATCAACTAAATTAAAATTCATACTACTCGGCCCCATCACCTGAAACCCCGCACACTTCACCCACACCATCTTCGGACAGCCCAGCTCAATGTTGCCATCCTTAATCTTGATGTACGCCCCGCCGCTGATGAGCAGGATTTCGTCTTTGGCCGCCACGGTCACTTTGCCCGCGCTGCTGGTAATGGTGGCGTCTTTGAGGGCGTTGATTTGCATCTCGTCGTTCTGCGCCTGTATCTCCACTTTGCCCTGATTGGCTTGGAGTTTTGCTCCTTTGCTTTGGGCGAACAGGTTGACGCTCTCGACCGCATGGGCAGTGAAGTTGCGGCCGGCGCTGATGTCGGTGTCGCCGCCGCTGATATGGTGGATGTGTTGGCCGGCGGTGTGCAGCTGGCTTTGCGGAGTGGCGCTGGCGATGCCGTCGGGGGCGGATTGGATGATGCCGGCGCGTTGCAGCTGTTTGAGGCTGTCGTTCAGACGGCCTGCCTGTGCTTCGGCCTCGGTGGCTTCGTTTTGGGCGGTGTGGGCGGCTTTATTGAGGCTTTTGGCTAGGGAGATTGCTTGTTCGAGCTGGGCGATGGCGGCATCCATATCCAATACCTGTCCCGAAGCCTGATTTTGGGCGTCGGTACTGATGAACAAGCCTTTCCCCGCCCTAACCGCACCCCAACTGTCGGTACGCAATTCAAACCCTTCGCCGTTGTCGCCGCGTTTTTGTCTCTGGCTGTCGACGATATGGCCGAGGTTGAGTTGGGTTTTGCCGTATTCGGTCGCCAATTTGATGTGTTCCTGCCCCTGTTTGTCTTCCATGCGCAGCTTATTATTCGCCCAAGTACGGATAACGTTGCGGGTGTTCCAATCGGCAGGCACGTGGTCGGGGTGGGAACTGTCGTGCATCACTCCGCTGATGTAGGGCCTGTCGGGATTGCCCTGTACGAACGACAGCATTACTTCGGTGCCTTCGTGCAGCGGGAAGTGTTGGCCGTAGTCGGGGCCGGCATAGGGCTTGGCTAAGCGGATGGGACGGCTTTCTCCGCCCGGACTCCATTCATCAAGGTCGAACGGCAGTTTGACGCGGTAACGGCCCATATTGTCGATATAGGCGTAGGTGTAGTTGCCGGGGCTGGTGACTCTGGCGGGAAGGCTGCCTTGGATCTTCGGCAACGGGGTGATGCGTTCGGGGCGGAAGATGCTGTCGGCGGGAATGGCGGTGAAAGTATGGCTGTATGCTTGGTCGCGGCTGCCGCTGTGGGTGAGCGATACCGCCAACCAGCCGTTGGGTGCTTCGCTGAAAGCCGGGGCCGTCTGAAACACCAGACCGGGGCGAAGCGCGGTGATGTTGCCGCTGCCGGAAGCGACGATACGGCGGCTGTGGTCGAGCTGTTGCAGTAAGGCCGTCTGAAGTTGGGCTTCTTCGGGTGTTTTTTGATGCAAACCCCAATGGCTGTCGCTGCCGAGTAAGACGCTGCTGTCGGTTTCCGTACCCTTCGCCGTTACTGCGGACGATAAGTCGGTATCGGCATCGCGGTAGTTGTAGTCGCCGACGCGGATGGATTCGAGAATGGGATTGTGCTTCACCTGTAAGGCAAACACCGCTTCCTCGCCAACGCTCTCCAACCCGCCGTGGGGGCGGTAGGGATAGGGGGAAGTGTGGCTGCGAAAATAATGGGCGGCATCGTCACCGAATACCGCCACATCGCCATATTGGGCATTCTGCTCGAAGGCATACCAAATCCCTTCTTCTTCGCACAGCCGGTTGAGAAAGGCAAAGTCGGATTCCTGATACTGGGTCACATACTCGCGTACACCGTATTCGCGTGAGGTATTGAAACGGAAATCGACGCCGGAGAAGCCGTGGTGTTTCAACAGCGACGAAATAATGTCGGGCACGTTTTGGTTTTGAAACAGACGCGAAGTGCGGTGGTGCTTCAATGCGGCGATGCGGGGTTCCAATACCATGCGGTAACGGGTCTCGTCCGCCGATACCGACAGCTTCTCGCACGAAGTGATGATGCCGCTCCATTCCTTCAGCGCTTGGGGGGCGATCATTCCTTCGATCAGTCCCAATGCATCGCTACTCACCGGCGTTACCGTAAACTTGGCCGCTTGGTTGATGTAGGACGACAGCGGTAAGTCTGAATCAACAGAAGTAAGTTCGATGTCGAGACGGTAGGCTGTGTTGAGTGCTTCGGTAGCGGTGAAGGAAACGACGGAGAGGGAGGGGCTGAAGCGGGAGAAGGTAAGGTGGTAGGATTGGGTCGGGGTCATCGCGGGCGTTCCAAAACTGTATTCAAAGTATCGGGATTGAATATGTATGCTTTGGCAATATAGCAGAATGGCTATCTTTGCCCAATATGGGTATGACAAAAGGCCGTCTGAAATTTCAGACGGCCTTGGGGTGCTAAGAATCACTAAGCTTTATTTTTAGAGGTTATGCCTATCAAATTAGGTAATATTTTCTTTTATAGATTGTTTTTAAATAAAAATTCAAATTACATTTACATGTTGCAAAAGTGCTACTTCCAAGCATTTAAACACTACTTTAAAGCCTACTCCATCCAAAATTAATCAGGACGCTTTCTATTGTTACATGAACCCATGTAAAGCTTTCCCCTCTCCCTACCCTGCCTATTTTCGAATCGAAATCCTACCAAAGCCTGCTCACACTTGATAACCATTCTTAAATAGCCTATAATGTTACATTATAACATTTAATGGAGCTTATTTTATGAAACCCAATCTGCACCCCGAAGACTACCGCACTGTATTGTTTTTCGACAGCGGCGCCAATGAAGGCTGGTTGATCCGTTCCTGCGCCAATACGCACGGCAAAACGATGAAGTGGCACGACGGCAATGAATATCCTGTGTTTATGTTGGATACTTCTTCCGCTTCCCATCCGGTTTATACCGGCAGGCAACGTGCTTATAACACCGAAGGCCGTGCGAGCAAGTTCAACCAACGTTACCAATCCATGATGAACTCTTTCAGAAAGGATAAATGATGCAAGTTTTATCTTCTTTAAAGTCCGCCAAAAAACGCCATCGCGACTGCCAAATTGTGCGCCGCAAAGGCAGAGTTTACGTGATTTGCAAGAGCAATCCGCGCTTCAAGGCACGCCAACGCTGATTTCATTCCGTTCATTCAAGTTGACAGACTTAGTCAGGCTGCTTTCACAGGCAGCCTTTTTTTTATTGATGCGGCACGCCCAATCATCTTCAAACATACCGGACTTCCTGCTCAATGCCTCCAGCCGTCTGAAAATAAAGCTGCTAAAATAACGCATTCATTTTTTCAGACGGCCTCACGCCCTCCCGATACATCTATTCGATAAAAGGATTGCTAACCATGAACCGCAACGAACAGCTCTTCAATCGTGCCAAAAACATCATCCCCGGCGGGGTCAACTCGCCCGTGCGCGCATTCGGCAGCGTCGGCGGCGTCCCGCGCTTTATCAAAAAAGCGCAAGGGGCGTATGTGTGGGACGAAAACGATACCCGCTATATCGACTATGTAGGCTCGTGGGGACCCGCGATTGTCGGCCACGCCCATCCCGAAGTAATTGAAGCCGTGCGCGAAGCGGCGTTGGGCGGTTTGTCGTTCGGCGCGCCCACCGAAGCCGAAATCGTGATTGCCGAGGAAATCGCCAAACTCGTGCCCAGCGTGGAACAATTGCGCTTGGTCAGCTCCGGCACCGAAGCCACCATGAGCGCCATCCGTTTGGCACGCGGCTTTACCCAACGCGACAAAATCATCAAATTCGAAGGCTGCTACCACGGCCATTCCGACAGCCTTCTAGTCAAAGCGGGCAGCGGCCTGCTCACGTTCGGCAACCCCAGTTCCGCCGGTGTGCCCGGAGATTTCACCAAACACACACTGGTTTTGGAATACAACAACTTCGCCCAACTCGAAGAAACCTTCGCCAAAATCGGCGGCGAAATCGCCTGCGTGATTCTCGAACCGTTTGCCGGCAACATGAACTTGGTGAGGCCGTCTGAAAACTTCATCAAAGCCCTGCGTTCGCTTACCAAACAACACGGCGCGGTGTTGATTTACGACGAAGTGATGACCGGTTTCCGTGTGGCTTTGGGCGGCGCGCAATCGCTGCACGGCATCAAGCCCGACTTAACCACCATGGGCAAAGTGATCGGCGGCGGCATGCCGTTGGCGGCGTTCGGCGGCCGCAAAGACATCATGGCCTGCATCTCCCCACTCGGCGGCGTGTATCAGGCGGGCACATTGTCGGGCAACCCCGTGGCCGTGGCCGCCGGTTTGAAAACCCTCGAAATCATCCAACGCGAAGGCTTCTACGAAAACCTCGCCAAGCTCACCGAACAACTGGTTAAAGGTTTTCAGACGGCCTCGAAAGAAGCCGGTGTTACCTTCAGCGCCGATTACGTCGGCGGCATGTTCGGCCTTTACTTTGCCGACAGCACGCCGCAAAGCTATGCCGACATGACCCGCTCCAACATCGAAGATTTCAAACGCTTCTTCCACGGCATGCTCGAGCGCGGCGTGGCGTTCGGCCCCTCGGCTTACGAAGCCTGCTTCATGTCTGCCGCGCATACGCCTGAATTGATAGACGAAACCGTTGCCACCGCCAAAGAAGTGTTTGCCGAGATGGCGAAATAAAATGATTGGCTTTAAATATAGTCAATCCACATTAACTTTTACGACGGCGTTGCTGCGCCTTAGCTCAAAGAGAACGATGATGTAAGCCGCTGAAGCGAGCCAACTGTACTGTCTGCAGCTTGCTGCCTTTTATTAAAAATTAAGTGGATTAACTATAAGAATAAAAAGGCCGTCTGAAATTTTCAGACGGCCTCGTATAAAAAAGCACTCTTCATCAGAGTGCTTTTTGCATGACCAAAATTTATTTCTTTTCTTTCGGCATTTGTGATACCAAAGATAAGTTCACATCCAAGCCCTCAATTTGGAAGTGCGGACGGGCATACAAGCGCACTTTGAAGAAGCCCGGATTATCTTCGATATCTTCAACAATCACTTTGGCCTCTCTCAAGGGATGGGTAGCTTGCAATTCATCGCTCGGATCGGTCATTTCCGTTACCAAACCGCTAATCCACGTGTTCAACTCCAATTCGAGCATGCGGCGGTCTTTAGTAGTGCCGATGTTTTCACGTTGAATCAGTTTCAGGTAGTGAGCCAGACGCGACAGCAAGAATACATACGGCAAGCGTGAGTTGATGCGGCTGTTGGCAGTAGCTTCTTTGGTCTCATACAGAGCCGGTTTTTGTGCCGAGTTGGCAGAGAAGAAGCAGGCATAATCGCGGTTTTTATAGAATGACAAAGGTACAAAACCTAAGTTGGCAAACTCAAATTCACGCGTTTCGGGAATCAATACTTCGGTAGGAATTTTCACCTGATTACCGGTTCCCAAGTCGTACATGTGAATAGGCAGATCCTCAATCAAACCACCTGCCTGCGGGCCGCGAATCTGAACACACCAACCGTTATTGATAAAGCTGCGCACCATATTGGCAGCAAACGCAAAAGAAGCATTGGCCCACAAATAACGGTCGTGGTCGTTACCTTTAACTTGTTCTTCGTAATTGAAGCTGCGCACCGGCACAGTGTCGCTGCCGTAAGGAAGACGGGCAAGGAAACGCGGCAGGGTCAAACCGATATAGCGCGAATCTTCGCTTTCGCGGAAGCTCTTCCATTTAATGTATTCCGCACGGTCAACATAGCTGGCGATATCCTGAATCGCAGCCACTTCTTCCATATGTTCCTTACCGAAAAACTCCGCGCCAACCGAACCGATAAACGGCATGTGCGCAGAAGCGGAAACGCGGGAAATATTACGCAACAAAGCAATATCCTGAGGGTTTCGGCCAAATTCGTAGTTGGAAATAATCGCTCCGATAGGCTCGCCACCCGGAGTATCGTATTCCATTGTGTAAGTGTGGCGGTACAAACCGCTTTGTGAGATTTCGGGCGCATCTTCGAAATCTTGTACCAAATCTTCTTTAGAGACATCCAAAATTTCGATTTTCACATTGCGGCGGAAATCTGTGCGATCCACCAAAAATTTCAAACCGCGCCAGCCGGATTCCACCTTTTGAAACTCTTCATTGTGAAGAATTTCATCCAATTGGCGGCTGATTTTCTCGTCTATTCTGGCAATGTGGTAATCCAATAAGCTGCGGTCAAGACGTTCTACTTTTTGAGAAGAATCTTGAACCATCTTTAAGAATACGTTTACAGCAGCTGCGATACGCTCATCGGCAGAAGATTCCGACATCTTTTCATTGCTTTGGAATTTCTCGATATCGATAACCGAATCAACAGCGTTTAAATTGATTTTTTGGCAAAGTGTTTCATAGATATTGCCACCTTTAGTGGTTTCAGCGTTTTCAACAACCGTTGTTTTGGCTTGCTGGACTTTTTGCATCTTCTTTTCCTTATTCAATATTCATTACGTTGTTGAAATTTATTTATCAACAGGAGCAATTTTTTCCAGCTCGTTACGCAATTCTTTAGACAAAGATTCATCTTTCAGAATGGTTTCCAATTCACGACGGAAGCCGGCGTCATCCAACAAGTTGGATTTCAAATCGCGCAACAAATTACGCATGGCCAACAACGCACGCAATTCAGGAACGCTTCTGGCAATCTGCTCCGGGTGGAAGTCGTCCATAGATGAAAAGTTCAGATCAACGTTCAAATCGCTACCGTCGCCTGCCAAAGTGTTTTTAACTGCAATATTCACTTTGGGATTGTAGTCGGCGAGCACCGAATCAAAGTTGTTTTTGTTGACATTAACCTTCTCGCGCTCGGCCAAAGGTCTGTGGTCTTGTCCGTTGCTGTAATCACCTGCCACCAATAATTTCAGGGGCAGCTCTACCTTCTTTTGCGCTCCTCCCGTGTGCAAATCCAATTTAATGTTAATCCGCGCTGGCGGTACTTCGTTTTGAAAACTCTTGCTACTCATGATTGTTGCCATCCTAAAGACTGTTGTTTAAATCATACAAAGATAAAACCTTGTACACGTTTCAAAAAACCATACTGCGGCAATGAATCGACATCCTATTCGTTCAGTTTTGAAAATATACCGCTAATTATTTATTTTGAGTATAGGAGCTAAGATATGCTATTGTCCAGAAATGATGATTATCGGTTATTTTTTAGGAATAAAGCAGTCGTGAAGATTTACAAGCCATTATGGGAAGAAGGCATATTATTGTCGCCTCAGCATTTTCAGCAACAAAATCAATACAATGATTTTGTATCGGCGACTATGCTCAAAACAACAGGGGCATTTAATTGGGGTGTTGTACAACAGCATCTTGATTACAAGGCACTCGAAGTCGGCAAAGTGAAAGTTGATTTTTTGCAACTATGCCTGCCGGACGGAATCCTGCTGGATACCCGCTTGAGCAACGATATTATCGAAGCCCGTCCTTTAGACATCGTTCCCGAAACCACGAAAAGTACTTTTGTTTATCTGGCTATCCCGGTTTGGCAGAGCCACACTTCCAATTTACTGGGAGAACAAGACAGTATCGGCACGCCGCGCCGCTTCAAAAAGTATTTCCAAACCGTTTCCGATTTATTTTCGGATGAAGAAGTCGAAATTGCAGTTGAACAATACAACATGCAACTCAGATTCGATTTTGAAAACAATGATAACTACATTTTATGCCCACTAGCCAAGCTGGTTAGAAACGAGCATGGGAAATTGGTTTTCGACAGCCGGTATGTCCCTCCTTCCGTGCTGCTTGAAAGCTCCTCCTATTTAATGGAACTGCTGCAAAGACTTAAGTCTTTACTGTTCTCACGCATTCATAGTTTGTCTGCACGCAGAAAAGCACGCAGCGAAGACCTTGTCGACTTCTCCGTATCGGATTCAACGCTGTTTTGGTTTTTACACAGCTTAAACAGCGTTTATCCGGAAATCTCGCATTTGGAATTACACCCGAACCACCATCCGGAAGAACTCTACAAATTACTCAGCCGACTTTTGGGAATGCTCTATACCTTCCGCATTTCCGAATCGGTTGAAAACATCGATCACTACGATCATTACGATTTATATAAAACTTTCAGCGGTTTGGAAATCAAAATCAGAAACCTGCTTGATGAAGTGATTCCTTCTCCTGTTATTGAAATCAATTTGGATCACTTCAAGCCGACCCAATGGAAAGCTCAAATATTTGATAGCCGTATCGACGGCTCGGCAGAGTTCTTCCTATCGGCACATTCGGATACTTTGTCGTTCCTGGAGCTTCAAAAGCAACTGCCATTAGTTAGCAAAGTCGGCGCACCGGATGACGTAGAAAGAGTAATCAATACCGCCGTATTGGGCGTGCCGCTGCAACTGCTCAACCAAGCTCCGGCAGGGCTTCCTGTGCGGATGGATAATGTTTATTTCCGGCTGGATAAAAACCACCCTGCATTTAAACGCATGCTGGAATCTCAAGCATTCAGCATTTACGTTCCCGCATCCGTAACCAATTTACGCTTAAGTTTATACGCCGTAGTAAACCTTTAATTGAGAGACATCTGTAAATGAATAATCAATTTTTAATCAGAAGCAGTTTACGTGATACCGCCATTGCCGTGGCCGCCCTCTCCGCCGGTGCCACGCCTGAAACAACTGCAACCTGGCACGAACATGGCAAAGCCTTAGTCACCCAATTTAAAAACCATCTGCACGAGAATGGCTTTTCATCAGAAGAAATTGATGCCTTATCGTATGCACAATGTGCCTTGTTAGACGAAATCGCGCTCAAGCACCTACAAGGACAAGACCGCGATGCTTGGGAAATGGAACCGCTGCAAGTTCATTTCTTCCAGTCTTATCACGCCGGCGATGTTTTGTGCGACAGAATCGAAGAATTATGTACTCATAAATCACCCAATACCAAAATAGCCGAAGGCTATCTGAGCATTTTAAATTTGGGCTTTAGAGGCAGATATATTTTAGATGAACAAGAAGCTCAAAAATGGCGAAACGAATTAAGCCGTTTTTTACCGAAGCCTGCTTACACTGCTACAGAAACTTCAGACGGCCACTTTTTCCATTCCGACCAAAAAGGCACGTTGTTGCCCAAAAGCTTCTCCTTTAATCCGGGATGGGTATTTGCCTGCTTGCTGGCGGTCACCATTGTGACGTATTTCATATACGACTTTTATTTGAGCGGCTTAGCACAACAAATCACAACCAAGTAAGTACGACTGAAATATGAATTCAAATCGTTATACTTTTTTATCCATGCTGCTGGCTTCCGGGCTGGCAGCTTTCTGCATCATCGTTTTCTATGTCAATGCCCATTGGCTTATGAAAAGTATTGTGCTCCTGTTGATGGCTGCAAGCTGTGCCGCGCTATGGTTTTTCAAAGGGAAACAATTTTTTGCGAGAAATACGGATTATGCTCACGAATCTCTTGGCATTCACAGCCAGCTCAAAAATCTTGAGCAGGTGGATAAATTCATCTTCACTTTAGATGCTGATCCCGATTCAACGGATAACAAAGTCAGCGTTTCAGACGGCATCGCTTATATTCCTGTAAGCAATCCCGAACATTTAAATAAAGTGGTTATCGGCTTGATGGATGAATACAAAAGCAAACCGCTTTTTTTAGGGTTAGCGCTCGTTTGCCGCCCCGCTGGCCATGCCGACCCCACTTCTTTGCTTACCAACTGGCTGAGAAATATTCTTTTCCTCCAAAAAAATCTTAATGCCTGCATCCCTGTAAATTTGGCCATCAAAATGCCTGTCGATTTTTTAGGGGAAAATGAGCTGCTAGAACCCGTATGGTTCTCACACAAATTAAACGCAGAAGTTCAAGAATCAAACTTACCGAAACAGTTTGAAAGCTTTCAACAATATTTGGCGTCAGAATTTATTCATAACCAAAAGGCTCTGCAAAACCGACATTACGTCCACCTGATTGAAACCCTTGAATATTTAAAACAATATTTTGAAAGCCAACAAAATACAGGGTGGAATCATATCAATGTGAGAACCATCGGCATTCTGAATAATGCTGCCGCATCCTCTCACTCTCCATGGCATAAATTTATCTCCAACCGCACAGGCCGTCTGAACATTCAATATGCCTATATCGGCCAAGAGAACTCCGAACTTCATTTGCCTCAAAAGATGATTGATCAAGATTCTTTTTATAAAACCAATTGGCAGTTGAAGTTAGTGTTCAAACTACTGTGTGTTGCAGCTTTAGCACTATGGATCGCAATCATGTGTTCGGCATACAACAATGCGCAATTCTTGAAACAAATTCATGCTCACGTAAATGAATTTAAGAATAAAGATAAGCTGCCGGAATCCGAGCAACAAAGAATAACCAACGTTTTATATGCCGATCTAAATACATTGAAACGTTACCAAAACGAAGGTATTCCCTCTTATTACGGATTAGGGCTTTACCGAGCCGAAGGTTTAATTCCTACACTTGATAAGTTATTGGAGCCACCGAAGCCCGTTGTACAAGAAACGCCTAAAAAAATTGAACCCGTGGTGTTAACGATTGACAGCCTTGCGCTCTTTGAGTCCGGCCAATACGAATTAAAAGCCAACGCCAATAAGTCGTTAATTAACGTGATCAAGGAAATTGAAAAACAGCCCAATACTCAAGTCATTATTGAAGGGCATACCGATAATGTAGGAAATCCGGCCAGCAACCAGAAATTATCTGAGCAACGCGCCCTTGCCGTGCGCGATTGGCTGGTTATTTCTTCCAACATTCCGGCGAGCCGCTTTGCAACAAAAGGTTATGGCGACACTAAACCTATCGCCGACAATACTACCGAAAACGGCAAAGCACAAAACAGACGGGTAGAAATCATCCTGATTCCCGACGAAGTTATCAATCAGAAATGACATCCGTCTTAAAAATATGACTTTCGTCTAAAAAATAAATTTAATATAGATAATTTAATTAAAATAAAGAAAGTTTCCTAATATTCGTATTGGGCAAACTTTCTCCCCTCGGGGGAAATCCTAACCTTCCTCATTAAACTAAGGAGTAATATATGGCAATTCCTGCTTATATGTGGCTGAAAGACGACGGTGGCTCTGCCATTAAAGGTTCCGTAGATGTAAACGGCCGCGAAGACAGCGTTGAGATCGTTGAGTTCCAACACAACGTTCGCATTCCTACCGATGCAAACACCGGCAAATTGACCGGCACTCGTGTTCACGAGCCGATCGTTTTGTACAAAGAATACGACGCATCTTCTCCCTACTTGTTTAAAGCGGTAACTACCGGTCAAACTTTAAAAGAAGTAGAAATCAAATGGTACCAAATCGACGAATCCGGCCAAGAGAAAGAATATTTCAATACTAAGCTGGACAACGTTAAAGTGGTAGGTGTTGCACCCGTAATGTACAACATCAAAGATCCGCAACGCGAGCGCTACAACCACCTGGAGCGCGTAGAACTGCGTTACGAAAAAATCACTTGGACTTACAAAGACGGCAACATCATCCACTCTGACAGCTGGAACGAAAGCCGCGCTTAAGCCGCTAAAGTGCTGCCCTCCGGCAGCACTTTTTACTAAACACATTAAAGTTAAACACATTAACTAGAGAATTATTATGTCTGCTCAGAATCAAGCTATGCTTCTACGCCGTTTGAATGCCTATTGCCAACAGGCTATGGAAGCAGCAGCCAGTTTATGCCAAACCCGTGGTCATGCCGAAATCACAGTCGACCACTTATTTATCAAACTTCTAGAGCTGGATGAAGGCGATATCGTATCCATTCTCCGCCGCTATGAAATCAATTCAGACGGCATCTGGAACCCGCTGCTCGCCACAATGGACAAACTGCCTCGCAATGTGCGCGGCAATCCCAGCCTTTCCAAATCTTTGGTGGCATTGCTGGCCGATGCTTGGTTGCAGGCTTCTGACGACGGCAGCACAGAAATCCGCTCGTCGCATCTTTATATCGCATTATTAAAATCACCCTACCGGTTGATGAGCCAAGACGCTTGGCCCCTATTCAGCATCACAGAAACACAAATAGGCCGTCTGAAAAACTGGTTGGATGAAGTATCAACCGAAGGCATACAGCACACAACTCATTCAGCAGAAAGCTCTGTTGAAGAAAATGCCGGCAAAACAGAATCTGCCGCACTCTCTGTTGCCCCAAACAATCAAAATGAAGCTTTGGCCAAATTTACCGTAAACCTCACCGAAAAAGCACAAAAAGGTGAAATCGACCCTATTTTCGGCCGCGAAACCGAAATCCGCCAAATGATCGACATCCTACTCCGCCGCCGCAAAAACAATCCCATTTTGGTAGGCGAACCCGGTGTTGGTAAAACCGCATTGGTAGAAGGTTTGGCATTAAAAATTGCCGCAAACGAAGTACCCAACATTTTAAAAGACACCCAATTGCTGGTATTGGATTTAGGCCTGCTGCAAGCCGGTGCCGGCGTGAAAGGCGAATTTGAACAACGCTTGAGAAACGTGATTGAAGCCGTTCAAAACGCTGAGAAATCCACTTTACTGTTTATTGACGAAGCCCACACTTTGATTGGTGCCGGCAACAGCGCCGGCGGTGCCGACGCAGCCAACTTGCTTAAACCTGCTTTGGCAAGGGGCGAATTGCGCACCATCGCCGCGACGACTTGGAGCGAATACAAGCAATATTTCGAAAAAGACGCTGCTCTGGAGCGCCGTTTCCAAATGGTTAAAGTGGATGAGCCTGATGATGAATCAGCCTTTACCATGTTGCGCGGCTTGAAACAACGTTACGCCGCCTACCATAACGTCCACATCCAAGATTCCGCCATCGTTGCCGCCGTCCAACTTTCCCGTAAATACATCACAGGACGCCAACTGCCCGATAAAGCCGTTGATTTGTTGGACACAGCCTCTGCCCGTGTCCGCATGAGTTTGGATACCGTACCTCATCAGTTCAGCCTGATGGACGCCCAAGCTGCATCCCTGCAACGGGAAATTGAAGCTTTGAAGACCGATGATTTATTGAGCCAAGCAACCGAATCACAACAAGAAAAAATGGCTTCGGTTCAAAAAGAGTTCGACGAGTTGAACTCGAAAAAAGCAACATTAACTGCACGCTATGAATCAGAAAAACAACTGGCCGATAAAGTGCAAGAACTCATCGCCCAGATTAAAAATCCCGACTTGGATGACCACGCCCGCACGCAAGCCAAAGATGAATTGCACGCAGCTCAATCCGAATTGGAAAAAATGGCTTCAGACGACCAAAGTTTAATCTTTACCAGCGTTGATGAAAGCGTAATCGCCAACATTATCGCCGACTGGACCGGCGTGCCGACAGGCAGCATTCTCAAAGACGAACTGGCCAATCTGCTGCAATTGGAAGACATCATGTCCAAACGTGTAGTCGGCCAAGACGAAGCCATTCATGCCATTGCCCAAAGCCTCCGCGCCGTTAAAGCAGGCTTGAAAACAAATGAATCACCATTGGGCGTATTCCTTCTCTCCGGTCCTTCCGGCGTTGGCAAAACCGAAACCGCTTTAGCCTTGGCTGATGCGCTCTTCGGCGGCGAGAAATCATTAATTACCATCAATATGTCGGAATACCGCGAAGCGCATACCGTTTCTCAGCTTAAAGGTTCTCCTCCGGGATATGTAGGCTACGGTCAAGGCGGCATCCTAACCGAAGCGGTTCGCCAAAAACCTTATAGCGTGGTTTTGCTGGATGAAATCGAAAAAGCGCACAAAGATATTCTCAACCTGTTCTATCAAGTATTCGATAAAGGCATCATGCGCGATGGCGAAGGCAGGGAAATCGACTTCAAAAACACCGTTATTTTGATGACTTCCAACTTAGGTGCGGACGAATTAATCCAACTGCTTCAACCTGTTGAAGAAACAGCCGACGAACAAACTGCTGCCGATGAAGCAGTTGAGCAAAATGTTGAAGAAGCGGCTCAAGCTGAAGGAGAACAAACAGAAGCAGCTGCGGAAGATAACACCGTAGAAATACCGGAATACACCCAAGCCGAGCTTCAAGAAGCCATCCGCCCTATTTTGGTAGAACATTTCCAAGCAGCTTTGCTGGCAAGGATGCAGGTTATCCTATACAGACCGCTTCAAACTGAAGCTTTGGCTGAGATTGTCCGCTTGAAGTTGAATAAAGTGGCGGGGCATCTGTATGAACAACATCAAACCAAACTGGTTTACAGCGATGAATTCATCAATCTGCTCGCCTCTTCTTGCACCGTCAGCGACAGCGGAGCACGAAACATAGACCACTTACTCAACCAGCAAGTACTTCCGGTTATTGCGCAAAGCTTCTTGCAATGGCAACAAAGCGTCGGACATCCTCCGAAACAAGCTACGTTGGGAGTAAACGACGGCGATATCGATGTATTGTTTGAATAAGGCAAACTAAAACCCTAAAGGTCTTTGAATACTTCCATTTTCCAATTATTTATGAAAAGTATTGGGAATGTGCATGAAGTATTCGAAGGCCTTTATTTTGTCTAATTCATTAAGTCATAAATGTACAACATTATTTTCAGACGGCCTTAAAAAGCAAAAAGCTTCCAACTATGCCCTAATACCGCGTTACCTCCATGACGTAGCTAACCCCTCCTAGATTCCGCAAAGGCATTCAGCCCTTTCAGCCAAAAAATGTTATGATTCCACCCAATCAACCGCCTGTATTTCCATAACTGAACAATGGTTACAGGCACATAACACCGCTTTTTCAAAAGGAATTCACTATGCCGTTGTTGGACAGTTTTAAAGTCGACCATACCCGCATGCACGCCCCGGCCGTGCGCGTAGCAAAAACCATGCACACACCCAAAGGCGACGATATTACCGTATATGATTTACGCTTCTGCGTGCCGAACCGTGAGATTTTGTCGGAAAAAGGCATTCACACATTAGAGCATCTGTTTGCCGGATTTATGCGCGAACATCTAAACGGCAAAGACGTGGAAATCATTGATATTTCTCCGATGGGTTGCCGCACCGGCTTCTATATGAGCCTGATCGGCACGCCCGATGAAGAACAAGTTGCCGCAGCTTGGCTGGCTTCGATGCAGGACGTATTAAACGTGCAGAATCAAAACGAGATTCCTGAATTAAACGAATACCAATGCGGCACTTACCAAATGCACTCGTTGATTGAAGCGCAAGACATTGCCAAAAACGTATTGGAACGCAAAATCCGTGTGAATAAGAGCGAAGACTTAATGTTGGACGAGAGCTTGCTTAACTCATAAAGCGAACTTAAAAACCAAAGCCGCTGTTTTCTTCATAAATCAACGACTGGATAAACCAAAGGCCGTCTGAAATTATTTTTTCAGACGGCCTCTAATCTAGGAAGTAACACTAAAAGGAAAATAGCTCTAATACCTTAATCCGGTTAATAAACTCACGATTTCCGGCTCTCTTCCACTTTCAACTAGCAATCCAACACCCGAGATTGATCGGCCTAAGCCCTGATTTCCCGTCGCCATTGCGTTAACAGCTGATTAAGCTGGGCTGCGTGCTCATGACCGTTATCAATAGCACTCTGCAATAAACGGCAAGCCGTTTCAGCACTCTTCGGCGCACCATGACCGTGATAATGCAGACAAGCCAAATTGTATTGCGCCACTGCATCCCCTTGGCTTGCCGCCTGTTCAAACCAATACGCAGCCTGCTCGGGGTCGGTATCCACACCCTGACCGTTGTAATACATCATGCCGAGATTGGTTTGTGCCTTGCGGTGGTCAAGCTCCGCAGCCTGCAAGTAATATTTGCGGGCAAGCATATAATCTTGCTGGCGGTCTAATCCGTAATGATAGGCGAACGCGGTTTGATAATCCTGATCGGACTTCTGAAACATCAACGCGGCCTTTTTGGCTTCTTCGTATTCGCCCGCACGGGTCAAGGCCGTGTCGGCCAGCAATTTCTGATGCGCGACCATATCGCCCAACTCGGCGGCACGTTTGTATTGTCTCGACGCCACATCACCATCTGCATCAATACCTAAACCGTAACGGAAAATATCGCCCAGCAAGCGTAATGCTTTCGGGTGATTGCGACGGGCTGCCGAAGAGGCATATTTGCGCGCTTTGCCATAATCGCGTTCAACAAAACGCCCTGTCAGATAAACCTCTGCCAAAGCTGCCTGCGCATCGGAGTCTCCAGCACCAGCCGCTTTTTCCAACCATTCGATAGCGTTGCTGTCTCCCAACTCCAACAACACCTCGCCCAATGAAGATTGCGCAGGCGGCATGTTTTGCAACGCGGCAGGCATAAAGTGTTCCGCTGCTTTGTGCAGATTTTTCTCCACATGCTGCCCGTAACGGTATTGATTACCCAACAACCAATGGGCAGCCACCAAGCCCTGCTCGGCGGCACGGGTAAGCAATTCATGAGCGCGAGCCAAATCCGGTGTCGGGCATTGCTGGTAATACTTGGCCAAATACAGCTGCGCTTCGGCATTACCTTGCTTTGCCGCCAATTCCGCCCAATGCACGGCTTGCGGATCTTTTTTATCGGCGCAGTATTCAAGCAAACGGAGCTGGGCATGAAGAATACCCTGCTCCGCCAGTTCCGCATAAGCATCAATCTGCTCTTCAAACGGCTCTCCATTGGCCGCTCGGATTTGCAGCAGATTATAACGGGCATACAGATGGCCTTTTCCTGCGGCCTGTTCCAACCAATAATGTGCCGCCTCATAGTCAGGTCGGGCACCCGCACCGTTCAGTAGACAGCCTGCCAGCTGGAATGCAGCCTCGGTATGGCCCGCTTGGGCAGCTTCAAACAGCAAGGGAACGGCAGCGGCACAATTATTAGGGTCTTGCAGCAATAACTCATGCCCTTGTTGAAATAATGATTCAGGGGTCGTTTGGGTCATATTATTTTGCCGGTAAGAAACAGAAAATTACATTGTATAGCAAGAAAAGTATAACATGTTATTTTTAAAGGCATATAACATAAAAATATTCTTTGATGTTTTATGAATAAACCATATTTTAAGAATGCTATTTGTTTATAATTAAGCAGTTAGGATAAACATTCTGATTTATTTTTCTAAGCGTTTGAAATCGCGCGGACGGAAACCCAAAGCTGCCAAAGCAGCAAAATATAGTGTTCCGCCCAACGCAACCAAGCCTAAAAGTTGTGCAGCCTTCTGCCAACCGGATACCGCTTCCCACTTCAACGGCAGGTAAGCTTGAGCACCCCATAAACCTGCACCCATCACCGCCAAAGCCAACACCAGCTTCAGCAGGAACATGCTCCACCCTGCACCCGGCTTGTAAATATCATGTTTACGCAGCAGAAAATACAGCAATCCGGCATTCAAACACGCACCCAAGCCAATTGCCAACGCCAAGCCGACATGTTGCAGCGGGCCGATAAAGACGAGGTTCATCAGCTGCGTACACACCAGCGTGAAAATTGCGATTTTTACCGGCGTTTTAATGTTTTGGCGTGCATAAAAACCGGGCGCCAACACTTTAATCATGATCAAACCCAACAGGCCGAAAGAATAAGCAATCAGCGCATTTTGCGTCATCACAGCATCGTTCAGGGTAAACTCTTTATACATAAATAATGTCGCCACCAGCGGAAACGACAATACCGCCAGCCCCACGGCAGCAGGCATCGCCAGCAGCATACACAAGCGCAAACCCCAATCCAGCAAAGACGAAAATTCCTGCGGGTTTTCACTGGCCGCATGTTTCGACAAAGTGGGCAGCAGAATAGTGCCTAATGCCGCGCCCAATACGCCCGCCGGAAGCTCCATCAAACGGTCTGCATAATACATCCACGACACACTGCCCGATTGCAGAAACGATGCGAAAATCGTGTTAATCACCAACGAAATTTGCGCCACACTCACGCCCAGAATAGCGGGAGCCATTTGCTTCATCACGCGGTTGACTGCGGCATCTTTAAAATTCAACTTGGGCAGTTTCAAAAAACCCAGCTTGGCCAACCACGGCAATTGAAAACCCAGCTGCAACACACCGCCGATAAATACAGCCCATGCAAGTGCCATCACGGGCGGGTCGAAATAAGGCACCAAAAACAGGGCAAAAACGATAAACGAAATATTCAGCAAGGTCGGTGTAACCGCGGGAATGCTGAATTTATGGTAAGTATTGAGAATCGAGCTGACAAAAGATGAGAGGGAAATCAACAAGATATAAGGAAAAGTAACTCTCAGCAGTTCTGCAGAAAGTTGAAACTTATCCGGATTCTTAGCAAAACCCGGAGCAGAAGCATAAATTACCCACGGCGCCGCCAAAATACCGATGGCCGTTACCACCACCAGCACAAACGACAACATGCCCGCCACATGACGGATAAACTCGCGTGTCGCTTCTTCCGAACGGGTTTGCCGGTATTCGGCCAAAATCGGCACAAACGCCTGCGCAAATGCACCTTCCGCAAAAATCCGCCGCAATAAATTCGGTAATTTAAAAGCGACAAAGAAAGCATCTGTCGCCATACCCGCACCAAAAGTACGCGCAATAATCGTATCGCGCACAAAACCGAGTATGCGCGACACCATGGTTAAACTGCCGACTTTAGCCAGCGCACCGAGTAAATTCATGGTTTGATTCTTTAGAAAATAACGTAAGGTATACCGACAGGCCGTCTGAACATAACATTTCAGACGGCCTGATACCTCATGACAATAGTCGGAGATAAATGCGGATCAAGTTAAGCATTCAAGCAGCAATCAATACAGAAAAGCCGCACAAGATAGCTGCCATACTAGGCATGAGGCCGTCTGAAAACAAACACAGCCGTTTGCTTATATGAAACAGCCTAAATTACAGCTTGATGCCGGCCCGGTCTTCCAGCACTTGGTCGATCAAACCGTATTTTTGAGCTTCTTCTGCCGACATATAGTTATCACGGTCGGTATCGCGCTCTACTTTTTCCAAATCCTGACCGGTATGTTTTGCCAGCAGACGGTTAAGCTTGTCTTTTAACTTCAACAGCTCACGCGCATGGATTTCGATATCGGAAGCCTGTCCGCCCAATCCGCCGCTGATTAAAGGCTGGTGAATCATCACACGGCTGTTGGGCAGGGCAAAGCGTTTGCCTTTGGCACCGGCAGAAAGCAGAAACGCACCCATGCTGGCGGCTTGGCCCAAACACAGCGTAGATACATCGGGCTTGATGAAATTCATGGTGTCGTAAATCGACATACCGGCAGTCACCGAGCCGCCCGGTGAGTTGATATACAAGAAAATATCTTTGTCGGGATTTTCGCTTTCCAAAAACAGCAATTGTGCCACCACCAAATTGGCACTGTCGTCGTTCACAGGGCCGACCAAGAAAACGATACGCTCTTTCAAGAGGCGCGAATAAATGTCGAACGCGCGCTCGCCGCGGCCGCTCTGCTCGATAACGGTAGGCACCAAATAGCCGTTATGAATATCGGGAATCATCATTACACTCCTTTTCAGGATATTCAGTAAAAAGCACCAAAGCGCGGAAGGCTGCTTCGGTGCTTGTTTGTCTTTCAACCAAAAGTTTCAGACGGCCTTGTCAGCCGGGAAACCTTAAGCCTGCGCGCCCATCACTTCGTCAAACGACAATACTTTCTCGTTGACTTTGGCTTTGCCCAACACAAAATTCACTACGTTGGCTTCAACGGCCAAAGAAGTCGGGCCTTGCAGACGTTGTTTGTCGGCGAAGTACCAATCAATCACTTCTTGCGGATCTTCGTAGCTTTCGGCAAAGTCGCTTACCACGGCTTTAACCTGCTCTTCGGTCGGCTCCAGTTTATTGTCGTCAACCAGTTGGGCCAAAATCAAGCCCAAAGCCACGCGGCGTTCGGCCTGCTCTTTAAACATATCGGCAGGCAAGTCCAAATTGGCCGCATCTGCCATGCCTTGATTAACGAAGTTTTGTTTCATTTCATTAGCCAAACGCTCGGCTTCGTCGTTAACCAATGCTTTGGGCAGTTGGATGTCGGTCACTTTCAACAGCGCTTCCATCACGGCATCTTTGGTTTGGTTTTCAGTGCGGCGAGACACTTCGCGCGCTACGTTTTTACGCACTTCTTCACGCATTTTTGCCACGTCGCCGTCTTCGATGCCCAAGGCTTTGGCAAACTGCTCGTCCACTTCGGGCAGAGTCGCTTCTGAAACGTTTTTCAGGCTGATGGTAAATACAGCGGTTTTACCGGCAACGTCTTTACCGTGATAGTCTTCAGGGAAGTTAACTTCCACATCTTTGCTTTCGCCTTCTTTCAAGCCCAACACGCCGGCTTCGAATTCAGGCAGCATTTGACCGTTGCCCAATACAAACGGATAGTTTTGTGCGCTGCCGCCGTCAAACGGTACGCCGTCGATTTTACCTTCAAAATCGATGATCACACGGTCACCGTTTTGCGCTTCACGCTCTACATGTTTGAAGCTGGTGCGTTGCTTACGCAGGATTTCGATGGTTTTATCTACTTCGGCATCGCCCACTTCAGCAGTTACTTTTTCTACTTCTTGTGCAGACAAATCGCCTACTTTCACTTCGGGGAATACTTCGAAAATCGCGGCGATTTTCAAAGCATCTTTATCTTCCTGCTCTTCAACGTTTTCAAAGCGGGGATAACCGGCTACTTTCAGGTTTTGGGCAACGGCAACGTCGTAGAATGCTTTTTGAACCAGCTCGTTCAACACATCGTTTTGCACGCTCGCACCATACATAGAAGCAACCATTTTCAGCGGCGCTTTACCGGGACGGAAACCGTCGATTTTCACGCGGCGCTGGGTTTGCTGCAAGCGTTTGTCGGTTTCTGCATTGATTTCGTTCCATGGCAGAGACAACACTACTTTGCGTTCCAGATTTTCCAAATTTTCTACAGTTACGCTCATCGTAAACCCTTACTATTATTTAAAAATTAATTTTTTCACACCCAAGAAGGCTTCCAAAACCGCCTACTTCCGCCTACTTGGAAAACATTCAGATAAAAATCAGTCGCAAATTATAGCATATATTCAGATGGCTATAAAATATGTATCAAGCCCCTATCCTGCGCTTTTATGATTGGCAATTTACGGCTAATTTCGGGCTAATCTTGGCTGCTTACAATCAAAAATACCCTGATTGTTCGCAAATGAAGGAATGTATGCCATGAAAAGATTATTAACGACTATCGGCGCCGCCGTGATTTTCCTCACCGCCGCATCCCCTGCTTTGGCAGCCAAATACATCTCATCGCAAAAAGCCGTTGCTGCGGCCAAGGCGCAAGTGAAAGGCCGGGTGGTCGATGTCGATTCCGAGCTCGACTCCCGCCGCCCGCATTACGATGTGGACATCATTTCCAAAGGCAGAAAATATGAATTGAAAGTGGATGCACGAACCGGAAAGGTTTACTCCAAACGCATCGACTACGACGATTAATCCGAGCGCCGCCATACGCAACAGGCCGTCTGAAAAGTTTCAGACGGCCTGTTTACACTTCAAATCAAACAACGAACGGTTAGCTCTCCAACTCGTCGCTCAAATACACTTTCGCACCAGTATCGCGCGGCATTACCAAATTCATCACCAACGCCGCCACGCCGCCCATACAGATCGGGTTTTGAAACAACTCTTTAACCGGCAGCAACGCAAACACTTCCGGCTTGAAACTCACGCCCAACCCCAAGCCGATAGACGTTGCCGCAATCACAGCTTCGCGACGGTTGATACCGTTAGTCATAATGATGCGCACGCCCGCAATCGCAATCAGGCCGAACATCAATACCATCGCGCCGCCGATTACCGGACTGGGAATGGTGGTAAAGGCACGTCCGACAATCGGAAACAAACCGAGCAGCACCAAAATCGCGGCGATATATTTACCCACATGGCGCGAAGCCACGCCGGTCATTTGAATCACACCGTTGTTTTGCGCAAACGTCGTCAACGGCAGCGAACCGAGCGCAGTGGCAATCACCGACACCAAACCGTCGGCCAACACCCCGCCGCGCAAACGCTGTTGGAATTCGTCGCCTTCATAAGGTTCGCCAGACACCATCGCCGTAGCGGTCAAATCGCCCACCGCCTCAAAAATACTCAGCAAATACACCAAGCCGGCCACCAAAAACGGCACCCACTGGAAATCAAAACCGTATTTAAACGGCACCGGCACAGTAATGATCGGCAAATCTTTCAGCACCGAAAAATCCACCATGCCCAAAAACAGAGCTACGACATAGCCCGCAATCATGCCCACCGCGATACCGCTCATACGCAGCAACGGATTTTTCAACGCATTGAAAAACAGCACCACCGCCAACACAAACGCCGCCAAAGCAATGTTCTGCCACGCACCGAATGTGCCGTCGCCCAAAGCTGCAAAGCCGCCGCCAAATTCGGTAATCGCCACGCTGATCAAACTCAGGCCGATCATCATCACCACTACGCCGCTCACGGTCGGCGTAATCACTTTTTTCAGATAAGGCAGCAACCAAGCGGAACCGGCCACCAAAAACGCGCCGACAAACGCCACGCCCAGCAGCGCCGAAACCATGGCGTGCTCGTCCAAGCCCTGCTCTTTCATGCCCAAACCCAGCGAAATCATCACGCCGACAAATGAAAAGTTAACCGATTGAATCGACAGCAAACCCGAACCGACCGGCCCGAAACGGTTTACCTGCAAATAGGTGCCAATACCTGAGGCCACCATCGCCATCGACACCAAATAAGCCGTCATTTCAGGCGGCAGTTTGAGCGCACCGCCCACAATCAACGCCGGCGTAATCATCGGCACAAAAATCGCCAGCAAGTGGGTAATGGCACTCAATAAAGCATTGGCAAAAGGCGGCTTGTCTTCCAAACGGTAAACCAAGTCGGGCGCGTCTGTTTTCGGGGGCATGGGAGCCATAACACGGATTCCTTATATGTAATCGAACGATAAATTTTGTAAGCGCGGATTGTAAACAATTTCCATCCCCACTTCAATTTCCATCATCTCCACTTGTGCCTCAAAATCAGCTTTTTTCAGCATATAAGCATAACAACCGTTATGAATCAGGACATAAAAACCTTTTCAGACGGCCTCTCAAACCTTTGCAAACCTTTGCAGGCCGTCTGAAATCAGCATTTCACATCAATTCCAAAGTAAGCTACAATCAGCCAACTTTACAGAACGTTTGAGAAATAAAGGTTTTAACATGTTAAAAGGCAGCTTGGTCGCTCTGGTTACACCCATGAATCTGGACGGCAGCGTAAATTTCGACCAACTCAAATCCCTTATCGACTGGCACATTGAAAACGGCACCGATGCCATTGTGGCCGTAGGCACCACGGGCGAGAGTGCCACCCTTCCCGTAGAAGAGCATTTGGCCGTTATCGAAGCTACCGTCAAACACGTCAACAAACGTGTGCCGGTCGTTGCCGGTACGGGTGCCAACAACACCACCGAAGCCATCGAGCTTTCCAAAGCCGCCCAACAGCTGGGCGCAGACTACACCTTGTCTGTCGTACCCTACTACAACAAGCCCTCCCAAGAAGGCATTTACCGTCATTTCAAAGCCATTGCCGAAGCCGCCAGCATTCCCATGATTATCTACAACGTGCCCGGCCGCACCGTAGTCAACATGAGCGACGAAACCATCTTGCGGCTGGCAGAAATCCCCAACATCATCGGCGTTAAAGAAGCCAGCGGCGATATCGGACGCGAAACCGAACTCATCAACCGCGTTCCCGAAGGCTTTGCCGTCTACTCCGGCGACGACCCTACCGCCATGGCCTTTATGCTGTGCGGCGGCGACGGCGTCATCAGCGTAGCCGCCAACGTTGCCCCCAAACCCTTTGCCGAAATGTGCCGCGCCGCCCTCAAAGGCGACATCCCCACCGCCCGCGCCCTCAACAAACAGCTCATTCCCGTTTACAACGTGATGTTCTGCGAGCCCAGCCCCGCAGCCTCCAAATGGGCTTTGGCCGAACTGGGCAGATGCAACCCGCATGTACGCCTGCCGATTATTGAACTTTCTTCAGACAGCCAAGACAAAGTACGCAATGCGCTCAAAGAAGCCAATTTGATTTAACCACAGGAATCGCAATATGAACCGAATGAAACCGGTAGTATTAACCCTCGCCCTTGTCGGCCTGGCCGCCTGTTCCGGCAACAAAGAACAGCCCAAACTCGACTATCAAACCCAAAACCGTAAAGTTGTCAGCCTCGAAGTACCGCCCGATCTGACCAACCCCGATCAAGGCAACCTCTATCAAATTCCGGCAGGCACCGGCGCCGTGCGCGCCAGCGACCTCAACCGCAATAAAGCCGTTCAACAACCCGCCAGCCAAGCCGTATTGCAAGGCGTAAAAGGCGTGCATTTGGAACGCGACGGCAGCCAACGCTGGCTCGTTGTTGAAGGAAAAGAACCTGCCGAAATCTGGCCCTTACTGAAAGTATTCTGGCAAGAAAACGGTTTTGACATCAAATCCGAAGAACCTGCCATCGGCCAAATGGAAACAGAATGGGCGGAAAACCGCGCCAAAATCCCGCAAGACAGCCTGCGCCGCCTGTTTGAAAAAGTCGGCCTTGGCGGCGTTTACTCCACCAGCGAGCGCGACAAATTCATCATCCGTATTGAGCGCGGCAGAAACGGTACCACAGATATCTTCTTCGCCCACAAAGGCTTAAAAGAAGTGTATGGCGACAAAAACAAAGACACCACCATGTGGCAGCCCCGCCCCAACGACCCCAACCTTGAAGCAGCTTTTCTCGCCCGCTTCATGCAATATCTCGGCGTAGACGCCCGTCAAGCAGAAAACGCCTTAGGTAAAAGCGTTACCCCCGTACGCAACGCAGGCGAATTAGCCAAAATCGAAGGCAACAGCGTACTGCTCAGCGGCGACCACAACCGCAACTGGCGCCGTACCGCGCTGGCACTTGACCGCATCGGCTTGACCGTACTCGGCCAAAACGTACAAAGCAACGCATTCTTGGTACAACCCGCACCACAGGAAGGTGAAGCCGTTGCCAACCAAAAGCCCGGCATTTTCAAACGCATTTTCGGTAAAGGCAAAAAGAGCAATACCGCTGCCAACACAGCCCAACCCGAGCTGATCGTACTTGCCGAACCCACAGCCAACGGTACCCGCCTACGTCTGCTGAATAAAGACGGCACTGCTTATCAAGGCCGCGACGCTTCCAATTGGCTGAGCCGCCTGCATACCGAATTACGTTAAACGTCATTCCTATCCCGTAAAAAACAGCCCGAACGATGGGCTGTTTTTTTACAGACTTATTTAACCCGCTTATCCCAGCATACTCGGTTCCAACCCGAGCATCTTCCGGCATAGCCGGTTGTTGGAATCCCCGGAAAAGCCGCAAACATAACAAACGCATTCTTTTAAGTGGCTTGCCATGTAGTAATAAATAAAGGGATGTAGGGTATGAAAACCCTAGAGTTTGAATTTTGCCAATTCTTCCAGCAAAGCCGGCCGGTGCGGTTTGATACTGTACTGAGCCTTTAACGCATCTACAAAGTTTGCGAACTGCGCACGGCAATGAGGATATTGTTTTTTCAGGATGTTCAAGCGTTTGACCAAAATAGAATAGTGTTTGCGATTCGCTCCCGGCATCTGAATAGAAGCAGCCAGTAAAGACAGGTGGCATTCAAGCAAAGCCGCGTCATATGTTTTGGGAAACTTAGGGCTGTAATTTTCTAAAGTTGCATATTCCTTTTTGCGCCGCAATAAATTCAGCAGCGGGTCGAACAGCCGCTCTTCCAACAACACCGGAGCCAAAATCCAATCTTTGTCTTGCAACCGTTGCACCAATTTATCTCTTTCAGACGGCCATTCTTCAGCAGAAAAGGTTTCTTTCCATATTCGGTAGTATTCCGGTGAAAAAGATTTATCCAAAGCCAGCTTCTCAGCCAGCATACGGATAGATTGCCCTGTGCGGCGGTAAACTTCCAGAAGCTGTTTTTCCCAAGCCGCTACCGTACCGTGGTTATTTTTGGCAAAAGCAATCCGAATGCCTTCTTGCAACAATTGTTCGGCCTTAGACCAGTTTTCGGTTTCAAAAGCCTGAGCAACCGCTATTTGACGAAATGAAACCAATTCGAGATTCTTTTCAAAATACTTTTGGGCTGCTTCGTCTTCCTTGGCTTTCAGCAACATCTGCCGCTTGGCATCTGAAAAAAATTCATACAACCAATCGTCCGGCCGGTATGCTGCAATCTTTGTCTCCAACCATGCCTGCCAGGCGGCAAATGACTGTTGCCTTTCCCACTCGCGCGCACGGATAAGGTAAAGATCGGTAATATAATCACCAAAATCGGAATAGCGGCTGTCATTCAAACAAACATCTACAAATTCAACCAATTGCGCCAATTTCGATTCAGAAGCATCCTGCCGCTCCAAAACCTGTCCCAACAAATCGATGGCATAACACATGGTATCGCTTAATTCGCCCTCGGAATCATCTGAATATTCGATAGCATCAATCAACCGCCCCATCAGCAACGGCAAAATGCCCGCCAAAACCGAACCGCCGCGATTAGAAACGTCAGAGAGCCAATCTTGCAATTCACCAGCCAAATTAATAGCCGCGCTGTAATAATAATCGCCGCCATACGCAGCAAAAATCTGCTGCACTTGGAAAGCGTATATCTGCTCGGATTCAGTTTTATCCGGTTCAAGCATCAACATCAAACGGTTGCGGATTTCCTGATCTTGCGCCAATACCGACAGCAAATTGCGCAAAAACGGTGCGTCCTGCTTCTCTAAAAGCGCGGTCAAATCCGGCGGGTTCGCAACATTATGCTTCCGCCCCTTTTCCAAGGCATACCATAAAGCCGCCATATGTTTGCAGGGGTAGTTACAGGGGCAATCGCAACCACCTTCCACAATTCGGCCTTTACCATCCAGCTGAAGCCATGCCTGATAAGGCTCGGAACCGGAAATCTCCGCTTGATAACGCTGCCGACCGTTATCATAAACCGCCCCGACACGGCGGTTTTGAAAATAATGCCAACCGCGCTCGGCAATACTTGGGGAAAACAATTCAGGATTTTTGAATTTAGCGTACATGGATGAATAGTACCTTATCGGGAAAAGTGCTTTCGGCTTTGCATCATAAACAAAGCCTGAAACCTTGGCAAAACTCCCCCTATCCCCTGCCAAAACATTTATAGGAATTTTTCATGACCACCTTCTTTCAGCAAACCACACAAACCATGATTACCAAACACATTGACCGCTCGCCGTCAAAACACGCGATCGATTGACCACCGGCCAAACATTACACGAGCCGTCAGAAAATCTATTATGCAGGAAAACTAAGCTTCAGTACGCTGCCCCGTAAATCCCGCAGCCTATTTTCGCCTGAAAGAAAAACTAAAAACCTATGATTTGGCTTCTGGGGAGAATAAAGGAGATATTGGAGTAAAAGATTGCAGGCCGTCTGAAAACAACGTTTCAGACGGCATCTCCCAACATACCAAACAACCCTATCAAGCAAAAGGCTGCAATTGCTCGTTGATTTCCGTGCGAGCCAGATTATTGGCGTAATTGCACAAAGTGGCCAACGCCACGCCCAGCACTACTTCCAAAGCCTGTTGCTCGTTATACCCCGCATCAAAAAACGCCTGCAACTCGGCATCGCCCACATTGCCTTTATTCGCCATCACCGCTTGGGTAAACAAAGCCAAGCGGTTGAGTTTAGGGTCTGCCAAGGCCTGCGTGTTGCGTAAAGCCTCAATCGCTTGCGGGTCGAGCAATTTCTTTTTCATACTCAAAGCAGTATGCCCCGCTTTGCAGAAACCGCACTCATTCAACACCGCCGCCGTAATCTGCACCACCTCGCGCTCGCCTGCGGTCAGGCTGGTGGTGGCATTTAACGCACCCACTTCCTGATACATTGCCAAGGCCGCCGGCGCATTGGCCAACACGCCAATCAGATTCGGCAAAAAGCCGTTGTTTTTCAGAGCCGTTTCCACACGACCTTTTGCCGCCTCAGGTGCGGATGCCACACTATGCACAGTTAAACGGGCCATGATTTCCTCTCCGGTTATTTCGATTAAAAAAGCCATTCTAGCAAGGCCGTCTGAAAGGCTGAAATAACCGTAAGCAATATCAAACAAAGGAAAAATTATATCTCAGCAGCGCTATCTGCTTAGATTGCGAGTAAGACAAGGCCATCTGAGCTTTGCTATAATCCTATTTAGTAAATTTTGGAAAAAACGATGACAACAGCAGTTTCTTTATTCAGTGGGTGTGGCGGCTCCGATACAGGTATCCATCAATTAGGCATTAATATCCTAATGGCAAATGACATTATTCCTTATGCTCGAGATGTATATCTAGCTAATTTGCCTGATACTGACTATATTTTAAAAGATATACAAAAATTAGAAAGTTTTCCATCAGCAGACTTATTGCTTGGTTGCTATCCCTGCCAAGGTTTTAGCCAAGGAGGGTTACGCCAAGCAGATAATAAATTAAATTTCTTATACAAAGAATTTGCCAGAGCACTTAAATCAATCAAACCAAAAGCTTTTATCGTAGAAAATGTTAATGGAATGCTGCGATCTAATTATGAATATTTACTTAAAGATCAAATTAATACATTTTCAGAACTTAGTTATGATGTACATCATAAAGTATTAAATGCTGCTGATTATGGTGTTCCTCAATTCAGAAAAAGAATTTTTATTGTTGGAACAAGAAAAGATCTGGCTGTTGAATATAAATTTCCAATTCCTACTCATGGGCCAAATGGTAATCTTCCATATGTAACCATTCGAGAAGCTTTGCATGGGATGCCAGACTGGCCAACAGGAGAATTTTATAATCTGCCATTCCATTGGTATTACATGTCTCGAAATCGCCGACAAGATTGGGAACAGCCTTCTAAAACAATAGTAAGCAATGCTCGGCATACTTTATTACATCCAATCAGCCCAAAGATGAAAAAAATAGGTAAAGATCAATGGATATTTGTTGAAGATAGACCTGCTCGTCGTTTTAGCTACCAAGAGTGCGCAATTTTACAAGGGTTTAAAAGAGATTTAATTTTTCCAGATACCTCTAACGCTAGCCTAATGAATAAATACAAGGTTATTGGGAATGCAGTACCTCCAGCTCTTTTTCAGGCCGTTGCTAACGAGTTAATAAAATTTCTTTAAACTGACCTAATACAATAAGGCATAAAGTATGAATGATAATGAAGTAGCTAACCAAGAAATTACATTTATTCCTATTGAGCATTTAAGGCTTGATCCAGAAAACCCTAGACTTCCTTCAAGCTTGGGGCGATCTGAGCCAGAAATGCTACAGTATTTGGCTGATACAACCTCAATTATTGAACTAATGAGTGCAATATCTGAGAACGGATATTTTCCTGGGGAGCCCGTTGTTGCGATTCCAAATCCTGATGATCCACAGAGCTATTTAGTAGTTGAGGGTAATCGAAGATTAACTGCTGTTAAGATTCTAAATGATCACTCTGTTCTAAATAAATCAACTTCTCGAATAAGAGAACTATCTGAAAAAACAGGAAATATTCAAGAGCTTCCTGTTGTTGTAAAAGAATCAAGGTCTGCTGTATTGCCATATTTGGGCTATCGTCATATTACAGGCGTAAAACAATGGGAGCCTTTAGCTAAAGCAAGATATATTTTGCAATTGTATCAAGCAGCAGAGGCAGATTCTTTTCTTGAAAAGTATAAAGAAGTTGCACAATCAATTGGTAGTAGAAGTGACTATATTAAAAGAAATTTAGATGCACTTGCTGTTTATAATTTAATAGAAAGTGAAAATTTCTACGGCATAGAAGGATTAAATGAACTAAGCCTTAAGTTTTCTATCCTGTCTACAGCATTAGCTGATAGTAAAATTGCAGAGTTTGTAGGTTTGCGTACTCAGGATGGGGAAGATATTCTTAATCCAATAGATAATCCAAATCTACTTAACATTGATTCTATTAAAGAGTTAACAGAATGGCTATTTGAAAAAAAAGAAGGCGCAACTCGAGTTGGAGATTCGCGCAACTTAAGGAAATTATCTGCAATTATCGGTAATAAACCTGCATTAGAAGCATTTCGACATGGATCCGAATTAGAGATTGCCTACAGATTAACTTCTGCAGTTGCAGAAGATTTCGCACAATTATTAACGGAAGCTGAGAATTTATTAATTAAAGCTTTAAGCTTAACTTCTACAATTGAATATTCAGACGCCATGTACGATTTAGCACGACAAATAAGCAAACATATTAAAACTATTGGTGGAATTTTAAAAGATAAAAAACCTGGAGAGGAAGATGACTTTTGAAATAGGAGAGCTTCATCCCAATACACCACATCTTTTTTCTGATTTAATTGAACTGTATATTTTGGTTAATCATAAAGAAAAAAATAGTTTAAGTGAAAGTGATATGGAGGGCCTTATTCGAGAAGGTGTAATTAGTCCAGAAGAAAATAATATTGATTTGGAAGAAAACCTAGAATCAAATATCACATCTGCTGAAAAAAAAGATAAAGCAGAAGAAAGGGTTGAAAATATTTTTAGTCTATTAGAATATAGACAAGGTTGTTTTGGTGAATTTTACCCTTTTCAAATTAATGGGGAAATCATTAGCTTAAAAAATACTAATTTTGTCAATTTAACAGCACAAGAGAAATTATATGTAATTCTTTTAGCTTGCTCTAGACTAAGAAGTTTTAGAAACTTTAAGAGTCAAGCGGCGGAAGACAAATCAGTAGTTCAATTGTGGGCGAAGTATTTCACTGAGTTAAGTAAAATTGCTTTTCAAAGTTTACTTCCAGAATGGGCAAGTGTATATATTTTTGATGCAAACTCTGATGATAGGCGAAATATTTTTGATACTAATTTACAAGAGGCTATGAAAAGGCTTGGGAGCCAAGATATGTTGGCCCCAGTCAATCTATTGTCAAGCGGCATTGATCAATTATCTACATCGGGGGATGCAGGGCTAGATTTAGTTGGAATTGGAAATTTCGATGATAAAGCAATTTCTAATTTAGTTATTTTTGGACAATGTGGCGCACAAGAAACCAATTGGCCAAATAAGACTTTAGAATCACATCAAATACATTTAAGCAATTATTTTCATATGCAGCCATCTTATACAAATTACATGCTAATCCCTCTATCTTATCGAGACTCTAATGGCTCTTTTGTTAACTCTAATAAGTTAGGAGGCACACTCCTTTTGGATAGAAAAAGAATTCTTGATTTAGCAACTAAAAAAATAAACGCGTCTGATTTGATTTCTACTGAGTGGATGCGCAAATTTATTGAAGATTTCCGTAAGATTACTGAAGTAGCTTCAATATAATACTTTTACCGTCTGAAATTTTTCAGACGGATTTTTTTACTTTTTATTCAAAAACTCCCACTCCTTCAACAACCGCTTCACCGACACCGAATACGGTGTTTTCAACTCCTGTGCAAACAGCGACACGCGTAATTCCTCAATTTGCCATTTGAACATCTTCAGGTCGTCTGAAATTGCTTGGTTTTGTTTCAGCAAGCCATCGGTTTTTTCTTGCCACATCTGCTCCAACTCCTGAATATCGGCTTCGCGTGCGGTATCGCGGGCGGGGTTGGTGCTGTATTTTTCCATGCGCAGGGTCATGGCTTTGAGGTAGACGGGTAGGCGCGGCCATTGGCTCCAGGGGGTGCGGCTGGCGAATCCGGCGGACAGCAAGGTTTGAGTGCGTTCGCGCAGCAGGTGGGTGAGCGGGTATTTGCCGAGTTTGCCGTTGAGTTCGGCATAAGCGGCGGCGGTGTCTTGCAGGTAGCGGCTCATGGCTTCTTTGACGGCGGGCAGGCGGCTGCGGGCGCGTTTGATTTGTTCTTTGAAGGCTTTTTCACTGCGGGGCAACTCGTCGTCGCCGATAAAGGCGCGGTCGCAGATGGCGGCGGTGAGGTCGTCGCGCAGGGTGTCGGCGCTGATGTGTTTGAGCAGCATGGCGGCTTGGGTGAAGCCTTGGATGCCTTTGCTTAGGTCTTTCATGTGCTCTTTGAGCTGGAGCTGCATGAGGGCGATCACCCCTTGACGGTGGGCTTGTTCGGCGGCCTCAGGGGTGTCGAACAGGCGCAGGGCGATGCTGCCGTTTTTTTCTGTTTGCAGGCCGAGGTAGCCGGTGAGCTGTTGTTTGCCGCGGGCGAATTTGATGCTTTCAGGCAGGGTGCCGATGTCCCAGTTGGTGAGGTTGTCGCGCTCGAATTCTTGGGTGTTGTCGCGGAAGGTTACGGCGGCGGCTTGGCCGAGTTCTTGCTGGAGTTTGGCTACATCGCGGCCGGTGGCAAGCTCCTGGCCGCCGTCGTCGATGATGCGCAGGTTGAAATAGCAGTGCTCGGGCAGTTTGAACGCGCTCCATTCGTCTTGGTCGATTTGCTCAAGCAGGCGCATATCGCCGGCGGTTTTGGCGATAAAACGGGCAAGCTGGGGGATTATCGGCTCTTGGCGGTTGGGGTTGCTTTCTAGAAATTTTGTGATGAAGTCGGGCACGGGCACGCAGATGCGGCGGATTTGTTTGGGCAGGGCTTTGATAAGCAGTTGTAGTTTTTCGCGCAACATGCCGGGCACGAGCCATTCGAGCGCGGGGGCGTGGAGGCGGTTGAGCACGGTGAGCGGCAGGGTAAGGGTTACGCCGTCGAGCGGGTGGTGCGGCTCGAAGCGGTAGCTGAGTTTGAATTTGCCGTCGCTGTTTTGCCAATGGTGGGGGAACTGGGCTTCGGTAATGTGCGCGGCGGCGTGCTGCATGAGGTCTTCGCGGGTGAGGAACAGCAGGCGCGGGTTGTCGCGCTCGGCGGTTTTGAGCCAGCTTTGGAAGGTGCGGATGTCGGCAAGGGGCAATGGTTTTTTCAGACGGCCTGTGTAGTGCGGGCTACCTGAAAGGCCGTCTGAAACGGAGGCGGTGTTGTCGGGCTGGGGACTTACGTTTTTGGTTTTGTCGGATTCAAGAATCCGACCTACGTTTTCAGACAGGCCTGTGTTGTCGGGCAGGGATGCCCGACTTACCTTTTCAGACGGCTCGTAAAACTGCGGTAAACGCCGGTTGTAAAACTCAAACAAAGCTTCTTCGTCCACCAGCACGTCCTGCTTGCGCGATTTGTGCTCCAACTCACTGATTTCTTTAATCAGTTTTTTGTTGTGGATAAAAAAGGCCGTCTGAAGATTGCATTCCTGCGCCACCAGTGCGCTGCGGATAAAGATTTCGCGGGCTTCTTCGGGGGCGACTTTGCCGTAGGCAACGGGGCGGCGCGGCAGCACGGTCAGCCCGTAGAGGGTAACGCGTTCGCTGGCGACGACTTCGCCGCGTTTCTGCTCCCAATGAGGTTCAAAATAATGGTAGCGCACAAGGTGCGGAGCTTCCTGCTCGATCCATTCGGGCTGGATGGCAGCGACATCGCGGGCATAAAGGCGGGTGGTTTCGGTGAGTTCGGCCGCCATCACCCATTTGGGTTTGGATTTGAACAGGGCGGAAGCGGGGAACAAATGAAAGTGTGAACCGCGCGCACCGGTGTAGTCGTGGCCATCGGGCGATTTCATGCCGACGTTGGCAATCAGGCCAGTCAGCAGGGCGCGGTGGATTTGTTCGTAGCCCGCTTCTTTGGCGGCGCGGATGTGGGCGCGGTGCTGTTTTTTATCCAATTGTTTTTGTTTGAGTTTGGCAGATAAATCTTGGTTGCCGGTGTTTTCAGACGGCCTCAGCTGCTCTTGTGCAGGAGGCCGTCTGAAAGCCTGCTCTTTGGTAGTCAAACCCATTTCCACGGCAATGTCGGCGAGCTGGTGGTGCAGCTCACGCCACTCGCGCATCCGCAGGTGGGAAAGGAAATATTGGCGGCACCATTGCACCAATTGTTTGTTGGACAAACCTTTGTCGCGCTCGCGCTGGAAGCTGTCCCAAATATTGAGGTAGGCGAGGAAATCAGACTGCTTGTCGGTAAAACGTTCGTGCGCTTTTTGGGCGGCTTCGCGGGCTTCGAGCGGCCGTTCGCGCGGGTCTTGAATCGACAGGGCAGACACGATAACAAGTATTTCCGCCATACAGTCGTGCTTTTGCGCCGCCAGCAAAATGCGGGCGACCTTCGGGTCGATGGGCAGCCGTGCCATTTGCTCGCCGAGCTTGGTTAGGCGGTAGCGGGGTTCGAAAGACGTATTGCTACCTGAAAAATTTTTAGTTTCTTGCATAATTCTGTTTTAATGAACAATTGTGTAATGAATAGGCCGTCTGAAAAAAACAGGCTGCTTTTTATTAAGTTTATCAACCTGATCTATCGGCCAAACACTTTCCGCCAAGTATTCGGATTGATTTTGAACTTGGCTTTGAACTGCGCCCGCAGATTTGCAGCACTGCCGAAACCGCTTTGTTCGGCAATGTGCTCTATCGGCAAATCCGTGTTTTCCAACAAATCCTGTACCTGCCATAATCGCTCCGTTGTAAGCCATTCCCCGAAATTCATACCTGTGGCTTGAGCAAAATGGCGGATAAAAGTGCGGCGGGAAACAGCTAATTTCTCTGCCAAATCATCTAAGCGGTATGGTGCGGCAAGGTTTTGGCGCAGTTCGTCCAACAGGCGGTTGATTTTGTCGTCGGCGATACGGCGTTCGGCAGGACGGTGGATAAACTGTGCTTGCCCGCCTTCACGGTAAGGCGCAGCAACGAAGGTGCGAGCAAGCTCGTTGGCAACAGTTGCACCGTGGATTTTACGGATGAGGAACAGACAGCAATCCAGCCCGCCCGCAGCTCCGGCCGAAGTTAAAAAGTTACCGTCTTCCACATACAGGCGGTTGGTATCCAAATAAATTTTTGGAAAACGGCGGACAAAGTCGGATTCTGCAAGCCAGTGGGTAGCGGCCGTTTTACCATCTAGAAGTCCTGTGTAGGCAAGTGCATAAGTACCGTAGCACAGGGTGGCAATGCACGTACCTCGCTCTGCTGCTTGGTGCAAATGCGCGGTAAGCTCAGAGGTCGGAGCTTCTTCAATGTCGCGCCAGCCTGCGATAACGATAATGTCGGCACGGATCATTAAGTCCAATCCGCCGTGTACGGGAATGTTTGCACCCAATGCCGTGATAATGTTTTGACCATTATCAGAACAGATTTTCAATTCAAACAACGGATTATCCCGATAAGTTGTCTGAAGTACGGAAAAAGGAATATTGAAAACAAAATCGTTCATACCTGATTGGGCATACAGCACGATTTTGGGGATGGTTCGTTTTTCAGACGGCATATTGGCACTATTCTTGCGTTTATTGGCAATATTGCCTATTTTAGCCGATACGCCCGCTGCTTAAAATACGCTCCATGATTTTTTAAGGAGCAACATCATGAAATTCAAAAAATTTATTCTTGCCGCTGTTTTGGGTGCAACTGCTTTCTCTGCTTGGGCGGACGACTACTACCAACACATTCGCAACGCCACCGCCAAAATCGAATACGCAGGGCAAACGTTTCTGATTGACCCTTTTTTTGCCCCCAAGCATTCAATGAACGGCTTTGCCGGAACGTTCAACAACCAAACCAAAATGCCATTAGTCGGGCTGCCGATGAGCGTAAATAAAATTTTGGATGGTGTGGATGCTGTTATCGTTACCCACACCCACGAAGATCACTGGGACGAAGCTGCTGCTCGTGCCATTCCGAAAAACTTGCCCGTGTATGTGCAACACCAAGCCGATGCCGAAAAAATACGCAAACAGGGTTTTACTGATGTGCGCATACTAAACGGCAACACAACCTTCAACGGCGTAACCATCAGCAAAACCGGCGGCGCACACGGTACAGAAGCTATGTATGCCAACCCGCAAATGGCAGAAATTTTGGGGGATGCGATGGGGGTAGTGTTCCAAAGCAACGGACACAAAACTGCCTATATTATGGGCGATACGGTGTGGACGGCAGACGTAAACAAAGCCTTAAACCGCTACAAGCCCGATTACTTGATAATGAATACAGGCTACGCGCTGATTTCAGGTATTTCAGACGGCATCATCATGGGCACGGCAGACGTGTTGAAAGCCAGTCAAGCCATGCCCAAAGCTAAAATAATCACAGTACACATGGATACCGTGAACCATACTGCCGTCAGCCGCGCCGATATGCGTAAATTTATACGCGGACAAGGCATTGAAAGCCGCGTAAGCGTTCCGGAAGACGGTGAAACCGTTAAGCTGGATTGATAAACACCAATTAACCTCAAAGCAGCCTGCACTTTATTTAATTAAAAAGTGCAGGCTGCTTTTTTAAACGGTCTCCACCGCCCCCAATTCCAACAACACCTGAAACCCGTCATTAATATAACGCTGGTCAGGCGCTTCGAGAAACGGAAACGCCGCCACATTACCCAGTTTCAGGGCTGCCATGCGCAGAATCACTGCGGCCAGATTACTGCGGATGATTTCGGGGTCGGTGAAGGCGGGACAGACGTTCGCGCGGGTCTTGGATGGACAGGGCGGACACGATAACGAGTATTTCCGCCATACAGTCGTGCTTTTGCGCCGCCAGCAAAATGCGGGCGACCTTCGGGTCGATGGGCAAACGCGCCATTTGCTCGCCGAGCTTGGTTAGGCGGTAGCGCGGTTTGCTTGGGGAAACGGATTTCAGGCCGTCTCAAAGGTTTTTGCTTTGCAGAAACTCGCTTTGCTTGCCTTCAGACGGCATATTTGTATTTTCTGATTGATTGTTTTTGATGTTTTGCATGATGGCTTTTTATTTGTGTAGGAACGCTACGCAAATCGTTGGTTTCCCGGAAGCGTTCTTTAATATTTGAGAAAGGCATTTTATCGCATACAAAAGCAGGCTGAAACAGGAAAACGCACTTTCATTTGAAAAAATGAATATAAAACACACTTTTTCGTTTGAAAAAATGTAAAATCTAACTAAAATAACAAGCAAACTTTTGTGAGATCTTTTCCATGCAACGCAATATTATCCAATCTTTAGAAAAATGGAAAAACCAGCCTAAGCGCAAGCCATTGATTATTCAAGGGGCAAGACAGGTTGGCAAAACGTGGGTAATGAAGCACTTCGGTGAGCAGCATTTCGCCCAAGTTGCCTACATCAATTTTGACAACAACCCGCGCATGAAGACGCTGTTTGCAGGCGATTACGACATCAACCGCCTGATACTCGGCTTAAAAATTGAAAGCGGTGTAGATATTCAGGCAGAAGATACCCTATTGATTTTTGACGAAATTCAAGAAATACCGCAAGCCTTGTCATCACTCAAATATTTTTACGAAAACGCACCGCAGTTTTATATCGTGGCGGCAGGCTCGCTACTAGGCGTGTCGCTGCATCATCAAGTTTCGTTTCCTGTGGGCAAGGTGGATTTTCTGCCGATTTATCCAATGGATTTTCAGGAGTTTCTCACCGCGCTAGGTAAACAGGATTTGAGGCAACTGCTGGAAACGCAGGATTGGGCGTTAATTACCGCCATGAAAACGGCCTACATTGATTTGTTACGCCAATATTATTTTGTCGGAGGCATGCCTGAAGCGGTGCAGACGTTTATCGATACGCAAAATTTCGATGCGGTTCGCCAAGTGCAGCGCAATTTGCTGTTGGCGTATGAACAGGATTTTTCCAAGCACATCAAAGACGGGCAAACCGTGCAAAAAGTGCGGTCGATTTGGTCGTCCGTTCCTGAGCAACTTGCCAAAGAAAACAAGAAATTTATCTACTCGCAACTGCAAAAAGGCGCACGAAGCAAGGATTATGAAATTGCCCTGCAATGGCTCAAAGACAGCGGTTTGGTACATTGCGTGCCGCGCATCAAAAAACCGCATCTGCCGCTTTCGGCTTATCAGGACAACGCGTTCAAACTCTATGGCCTGGACGTCGGCCTGCTCGCCGCCCAAAGCCATTTGGACGTTAGTGTTTTGCTGGAAGGCAGTCGTATTTTTACCGAATTCAAAGGTGCATTGACCGAGCAATATGTCTTGCAACAACTGGTTGCCACGCAGGAAAACCCCGTGTTTTATTGGGCAGCCGAACGCGGCACGGCGGAGGTGGATTTTGTGCTGCAATGCGGGCAGTCGGTCATTCCCATTGAAGTGAAAGCGGAAGAAAATTTGAAAGCCAAAAGTTTGAAAGTGTATGTGGAACAGTTTCAGCCCGAACAGGCGGTGCGCTTTTCTATGGCGGATTATCGGGAGCAGGATTGGCTCGTGAATGTGCCGTTGTATGGGTGTAGTGTGGCGACAATTTAATAAAATATACCAAATATTTACTATGGAGTAATTTATGGAAATACAAGAATTTATGGAAGTACAAGACTGGGGCGGCGGCTTAACTACTCACGAAGTAGAAGCGATCGAAAAAATCAAGCAAGCTTTTTCAGGTTCCGTAAAAATAAACCAATCTTTCAAGGGGCAAGGATTACAAGCATTAGGGGCATTGAAATCCATTTTCCCTTGGAAAGGATATTCAGGTTTTCGCTTTGCAGACGTGAAAGAACGCAAAGAAGGTGAATTTGATTTGGTAATTATCACGCATTGCAATGTATTGATTGTGGAATTAAAACATTGGAATGGTGTTATTACCTCTGATAAAGATAAATGGTATTTGAATGAAAAAGATATGGGGCGTTCGCCTGTTTCTATTACACGAAACAAGCAATTTTTACTAGAAAAGAAACTGGATAAATTTAAACAACAATTCACCAATAAAGGCTTACGCCCACAGGTACATTTTTTGGTTGTGATGACAGGTAATGCTGATTTTAGTCAGCTGCCCGACAATGAAAAACTACACGTTCTCACTTTGGCGGATTTTCTCAAACTTAAAAACGAACACGAATTTAACAAACGCTTCAAACCACATCCCAATAGTAAAACTTTAAATCAAGATTTTGATCTTTTTAATAAAAAGATTTTTGGTAGCAATACCGTCAAGCCTAAGTCTACCAATATGAATGGCTATTATGCCGAAGACACACCTATTTTTTCTCACCCAAAACTCATTTTTCAAGAATATCTTGCTCAAACTGAAAACAAAAAATACCAAGACCAAGCTTTATTGCGCCGTTGGGATTTCACTAAAGTCAACCGTCCAGAAGCACAGACCCCTGATGGACGTTACCGTTTGGTCAGTCGTGAATATGATGTATTGAACTACATAAAATTAAAAAACAAAGACTTATATCATTCCTGTTTAAATTACAAATCCACACCACAAAAAGGTGAAATCACTGCTGAACACATTGATTTATTTGAACTGTTTTCACAACAAAAACGCTTTAATCAATTTGTGGGCGGATACAATGGCGAAAATTTAAGCACGGAACGTCGCTTGGGATTGGTGCAATTATTATTAGACAAATTTGCCCAGTTGCACAAAATCGATATTGCTCATCGGGACTTGGGCGAACACAGTATTTGGCTATCGGCAGATGACAAAATTACATTGTCAGGTTTTGCGACCGCTTACTTTCCGTCAGAGCAAACTGTTGGTGATGTACGTGAAATTTTGGAAGTATCCGGCGATTTGGCAAAAGAAGCTTTTGCACTTTCAGACGGCATCAAACTTACGCCCTATCAATATGATGTACGTTCATTGGCAGTTTTGGCATGGCATATCATTCAGGCAAAACGGATTTCTCCTGATAGCCTTAATGAAATGAAAAATAAACTAGGCAATGAGACAGCATGGTATGCAGAAGCTTTGCGTACGGCGTTATCAAATGCACCTTTTAAAAATGCTGTGGATTTTTTAGACGCATTTAATCAAGCCAAACCTGAACAGGCGATCGATTTTTCTTTTGATTTTGCAAAATTAGAGCCATTCTTTTTTCAGAATAAATTAGAAAAAAATTATCCTGATGAAGAAACAATAAAAGATGATGATGATAAAGAAATCTATCGTTCATCATATTATTTAGTAAAAAAATGGTTTGGTTCAGACCCGCAAACCGATAGTTCAAAAGCCAGAGTAGTTTTGCATTGGCTGGAAAATATGGCGAAACTGGCGAAATTGTCGCCCGATTATGTGCCGAAAATCCGTGAATTCGGTATTGCTAAAAAATCGGGCTGCCTGTTTGCAGTGAGCGATTTCATTGTTAAAGGTATACCTTGGCAAAAAATTCAAGAAATCAATTTGGCTGATGAGCTTAAGCTCACGCTTATTAATCAGCTTGTTCAGAATGTTGAACATTTGCACAGCTTGGGTTTTACGCACGGTGATTTGAAACCTGACAACGTATTGGTAACGATTGATGGCGACAATATTAGGCTTCAGATTTTGGATATTTTGGATTTTTCGCCAAACGGACAAAGTCAGTTCAATACCGAATATTCGCCAGAATTTGATCATGTTACCGAAAAACAGCGGGATAATTTTGCTGTCATGAAAATGGCATGCGAATTATTGGGTATAGAATGGAATAAGCCGTCTGAAAATTTTGCTGAAATTGCCGAAGCGATACAACAAGAATATTCAGACAGCCAAACAGCGTTTATTTCGTTGGCAAGATTTAAAGAAGCACTCAACCCGAGACCGACCACGCCGATGATAAATATTACCGTGGGTGGTCGTGATTCGTTTTTGCCGATTGAAATTTATCCTGAAAATGGCGAATTGTTTGTTCAGTTTCAAGAAAGTAAAAAATATCCAAAAGAAGAAGTAGATATTACCTTTATTGGCTTGGGTGGAAAATTTACAGCGTTTTATACCATTAATGACAGAAAATTCAGGCACGCTATTTCGCCGTTTGAACGTAGCCATATTAGCCGAACAGACAAAGAGAAAAGTGTGGCCAGTTTATCTTTAGGTTTATCAGTTTCTTATAGCAATTACAGCAACTTAGATAAGTTGAGTGATTATTTGGCTTATCATGAAGCATTTCAAAATACGTTACATCAATTCATTGGCGAACACATTTTCAGGTTGCCTGAAAAAGAAAATCTTGAAGAAATTGAAATTATTGAAACCGAAATCGTTGATGTTGAAATTTCAGAACCGATTATTGAACAACGCCCCAGCATTCAAAGGCTATGGCAGGCGATTTTGGATACCGAGACCGAAGCGTTACCATCTGTTACAGCTAGTGAAGCTTTGCAAAAAACCGAAAACGGTGACATTTATATTCCATATGATGGTGAAGTCAATCCGATTGATCAATTTAAGCGTGATGAAATTGTGGAAGCCGTTGGTAAAAGTGAAGACGGCGAAAAAACGTTTGTTTACGGCACGGTAGATGTTGCTAAAAGCACATTAAATGAAATTCATCTGAAAAAATATAAAGATAAAAATACTAATCGAATTCAAGCGGATACGCCTGTTTATTTGCAAAGTAAACAAAACAAAGCGTCTTACACCCGCCGTAAAAAGGCTTTACAACGTATTTTAGACGGCGAAAGTGTGGTTAAAAATTTAGTTAATTATTTTGATGAACATTGTTCATTGCCGTCTGAAAAATATGAGGTTCAGCTTAGCGATGATGAATTTAAACGCTACGACCAACCTGAAAAAGGTGTAAGTTTGAACGAGGCACAACGTATCGCTTTCCAGAAACTGATTGCCAACGGACCGTTATCCTTATTGCAAGGCCCGCCGGGGACCGGAAAAACAGAATTTATTGCCGCATTTGTGCATTATTTGTTTGATGTACAAAAGATGCGCAATATTCTGTTGGTCAGCCAATCGCATGAAGCGGTCAATACGGCTGCCGAACGTATACGTAAACACTGCCAGCGTTTGGGAACGGATTTGCAATTGGTGCGTTTTAGCAATCGTGAAATTGCTGATTCTGAAATTTTGGAAGATGTGTTCTCGCCGAATTTGGTCGGGCAAAAAAGAGCACAGTTAAATGTGAATAAAATTGGCAATATCTGTCAGCTTGGCCGCAGCATGGGACTGCCTGAAAGCTATTTGCGTGAACGGGCTGAAATCATGTTTGATATTGGTTCACAAATTCGTCGTTATGAAAAAATCATTAAAAATTCAAAAGATGAGAATATTGATGAAGACGAAAAGCATTTACGCAAACGATTAGAAAAAAGTATCAAAGAGCAAGCCCAGACAATGGGAATACGTGAACTGATGGAAATTGATGACATTTTGCCAAAGCTAATTGGCGAATTAAATCAAAAGCACAATATTCAGCCAGTAGAAGATGTTCAGGCGAAGAAATTGATTGATTTAACTCAAGATATGTTGGAAGCACTTTCAAATGAACGTACCAATTATGATGAATTTTTGGCACGTTCCCGCCAACTTGTGATTGGTACTTGTGTTGGTATTGGCCAACACCACATCGGCATTGCAGACAATATTTATGATTGGGTAATTGTGGATGAAGCAGCACGCTCCATTTCCAGCGAATTGGCAATCGCCATGCAGTCTGGCTCTCGAATCTTATTGGTAGGTGACCATAAACAATTACCGCCTTTATATTCGGAAGAACATAAAAATGCACTTGCCCGCCGTTTAGGTATTTCCAAACGTGGCGAAGAATTAGACCAAGCATTGGGCAGCGATTTTGAACGGGTGTTTCAATCGGAATACGGCAAACAAACTTGTGCAACACTTAAAACACAATATCGTATGGCGCCTGCGATTGGCAGTTTGGTGTCTGCTTGTTTTTATAATAATGTTTTGGAAAATGGTAAAACCGATAATGATGTGCCCAATATTTACGCGAAGCTGCCAGAAAAACTAAAAGCCGGTGTTACTTGGTTGGATACCACTTCATTGCCTAATTCTTATCATGAACAAGGTAAAAGTGGCAGTTTGTCTAATCGTGCCGAAGCCAAAGAAATTATTAATTTGCTGCAAAGTTTCCAAAATGATGAAACGTTTATGAACAGCGATGTTGTACAACATTGTTTGGATAAAAACGAACAAGCTATCGGTGTGATTTGTATGTACAGCGAACAGAAAAAACTCATTCGCACAATGTTTAATCAAAACAGTTGGGAAGAACGTTTCCGCCGTCTAATTAAAATTGACAGTGTGGACAGTTATCAAGGCAAAGAAAACCGAGTGATTATTTTATCGTTGGCTCGACATGACAAAACATACAGTACAGGCTTTTTACATTTGCCGAATCGTATCAATGTCGCTTTATCTCGTGCGATGGATAAACTGATCATTGTCGGTGCAAAAGCTGTGTGGGAACAGCCCAAAAACAGCAAAACCCCACTGGCAAAAGTTATACGTTTTATGCAAGAACAAACTAATCCGCAACATTACGCCATTAAAATCCTGAAAAACGGAGTGAAAAAATGAATGAACAAAAAACGCCGTATAATCAAATAGATTTTGTGGTTAAAGCTCCACGTTTTCATATCGTGTTTTCGTATATGAGCGATGAAGGTGTAGCATTTGTGCGCGAATATTTGTTGCGCTTGTTGAAAGTAACACCGTGCAAACCTGAACAAATTGCCCAATATTTCGGATTTACTCAACATGAAACCGAAGTCGCTCTTGCTGATTTGGAAAAAAAGAAATGGATTACTTGGCGAGATGATGGTTTGATTGAGTTATCGGCTGAAGGTTTACGATTGTTTCACAATGACGGACAAGATCCTCCCAAAATTCCAACATTAGAAGAGTTTGGTGGGGAATATCGCATGGAATTATTAGATAACAATTTTTTGCGAAAAGAAGATTGTGATAAAGCCAGTCAGCAAGCTATTGAATTGGAAATTGAACCCAAAGTATTATCCGAAAGCTGTGAAATTGCCCGAAAAGCGTTTCAAAACCGTTTTCGTCAATTAATGCAAGACGGCATCATAGATAAAAAAGACATTTCTCTATATAAAATTGATGCCATCGAACCCAAAGGTAAGCCTGATTATTTTCGTTTTACGCAGGCATTTGAACTAGTGCCTGAAACAGGTGAAGCTAAAGAACGCCACGATGTGCCTACTATCATCCATCAAGACAATATTCAGCAAGCGATTACAGTACAACTGAAACAATTTGCCAGTCGTGATAATTTACGTGAATTACGGAAAAGTATGGGAGAAATTGGTGATGAGGATACGGTAAACGTATTATTTGGCGGACAATTAGATTTTGTCGAATTTATGAAAATCTATCAAAAATATGAACAGCAAAATGGCTTGTATTTTCTAGGACAGATTTATCATCAAGAAATGCTATTTGAACAAATACAGGGTATTTTGAATAAATTGGACAACAAGCAAGTCAAAAAACTATATTGGTTTGCTCCAAGTGATATTTATTGGGGAAAACAGCGAAAAATCCACAACAAAATTCAATATTTCGTGGATAAGCAAAAGGAAAAAAATTATGATTTCCGACTTTATTTGCCTTTGCCATCCGAGTGCTATAAGCGTGAGAAACAAGAATGGTTACATCAGTTTAGAGATACATCAGAAAAAGTACTCTACGGATTTTGTGAAGGTTTTTTAAACGGCAATACGGAAATTTTATTTTTAGAAAATAAATTTGCGGTGGTTTGTTATCACGCTAAATTAGTAGGTTATCCCGTTACCGTGCCACTTGGTTTTATGACAACTCAAACAGATAAAATCAGACATATTATTAAATTAGTAGAAAATTATCTTAATTCAACAGTATTTTCTGATAATGATACGGATGAGAAAGGTCAAAAAGATTTTGGATTATTGAGTAAACTTTAAGGCAATTTACACTGTAAAAAATGCCGTCTGAAACTCATTTTCAGACGGCATCGTGCTTTTCAGACAGGCATTTTCAGAAATGCGTGCAGACTACTCATAATTCTCTTCCACCGCCCCCAGTTCCAACAACACCTGAAACCCGTCATTAATATAACGCTGGTCAGGCGCTTCAAGAAATGGGAAAGCTGCCACATCGCCCAGTTTCAGCGCGGCCATGCGCAGGATGACTGCGGCCAGATTGCTGCGAATGATTTCGGGGTCGGTAAAGGCGGGACGCTCGTTGAAATCTTCTTCGCTATACAGGCGCACGGCTACGCCGGCGGATACGCGGCCGCAGCGGCCGGAGCGTTGACGCGCGGCGGCTTGGGAGATTTTTTCCACATGAAGCTGTTCCACTTTGGCGCGCGCGGAATAGCGTTTGACCCGTGCCAAACCGGTGTCGATCACATATTTGATGCCCGGCACGGTGAGCGAGGTTTCGGCCACGTTGGTCGCCAGCACGATGCGGCGTTTGCTGCCGCTCGGGTGGAAAATTTTGTGCTGTTCGGCGTTCGACAAGCGGGCAAACAGCGGCAGGATTTCGTCGTCACGGCGCAGCGGCGATTTGCGCAGGGCTTCGGCGGCCTCGCGGATTTCGCGCTCGCCGGGCAGGAACACCAGAATGTCGCCGCCGCCCAGCCGTGCTAATTCGTCGGCGGCATCGACAATCGCGTCGGTCAACTCGATTTCCGCTTCGTCTTCGTCTTGCGAATGCAGCGGGCGGTAGAGAATGTTGACAGGGAAGGTGCGCCCGCTCACTTCCAGCACGGGCGCGTTGTTGAAATGTTTGGAAAAGCGCTCGGCATCAATGGTGGCCGAGGTGATGATGACTTTCAAATCGGGGCGGCGCGGCAGAAGCTGTTTCAGGTAGCCGAGCAGAAAATCGATGTTGAGGCTGCGTTCGTGCGCTTCGTCGATAATAATCGTGTCGTAAGCGGTGAGATAGCGGTCGGTTTGCGTTTCGGCGAGCAGAATGCCGTCGGTCATCAGCTTCACATAGGCATCGCGCGAGGTGTTGTCGTTGAAACGCACTTTGTAGCCGACGGTTTGGCCGATGTTGCTGTCCAATTCTTCGGCAATCCGCTCCGCCACCGAACGCGCCGCCAACCGCCGCGGCTGCGTGTGTCCGATCAAGCCCGCCGCACCGCGCCCAAGCTCCAAGCAGATTTTCGGAAGCTGGGTGGTTTTGCCCGAACCGGTTTCGCCGCAAATAATGGTTACTTGGTTGTTTTGAATGGCGGTTTTGATGTCGTCCAAACGCTCGTGCACCGGCAGTGTGCCGTCATACTGCGGCTTGGGCAGCGCGGCTTGGCGTTTTAAAAACGTGTCGTGCGATTTTTGGTATTTTTTCTGCACGGCTTCGATGCCGCCGAAGCGTTTGGGGTTTTTGAAGGCGTTTTGCAGGAAATGGCGGTCGCGGGAGAGCGTTTGGGTGAAGTCGGGCTGCTGCATGGTGTGTGTAAAAGCCTAGATAAAACAAAGGGCAAGATTATAGCAGAAGGCCGTCTGAAAACGGGCGCAGTGAGGTTTTTGCAAAACTACAAAAATATAGGAAAGCCTAGTATTGCTTGAAATTTAGTCGTATTTATTCTGGATACGGAAAACGACTCTCCCAAAATACTCAAGGCATCGGAAATACTGGGAACGCTACACAAATTTGCTTAGCGGGAGATTTACAGGCAAAAAAATAACCGCTTTAAAGCGGTATATTGATTGAGTATGGTGGTGCCCGGAGCCGGAATCGAACCGGCACGACCTGTTTAGGGTCGACGGATTTTAAGTCCGTTGTGTCTACCTATTTCACCACCCGGGCTTTATCTTTTATATCTGTTTGTTTAGATATCAAAGATAAATAACTTTGGAGGCGGGGGCGCGGATTTTAACCGGCCTGTATAAGGGTTGCACCCCTTATCGCATAAACACTCTGCCACCCCGCCGTAAGGGATGTATTTGAATATAATATAAAATGTGGAGGCGGGAGTCGGAATCGAACCGGCGTAGACGGCTTTGCAGGCCGCTGCATAACCACTTTGCTATCCCGCCTTAAAGCTATTCAAGCCGCTTAAGTGGTGTAAACGGCTTGGTATTTTGGAGCGGGAAACGAGTCTCGAACTCGCGACCTCAACCTTGGCAAGGTTGCGCTCTACCAACTGAGCTATTCCCGCTTGAGTTCAAATGTAAGCTGTTGGAGCGGGAAACGAGTCTCGAACTCGCGACCTCAACCTTGGCAAGGTTGCGCTCTACCAACTGAGCTATTCCCGCGTTTGAATTACATCTGAAAGTAAACTGTGGAGCGGGAAACGAGTCTCGAACTCGCGACCTCAACCTTGGCAAGGTTGCGCTCTACCAACTGAGCTATTCCCGCTTGGGTTTTGCTTCTGCTTATGGGCTTCGGCAAAAGAGAAAGCTATTATAGTGTCTGAAAATTTGCTGTCAAGGGTTTTGTTGGATTTTAATGCTTAAATTCTTTCCATGCCATTTTCAAGTAATAGAACATCGACCAGATGGTTAATACAGATGCAATAAACATCAATATGTTACCGATAGTGAGCAGGTTGAAGCCGTGATAATCTTGCAAGCCGATAAGCAACAGCAAAATGGCTGCCATTTGCGCGGTGGTTTTTAATTTTCCGATAGTGGCAACGGCGACGCTGTTGCGTTTGCCCATTTGTGCCATCCATTCGCGCAATGCTGAAATGGTAATTTCTCTGCCGATGATGATCATGGCGAAAATGGCATAGGTTCTGCCTAAGCTAACCAGCAGCAACAAGGCTACGGCAACCATCAGTTTGTCGGCAACGGGATCGAGAAAAGCACCGAAATCGGAGGTTTGCTTCCAACGGCGCGCTAAAAAACCGTCGAACCAGTCGGTAACGGCGGCAATGGCAAAAATCACGGCGGCTGTCCAATTTACGGTTTGTATGTCCAGCCATTCTTTGGGCAGGTAAAACAGGAGTGTGAATACCGGAATCAGCAATACGCGCATCCAAGTAAGGAAAATGGGAACATTCCAGGGCATGATTTGTGGCTTTCTGTGTTTTGCTGCTGATATAGCAATATAAACTTATTTTTGATGCAAGGCGGCAGGCCGCAAACAGTATGGGTAATATAAAACCGATTCTGTTGCCGCTTTAACGGCTTGTTCCATCGTTCTCTTTGAGCTAAGACGCAGCAACGCCGTAGCGGAAATAAAGTTTATTTGCTATATGCCTGCGTGTTTTCAGACGGCTTGTATGATGGGTTGATATGCCTCCGGCCGTCTGAAAAGTGTGTGCAGAAATTTTATTATTCAAACACGCAACGACAGTTTGCTAACCGCGGCTGCATTCGGTTGATGCCGAATTATAGCGAATTTAAAGGCTTGCTTGTGCGGGTTATCGTGTGGCCGTATGAAAAATAAACCGCACGGCTGTATTCCGCCTTATCTAATATGTATATTTTCAATCAGTGCAGGCTTTCATAAATTTTTTCGGCCAAGGCTTTGCTAATGCCTTCTACTTGAGCCAAGTCTTCTACGCTGGCGGCCGCTACGCCGCGCAGCCCTCCGAAACGGGTAAGCAATGCTTGGCGGCGTTTTGCGCCTATGCCGGGGATTTCGTTTAATGACGACGTTACTCTTGTTTTGTCGCGTTTTTTGCGGTGTCCGGTAATGGCGAAACGGTGGGATTCGTCGCGCACGGTTTGTAGCAGGTGCAAGGCGGGGCTGTTGGGCGGCAGGCGGAAGGTTTCGCCTGTGAACGGCAAAATCAGTTCTTCCAAGCCGGCTTTGCGTTCGGGGCCTTTGGCGATGCCGATGATGGGGATGTGCAGGCCGAGTTCTTCCCACACGGTTACTGCCATGCCGACTTGCCCTTTGCCACCGTCGATTAAGACGGCATCGGGCCATTTGACGGCTTCGCCGTTGGCTTCGGCTTCGACCATTTTGCCGTAGCGGCGGGTGAGCACTTCGCGCATGGCGGCGTAGTCATCGCCTGCTTTGGCGGTGGTGATGTTGTAGCGGCGGTATTGGTTGGGTTGGATATTATGCTCGTCGTACACAACACAGGAAGCGATGGTGGCTTCGCCTTGCGTGTGGCTGATGTCGAAGCATTCGAGACGTTGGAGGCCGTCTGAATCCATGTTTAATAGGCGTGCCAGTTCTTCGATGCGGTGTTGCTGGCTGCTGTGTTGCAAGCGGTGTTGGGCAATGGCGAGTTTGGCGTTTTTCTCTGCCATGTTCAGCCAGATTTTGCGCTCGCCTATGGTTTTGGTAACGAATTGGATTTGCTTGCCGTGTTCTTGGTTTAAGGCCGTCTGAAGCACTTCGGGCAAAGTGAAGTTGCTGATGATGATGTCGGGCTTGCTTTTGCCTAAATAATGTTGGGCGACAAAGGCTTCTGCGTAATCCTGCCCGTTGGGTTCGGGATCGTTGCGCACGTCGGGGAAGAAACTTTTGTCGCCCACATGCCGCCCGCCGCGGATGCTGACCCAATGGATACACACGCTGCCTTGCTCTACCACTAGCGCCAGCAGGTCGATATCGTTGGGATTGTTGGGATTTTTGCTGTCGATGAACTGCTGGCTTTGCACCAACCCGAGCGCTTGGATTTGGTCGCGGTAGCGGGCGGCTTCTTCAAATTGCAGCGCGGCGGCGGCCTGATTCATTTTGTGGTGCAGGGTTTGGGTCAGTTCATCGGTTTTTCCGTTGAGAAAAGTTACCGCTTCACGCACGCTGGCTTGGTAGTCTTCATAAGAAATATGGCCGACACACGGGCCGGAGCAGCGTTTGATTTGATACAGCAGGCAGGCGCGGTCGCGGTGTTGGAATACGCTGTCTTCACAAGTGCGCAGACGGAATACCTTTTGCAGAATCTGAATGCTGTCGCGCACGGCATAACCGTTTGGATAAGGGCCGAAATATTGGTTGGTTTTTTTGAGTGTGCCGCGGTAATAGGCCATCTGCGGGAATTCGTGCCCGCTCAACATCAGATAAGGATAGCTTTTGTCGTCGCGGAAAAGAATATTGTATTTCGGCGATAAGGCTTTGATTAAATTGTTTTCCAGAATCAGCGCTTCGGCTTCGGAACGGGTAACCGTGGTTTCGACCGAATGTACTTGTTTTACCATCAAGGTGATGCGCGGAGAATGGTCGCTTTTCTGAAAATAGCTCGACACCCGCCGTTTCAGGTTGACCGCCTTGCCGACGTACAAAACCTGCCCGCTTTTGTCGAGCATGCGGTAAACGCCCGGCAGAGTCGGCAGGTTTTTTAAAAAAACGGTTAAGTCGAACGGAGTGGACACGGCAGAAGGCAGATTCAGGTTTCAGACGGCCTGAATTATACGGGAAATTATGTGTGGAGCGCAGGAAGCAGTCGGCAAGCTATCGAGAATAAATGGGGTGCTGCAAACGCTTTTTTTGGATTGAGTAGAAATTTTGGATAGCCAAATCTCTTTTGAAACATCGTATAGCAAGCCGGCTTTAAAAAAACTTGGCTTTTATGAAAAGGCCGTCTGAAAAATTTTCAGACGGCCTCGGTTTTTTCAATTAAAGAATCTTATGCTTCTTTGCTTTCAGTTGCTTTCGCACGCAAGCGCAGGCTCAGTTCGCGCAGTTGTTTCTCGTCAACCGCATTCGGCGCATTGGTCAGCAAGCATTGAGCACGCTGTGTTTTCGGGAACGCAATCACGTCGCGGATGGATTCGGCACCGGTCATCAACGTAACCAAACGGTCTAAACCGAAAGCCAAACCGCCGTGCGGAGGTGCACCGAATTTCAGGTTATCCAGCAGGAAGCCGAATTTTTCCTGTTGCTCTTCAGGGCTGATTTTCAGGGCGGCAAACACTTTTTCCTGAACGTCGGCGCGGTGGATACGGATAGAACCGCCGCCGATTTCCCAGCCGTTCAACACCATATCGTAAGCACGCGCCAAGCAGTTTTCCGGGGCGGTTTCCATCAGGTCTTCATGACCGGGCTTAGGCGAAGTAAACGGATGGTGCATGGCGGCATAGCGGTCGTTTTCTTCGTCGTATTCGAACATCGGGAAATCAACCACCCACAACGGTTTCCATTCGTCCACGAAGTAACCGTTTTCCGTGCCGTGTTCATGGCCGATTTTGATACGCAGCGCACCGATGGCTTCGTTCACAATCTTGGCTTTGTCGGCGCCGAAGAAAATGATGTCGCCGTTTTGCGCTTCGGTTTTGGCAATGATTTCTTTCAGGCAGTTTTCAGACAGGAATTTCACAATCGGAGATTGCAGGCCGCTGTCTTCGCCGTTGGTGATGTTGCTCACGTCGTTGACTTTGATGTAAGCCAAGCCTTTCGCGCCGTAGATGCCGACAAATTTGGTGTATTCGTCGATGTCTTTGCGGCTCAATTTCGCACCGTTCGGCACGCGCAAAGCCACCACGCGACCGCCTTTCATGTCGGCTGCGGCACGGAATACTTTGAATTCTTCGGTTTTCATCAAATCGGTCAGCTCGGTGAATTTGAGCGACACGCGCATATCGGGTTTGTCGGAACCGTAGTAGAACATGGCTTCGGAGAACGGCATGCGCGGAAAATCGCCCAATTCCACGCCCAATGCGTCTTTGAACACCTGTTTGGCCATGCCTTCGGTGATGTCCATGATTTCGTTCTCGCTTAAGAACGAGGTTTCAATATCGATTTGGGTGAATTCGGGCTGGCGGTCGGCACGCAAATCTTCATCGCGGAAGCATTTGGTGATTTGGTAATAACGGTCGAAACCGGCCACCATCAGCAGTTGTTTGAACAGTTGCGGAGATTGCGGCAAAGCGAAAAATTCGCCCGGATGCACGCGGCTGGGCACGAGGTAGTCGCGCGCGCCTTCGGGAGTGGAACGGGTCAGCATTGGCGTTTCGATGTCGATAAAGCCTTGTGCATCCAAATAACGGCGCACGCCCATGGCTACTTGGTAGCGCAGGCGCAGGTTGCGCTGCATTTGCGGGCGGCGCAGGTCGATAACGCGGTTGGTCAGGCGCACGTTTTCACTGATGTTTTCGTCGTCGATTTGGAACGGAGGCGTAGCGGCAGTGTTTAAAATCTCGATTTCTTTCGCCAAAATTTCAATCTTGCCGGAAATCATTTTATCGTTGGCCGTCCCTTCGGGGCGGTTGCGTACTTTACCGGTAATGCTTAACACGTATTCGTTACGGGCTGAATCGGCGGTTTTGAAGGCTTCCGGTGTGTCGGGGTCAATCACCACCTGCACAATGCCTTCGCGGTCGCGCAAGTCGATAAAAATCACACCGCCGTGGTCGCGGCGGCGATGAACCCAGCCTTTCACGGTAACGGTTTGGTCTAAATATTGTTCGCTGATTAAGCCACAATAGTTGGTACGCATAAATTCACCTTGTTGATTTGTTTTAATTTAATTAATGATTCAAGCCGTCTGAATGGTTGTCAAACAGGCATAAATTACTCAAGTCTTGTTTTCAAATAATGCAACTGTTCAACGTTGGGTTTACCGTAGGTATAAGTTTCGACAAACCTTTTCGCAGAAGCATTAGCTTCATGTTCAATCACATGATAAGCAAATATTTGCTTTTTATTGGTTAAAATACAAATTTTATTATCTGGGCAATTATGTGGCTGACACATCTCTGTTGCATAATACTCCTTACCGCCAATCTTTACTCTCTCCAAAGGCGGCATTGGCCCTGACATATCTCGCACCCAACGATTCATCGGAGCTTTAGGTGTATATTGCCAAACCTGTTTTAGCCATAACTTCTTAAACTCCGGTTGCTTCATCCATTCAAACAAATACACCGGCTCACCTTTTGAATTAATTACCGTATTATCTGTTTCAGAGTAAGCAGGCGTCGCTAAGGCCAAACCAACACAACCCAACAGTAAAATGTGTTTCATCAATCCTTACCTTATCTATTATTTATTCTTCTATCGGCTTTTCGAGTAAATTTTTTGCAAATGGCTCGTTGGGCAACACCATGCCGAGCGAAATCACATATTTCAGGGCGTCGTCCACGCTCATATCCAGTTCGCGGATATCGCTTTTTTTAACCATGATGTAATAGCCGCCGGTCGGGTTCGGCGTGGTCGGCACATATACGGAAACGTATTCTTCGCCCTCCAAATGCCGCACCACCGATTCGGGGATACTGCCCGATACGAAGGCAATCGTCCAAATATCGGGCTGCGGGAAAGGCACCAGCACGGGGGTTTTGAAAGAACGGCTGTTGTCGGACAACAAAGATTCCGACACTTTCTTCACGCTGGAATAAATCGATTTCACAACGGGAATACGGCCGAGCAAATGATCCCACGCGGCAATCATCTGCTTACCGATTACGTTCGCACCAAACAGGCCGGTGATAAACAGAGCCAGCATGGTCACAATCACGCCCAACCCGGGGATGTTGAAACCGAGAAAATGCTTGGGCTGCCAATGCGCCGGCAGTAGGTTAAGCAGTTGGTCGGACGCCGATACGATATAAGTAATCACCCATAATGTCACTGCAATCGGCAGCCACACCAAAACACCGGTAATCAGGTATTTTTTCAATGCCTTACCGAGTTTGCCGCTTTCCGTTGCATTTTTGGCCATCATTCTGTTCCATTCAGGTAATTAATCTTGCCCAAGCGCGGCATTATACGCGCTAGCGCTGCAATAAACGAGTGCCGCACAATAAAATACGCGCCGGTTTTCGCAATGCAAAACGCGTTTCAATCATGCTTCCACGCATTAAACCGCGTTAAAAGCCGTCCCAATCGTTTAACATCACGCCTAAGCCTACGCTGTTGTGCTTGTGGTTATAGTCGAGCAAGCTCTCTCCGTAACCGTGGAATCCCTGCACATAAGCCTTGAGCTTGCCTTTGATCGGGAATGTGTAATCGGCCTGAACGCTACCCTTGCCGGTCTTGGGGTTGTAGCGCATGGTGGTGGCTACGGTTTGCTTGTCGTTAAACCGGTATTGCAGTTTCAAATCGCCGTAGCCCATATAATCGGAAATGTCGGGGTTATCATCTTTTTCACCGCTTTGGTCGAAAGCTCTCACCCATACGCGGGGAATTACGGTTAACTTGCCCCACTCCAAACCCGCCATGCCGTACACACGGTTCCATGAGCGCGACAGCGGGCGGCTTTGGCCGTTTGATTGATGCACCAAGCCCAAGCCCACCATGCGCAGCTTGCCGCCTGCGGGCAAATCAGCTTTCACAGGCTGGGTAATGAAAAACTCAGGCTGATAATCGTTGTTGCGGAACGGAGCGGATTTTTCGCCTTGGCTCCACACCTGCCAATGGGCATTTTGCGTATAGCCGAACCAAAGGTCGGAACGAGTGCTGAACACGTCTTCCATCAGCTTGGTTTTAAACGATACCTGCATTTTGGTTTCAAGACGCTTTTGGTCTCTCGCCCTCGGATCATTGGCCACTCCGCGCGTTTTGGAAGAAGGGCGGTAATTCGGGCTGCTGTTATACCATGCGGGCAACAGGTACATCGGATTATGTTCGCGCACCGACAGCACACCGCGGGCATCGTTTTGATCCAAATCGTACATCAGGCTCAGAGGCGTATAAGCGTCTGCGGCATCCAGCAGGGTTTCGGTCGGCTCCGTACCGGATGAAACCGGCTTACTGAACACAATGGCGGCCTCTTTCTTAGCCAAACTTTGATCCACCGTTTTCACCAAATCGACTGATTTGGGCGGCTGCTCGGCAGGAGTCGGCGGCATTTGCGGCGGGAACTGGGCAGCATACACTTTATCAAAACATGCCAGCCGCAAAGCGTTGTCCTGTATCAACGTACACTGCAACGCTTCATTACCGGATGAAAAAACGGGTGCAGAGGCAACCGCTGCTATGCCGGACATCAAAAGAACGTGTTTCTTCAACATCTCTTCATTACCTGTTTGGGCGGCTTTCACCGCATAGGCCGTCTGAAAACGGGCTTTGTAGGCTTTTCCTAAAAATTCAGACGACCTGCATACAAGCTGCGGCGGCACATATCATGCACGCCGAAATACACAAGCAAATGCCCCGAGAAACCGTTACCGCTTTCCGGGGCATTCAATGTAATAAACAAGCATCTGCTTCTTACTGCGGCAAAAAGCTGCCGTTTGCCGAATTAAGCCAACGCTTTAATTTTTGCAGACAGGCGGCTCTTATGGCGGGCTGCTTTGTTTTTGTGGTAAACGCCTTTGTCGGCAATGCGGTCGATAACTTTTACAGACTCTTGGAATACTGCTTGGGCAGCGGCTTTGTCACCCGCTTCGACAGCTTTCAGAACTTTCTTAACCGCAGTGCGGAAAGCAGTACGCTGGCTGGCGTTGTGGGCACGTTGTTTAACCGACTGGCGGGCACGCTTGCGGGCTTGTGCGCTGTTTGCCATATTGAATATCTCCTGATAAAAATCAAAATTTAATTTCGTAAACGCGCAATTCTAAAGACTTAGCACTCCATACGCAAGCGTTTTACGCAAAATCTATGAATGGCAATAAGAAAAGTTGGATGGAAAACGACAAGCCGACACTTGATTTTTACCTTCGCAGGTTTTCAGACGGCCTCAAGCCGTTAATCAGCCTTTTTAGCAGTTTAGAGATTCAGCTAAAAGCCAAGCAGCATAATCACCAAACAAAAAAATCATACAGATCATTGCATTAAACAATCTTGCAAGCCATACATCACGCATAAATATGCTACATCAGACAGGTTTTTATCAAAACCCCGGCAGCCCTCCCCTACTTCCCGCGCGTTTCGAGCCATATCACTTTGATTTTTATTAAGCATTACATTACAATACGCCCCGCGCCGCCGCCGGGGTTTATATGGGGCTGCGGCCTTTTTTCATTTCAACTCTTTCATCAGGAAAACAACCCGTATGAAAAAATCAGTATTAGCCGTTATTGCCGCCTTCTCACTGGCAGCCTGCGGCGGACAAAGCGAGCAGAAACCCGCCCAACCTCAAGCAGATGCAGGCTCTGCCGCTGCTGCCAATGCCGGCCTGCCCGCAACCGACACACTCAACATCTACAACTGGTCTAACTATGTGGACGAAAGCACGGTTGAAGACTTCAAAAAAGCCAACAACCTGAAGCTGACTTACGACCTCTACGAAAACAATGAAGCACTGGAAGCCAAAGTGTTAACCGGTAAATCAGGTTACGACTTGGTAGTGCCGGGCATCGCCTTCCTGCCGCGTCAAATTCAGGCCGGTGCTTACCAAAAAATCCACAAGGATTTGATTCCGAACTACAAAAACATCGATCCCGACATGCTGAAAATGTTGGAAACCGCCGACCCGGGCAACGAATACGCCGTACCCTATTTCTCCGGTGTAAACACTTTGGCCATTACTGCCAAAGGCAAAGAAGTGTTGGGCGGCCAATTGCCCAAAAACAGCTGGGACTTGCTGTTCAAACCCGAATACACCAACAAACTGAAATCTTGCGGCATCGCTTTGTGGGATACTCCGAGCGAAATGTTCCCCATCGTGTTGAACTACTTGGGTAAAGACCCGAAAGGCACCAGCGCGGACGACATCAAAGCCGCCGCAGCGACTTTGCAAGCCATCCGCCCCGACGTGAAACGTTTCAGCCCCTCGGTTATCGACGAGTTGGCTCGCGGCGACGTATGCTTGGCAGCCGGTAACGGCGGTGATTTGAACATGGCGAAAGCACGTTCGGAAGAAGTGAAAAACAACGTAGGCATCGAAGTGCTCACCCCAAAAGGCATGGGCTTTTGGATTGAATCTTGGTTGATTCCTGCCGACGCCAAAAACGTGGCCAACGCCCACAAATACATCAATTACACACTGGATCCCGAAATCGCTGCGAAAAACGGCAATGCGGTTACTTTCGCACCGGCCAGCCTTCCTGCCCGCGAGAAAATGGATCCGGCTTTGGTAGCCACCCGCTCGATCTTCCCGAATGCGGATGATGTGAAAAACGGCTTCGTCATGCCGCAAATGGATAACGATGCGAAAAAACTGACCGTAAGCTTGTGGCAGAAAATTAAAGTAGGTTCCAACTAATTCCTACGTTTCGTATCTTTGCTATTGAGCAATATAAAACGGCTGCACGATGCAGCCGTTTTTCTTTGGGCTTCTGAAACTGCCTGCGGTTTCACACTTCACTTTCCAACTGATTGCCGTCTTTTCTGTATTGCCCCGGAGAGATGCCGTATTGTTTTTTAAACACTTTACCGAAATGCGTTTCCGACTGAAACCCTACCGACAATGCCACAGACAATATCGAATCTGCCGAACGTTTCAACAACACGGCCGCCTGCTGCAAGCGGATACTATTGACAAAAGCATGGGGGCTGACGCCGATTTGCTGCTTAAACAAGCGCATCAACTGCGCTCTCGATACATTGACCACGCTCACCATATCCTGAATGCTCCACGCTTTTTCAGGAGCCGCCAGCACTGCCTGCACTACGCCGCGCAGACGCGGGTGATACCAGCCATTGAGCGTGCCGATGTGAATGGTTTTCTCTTCCTGATTCAAATAGGTACGCATCAGCAAAACCAGCAGCACCGAAGATAAAGCGTTAACCACCGTTGCCGAACCTTTTTCCGCCTGCTCCGCTTCGTATTTCAACATGCCGACCAGCGAATCCAGCGCAGTATGCGCCATACCCACATGCACAGTTTCGGGCAGGCTGTCGATAAGGTCTGCTTTGCGGTCGTATTCAAAAAGGGCGCAAAACATATTCAACGCTTTGCCTTGAGCGCCACGTTTTTTCAGCGTAAACACCCCGCTTTGCTCCCAATCGGGGGCATCGTCCACATTATCGCAAGCCTCCCTGCTGCTGATCACGTGTCCGACAATACGGGGAAAGAAAACCACATCTCCCGCTTTCAATAAGCGGATTTCTTCTTCACCGTCGATTTTCAGATAGCCTTCCCCGCCGGTTATGATATGCGCCACACCCTGCGTCCGCTTCGGCTCCTGCCTCACATACCAGTTTTCCTGAAAACGGCACTGCACGTTTACGCTGCCCGTGATTTGCGCCAATTCGACCAATTTATCGAGAATATCCATTTTTACACTAAAATTTGAGACGATTTGCAGATTATTCTAATCTATTTTCCGTAAAATAAGCTTCTCCCAAACACACACAACACAAACCACCCAAACTCATTCACAAAACAGGAGGCAAAACCATGTTTCAAAATTGGCCCGAACATACTGCACACGTTAAACAATCGTTTGCCGCTTTAGGCAAATCCCATCCTAAAATGCTGCAAGCCTACGGTTCGCTGGAGCAGGCTGCCGCAGCGGAAGCTTTAGACGAAAAAACCCGCGAACTGATCGCCATTGCCGTTGCCATCACGACCCGTTGCGAAAGCTGCATCAGCGTTCATGCCGAGAAAGCCGTTCAGGCAGGTGCAACCGAAAGCGAAATCGCCGGTGCATTGGCTACCGCCATCTCGCTCAACGCCGGAGCCGCCTACACTTACGCTCTGCGCGCGCTGGAGGCAGTTGAAACCCAACGCTGATTTACTCGAATTTCCTAACTAAAAACACCCAAACTGCACACTGCCTTTTCAGACGGCCTAATCGATACACACGGTTTAGGCCGTCTGAATACCATCTGCCCTGCCATGCTTCGGCCTAATTGTTTTTAGATACACAATATCGGGCAAACCGTTTAATATCTTGCCAAACAACCCGTATCCTTCAACCCGTATCCTTTATGTATGCGGTTTGCCGGTCATTAAATTGCCGCCCGCCTACCGCTTCCAACCCGATCTAAAAAGGAATCCATGATGAACTATTTGCAAAAAACCGCCCTCTCACTCCTCGCCGCCGCAGCGCTTGCCGCCTGCGCCCAAACACCGCACCACGGCGGCCGTAACCACCATCATCACGGCAAACACACTATGCAAAGCACCCATACCGTTTCCAGCAAATACAGTTTCAACGATACCGTCAGCCGTCTTGAAAACACCATCAAGCAAAAAGGCATGACCGTATTTGCCGTTATCGATCACCAGGCCGCCGCGCGTGACAACGGTTTGACCATGCAGCCGGCCAAAGTCATCATCTTCGGCACACCGAAAGCCGGTACGCCCCTGATGGTTAAAGACCCCGAATTCGCCCTGCGCCTGCCCTTGCGCGTGCTGGTTACCGAAACCGACGGCAATGTGAAAGTGGTGTTCAACGACACCCGCGCTTTGGTCAAAGGCAGCCGCATTGAGTTTAGCGAAGTGGAAAATACGCTCGCCAACGCGGAAAAACTGATCCGCAAAACCGTAACCGAATAAACTCCGCATGACCAAAACAGCCGTATGCCAAACACCGCATACGGCTGTTTTAATATTGGCAATTGAAATCTGCACACACAGCCGACGCCGGATATTCCGCATCACAAAAGACGCATCCAAGCCACAGGCTGAGACCTTTGCAAAACCCTCAGATGTGGATGCAGTTCAAGGCGTAGCAGCACAGCGAGCGCAGACATATCATACAGATAGGCAAACGAGCGAGCAGCGCACAACGCAGAAATGCGCCGCAGATGAGGGTTTTGCAAAGGTCTCAGGCCGTCTGAAACCGCTTTTCCCCTCTTCCCGCCGCACACTTCCATCCCGCCCTTCATACAGCATATCTATTGTATAATTTCGCTTTTTCCGCACCGCCGCCGCAGTTGATGCACCCCATCGGTAAACTTAATCTGCATTGAGGCGGTCAAACTGCATTTTGCCGCCGCGCTGAATCTTTTGGCAGCTCACAGCCTGCTTTCAGACGGCCTCCAGATACGATTGTTTATGGCTACAAAATCCCCGAAAACCACCGAAAAACCCGCAGCAAAATCCAACACCCGCACGACGAGGCCGTCTGAAAACGAACGGCGCGAGCTTCGCCAAAGCAAGCCGCCGCGCCGTGCGAAAGGTGTTACCAAAAACAATGCCGCCAAAAAACGCCCGCAGCATGTCGTCAACCTCATCAACGACACCTTTTGGCTGCTCGGCCTGCTGGCAACCGTTTACATCACTTTGTCTTTGGCCAGCTTCACGATGGACGACCCCGCTTGGTCGCGCAGCGTGCCACCTTCCGACGACGTGCACAACCTCGGCGGCCTCTTCGGCGCTTACCTTGCCGACATCGGCTACTACCTCTTCGGCTTATCCATTTGGTGGTGGATTGTCGCCGCCAGCGTTTTGCTGTATAAAAATTTCCGCCCGCTGCACACCCCCGAACGCAAACCCTACAATTACATGATTGCGGCTGCGGCTTTGGGCATACTGCTGCTGTGCGGCCCCATATTGGAAGTGTTTTCGTTCCAAAACCGTCTCGACGAATCTTTACCCGTCGGTGCCGGCGGCCTGATCGGTTCATTCGCCGCCAAAGGCTTGAGCTGGTTGCTGGGCACATCGGGCAGCCTGCTGATTATGCTGGTGGTTTTGCTGCTGGCCTTATCGCTGTTGGCACAAGTTTCGTGGTTGGACATCCTTGAAAAAACCGGTGCAAAACTGGAATGGTTTTGGATGAAGCTCACCCGCAAAGAGCACAAATACATCAAAGACCTGCCCGATGCCAAAACCACCCGCCGCATGGTGCGTGAAGCGAAAAACATCACCGCCGAGCCGGTAGAGCAAATCGAAGGCACCAGCAGCAACCGCAAAGCCGTTCCCGTATCGGTCGCCCCGCCCGCGCCCGTCCAGCCCGCTTTGTTTGACGAAAAAGGCGAAGCGGCCGAACACCAGCACAGCGGCGAATACACCAAGCCTTCGCTGCACCTGCTGCGCCTGCCGCAAGGCGAGCCGCCGGTGGTCAATCCCGACAAGCTGCAACAAACCGCCGAACGCATCGAAGCCAAGCTGGCGGAATTCGGCATCGGCGCGCAAGTGGTTTCCGCTACGTCCGGCCCGGTGATTACCCGTTTTGAAATCGAACCGGCCCAAGGCGTGAAAGGCAGCCAGATTGTCAACCTTTCCAAAGACTTGGCACGTTCGATGTCTTTACAGGCCGTGCGGATTGTCGAAACCATTGCCGGCAAAAATACCATGGGTATCGAGCTGCCCAACGAACGCCGCCAAGACGTAATGTTGAGCGAAATCCTCTCGTCGCCCGTGTTTACCGATGCCAAATCCAAGCTCACCGTCGCGCTGGGTAAAGACATCGCCGGCATTCCCGTGGTCGGCGATTTGGCGAAAATGCCGCATTTATTGGTCGGCGGCATGACCGGTTCGGGTAAATCGGTAGGTGTGAACGCCATGATTCTGTCGATTCTGTTTAAAGCCACGCCTGAAGAAGTGCGCTTTATCATGATCGACCCGAAAATGCTGGAATTGAGCATTTACGACGGTATCCCCCACCTGCTCTGCCCCGTGGTAACCGATATGCGCGAAGCCGGTCAAGCGCTCAACTGGTGCGTGGCCGAGATGGAAAAACGCTACCGCCTGCTTTCGCACGCCGGTGTGCGCAATATCGAGAGCTTCAACAAAAAAGTGGCCGATGCCAAAGAAGCGGGCAAACCGCTGCTCAACCCGTTCAGCCTTAATCCCGACGACCCCGAACCGTTAGACAAACTGCCGATGATTGTGGTGGTAATCGACGAATTGGCCGACCTGATGATGACCGAACGCAAAGCCGTCGAGCAGCAAATCGCCCGCCTCGCCCAAAAAGCCCGCGCCGCAGGCATCCACATGATTGTCGCCACCCAACGCCCGAGCGTGGACGTGGTTACCGGCCTGATTAAAGCCAACATTCCCACCCGCATGGCGTTTACCGTGCAAAGCAAAATCGACAGCCGCACCATTCTCGACCAAATGGGTGCCGACGAACTGCTGAAATACGGCGATTCGCTGTTCCTGCAACCCGGCAACGCCGAGCCGACCCGTCTGCAAGGCGCATTCGTATCCGACGACGAAGTCCACCAGATTGTCGCCCACGTCAAACGCCAAGCCCCGGCCGACTATATCGAAGGCCTGCTCAGCGGCGAGGCGGCGTTGGAAACCACCAATATCGTCAACCCCAATGCCAACAGCGACGAACTCTTCGACCAAGCCGTGGCATTTGTATTGGAAACCCGCAAAACCTCGATTTCTTCCCTGCAACGCCAGCTCAGAATCGGCTATAACCGCGCCGCCAACCTGATGCAGGCATTGGAAGATGCCGGTGTGGTTTCGCCCGCAGATGTCGGCGGCAGCCGTAAGATTTTGGCTCAGAAAGACAACCTTTAATTGTTAAAACCCAACCCTAGACTGAGACCTTTGCGGATACCGTTTCAGACGGCATTGGCAAAGGTCTCAGGCCGTCTGAAACGATGAATTAACCATTGAATTGAACATAATGTTGAGCAAACTTGATGATTGGCTGATCGACCACCCTTACCGCGCAGATTTGAAAGGTTGGCGGCGGTTTGTAACGGAATTTTGGTTTTTCGGTTTGAAAGAAGCCCGTGCATGTTTATTTGCAGGGCTGTTTTTTGTGGCGATGTTTGCCGTTCCGCGCGGCGGCTGGCTGGGCATCAGCCGTTATGATTTGCTGCTGGTGTTCGCCTTAACAGCGCAGGCGGCGATGGTGTATTTCAAACTGGAAACGTGGGACGAGGTCAAATCCATCACCCTGTTTCATATCGTCGGATTCGCTTTGGAAGTGTTTAAAACCTCGGGCAGTATCCAATCATGGTCATACCCCGACGACGGCTATACTAAGCTCTTCGGCGTGCCGCTGTTTGCCGGATTTATGTATGCTTCGGTTGGCAGCTACATCATTCAGGCTTGGCGGCTGCTGGATTTGAGGATTACCAGCCACCCGCCCTACTGGCTGGCGACATTGGCAGCCTCGGCGATTTACATCAACTTCTTTACCCACCACTATATCGGCGATTACCGTTGGTATTTAGCGGCGTTTGTGTTGGGCTTGTATGCCCGCACCACCGTGTATTTCAAACCTTACGACACCTACCGCAAAATGCCTTTGCTGCTGTCGTTCGTATTAATCGGTTTCTTTATCTGGCTGGCGGAAAACATCGGCACGCTGGCGGGCGTTTGGCGTTATCCCAACCAAATCGGCGCCTGGTCGATGGTGCATGTAAGCAAATGGAGCTCTTGGGCATTGCTGGTGATTATGACCTTCACCATCGTGGCGAATTTAAAGCACATCAAACACACGATTGCCGTTTCCAAAGATTGAGGCCGTCTGAAACGGCAAGATGCACCCGTTTCAGCAAAACCGGCGTGTAGTCAGATGAAACCGATTGTGAATAAAAAGCTTTTTCAGACGGCCTCTTGCCAAAAAAGACGGCTTCGGGCTATGGATTATTCCTGCAATTAGTGGTATTTTCGGTTTGGCTTTGCCTAAACAGCGCCGCAAAGTCCCATCAGAAAAAAAATTCCAGGAGAATCATCATGGCATACAACTACACCCAAGCCGCCGGTTTGCAGGTGGACAACCATCTCTATCAATTCATCGAAAACGAAGTATTGGCAAAACACCCCAACGTGAAATCCGCTGAATTCTGGCAAGGCTTCACCGATTTGGTGCAAAAGTTCGCCCCGCGCAACCGCGCGCTGCTTGAAAAACGCGACGCAATCCAAGCCAAAATCGACGCATGGCACAAGCAAAACGCCGGCGCGGTTAAAGATGAAGCCGCTTATCAGGCGTTTTTGAAAGAGCTGGGTTATTTGGTTGATGTGCCGTCTGAATTCAAAATCTCCACCGAAAACGTCGATCGCGAGCTTTCCGAGCAAGCCGGCCCGCAATTGGTGGTGCCGATCAACAACGCCCGCTACGCCCTGAACGCCGCCAATGCCCGCTGGGGCAGCCTGTATGACGCGCTTTACGGCACCGATGCCGTTGACCAAAGCGGCGACTTGGCGCCCGGCAAAGGCTACAACCCCAAACGCGGCGATGCCGTGATTGCCTTCGCCCGCGAGTTTCTCGACAACAGCCTGCCCCTTGCCAACGGCAGTCATAAAGACGTTACCGCCTACCAAGTGGCTGAAGGCCGTCTGAAAGCCACCTTGAAAGACGGCAGCGAGAGCGGTTTGGCCTCTCCTGACTTATTCGTCGGCTACAACGGCAGCGCCGAAGCCCCAACTTCCCTACTGTTCCTGCACAACGGCCTGCACATCGACATCTTGATTGATAAAAACAGCGCCATCGGCAGCCAAGACCCGGCAGGCGTGAAAGACATCATCTTAGAAGCTGCTCTCAGCACCATTATGGACTGCGAAGACTCCGTAGCCGCTGTCGATGGCGAAGACAAAGCATTGGTGTACGCCAACTGGCTCGGCCTGATGAACGGCACACTCACCGAAGAAGTGGAAAAAGGCGGCAAAACCTTCACCCGCAAACTCAATGCCGACCGCGAATACACCAAACCCGACGGCAGCGGCCAATTCAAACTGCCCGGCCGCTCGCTGCTGTTTATCCGCAACGTCGGCCACTTGATGACCACACCCGCCGTACTCGATTCAGACGGCAACGAAATCCCCGAAGGCATTCTCGACGGCGTGATGACCGCCTTAATCGCCCCGTTTGACCTCAACCGCAGCGAAAACAAAAACAGCCGTTCCGGTTCCGTCTATATCGTGAAGCCGAAAATGCACGGCCCCGAAGAAGTTGCGTTTGCCAACGAACTGTTCGCTGCGTTTGAAGACTTGGGCAAACTGCCGCGCAACACCCTGAAAATGGGCATTATGGACGAAGAGCGCCGCACCTCCGCCAACCTCGCCGCCTGTATCCAAGCCGCCAAAGACCGCGTGGTGTTCATCAACACCGGCTTCCTCGACCGCACCGGCGACGAAATGCACACTTCCATGCACGGCGGCGCGTTCATCCGCAAAGGCGACATGAAAGCCAGCAAATGGATTAACGCCTACGAATTAAGCAACGTCCAAACCGGCCTGCAATGCGGCTTGCGCGGCAAAGCCCAAATCGGCAAAGGCATGTGGGCCATGCCCGATTTGATGGCCGAAATGCTCAAGCAGAAAATCGGCCACCCCAAATCAGGTGCCACCACCGCTTGGGTGCCGTCGCCCACCGCCGCCACCTTGCACGCCATGCACTATCATCAAGTGAACGTGTTTGACGTGCAGCAGGGTTTGTTGGCGCAAGAGCCGAAAAACTACACCGATGATCTGCTCACCATTCCGTTTGCCTCCGAGCGCAACTGGTCTGCCGCCGACATCCAGCAAGAATTGGACAACAACTGCCAAGGCATTCTCGGCTATGTGGTGCGTTGGGTAGAACAAGGCGTAGGCTGCTCGAAAGTGCCCGACATCCACAACGTCGGCCTGATGGAAGACCGCGCTACCCTGCGTATTTCCAGCCAACACATCGCCAACTGGCTGCTGCACGGCGTAGTCAGCGAGGCGCAAGTGCGCGAAACGCTGGAGCGCATGGCCGGCGTGGTAGATAAACAGAACGAAGGCGATGCCGCATACACGCCGATGGTCGGCCGTTTCGACACCTCCCCCGCCTTTCTCGCCGCCTGCGATTTGGTGTTTAAAGGCACGGAACAGCCGAACGGCTACACCGAACCGCTGCTGCATCACTGGAGACATGTCGCTAAAGGCTAAACCCTGCATACACAATCAAGGCCGTCTGAAAATATTTTCAGACGGCCTTTTGTTTGAGGGCCAATGCTGTGCCAAATCGTTTACAGATTCACTATTCATCTCGGGCTTGTTTCGGGTATCTTGAATTTCGACAGCTTGAAGCAGCGATGTTTGGGTCAAACTCGAACATAACAACAATGCGATAAAGATAGGAAGCTTGAGGCCGTCTGAAAACGAAACCTGTGAACTTCGCCCCTCCCCCAAGTAGGTTTCGCTAAAACGAACTGTTCAGGTTTCACAAACACCTTCTAAACTTAAACTGCGTGCAACTTTCGGAGGGGCGGATTATATATCCGCCCGTAGCTGTTGTTCTCCAATAGGTTTTGATGTGGACGGTAGTTTTGGTTTTAAGACAAAAATTGAGAATCGCAACAAACTTTACCAAGACACTTGGCCATCTGAAAAAGGCCGTCTGAAAATATTTTTTCAGACGGCCTCTTGTTCTTTTATTCAAGCAAAAGAGCTAACGATATTTAAGCGTAGTGGCGTTCTTCGCCTTTGCCGTCCACGTTGTCTGCGCAGCGTTTGCAGATGGTGGGATGTTCGGCAACCGCGCCAATATCGTCGGTGTAGTGCCAGCAACGTTCGCATTTTTCGCCGCTGCTCACTTTGGCCGTTACCGCCAGCTCCTCGCCTTTGTGAACGGTGGCTTTGGACACCAGCAACACGAAACGCAATTCGTCGCCGAGCATTTTCAGATAGCCCGCCAAATCTTCGGGGGCGGAAATATCGACTTCGGCCTGCAAAGAAGAACCGACGGTTTTATCGGTGCGCAACGGCTCGATGGCGGCGGTGGCCGCTTCGCGCACTTGGCGGACGGCCTGCCATTTTTTCACGAGTTCGGCTTCGCTCTTTTCGTTGATGGGCGGGAATTCGTGCCATGTGTGGAACAGCACGCTGTCTTCTTCGCCGCCACCGATGATGTCCCACGCTTCTTCTGCGGTGAAGCAGAGAATCGGCGAAATCAGCAACACCAAGCTGCGGGTGATGTGGTAAAGCGCGGTTTGCGCGCTGCGGCGGGCGTGGCTGTCGGCGTGGGTGGTGTAGAGGCGGTCTTTCAGAATGTCGAGATAGAACGCGCCCAAGTCTTCCGAACAGAAGCTCACGATGTCTTTTACGGCGAAGTGGAAGGCATAACGCGGGTAGTAATCGCCGGCCAAACGCTCTTGCAGTTGGCGCGCCAAAATCAAGGCGTAGCGGTCGATTTCCACCATTTGGTCTTGCGGCACGGCGTGCTCGATGGGGCGGAAATCGCTCAGGTTGGCAAACAAAAAGCTCAAAGTGTTGCGGATGCGGCGGTAGCTTTCGGTAACGCGTTTGAGAATTTCTTTGGAAATCGCCAATTCGCCGCTGTAATCGGTAGAGGCCGTCCACAAGCGCAGGATGTCGGCACCGAATTCGTTATACACTTCTTGCGGAGCGACAACGTTGCCCAGCGATTTGGACATTTTTCTGCCGTTTTGATCCACCACAAAACCGTGCGTGAGCAGTTGTTTGTAAGGTGCGCGGCCCATTGATGCGCAGCCGGTAAGCATGGACGATTGGAACCAGCCGCGGTGCTGGTCGCTACCTTCGAGGTAAAGGTCGGCAGGCCAAGCCAGCTCGTCGCGCTGTTTCAGTACGGAAAAATGGGTGCTGCCGGAATCGAACCACACGTCCATGGTGTCTTTGAGTTTTTCGTATTGCTCGGCTTCCGCGCCCAAAAGTTCGGCGGCATCCAGCGAGAACCATGCTTCGATGCCTTTTTCTTCGATGCGTTTGGCCACTTCTTCCAAAAGCTCGGCGGAACGCGGGTGCAGTTCGCCGGTTTCTTTGTGGACGAAGAAGGTCATCGGCGTGCCCCAATAGCGTTGGCGCGACACCACCCAGTCGGGGCGGCTTTCAATCATGGCTTGCAGGCGGGCGCGACCCCATGAGGGGAAGAACTCGGTATCGTCCACGGCTTTGAGCGCGTTGTTGCGCAGGGTTTTGCCGCTGGCTCCGGCTTTGTCCATGCCGATAAACCATTGGCCGGTGGCGCGGTAAATCAGCGGGGTTTTGTGCCGCCAGCAATGGGCGTAGCTGTGTTCGATTTTGGCGTGGGAAAGCAATCTGTTTTCTTCTTGCAGCCATTCGATAATCACGGCGTTGGCTTCCCAAACGGTTAAGCCGGCCACGCGCGGCACGTCGCTGCGGTAGCGGCCTTCGCTGTTAACGGGGTTGTCGAGCGTGATGTTGTATTTCAAGCAGACGAAATAGTCTTCCAAGCCGTGCGAAGGTGCGGTGTGAACCAAGCCGGTACCGGCATCGGTGGTAACGTGTTCGCCGTTGAGCATGGGGATGTCGCGCTCTAAAAACGGATGGCTCATGTGCAGGTTTTCGAGCTTGTCGCCTGTGGTCTCGGCCAGCACTTGGGTTTGGCCGTCTGAAAAGCCGTAGCGTTTCAATGCGTCTTCGGCCAAATCTTTGGCCAGTACGAGTTTGCCTTTCGGCGTGTCGATTAATTGGTAAACCACATCGGCACCTGCGCTCACGGCTTGGCTGGCGGGCAATGTCCACGGCGTGGTTGTCCAAATCACGGCAAAGGCTTGGCCGTCGAGGTTGCTCAAACCGAAGGCTTGGGCAAGGGCGGCATTGTCTTTAAACGGATAAGCCACGTCGATGGCGGGCGATACTTTGTCTTTGTATTCCACTTCGGCTTCGGCCAGAGAAGAGCCGCAATCCAAGCAAAACTGCACGGGCTTCTCGCCGCGGTAGAGGTAGCCTGCTTTGTAGATTTCGCCGAGGGTGCGCACGGTGTCGGCTTCGGTTTTGAAATCCATAGTCAGGTAAGGTTTGCCCCAATCGCCGAGCACGCCTAAGCGGATGAAGTCTTTTTTCTGGCGGGCGATCTGTTCGGCGGCATATTCGCGGCACAGTTCGCGGAACTTGGCATCGGGCATGTTTTTGCCGTGCAGTTTTTCCACCATCACTTCAATCGGCAGGCCGTGGCAGTCCCAACCCGGCACATAAGGTGCGTCGAAGCCGGCCAGCGTTTTGCTGCGGATGATGATGTCTTTCAAAATTTTGTTGACGGCATGACCGATGTGGATGTCGCCGTTGGCATAGGGCGGGCCGTCGTGCAGAATGAATTTCGGGCGGCCTTGGGCTTTTTGGCGCAGTTTTTGATAGCGTTGCTGATCCTGCCAATCTTTTACCCACGCCGGTTCGCGCTTGGCGAGATTGCCGCGCATGGGAAAAGGCGATTCGTGGAGATTGACGGTTTTGCTGTAATCGGTCATGGTGTTCTCGGTATGTAATGTATAGCAGTGATTCAAATAGTTTTAGCGAAACCCGCAAAGCCGTTATTTCAGACGGCCTGCTTAAAGCTTGCAAAATTGTTTCATTTTATAAGGGTTTGCGTTGTCTGAAAAGTGCAACAGGCTGTGAAAAGGCCGGTAAATGAAAGTTAAACGTTATAATGTTGGCGCCGCGCCGACCATGATGGGATAAAACGGCGGTTAGTATATACACAGACCGCTTTCGGGCGGCTCGAATATGATTATTTTACTGAAAAGGAATGTTTGATGAAATTTGTTAAATTACTTGCTCCTGCGGCTGCTGCCCTGATTTTGGCTGCGTGTGCCTCTGACGGCCGTCAACCTCACGATCACGGTCATCATGGCCATGACCACTCACACGGTCATTCTCATGACCACGGTCACGCTCACGGCGCGGCATCAAACTTCAGCTGCCAAAACGGATTTACCGTAAAAGTAAGCCGCATGGGCACCGACCGCATCTCTGTAAACTACGGCCTGCAAGACCAACGCATGAGCGCCAATCTTGAAAGCGCTGTTTCAGGCTCAGGCGAGCGTTATGTATCACGCGACAAGAAAACCGAATGGCACCAAAAAGGCAACCAAGCTTTCTTGTCATTCACCGACCGTTACGGCAACGTAACCGAAACTTCTTGCAACAGCAGCAAATAAATCCTGACTGCTAAATAAGAAAAGGCCGTCTGAACATTTTCAGACGGCCTTCTTACATCATACGGTTGAATCTTTATCAGCCTTCAACTTTCACTTCTACGCGGCGGCCTTCAACATCGTTGCCAATCGCACCGGTAGTGTTTTCAGGTTTGCGCAACTCGATATTGGCAGCGTCAACGCCTTGTGCTTCAAAGAAAGCTTTCACGGCATTGGCACGTTTTTTCGACAATGCGGCATTGGCGGCGGCGTTACCGGTGCTGTCGGCAAATCCGCTTACCACCAGTTTTTTGCCTGCTTTACCGGCGGCAATCACATCGGCCACCATTACTTCCGCACCTTCAGGCACATCGGCTTTGGCAGTAGCGAAGTAGAACTTGGCTACGCCGTCTTGATACAGTACGCGGGCTTCTTCCGCTTTCAAGTCAGCAGGCGCTACGGCATCGGCGGCAGGGGCAGATGCTTCGACAGCCGAAGGTGCTGAAACCACGGAAGGTTCAGACGGCATCACAGGCGCCGATACGGGCGAAGCTTCTACCGACTCGGCCGCCTTATCCGCAACAGCCTCCGCTTCGGAAGCAACAGCTTCTCCGGACGCAACGGCAGGAGCGGCATCCCCGCCTTTGCGGTCGCCGCAGCTCTTGAAAGCAAACAAAGCCAGCAGCGCGGCAAGCACCAACGCAATCCATTTGCCCAATCCCGAGCCTTTGGTTGCGGCAGCAGCGGCGGCCGGTGCAGCGGCTGCGGCGGCAGCTCCCGCAGTTGCGGTGCGGGCGGCAGTACCAAACAAGCCGGTGAGGCTGCCAAACAAACCGCTCAAGCTGCCGATACCGAGTGCTGACAACATGCCGTTGCTCAACGAGCCGGACAACCAATCGCGTTGCGAACTGAACAAGCCTAGCATTTGATCGCGGTCGAGATTTTCGCTTTTGATTTTATTGCGCAATACAGACAGCACCAAAGGCAGCGATAAGGCAACCAACGATCCGGCCGCCGATTTCGATACGCCGCTTTCTTGAGAAAGCTGGTCGGAAACATCTGCCGCGTTACCGCCCAAGAAGTGCGGCAGTTGGGTTTTACCCCACACCAGCAGATCATTGAAACCCGCGCCGCCTTCTTCGGCACGGCTAACGGCGTTGTTCAGCACATTGCCTGAAACGCCGCTCACGGTTTCATACAGGTTTGCCGCATTGTCGGGCTGGTTGCTGATGTGTTTCAACATCCCGGCCACCACCGCCGGCAGAGCAAGGCGGACTGCTTTGGTGCTGTTTTCGGCACTTTCGCCCGATTGGGTGAGAAAACGGCTCAATACGCCGCCCAGTTGGCTTTGCAATAAATTGCCCAAATCAAAAGACATGCTTCTTCTCCTTGTGTGAGAGGTGTCGAAAATAAGCACCAAAAATAAAATACGGCTCCGCAAGTCTGCTTGTTAAGCGTTTGACCGCTTCGCCATAAGGCTATTCCTGACACTTAAACTTAACTGTGTATCGGCAATATCACGCAGCCCGCCGGGAAATGAAACAGATGCCGAAGCATCTTTCAAAAAACCCATAGGCATTTTTTAAGTTTTCATTTCTTTACAGAAAAAATCATCCCCGCAAATACGGATTATGATGTTTCTCGTGCCCTATCGTCGTCGTTCTTCCGTGCCCGCTGATCACGGTGATACTTTCGGGCAATGCCAGCAGTTTGCTTGTGATATTGTGGATCAGATCGGCATGGTTTCCGCGCGGGAAGTCGGTTCTGCCGATGCTTTCATAAAACAAGACATCCCCTGCTATCAATAATTCCGCATCTTTACAATAAAACACAACATGACCGGGCGTGTGGCCGGGGATATGCAGCACGTCAAAAGCATATTTCCCTACCGTGAGCGCATCCCCTTCTTTCAGCCAGCGCGTCGGTGTGAACGACGGCGACACGGGAAAGCCGTATTGCGCCGTTATCTGCGGCAGCTGCTCCAGCAAAAACAAATCTTCCTCGTGCGGCCCCAATACCGGCACGTCAACTTGCGAAAGCAGCTCGACCACACCGCCGGCATGATCCAAATGACCGTGCGTCAGCCAAATAGCGGTCAGCTTCAAATCGTGTTTTTTGATTTCTTCCAACAAAAACGGCACGTCTCCGCCCACATCGGTCAACACCGCCTCGCGGGTTTCATCATCCCAAATCAGCGTGCAGTTTTGACGGAACGGCGTTACCGCAATCATTTCACATTGCAAAGTCATTTATCAGATTCCTTTATTTTTCAGACGGCCTGTAATAGTATCCTGCCTAATCATTAAAATAATACGACACATTACAGGAAACAAAATGAAAGCCATCATACTCTCTTGCGCTTGGTTTATCACGCAGGCCGCCGTCGCCGCGCCGCCCAGTTTGCTGCTGGCCAAAGAATACAAAGGTCAAAATATCGCAGGCTGGGCCATGAGCGAAAAGCTCGACGGCGTACGCGCGTATTGGAACGGCAAGCAGCTGATCAGCCGCCAAGGCCATGCGTTTACCCCGCCGGCAGGCTACACCGCCCATTTCCCGCCCTACCCCATAGACGGCGAGCTGTTCAGCCGAAGAGGACAATTCGAACACATCTCCGCCACCGTACGCTCCGGTTCCGCCGATTGGCGCCACATCAAACTGCATGTATTCGACGTGCCACAGGCACAAGGCAATCTCTACCGGCGTTTGGCCGTATTGGAAAGCTGGCTGAAACAGCATCCGCAAGCACCGATTAAAATTATTCCGCAAACACCGGTGAAAGATAACGCCCATGCCCGCGCATTTTTAAAGCAAGTGGAAGCAGCGGGCGGCGAAGGCGTGATGTTGCGCCACCCCGACATACCCTATCAAAGCGGCAGAAGCGATTACCTGCTGAAACTCAAAAGCCGGCACGACGACGAATGCACCGTCACCCGCCACTATGAAGGCAAAGGCAAATATTCAGGCATGGTAGGCGCTTTGGGCTGCACCAACCGGCACGGCGAGTTCCGCATCGGCAGCGGCCTGAAAGATGCCGACCGCGCCAATCCCCCGCCCGTCGGCAGCACGGTTACCTACCGTTACAGCGGCTTCACACAAAAAGGCACGCCGCGCTTTGCCACATTTATCCGCGTTCGAAAAGAGCCATAATGTTGAACGGCTTATCCATGCAAATCCCTCCGACTGCCTAAGCAAAACACCGCAGGCCGTCTGAACTTTCTTTTTTCAGACGGCACGGTACAATATCCGCAGGCAACTATGTGATCAGCACATCTACATTTATTCCCTACATGGATAACCAAGCCCCCGACTCCTACCGCAGCAAACGCCGCCGCGCAAAAAGCACGCAGCCGTTTTGGCAGGCCGACAAACCGTATCTGCACGAGCACAACGTCAGCGACGTGCGCTTCCGCATTCTCGGCTACCTGATGGCTTTGCTGGCCGGTGCGATTAACGCCGGCGGTTTTTTTGCCGTCGCACGCTACACTTCGCACGTTACAGGCGAGCTGTCGCATGCCGCCGATATGGCTTATTTGGGCGAATGGAAAGTCGTGATGATCGGCATGCTCGGGCTGGTGTGCTTCATTCTCGGCGCGGCGCATTCCAGCTGGGTGGTGCTCTGGGCGAAAAGACGGCGCTTTCGCGGCGGCTTCGGCTTTTCCATGTGGCTTGAAGGCGTTTATATGCTGCTGTTCGGCATACTCGGCGTAACCGCGCTGGAATGGGAAATCGCCGAAATGCCCTCGCTGGCGATGTTTTTACTGTGCTTCATTATGGGTATGCACAACACCGTGATTACCATACTTTCCGGCGGCGCCATCCGCTCCACCCACATGACCGGCACCGCCACCGATTTAGGTATCGAAATTTCCAAAATGCTCTATTACAGCCGCAGCGAAAACCCCAAGCTGCCGCATGTGCATGTCAACAAACCCAAAGCCAAACTGTTCACCGGCCTGCTGCTGGCCTTTTTCGCGGGCGGACTCATCGGCGCATGGGGCTACCACACCGTCGGCCACCACTTCGCCCTGCCCGTTGCCGCCGTGTTGTTTATCTTGGGCTTCGGCTCCGTCGGCTACGACGTCAAACTGAGAATCAAGCTGATGCTGATGCAGCGGCTGCAAAAATACCGCCGCCACAAACACCCCAAACCATAAACGCCCGGCATTTATCCCGCATTTAAGCTGTATCATAAAAGATACGGTTTATCATATTCAGACGGCCTCGATGCCGTCTGAACAGTAAGCAAACCGCCAACTGTGTAATATCAAGTTAAGCAAACTGTTTTACCCATATGATTTCTATATAGTGAATCCGATAACATGCCCACCCGAAGCATGCTTGAAGTCTAAATAATCACTTCGAAACCGAAAGGAAAATGATCATGAAACTGTTGAAACCCTTCACCGTATTGGCCGCAACCTCCGCACTGATGCTTTCAGGTTGCGTTACCGACCCTGTAACCGGCCAGCAAAAAATGAGCAAAACCGCCATGTACGGCTTGGGCGGCGCGGCAGCCTGCGGCATCGTCGGCGCATTGACCCACGGCGGCAAAGGCGCGCGTAACTCGGCTTTGGCTTGCGGCGCAGTCGGTGCAGGCGTCGGCGGCTACATGGATTATCAAGAGAAAAAACTGCGCGAAAGCTTAGCCAATACCAACGTGGAAGTAGAACGCCAAGGCAACCAAATCAAACTGATCATGCCTGAAAGCGTAACTTTCGCTACCAACAGCGCCACGCTGAGCGGCAATGCTATGGATGCGTTGAACAAAGCGGCTGAAACGCTGGTTCAATACCACGACACCACGCTGACCATCGCCGGCCACACCGACAACACCGGTAACGACGCGATTAACGAGCCGCTGTCGCAACGCCGCGCCCAATCCGTAGCCGACTATCTGAACCGCCGCGGCGTAGCCGCTTCACGCCTCAGCACCATCGGTTACGGTTCGCGCCAACCGGTAGCGGGTAACGACACGCCCGAAGGCCGCGCGAAAAACCGTCGCGTAGAAATCTTGATCAATCCTGATCAAAACGCCATTCGCGCCGCCCAGCAACAATAATCCCACAGTTCTCTGAATGACTGTTTATCGGCTTCCTTTCCGAAATCCATGATGAGGCAAGGAAGCCGATTTGATTAAAGGCTTAAATTAAAAAGACCCGATAAATCATTTTATCGGGTCTTTGTTTTGCGTTCTTACCGCTTGCAGCTTCCGGTTTTCATGCCGGTTTTGAGCGAATAAATATCGCAGTCTTGCGCAAACGCCAGCTTGCCTTGGTAGGTTTTGCGGATGGCGGCGGAAGTGGCGGGCTTCACGTTTTCGGTACGGCGCATAAAGTGCGACAACACCACGCTGCGGCTGCCGGTAGTTTGGGCGATGCGGCCGATTTCAGACGGCGTCATGTGCAGTTTCAAGGCGATTTTGTCGCGCGCGGTTTCCGGCACGGCATTGTGGGCGATGAAAACATCCGTATTCTTCGCCAACACGTCCAAAGTTTTACCGATGTTGCTGGTATCGCCCGACATGGTTACGGAGCAGCCGTTTTTCTCGATGCGCCAACCCAAAGAAGGCAGCAAACCGTGTTCTACGGGAATGGCTTTCAAGGTAAAGCCGCCGAGCTTGGTTTCAAACAGTTTGGGCTGTTTTTTATCGGCGTTAACCGCTATCGGCTTCAAGGCGAACGCGGCTTCACCGGTGAGGAAGTCCGACAAATACGGATAAACGCCTTTTTCGCCGAACTGCCGCTCTACAAATAACGGCGTGGTCGGGATGGCGTGGTTTCCGGTGGGGCCATAAACCGGCAAGTCGCGGTTACGTTCGGAAAAATACGAGGCTTTGACCAATGCGGGCAAGTCGTTGGAATGATCGACATGGAAATGGGTAAACAGCAGGGCTTCCAAGTCTTTGATGTCGCCGCCCGCACGCTCGAAGTTGAGTGAAGAGCCTGCGCCGAAGTCGATAATGAAACGGGCCTTGCCGTTTTCACGCACTAGATAGCCGGTGGAAGCGCGTTTGTCGCTCAATTCGGGGCCACCCGAACCGAGCACCACCACGTCCAAGCCGGCATTCGTGCACTGCGCGGCGTGTGCGGCGGCAGGCACGGCGGCGAGCGCGAGCATGAGATTGAGAAAAAATTTGGGTTTGAAAAATCGTGAGTACATTTTTAGCTTTAATAAATAGAGTGATGAAAAGATAGATAATTTGAGGAATGGTTTAAGTATGAAAGACAAGGGTTGAGGCCGTCTGAAAGTTTTCAGACGGCCTCATGCCATCGGGCATTCGGGTTAATGCGGTTTAAACGGCAAACTCCGCCCACACCGGCGCATGGTCGCTGGGGCGTTCTTGTGCGCGGGCTTCCAAATCCACCTGCACGTCTTGCAGGGCATCGCGCAAGGCGGGGGTAATCAGCAGGTGGTCGATACGCAAACCCTGTTTGCGTTGGAACATCGCGCCGCGGTAATCCCACCATGTGTACATCACTTCTTCGGGATGGCGGTGGCGCAGGCTGTCGGTCAGCCCTAAATCGAGCAGTTTTTGGAACCACGACCGCTCGATACTGGTGCAATGGATTTTTTCACGCCATTTTTCGGGGTCGTAGCAATCCAAATCGGTGGGAGCGATATTGAAATCGCCCAGCAACACCAGCTTTTCGTAGCTGCTCATCTCATCGCGCACAAATTCGGTCAGCGCGGCGAACCATTGTTCTTTATATTGGAATTTCGGGCTGTCGGGTGCTTCGCCGTTCACGCAATATACGTTGATCACGCGCACGCCGTTAACGGTGGCGGCAATCACGCGCCGCTGCGGGTCGTCGGGCAGCGCGGGCAGGCCGGTGTGCACGTCTTGCGGGGCTTCTTTGCTGATGATGGCCACGCCGTTATAGGTTTTTTGACCGCTCCACACGGTATGCCAGCCGCCCATTTGGAAAACGGCGGCGGGGTATTTGTCTTGGTCGAGCTTGAGTTCCTGCAAAACCAATACGTCGGGGCTGTGCTGTTGCAGCCAATCCTGCACCTGCGGCAGGCGCACATTGAGGGAATTTACGTTCCAAGTAGCGATTTTCATGATGTGTTTTGTCTGTTTCCAAAGCGTTTTTCAGACGGCCTCTTTGCCACCGCCGTTTTCCTGCACGGCACGGAGCACGGCGACAATCAGCGGCGAAGTGAGCCGGTATTGCATCACACGGTGGTAGCGCGTGAAATCAACCGCGCCGCCGCTGCGCATTTTATTCAAATGGTTGGACACGGTGGTAACATGAATGCCCGTTGCTTGGGCAATTTCCGCGGCGCTATGTTCGCTTTCCAGCAGCAGCTTCGCAATGGCCAGCCGCTGCGGATGGGCAATCAGCTTGAGCTGCATGGCCGTGCGGACGGTATCGGATGATATTTCCATAGTTATAGTTAGTAGCGGTTTGTGTAGGGCTATTCTATACCATTCGGAGACGATAGCGAAGCAAACCGATGCGGCGGGTTTGCCGGCATTTGCGGTTTTAATCATTTGATTCGACAATAACAATGAAACCGCCCACCCCGCCCGCATGATTTTTGTTATATTCAGAAACCGCCGTTTTTACCGTATTGCCAATCAAAGAAGCACTTTGAATTTACTCCATCCGGCACTATATACACCCCGTTTGATTCCCATCTTACCCGTTTTTTTCAGACGGCCTCCCCATTCAGGCCGTCTGAAAACATCCAAAGGAAAACCATGAGCAACGTATTACTGAACCTCGCCGACGAACCCCGTTTCGACCGCATCCAAACCGCCGACATCCGCCCCGCGATGGAAGCCGCCATGACCGAAGCGCGCGCGGAAATCGCCGCCGTTAAAGCCCAAAGCGACATCACTTGGGAAAACACCGTTGAAAAACTTACCGACCTCACCGAGCGCGTGGGCCGTATTTGGGGCGTGGTGGCACATTTGAATTCCGTGGCCGACACGCCCGAATTACGCGCCGTGTACAACGAATTGATGCCCGAAGTAACCGTATTCTTTACCGAAATCGGCCAAGACATCGAGCTGTACGAACGCTTCAAAGCAATTAAAAACTCGCCCGAATTCGCCAAACTCGATGCCGCCCAGCAAACCAAACTCAACCACGACCTGCGCGACTTCGTATTAAGCGGTGCCGAACTGCCGCCCGAACAGCAGGCCGAGTTTGCCGCACTGCAAACCGAAGGCGCACAGCTCGGCGCGCAGTTCTCGCAAAACGTGCTCGATGCCACCGATGCGTTCGCGCTTTATTTCGACGACGACAGCCAACTCTCCGGCCTGCCCGAAGACGCGATGGCCATGTTCGCCGCCGCAGCCCAAGCCGAAGGCAAGGAAGGCTACAAAATCGGCCTGCAAATGCCGCACTACATCGCCGTGATGCAATACGCCGACAACCGCGAATTGCGCGAAAACATCTACCGCGCCTACGTTACCCGCGCCAGCGAATTGAGCGACGAAGGCAAGTTCGACAACACCGCCAACATCAGTCGCCGCTTGGAAATCGCCTTGCAGGAAGCCAAACTGCTGGGTTTTGCCAACTTCGCCGAACTTTCGCTCGCCACCAAAATGGCCGAAACCCCGCAGCAAGTGCTGGATTTCCTGCACGACTTGGCCCGCCGCGCCAAACCGTTCGCCGAAAAAGACTTGGCCGAAGTGCAGGCGTTCGCGCGCGAAACCTTGGGCATTGCCGACCCGCAATCGTGGGATCTGACCTACGCCAGTGAAAAGCTGCGCCAAGCCAAATACGCTTTTAGCGAAACCGAAGTGAAAAAATACTTCCCCGTCGGCAAAGTGCTGGCCGGCCTGTTTGCCCAAGTCAACCGTTTGTACGGCGTGAACTTCATTGAAAAAACCGTACCCGTGTGGCACCCCGACGTGCGCTATTTCGAGCTGGAAAAAGGCGGCTCGATCATCGGCGGCGTGTATCTCGACCTGTTTGCCCGCGAAGGCAAACGCGGCGGTGCTTGGATGAACGACTACCGCGGCCGCCGCCGTTTCATCTCCGGCAACCGCATCGGCCAAACCCAAACGCCGGTGGCTTATCTGGTGTGCAACTTCACCCCGCCCGTGAACGGCAAAGAATCGCGCCTCAGCCACGACGAAATCATCACGCTCTACCACGAAACCGGCCACGGCCTGCACCACCTGCTCACGCAAGTCGACGAATTGGGTGTTTCCGGCATCAACGGCGTGGAATGGGATGCAGTCGAACTGCCGAGCCAGTTTATGGAAAACTTTGCGTGGGAATACGACGTGCTGGCGGAAATGTCGTCGCACGAAGACAACGGAGCCGCCCTGCCGCGCGAATTGTTCGACAAAATGGTGGCGGCGAAAAACTTCCAGCGCGGCATGTTCCTCGTACGCCAAATGGAATTTGCCCTGTTCGACATGCTGATTTACAGCGAAAGCGACGAAGGCCGTCTGAAAAACTGGGCGCAGGTGTTGGAAAACGTGCGTAAAGAAGTAGCCGTTATCCAGCCGCCTGCCTACAACCGCTTTGCCAACAGCTTCAGCCATATCTTCGCCGGCGGCTATTCGGCAGGCTATTACAGCTACGCATGGGCGGAAGTGCTGTCGGCCGATGCCTACGCCGCCTTTGAAGAAAGCGACGACATCAAAGCCACCGGCAAACGCTTCTGGATGGAAATCCTCGCCGTGGGCGGTTCACGCAGCGCGATGGAATCGTTCAAAGCCTTCCGCGGCCGCGAACCTGAAATCGACGCGTTGCTGCGTCACAGCGGGTTTGATGTAGAAGCCGCTTGATTCATCTGGCTTGTTTTAAAGTTTAAGGCCGTCTGAAAACACATTTTCAGACGGCCTGAAAGCTTTGAAAAACCCTCAGATGCGGATGCAGTTCAAGGCATAGCAGCACAACGAGCGCAGACATATCACACGATAGGCAAACGAGCGGGCAGCGCACAACGCAGAAATGCGCCGCAAATGGGGGTTTTGCAAAGGTCTCGGCCTTATTTGCGGTTATCAGTCCCAATCTTGGGCGACAAAGTGCATTTCCTTGCCGGATTCACTGCGCAAAATGAGCTTATGCCCTTCTATGCGGTAAGTGTGGCTGCCTTTGATGTTGGCCGTAAAAGCCTGCTCCAAAGCCATTCTGTCGGCGCAATACATGCGGGTTGATGCGGCGTGACCAAACGAAATCTGCTGTGCGGTAACCGAATCGGCATTCAGCATAATGCGGTTGCAACCCATATAGGCGCTGCCGCGGGGAAGCGAACGCAAATCCATTTCGGCGCGCAAAGCCGTCAGCTGCTCGCGCGTGAATCCTTCCAAACCGGCCAGCATCCAAACGCGCTTCAACGCGGTTTCAGACGGCAGCGCTGCTTCGGCCTGCGGCGGCGCGGGTTTGTTTTCCGACTGATTATTCATAGAGCTACAGCCTGTCATCAAAATTAAGGTTGATGCAGATAAAGCCATCCATGTTTTCATATTCGCACCTTTCATTTGCTCGTGATGTCCTGCGGATTGTACAGGTTTGATGATTGGATTGAAGATGGTCGGTTTCGGTTCACATATTATGAGCAAAACCACGCTTTTAAGCGGGTGGGCTACCATGCCGTATTTTTCAGACGGCCTGAATAAGTTTTGCAAAGGCCGTTATCTGTATTAATATCTTGAAATCTATCGCAGATTCATCAATCGGCAAGAATATTTCCCGCTGCCGCGTCTGTTTGTGTGAGCACCCGAAACCTTCCGAAACCCCTGCCGTTTCCCTCCGAAAGCCCAAAATACTGATGTCTTTTTTAAAACCGCTCCTGTTTACCGTCTTACTCGCCGCCAGCCCTTTTGCCGCGGCCTGCCAGCCCGACAAACCCGTCAAACTCGGCGCGCTCGACTGGGAAAGCGGGCAATTCACCACCGCCGTCTTAAACACCATCTTGCGCGACGGCTACGGCTGCGCCACCGAAAGCGTGCCCGGCACCACCACCGCGCTGGAAACCGCGCTGGCGCAAGACGATATTCAGATTATTGCCGAACAATGGGTCGGCCGCTCGCCGGTGATGCAGAAAGCCGTGGAAGAAAAAAAGGCCGCCGTTATCGGCGACACGCTCAAAGGCGGGGCGAAACAAGGCTGGTATGTGCCCGATTATGTGAAGCAGGCGCACCCCGATTTAAAAGGCGTGGCCGACCTGCCGCGTTTCAAAGATTTGTTCCCCGACCCCGAGTCGCCGCAAAAAGCGCGTTTCCTCAACTGCCCTACGGGTTGGACGTGTGAAACCTTCAACACGCGCCTGCTCGACACCACCGGCCTCAACGCGCATTTCAACAACGTCCGCCCCGGCACCGGCGCGGCTTTGGATGCGGCCGTTTCTTCCGCTTACGAGCAGAAAAAACCGATCTTGTTTTACTACTGGCAGCCCACCGGCCTGATGGCGAAATACCGCTTCGAGCCGTTGGACTTCCCCGCCCACGATGCCGCCTGCTGGGAAACGCTGTTGCAGCCCGCCAGCAAAAACCGCTGCGTATCGGGCTTTCCCGTTTCCAAACTCGCCGTCGCCGTGTCCACCCCGTTTCAGACGGCCCACCCCGAACTGGCCGCCATGATCGAGCGGCTGCAATTCGAGCCGGATATGCTCAACCGCGCCATCTTGGAAATGTCGGAAAACAAACGCAGCGGCGAAGCACAGGCCAAGCTGTTTTTGCAGCAGCACCCCGAAGTGTGGCGACAATGGGTTTCCGAAGAAGCGGCAGGCCGTCTGAAAAACAAGCTCGATATTCGATCCGCAAGCAATAACGGTATTTTCCGCGTCTGGTCGGTTTCAGACGGCCTCAACCGTTCGCTCAAACAAACCGTGCAAAACCACGGCGACAAGCTGCGTAAAGCCAGCGATGTAACGCTCGGTTTGCTGCTGCCGCTGGAGCGCCTGCTGCAAGCCCTGCCCGCGTGGTTGGTGTTGCTGCTCACCGGCGTAGTGGGCTGGCATGCCACGCGCAAATGGTGGTTCGCCGCCTTGTGCATCGGCGGTTTCTACGTAATCGGTTCGTTCGGCCTGTGGGCGGCGCTGATGCAGACGCTCGCGCTGTTGGCCGCTTCGGTATTGCTCACCGTGATCATCGGCATTCCCGTCGGCATCTTCACCGCCTACCGCCCGCGCCTCTACAAGCTGCTCTCGCCTGCGCTCGACGTGATGCAGACCATGCCGAGCTTTGTATATCTGATTCCCGTGCTGATGCTGTTCGGCATCGGCAAAGTGCCGGCGCTGTTCGCCACCGTGGTGTACGCCCTCGCCCCGCTTATCCGCCTCACCGCCCTCGGCATCCGCCAAGTCAGCCCGCAGATGATTGAAGCCGCCATCGCATTCGGCAGCAACCGCTGGCAACTGCTGAAATGGGTGCTGCTGCCGCAAGCCAAGCCCAGCATCATGGCAGGCGTGAACCAAGCCGTGATGATGTCGCTCGGCATGGTGGTGCTGGCCTCCATGATCGGCGCGCGCGGGCTGGGCGAATACGTATTGCAAGCGGTGCAGACGCTCAACATCGGTCAAGGCGTGGAAGCCGGTGCCGCCATCGTAATTCTGGCCATCATTATCGACCGCATCACGCAGGCTTACGGTTGCGGCGAAAAGCACAATAAATCATAGGTGTTTTGCGATTGATTCTGCTGTTTTTGAGTTCAGCCTACACGATGAGGCCGTCTGAAAATATGCCTCAATATTTCAAGTCACAAGTAGCGTATCGATATGTTTTCAGACGGCCTCAAGAGCTAAAGCTAAAGTTCTTAAGGCCGTCTGAAATGCTTGTTCCAAACAAAAACGGATATTGTCTGAACATCAAACAATATCCGTTTCCAACGATGGTGCGGATTCAAGAAAGAACACCGCCAATCTGCCGGCTATCCATCAATCCACTTGCACAAGCGTTCGTTCTATCGGCTTACTCAATAACCTTTACATATAGCAATCACAATCGCAGCCTGTAATTTTTTCCACTCAAGAGGAATCACAAAAGAGCGCCCCTCTCTCGGCAACATAATCTCATCAGGCGCACCTCTGATAACTATGGGCACGGAAATTTCAAAGTTTTCGCCAAACTCACTGCGTGCGTTGCCTGCTATGGTGTTCGCCACTTCGCCTACAAGATCCATAATGTTGGCTTCAGAAAGATCTTCTTCCCCCATCAGCTCGAGCAAGCGCTGAGCCATACTTGCCGGTGAAGTAAAATACACAATGCCTTTTTTGCTACCCGAAATAGCAATCACACCCGAATAGTGCTTTGCCGCAGGCATAATGTTTTCGACAAGATACGGCGTACCTACAAAAATCTCTTCACCCGCAACCTGGCTAAAGTATTTTTGTACACCTTCTAAAAAAACCTGAAGTTGTTTCTCTTTCATTGCTGCAATCCTTCCGCCATTTCCTCAAGGGCTTCAAATAAATCTTCATCGGTAAAAGGTTTATAAATAAACCCTCTTGCACCATATTCCAGCGCCTTAATGCCTGTTGCCTTATCGGCAAGTGCAGAAATGACCAAAATATTCGCATTTTCATCCAAGTCCATAATATGGCGGATACAGGCCAAACCGTCCATTTCGGGCATGGTTAAATCCATCGTTACCATATTCGGCCTTAAAACATCATACAACTGCACGGCATCTCTGCCGTTGGCAGCACTCGCTACAACTTCAAATCCTTTATTTTCCGAGCTGCGGGTAATACGGTTACGGATAATATTGGAGTCATCTACTACCATAATTGTGAGCATCATTTTCCCTTTTATTAAGCCATTATCGTTTTAAATTACTTGGGTACCGTTAAGGTGATGCAGGTATAAGCGCCCGACCTCGTTGCAATTGAAACTTTGCCTTTCATTTGCTTAATACGGTCGCTGACGATATCCATGCCCACTCCGCGGCCGGCATCTTCGTTATTTTCTGCCGCAGTCGAGAAACCCGGAACGAATATTTTTTGGATCAACGCTCTTTTATCCAATTTATCCGCCTCTTCTCGAGAGTACATCCCCTTTTCTACCAATTTTTCACGAATCAACTCGGGATTAATGCCTGCTCCGTCATCCTGAACCGATAAGCTCACACAATCGTCTTTGTCTTCAAGCACCAAACGAAGATGGCCCGACTCAAGCTTATGGTTTTTAACGCGAACATCCGGTTTTTCAACACCATGAGCTACCGCATTTCTCAATAACTGCACGGCCAATTCTCTTAACTGGCTTTTGAGCATCATGCTAATGCCCCGTTGCTCCATACCCTCGCAACTGAAGTCAACTTTTTTGCCGTTACGCTCGGCCAATTCGCCTACATATTTACCCAGCTGTTGAGCGACGGAGTCTGAGAAGTTTTTCTGGCGGTTAATAGGTTGTACCGGCTTACGCTCATCTTCCGATGCGGCTTTGTTAATCCGACTATTCAGATCTTCAATCATTTTCGTCAGACTAAACAGCTCTTCCAGCGAAACCGTCAGCATCAAGAAATCTTCGCCGTTCAATACCTTTCTCTTTTGAAGCTCTTTTAAATTGTCTTCCAGCCGTTCTGCAATCGATACGAATCCATGCAGGCTTAAAGAGCTGGCATCGCCTTTCAAACCGTGAACATCACGGAAAATGGCTTCAAGTTTTTGGAAAAAGTCAGACTGGGTTTTTGCAGGCTGTTTCAAAATCTCATTGATGTTGTTATTCCGTTTCTTAGCAGTTTCAATAAAGTCACGCAGCAACTCAGAATCCGCATTCAAAATAAAGAACAACATTTCTGTCTGCAAATCGTTTTGTTTGCGCTCTTTTGTAATTTTTTCAGCCAGCAAAACCGCATTCGTTTCATCACTAACGTTTACCAACACGCGCGCAATTTCTTTATCTTGATAAACCCGGTTGAATTTAAAATCCAAATAGCGGATCTCTTTTTCTCCAGTCCGATTGGCCACCAACATCGGGCAGCGCACAAACGGGTTCAAACTGCCTATCAATTTCTCTTTCACTCTGGGGTTATACAATTGGCGGATAAAACTGTTTGCCGTTTCCAAATCTTCGGAGTTTGCCACCATGTCCGACAATATATCGAGCATATTCTGGCCACCAAAATCTTTTTTACCCCATAAATGCTCAAGCTCTTTAGAGTATTGAGTACCAATGTTCAAATCTTTATCTAGCAGGAATAAGCCGCTATTGATGGTTTGCAAAATTTCGTGGTTCTCGCGTCTTGCCACTGCTGTTTCACGGTCAGATTTTTCCAAACGGCGGATAAAAAAGGTTACAAAGAATAAGAAATACAACAATGAAAAACCAATGCCGGCAATTTGCACGGTTTTCAATATTGCAGACTGTTCCATAATCTCCGCATTGAGGCCGACAATAATCTCATCAATACCGTTATATAAAGCCTCTTGGTTTTCTGCCGCAAATGCAGCAATTTTGCTTTCGGTCTCTAAATTATGATCAGGTTTGATCGGAAGATGAATGGTTTCAAGAAGCAAAGGATCATACTGCTGCCAAATATCTCGAACTTTTGCCAAAGAGTTGCGGGTAGCTTCTGATTCTAAGGGTTGAATACTGTCGAAACTTTCTACGATATTGTAGTTTCCCCCTTTTGAAAGTACATTAATTAACCCCTGTGCTGTTTGGTAAGAATCCTTCAGAACCTTCTGATTTTCAACTTGCATCAAGATATATTCTTTTTCTTGATCATCAGAATTATTCTTTTCACGCACATTTTGAGCACTACTTTCTTGCCCATCCTCACCAAGCCCGACATTCCGTTCTAAATCGTTGATGCGCAGAGATTGAATGGTTACCAACATATCGTAAAAGGTATCACTCAAAGTACCGGCCGCATCGATTTGTACCTGATGCTTTTGAATGTCCACCGATATGCTATAAGCGTAATACATCAATCCTGAAACCAATGCCAAAAAAACAGCGATTGATGCAGTAATATTACGATAACGTTTTTTTAGTGAAAAATCTTGTCTATCCAAGCTTTTTCCTGTGCTGCTATTACTCATAACGTCCCCTTATCAATGTTGTCCAAGATATATTCAATATTTTCGTTTTATTGCCATGAATCACATGAAATAACAAAAGGAATTATTTTTATATTAAATATTACTAATAAATATACCAAATAAATGCGCAAATCACATCAATAATGTCATATTTAAAAGCTAAAAATGTACCCGCATAATCTTCAAACAATCCATCATTCATTATTTACAATAACTTATAAAACTATCTTAATGTTGTAAAATAAATACAAATACTAACCTTTTTTAACAATTTCCGTTTGGTAACTTGTTATCGGAAACATATGAAATAAACACAAAAAACCCGAAGAAAGAATCTTCGGGTTTTTACTGATAAACCTAATTATTGAACTTTGATTTCCACGTCAACGCCGGCAGGCAGATCCAGTTTCATCAAAGCATCTGTTGTTTTATCAGTCCAATCGACAATATCCATCAAACGCAAGTGTGTACGAATCTCCAATTGCTCACGTGAAGTTTTATTCACATGGGGAGAACGCAAAATATTGAAGCGTTCAATTTTTGTAGGCAATGGGATCGGGCCTTTTACAACAGCACCGGTACGTTTAGCAGTTTCAACGATTTCTTGAGCAGAACGATCAATCAAACTGTAGTCGTAAGCTTTTAAACGGATACGGATTTTTTGATTTGCCATTTGATCTATATCCTTCCAATTAAGCGATGATAGAAGATACTACGCCAGCACCTACAGTACGGCCGCCTTCGCGAATCGCAAAACGCAAACCTTCTTCCATAGCAATCGGAGCGATCAATTCTACAGTAATGGTCACATTCTCACCGGGCATTACCATCTCAACGCCTTCTTCCAATGTTACCGCACCGGTAACGTCGGTAGTACGGAAGTAGAATTGAGGACGGTAGTTAGCGAAGAACGGAGTATGACGACCACCCTCTTCTTTGCTCAATACGTACACTTCAGCTTTAAACTTGGTGTGCGGAGTGATAGAGCCGGGTTTAGCCAATACTTGACCACGCTCAACGTCTTCACGTTTGGTACCGCGCAACAGTACGCCAACGTTATCACCAGCTTGACCTTGATCCAGCAATTTGCGGAACATCTCAACACCGGTACAAGTGGTTTTTTGAGTCTCTTTCAGACCTACGATTTCAATCTCGTCACCTACGTTGATAATACCGCGCTCTACACGACCGGTTACTACGGTACCGCGGCCTGAAATAGAGAATACGTCTTCAATCGGCAACAAGAAAGGTTTGTCAACTGCACGCTCAGGAGTCGGGATGTAGCTATCCAAAGCAGCAGCCAATTCAAAGATTTTTTCTTTGTAAGCTGCATCACCTTCCAAGGCACGCAAAGCAGAACCTTGAACGATCGGGCAGTCATCACCGGGGAAGTCGTAGCTGCTCAGCAGATCACGGATTTCCATTTCTACCAACTCCAGCAGCTCTGCATCGTCAACCATATCGCATTTGTTCATGAATACGATGATGTAGGGTACACCTACTTGGCGAGCCAACAGGATGTGCTCGCGGGTTTGCGGCATAGGACCGTCAGCAGCAGAACATACCAAAATAGCGCCGTCCATTTGGGCAGCACCGGTAATCATATTTTTAACGTAGTCGGCGTGACCCGGGCAGTCTACGTGTGCGTAGTGACGTGTTTCGGTTTCGTATTCTACGTGAGAAGTGTTAATGGTAATACCGCGGGCTTTTTCTTCCGGGGCATTGTCGATTTGATCGTAACCTTTAGCCTGACCGCCGAATTTTTCAGCCAAAATAGTGGTCAATGCAGCAGTCAAAGTGGTTTTACCATGGTCAACGTGACCGATGGTGCCAACGTTTACGTGCGGTTTGCTCCGCTCGAATTTCTCTTTAGCCATGAGCTAATTCCTTTATAAAGAACGATTAAAGAACAGGATTATAGCCGTCTGAAAATTTCAGACGGCCTTACTAAACAGATTAGCCTTTACGGGCTGCAGTCACTTCAGCAGCAACGTGTGCAGGAGCTTCTGCGTATTTTTTAAACTCCATGGAGTAAGTTGCACGGCCTTGGGTAGCTGAACGCAGGTCAGTAGAATAACCAAACATTTCGGCCAAAGGAACCTCTGCACGTACTTTCTTACCACCGATACCGTCATCGTCCATACCCAATACGATGCCGCGACGACGGTTCAAGTCACCCATTACATCACCCATATATTCTTCGGGTGTTTCTACTTCAACGGCCATAATTGGCTCCAGCAGAACAGGCGAAGCTTTTTTCATACCTTCTTTGAAGGCCATTGAAGCAGCCAATTCAAAGGCGATTTGAGATGAGTCTACATCATGGTAAGAACCGAAAATAAGGCGTACACGAACATCTACAACAGGATAGCCTGCTACGATACCGTTGGGGAGAGTATCACGGATACCTTTGTCACAAGACGGAATAAATTCGCGAGGAATTACACCACCTTTAATCTCGTCGATAAACTCATAGCCTACACCACCCGGCTCCAAAGGTTCCATTTTAATCACTACGTGACCATACTGACCTTTACCGCCAGACTGCTTAACGTGTTTAGCTTCGGATTCCACTTCTTTACGGATGGTTTCACGATAAGCTACTTGAGGCGCACCTACGTTAGCCTCAACACCAAATTCACGCTTCATACGGTCAACAATAATTTCCAAGTGCAATTCACCCATACCGGAAATAATTGTTTGACCTGATTCTTCATCTGTACGAACACGGAAAGAAGGGTCTTCTTTAGCCAAGCGGTTCAAAGCAATACCCATTTTCTCTTGGTCTGCTTTTGTTTTCGGCTCAACCGCAACGTGAATCACAGGCTCAGGGAACTCCATGCGCTCCAAAATAATGGGAGCATCTTCAGCACAAAGCGTTTCACCGGTTGTAACGTCTTTCAAACCAATGGCTGCAGCAATATCACCTGCACGAACTTCTTCGATTTCAGTACGGTCAGCAGCAGTCATTTGTACCAAACGACCAATACGTTCACGTGTACCTTTAACCGAGTTAATTACAGTGTCGCCTGATTTTACCACACCAGAATAAACACGGATAAAGGTTAATTGACCAACATATTTATCGTTGAGCATTTTGAATGCCAATGCAGAGAATTTAGCATCGTCGCTGGCTTCACGGCTGTCTTTCTCACCATTGGGTGTTTCGCCTTGTACAGGCGGAATATCAGTAGGAGAAGGCAAAAACTCTACCACCGCATCCAACATGCGTTGAACACCTTTGTTTTTAAAGGCTGAACCACACAACATCGGTTGAATTTCACCAGCCAAAGTGCGTTGACGAATAGCGTTGATGATTTCTTCTTCAGTCAGCTCTTCGCCGCCCAAGTATTTATCCATCAACTCTTCACTGGCTTCAGCGGCAGCTTCTACCATATTGTTGCGCCATTCTTCAGCAGTTGCTACCAAGTCAGCAGGGATGTCGCCGTATTCAAAGGTAGTACCTTTATCTGCTTCATTCCAAATAATGGCTTTCATTTTCAGCAGATCAACAACACCTTCAAAATTATCTTCCGCACCTACAGGAATAACGATAGGTACAGGATTTGCACGCAAGCGGGTGCGCATTTGCTCCACTACACGGAAGAAGTTGGCACCTTGACGGTCCATTTTGTTTACAAAGGCCAAGCGGGGCACTTTGTATTTGTTTGCTTGGCGCCATACAGTTTCTGATTGCGGTTGAACACCACCTACCGCACAGTAAACCATTACCGCACCATCCAAAACGCGCATAGAACGCTCTACTTCAACGGTAAAGTCAACGTGTCCCGGAGTATCAATAATATTGAAGCGATGCTCTTTAAACTGACCAGCCATACCTTTCCAGTAAGAAGTAACGGCTGCAGAAGTAATGGTAATACCACGCTCTTGTTCTTGTTCCATGTAGTCGGTTGTAGCTGCACCATCGTGCACCTCACCCAGTTTGTGGGTCAAACCGGTATAGAACAAAATACGTTCGGTTGTTGTGGTTTTACCTGCATCAATGTGAGCAGAAATACCGATATTACGGTATAAACTAATGGGGGTTTTACGAGCCATTTTGGTCGCCTTTCTAAATCCAGATTAGAAGCGGAAGTGAGAGAATGCTTTGTTGGCTTCAGCCATGCGGTGTACTTCTTCACGTTTCTTCATTGCGCCACCGCGACCTTCTGAGGCATCAATCAACTCACCAGCCAAGCGCAAATCCATTGATTTTTCACCACGCTTACGAGCTGCATCCCTTACCCAACGCATTGCCAAAGCCAAACGGCGTGAAGGACGAACCTCAACAGGAACTTGGTAGTTGGCACCACCTACGCGGCGGCTTTTAACTTCAACAACGGGTTTTGCGTTTGCAATAGCTTCGTTAAACACTTCGATCGCTGCTTTGCCGGTTTTTTTCTCGATTTGATCCAACGCACCGTAAACGATACGCTCTGCAACCGATTTTTTACCGTCAATCATCAATACATTCATGAATTTTGTCAGCTCAACGCTACCGAATTTCGGATCAGGCAACACGTCGCGCTTGGGGACTTCTCTACGTCTTGGCATTTTAATTCCTTAAATTATCTATTCAGTTGGGGCAATCCCATGAATATCTAAAAAGATACTCACTTACTCGGCTATTTATTATTGCAAATAACCGACGTGCCATCGGGTTAAATTATTTCGGGCGTTTAGCACCGTATTTAGAACGGGCTTGTTTACGGTCTTTAACACCGGCGGTATCCAAAGAACCGCGAACGGTATGATAACGAACACCCGGCAAGTCTTTTACACGACCGCCGCGAATCAGCACTACGCTGTGCTCTTGCAGGTTATGACCTTCACCACCGATATATGAAATCACTTCAAAACCGTTGGTCAAGCGTACTTTACATACTTTACGCAAAGCAGAGTTCGGTTTTTTCGGAGTAGTAGTGTATACACGGGTGCATACGCCGCGTTTTTGCGGGCAAGCTTCCAGTGCAGGCACTTTGTTTACGTACACAGGCTTTTGACGGCCTTTGCGTACCAATTGATTGATAGTTGGCATATTTTCTCGTCCTGTTGAGTGAAATACTTAACGACACCATGTCGATAAGAGCGGAATTATATTTCCAATGCAAACACTTAGTCAAGCTAACCCGATTGAAACTTGCCCAGCGCGCAGATTTTATACATCAAAACAACAATTACACTTTATTAAATTAAAAAAACGAGCATCCCCCCGTTACAATACCGATTTTAATTTTAATAAAATAGGAATTGATAAAAAAAAGAGCCTGCATTTGCAGGCTCTTTTCAATCCAATCAATACGATTAGAATTTGTGACGCACACCAACCAAACCGGCAGTGTTTTGGATTTTCTCTTTACCAGTACCGGCTTTCAACCAACCGGCTGAAACCATAGCAGTAGTGCGTTTAGAGAAATCGTAATCCGCACCTACCACTACTTGATGGTAGCGAGTGTTATCAATTTTTTCGTTGCCGCTAACATTTTTAGCTTTAAAGCCATGAGCATAAGTCAAACGAGGAGTTACATTTCCAAAACGGTAAGCTACAGTTGCAGCCAATTCTTGGGTTTTGATGGCAGCAGTATTATCAACTTTTGACTCATCAACATTCGGAGTTGCTTTATCATCCTTAGGAAGAGAGTGACCATTACTCAAAGCACCGCGGTAAGATTGAACAGTATCTACACCTTTGGTGAATTGATAACCCAATCCTGCAAACAGGTTATTGGCATCGTAACCAGCTTCTACGCGGTGAACTTGACCAGCTTTGTCTTTACCATTTTTAGAATAAGCATTTTTGTGGAATGCAGCACCATACTGAGCAAAGAAGCCGGCATTTTCATAGTTCAAGCCACCATAGTAAGCTTCTTTTGATTTTACTTTATGGTCATATTTATCATCAGGATTAGCATTGTCACGAGGAGTATATTGTACGTTTGCGCTAAAACCAGCAAATACAGGGCTGTCGTAACGAGCAGAAACTACGCGATCACCGGTACGGGTAAATACGCCCAAGCCTAAAGCGTTGTTGTTGTATTCCCAAGGATCAATGGTACCCATGTCTTTCAATTGGGTATTCAATTTACCGGCACGGAATTTACCGAAGCCGCCTTCCAAACCGATAAACGATTCGCGACCGGCCCACTCGCCACCACCAGCAACGCTTACTTTGTTTTCAACTTGCCAAATAGCGTTCAGGTTAGAACCCAAGTGCTCGTGACCTTTAAAGCCGATACGAGAGCCAAAGTCGGCAATCTCTGTCGCAGTTTTGCTACGTTCTGCTTGATCACCAGAACCTACTTTTACTTTAGAAATTTCAACACCAGCTTTGATTTGGCCGTACAGAGTTACGTCAGCCATTGCTGCTACAGGCAGAGCAGCCAAAGACAAAGCAATCAGAGATTTTTTCATTGCTGTATTCCTTTTCTATCATTTAAGAAAACAAACTCAAATGGGTAACTAAAACCATCCAAGCTTATGCATTCATCGCGGGAGGCGCGATTTCATGTCTGCTAATATAATTGCTTCGTTGCAAAAAAACAAACTTTATCGGCTTTTCGAGCCTCTTCTTTCAAAAGAAAGTGTATGGTTTATTCCACAAATAAGATTAAAACCATTAAAAATCAAAATAATATATTTTTAATTTCAAAAATTGGCACATTTGCAACAAATTGTCAGGTTATGTTGTTTTTCGGCACTTTGGGTGATTTTTCATATTCAAACAGCGTTTTCTTAGGCTTGTTTACTCCATTTAGCCTTAACAGACGGTTCGGCATAAAACCGCTAGCAACACTTACATATTCGGTAACGATTCCGTAGCCAAGGCCGAGCCTTCCTAATGGTGCTTCTTGAGACAAGCCGTTGCGGGCGGATATGCAATCCGCCCGCACGCTTGCTTTGGAAAATTTCAGTCACCCCGTAAGTTGGGCTGCCAAACCCAATGCGGCAGAAGAGTTGAATATTTTTTGTTGGGTCACGACCCAATCTACGTTTGCTCGCTTTCAGACGGCCTCGAATTTTCATGAAAAACCGTTACGGGCGGATATGTAATCTGCCCCTACATTTCAGGATATTTGTAGAACAAGTTTGGGTATATCGCACATAAACTTAACAGGCCGTCTGAATTTTCAGACGGCCTGTTGATTGAGACTTCTGCCACATTAAAATTTATCTCAGATACTGCGTGGGATTAACTGCCTTACCATTAATGCGTACTTCAAAATGTAGTTTGACGCGATCGGTATCGGTGCTGCCCATTGTGGCGATGGTTTGCCCTGCTTGAACGGTTTGCCCTTTTTGAACGGTGAAGCTGTCGTTATGGGCGTAAGCGGTAATGGTGCTGCTGTTGTGGCTAATGAGGACCATCTTGCCGTATCCGCGTACATCTTCTCCGGCATAAAGCACTTTACCCGCAGCGGCGGCGCGCACCGGCATTCCAAGCTCGCCGGCAATATCTATGCCTTTATTGGTGCTGCCGTTATAGTGTTCGATGATGTTTGCGCTCCCGTTGCTTACCGGCCACTGTAAAGTCAGGCGGTTGGTTGGTGCGATGGTTTGTGTTTTTCTTGAACTTTCTTGAGAGCGGCCTTGGGCACGCACTTTAAGCACTTGCCCCACTTCGATTTTGGTCGGGTCTTTCAGATTATTCCATGCGGCCAGTGTTTGTACGCTTTGCCCGAAACGCTGGCTGATACGGTAGAGTGTATCGCCGCTTTGAACTCGGTAATGTCCTTCAGGCACGGGGCCGTCTGAAGATGTGGCAGCACAAGCCGCAAGCACTAAAGCTGTTGCGGCAGGAAGAATTTTTTTCAGTAAATAAGTCAATTGTGTTTTCATGGGCGTAAGGATAGCAAATTTAAACTGCTTCAAAAATTTTCAGACGGCCTTTCTTTTCGGCCTTTACTTTTTTTTACTGCATATAGCGGCGGTTTTCGCCAATGGCGCTTGAAAGGGTTTGCAGTAGTCTTTATTTTACTAGGCAATGAAAAAATCTGCTGTCGAATCTATCTAAACGGTGTTGCAAAACTCAATTTGTTTGATACCGGTAAACTCTCGCAGCAATTTGAATGATTGAATCAATCCGCCTTTGTATTTTTGTTTACTAAAAACGGGAGCGCGGATGATTTCACTTGGTTAAGGAGCCAATGTAATGCAATTTTTCGGTATCGGTTTTTTGGTGCTACTGTTTTTAGAGATCATGTCGATCGTTTGGGTGGCAGACTGGCTTGGCGGCGGCTTGACGTTTTTATTGATGCTGTTGAGTTTTGCCGGCGGCGTTATGATGCTGCGCCATACGGGGATTTCCGGTGTATTGATGGCAGGGGCAACGATGCGCAGCGGTAAAGGGATATCGCTGTATCAAATGTTGTGGCCTATCCGTTATACGGTTGCAGCGGTTTTGTTGATGAGCCCGGGCTTTGTGTCTTTGGTCATTGCTCTAATTTTGCTGCTGCCGATTAAAGGGAAGCCGATTGCTCAAATGGAAACTTTTCAAACCGGTCACAATCCTTTCCAATACCCGCCCAAGCAGCAAAATGAGGGAGATATTATAGAAGGCGAATATACGGTTACGAGGCCGTCTGAAAAAGACAAACAAAACTATATCGAACACAAGCCCGACTAAACCGTTATCTCAATTCATCTATCCAATACTTTCTCTTTCAGACGGCCTTTGCTTTTATAACCCGCACCACGGACAAGCAAAGGCTGTTTTGTTTATATCGCTTGAATGCTTGCCGATATTCAAACATCCACTCTGCTCTATATAAAAAGAACCTGTCAACTTAAATCCTTATATATAGTTATTATCCAAAACCATCTGCAAAAATCAAAACACTCCGACCGAATTGAAAATAGTCGCTCATTTTGAAGTGAAGCAATGCTATACTTCCCGATTATTTTTCAACCTTATAGAGGCCGTCTGAAAACAGTCTCTACTCTACCCATGAGCAGAATCCAACAAGCTTTCGATGCACTGGGCGGTAAAAAAGCCCTGATACCTTATATTACTGTCGGCGATCCCGACATCAATACAACTCTTGCTTTAATGCACAGCATGGTTGAAAACGGCGCCGATATTATCGAACTGGGTGTTCCGTTTTCAGACCCCATGGCAGACGGCCCCACGATTCAACGCGCTGCCGAGCGTGCGCTGGCCAACAAAGTGTCTTTAAAAGATGTTTTGGCTATGGTAAGCACATTCCGCCAAAAAAATACCGTTACGCCAGTTGTCTTGATGGGCTATCTGAATCCCATACATAAAATGGGCTATGCAGAATTTGCCCGAGCAGCATCCGAATCCGGCGTAGACGGCGTATTGACTGTTGATTCTCCCGTAGAAACCATCACTACACTTCGCGATGCTTTAGCGCAGAATGGGCTGGACTGCATCTTTTTGGTTGCCCCAACCACCAGCGAAGAACGCATGGCGCAAATCGGCCGGCTGGCAAGCGGGTTTGTTTATTATGTATCTCTCAAAGGCGTTACCGGCTCGACAAAACTGGATACGGATGAAGTAGCAGCAAAAATTACCGTTTTGCGCCGATATATCAATATACCTATTGGTGTGGGCTTCGGTATTTCAGATGAAGAAAGCGCCCGCAAAGTTGCCGCCGTGGCCGATGCCGTGATTATCGGCAGCCGCATCGTCAAAGAAATCGAGCAAAACCCCGGCAAAGAAGCCGAATCGGTTGGCGCTTTGGTTCGCAACCTCAAAGCCGCCATCTAGATTTTTTACTCGGAATATTTAAAATCAGGTAAAAAATCAGTTGCCAACTATGCTGCTGCTGGCTATATTGATTGTTTAATGTGCAAAAAGCATTTCAGTTATCCGCCTAATGTCAGCCCCATTTCTACTGCCCACACTTATCGGCGTACACGCTTGAAACAGCGAGTCTTTTAAAATGCCGGCAACAAGACCTAACCCAAACATCGCTGAATACCGGCAAAACAAGTCAATCGGTTTGACCGAAATATATAAACACAACGACTAACATTAGGCCGTCTGAAAACAACAAAGGAACTTAACATGAGCTGGTTAGATAAAATCCTGCCTCCTAAAATCAAACGTGCAGACAAAAACGAATCAAGCGTGCCGGAAGGTTTATGGCACAAATGCCCTTCTTGCTCCGCCACACTTTACTCTACCGACTTACAGCAAAACCTCTACGTTTGCCCCAAATGTAACCACCACAACGCACTGTCTGCACGCGAACGCCTCAATCTTTTATTGGACGAAAGCGGCCACGAAGAAATCGGTGCGCATGTAAAACCCACCGATATTCTGAAATTTAAAGACAGTAAAAAATATCCCGACCGCCTGACTGCCGCCCGCAAAACCACCGGCGAAGACGATGCTTTGGTGGTCATGAAAGGCACATTAAACGGCTTGCCCGTAGTGGTTGCCGCATTTGAATTCCGCTTTATCGGCGGCTCTATGGGTTCGGTAGTCGGCGAGCGTTTCGTTCAAGGTGTGCGCCGCGCAGTAGCAGACAACTGCTCGTTTATCTGCGTTGCCGCTTCGGGTGGTGCGCGTATGCAGGAAGGTTTGAACTCCTTGATGCAGATGACCAAAACCAGCGCGTCTTTACATTTGCTGACCGAGAAAAAATTGCCGTTTATCTCCGTATTAACCGACCCGACCATGGGCGGCGTATCGGCAAGTTTTGCTTTCCTCGGCGACATCGTATTGACCGAACCCAACGCACTCATCGGTTTTGCCGGCCCGCGCGTGATTGAACAAACCGTGCGCGAAACCTTACCTGAAGGTTTCCAACGTGCCGAGTTCCTGCTGGAAAAAGGTGCGGTCGACCAAATTATCGACCGCAGAGAAATGAAACAGCGTATTGCAGACCTGATTACCTTGCTGCGCCGTCAAGACGCTGTGAGTGCTGCATAATAATGGTTTGGTGTGCTCATCAAGTTTGATGTTGACAGCTTTCTAAAACTGCTTCGGCTCTTGGCGAAACTAAAGTTTTTCCGATAGCGCTTATCTTATCTAGAAGCCTTTGCAAAATCCTCAGATGTAGATGTAGTTCAAGGCGTAGCAGCACAGTGAGTGCAGACATATCATATAGATAGGCAAACGAGCGAGCAGCGCACAACGCAGAAATGCGCCGCAGATGAGGGTTTTGCAAAGATCTCATCTAGTGAAGCCAACCTAAAGTACCAAAGGCCGTCTGAAATATTTTTTCAGACGGCCTTTGGTTTATGCGATAATTGCGCAAATCAAACAACCGTAAAACCGCCATGTTTATTTTGATGCTGCACAACCTTAATCGTGCTGCCAGCCGCAGCGGTTTTGCCGTTCCCCACATATCGCGCCCGTATTGTACACGGGCTTTTTTATGGAAAAAGGAAATACAATGCCCAATTTGCTTTATCGTCAAAATGTCATTTCCATCTCCGATTTAAGTACGCCCCAGCTTGAATTGCTGCTGCACACCGCCCTCAAGCTCAAAGCCGAACCACGCACGGATTTGCTTAAAGACAAATTAATCGGTTCGTGTTTTTTTGAACCTTCAACCCGAACCCGCCTCTCATTCGAAACCGCCGTCCAACGCTTAGGCGGTAAAGTGATCGGCTTTGCCGACGGCGCCAACACCAGCGCCAAAAAAGGAGAAACTCTGGCTGATACGGCACGGATTATCTCCAGCTACACCGATGCGATTATCCAGCGCCACCCTAAAGACGGCGCCGCACGCGTGTTGGCCGAATTTTCCAGCGTGCCCGTTATCAACGCCGGCGACGGCACCAACCAGCATCCGAGCCAAACCCTTTTGGATTTGGTAACGATTTATGAGACCCAAGGCCGTCTGAACAATCTCAAAGTCGCCATGTGCGGCGATTTGAAATACGGCCGCACCGTGCATTCTTTGGCACAAGCATTGAAGCGTTGGGGTTGCGAATTTGCCTTTGTGTCACCGCCAAGCTTAGCCATGCCCGCCTACATTACCGAAGAATTAGACGAAGCAGGCTGCGCATACCAAATTCTGCCCTCTTTGGAAGCCGCTATCGAATGGGCAGACATTCTCTATATGACCCGGGTACAACGGGAACGCTTCGACGAACAGGAGTTTTCCAAGATTCAAGGCAAATTCAATCTTGATGCCTCTATGCTCGGCAACGCAAAAGAAAACCTGCGCATTCTGCATCCGCTGCCGCGCATCGATGAAATCCACCCCAATGTAGACAGCACACCTTATGCTTATTATTTCGAGCAAGCCACCAACGGCGTTTATGCGCGCATGGCGATTTTATCGTTGATTCTGAATGAAGAAGTTTGAGGAGCCGAACATGGAAAAAAAACAATACAGCGTAGAAGCGATTGAAAACGGCACAGTAATCGACCATATTCCGGCAGGCAAAGGCTTGGCGATTCTGCGCCAGTTTAAGCTGCTGCATCCCGGCAATGCAGTCACCGTAGGCTTCAACCTCCCCAGTAAAACTCACGGCAGCAAAGACATCATCAAAATTTCAGGCATTCATTTGAATGAAAAAGAATCTAACCGCTTGGCCTTATTCGCACCGGAAGCCACAGTAAACGTTATCGAACGCTTTCAGGTAGTAGAAAAAAGGCATTTGAGCCTACCTGATACAATCAGCGAAGTATTCCGCTGCCCCAACCCCAACTGCGCCAGCCACGGGGAGCCGGTAAAAAGCCGTTTTTATGTGAAAAACAGTGGCGGTCAAACCAAGCTGAAATGCCACTACTGTGAAAAAACTTATTCCCGCGAATTTGTAACTGAGACATAAGACGTACAAACTAAGGCTTCCTTATACACAAAATTCGGAAGCCTCAGCTGTATTTAATCGCCGGATTCACTGATAGAAGGCAGATAAATCATCCACCTGAAACCTTTGAAAAATCTCGATACATACCAAAGCAAACTTTAAAGAGCTTGAGGCCGTCTGAAAACGAACTTTATGAGTTTCGTAAAAACTCGGCCAAGCGGGTTTTAACGAAATACTTTCCAGACAACAAACAACTTTTGCAGTTGCGGATATTTTGAAATCTTTATTGATTGAACAAACGTTTCCCCTGCCCTTGCAGCAGCTTTTACCCAATACTTCCCCAACTCCCCAAATCAAAATATAAAAAAGCCTTCGCAAAATACGAAAGCTTTTTTCCTTACTTACAAAAAACCGACTGTTTATTTCAGTTTGGTTTCTTTGTACATAACATGCTTACGGGCTACCGGGTCAAATTTTTTGATTTCCAGTTTGCCGGGCATGGTGCGTTTGTTTTTGGTAGTGGTGTAAAAGTGACCAGTACCTGCACTTGATTCCAGTTTGATTTTATCGCGCATTGCAGTATTCCTTAATCAAAATATATTTAAATTAAGCTTCGCCGCGGGCGCGCATTTCGGCCAATACAACGTCAATGCCTACTTTGTCGATGGTGCGCAATGCAGCGTTGGATACGCGCAGGCGAACCCAGCGGTTTTCACTTTCTACCCAAAAACGACGTGATTGCAAGTTAGGCAAAAAACGACGTTTGGTTTTGTTGTTGGCGTGTGATACGTTATTGCCAGACATCGGGCGCTTACCGGTCACTTTGCAAACTCGTGCCATGGTTAGTCTCCAAACTTCTAAAATGGTAAAACGCGATTTATACCACAAAAATCGATTTCATTTCAAGCTTGTTTTTAAAAGTTAGGTGTTTTTCTATGAAAGAATCCTGATAAATGTTGTGTCTAACGCAATAAAGCAGATACGGCTCACAACGGGGTCAAAATATTTACTCTTTACCAGCTTGAGCAGGCAATTTGATATGTGCTCTATATGATTACGCATGATAACAATGAGGCCGTCTGAAAATAGTTTTCAGACGGCCTCACATTCATCAAAACCAATAATTAATGGCGGAAATGACGCACGCCGGTCAGCACCATGGCGATGCCATGCTCGTCTGCGGCGGCAAATACTTCTTCATCGCGCATCGAGCCGCCGGGATGAATAATCGCTTTGATACCTTGTTCGGCAATCACATCTACGCCATCACGGAACGGGAAGAATGCGTCTGAAGCTGCGCAGGCGCCATTGAGGTCAAAACCGCCGTCTTGGGCTTTACGCGCGGCAATGCGGGTGGAATCGACACGGCTCATTTGGCCCGCGCCGATGCCGTAAGTCTGACCGCCCTTGCCGAATACGATGGCGTTGGATTTCACAAATTTGGCTACATTCCACACAAACATCAAATCCTGCCATTCTTGCTCTGTCGGCTGGCGTTTGGACACTACTTTCAAATCTTCGCGCTTGATGCGGTGGATATCGGGGGTTTGAACCAACAAACCGCCGCCGACACGCTTCAACTCGAAACGGTTAGAGCCGGCCAGCAGAGGCACTTCCAACACGCGCACGTTTTTCTTGGCGGCGATGATTTCTTTGGCTTTGTCGGTAAATTTAGGCGCCATCAATACTTCGAGGAACTGGCCGGTTACCGCTTCTACGGTGTCGGCATCGACTTCACGGTTAAACGCAATAATGCCGCCGAAAGCGCTGGTGGTATCGGTAGCAAAAGCCAACTTATAGGCATTCAGGGGCGAATCGGCCACGGCAACGCCGCAAGGGTTGGCATGTTTTACAATCACGCAAGCCGGTTGCTCGAATGCTTTAACAGCTTCCCATGCGGCATCGGCATCGGCAATGTTGTTGTAAGACAATTCTTTGCCTTGCAATTGGTTGTAGGCGCTCAAGCTACCGGCGGCAGGATAAACGTCGCGGTAAAAAGCAGCATGTTGATGCGGGTTTTCGCCGTAACGCATTTCTTGAACTTTTATCCAGCTTTGGTTGAACTGCGCAGGAAACTCGCCGATTTCAGGCTCGCCTGATAATTTTTCATCCGACACGCTGGTCAGATAATTGGAAATCATGCCGTCGTATTGGGCGGTATGGCTGAAGGCTTTGCGCGAAAGGTTGAAACGGGTTTTGTCGCTCAATGTGCCGTTCTGGTTTTGCAGCTCTTCGATAACGGCTTGGAAATCGCCGTTGTCGGTTACGATGGCTACATGTTTCCAGTTTTTCGCTGCGGAGCGCACCATGGTCGGGCCGCCGATGTCGATGTTTTCAATTGCGTCTTCCAGTGTGCAGCCGGGTTTGGCAATGGTTGCGGCAAACGGATAGAGGTTCACGCATACCAAATCGATATTGCCGATATCGTGCTCTTTCATTTTGGCAACGTGTTCGTCTAAATCACGGCGACCGAGAATACCGCCGTGAATTTTCGGGTGCAGCGTTTTCACACGGCCGTCGAGCATTTCGGGGAAGCCGGTATAGTCGGCCACTTCAATCACGGGCACGCCGGCATCGGCCAGCATTTTGGCCGTGCCGCCGGTAGAAAGGATTTCCACGCCAAGCTTGTTTAAGGCTTGGGCAAATTCGATAACGCCTGTTTTGTCGGACAAGCTGATCAGGGCGCGTTTTACAGTTGCCATTTCGGTTCCTTAATTATGAAAAATCACTGTTTGAATAAATGATATGTCGTGCCAAAAAGTCTTTGTTGATGGGATTGCTGACGAGTATGGCTTCTTAATCTGTCAAGCTGACACTAGAGCAATTCCCTCATCATTTCATATATATAAACGCAAAATGACCGCCATGATTTTCAGACGGCCACGATTCATCTTTATTGTTCCAATAATCCGTGTTGCACCAGCTTCTTACGCAGAGTATTGCGGTTCAGCCCCAACACGGCAGCAGCCTTCGACTGGTTGCCGCCGCATTCGGCCATCACGCACTCCAGCAAAGGTTTTTCAACCTGATGCAGTACCATATCGTAAACCGCACAGGGTGTTTCTCCATTCAGGTCATGAAAATACTGCTTCAGATTTTGCTCGATACAATGAGCTATGTCGGGAATATTCTGTTTCATAACAATGTCTTTATTATTTATTATTCATTTTCGGCCTGATGATTTCAGACGGCCTCAACGGTAGCTGCACGTCCAACTGTCGGTATGGTCTTTTAATTGTTCGAGAAAACGGGCAACCATGTCATATTGCTCTGCCGCGCTGTCGGTTTGATTAATCTCCCTGCGCGCAGTTTCTCCTCCCGGCATGGCTCCGATGTACCAGCCGATATGCTTGCGCGCAATACGTACGCCGTCGCGCTCTCCATAAAAATCATGCATATCGCGGATATGGCGTAATACGGTTTCGCTACATTCCTGCACAGTCAGTGCTTCGGGCAAGCAACCGTGTTCGGCAAAATATTTCAAATCGCGAAACAACCACGGCCGGCCTTGCGCACCGCGGCCTATCATGATGCCGTCCGCTCCGGTCTGCTTCAACACCTCGGCAGCTTTTTGCGGCGCGATAATATCACCATTCACCCACACGGGTATATTCAGACGGCCTTTAGCCTCGGCAATCAAATCATACTCTGCCTCGCCTTTATACATCTGCGTGCGTGTACGGCCATGAATGGCAATCGCCGCAATACCGGCATCTTCAGCGATGCGGGCAACCGTTAGAATATTTTTATGCTCGTCATGCCAGCCCAAACGGGTTTTCAAGGTGACCGGCACATCAACCGCCTTCACTACGGCATGCAGAATATCAGCCACCAGCGGTTCGTTTTGCAGCAATGCACTGCCGGCCAATACATTACACACCTTCTTCGCCGGACAACCCATGTTGATATCCACCACTTGGGCGCCCTGCTCCACGTTATATCGCGCCGCCTCCGCCATCTGCGCAGGATCATTACCGGCGATCTGAACGGCCACAACGCCTTTTTCACCTTCAAAATCACTGCGACGGAGCGTTTTACGGGTTTGCCGCAAAGTCGGATCACTGTTCAGCATCTCGCCCACAGCCCAACCCGCCCCATATTCACGGCATAAGCGCCGAAAAGGTTTGTCAGTAATACCTGCCATCGGAGCAAGCGCAATAGGTGTGTCAATGGAATAAGCGCCGATATACATTCAAAAAGAGCCGTTTTCTGCAAAACACGGATTGTACATTTTTTAAGCACGACTTTCCAACGGGAAATGATTTATATAAATGTAAAAAATCCCATTAAAATGCATATTGATTATGTCATTCGATTAAAAATAATTGCATGATTATTTATATTATTCTATATTCATATTTCGAAGCTGATTTTCAAATTCAACGAAAAATGAAATTCAAAAAATAATTAAATTATCTATAAATTACATTAATTTAATGTTTATTTTTGTAATGCTTCACACAGGTATTCTATGCCCATCAACTAAACATTAGGCATAATATTAATATCGAAATATTTATAACGGTTAACACATTGCCATTAGACCACGAAATCCACCATTTGAATGAAATCAATCTTTGCAAAAGAAGTTTAACGTTAGAATCAAAATACAAATTCCGTCATTTACTTTCAAAGCAATTTTATTGAAGTAAATGATTTAACAACGAAACCTTTTGGGAGATTAAAATGAGTTACAGTCATTCTTATTACGGTTATACCTTCCAACCCGGACACGGCGGCTATTACGGATACGGGTGGGGCGGTAAAGGTGGCAGCAAAGGCAAAGGAAAGGGAGAAAAAGGGAAAAAAGGCAGTTGGCTTGACTGCTTCCCCGATGCTTACTACCCGCCTTTGAAACCATATCCCAAACCACAACCTAAACCTCAACCCAAACCTGATTGGGATGACGACAGCAAAGGCGGCTGGGTTCCCGAGCAAAAACCCCAACCGAAACCTGAGCCGAAACCTGAGCCGAAACCTGAGCCGAAACCTGAGCCGAAACCTGAGCCGAAACCTGAGCCGAAACCTGAGCCGAAACCTGAGCCGAAACCTGAGCCGAAACCTGAACCGAAACCTGAACCGAAACCTGAACCGAAACCTGAACCGAAACCTGAGCCGAAGCCTGAGCCGAAGCCTGAGCCGAAGCCTGAGCCGAAGCCTGAGCCGAAGCCTGAGCCGAAGCCTGAGCCGAAGCCTGAGCCGAAACCCGATGATTGTGTAGATTGCAAAGACAACAATTCCAATCCGGATAACAGCTTTGGCGGCATTGATAAAAATCCGGGCAATATCATTGACGGCAGAATTATCGGTACCGACAAAAAAGACACCATCTATGGCACACAACACGGCGACATTATCGAAGGTCGCGGCGGCCCCGATGTGATCTACGGAAAAGGTGGCGATGACATCATTTATGGTGGCAACAACGGTGATACGCTCTACGGCCAAGAAGGCAATGACACCTTGTTTGGTGAAAACGGTAACGACTACCTCAATGGCGGCTTAGGCAATGACATCATGCGCGGCAACCACGGCAATGATGTTTATATGGTTGAGCAAGCCGGCGACCAAGTTATCGAGCTGAAAGGAGAAGGCGTAGATACAGTTCGCACTTATATCGACTATGAGCTGCCGGACAATGTGGAAAACCTGATTCTGATGGGCAAAGGTAATCTGAACGGCACCGGTAATGATTTAGACAACGAAATTATCGGTAACGGCGGCAATAACGAATTAAGAGGTTTGGATGGTAATGACCGCTTAATCGGTAAAGGTGGCAACGACTGGCTTGACGGCTGTGGCGGCGACGACTACCTTGAAGGCGGGCTCGGCAACGATACTTATGTGTTCAATAAAGGTTACGACAAAGACGTGATCTGCGATTACGACACGACTGCCGGCAACCACGACGTCATCGAATTCTGGCACGGCTTGCAGTCTTCCGATCTGGAATTCAGCCGTAACGGTAACGACTTGACCATCAAAGCCAATGAGTCGGACATTCTGACTGTTGTGAAATGGTTTGAAAGCTCTGCCTACCGTATCGAAGAATTCAACTTCGACGACGGCAGCGTGTGGGATTCCGCAGCTATCGACAAAGCCTTGAGCGCACAAGGCGTTGACACCGGCTACGCAACAGCCAGCTACGATACCGCTGCCCTGCCGACCAATAACGAAGGCATTATCTAAGTTTTTGTTGAATAAACATGCAGGTTGAAATCTTTATCCGCGACAACCTGTATGACACATAAAACCATCCTCCGAATGCTTCTTGTACAGAATGTGTTCGGAGGATTTTTTCATATGGGGAAACAAAAGCAATCATGCCTGCTTCGTTGTTTTTCCAAGCCTAAAACGATTAAGGCCGTCTGAAAGCAAACTTGGTGAGCTTTCAGACGGCCTTCTTTACTTAATAGACTTAATGGCTTGTACGGGTATGCGATGTTTCCACACCGCCTTTGATTTCTCCGTATATTTCCTGCTGCCCCGAGCCGGACTGGGCGCACGCAGCCAACAATACGGCAAGCATGGTCAGATAAACTGTTTTCATCTCGAATTCCTTAATCTACTTTGCACACAAAATGGAAGGCGTCGATTTCAAAACCGCTTTCAAAATACAAGCGGTGAGCCGGAGTGCGTTCACTGCCGACATCCGACTGCACATGGATTTTTGAAATACCTGCTTCTCTGGCAATCTTCTGCACCTCAGCCAACAAGCGCGCGGCATAGCCTTTACTGCGTCCTTGCGGAATCGTAACCACATCATCAATATGGATATGGCGGCCGCTGGCTAAATTGGTTTGCTCACGGAAACCGCAGACGGCCACGGCATTGGTTTTACCTTCTTCAAAAATACCCAGCAAACGGTAGCCTTGAGGACGCTGATAGTGGTTGATCTGTTCGACAAAGCGGGAAACATCGTTGTGCATGGTGCGCAGAACGCTCAAAGCAGCGAAGGCGACGGCGGTTTCTTCTTCGCCGATTTCACGCAACACACTATGTTCCGCATCAGTATCGGCTTTGGCTTGTGCTTCGGCAGTTTCTTTTACGGCAGCTTCAACAGCCGGAGCAGGTGCGGCAGGCTGTTGTGCCGGCTCTTTGACCGCCGCCTGTTCGTCCATCAACGACTGGCAATCCATCACACGCAAATCGTTGTCGGCGGCAAAGTCCATCAAAAAGCGGAACATCGCCGGATTGATTTCTTCCAGCTTTTTGTCCACCGCCACGCAACGGATTTTATCGACCAAAATCGGGTGTACCCATTCGTGATAAGAAAGCCGGTTGCCCTTGTCGAACGATGACAAAATACCGCACAGCCGTTCCGCCCAGTCGCTCGGACGGAACACTTTTCCGTTGCTGGTGGTGCCGTGAATGATGATTTCGTAGGGATTGCAAACTAACATGGGGCGGCTCACTGTAACTATATATTATTGTTCGGGCACAGGATGAAGATGAAATGCGTGCGGCAGGATAATTCTCGTCTTTGCGGCGCCGATTATACCGTACTGCGGTATCAATCTAAAGCACTGCCCCTTAAGCGGAATAAAATTGTGCCGAAATAGGCCTAAACATCACACGGCCGCGTGTTGATTCCCGCCAACAGGCTTCAGCTTTTCCTGCACGGCATTCCACACGGCATCCACCGGTATCGCCGACAGTAAACGGGTTTTATCATCGGTATTGATGCTGTCTGGATGCGGCAGTTCGCCGAAATCGCCTGCCCACACTACCGAAGCCTTATCCGAATAAGGCCGCCAACGACTGACCCAGCTCGGGCCGAACAAGGCAACCTGCGGCTTGTCGAGTGCGGCGGCCATGTGCATGGGAACGGAGTCCACGCCGATAAACAGTTCCGCACCGTCAATCGCTGCAGCCAATTCGCGTAAGTTCAAGCAACCCGAAAGCTGCCATAGCTGAACGCCTGCGGGTATATTCAGACGGCCTGTAATCTCGTCCAACATAGCTTGTTCTTCCGCGTCGGGCGCGGCGGTCAGCACCACATTCCGACCGCTGTTTAACAAGCGTTGCAGCAATTCGATGTATTTATCGTTGTTCCAACATTTGAATTGCCAGCGCGAACCGGGGTGCATCAGCACATACGCCTCGCCCTGCCAACCGCGTTCCGTTAACTTGGCATGCAGCGATTCGCGCGCGGCGGCGTCGATTTCCATGCGCACTTTCGGCTGATAACTACTCTGCAAGCCCAGCGGGCGCAGCACGGCAAGATGGTTTTGCACAACATGATGGGCATGACCGAGGTCTTCGTTCAATTCGCTATGGCAAAACCGCCACAAGGCATTGTCGCGCTTACCGTAGCGGAGGCTGCCGCTACGTTTGCCGCACAATTTGGCCACGGCGGCGGCACGCCATTGGTCGGAAAGATTGAACACCCAGTCGTAACGCTGCGCTTTCAAATCGGCAAACAGCGCAGCTTCGTGCGACAGCTGGCGGCGGATACCTTGTTTTTTCCATTGGCGGTCGATGGTGAAGATGCGGCGTATTTGGCTGTTGCCGCGCAAAATATCGGCGGTTTCCTGATACACCAGCATATCGACGGCGCAATCGGGATACGCATGTTTGATTTGATCGACCACCGGCGTGGTCAGCAGCACATCGCCGTGATGCCGCAGCTTGATAATCAAAATACGTTTCGGGGTATGGGGTTGAGTCATGTTCGACAGCCTTTTCAGACGGCATCAGGAGGCGGCGGCGCGCCTGCCGGATGTTTGTAACGGTTGTAGGCAAACAGATATTGTTCGGGGAAGCGGCGCACCCAATATTCTACGTTTTCATTGATCACGACCGCATCATGCTGCTTATCGCCGTTCAACTCGCCTTGAAGCGGCTCGATGTGCAGCACGAATCCTTGCCCTTCAGGCAGGCGTTCTCCGCAGAAAAACAATGCCTTCACGCCTTTTACTTGAGCCAGCTTGGCCGCCAGTGTCATGGTATAAGCGGGTTTGCCGAAAAATTCAGCCCAAACGCCTTCGCCGCCTTCCCGCGGATCGGGCACATGGTCGGGCAGCACGATGGTTGCCTCCCCCGCTCTCAAAGCCTTGATAATCTGCTTGACCCCTTGAATAGAAGTCGGTGCCGTGCGGCCTTTGTCGCGCACCCTGCCCGCCTGCATTACCGCGTCAAACGCTTTGATTTTCGGCGGCTTGTACATCGCAGTCAGCGGGAAAGGCAAACGGTGGCTGATATAGCGGCCGGCAATATCGTAGCTGCCGATGTGCGGCGTAATCAGCAACAGACCTTCGCCGTTGTCCAAGGCCGTCTGAATATGTTCCCAGCCGTGTACTTCTTTAAACAGCGCCGCCACTTCTTCAGGCCGTCTGAAAAAAGCCACCGGCAGTTCCAAACCGCCTTTGGCTGTTTCCTGCAACACAGCTTTAATCATACGGTCATCGGCGCGGATGCCGGCAACCTCCAAATGCTTGCGGATACGCTCGCGGTTGTCCGCCGAAAAACGAAACGCCAAACTACCCGCCGCGCGTGCAAAAGTATGCAGCAGCGGTAACGGCAGCGCGGCCAGCAGGCGGAAAATCAAGGCAATCAGTTTCTGCATAAAGCGGACAAGCGGGCGAAATAAAAACGCTATTGTAATGGAAAAAAGCCCGCGCCAAACCTTCCGCACCGTAAAAAGCATTTTATCTCCCGCCCATGCCGCTGCCGTTTTTCAGACGGCACGCGCCGCCCCAAACCGGCGTTCTCTGCTATAATCGCACCGTTTATTTTCTACTGCCGCCCCGGCCCGGTGTGCGGCTTCCTTATTCAAGAAAGCACTCCCCCCATGAGCGAATATTTATTCACTTCCGAATCGGTATCGGAAGGCCATCCCGACAAAGTGGCCGACCAGATTTCCGATGCCATTCTTGACGCCATTTTGGCGCAAGACCCGACTGCCCGCGTGGCTGCCGAAACCTTAGTCAACACCGGCTTGTGCGTACTGGCCGGCGAAGTGACCACCACCGCACACGTCGATTACATCAAAGTAGCGCGCGAAACCATCAAACGCATCGGCTACAACTCTTCCGAGCTGGGCTTTGACGCCAACGGCTGCGCGGTCATGATGTGCTACGACCAACAGTCTCCCGACATCGCCCAAGGCGTGAACGAAGGCGAAGGCTTGGACTTAAACCAAGGCGCAGGCGACCAAGGTTTGATGTTCGGCTACGCTTGCGACGAAACCCCCACGCTGATGCCGTTTGCCATTTATTACAGCCACCGCCTGATGCAGCGCCAAAGCGAAGTGCGCCGCGACGGCCGTCTGCCGTGGTTGCGCCCCGACGCCAAAGCGCAAATTACCTGCGTTTATGACGCCGAAACCGGCAAAGTAAAACGCATCGACACCGTAGTATTGTCCACCCAGCACGCCCCCGAAATCAGCCACGAAGAGCTGTGCCAAGCCGTTATCGAGCACATCATCAAACCCGTGTTGCCGAAAGACATGCTCACGGAAGAAACCAAATATCTGATCAACCCCACCGGCCGTTTTGTCATCGGCGGCCCGCAAGGCGACTGCGGCTTAACCGGCCGTAAAATCATTGTCGACACTTATGGTGGTGCTGCTCCGCACGGCGGCGGCGCATTCTCCGGCAAAGACCCCACCAAAGTCGACCGTTCCGCCGCTTACGCCTGCCGCTATGTGGCCAAAAATATCGTTGCCGCAGGCTTGGCCACCCAATGCCAAGTGCAGGTTTCCTACGCCATCGGTATTGCCGAACCGACCTCGATTTCCATCGACACCTTCGGCACGGGCAAATTGAACGAAGAAGAACTGATTAAATTGGTACGCGAACATTTCGACCTGCGCCCGAAAAGCATCGTACAAATGCTCGACCTGCAACGTCCGATTTACAGCAAAACCGCCGCCTACGGACACTTCGGCCGCGAAGAGCCTGAGTTTACTTGGGAACGCACCGACAAAGTGCCTGCATTGAGAGCAGCTGCCGGCTTGTAAAACAACACAACCGAGCAAAAACGATTGAGGCCGTCTGAAAACAAGCTTTGCGGGTTTCGCTAAAATATTTTCAGACGGCCTCAAACTTATCTTAACTGCGTTTTATTGATTGTTCGGACGGCTATCGGCTTCAGAATAAACCGGCAGCTCCGGCACAGTACGCGCAGAGTCGGAAACGGAACCCGACAAGGTGTTCAAGAATGCCACAATTTTTTCCACCTCTTCTTTCGGTAATTCTTTACCCAATTGAGCCTCGCCCATGATACTGACCGCTTTATCCAATTCCCACACGCTGCCGTCGTGGAAATAAGGATAAGTACGGCTCACGTTACGCAGACCCGGCACGCGGAATACAAACTTGTCGTTTTCCGCTTTAGTTACTTCAAAGCGGCCTTCGTCATGCTTTTTGCTGCCGGTAAATTGCCAGTAAGGGCCTTTCACCAAACCGAATTTTTGGAACGTATCGCCGCCCAGCGTCACACCTTTGTGGCAGGCAATACAGCCGTTATTGATAAACGAACGTACACCTTGGCGCTCCGTTTCGTTCAAGGCATTGATATTGCCTTTCAGATAATCATCCCACTTGGTCGGCGTCAACAGCGTGCGCTCGAAAGCCGCAATCGCATGGGTAATATTTTTAAAGGAAACCGCGCCGCCGTTGTCAGGGAAAGCTTCTTTAAACAAAGCCTGATATTCGGGAATTGCCGCAATTTTCTTCTCAACAGACGCTTCATCGGCGTTGGCCATTTCAACCGGGTTCAGCAAGGGGCCGCCGGCCTGCTCTTCAACCGTTGCCGCACGTCCGTCCCAGAATTGACTGCCCAACAAAGCCGCGTTCAATGCAGAAGGCGAGTTACGCACACCAAAGCTGCCTTTATGACCGGGGCTGGTCGGCAGATTGTCCACACCTGCCGTCGCCAAGTTGTGGCATGAGTTACAGCTTACCGTATTGCCTTTAGACAAACGCGGTTCGTACCACAATTGATGTCCCAACTTAACCTGTGCAGGCGTAAAAGGATGTGCCTTTTGCATTTCAGCCTCGTCCGGCAGCGGTTGGAACAAGGTTTGAGCCTGCTTCAACAATTCCTTGTCTTCTGCAGAAGCATTGCTGTTATCCACAGCCGGTGCAGAAGCAGCAGGAGCGGACGCTTCAGGAGCAGAAGCAGCACCGGAAGCGGCAGGTTCGGACGCTTTTTCTCCGCAGGCAGCAAGAGCCAACAATACAGCAAGAACGATGCCGCTTTTATTCATAGCATGTTTCATGGTGGTTCCTTCCAAAGATATTATGGTTATTGATATTTTTGTTTTAACTTAAATGAGTGGTCGCAACATATTTCCACAACCGGCTTGAGTATAAACTCGATCATTTTTTGCTGATTTGTTTAAAATCAACTTTCAAAACACCATAACATTTGCCAATAATGCCGATAGCACTTATCTAAAACATATTCCCGCCCATACCCGTGTTTTACCCGCCGATCCCCTTCCCCGCCGAGCTTGCACCACCGCCATGATTGTTTTAAAGTTAGCCCCATTCCAACAATGAGAATACCCATATGAATATCACCGTTATCGGCGCAGGCTCTTGGGGAACCGCGCTCGCCCTACATTTCGCCCAACACGGCCACCGCATATCATTATGGTCGCGCAATGCCGAACACATGCAGACCATCCGACAAGAAAGAGAAAACAAACGCTATCTCCCCGGCTTCACCTTTCCCGACACACTCAGCGTCCATACCGAATTACAAGAAGCCTTAAAAGATAGCGAACTGGTATTAATCGTTACCTCCGTAGCCGGCCTGCGCGACAGCGTCAAACTCTTGGCAGAACACAACGCCGCCCACCTCCCCATACTGACCGCCTGCAAAGGCTTCGAGCAAGATACAGGCTTGCTGACTTTCCAAGTCGTTAAAGACGTTTTGCCCGACAACGACAAAATCGGCGTCCTGTCCGGCCCCAGTTTTGCCCAAGAGTTAGCCAAGCAACTTCCCTGCGCCGTTGTATTGGCATCAGAAAACAAAGCGTGGACTGAAGAACTGATAGGCCGTCTGAACAGCAACGTATTGCGTCTGTACGGCAGCGAAGACATCATCGGCGTTGCCGTAGGCGGTGCCGTTAAAAACATCATGGCCATTGCCACCGGTATTTCAGACGGCCTCGAATACGGCCTCAACGCCCGCGCCGCCTTAGTAACCCGCGGCCTCGCCGAAATCACCCGTCTTGCCGTCGCCATGGGCGCACAACCCAAAACCATGATGGGGCTTGCCGGCATCGGCGACCTCATTCTTACCTGCACCGGCGCACTCTCCCGCAACCGCAGAGTCGGCTTAGGCTTGGCAGAAGGCAAAGAGCTGCATCAAGTATTAAAAGAAATCGGCCACGTATCCGAAGGCGTCAGCACCATCGAAGAAGTATTCAACACCGCCTGCAAATACCAAATCGACATGCCCATTACCCACACCCTGCTCCAGCTTCTCCGCAAAGAACTGAACGCCCGTCAGGTTGTCGAAAGATTAATGGAACGCGAAACCCGATTCGAATAAACCGTCAAATATATAAAAGAACATCAGGCCGTCTGAAAAACATTACGTTCAGACGGCCTTATTTGACAGCCCCATTTATCCCTACTATGCTTGCCTCCATATCAACCGAGCGGTACGAAAAATGAATCAATCTCTGGAAAAACTCGAAATCAATGTTTACCAGCTGGTACAGAAATTTGAGACCCAGCTGGGCGAAAACAGACGCCATCAAGAAGAAATCGCCCGCCTGAAAAGCGAAATTACCCGGCACCAGATGGCACAAGAACAGCAAAAAAACGAACACCAGGCTGCCGTCGACGAATTGAGCGAAGCCCTCATGGTACAAATGAGCAACCTCAAAAACGAAATGCAGGGCCGCATTCAGAGCGTTACCGACGAAATGCAAAATAAAATCGACGAGCTTACCGCCGAAAACCAAAAATACCGCGACGCATTGAATGCCAGCGCCGAACACCTCCGCAAACTGCTGGCACGCCTGCCGCAAGAACCCGAAGCAAACCAATAAATAAGGATACCCGACAATGAGTATCGAACAAGTCAGCCTCGACATCATGGGCCGCTCATTTACCATCGGCACCCCCTCAGAAGAAAAAAACACCCTTCTGCAAGCCGTCAACATGCTGAACCAAAAGTTTGACACCATCAAACAAACCGGCCGCATCGTCGAAACCGACAAAATCGTCATTATGGCCGCCCTCAACGTCGTTCACGACCTCTTAAAAATGTCGATGAAAGATGATTTGGCAATTGGCGATTTTGAGCGTAAAATAACAGACATGATTAATGCTTGCGATAAAGTTTTATCCAAAACAGCTTAAGCAAGCCAAAAGCTTATTCCCTGCGGTGTTCGCGAAGGCATACATTCCTTTGAACCAATAAGTTCGCTTAAGGTTGCCGGGAGATGCAGTGGGCGCGAGCGTCTGTACAGATGCACCCGAAACTGCCCGTGGCGACCGCCTTGTCAGCAAGGTTCAAGCGGATTCAGCCTAGACGACACCTGCGGGGATTCCCCCAAAAAACAAAATGCCGCTATAGCGGCATTTTTCCTATCCGATACATCAATAATAAAACACACAAATCTTCAAAACCATCAGATTCGAACCACACCCAAGCACACCGAAATTGCAACAAATACAACACCATTTAACCTTCAGCTAAAAGTCTTCAACGTATTTTTCCCAGCAACTCAAATCAGATTGACAGACTTACGAATCATCTATAAAATCGGCAGCTTTCTATATCTATCTGGATTACCCCTTATGAAAACCTTTTCAGCCAAGCCGCATGAAGTAAAGCGCGAGTGGTTCGTGGTTGACGCACAAGATAAAGTATTAGGTCGCGTCGCTGCAGAAATCGCCCGCCGTCTGCGCGGTAAACATAAACCCGAATACACTCCTCACGTTGATACCGGCGATTACATCATCGTTATCAATGCAGACAAACTGCGCGTAACCGGCAACAAAGCTTTAGACAAAAAATATTACCGCCACTCAGGCTTCCCCGGCGGCATCTATGAGCGCAGCTTCACCGAAATGCAAGAGAAATTCCCTGAGCGTGTTTTAGAAAAAGCGGTTAAAGGCATGCTGCCCAAAGGCCCTTTAGGCTACGCCATGATCAAAAAACTGAAAGTGTACGCAGGTTCAGAACACGGCCACGCCGCACAACAACCTAAAGTTTTAGACATTTAAGGACACGACATGAACGGTAAATACTACTACGGCACTGGCCGCCGCAAAAGTTCAGTGGCTCGTGTATTTTTGCAAAAAGGCACCGGCCAAATCATCGTAAACGGCCGCCCTGTTGACGAATTCTTCGCTCGCGAAACCAGCCGCATGGTTGTTCGCCAACCTTTGGTTCTGACTGAAAATGCCGAATCTTTCGACATTAAAGTTAATGTAACCGGTGGCGGTGAAACAGGCCAATCCGGTGCAATCCGTCACGGCATTACCCGCGCACTGATTGACTACGATGCTGCACTGAAAGCCACTCTCTCCCAAGCAGGCTTCGTTACCCGTGATGCTCGTGAAGTTGAGCGTAAAAAACCGGGTCTGCGCAAAGCACGCCGCGCCAAACAATTCTCGAAACGTTAATCTGTACTATATACAGAAGCGTTGCAAACAAAAATCCCTGTTCACTAACAGGGATTTTTGTTTTTCGATAAAACTTGATTCATAACCAACTACATAACCAAAAATAGACTTGCTAAAGTCAAATAATATTTGGAAAGCCACATTTCATTTAATTATATAGAGAAATCCTCTTGAACAGGCTCGTACAATATTTTATCAATCCTCTCCCTACTCAAATCAGAAGAAAATAATTTTATAAAGTCATAAGCATAACCGCGGAGATAAACGTCAGGGCGCAAAGCAATATAAGTTTGAGAAGGCTCAAACAAATGAGAAGCATCAATAAGATGCAAATCCTGATCGGCTTGTTTGTCATATGCCATCTTAGCCATCAAACCAACCCCCAACCCCAAGCGCACATAAGTTTTTAACACATCAGTATCAGCCGATGCCAACGCTATGGGCGGCATGTCTAAACGAGCCTTATGGAAAGCACGGCAAATATTACTGTTATTATTCATCGCAAACTCATACGTTACCAATGAAAAACGTGCCAAATCGGTAATACTTAAGGGATGTTTACAATCTAATAAAGGATGATCATCCGGCACCAAAACAGCATGAGTCCATTCAGAGCAAGGTAATTTGCGCAACTCATCACCCTCTTCAAGGGATTCGGTTGCAATGGCAAAATCTGCATCTCCGCTCATCACCATTTGAGAGATGCCAGAAGGATTACCCTGCTTTATACTCAGCTGAACTTTCGGATATTTTTTCACAAATTCCGACACAACCTGAGGTAAAGCATATCTTGCCTGCGTATGAGTTGTTGCAATGATTAATGAACCGCTATCTTGCTCAGTAAACTCATTACCAATATTCTTAATATTCTGTACATCACGCAAAATTCTCTCTGCCAACTCCAATACGGCTTTTCCCGGTTGAGAGACCGAAACCACCCGTTTACCACTACGTATGAAAATCTGTATACCAAGCTCCTCCTCCAAAAGGCGGATTTGTTTGGATATGCCCGGCTGCGAAGTAAAGAGTGCCTCCGCAGCTTCAGACACATTTAAATTATGTCGGGAAACTTCTAGAGCGTAACGTAATTGTTGTAACTTCATATTGACTCAAAAGATGAGGACTTGTGGATTATGTACGACAGTTTAGCAACAATGTAGCATACTTTAACAAACCATGCCCAACAGCTTAACAATGCACAGTAAAGCTTTTGTTTTTTAATAAACAATCTTTTAATTATATTAATCAGCCATATTTTTTCAGACAATTTTATGTGGTTTTTGTGCAACTACAAATCTAACAACAATCGGTTTTATCTGTAAATAAATGACACAAGATTGATTTTTCGGCATGATTTACAAACAGGAAGCGGGTCTTTGCCGTTGTGTGCCGGTGTCGTGCTATTGACAGTTTGCCCTCTGCTTCTTTATAGTGCAAACTGATATATCCGATTTGCCGCCGTTTTACAACAGTGGCCTGTATATTTGGTGATGTGTAGCGGATTGAAAATATATAACTGCTGCATAACAATCTTTGATGAGGGAATAAAATGACCAAACAGCTGAAATTAAGCGCCTTGTTCGTTGCCTTGGTTGCTTCAGGCACCGCAATGGCCAGTGAACCGCATACCAAACACGGTTATACCGTAGACCGCCAACAAACTGTTGTACGCAACAACTATGGCGAGTGCTGGAAAAACACCTACTTCAATAAAGAAACTCAAGGCCGTATTGAGTGTAACGATGCCGTTCCGGTTTCTACCGCTCCTCAATATGCCGATGAAACTGTTTCTTTATCTGCTAAAACTTTGTTCGGTTTCGACAAAGACAACTTGCGTCCAGAAGCTACTGAAACTCTGAACGGCTTGGCTCAACGCTTGAGCAACACTAACGTTGAAGCTGTACGTGTTGAAGGTCATACCGACTTTATGGGTTCTGACGAGTACAACCAAAACCTGTCTGAGCGCCGCGCTAATGTTGTTGCCAACTACTTGGTAAACCGCGGTGTGGCTTCCAGCAAAATTTCTGCTGTTGGCTTGGGTGAATCTCAAGCTCGCATGACTGCTTCTTGTGAAGCCGAAGTAGCTAACTTGGGCAAAAAAGTTTCTAAAGCTAAGAAACGTGAAGCTTTGATTGCATGTATCGAACCTGACCGCCGTGTAGACGTTAAGATCCGCACCTTGGTTACTAAACAAGTTGCTCCCGGTCACGTTGAAGGTGAACGTCCTGCTACTGAAGGTGGTTGGTTGCCAGCTCCTGCTTCTAAATACCACGGTTACACCCGTCCGTAATTCTTTTACGACATCAGTGAGATTTAAAACCCCGCTTAAGCGGGGTTTTTGTTTAAAACACAATATCAATTATTTACTTCATCACTGCATGACATCGACTATGCTGACAAAATATAGCCTGACTTGATGTATAAGATTTTATTCTCAGCAACATTTAAACCCATAAAGGTTTGTCTTTTACGGGGAAATCCTTATTTCCAAATAAAATTTAAGAAATATAAGATTTTTAAAGTATTGTTTTAACAATGAAAGAATTCGATTTTATTAAGAACTATTTATACAGGCAGCAAAAGGATTCCGACGTATTACTCGGGATCGGGGATGATGCAGCCATTGTCCGTCCCCGTTTGGGATGGGACTTGTGCTGCAGCAGCGACATGCTTTTAAAAGATCGCCATTTCTTTGCTGATGTATCCCCTGCCGATTTAGCCTATAAAATTTTAGCGGTCAATATCTCAGACATGGCAGCAATGGGTGCCGTGCCGAGATGGGCTTTATTGAGTGCAGGGCTGCCTGAATTGAATCCAAACTGGCTTAACGAATTTTGTGACAGCTTGTTTACTCTAGCAAAGCAATTTGGCGTCACTTTAATTGGCGGCGACACCACTAAAGGCGACTTAGCATTTAATGTTACAATAATTGGAGAGCTTCCTCAGGGAAAAGCATTACGCCGTGATGCAGCACAAATGGGGGACGATATTTGGGTTTCCGGCACGGTTGGTTTGGCGGCAGCTGCTTTAAATTGCCATTGGAAAAACATTGAATTGCCGGATGCTGTTTTTACTTTATGCGAGCACGCCCGTTTACGACCCAAGCCAAGGGTTGATTTAGGAAAGGCTCTACTGCCTTTTGCACACGCCGCACAAGATATTTCAGACGGCCTCGCACAGGATATCGGGCATATTTTGAAAGCCTCCGATGTAGGAGCCGATATTTTCGCAGACTGCGTACCAACTTTGCCTGCATTGCGCGAAATATTGGATAAAGGCGTTTTGTATGATTACATGTTGGCGGGCGGAGATGATTATGAATTGCTGTTTACCGCACCCAAATCATGTAGAGAAGCAGTTTTGGCGGCCGGACGAATGAGCAATACACCCGTTACCCGTATCGGCAAAATTAACGATAGCGGCCGTCTGAATCTTTTAGATGCTAACGGTCATCACATTACATTAACTTCTTTAGGTTTCGATCATTTTGGCTGACTTCAAACCGAATTTTTCATGGCTGAAAACACGGCCTTTATGCTTTTTGGGCTTCGGCTTCGGCAGCGGTCTTGCTCCGGTTGCACCCGGTACTTTTGGTACGCTGCCCGCTTTACCGATCGCTTTCATGCTGCATCTCGTTGGCATTTCGGGATGGTGGCTGGCGGCATTTTGTGCGATATTATTTGTGTGGGGCATTCGGATTTGCAGCCACACCGAACGCGAGCTGGGCATTTACGACTACGGCGGCATCGTTTGGGATGAAATCGTAGCTATGATGTTGGTACTAGCATTCGTGCCTTTTAAATGGACGTGGTGGCTGGCTGCATTTGTAGTATTCCGTCTTTTCGATGCTCTCAAACCTTGGCCGATAAAATGGCTGGATGCACGCTTGCACGGCGGCTTAGGCATTATGTTGGACGATCTGGTAGCCGCCCTGTTTACTATATGGACTTTGAAAATCTTAGCTTGGCTGATATAAGGCCGTCTGAAAATATACGGGAATTGAAAATGGATGAGATTGAAATCATTGTAGAACCAAGCTTTGTGGCGGATGAAAGCAATATTGCCAAAGACAAATATGTATTCAGCTACGACATTACCATTCACAACCACAGCGATGAAGTGGTCACGCTGCGTAACCGCCATTGGCGCATTACCGACGCTCACGGAGAAGTAGAAAAAGTATCCGGCGTCGGCGTGGTTGGCGAACAGCCTGTGCTTTACCCCGGCGAACATTATTATTACAGCAGCGGTGCGCATCTCAACACCCCGTGGGGCTGCATGGAAGGCAGCTACGAATTTGAGGACAGCTATGGCGAGCGCTTTTCTGTGCCGATTCCTAGATTCGACTTAAGGGCAGATTTTGTTGTGCATTGATTTCTGGTGTTGCAATACAATCTTTGCGAGCTAAAGATCATGCGACCACGTACCTCTCAAGCACTGTAATTCTATTTTTCCCTTTTAATAACCAGAGGCCGTCTGAAATTTCAGACGGCCTCTTAGCGTAATCACAACTGCAATCAATTATTCTTTCAGATAAGCATGTGAAGCTGAGAGACCTGAATCGCCGACTGCTCAACACGCTCATTATGGCTTATTGAAACAGTTTAACCCCTGCTTGCAATTCTTTACGCCTTGTGCTGAAATGTGGTCACTAAAACAAAATGCCAACAATCAGGAGCAAATATGGATGCCTTGAAAAACTTTTTCGACACGGTAGGCGGCTGGGTCTGGGGGCCTGCGATGCTGGCTTTGCTCGTCGGTACCGGCGTGCTGCTGACCATTATGCTGAAAGGCTTGCAATTCAGTATGTTGGGTTATGCACTCAAACAAGCGTTTATGCCCCACCGCAAAAAGGAAGACGGCAGCGACCACGATGGGGATATTTCCCATTTCGGCGCATTAATGACCGCGCTTTCCGCCACAATCGGTACCGGTAACATCGCCGGCGTAGCCACAGCCGTAGTGGCCGGCGGCCCGGGTGCGGTGTTTTGGATGTGGATTACCGCCATTTTCGGCATGGCCACCAAATACGGCGAAGGTGTTTTGGCAGTTAAATACCGTATCACCAATAAAAAAGGCGAGATGTCCGGCGGCCCCATGTATTACATCGAGCGCGGCTTAGGCAGCAAATGGAAATGGCTGGCTTACGCGTTTGCCTTGTTCGGTACGATTGCTTCGTTCGGTATCGGCAGCTCGGTGCAGTCGAACTCCGTAGCCCAAGCGGTGCACACCAGCTTTCATATTGACCCGCTCTACACCGGCATCGTCTTGACCATTCTGACCGCAATTGTGGTATTGGGCGGCATCCGCAGTATCGCCACTGCATCGTCTCTGATTGTACCCATCATGGCGGTGCTTTATGTCGTCGGCGGTATCGTGGTTATTCTGATGAATCTTGATTTGGTCGGCCCTGCGCTGAATATGATTTTTACCGATGCGTTTACAGGCCAAGCTGTGGCCGGCGGCGCGCTCGGCAGTGTAATCCGCTACGGCGTGGCACGCGGCGTATTTTCTAACGAAGCCGGTATGGGTTCCGCTCCGATTGCCGCTGCGGCTGCCAAAACCGACCACCCCGTGCGTCAGGCTTTGGTTTCTATGACCGGCACTTTCTTAGATACGATTATTGTCTGCTCGATTACCGGTATCATTTTGGTAATGGGTTTGCTGGGTGCCGGCGGAGAATTTGTGAAGCCTGAAATCACCGGTGCGGCGCTGACCACCACCACATTCGACCGCCTACTGCCCGGCCCCGGCGGCTGGGTAGTAACCATCGGCCTGATTTTCTTCGCCTACTCCACGATTTTGGGCTGGTGCTACTACGGTGAGAAATGTGCGGCTTATGTGTTTGGTGACAGTTTTGCCAATGTGTACCGTGTGATTTACGTGGCTTCCGTGATGATCGGCACAGTCGCCAGCTTGGATTTGGTATGGTTGGCAGCCGATACGTTCAACGGCTTAATGGCGATTCCGAACTTGATTGCGTTGATTATGCTGTCAGGGGTTATTGCCAAAGAAACGCAAGACTTTAAAGCCAAACGCAAGAGCGGCGAATTGCATTGATGTTTTTTTCAGACGGCCCGGTTATCCGGGCTTTTTTATTGCGGCGGCTTAACTGCCATTGTGTCGCGTTGACTTTAGTCTCTTATAATCCCCCCATTCCTCATATTGTAAAAAAGGCCGTCTGAAATTTATGGAACCCCGCATTTACTTTGTTACCGGCACGGATACGGAAGTCGGAAAAACATTTTGTACCGCTGCGCTGCTGCATGCCGCAACACAAGCGGGAAAGAAAGCCATCGGGTTCAAACCGGTAGCCTCCGAAGCCGACGGCAACGGCCAGAATGCCGACGTGCTGCGCTTGCAAGCCGCTTCAAATATCCGGCTGCCTTATGATTCGCATAATTGCTATACTTTCCACGAAGCCACAGCCCCGCACTTAGCGGCCGCAGACGAAGGCGTAGAAATTCAGCCGCAATTACTCAGCCGAAACTTGGTCGATTTAAAACAGCACGGCGACTGGATATTGGTGGAAGGTGCAGGTGGCTGGCTAACGCCTTTAACAAGCGACATGGATTTTTCAGACTGGGTAGCCGCAGAAAAGCTGCCGGTTATTTTGGTCGTCGGCATGAAGCTCGGCTGCATCAACCACGCCATGCTGACCGTGCGCGCTATTTCCCAAGCCGGATTGCCGTTGGCGGGCTGGGTAGCAAGCTGCATCAGCGCCGCCCCTCACCGCCTTGACGATTACCTCGATACTTTGAAATGCCGCATTCCGGCGCCGCTGTTGGGTGTGATTCCCTACTCTCCCGCCGCCTCTCCCGAAGCCGTCTCTCAATATTTTTCTATTCAGCATTTATTGTGAACACTTGAGGCCGTCTGAAAAGTTTATGGTTAATTCAGACGGCCTCAAGCGCCATACGCCAGCCACGCTATCTAGCTGATATTTGAATGCTTTCAACGGCATCAACATCAAGCAGCTTTATGCAAGTAGCAGATTGTAACTTGCCTGATTAAATGACTGGGCGATAAAATACCCACAATTTTCAGGGTTATTCCCAATCAATAATTTTTTGAAAAATAGCCCATTCAAAGATAAAAAAATCGGTGCTGGAAAACGGTTGCGCAACGCCTTATAACAAGGCCGTCTGAACAGCGTTTTCCCTCAAAAATCAGGAAACGGGATGATGGATACTCCGCAAAATATTGCTGAAAATGTAAACAGACGGCGTCAGTTGTCCCGCCGTAAGCGTAATCTCACCTTGGTTACGCTGTTTTTTATCGTAGTAGCATTGGGATTCGCGCTGATTCATTTTTTAGTGTGGCAGCACGAAGAGGAAACCGATGATGCCTATGTGGCCGGACATTTGGTACAAATCACGCCCCAAATAGCAGGTACCGTGCGCCGCGTTATGGTGGACGACACCGATATCGTGAAAAAAGGCGATGTGCTGGTAGTGCTCGACGACACCGACTTTCAGCTTGAATACGACCGCGCTCAAAACGAACTGATTCAGGCTATCCGCCAAAACAAACGGCAGGCCGCCACCTCTTCCCAAGCCAAAGCACAAGTTCTTGTCCGTAAAGCCGAATTGGCCAAAGCCCAAGCCGACTTGCGCCGCCGTGAAAGCCTTGAAGGAACGGATGCCGTTTCCGGCGAAGAACTCAGCCATGCCCGCGCCGCAGTCGTACAAGCACAAGCCGCTTTGAAAGCGGTAGAAGCCGAGGCAGATTCCGCACAAGCCGTTTTGGGTAAAAATATTCCGCTGCGCCAGCAACCTGCCGTTCAGACGGCCATCAGCCATATCAAAGATGCCTGGTTGAATTTGCAGCGCACACAGATTCGCGCGCCGATGGCCGGACAAGTTGCCAAACGCAATATCCAAGTCGGCCAACGCATTGCTCCCGGCACTTTGATGATGGCGATTGTGCCGTTAAGCAATCTGTGGGTTGATGCCAACTTCAAAGAAGTGCAGCTGCGTAAAATGCGCATCGGTCAGCCGGTGGTGATGACTGCCGATTTATACGGCAGCCGCGTGGTTTATCACGGTAAAGTTATGGGCTTATCCGCCGGCACAGGCAGCGCGTTTTCCCTGCTGCCGCCGCAAAACGCCACCGGTAACTGGATTAAAGTGGTTCAGCGCGTGCCCGTGCGCATCAGCTTGAATCCGCAGGAACTCAAAGCCAACCCTCTGCGCGTGGGCTTGTCGATGACGGTTAAAGTCGATACATCCAACAGCATCAGCGGCAAAAGCATGGCCGAAGCTGCCGATAAGCAAGCGGTTAGCGCCGAAACCGATATTGTCGATTGGTCGGCTGCCGATGCTTTGATTGAACAGATTTTTGAAAAATACGCTAAATAATCTCAGAATGGTCGTTAAACATACCAACGAGGCCGTCTGAATTCGGATTCAGACGGCCTCGTCATACGGATGCTGCCGAAAAATTTTTGCCATTCCTATTTGGATTCAGCCATCATCATTTGCTGTATCAAAGCTGTTTGACCAAGCCCCATTCTGCGATGGAAAGTGATTGAGATTATGGCTCATCCACCTTTGAAAGGCGCCAACCTGGTGTGGGTAACGCTGGCATTGAGCTTGGCGGTGTTTATGGAAGTTTTGGACACTACCATCGCCAATGTCGTCGTGCCCGTTATCGCCGGAGATTTGGGGGCTGCCACCACACAAGGCACATGGGTAATCACCGCATTTGCCGTTGCCAATGCCATTTCCGTACCGCTAACCGGTTTTCTCGCCAAACGCTTCGGCGAAGTTAAAATTTTTCTGGCCGCTACATTGGGGTTTGTCGTTACCTCATGGCTGTGCGGCATCGCCGATAATTTGCAATTGTTGGTTTTGTTCAGAGTATTACAGGGGTTTGTATCCGGCCCGCTCATTCCTTTGTCCCAAAGCCTGCTGATGGCTTCCTACCCTCCCGACAAACGTACTCTGGCTCTCGCTCTTTGGGCGATGACTGTCGTGGTCGCGCCGGTATTGGGGCCGATTTTAGGCGGCTGGACTTCAGACAACTGGCACTGGAGCTGGATTTTCTTCATCAATATTCCCGTAGGCATTTTCTCAGCTTGGCTGGCATGGCAGCAGCTTGCCCACCGTGAAACGGAAATCCAAAAATCGCCGATAGACTATACCGGCTTGGCTTTGATGGTTATCGGCGTCGGCGCTTTGCAAATGATGCTCGACCGCGGCAAAGAATTGGATTGGTTTGCCTCAAGCGAAATCATCCTCTTGGCCGTTATCGCCTTCGTGTGCCTGACTTATTTCATCGTGTGGGAACTGGGCGAAAAACATCCGATTGTCGATTTATCCCTTTTCAAAGACCGCAATTTTACGGTAGGTGTTATCGCCACCTCGTTGGGCTTTATGATTTACATGGGCACGCTGACCTTGCTCCCCTTGGTTTTGCAATCCAACTTAGGCTACACCGCCACTTGGGCGGGATTAGTGGCCGCACCGGTAGGCTTCTTGCCGATATTGCTGTCCCCTATCATTGGTAAATTCGGCGGCCGCATCGATATGCGTTGGCTGGTCACAGCGAGCTTTTTAGTCTTTGCCTATACCTTTTACTGGCGCACCAGCTTCTATGCGGGCATGGATATGTCGAACGTTATCTGGCCGCAATTTTGGCAGGGCTTGGGTGTAGCCATGTTCTTCCTGCCGCTTACCACCATTACCCTCTCAAGAATGCAGGGGTCGCAAATCGCCGCCGCCGGCAGCTTGTCGAACTTTTTAAGAGTATTCATGGGAGGCGTGGGCGTATCTGTCGTCGCCACAACATGGGAACGTAGAGAAGCCCTTCACCATGCCCGACTTACCGAGCAAATTACGCCCTATTCCGTTGAAGCCCAAACTGCCGTTCAAAATATTTCACAAGCAGGAATGTCGCCGGCACAAGGCATGGAAAGCATCACCCGAAGCATTACCCAACAAGGTTTTATCATGGGATCCAATGAGATTTTTTGGGCTTCAAGCTTATTATTCATCGTGATGATTGCCATCATTTGGTTGGCCAAACCGCCTTTCGGCTCATCTTCGAGTGGACATTAATGGATTGGCCAATACCCGAATCATAAGTATTGGCATCTAAGCTAAATGGAGGCCGTCTGAATTTATTTTCAGACGGCCTCCAAACAAAATAAAGCTTTTACAGCAGCTATTAATCAACGTTTGGTTTGACGAACATTCACCACACCTTCCGGCATAAAATAGGTATCAATTACTACGGCTCCCACTTTTTCAATCCTGCATTCCAGCTGGTAGCACAAAATCATTAAATTATCTTTAGATTCAGTCAGCCTAATGTCCAAACCGGTTAAACGCGGCTCATATTTGAGTAAGGTCGCATGCATGTGACTACGTAAATCTTTCGCACTGGATGGCAGATTTTTATACACCATACTGAGATCCGGAATACCATAATCCGGAATGTGTTTTAGAGCCCCACTTCGCGTATTAAGAATACGCTGCATGTTATCCAACACACTCTTAATCAACTGAAGGCTGTCGGGCAAATCTTCCATCCGTTGGCCGTCCGAATAGTAGCCGGTCAACTTTTCATACAGGCCGGCTTCCATTTATTGATCGGCCTTACCGTCTTGCATATACAAACCGATTTCTTTCAGCTCAATAACCAAAGCTTTTTTATTGGAGAATTTTTTCTTAGGAATGATAATTTTCCATGTTTGGCTGTCATCCGAGCGGTTAAAAAACGCCACAATACCAACATATTTAGTATCGGGATGGATTTCTTCATCCACACTGATAGACTCCCCCGGGCGGAAAGTTAACTGCTTGCTCGATAAAAGATTGTCGCCCAACAAAACGGTATCTTGATTCAACAAATCCCGATAGGCTGCGGCATCGAAACTTTGGTTGTCTTTTAGCTGGTAAATCCTAACCACCGTTGATAAAGATTGCCCCCGCTCAGTTTGATTAACACCATGACGTGCAATGATATCCAACTTCAATACTTTGAGTTTACTGAAAAATATACTGCTGGACGTTTTGACCGTACCCTCTTTAACCATTTGCCACGCACCGCAACCTGTAAGACTGGCGAGCAGCAAGCCATACATAAGAATTTGAGTATATTTTTTAAATTTAAGCTTTGCTTTCATGGTTTAACCCGTTATTGAATTATTTAAATTAATGAATAGTAAAACGTCTGCCTGTTTCGCCATTCGGCAAGCCGGCCATACTTAATGATCAATAGCTGGATATTTTAGCCCAAGATAATCCACATTAAGTAACAATAATGATTTTTTAATCTTACAACTGCTCAATATTGATTATTGTGGAAATGAAACCTTTTATTTCCAAGCATTTGATATCATTTTTATAAATATACAGTTGTTTTTGCGCTACAACAGAATAACAGCTTAAGAAAAGCCAAAATTCGATTGTTTACCCTAAAAATCTTTAACTAAATATAAATATGCCCCTGCTCCCAAGAATTTTATTCATACCTAATGTTTGTCAACAAACATAATGGGCGATTTTAATTCTTTTATCCGTCTTGGCAGCACCCAATCCCGTATTGATTTTCAACATTTGTGCTCCGCTTAATTTCGTTTGGCTTATCCATTGTTTTTTGATGTTCAAATATATAGCCGCATCGGTTTGATAGCCCAAATAGATTTTCAGCAAGCCCAACAATTGTTGATGTAGATTTTTCTTCGGCAGCAAATCCAACATATCTTGATATGAAGAAGGGGTAATATCTATATGAATCAGATGGCTACAATCCTTCATTCTTTTTCCCACTACCGCGCTGCCTCCGTCAAGTTTTAAAGTCCCTTTGCCCAACTTGAGATCGCTTTCCACATTTATCCACTGAGGCTGAAATTCAGAAACTTTTACTTCTGAGAAAGGAGAAATGTAATTCACAATACTCTTTACGCCGTCTGCAGTTCGAGTACGTTGATGAAAAACACCTAATAAACCTAAGATTTTACTGTCTAATAAAGGTTGAACTAAGTCCCCACTGTTCTCTTTCAAACTTTGCCCTAGCAGATGCAGCAAAGTTAATGACGTTTTATCTTTTCCTCCGTTTAGAAATTGGAATGGATAACGATATTTTTTCCAAGCCTGATAAAACAAACTACTGATTCTATGGTTAAAAATATCTAGAAACTCTGCAAGACTTCCCGATCCTTCTTTCCCCGTTGCTATGTCATTTAAGAAATACTCAGGCAATATCGAATCAACACCATACAATCCAAGAAATGTTGTGTAAACAGAAGGGATGGCTGACGATTCCGTATCAACCTTTGCAATTTCCCCTGCAGGGAACGCCAAAGACTTTACTCGGCGAAACCGAATGTTTCGATGTAGGCCGTCTGAATGATTACCACTGACTTTTTCCAGTAAGTAACAAAACTGGAAAAAATTCATTCTATCCGCAGAATCAACAACACTTTTACCCAATATACTGCTAAAAATATTGTTGGTACTCTTTTGAAATACCTTTTCCGTACTTGGTATTTCCCAGCTTGCCTGCTCTTTCTTAACCTTGTTGTCTTCCGCAGCCAGATTTGCTGTATTTAAAACCGAACGGTAGTGGTTTTGCTGTCTTTCCATTGATATTGTTTTCCTGAGGGCAGCGACACAATCGTAAATCGGGTAAACAGATTTAAATCTGCATACATGGCAAAAAACTCGTTTAACAGTTCTCCAAACAGATAAACCTCGGCCTCACCTTCAAAAGCATCTTCATCCAAGGTAAGCGTAATATGCACGCCTCGTTGAACCATGCCTTTTTCAAGCCTTCTGACTTGTTGATGGCTCACATCTAAGATACCGTTTAATTTTCGCTTATTGAGCTCATCTTCGGTCCAATCATATATAGCCAATGCGCCTTTCAACGTATCTTTATTCAGTAAAGACAAATAATTAGGAGCAAGATGAGACAATATACGCCACTGAAATCTATCTTCCGTAGGTGGGTAACATGACAGTGTAGGCGTTAAGAGATTCCTCACTTGAATAATATTCGGAATGCCTGATGATTTATTTCGAATCTGTGTTTCTCTTAGTGTTTTGCGTGGAATTTTGCCGTTTGTACCTGTAACTTTTAAAGATAAAGTTTCAAATGGCAACGGATTTTGCTCTTCCCATGCATGCCCACCTAACATCAAGTAAGTTTCATATTTTCCTCCCACACCTTGTTTTACTCTGGTATGGAAATAGCGTTCGGGAGCATCATATTTCATTAATCCTCCCCGATGCTGAAAAGATGAAAAGGGTACATATTGATAGCGGGTTCCGGCATGATGATTAAACGCATCCACGGCATCCACAGAATATATCTCTACATTAATACTGTCATGAAGCAGGGGTTTAATCATATATTCATGATTCAAATGATCAACCCTAACCGGCTCTGCCTCCATGTCGAAAAGATTGATCGCAGGCGTACAATGTAATCTAAGCGCATCCGCATCAAACTTGAGCTCGACCGGGTAATTTTTAGATAACACCACATCCACAGAAAATTCTGACGAGGAGTCAGGAATATCAGAAAAATCAATCCCTTCCAAATCAACAAAAAAGAATTTTTGCTTAAAGCAAAAATACTCTAAAAGCATTTGATAGCCTGAAAAACTGTTATTTTCTTTACGCCACAATCGCTCTTCAGATCCAAACCCTACTGAACTAAATTTAATATTGTGCTCAGGGGCAAACTTTTCTCCATCAACATTCAAATTTATATGATCAACGTTGTGCAATAAGGCATGACGTAATGCAAACGCTACGGGCTCTTCCGCCGATATATATAATCTCAGCTTAGAGATATCCAACTGTTGCCGCTGCATCTGCTCACCGAACCTAAATCGAATGCGGATAATGCTGCGGCCATTAAGATCATGATCCAGCATGCTATATAAAATGTGCAAAGGCACTAATTGGACATCATGAGTTGTTCTGTATATACAGCGGGTCTGACGATCTTCTACACTCACTGCTTCAGATTGAATAGGAACGCCTTTTTCAACAGTTTGATTTCCCTGTAAAGTTTTAAAATCAGGTTGAAACTCCAACACTGTTAAAGAGGGAATCATTCTTAGATAGTGCGGCCACAGCATATTTACCAAGCTTTCAGTCAGCTCCGGCAAATCGTCATTCAATTTTTGTTGGATGCGCCCCGTTAGAAAGGCGAATCCCTCAAATAAACGCTCTACATAAGGGTCTCGCGTTCCTAAGCGATTGATATTTAAAAGTGCTGCGCGATCAGGGTAAGCTTTTGAAAACTCCAAACCCGCTTCTCTCAAATAGCGCATCTCTTCTTCAAAATATTTTAAGGTGGGGTCCGACATATTCATGACCTTAATACAAGGTAATTAAAGCTTTTGCAGCATCAAGTTTGACCAATCTGTTTTGAAGGTCGCCTATTTTCTCTATGATCTTGCTTTTCTCATGTTGGACGTCTTTCCGCTTGGCTTTGGCCTGCAAAAAGCTACATTGCAGATTATATAAATCGAATGCAAAATCCTTATCCCATACTTCTACAGGCATGCCTTGCATTTCATTTACAGCCCGATCCAACAGGTGTAAAGCCCATTCGTTTTTTTGGTAGGCATCTGCCAATTTCGCCATCATTAAAAGCTTGTGGCATAAAAACTTACCGTGTTGCAATTTAGGATGATCGGATAACCATGCCATAGCTGCTTCTACACCTGAAGCAGCAGCCATTGTTACTGCTTCTTCATATTGGTTGTTTTCCTCTGAAGCAATCAAATCCATAGTTTGGGATGATTGTTGGGGGTTACTGCTTGGCTGGGTGGATTTGAGCACCTGTTTTTCTATCCACTCTAAGACATTATCAGATGCAAAAGCCATGCCATCATCAAACATTAATCCGGCCACACCATCGCATCTTTCTAAAAAAGAGGAAAAGTCTGCTAAAAATGATGTTGTCTGGCTTGAATAAACGCCCCCTAAAGATACCTGAGCTTTCCAGGCATAATATTGCAAATCAAGCCAATAATGATTGGCACCTTCTAAAAAAGCTGCTTCAACTTTTTCTAATAAATCCAACCAGTTTTCTTCTTTTTCCAATCTTGCCAAGTTTGCTACAACATCGGTTCTCGGTGCTTTCAAACGGGTTTTACCATCCACTGCAGGAGGGCTGCTGTTCAAAGCACCCCAACGTACTGCTCTGATCATTTTGCATGCAGACCAATAACCGTTTTCTTGTTGCCTCAAAAAAACCGCTATTACCCGTGTCTGATCCAGCAACATCTTGCTAGAGCTGATAGTCGCTACTGGTGAAGGCAACGTCCCTGCGGTATTAGCTTCATTTGCACTTGATATGGGTCGATTTTGTGCATGATCCAAATCATCAACAGCAGAAGATTGACTACTTGAATCAGAGGCAGATGCTTTTTTCAGCTGAAGTGATGTTTGTTCAAATTTCTCTAAAACAGCACCAAACCCGGGACGAGCTCCTTCATCCCAACTCATACAGAGATTTTGCAGGAGAACTAACGAAGATAATATTCTTTTGAAAATGTCTTCGTTATCAATCTCCAATGTCTCTAAAACATCAAGTGTCCTGTTGCCCATTAACCAAGACAACGCGGTGTATCTTTGCTGAGGCTTTTTAGGCCAAACTTCATTACCAAATGATGAAAGTAAACCACATATCAGTTCTAGGCCGTCTGAAAAACCAGCAAGGCCTTCATCACGCAGTTTGGCGTAAGCATAATAAGCACCCACGCGCAAATCTTTTGCCTGCTCTTTTAATAATTGTTCACTTAAACGGATGATCAGCCCTACATCTATTCCGCTTAATTTAGCTAACTCTGATTTAACCGTTTCAAAATCATCTTCGTAGCTAATATCACTACCTGTCGGCATTTCTTCGGAAATGGGGTTTAGCCAAGTAACCCAAGCTGCCAGCCTCTCTTCTGCCAGCGAGCTTGGATTCTCTCCCAAGACTGATTTGATCCAATCAGGAACCATCATTTTGCAGAAACCTCGAAAATTCTGTTCGGAATATGCACGTTTCTCATTTCAAGCAAACCTAAAGGCCCTTTACCGGTATTGGTACGAATGTAAAAACGGATAGCAAGATTATTATCAACTTCAGACTCGACTAGGTAAGTTCCACTATCAATCGGTGTTACCCGAGCTTTATCTAATAAACGGATAAATCCAAAACGCCCGTTAAATTCAATATTTTTTCTTACTCCGGAGGCATCACTTTCCCAAGTGATTTGCGCTCCTGAAGCATTCACGTCCCCAGGCCATCTGAAAGCTTTCCATTCCGCTTCTTGGTTAAAGTAATTTAATGATTGTCCGTCAAGCATCAAAGAGAACGAGGTAATACCTGCCGTTGGAGCCGGTTTCAGTTCAAATGTATATCCGACTTCTCCATTAACAAATAAATCATTTGCAATAAGCCCCAGCTTATTAATTTGATTTAAAAATTCCCTATTTACTTTAAACTCTTGCCCAGGAACCTCAACCCAGCGATGACCTTGTTTCGTTAAAATACCTTTCAATTGCGATTGGATAAATTGATCAAAATTACCTTTGTTCGGCTCAAAATATTTAGCAAGCACAGGAATCGCAACTTCAATTTCACTTGCACTGAACGGATATTTACCACTTATATCTGCCTCAACAGCTGACATAACATTTTGGTGCCATACCGAGTTGATGTTTTCTTGAGCGACACCTGATAGGCTTCCCCACGATACATGGAATGGCTTCACAAAAACGTTATTGGCAAAAGCCATTAATTTATCACCCACCCCTGCTTCAACCAGTCGCGCATATTGCAGGCCGTCTGTAAATTCATTTTGTTCACCAGACATGACACCTTGTAGGGCGATACGGGCTGCGCCCCCCGTGTCAGACGAGCCGACAATCTGAATCAAACGCTGCTTAGTTGCCGTTACTTTTTCCAAATATCTTTGCAAGCTCAGATCACTTTTTGGATTGACGCTGGCATCAATCAACTGCAGTAAGGTTGCGAATTGATCGTGTAATGGCCCTTGCAAATAATCTTGCACTTGCTCTTGTACCGCTTTTACTTCTTCAGACTGACTTTCTAATGCAGCAGCAGCTAATTGACGCTGGCGAGTTGATACTTTTGCAGCCGCAATTTTCTCTGCTTTATTTAATACCGCTTGATTTACGGAAATTCTTTTTGCATCAATCATGCTGTTTTCTTTAATAACATCCATCAATGCTACTAAAGGGGAACGTTGAGGATCAGCATAAACATGCAATTGATTCACGGCCTCCAAACTCTTATTACGGCTTACCCATGAAATACTGTTCAGCACCTCGAACCATGCCGCAGCATATTCAGAGAAATATTTGTCTTTAAGGGTCTTGATGGCAATTTCATTCACTTCAGCTGCTGACAGTTTGCCCGCTAGAACCCAATCATCTTCATGATTATTTTTGGAAGCTGCCTCAAAAGCAGGTTCTATATACTTATTCCACGCTTCTACTGTAAACACTCCCGGCAGTTTTTTAGCCACCACCCATTCATTCTGTATATCTCTTTTCAAGATTTCAGCCAAAGAAATGCTCGGAAACTTTTGATTACCTTCTTCAATAATTTTTCTGTAAACATGCTCTTCGGTTTGCACATCGCCCATCCATTTAGCTAAAACCTGACGAGTGTTATCAACCAAGAGAGCATCACTTTGCGATGCCCAACTTTGATGCTGGGCAAGACGTTGAGTGTAGAAAGCGACAACTTCCTTAATCTGGTCATTCTTAGTCAAATATCCGTCGAATATCAAAAGCATATTTGAAGCCAAGAACTGTGGATCTACTTTATCGGTTCTATCAGTTACCATCAGATAGGCTTTTAAGATATTGTAATACTCATCGCCATTCTCAATACTGGCGCTGTTATATCCGTCTAAATAAGACAAATGATCAGTCCATTTTTGTAAAACAGGTGAAACCACGGCCGCTTTAACCGCTTTGCCATATTCGAGATAGGCCGTATCAAGCAATTCTTTACTATGGTTGTAACCTACGGCAGTCAATATTTTTCCTGAAGTACTGGCTTTTTTCTCTTCAAGGTAAGTAATCTGTTTTTGTAATTTAATGATATCGGCTAAGTTATTAATTGAAGAAGAATTCTGCTTCAACTGCATGATACTTTGCTGCAATGTCGCCATATCTTTGTGGCTGTTATAAGCAGCCATTGAGAAACCCACTGTTGCCAACACAGCAAGGATGCTTAACCCTCCGTAAATTTTATCGGGCTGAGTCCATTTCAATTTCTTGCCTTTATTGAAGTCGGCAATACTGTTGAAAGATTGATAAATCAAATCAGGCAGCAAGTCCTGCTGTCTAGCATGAACAAAAGCAACAGTATTAAGGCTGTCTGACTTACCCATCTCTTTTTTATTCAGAGAAAGCTTCTCTGCAATAATGCCATTTGAAACCTGTAATTTTCGTGACAACAACGCAGCTGCAGCCGATGTAGGCTTCTCCTCAATCGAAAACGTACCAATACCAGACAATTCAAAAGCAAATCGATCCAAATCTTTTTGAATATTTTCTTGCTTCGTTTCCAAAACGCGATGGGTAACAGAATAAGGTTGGGTATGCTGATGGTTTCTATCAACGTAAACCATGTTAACAGGCAGCAACCATCCCAACTTATCCATAAACGATTTAATAGCACCGGAAAATTGTTCTGCAGAATTGATTTCATCTGACAAATACACAATCCCTTCAGCCGGCTGCACACCCTGACCACGCAGGCCATTCCATCCTTCAAGCGGCTCCGGAGCATGGAGATCAATCCAAAAAGCTGAATGGCTTTCTACCCACAAATGGGTTTTAATTTCAGGGAATACTTGCAGAACCACTTCATCCGAACCATCAACGAATATCCAAGGTTTTCTATGGTTTTTATATTGGGTCGTCAAAGTGTAAATTTGTTGAAGCTGCTCCCAACGTTGAACATTTCCGAGTAAACGGATGGATTCGGAAGGCTCTTCTTTCAATTCTTCTGTGATTAATTTTCTTGCGCCCGCATATCGGCCCGACCAGCCAGACCATACATAACGAATGATCATAGGCATTAGGAAAATCAGTGAAGTGATGACTACCAAGCACATCCAAACAACTGTTTTTTGCATTGAGCCTTCGAGGCCTATTTTAGAGCCGAAAAAATAAACTAAACATCCGGATAGAATGCTGATAACAAGAAGGATTAAACCCAGAAAAAGTGGTCTCATGATTTTTAATTTCCAAAAAATCCAACAAGAGTAAAACTAACGTGAAATAAAAAAGGAATCTCGCGATTCCTTTTTTGGTGTCATTATTAAAATTTCTTTAATAGACAAGCACATTCAATCGTTAACATATACGACAAACGATTAAAAACTTTCCTCGCAGGCGTAAGATTATTCAACACGCATGAAAAAATCAATCAGTTTATGTTAAGCGGTTATTTTATGATATTGGCGTTACTATGTTATTGAAACCTTTTTACCACAACCCAATTTCACGTTTCTTTCTTACTTAATTATGAGGTATGTGAAAAAGAAACCAATCCCAAATACACCTTCTGCTGATCGCCCGCCAACCACAGAACATCCTTACCTGACATCTCGCTATTGAGCGCAAACCACAACACCAGCCAATGCGAATTCACGGCTCCATCGAAATAACGATCTGTCGTAAGAACCTCTACGCCGTCTTTGCCACGCCAAAACTTCAAGCCGGAAGCATAAAGATTCTCTAATAAAACCGACATCTTATCCGGCGCAATATTACCCAGCCACATCGCACTCGGCTCTTTGTCTTTTAAAGCATAAGGGGCGTATTTTTTTCTCACCAACTCCCCTAAAGCTTCATTATCTTCATAATTCAATTCAATCTGCCTAAACACATATCCTTGAATATTTGCTTGCTGTTTTGCCGCAGACTGCTTGGGAACAAACGCAAACCAAGCTGCACTTTCAGGAGCAGCATTATCTTCATCTTCATTTAATGCCAAAGATAAAACTACAACTAACTTTTCAGGTGTAGTTTGAATCCAATTACCTAATGCCTCGATCCCGTGCTCCAACAAGCTGATTTCAGTTTGGACTTGCTCTGAAATACCGGAGTAATTCAAATAATCAGAAAGCGCTTGAAAATCTTCCTCTTTCGAATATTCATTGGCTACATCTAAGCAAACAAGCAACTCTTTATAAGGAAGAGCGGCTAACATACTCTCAACAAATCCGCCAAACTCTTTGAATATGTCTTCCTTAATTTCATAATCATCTTTTTCCGCACGGTCAAATACGGCAGGGCTGCCTTTTCGCATTTCTCCCTGCTGAGCCAGCACATCCGACACATTCAGACTTTCAGGCAAATAAATACCCGAGCCGACTACCGCAATATTTTTTTGCGCCCAATTTTGCCAATGCTGGCGGATTCTGTTTTTTTCCACTTCCCACGCATCAAATTGGCTTTTCCGGCTGTATTCCCAAGAAAAAAACATCAAGCGTAAGCTCCCCCACAACAATAAAGGGACGCCAAACAACAATACCCAAAAAAGCAGCGAAAAAGGTCTGTTTTGCCAAAGAGATAAGATAACCGGCACACTCAGCAAAAATATAATAAACAAGCCCGCAAACCAAAATAAGGGCTTATCAAAGCGATATTTTTCCAGCTTTACCACTTCAGGAATATCAGGAATCGGCCAGTCCATCAATCACTCCCCACAGACGGCATGCTGCTGATCAACGCGCAGCCACAAGCACATTTACACCCTTCAACGGCAACCGCTTTATCTTGAAAAGACATAAAAGTGCTTCCTTCAATAATGGGATTCACACCATGGCCGGGCACCGGGCAGCTGACCATATCACCCACCAAAGCCGCCGGCTTGCCATCAATAACCATTTGCGATGAGGCCTGAATGACATTTCCACCGTGGGTGGTCGCATCGCCCAAGCGGATAATTCCTTTCATAGAACCGTTCCTTAATACTGAGAATAGAATGCCAGCATTCTACATTGCTTTATCATATTTTCACAAATCAGTCTCATTCAAACGCTCTAATTTTTAACTGAAAACAGCAATCTAATCTTTATTTCAACTATATGATTTAAATAAACAAAACATCAAATCCACTTTGAAGCTTCGATACACCATTCCAGTATTTCTTTTTTCCAACGCCATTGAAAGAAATACAACATGACAACTCTTTTAGATTAAATGAAGTTCATTTCAGACGGCCTCTCATGCAGACAAGCAATCCGTGAAGACGCAAAAAATCCCGCATGCCAAGCATGCGGGATTTTGGTTTGGTACGGCTTTTTCAGACGGTCTCTTACATCATACCGCCCATGCCGCCCATTCCACCCATGCCGCCCATATCAGGCATAGCAGGTTTGTCTTCAGGAATTTCGGCAATCATGCAGTCGGTAGTCAGCATCAAACCGGCAATCGAAGCGGCATGTTGCAGGGCTGAACGGGTTACTTTGGCAGGATCCAAGACACCCATTTCCAACATATCGCCGTAGGTGTCATTACCGGCGTTATAACCGTAATTACCTTTGCCTTCCAACACTTTATTAACCACAACAGAAGGCTCGCCGCCGGCGTTTTTCACGATTTGGCGCAGCGGAGATTCTACGGCACGCAACACGATTTGTACGCCTGCATCTTGGTCGGCATTAGCAGTTTCCACTTTCGCCAAAGCAGCACGGGCACGCAGCAGCGCCACGCCGCCACCGGCCACTACGCCCTCTTCCACGGCAGCGCGGGTTGCATGCAGCGCGTCTTCTACGCGGTCTTTCTTCTCTTTCATTTCCACTTCGGTAGCCGCGCCGACTTTGATTACCGCAACACCGCCGGCCAATTTGGCCACGCGCTCTTGCAGTTTTTCTTTGTCGTAATCGCTGGTTGCTACTTCGATTTGCTGACGGATTTCTCCTACACGCGCTTCAATCAGGACGGTATCGCCGAAGCCGTCGATAATGGTAGTGTTTTCTTTACCGATTTCGATGCGTTTGGCTTGACCCAAATCTTCCAAAGTGGCTTTTTCCAAAGACAAGCCTACTTCTTCTGAAATCACGGTACCGCCGGTCAAAATGGCGATGTCTTGCAGCATGGCTTTGCGACGGTCGCCGAAGCCCGGGGCTTTAACGGCAACGGTTTTCAGGATGCCGCGCAGGTTGTTCACAACCAAAGTAGCCAACGCTTCGCCTTCAACGTCTTCGGCAATAATCAGCAGCGGACGGCTGGTTTTGGCGATTTGCTCCAATACCGGCAACAGGTCGCGGATGTTGCTGATTTTTTTGTCGAACAGCAATACAAACGGGTTGTCCAACGCAGCCAATTGTTTTTCGGCATCATTGATGAAGTAAGGAGACAGATAGCCGCGGTCGAACTGCATACCTTCTACTACATCCAATTCGTTTTCCAATGATTTGCCGTCTTCAACGGTAATCACGCCTTCTTTGCCCACTTTTTCCATGGCTTCGGCAATGATGGCGCCTACTTGCTCGTCGGAGTTGGCGGAAATAGAACCTACTTGGGCGATTTCTTTAGAAGTGTCGCAAGGCTTGGCGATGTTTTTCAGCTCTGCAACCAAAGCATTTACGGCTTTGTCGATACCGCGTTTCAGGTCGGTCGGGTTCATGCCGGCGGTAACGTATTTCATGCCTTCGGCTACGATGGCTTGTGCCAAAACGGTTGCAGTGGTGGTACCGTCACCGGCTACGTCGTTGGTTTTAGAGGCAACCTCTTTCACCATTTGCGCGCCCATGTTTTCGAATTTGTCTTTCAATTCGATTTCTTTGGCTACGGTAACGCCGTCTTTAGTGATGTGCGGGCCGCCGAATGCGCGGTCCACTACCACATTGCGGCCTTTCGGGCCTAAAGTAACTTTAACGGCGTTGGCCAATACATTGACACCGTTTACCATTTTTTGGCGGACTTCGTTACCGAACTGTACGTCTTTTGCTGCCATGTTGATTCTCCAAATAATTTAAATTTTTCAAGAGGCCGTCTGAAACCGTTTCAGACGGCCTGAACAATGTTGTTTGCCGATTATTCCACGATACCGAAGATGTCTTCTTCGCGCATTACCAGCAACTCTTCGCCGTCTGCTTTAACGGTTTGGCCGCTGTATTTGCCGAAGATCACTTTGTCGCCGACTTTCACATCCAGCGCACGGCGTTGGCCGTCTTTACCAACTTTGCCCGCACCTACGGCAATCACTTCGCCCATGTCGGGTTTTTCGGCTGCGGCGCCCGGCAATACGATGCCGGATGCGGTTTTTTCTTCAGCTTCCAAGCGTTTCACAACTACGCGGTCGTGTAAGGGACGGATGGTCATGTGTATGCTCCAATATCATAAATAGTCAAACAAATACCTGAATATTCAGGCTGTTAAAAAATGAAATGTTGTGCACGAAAGGCAAGCCCAACATTTTCTAGTATGAACGAAAGGCAAAATAAGGCTGTAAACGGTAAATTCAAGCCCTGTTTTGTGTTTTTGTACAAATTTCTTTTGCTTTCAGACGGCCAAATAAGAGAAGCGGAAATGCGGCTTGGGCAAACCGGCTGCTTTAGGCAGGCAATGAATGCCGCGCTCACTCAAACCGATATGCCTTAACTATTCCGCAAAGGTTTCAGGCCGTCTGAAAACCTTTTTTCAGACGACCTGCTTACTTATCAAAGCTGATTCTATTTATTAAGGCGAAGACTTTAAATATCCACTTCTGCCGTATCGCCTTCGGCCTCCATCCACGCGCGGCGGCTGGCGGCTTCGCCTTTGCCCATCAATTTGACAAAGATGCTGTGGGTTTGTTCGTGCGCCGTTTCGGGAATCTGCACCTGCAACAGGCGGCGGGTGTCGGGGTGCATGGTGGTGTCTTTGAGCTGGTCGGGGTTCATCTCGCCCAAGCCTTTGAAGCGGCTGATGGAATAGGCGGTTTCTTTCACGCCTTCTTTTTGCAGGCGCTCCAAAATGCCGTCCAACTCGCCCTGATCGAGCGCGTAGAATTTGCGCGCGGGCTTGCTTTTGCCTTGGGCGTTGACATCCACGCGGAACAGCGGCGGTTGGGCGACATAAATATGGCCGTCTGAAACCAGTTTGGGGAAGTGGCGGTAAAACAGGGTAAGCAGCAGCACTTGGATGTGCGAGCCGTCCACGTCGGCATCGGAGAGGATGGCGATTTTGCCGTAACGCAGGCCGCTTAAATCGGGGTTGTCATTCGCACCGTGCGGATCAACGCCGATGGCGACGGCGATGTCGTGGATTTCGGCATTGCCGAACAGTTGGTCTTGATGCACTTCAAAGCTGTTCAACACTTTGCCGCGCAAGGGCAAAATGGCTTGGGTGGCTTTGTCGCGCGCGAGTTTGGCCGAACCGCCTGCCGAATCGCCCTCCACTAAGAAGAGTTCGTTTTCTCGGATGTCTTCGCTTTCGCAATCGGTGAGCTTGCCGGGCAGCACGGCCACACCGCTGCCTTTTTTCTTTTCGATTTTCTTCACCGAACGCATCCGCGCCTGCGCCTGCTTGATGGCGAGTTCGGCGATTTTTTTACCGGCTTCGACGTTTTGGTTGAGCCACAATTCCAGCGGGTCGCCCGATACGGCGGCCACGAGTTTGAGCGCGTCGCGGTTGGTGAGCTTGTCTTTGGTTTGGCCTTGGAATTGCGGGTCGAGCACGCGGGCGGACAACACGAATGCCACGCGGCCGAACACGTCGTCGCTCTGCACTTTCACGCCGCGTGGCAGCAGATTGTGGTGGTTGATGAAGTTGTTCACCGCTTGGAACACGGCTTGTTTCAAACCGGCTTCGTGCGTGCCGCCGAGCGGGGTGGGAATCAGGTTCACATAGCTTTCGCTGTTGCACGAGCCTTCTTCCAGCCAAGTGAGCGCAAACGCCGCGCCTTCGCCTGCGCTGAAATCACTGTCGTGGCCGTCTGAAAGATAGTTTTCCGAAGCGAACACCGGCACGGCTTCTTGCGCCTCGCTGATTAAGTCGAGCAGATAGCTTTTCAGGCCGTTGGGGTAATGCCATGTCTGCACGTGCGGCTCGGGCTGGCCTTTGACGGGGCGGGTGAGCGACACGGTAACGCCCGGCAGCAGCACGGCTTTGGCGCGCAACAGGCGCTCAAGCTCGGCGATGCTGTATTGCGGGCTTTCAAAATATTTGCCGTCCGGCCACACGCGCACTTCGGTGCCGCTGTCTTTCACCGCGCATTTGCCGACCTCGGCCAACGGCTCCACCACCGCGCCGCCCGCAAACACGATGCGGTGGATTTTGCCTTCGCGCTTCACGGTCACTTCGAGGCGTTTGGAAAGCGCGTTGGTTACCGATACGCCCACCCCGTGCAGGCCGCCTGAAAAGGCATACGCGCTGCCGCCGTCTTTCTTGTTGAACTTACCGCCCGCATGAAGCTGAGTGAACACCAGCTCCACCACCGGCAAACCTTCCACCGGATGCAGCCCCACCGGAATGCCGCGCCCGTTGTCGCGTACGGAAAGCGAGCCGTCTTCATGGATTTCCACTTTGATTTCGTCGGCAAAACCGCCGAGCGCTTCGTCGGCGGCGTTGTCGATCACCTCTTGGCAGATGTGGGTGGGGCTGTCGGTGCGGGTGTACATGCCCGGTCGCTCTTTTACCGGCTCCAAGCCTTTGAGGACGGTGATACTGGATTCGCTGTATTGGGGTGTGGTCATGAGGGTTACGCAGTCAAATGTTTAAGCGGTTTCAGATGGCCTCTTGCGGCAGGCCGTCTGAAAAATAAGAAAGTCTTGCAATCGGGCGGGATTTTAACATGATTCAAACGGGGTTTCAGACGGCATCGGAAAAGCGGATTGGGTGCTGAAGCAAATGAGGCCGTCTGAAAATCAAAAACGTTTTCAGACGGCCTGAAAGCATTTAGTTCTATTCCTATTTCAAGGCAAAAAACCTCTTCAAAAGTTCTGAATAGATGACCATTTTTGAGAACGCCCGCCAGTCCTGACTCATATAAAAATTGTCTTATATCAACTTTTGTACTCAATTTTCAGATCAAGGAGAAAAACAAAATCAATCCTTATTGACACAGGCCGATCAAGATTGCAACGTAAAGTTATATCATAAGTTATTATTTATAAAGTATTATTTATGATAATAACATTTAATGAATGCATCATTTATAAGATGCTGCCCACAGTAACACATACGTTTGTGCCATAAGGTTTTAAACCTTAACCAAGCACAACAACTGTAGGCCACGGTGCCGGTTTGTATGTTTTGTTGTAACTGTTGTTTGGAAAGCCAATGCCTTGTGCATTTCGGCGGCAAGTGCTTACAACTGTATCGATGTTTGATGCTTAGCTTTACGGAGTCGCCTCATTTTAAATAGTAAGGCTGCCTCCTAAAACAAGTGAGCTTTGCCGACAAAACTAAATCTACCCCACTGTATGAAAAGGAGAGTAAACATGAGCGAGAAAAAATGGCTTAGCTTTCAAAGTACCTCTGAAGTCAATGAACCGCCTAAAATCGAAGTTAACAAAGCAGTCACATCCTCTGCCGCTCCTAGAGCACGCAGTCTGCATGATGTAGAGCAACATAAGGCTGTAACGGTTCGATATACCATTTCAGGTGCATGGGAAGGTACGGTCGCAGACTTTAAGCGCTTGGAGATACCCGAAACTACATTCATAGACGTAGAGGGAGCCCCCTCCGTACCCAAAGACGGTATCTTTGTAGCTTTACCTATGGATGCCGAGGATGTGCAAGTCCGCGTTGTTGAAAAGTCCACAACCGCCATCGATCGCGAGCTTGAAATCGCCCCCGCTCCCAAACAGTTTATTGAATCAGAGTTCAAGGAGGTGTATAAGCCCGATCCGTCTATATATGGCTCGGACGAACCCTATCCCGGACGCGATTTCGACTTTTTGGGCTTAAAGACTGTTGCCGGTGTAAAAGTCGCTCATATCCTTGTTTACTTGGGGCAATACCGGCCTGTATCTAAAAGCATGGAAGTCGTTCAGTCAATCGTTCTTGAAGTTTCTTACCATACGCCACACGATACCGACAGCATTTCTGGCAAAAAGCGTAGCGCCCGCAAACTTGGCCGCAAACCGCGTCAAATGCCCGAAACCGATCTCATTTTAGGTTTAGATCTGCTGGACGACCAAGCCGATTATTCATCAATCATTGAAGATTTTGAAGGGCTGGATCGAGAATTTATTGAAAAACTGGAAGCCGAAGCAGAGTTGCCGCCAGATGAACTTGATAAAGCTTCATACCTGGAAACAACGGAAGACGAAGTTTTGATTACGTCGGCTCCAGTAGAACGCAGTCTAACCGCAAGAAGGCCGACAGCTTTTCCTCGCCCCAAACTGAAGATAGCCGGGCTCATCGCTGAGTATGTGATTATTACAACCCGGGCTCTTGAAAATGCGGTCGAACCATTGCGGAGAGCAAAAACAGGATGGCCGTTTTACGCCAAAGTTGCGCTGACTGAAGACATTCAGAAAGAGTTTCCGCACTCCGGTTCGGATTTGAAAGAATCAATCAAAGCATTTATTACATGGGCAACCAACAACTGGTGGGTTCCTCCCCGTTTTGTCGTCTTGGCAGGTGATACAGATGTTATCCCTATGCATACCTATGAAAGAGGTTATCTCTCTGACCATTATTACACTGATGTTTCCGACGATCTTGTGCCTGAATTGGCACTCTCGCGTATTCCTACTTCCGATCCTGCTGTCCTCAAACAAGTCTGTAGACACCTCACCGGATACGCAAATCGTCGTAGGGGAGATTGGGGCGGCTGGCAGAATCGGGTGATGTTGTGTTCTCACAAAGATTCTGTATACAGAGACAACTGCGACGAAATCTACGATCGAATCCATCATCGCTACAATACTATCAAACGATATGCCACAGACACTTCTAGGCAAGATGTGATCAATACGATGAACAACGGAGTTGTGATGGCACTTTATCGTGGGCACGGCGACGTAACGGAGTGGTCATCCAGCAACGGGCTCCGCTGTGAAGATGTTGAGCAGCTTTCCAACGGATGTTTTCCTCCTTTCGTGCTGAGCGTATGCTGCTCGAACGGTGCGGTGGACTTCAATCATCTCGAAACCATTACGGAAACATTTATCCGCAGGCGTAAAGCCATTTCTGTGTTTGCCAGTTCGCGCGATTCGTGGACTCATCCCAATAATGACTTCGCCAGGTATTTATTGGATGCTGTGATAAGTGGCAAATGTGCCACTCCGGCTGCCATTGTTCGCTATGCCAAAACCATGATGATACGAAACCACCCAAATTCCGTCTATCATATGGACAACATGCTTATGTACAACCTTTTCGGCGAGCTTACCGCTCATGTAGCCAGCAATGCCGAATGGTTGAGGGGTCGTTGGGAATTCCTCTACGACAAATGGAAAGGCACCCTGAAAGTAGACAGAATTTGGAACTACCGTGTAGAAACCTCCCCTTCTGGTCTGCAAGCACCGGTTTGGAGTATTTCTGGTCAGTATGTTAATAGAAACCACAGCTACTCCTTCGAGGGAACTCTGGGAGGATTCTCTCCTGCCCAACCGGGTGTAAGTTCCGTGCGAAGCGATCACAAATTCGAATTCCGGATTAAGTTCTCATCTTCCTACTACAAGCGGTTTGTGGGATACGTTGATACTTGCAAACTGACCCGCATTTCGGGATCAGGCTGGGAGTTTAGTTATCCATTCGGATGGACTGCTCAAAGGAAAAAAAGGAGAAAGAAAAAAGGAAAACGCAAAGCAGCTTGAATCCTTTGACTGCCGCAAGTGAGAAATCACGATAACAGTGAACCGCTCTGAATACTTACAGATATATTTGAATCATTCAAACGGCGGAGAGAAACTGAGTTCTGCATGACGCAGGGCTCAGTTTTTTTACTCAAACCGTACTGACTTATGGTGATAGCAGCCGATATATTCATCGGCCACTTCCTATTTCAATGTGACAACAAAGTGAATGCCCGGTTATACCAACGCTTCAGCTTAGATATCGCAAAATTTTTTACCAAGAACTGGCCTTTTTTCAGACGGCTTCACGCTGTTATGACAAACACTGTTTTACCAATCAACCATTCCATTCCGCAGCACGCACCGCCGCGGGTCGTTGGGCGTGGCGGTTGATATAGCTTGTGAACACGGGATCGGCGGGCAGCGCGCCGGTGTGGTTGACCGTCCAATCCAGCAAGCCGGTGTAGTAAAGGTCGAGCGCGGTAAAGTGGTTGCCGACCATATATTCGCGGCCGTCGAGGTGTTGGCGCAAGGTGTTTACGGCGGTGTTTAAGTCGCCGTAGCCGATGGCACGGCGGATGTTTTCGTCGCTTTCCAAACCGCGCATTTTGTCCACACCGGCATATTCGAGATGAACAGCAAACAAGAGCCAGCGGTAATATTGCCCGCGCTCTTCGCTGCCGGCGGCGGGAATCAGATTTTTTTCGGGAAACTGTTCGGCAAGGTAGGTAACGATGGCGGCCGATTCGGTCAGCACTTGGCCGCGGTGTTTTAAGGCAGGCACTTTGCCCATCGGATTGACGGCGAGATAGTCGGGGGATTTGACGCTGTCGTAAGACAACACCACGGTATCGTAATCGGCGCCGCATTCTTCAAGCATCCACAAAACCATGCCGCCGCGTGATTGGGGTACGGTGTAGAGGGTAAAGTCTTTCATGTCGTTCTCCAAATATCGGGAAGGGTAGGAAGATTTTACGGGCGGCGCGTGTCAGTTTTTGTCAGCAGGGTTTCAGACGGCCTCAAAAATCGAACGGATGCAGGTCGATGCCTTCCCTGCGCCGCCATTCGTCCAGCAAAAGCATGCGCGGGGTAGGATAAATGTCGCCGATCACGGCTTTGCCGATGCGGTCGGAACGGAAATGGCGGAAATCCTGCCGCAGTTCGCACCAAGCCGACACCAGCCGCGCGTCGTCGAAATAGCCGATGGAAAACGGCCACACGGTGCGGCGGCTCGGGCGGTTTTCGGCATCGATGTAGTCGAATTCGAGTTTGCGGTTGCTGCGGATGGCGGCGCGAATGGTGTTGAGAACATGCTGCTCGTGTTCGCCGTATTCCGCATGATCGCGAACGGGAAACAAGGCTTGGCTGTCCAATAAATCCGCCATGTTTTCCGGCAGCACGGCCTGCACTTTCGCCAACACCGATTTGGCATCTTGCGCCAATGCGTTGTCGGTATAAGCCAGCACCCAACGCATGCCGAGCACGAGGGCTTCGATTTCGTTGGCGTTGAACGAAAGCGGCGGCAGCAGAAAATCTTTGTGGAGAATAAAACCGACACCCGCCTCGCCGCGTATATCCGCTCCCTGACGACACAGGGTTTCGATGTCGCGGTATATGGTGCGCACGCTCACGGAAAGCGTTTCCGCCAGTGTATCGGCGGTAACGGGGAGACGGTGGTTGCGCAGCAGTTGCAACAGGTTGAGCAGGCGTTCGGAGCGGGTCATGGCGGGCGGTATGTTTGTGGCAGGTTTTAATCAGTGAGGCCGTCTGAAAATAAAAAACGCTTTCAGACGGCCTGAAAGCGTTTGGAGGGATTATTTGAGTTCCAATTGGCGGCGGGTGAATTCTTCCAACGTTTCCAAACCGCGCAGAAAGCGGGAAAGTTCGCTCAATGCACCTTCATATACTCCGCGTTTGAAATCAATCACTTCGTCTATCGGTGCCCAATATTGATGCCAACGCCAGCCGTCGAATTCGGGGTGGCTGGTCGCGCGCAGATGCACGTCGCTTTCACGGCCTACCAAGCGCAACAGATACCAAATCTGCTTTTGCCCGCGGTACGAGCCGCGCCATTCCCGTCGCACCCAATGGGTAGGTACGTCGTAGCGCAGCCAATCACGCGTGCGGCCGAGTATCTTAACGTGGTGCGGCAGCAGGCCGACTTCTTCCAGAAGCTCCCGATACATCGCCGTTTCGGGGCTTTCGCCCGGCTTGATGCCGCCTTGCGGAAACTGCCACGAATGCTCGCGCACGCGCTTGCCCCAAAATACTTCGTTGCGGTCGTTGGTCAATATAATACCGACATTGGGGCGATATCCTTCTCTATCCAGCATTTTTTGTCGCCCTTTGCGTAAAATCCAATCGCGTGATTTTCCCATAAATGCGAGCGGTTTGACAAATTTATCCACAAGCGGCGCCTCCCGTTCGGGGCCGTCTGAAAAAATTATTGTTTATGATGAAAAACCTATCCGAAGCCGTGTTAAAAAATGTTTGTTTTTACGTTGTAAGGTCTTGCATCTCAAAGGATTTTGCCGTTTAATTCGCCCTGCTGCACGCAGCCTCACTGCCTCTGCATGGTTTATATTTTTTTGTACCGCCTACGGTACGTTTTTTAAAGGATAAGAACATGAAAAAAACTTGGTTGGTTTCTGCTGCGGCAGGATTATTTTTAGCCGCATGCGGCGGTTCGGGTAATACTGAAGCGCAAAAAACTGCGGAAAATACGGCAGCAAGCAGCGGGCAGCAAACGGCAGCCGCTCCGGCAACAGGCAAACTGAACATTTACAATTGGTCGGATTATGTCGATTCATCTACCGTGAGCGATTTTGAAAAAGCCAACGGTGTTAAAGTGCGCTACGACTTCTACGACAGCAACGAAACGCTGGAAGCCAAAGTGCTTACCGGCAAATCGGGCTACGATTTGGTTGCCCCCTCGATTGCCAACGTAGGCCGCCAAATCAAAGCCGGCGCTTATCAGGAAATCGACAAAAACCTGATTCCCAACTACAACAATATCGATCCCGAATTGTTGTCTATGATGGACAAAGTTGATCCGGGTAACAAATACGCCGTGCCCTACTTCTGGGGCGTCAACACGTTGGCCATCAACAAAGACCAAGTAACCAAAGCTTTGGGCAGCGACAAACTGCCTGAAAACGAATGGGATTTAGTATTCAACCCCGAATACACCGCTAAATTGAAATCATGCGGCATCAGCTTCCTCGACAGCCCCACCGAGCAAATTCCGCTGGCGCTGAACTACATCGGCAAAGACCCCAACAGCGAAACCGCCGATGATTTGAAAGCGGCTGTGGAAATGATGAAAAAAGTGCGCCCCGATGTGAAGCGCTTCAGTTCTTCCGGCTATATCGACGATATGGCAGCAGGCAACCTGTGTGTGGCAGTAGGTTACGGCGGCGACTTGAACATTGCCAAAAACCGTGCCAAAGATGCCAAAAACGGTGTGAATATCCAAGTATTAACGCCCCAAACAGGCGTGGGTATCTGGATTGATTCGTTTATGATTCCTAAAGACGCGCAAAACGTTGCCAATGCCCACAAATACATCAGCCACACGCTTGATCCGCAAGTAGCCGCGAAAAACGGTAATTTCGTTACCTATGCACCGGCCAGCAAACCTGCCCGTGATTTGATGGAAAAAGATTTCGCAAGCGACAACTCTATTTTCCCGAGCGATGAAGTCAAAGCCAAGAGCTTCGTCGTTTTACCCAAATCACCCGATGCAGTTAAATTGAATGTACGTTTGTGGCAAGGTTTGAAAGCAGGTCAATAACTGCTTTCAAATAGGCCGTCTGAAAAATACTTGCATTAAAAAGCACCGTATCATCACGGTGCTTTTTTGTTTAAACCGGTTATTAACAAACACAACATTTTATACTTAAGCTTAAAATTCCAACAAAAAGGCCGTCTGAACAACAGACAGCCTTGATTTATGTTTCGTTGAAAGTATTAAAAAGACCGTTACTTACGACCGAAAATCAAGGAAAGTACGGCCAAAATCAAGAAACCGATAAAGAGGATTTTCGCAATGCCCGCAGCACTTCCGGCAATACCGCCGAAACCGAGAACCGCAGCAATGATGGCAATAACAAAAAAGATTACAGAATAACGCAACATGGTTTTTTCCTTTTTTTAAGTGTTATAAATTCGATGTGTGACATCTCAAAATACCGCTTTCCCGCTTCTCACATCTTATTGAAAAACATGAAGAAGCTACGGATTGCCATCACATTAACACACAGCACAACACTCTCCAATTGCATATGTTTACTTAAATCGCACTTTTGACAGAATTAACACCATATAGATAAAAATTGAATAAACAAAAAGTAAAAAAAATGGCCGTATAAAATTCTTCAATTGAAAGCAAAATAAAATAACTAATTGATAAAATTGAAATTTTATATTTTTCTGATATAAGTACGAAATTAAACATTGCTGACAAATCTGCAATTTTAGTAAATCGATTTAAAAAAAACATAACTAACCATATGATTTTATATAACTTTTAAATAGATTTTTGTTAAGACGTTTGAATTTTTCTTGAAAAAACCATATCGCTGCCTTACTTGTTTCTTACACCGAAACGGTGCACACATCATTATTTATATATAAATCTTTAAGGAAAGGAATCCACATGAATTGGGATCAAATCGAAGGTAAATGGGAGCAGCTTGTTGGAAAAGCGAAAGAAAAATGGGGCGAATTGACTGATGACGATTTGACTGTTGCTGCAGGCAAACGCGACCAACTCGCCGGAAAGCTTCAAGAGCGCTATGGTTATACCAAAGAGCAAGCTGAAAAAGAGTTGGATGATTGGATGAACAGCAATTAATCCCAATTAATTTATAATGCTCAATTGTTAAATTGAAACAAAAAAACCCGCACAAAGCGGGTTTTTCTACTATCAATAATCATGAATCATGTTTTAGGCAAGAAACTGCAATACAGTTTAGCCTTGTTTTTATTGATTACAACAAGATTTTATATCCATTTCCGCGCTGGTGTCGGTATCAGTGCATAACTGCTTTACCATGCAAAGCCATCATCAATTCTTCACCGATCAAAGCGGGCAACTCGGCTTTATGCGCCCATAAAACCAGCAGGGTCAGCACTTTTGCCATATCTACGGTAATTTCATCCGGCGGCAAGTGCAGCAGAGCATGTACGACAAATTCACGTTGTTCGCCATTAATGGCTTGGGCGTGATCTAAGAAATAGAGCAAATTAACCACGTCTTGCGGTAAAGACTCCAATTCTTCCCAACAATAAACGCGCATAACGCCGCTGCGGTATTGAGTTTCTTCTACTTCCGGGCTGTTGGCCAACACTTCCAGCAACATCAAGGCTTGATTGATTTCAATATCATTGAAACCGATGTCTTCCAGAATCTGCCCTAAATCAGAAGGCGGAGGGCAGGCATCTAAGTCGTAAAAGTGTTTGATTAAAAAGGCGATTACATCAGCCATGATATATCCTTGTTGTTATTTGATTCTTTGATAGCGTCCACCCGGCATCGGGGAGACGATTTTCTCCAGTTCAAGTTCAATCAACTGCGCGTATATGTCGGCAGCAGGCAGGTTTAACTGCTGCGCCAGAGTGTCGGGGTGAACAGGGGCATATCCCAGTGCGGCCAAAAGTGGATGTTCAGACGGCCCCGTTGTGTGTGTTTGGGTATAGTTTTCTTTTTTCTGCTTTTCCTGCCGAATTGTTTGCTTATTTGTCTCCATCGGAGGCAACGATTGCAACAATTGCGGGCATTCGAGCAAAATGTCGTCTAAACATTCTACTAATTTCGCACCTTCTTTTATCAGCTTGTGACAACCTTTGCTGTGCGGGTTATCAATCGAGCCGGGTACTGCCATCACTTCCCGCCCCATATCCGCAGCCAACTTGGCGGTAATCAGCGAACCGGACTCCGGAGCGGCTTCCACTACCAATACGGCTTTCGATAAAGCTGCGATGAGGCGGTTGCGGCGGGGGAAATTGCCTGCCAGCGGACGGGTATTGAGCGGAAATTCGCTCACAATCAACCCGTTTTCAGCAATCCGGTAAGCCAAATCTTTATTTGCCTGCGGGTAGATTCTATCTATCCCCGTACCCCATACCGCAATTGTACTGCCTTGTGTTTCCAGCGCGCCCTGATGGGCTGCCGCATCAATACCGGAAGCCATACCTGAAACAACGCTGATACCTTGCTCTCCCAATGCTTTACCGAAATCGCGGGCAATCCGCATAGCTTGAGGTGTCGCATGTCTGCTTCCAACAATGGCAGCAGAAGAACGGTGTAAAAGCTCAACGCGCCCCCGTAAAAACAGCAATGGCGGAGGTGTAATGCCTTCGGTCAGCATAACGGGGAAGTCGTTATCGCACAGCAACATCAAACGGCAATTTGCTTGTTGTTCCCACTCCAAAGCTGCTTCTGCGGCTTTGACGGCTTGCGCATTCTCTCCTTCCCATGCTGCAACAGCCTGTTTGTGGTGAGCCAGTTGCCTCACTCTTTCAGCCGGTGCCGCCAAAGCAGCTTGCGCACTACCGTAATACTTTATCAGCGCTAAAAAACTTTCTGCTCCGATATACGGTGTTAGTGCAAGCTGTATCCAAGCGAATCTTTCTGAATCATTCATGGCAAACCCCGTAATGTTTGCATATGCACATAAAATAGTAATGTGCGTTATATTTTTATGTTTCACATTTTATATAATTTGTAATGGTTTGTTAACCATTTTCAAGAATAATTTACGAAAAACAGGTTGGAAAAGTGAAAAATGTGTCGTGAAAATGCCAATAAAAAAGCACACATTGCTGTGTGCTTTTTTCAGACGGCCTTTAACCGGCTTGTTTTAATAGGGGTTTATATTGCTTTTAATGTTGTATTCATTATGCTCCGTATCATGCGACTCTTGTGGCGCATTCGGTACATGTTTCACATCATCTGCCATGTTGTCCAAGTCTTGACCCGGTTCGGAAGCGGCATCCCCAATGTTAATATTGGTTAAACTCTCCAATATGATGGCTGAAGCCAAATGCTCGCTAGTGCGGTAAACCATCGCCAAACCCACTTCTTCGGCCGGGATAGAAACATATTTCACCACGCTGCGGCCTTTGCCGCCGTTTTCCAAATCTACTTTTACTTGGCGGCTGCGCTTGTATAAGCTCAAAACCGTACCTTTGTCCAAGCCGTCGGCTTCGCCTTTATTCAAGGTAATGGTTTGGAATTGGCCGGCTTCACTCACGCCGTCAAAAATAGACACGACTTTTGCATCAATATGGCGGCTTGGTGCATGCGGCATCATTTGGAAACTGTCGCGCTCATCCGTCATTTTCAATAGGAAGTCACCCTTGCGTACTTCAGACACGGCTTCTTCTACCACCATAGGCTGTGCGGTTTGGGTAGGCACTTTTACCAAAGGATGCAGGCGGGTGTAATATTCGTTGCCAGGTAAAGATTCCGCATCTTTCTCACTGCGCGCATCCAAAGCGCTATTGGTGTAGGGCAACGTGCTGACGATGCCGCTGAACACCACTTCTTGTCCCAAATATTTCTTGGTCTCGGGATCAACAATATCTTTGCGCGCTCGATACACCAAATAACGACCCGGCTCGGTGATTCCGTATGCGTACACACGGTCGCCTTTGCTGTACAGAATGCGGTTGTCGGGGCCGTCGATCAGGCGGGGCGAATCTTGCGTCTGCATTTGCGGAATCACTTGCGGATGCTGCATAAACATACGGTAGAAATTCACATTAACGGTTTGGATGCCGTAACCCGAAGACACTTCGCGTACGCGCGGCGCCAATTTCACCACCGGAATGCCGTCGTTATAGGACGCGGCATTATCAAAACCCAAGCGCGGTTGGTCGTTCACATAACGCAACACCAGCACCTGCCCCGGATAAATCATGTGCGGATTGCGGATTTCGCTGCGGTTGGCACCCCACAGGCGGTTCCATTGCCACGGGCTGTAAAGGTATTTGCCTGAAATACCCCATAATGTATCCCCTTGCTTGACCACATAACGCTTAGGCGCATCGGGGCGAACCTTCAGTCCGGCTGCCGCGGCGTGGCCGGAAAATGCCAAGCCTAAGGTACAAAGCAGGGTTATAATACGTTTTTGCATGACTGCTCCCCTTGAAATCGAATTGATTGTCTTTAATTAACTTTAACAATGAGCATAATGGCTCTTTGCGGATAGGACATGTAATAAAATCTGCGTAATATTTTATCACTGAATATTGCCGTTATCATAGCATCAAACACACATATTTTTACATTAGAGATTCAACTATGGCATTACTTAACATTCTCCAGTATCCCGACGAGCGCCTGCACACTGTTGCAAAACCGGTAGCCGAAATCGACGGGCGCATCCAAACGCTGGTCGGCGATATGCTGGAAACCATGTACGAAGCACGCGGCATCGGCTTGGCTGCCACGCAAGTCAATGTGCATGAGCGCGTGGTCGTGATGGATTTGTCGGAAGAACAAAACGAACCGCGGGTATTCATCAATCCGATCATCACCCACAAAGACGGCGAAACCACTTATGAAGAAGGCTGTTTGTCCGTGCCCGGCATCTACGACACCGTAACCCGTGCGGAACGTGTCACAGTAGAAGCCTTGAATGAAAAAGGTGAAAAATTCACGCTGGAAGCCGACGGTCTACTGGCTATCTGCATTCAACACGAGCTGGATCACTTGGCAGGTAAAGTGTTTGTGGAATATTTATCCACATTGAAGCAAAACCGCATCAAAACCAAGCTGAAAAAACGTGCCAAGCACAATCTGTAATCCCTTGTTCAGACGGCCTTTTAAACTATGAAAGTGATTTTTGCCGGCACGCCCGATTTCGCCGCATCCGCCTTATCAGCCATCGCCGAGGCAGGCTTTGACATTCCTTTGGTGCTGACCCAACCCGACCGCCCCAAAGGACGCGGCATGCAGCTCCAGCCCAGCCCTGTAAAGCAAACGGCTTTGGAGCTGGGTTTAACCGTAGCCCAACCGCAAAGCCTGCGCCATGAAGACGCACAAGAACTGTTGCGTAAACAACACGCCGACGTGATGGTGGTAGCCGCTTACGGCCTTATTCTGCCCCAAGCCGTCCTCGACATTCCCACGCATGGCTGCTTAAACATCCATGCTTCGCTTCTGCCGCGCTGGCGGGGCGCCGCGCCCATCCAACGTGCTATTGAAGCGGGAGACGCCGAAACAGGCGTTTGCATCATGCAAATGGATGCAGGCTTGGATACCGGCAACGTGGTCAGCGAACACCGCTACACTATTCAAAGCACCGATACCGCCGGCAATGTGCACGACGCTTTGGCACATATAGGCGCGCAAGCCATCGTGGCCGATTTGCAACGTCTGCAACAAGAAGGCCGTCTGAACAGCACGCCCCAGCCGGAAAACGGCGTCACCTACGCCAACAAATTAAACAAAGAAGAAGCCCGCATCAATTGGAGCGAACCCGCCCACATCATCGAGCGCAAAATCAGGGCGTTCAACCCCGTGCCCGCCGCTTGGACGGAATACCAAGGTAAACCTCTGAAAATCTGGCAAGCCGAAGTAGTGGAAGGTCAGGGAGAAGCCGGTACAGTACTGCAATGCCGTTCAGACGGCCTGATTGTCGCGTGCGGACAACACGCCCTGAAAATTACCGAATTACAGCCGGCAGGCAGCAAACGCATGAATATAGCTGCTTTTGCGACGGGAAACCGTATTGAAACGGGAGAACGCCTGTGAGTATGGCTTTGGCGCAAAAGTTGGCGGCAGATACAATAACGGCAGTTGCATCCGGGCAAAACCTGCAAGATGCACTGGCAAACGTCCGTGCCGCGCATCCAGAACTAAGCCCGCAGGAAAACGGCGCTCTGCAAGACATTGCCTACGGCTGCCAACGCTACGGCGGCAGTTTGCGTTATATGTTGGGCAAAATGCTCAATAAGCCCATTACCGAACCCAAACTCGAAAGCCTCCTGATTGCCGCACTGTATCAACTGAACCACACCGCCAACGCTCCTCATGCGGTGGTCAACGAAGCCGTTGATACAGCCGCCAAAATCGGCAAAGGGCAATACCGTTCGTTTACCAACGCCATATTGCGCCGCTTTCTGCGCGAACGCGAAAAACTGAATGCCGGCTGTAAGCATAACGATGTTGCCAAATACAACTTGCCCGAATGGTGGGTTCGCTATCTGCAAAACCATTATCCGAAACATTGGCACAACATGGTTGCCGCATGGCAGCAGCACCCGCCGATGACTTTGCGCATCAACCGCCGTAAAAGCGACGCCCAAACTTATCTGAAACTGTTGGCGCAAGAAGGCATCGCCGCCACCGCTTTAGACGACTATGCCGTCATGTTGGCGGAAGCCGTACCGGTCAACCGCCTGCCCGGTTTTTCAGACGGCCTCGTATCGGTACAAGATTTCGGCGCACAGCAAGCAGGCTACCTGCTGAACCCGCAAAACGGCGAACGCATTCTCGATGCCTGCGCCGCACCCGGCGGCAAAACCGGCCACATATTGGAACTCGCCGACTGCAACCTGACCGCCTTAGATATCGATGAAGGCCGTCTGAAACGGGTGGCCGACAACTTAAATCGATTGAATGCCCATGCCGAAGCGCTCATATGTGCCGACGCACAAGACATTGAAAAATGGTATGACGGCCGGCCTTTCGATGCCATCCTAGCCGACGTACCCTGCACCGCCTCGGGTGTGTTAAAACGCAATCCCGACATCAGATGGCTGCGCCGCCCCGGCGATGCCGTCAAAACCGCGCGCCAGCAGGAAGCGTTGCTCGACGCACTCTGGCAAACCCTGACGAAAAACGGCAGAATGCTTTTAGCAACCTGCTCGATATTCGTAGAAGAAAACGAACAACAGCTACAAAAATTTTTAAACCGCCATGCCGACGCCCGATGTGTAGAGTCACATGTGCTTTTACCCAACAAACAGCAAGATGGCTTTTATTACGCGCTTATTCAAAAACAGTAAACTACTGTTATTGCCCATTCTGCTGGCCTTATCTTTTCAGACGGCCGCAGAAGGGATAAGTGCAACCCGCTCTTTAGCCACCTTAACCTCATCGGGGCAAATGTCGGTCAGCAGCCGTTTCTCAACCACGCTGCCCGACCAGCTCAAACAGGCCCTCAATCAGGGCGTACCTTTGAATTTCACGCTGAATTACCAGCTTTCCGCGCCTACCATTGCCTCCTACCGTTTCAAACTCGAGCATCTGGTCGGCAGCGGCAACACCATTCAATACAAACTTTCCTACCATCCGCTAACCAACCGCTACCGCGTTACCGTGGGCACTTTTTCCACAGAATACAACAGCTTGGAAACGGCCTTGCGCGGTATCGGCGCCGTAGCCAACTGGCGGGTGCTGCACAATGGAGCGCTTAGCGGCGTTTCGCCCAAAGAAACCAAGGCCGAAATCAGGCTTTCATTAAGCACCTCCCAACTTCCCAAACCTTTTCAGATTAATGCGCTGACTTCGAAAAGCTGGCAGCTGGATTCCGGCTGGCAGTCCCTTACCATCACGAAGGAGTAAGCCATGCGTCACTTTCTTCTGATTGCCGGACTGCTTTCCTTTATTTCCCTGTATATCCTGACACTGGCAACGGAAAACGACAGCGATCTAAGCTATTATTTTTGGTGGATTATTGCAGCCAGCGGCGCTTTAGTTGTCGTATTGCTGGGGCTGCTGGTGCGCTATGTGCGGCTGCTGCTGCGCGACGTGCGCAAAGGCGTGTTCGGCTCTCAAATCGCCCGCAGGCTGGCTGGTATGTTCACACTGGTTGCCGTGTTGCCCGGGCTGTTTCTGTTTGGCGTATCGGCCCAATTTATTTCCAACAGCATCAATTCCTGGTTCGGCAACGATACGCACGAAGCCTTGGAGCGCGGCCTGAATTTAAGTAAGTCGGCTTTAAATCTCTCACTCGACAACGCCGTGCGCCAAGCTGTGCCCATCCAAATCGACTTAATCGGCGCCTCTTCTTTGGGGCACAACCTTCCCCAAACGCTGAAAAACCTGCCCGGCAACCAACGTTTTGACCAACTCGCCGTTTACAACATCCAAAGTAATCAAGCAGATGTCGTGCGTAACATCAGCAATCTGCCTGAACCAAAACTCGACGAATCCTCACGCAAAACATTGCTCGATACCGGCTCGGCCAGCAGCATCGAAAACCTGAATAACGCACTTTACGCACAAGGCTGGATGATTTTGGACGACGGTACCAACCGTTCCCGCGCTTTATTCTTCCGCCAAGCCGTACCTGCCGATGTAGCCAAAGATGCCATCCTGATTGAAGCCGCCCGCGCCAAATACGCCGAGCTGACCTACGCCAAACAAGGCCTGCAACGCTTCTTTCTGGTAACTTTGCTGGTAGCCACCTTACTGGCGATTATGCTGGCTTTGGTGATGGCGCTGTATTTCGCACGCCGTTTTGTAGAGCCGATATTGTCGTTGGCAGAAGGCGCACGTGCCGTAGCACAAGGCGATTTCTCGCAAAAACGGCCGATTTTCCGCAACGATGAATTCGGCAGATTAACCCATCTCTTCAACCACATGACCGAGCAGTTGAGCATTGCCCAAGCAGCCAACGAACGCAACCGCCTGCAACAAGAAGCCGCGCGCCATTATCTTGAGTGTGTACTGGAAAGCCTAACCACAGGCGTCGTTACCCTAGACGATAAAGGCCGTCTGAAAACATTCAACCACAGTGCAGAAGAAATCCTCGGCATTTCCTTGGAAAACATGATCGGCAGCAGCTGGTACGAATGGCAGGGAAAATCTCCGCAGCAGTCCGTGCTGGCCGAAACCTTTGCTTCGATTATCGATACCGCGCCGGTCGACAAACCCGTACAGCTAAGCTATGCCGCTCCCGACGAATCCCGCATCTTACTGGCCAAAGCCACCATTTTGCCCGACGACAACGATAACGGCATCGTGATGGTATTCGACGACATCACCGCCTTGGTTAGAGCGCAAAAAGAAGCGGCTTGGGGCGAAGTCGCCAAACGGCTGGCACACGAAATCCGCAACCCCCTCACCCCCATCCAACTCTCGGCAGAAAGATTGGCATGGAAATTGCATGACAAGCTCAGCGGTCAGGACGCGCAGATCCTTACGCGCTCTACAGACACGATAGTCAAACAGGTTGCGGCATTGAAAGAAATGGTCGAAGCGTTCCGAAACTATGCCCGAGCGCCCGCACTTAAACTCGAACAGCTTGATTTAAACCAAATTATTGAGGAAGTTTTGCTGCTCTATGAGGGCAGTAAGTGTACATTCGAGGCCGATTTGAGTAATATATCTTTTTCAATCGCCGCCGACACCACCGCCATGCGGCAGGTTTTGCATAATATTTTCAAGAATGCAGCCGAAGCCGCCGAAGACGAACTTTCGCCCCGCGTGTGTGTATCCACACAAGCTGCCGACGACGACCAAGTGCTGCTGACCGTAAGCAACAACGGCAAAAGTTTCAGCAAAGAAATGTTGCAGCACGCATTCGAGCCTTATGTTACCGACAAACCGACGGGCACCGGTTTAGGCTTGCCCGTGGTAAAGAAAATTATCGAAGAACATGGCGGCCGCATCAGCCTCTCCAACCTGCCTGAAGGCGGCGCCGCTGTTAATATAGTCTTACCCAGATTGGTATAAACATTATGCGCAGTACTGATATTTTAATTGTTGATGATGAAATCGGCATCCGCGATCTTCTCTCCGAGATTCTTCAAGACGAAGGCTACACCGTAACCCTCGCCGAGAATGCCGAAGAAGCCCGCCAGCTCCGCCACCAAACCCGTCCGGCCATGGTGTTGCTGGATATTTGGATGCCCGATTGCGACGGCATCACGCTATTAAAAGAATGGGCGAAAAACGGCCAGCTCAATATGCCTGTGGTAATGATGAGCGGCCACGCCAGTATCGATACCGCAGTTGAAGCCACCAAAATCGGCGCATTGGATTTTCTGGAAAAACCCATCGCCCTGCAAAAACTGCTCAGCACCGTAGACCGCGCGCTGAAATACGGCGAAATGCAGGCCGCATCGGGCTTATCGCTCGACAAACTCGGCAACAGCCCTTCCATTCAAGAGCTAAACCGCGCGCTTGAAGCTGTTGTGAAACAAAACAAACCCGTTTTACTTTGCGGCGAACCGGGTTCTCCGTTTGAATTGGTGGCACGTTATTTCCATAAAAACGGCACGCCGTGGGTGGAACCGGGCAAAACCGAACACATCGTCGATATTCCGTTGGAGCTTTTGCAAAAAGCGGGCGGCGGTATTCTCTATTTGGGCGACATTGCCCAATACAGCCGCAGCATCCAACAAGGTATCGCCTTTTTGCTGACCAAAGCAGAACGCAGCAATGTGCGCATTATCTGCGCCAGCAGCCGCCCTTTAAACGAATCGGCCGAACATTCAATAATCGATACCAAACTGAAAGAAGCCCTTTCCGCTTGTGTGATTCAGATTCCGCCTTTGCGTAATCAGGCCGACGATATCGTGTTTTTGGTTGACCAAATTCTGAGCGAACTGGCTGAAACGCAAAAAATACCGCTGGTCAAATTCAGCACCGGTGCATTGAATATCCTGCGCCAATACGACTGGCCGGGCAATCTCGACCAATTGCGCAGCGTGGTCAAAAATTTGGCCATCACCGCCGAGAACAGCGCGGTGGAAGAGCAAGCCGTCAATGCAGTGCTGGGCGGGCAAATGAACCATGCGCCTGTTTCGGAAATGGTCGGCGGTTTCAATTTCAATATGCCTTTGCGTGAATTGCGCGAAGAGTTGGAACGACGCTATTTTGAATACCATATCGTTCAAGAAAGCCACAACATGAGCCGCGTGGCGCAGAAAGTGGGTTTGGAAAGAACGCACCTCTACCGAAAACTGAAACAGCTGGGCATTAATTTCTCACGCCGCAACAGCGACAAATCCAATGACGATTAAAGCCCGCTGAACATTTCAGACGGCCTCCTGTGTCTTATCAAAATCCCCGAACATGCTTGATAACATGCTCGGGGATTTTTATGAATATTCTGTATTTTTACCGCCGGTCATCTTATTCAGACGGCCTCAGATGTTGCGTGAATAATATTGCGGCTTCAAGCATCGGCAATCTATTCGGCGCAACATATATCCGCCGCCTAGCCGTATATTGAGCGCACACAACTGTTTGTTTTAAATAAATCTAAAGATAATCATGAACCATCCCACCCCCATCAAACACGATGCTTTGCAAAGAAGCCGCAGCTATCACGCGGCGAAAGAAATCAGCCGCTATCTTGACGACTACTATATCGACGGCATACTGGGTTTAATCCCCGTGGCGGGCGATGTGGTTTCACAAAGCTTTCACGCCGTGTTTCTGTATTTGGCGGCGGTGAAACTGCGTTCGGCCAGATTGACTGTGGTTGTGCTGTTCAACAGCCTGATGGACATCTTGATCGGCCTGATTCCTTTTTTGGGCGACGTGCTGGACTTTATCAATAAGTCGCACAAGCGCAATTTTGCCCTGATTGAAGGTTTCGCCTTGGGCGACAAAGCCGTGATCAGCCAAGTAAACCGCAGAGCGGCGATGGCGGCAGTAGGCATTTTGCTGCTGTTGGCGGGCATCGTGTTACTGCTGAAATGGTCTTGGGCCTTGATGGTATGGCTTTACCATTGGCTGCCGACGCTTTTCGCTTGACAGCGGTAACGGAAAACGGGCATCGGATTACCGCTTTTTCCTTGCGCCAAAAGCGCAGGCGAAGATGAAATATGCTTTTTTGATGATATAAAGCAGAAATTAAGAAACTTGTTGGCATATAGGCCGTCTGAATAGGGTTTCAGACGGCCTATTGTATTGTCTAAAACAACGCTTAACACAATAAATCCACCGCTCCGCCGACAAACAAACACAAACGTGTAGCGGCTGAGTATAGTTAAACGGTTTATATCCGCAACTGAAAGGCAGTAAACTTCCGTTTCAGACGGCCTGTATATCGCCCCGCCGCGTTCAAGCCAAGCCGCAGCAGCCGCTGTTTTACACGGTTTTGAAGAAGAGATGCAGCCCTATCCCGCACCCCAACGGAACTGCCCTGCCCGATTTTCCGAAAGTCTGCTTAAATGAAAAAACTCACTACTGCTTTAGCCGCCGCAGGATGCCTTGCCGCATTGTCCGGCTGTCAGATAATGTCTGCACCCGCAACCAAACCCGCCGAAAACATAACCGCTGCCGAAACGGTGGAAGACGTGACCGCGGTAACCGAGGTATTCGGCGACGGGCAGAAAATTACCGCAGCCGTGGTTCAATACAACCAGCCCGTGAGCAATGAATCGCTTGATGTGGAAGACTTCGCCGTCGCAGGCCGCACGGTAACCAAGGTTTACGGCAACGACGCGCCCGTTACCGCATCCGATGCAAAAGACGGCAAATATGTAGTGGTAGAGCTTTCCCAAAAAGACGAAGACGCTGTGGCATTCGGCGTTGAAGGCCGCGACATTATCCGCCGCCGCCCCGAATTGAGAATCACCCAAACCGGCGATGTGGCCGATACTGCGGGCAACGTGATTATCCCCGACGGCAAAGAGCGTGAAACCAAACAAGCCGCCAACCTGATTGTGGACGACTTCAAACAGGCTCAATTTGCCGACCCGCTCACCGGCATTTCGCTCAACTACAACCTTTTCGTGCCGAAAAATTACGACGCGAAAAAATCCTATCCGCTGGTTTTGTTCATCCACGATGCCGCCGTGGCCGGCAACGACGTGAAAAACACCTTGAAGCAAGGCTTGGGCGCAGTGGTGTGGGCCTCTCCCGAATCGCAAGCCAAACACGAAGCGCTGGTGCTGGCGCCGCAATTCGACCGCAAGTCTATGAGCCACCAAGCAACGGGCAAAGAACCGGAAGCCGTGGTTAACCTGATCAAACATTTGGAAACCGAATACAGCATCGACCCCGCACGCCGCTACGCCACTGGCCAATCCGCCGGCGGCATGATGCAGATGGCCATGAACGCCAAAAATCCCGATTTCTTTGCCGCTTCCTACCTCATCGCCCCGCAATGGGAAGCCGCCAAAGCCGCCGCACCGCTGGCTAAAAACAAAATGTGGATTGTCGTGGCGGAAGACGATGAAAAAGTCCATAAAAACATGAATGCCATTACCGCCTCTTTGGAAAAACACGGTGCGAAAGTAGCCAAAAAAATGTGGAGCGGCATGGCCACACCGTCCGAACTTGATGCCGAAGTTTCTGCCATGCGTGGACAAAATGCCAATATCCACTACACCGTGCTGCAAAAAGGCACGATTGCGCCCGCCGGCCAAACCGACAACGGCACCGCCAGCCACGCCAACACTTGGCGGATTGCCTATGCCATTGAAGGCATACGCGATTGGTTGTTTGAACAACGTAAGCCGTAAACATCAGGCCGTCTGAAAAACCATATCTGCTCTCTTAAAAATAAAAGCAGATATCCAATCAAACTCCAGACTAAAGGCCGTTCGCAAACCAAGAGGCCGTCTGAACATTTTCAGACGGCCTCTTTATCATCTTCATTAACCCATCAACAGCGCATCAACGATACGCCTCTACGCATACTTCTTCACCCGCCGCCGCAGTCAGCGCCTGATTCAACACCGCAAAAAACTCGCTGCCGTCGCGCGTTGCCAGCCACCGGCCGTCCTTCTCCGCAAAATGATAGCCGCCGCTTTTCGCCGCAATCCACAATTCCTGATTAGGCGTGTGCCGGTTCACAATAATCTGCGTGCCGTCGCCCGCTTCAATGGTTAACACATTACCGTTCAGACGGCAGTCGAAATCCCAGCCGCCCTCGTCGATTTGGTCTTCAATATGGGTAAATAAAGCATCGGAATGCTGTAAAAATTCGCTTTCAGTCATCATGGCTTTGTGCATTGGTGCGTTTTTGTTTAAGATACCGAATCTTGCCACATTCACCCGTGTGATGAAAGAACAATCATGAAACCAGCCCTGTTTTTACTCTCCGCCGCATTCATCTTGAGCGGCTGCGGCTACAAAGGCGATTTATACCTGCCCAAAGAAGACGACAAAGCCCGCTTCGGCGTGATACAGACCGGCCTGCAATTCGAAACCAAAGAACCCACCTCCCCCACACAATAATCATGACCCTACACTGCGAAAACATCCCGCTTGCCCGCTTGGCCGACGAATTCGGCACCCCGCTTTACGTGTACAGCCAATCCGCGCTAACCGAAGCCTTCCAAGCCTACACCGACGCCTTCTCCGCCCTGCAACCGCTGATCTGCTACGCCGTTAAAGCCAACGGCAACCTGAGCATACTCAAACACTTCGCCTCACTCGGCAGCGGCTTCGACATCGTATCCGGCGGCGAACTCGCCCGCGTATTGGCCGCAGGCGGCGATGCCGGCAAAACCATCTTTTCCGGCGTCGGCAAAAGCGAAGCCGAAATCGAGTTCGCCCTCAACGCCGGCGTATTGTGCTTCAACGTAGAAAGCCTGCCCGAGCTGGACCGCATCCAAGCCGTAGCAGAACGCCTCGGCAAAACCGCCCCCATTTCCCTGCGCATCAACCCCGATGTCGATGCCAAAACCCACCCCTACATTTCCACCGGCCTCAAGTCCAACAAATTCGGCATCGCCTACGCCGACGCCTTAGAAGCCTACCGCCACGCCGCCCGTTTAGGCCGTCTGAAAATCGTCGGCATCGACTGCCATATCGGCTCCCAGCTCACCGACCTAAGCCCCCTCGTCGAAGCCTGCGAACGCACCCTGCTGCTGGTCGATAAACTCGCCGCCGAAGGCATCACGCTCGAACACATCGACTTAGGCGGCGGCGTCGGCATCGTGTACGACAACGAAGACGTGCCCGACTTAAAAGCCTACGCCCAAGCCGTCGCCAAACTCATGGCCGGCCGCCCCCTCAAACTCATGCTCGAACCCGGCCGCAGTTTGGTCGGCAACGCAGGCACATTGCTGACCCGCGTTGAATTTGTCAAGCAAGGCGAAGAAAAGAATTTCGTCATCGTCGATGCCGCCATGAACGATCTCATGCGCCCCGCCCTTTATGAAGCCTACCACCGCATCGAAGTCGTCGAACCCGGCAACACCGCACCGTTTACTGCCGATATCGTCGGCCCCATCTGCGAAACCGGCGACTTCCTCGGCCAAAACCGTACCCTCGCCTGCACCGCCGGCGACCTGCTCGCCATCCGCAGCGCCGGCGCATACGGCAGCAGCATGGCCAGCAACTACAACACCCGTAACCGCGCCGCCGAAGTGTTGGTAAACGGCGCAGAAGCCAAACTCATCCGCCGCCGCGAAACCATCGAACAGCAACTTGCCAACGAACAAGCCTGTTTATAACGAATATCGGCCATAGCGTTTTAAATCGTTGAGATGCGATAAGGCCGTCTGAAAATGAATTGCCCAAAGTTTAAAGGGCGGTTTATTTTCAGACGGCCTTTTTGCTTCTCGAGGCTTGATCAATACATCAGTAGCAACTGTGTTACCAACCCGTCGATCAGCAACAGCAAACACAAGTAATCAAGTGCATTGCAGGCTACGGCTTATTATAAAATTTGTTTAACAGATCATTTTCTTTGATTTAGCAAATTAACTATATCTTGTCTAGCAATGTAAATAGAAGTTCTATCCGAAATTGATTTTAATAAAATCTTGTGTTCTGATAAATGTTCTAAATATTTTCTTGCCGTGTTATCTGTAACTCCTAATGAATTTTTGACTTCTTTTGCAGTGAATACTTTACCTGGATTTTTAATAGCTTTTTTTAATAAAATAATTTCTTTTGAGTTCAAATCGTGATATACAGATGTCTTAGATAGCCAAGCTAATGTCTCTGTAAACTCTTTATGTTTTCTATCAAGGAATTTAAATAGTTCTTCAATAGATTTTTTTATTGTATACAATTGGTGTTCGATGAAATAAGTTAAATCATTATCATCGGTTTCTGTATATAAATAAGCTTTTGCATATTTAGCAGGTGCTTCTTTTAAGAGCTTACTAATAGAAATATATTCAAACTCATTGTAATTATTTTTCATTACAAACCAATAAAATAATGCTCTTGCAGTTCTACCGTTTCCATCAAAGAAAGGATGTTCATAACCTAACATAAAATGCAAAATAATTGCTTTTATTATAGGATGAATAAACTCCTTTTCTTTATGCTCATAATTAGCAAAGTCACATAGTTTTTGTAATCTTTCTGATAAATCTTGGTGTGAAGGAGGCAGATGTAAAATTTCATTGTAGTAATTACTAACATAGACATCATCCTTATTCCTTAACATTCCAGGAGATATTTTTCTATCATCTATACCTTGAGTTGCAATCAAATGAAAATTTAAAATTAAATCAATATCTAATTTACAATCTTTTTTTTCAAGTACCTGTTTCATTAAAAGGTAATTATTCAAAATCATCTTTTCATCGTTACTTTGAGGAGCTCTTTCCTCTTCAAGCATTTGTAAGGCAACAGCTCTAGTAGTAGCAGCGCCTTCCAATTGCGAGCTGGAAATAGATTCTTCATATTTCAAAGAACTGGACCAAAATTCATGCTTATTTGCTTTATCCATATAAAAATTTAATAATCTAGCTCTTAATTCATCAATTTGATGGAGTAGCGAGTGGCAATTATTTGGTATATTAAACTTAAAATTGAATCCATATTTATCTTTTAATCTTACACTACGAGAAGAACCCTCTCTAACAAGTTTGAGCTTAAGCCATCTTTTTTCATTAAGATCATTATCCTTGGATAAACGCCGCAATTTATCCCAATGAATATAAGCTTCATCAGATTCAGGCATGTCAACTGACATCACTTCATGAAATTGAGCTATATACTTTTGCATTAAATCACTGATATTTTTAGGCTTTTCTACTTTTCTCATAATTCATATCTCAATAATTTATTTTTGAGATTAATTCTATACTGAAAGAATAATAGGGTCAAATAAACTCAATGCGCCTCTTCCCAATTCTCCCCCGCGCCCACTTCGGCCACCAACGGCACGCCCAGCATGCCTTCTGCCACGCTTGCCATAATCTCGGGCAGTTTTGTTTTCACTAAATCCATTTCCGATTCGGGCACTTCCAGCACTAATTCATCATGCACCTGCATGATGAGTTTGCTTTGGAGGCCGTCTGAAACGAGCCAGTTGCGCACGGCGATCATGGCGCGTTTGATGAGGTCGGAGGCGGTGCCTTGCATGGGGGCGTTGATGGCGGTACGTTCGGCTCCGGCGCGGGCGTTGGCGTTTTTGTTGTGGATGTCGGGCAGGTAGAGGCGGCGGCCGAACAGGGTTTCTACATAGCCTTGGGCGGCGGCCTGTTCTTTGGTGCGCTGCATGTAGTCGGCCACGCCGGGGTAGCGGGCGAAGTAGCGGTCGATGAAGTTTTTGGCGGAAAGGTTGTCGATGCCCAGTGATTTGGCAAGGCCGTATTGGCCCATGCCGTAGATGAGGCCGAAGTTGATGGTTTTGGCGTAGCGGCGTTGTTCGCTGCTGACGTTTTCTTGTGCGACGCCGAACACTTCGGCGGCGGTGCGGCGGTGGATGTCTTCGCCGTTTTTAAAGGCTTCGATCAGGGTTTTGTCGCCGCTCAAATGCGCCATGATGCGCAGTTCGATTTGGGAATAGTCGGCGGACACGATTACGCTGCCTGTGGGGGCGGTAAAGGCGCGGCGCACACGACGGCCTTCTTCGGTGCGAATGGGGATGTTTTGCAGGTTGGGGTTGTTGCTGGCCAGCCGCCCTGTGATGGCGACGGCTTGGGCGTAGGTGGTGTGCACGCGGCCGGTGTGTGGGTTGATCATTTCGGGCAGTTTGTCGGTGTAGGTGGACTTTAGTTTGGCTAGGCCGCGGTTTTGTAAGATGATTTTGGGCAGCGGGTAGTCGGGCGCGAGTTGTTCGAGCACGGCTTCGTTGGTGGAAATGCCCCCGGAGGCGGTTTTTTTGAGCCCTTTGGTGGGAATGCCCATTTTGTCGAACAGGATTTCTTGCAGTTGTTTGGGCGAGTTGAGATTGAAGGGCTGGCCTGCGGCTTCGTAGGCTTGCTGCTCCAGTGCCAGCAGTTGGGTGCCGAGTTCGTGGCTTTGTTGGGCGAGTTCGTTTTTGTCGATGAGGACGCCGTTGCGCTCCATTTCAAACAGCACTTGAGCCACGGGCAGCTCCATGTGTTGATACATTTCAAGCTGTTTTTCGTCCATTTGTGCTTTCAGCCAGCCTTCGATACGCAGGGCGAAATCGGCATCTTGGGCGGCGTATTCGGTGGCTTGTCCGAGGCCGACATCGGCAAACGAAATCTGTTTGGCGCCTTTGCCGCACAGGGATTCGTAGGTGATGGTGGGCAGGCCGAGCCAGCGTTGGGAAAGTTCGTCGAGGCCGTGCCCCAAGTGGCTTTCGATAATATAAGACGCGAGCATGGCGTCGCCGGCAATGCCGTTCAGGCCAATGCCGTAGTTGGCGAAAATGTGTTGGTCGTATTTGAGGTTTTGGCCGATTTTTTTGAGTTCCGCATTCTCCAAATGGGGTTTCAGACGGCCTAATACGTCTTGCAAATTAAGCTGTTCGGGCGCGGCGGTGGGCGTGTGGCCGAGCGGGATATACACGGCTTCGCCTGCTTTGAAAGCGATGCTGATGCCGACGAGCTGCGCTTCCATCGGGTTGAGGCTGGTGGTTTCGGTGTCGATGCCGACGGTGTCGGCTTGCGACAATTTGCTCAACAGAGCGGTAAACTGGGCTTCGTTGGTAACGGCTTGATAATCCAGCGTTTCAGGGGCTTGGGCAATGCCGATTTCCTTTTCAGACGGCCTCTCGGCAGCGAGCGCAGCCTGTTCGCCGATATGCGCCGCGCCGAACAAATCGCCGTTGCCTTCGTGCATGCGCTCTTCGGCTTCTTTCAGCCAAGTGCGGAAGTTGAGGCGTTTGAATTCCACCGCCAGTTGCGACCATTTCGGCGTGGTGCGGCGCAGACTTTCGAGGCCGTCTGAAAGATCGCTGTGTAAGTCCACATCGGTTTTGATGGTAACGAGTTGGTAAGACAGGGGCAGCTGCGGCAGCGCGGCTTGCAGGTTTTCGCCGACTTTGCCTTTAATTTCAGACGCATTGTCCATCACGTTTTGCAGCGTGCCGTATTGATCCAGCCATTTCACAGCGGTTTTGGGGCCGCATTTGTCCACGCCCGGCACGTTGTCCACTTTGTCGCCGATTAAGGTTAAATAATCAATGATTTGGTCGGGGCAAACACCGAATTTGTTTTTCACGCCTTCAATGTCGAGCTTTTCGTTGCTCATGGTGTTGACGAGGGTAACGTGCTCCGACACCAGCTGCGCCATATCCTTATCACCGGTGGAAATCACCACGTTCCAGCCCGCTTCCTCTCCTTGTTTGGCCAGCGTGCCGATCACGTCGTCGGCTTCCACATCCGGCACAATCAACACCGGCCAGCCCATCAGCCGCACCAGTTCGGGCAGCATTTCGGCTTGCGGGCGCAGTTCGTCGGGCATCTGCGGGCGCGTGGCTTTGTAGTCGGGATACATCTTGTGGCGGAAATTTTCGCCTTTGGCATCAAACACCACCGCGCAATAGTCGTGCACATAATCGGCACGCAGGCGGCGCAGCATGTTGAGCACGCCGTACAATGCGCCGGTGGGCGTGCCGTCGGGCGCGGTAAGCGGTGCCATGGCATGAAACGCGCGGTAGAGGTAGGAAGAGCCGTCGACGAGAAGAAGGGTTTGAGACATGGTATGAGGCCGTCTGAAAAGGTTATAGATGGGTGGATTATAACGGAATCAATCAGAAACGGCGGCGGGCGAGGCGATTGCCTGCCCTATCGAACCAAGGCCGTCTGAAAAGCATGAACCCTTACTTGTCAGACGGCCTTTGGTCGGTTCCACACTTCACATGTTTCGTTCCATTCCAAAGAGACGGCGGCGCAACACTGTTCCAAACAAAGCAAACGCACACCGCACACAGGCGGAATTTCATAATCATAGGTAATAAAAACACACAAATCGCGCCGAACAGCCCCCAATCCCTACCGTCAGCCCCGGCTTACTTCCCATGCCGTCTGAAAAACCTTAAAATGCCCCATCCTTTAATAATAAACGTTCAATTACAACACTATGCCCGTCTGCGTCTGTCCTCACTGCAAAACCCGTTTGTGGGTTAAAGATACGCAACTGAATGTTGCGCAAGGTTTCGTGGTTTGCCGTAAATGCGAAGGCTTGTTTCAGGCCAAAAACCATATTGCCGAAACACCTAAAAACATCGACCCCAGCCTGCTGTTGAACGCCGTTACCGATACCAAACTCGTGCATTCCATCGGCCCGCAGGTGCGCACGCGCAAAACTTTGTCGAAAAATGAAATTGCCGACCTGCTCGACAATATGCTGGTGAGCGATGCCCGCAATTCCGCCAAAGCCGCTACCGCAGCCAAAATGAAAGGCCCCGCCCAGCCTGCGCCCGCCATGCCCGCGTCCGGCCCGATGCCCGTACACATGCCGCAGCAAGAGCCGAAAAAAGACGGCTTCAACTGGACGCTGGCCACATTGGTTGCGCTAACCGTATTGATCATGCAGCTTTTCTACCTAGTGTTGTTACTAAATTGAGATGACCACTTCCGTTGATTTCATCCGCGACTTCCGCGAAGCCGCCCCCTATATCCACTACCTGCGCGGCAAAACGCTGGTTGTGGGCATAGCGAGCGGCCTGATCGGCGGCGCTACGCTGCCCACGCTCGCCGCCGATTTAAACTTAATCGCCAGCTTGGGTGTGCGGTTGGTGGTGGTACACGGTTCGCGCACACAAATCAATGTCTTATCCGAAACAGCCGGTATCACGCCGCAATACCACAACGGCCGCCGCATCACCGACGACGCCATGCTGGTTTACGCCAAACAAGCCTGCGGCATGGTGCGCAGCGACATAGAAGCCGCCCTATCCTTCGGCCTTTCCCAAACCCCTTTGCGCGGCAAACCCCTCAACATCGCCGGCGGCAATTTTGTTTCCGCCCGCCCGCTCGGCGTGATCGACGGCATCGACATGGGCTACACCGGCGTCGTTCGCAAAATCAACACCGAAAGCATCTTGCGCAACCTCAACGAAGGCGCGCTGGTGCTCATCAGCCCGCTGGGGCATTCGCTTAGCGGCAAAACCTTCAACCTCAGCATGGGCGATATCGCCGAAAGTACGGCCATCGCCCTGCAAGCCGAAAAACTGATTTATCTGGTGGATCAAGAAGGTATATTGGACGCACAAGGCAATGTGTTATCCAACCTTTCCGCCCAAGAAGCCCGCAGTATGTTGGACAACGGCAGCATCCACCCCACCCAACACCGCCTGCTGCAATCCGCCGTTAATGCCGTCGAAAACGGCGTACAGCGCACCCAAATACTCAGCGGCCTCAGCAACGGCAGCCTGATTGCCGAGCTGTTCACCCGCCACGGCGTCGGCACTTCGCTGGCACGCAACGCCTTCATGAGCATACGCCAAGCCCAAAGCGGCGACATTCCCGACATCGCCGCACTCATCCGCCCGCTGGAGGAACAAGGCATCTTGCTGCACCGCAGCCGGGAATATCTCGAAAACCACATTGGCGAATTTTCCGTGCTGGAACACGACCGCCAAATTTACGGCTGCGTCGCGCTCAAAACCTTCTCCGACGGGCAATCCGGCGAACTGGCCTGCTTGGTCGTTTCCCCCGAAGCGCAAGACAGCGGCTACGGCGAACTGCTGCTCGAACACCTGCTCGCCCAAGCCCGCAGCCGCAACATCCGCAAGCTGTTCGCCCTCTCCACCCACACCGGCGAATGGTTTATCGAACGCGGTTTTCAGACGGCCTCTCCCGAAGACCTCCCCCCAGAACGCCGGCACGAATATCACGAAAGCAAACGCCAATCCAAAGTGTTTGTCTATCCGCTCTAACGATAACAGCACAGGCATAGGCTTAAGAGGCCGTCTGAAAATATCGGTCGGCGGCATCAGATTGCCTTGCCAAGCCAATCCGCCAATCACAACCGCTCCCAAACTTCCGCCATACCTAATGCATACCTAATCCGTACCTAATTTCCGCCGTGTATGCTTGCCGAATTTCACCCTACCCTTCGGCAGTGTATTTACTCCATTGATTAAGGCCGTCTGAAAAAATCCGCGTCTTGTGGCAAAATATGCTGTATAAACAGAAAACTGCACGGCTGTTAATTGAACGATTGCATGGCAATCCCACCGAGAAAATACATATATTATGTTCCGCCACCCATCTATTCAGGCACGCCTTTCCGTCTTTCTGACCCTGATTATCCTTGCCACCGCATTGATTTCAGGGGTCGTTACCTTCTACACCATGTTTGAAGAAGCGGAAGAGCTTCAAGACGACATGCTCAAGCAGGCCGCGCTGCTCACCAGAAAAGACGAGCTGCCGGAAGAAGCTGGCTACACCGACATCGACAACGACACCCGCATCTACATCCAGCCCGTTGACGACGAAAGCCGCTTCAATATTCCGTCCGACCCCGAAGAAGGCTTTTTCAACATCACCGACAAACAAAAGAAAAAGACCTACCGCGCCTACATCCACCGCTATGAAGACAACACGCTGGTAGCGTTTATCCAAGAAACAGAGTTCCGCGACGACGTAGCCTTCGACAGCGCGTGGTTTGCCGTACTGCCGCTGCTGACCTTGGTGCCGGTGGCCGTATTGCTGACCATGCTGATTATCCACCTGAGCCTGCGCCCGATTTCCCGGCTTTCCGAACAGGCCGAAAACCGTAAAGACAACGACTTTTCCCCGCTTTCCACCCACAAAATTCCGATGGAAATCTACGGCTTTACCGAAGCCATCAACCATCTGCTTCACCGCGTGGGCGAAAGCATCCGCCAGCAGCAGCGTTTTATCGCCGATGCCGCCCACGAACTGCGCTCGCCCATGACCGCACTTTCCTTGCAGGCCGAACGTTTGTCGGGAAAAGGGCTGCCGGAAGACACCGCCGCGCTGGTTGAAGACTTGCGCGAAGGCATAGGGCGCAACCGCCGTTTGCTGGAACAGCTGCTCTCAATGGCGCGGGCGCAGGCGCATGAAAACCAGCAGCCGGCACAAAACATCCATTTAGCCAAGTTCTGCCAAAAACTGATACAGGATTTATACCCCTTGGCCGAAGGCAAAAACATCGACTTGGGCGCCGACTGCGAAAGCGTCAATATTTGCGTGGACGAAACCGAAATCTACACGCTGCTGAAAACGCTGCTGGAAAACGCCATCCTCTACACGCCCGAAAACGGCCAAGTCGATCTGACTGCCAAAATCGAAAACGGCGGCCTGCGTTTGGAAGTGGAAGACAACGGCCCCGGCATCCCCCTCGAAGAACGCGAGCGTGTGTTCGACCCGTTTTACCGCGTATTGGGCAGCGGCACCGAGGGCAGCGGCTTGGGGCTGTCGATTGCCAAAACGATTGCCGAGCGCTACGGCGGCACCATTTCCCTGTCGGATTCAACCCGCTTCGAGCACGGCTTGAAAGTCAGCATTTGGCTTCCGCAAGAATGCACAAACGCTTAACATTTGCGGCTGCGCCCGTATCAAGCATCGGGAACAGCCGCATTGTCCAACTCAAGCGCATCCATAAAAGAGCTTGCTGCAATCGGAATCACCCGTTTTTCAGCCCGAATACCGTTTAAAACACTACAATGCCGTTCATCATTACTTGATTTAGCTTGTTGTATTTTTTGCCTTATTTTTATTTTATGATAAGCGGAATGATTTCAGTAATTTACATACAGTAGTGTATTTTTGCATGAAAAGACCGTCTGAAAAATTGCCCATGCCTACCTTAAGTTATTAAAATGCAAACCTTTCAACACATTTCACGCGCATGACCACCAGCCCCTTCATTGAAATGAAAAACGTGGCGTTTGCCTACGGCGACCGCCCGATTCTTCAAAACATCAACTTCACCATCCGACAAGGTAATTTTGCAGCCGTGATGGGCGGTTCGGGCAGCGGCAAAACCACGCTGATGCGCCTGATTACCGGCCAAATCCATCCGCAGCAAGGCCAAGTGCTGGTGGAAGGGCGCGACTTGGCCAAACTGAGCGCTTCGGAATTATACGAACACCGCCGCCGCATGGGCGTTTTGTTTCAGCACGGCGCGCTGTTTACCGACTTATCGGTGTTTGACAACGTCGCCTTCCCCATGCGCGAGCTGACCAAGCTGCCCGAAGCCGTTATCCGCGATTTGGTGATTTTGAAGCTGAACGCCGTCGGCCTGCGGGGCATTGAAAAGCTGATGCCGTCTGAACTTTCCGGCGGCATGGCACGGCGCGTAGCCTTAGCCAGAACCATCGCACTCGACCCCGAAATCATGATTTACGACGAGCCGTTTACCGGCCTGGACCCGATTTCGCTGGGCGTGATTGCCCACTTGATCAGCCGCGCCAACAAAGCGTTGCGCTCCACCAGCGTGATGGTAACGCACGACATCGAGCAGTCGTTGGCCATTGTGAACCAAGTGATTTTTCTGGCGCACGGCGAGATAGTGTTTTCCGGCAGCCCGGAAGAAATGCGCAGACTCGATTCGCCTTGGGTACAGCAATTTATCGGCGGACTACCCAACGGGCCGGTGCCGTTCCGCTATCCGGCACAAACCGATTTGCGCCAAGATTTTCTGGAGGCGCAATAAGTTTTCAGACGGCCTGTTGCAGCAGAGGCCGTCTGAAAAGATTAATGTAAAGAAATGATGAATTTTATCCAAACCATAGGGCGAAATACCCTTCACTTCATCCGCGCGCTCGGCAGCGTGTGTCTGTTTCTGATACAGATACTTGCCAAATCGGGCACAGCTTTAAGCCGCTTCCGCCTCAGCGTGCGGCAAATGTATTTTGCCGGCGTGCTGTCGGTGCTGATTATCGCCGTATCGGGCTTGTTTGTCGGCATGGTGCTGGGCTTGCAGGGCTATACGCAACTTTCCAAATTCAAATCTGCCGACGTGCTCGGCTTTATGGTGGCTGCCAGCCTGCTGCGCGAGTTGGGGCCTGTGTTGGCGGCCATTCTCTTTGCCAGCAGCGCAGGCGGCGCGATGACCAGTGAAATCGGCCTGATGAAAACCACCGAGCAGCTGGAAGCCATGAACGTGATGGCTGTGAACCCCGTTGCCCGCGTGATCGTACCGCGCTTTTGGGCAGGCGTGTTGTCGATGCCTTTACTGGCTTCGATTTTCAATGTGGCCGGCATTTACGGCGCGTATCTGATCGGCGTGCAATATCTGGGCTTGGACAGCGGCATTTTCTGGTCGCAAATGCAGAGCAATATTTCGCTGCAATACGATGTCATCAACGGCTTGATCAAATCCTGCGTCTTCGGCGTGGCCGTTACCCTGATTGCCGTGCATCAAGGCTTCCATTGCGTGCCGACGTCGGAAGGCATTTTGCGCGCCAGCACGCGCACCGTCGTGTCTTCCGCGCTGACCGTGCTCGCGGTCGATTTTATCCTGACCGCATTGATGTTTACCGAATAACACACAACGAGTAATACGATGAAAAAGAATGTTTTGGAATTTTGGGTAGGTTTATTTGTCTTACTGGGCGTCATCGCCGTCGGTTTCCTCGCGTTTCGCGTGGCAGGCGGCGCGGCGCTGGGCGGCGGCTCGGGGCAGACTTATACGGTTTACGCCGATTTCACCGACATTGGCGGCTTGAAAGTCAACGCACCGGTGAAAGCATCCGGCGTCTTGGTCGGTCGCGTTGGCGGCATCCGGCTGGATCCGAAAACCTATCAGGCAAAAGTCAGCTTGAATTTGAACACACAATACCAATTCAGCAGCGACGTATCGGCGCAGATTCTCACCTCCGGCCTGCTGGGCGAACAATATATCGGTTTGCAGCAAGGCGGCGATGAAGAGAATTTGGCGGCAGGCGACACCATTACCATTACCGGCTCGGCTATGGTGCTGGAAAACCTGATCGGTAAATTCATGACCAATTTTGCCGAGAAAAACTCAGGCGGTTCAAGCGCCTCGGAAGCCGCGAACACAGCGGCCGAATAATCCGTTTTATATTTAAACAGAAAGAAAAGAATCCATGAAAAAATCATCTTTATTCACAGCCTTGGGCATGGCCGTTTTGAGCATCAACTTGGCCGTTGCAGCCCCGGCCGACGCAGTTAACCAAGTGCGTAACAACGCCACCCAAGTATTGAGCATCCTTAAAAACGCCAACGGCGGAAACGATGCCGCCGTGCGCCGTCAGGCCGAAAACTATGCCCTGCCCTATTTCGATTTCCAACGCATGACCGCACTGGCCGTCGGCAACCCTTGGCGCGAAGCGACGGCAACGCAAAAACAGGCTTTGTCGAAAGAATTCCAAACCCTGCTGATCCGTACTTACTCCGGCACCATGCTGAAATTCAAAAACGCCAAAGTCGTGGTTAAAGACAATCCAGTGGTAAACCGCAGCGGCAAAGAAATCGTTGTCCGCGCAGAAGTCACCCCTCCGGGCGGCAAAACCGTCAATATGGACTTCACCACTTACCAAAACGGCAGCAAATACCGCGCTTATAACGTCGCTATCGAAGGCGCGAGCTTGGTTACCGTTTACCGCAACCAATTCGGCGAAACCATCAAGAGCAAAGGCATCGACGGCCTGATCGCCGAGCTGAAGTCTAAAAACGGCGGTCAATAAACCATGCAATCCGAAGTACGCGATGGTGTGCTGTATGTGAAAGGCGAAGTAACCGTGAAAACGATTACGCCTGCCAATTACGCCCGCTTCGAACAGCAATGCCGTCTGAACGAAACGCATACCGTCGATTTGTCGGAAGTGAGCCGTGCCGATTCGTCTTGCGTGTCGCTGCTGCTGACGGCATTGCGTTTGAAACCCTCGTCCGTTGCCTTGCGCGGCCTGCCCGATTCGGTCGCAGCATTGGCCGAGCTATATGAAATCAAAGAATGGGTCGCACCATGAGTAAAAAAAACCTGTGTTTGGCAGTCGCGGTCTTGGCCGTTGCACAGCCTGTATGGGCCGAACGCAATCCTGCCGATCCCTATGAGCCGTACAACCGCGTGATGTTCAAAATCAACGACACGGCCGACAAATATGTAATGACGCCGATTACCCGCGGCTACCGCGCCGTTACGCCGCGCCCGGTGCGTCAAGGCGTAACCAACTTTTTCGATAATCTGCGCGACGTCGTCAGCATGGGCAGCAACCTATTGCGGCTCGACATCAAACGCGCCAGCGAAGATTTGGTGCGCGTCGGCGTCAACACCACTTTCGGCTTGGGCGGCCTGATCAATGTTGCCGACGCCGGCGGCATTCCCAACAACAAAAACAATTTGGGCGACACTTTTGCCTCGTGGGGCTGGAAAAACAGCAATTATTTCGTTTACCCGCTTACCGGCCCTTCCACTCTGCGCGACAGCATAGGCTCCACCATCACTTACGCGTATCCGGTGAAAAATGCCATTTTTGAAACTACTGCTGGGCGCATCGGCTCTACAGTCGTCGGCGGCATCGACACCCGCGACCGCTATCTCGACCTGACCGACAGCCTGCAAGATGCCGCAATCGACAAATACGCCTATACCCGCGACATCTTCATGAGAATGCGCGCCAAGCAAACCGGCGCACGCTTGCCGCAAGGCAGCGATGACGACATCGATATCGACGAGCTGGTCGGCGAAGAATCAGGCGCACCCGAAACGCAGGAATATGTACCCGCAGAACCCGAAGCAGCCGTTACCGACATGCCCCGCAGCAGCTTGGATGTTCCCGAAGAACACACGGAAATACTGACTTTGTGGGAGCCGGAAAGCAGCATATTCGGTGCTTCTTATTATTAAGAGCTGTATTAAGCGATAACAGCTTGTTGATTGCCTACCATTGATAGATAAGCTTTCCACTCTTTGAGGCCGTCTGAAAATAGAAACTGCACCTTATCTTGCAATAAGGTGCGGTTTCCTTTATGAGCATATCCAAGCCAAAGACAAACAATGCTTTGTGCAATCCAGCCGCCAATATTATGCAACGCCCATCATCAAGCGCAAAGCTTTTGAGGCCGTCTGAACCGTTCAAAAGCCATAAACATTTGCTCTAAGCTTTCCAACATTTTCAGACGGCCTCAAGCCTTATTGCTACAATACGTTTTTATTTTTCCCAAACCGCCGTCATGCGGTTTTAAGGTATCTATGACGCAGACTTCATCCAAAAGCTGGCTGGCCGCGGCCGGCGCCTATATCGACCGTCGTGCGATCACGATGTTTTTTCTCGGCTTTTCCGCCGGTATGCCTTTATTGCTGATTTTTTCCAGTTTGTCGCTGTGGCTGCGTGAAGCAGGCGTGGAGCGTAACACGGTAACCATGTTCAGCTGGGCGGCTTTGGCCTATTCGTTTAAGTTTGTTTGGGCGCCGCTGATCGACTCGCTGCCGCTGCCGCTGCTGACGCGCGGTTTAGGCAAGCGGCGCGGCTGGCTGCTGTTGGCGCAACTGCTGATTATCGCCGCCATTTGTTGGATGGCGATGGTGAATCCGGTCGGCCCCGCGGCATTGACGGTAATGGCGGCGGCGGCAGTATTGCTCGGCTTTTCATCGGCCACACAAGACGTAGTGATCGATGCCTACCGAATCGAAGTAGCGGGCGACGATACGGCGATGCAGTCGGTAACGGCGGCAACCTACAACGCCGGCTACCGCTTGGGCATGATTGTGGCGGGCGCGGGTGCATTGTTTCTGGCCGCCAAACTCGGTTCGCACGAGCAGGCTTATCATTATGCGGCTTGGCAGCAAACGTATTTGATTATGGCAGCGGTCATGGGCGTGGGCGTGCTGACAACGCTGCTGATACGCGAGCCTGCGTCGTCTGCCTCGCACACGGCTTCGCGCCCCGCGTCTGATAATTTGCGCTTGGTGCTGCTGTTTGTGCTGTCGGTAACGGCTTTTGTGGCAGCGTTTTCGCAACTGGGCAAGGTGTTGCCTCAAGGCGGCGGCCCGCTCAGCAGCTTGGGTGTTGAAGGATTGCGATTGGTGCTTTCTACCATCGCTGCGCTTATCGTCGGCATGTTCACGGTGAAAAGCGGGCTGGTGCCGAAGCAGCTTGCCGTCGATACTTGGGTTCATCCCGTCACCGACTTCTTCCAACGCTACGGTAAATCGGCATTACTGCTGCTGGCCTTAATCGGCGTGTACCGCATTTCGGATATCGTGGCGGGCGTGATTTCCAACGTGTTTTATCAAGACATGGGTTTCAGCAAAGAAGAAATTGCCGCAGCGGTCAAAACTTTCGGGGTGTTGATGGCAGTCGTGGGCGGCTTCTTGGGCGGCTTCTTGGCACAAAAATTCGCGTTGATGAAAATGATGATGGCCGGTGCGGTGTTGGCCGCGCTGACCAACCTGATGTTTGTGGCGCTGGCGTACCGCGGGCACGATGTTGTATTTATGTATCTGGCGGTGGGCTTCGACAATCTGGCTGCGGGCTTGGCCGGCGCGGTGTTTGTAGCCTTTTTATCAGCCTTGACCGACATCCGTTTCACCGCGGTTCAGTATGCTATTTTCAGCTCGCTGATGACGCTGTTGCCGAAAACGCTGGGCGGCTACTCGGGCGCTATGGTCGATAATATCGGCTATCCGGGCTTCTTTACGCTGACTGCGCTGATGGGTGTGCCTGTGTTGCTGCTGGTTTATTTCGCGGAGAAAAAGTTGTTTCAGCATCGGCATGAAAACCATGATAAGGCCGTCTGAAAACATCTGAAAGAAGATGCGGAGCAACCACACTGCTCCGCATCTTTTGTTTTGCATAAATATCGAATTGTATTCGCTGTCGAACCGCCCTATAATCGCGAATTTTTGGCGCGCCCGCTTTCGTATGGCATATCGGATGCTCTACGCAAGCTCTGAAAGAAGCCGCCGCCTTCACTTGTTTCGACCAAGCCCGCACGGTTTGAGTATCTGATTGAATTTATGGAAGCTTTCGTTTCATCTGTATTCAGCATCGCGTTCACCGAAATCGGCGACAAAACGCAGCTGCTGGCTTTGTTTCTCGCAACCCGCTTTTCCCAAAAAAACGCCATCGTGGCGGGCATGTTTGTGGCAACTCTGCTGAACCACCTTTTTTCCGCAGTAATCGGCGTCGGGCTGGCACAAACAGTTTCTCCCGATGCTTTGAAATGGGCGGTCAGCCTCAGTTTTATTGCGGTGGGCGCGTGGCTGCTGCTGCCCGGCCGGCAAAACGATTTAGACTGCCGTTGGCTCAAATACGGTGCGTTCGGCGCGACCACAATTTTGTTTTTCATCGCGGAAATCGGTGACAAAACACAAGTCGCTACCATGCTGATGGCCGCCAAATATCAGGAAATGTTTTGGGTGATCACCGGCAGTGTAATCGGGCTGCTGCTGGCCAATGTACCGGTGGTCTATTTAGGGGAAACCTTAATCAAACGCCTGCCCGCCCAAACCGTGCGCATCGGCGCCTGCGTATTGTTCTGCGCGCTCGGCGTATTTACCTTGCTCGGCAGCGGCATTGCTTTAAAGTAGGTTATCGCCCATGTTTCCCGTGTTGCTGCGCCATGCCGATTTTGTGGCGATTAACAAACCGGCCGACGTATCGGTTCATCAAGACCAAGATTCAGACGGCCTCACGCAACAACTGGCCGCCCAACTCTGTGTGTCGCGCGTATGGCTGGTACACCGTTTGGACAAGCCCACCAGCGGCGTGTTGCTGCTGGCCTTAAATGAAACCGCTGCTTCCGTGTTGGCGCAGCAGTTCGCCGAACGCACCATGCAAAAAACCTATATTGCCTTAAGCGACCGCAAACCGCTGAAAAAACAGGGCTGGATCAAAGGCGGCATGGAAAAATCGCGGCGCGGCACATGGAAGCTCACACGCTCGAACGAACACACCGCAGTGACGGAATTTAAAAGCAGTAGCGCCATGCCGGGCATCAGACTGTTTGAACTGCATCCGCATACCGGCCGCACGCATCAGCTCCGCGTTGCCCTCAAAAGCATCGGCAGCCCGATTTTGGGCGATACCCTCTACGGCGGCACACCTGCCGACCGTCTGTTTCTCCACGCCCTCAACTTGAGTTTCGACTATCATGGCGAACACTTCGACATCACCGCACCCGCCGATGCCGCGTGGCAGCCGTATCTTTCAGACGGCCTGTGAAGTCCGTTTCATTCTCAAACCTACATTTACATACATTATAGGTATAATTCCCACCTAATTTTCTGTTCCGCACACCATCAATGAAAGCATTTGTTTACAGCGCACTGTTTACCCTCGGCCTCGCCGCCCTGCCCGCGCATGCCGTTACCTACATCTGCAAAGACGGCGGCAAAGCCGTGTTTTCCTCCGAGAAAATCAACAGCAGCTGCAACCCTTCCAAAATGGACGGCAGCAATATCACCGTGATTGAAGATATCGAAGAACAGCCCGCCCCGTCCGCCGCCTCGCCCACCGTGAAAAAAGATGCCGGAGAAATCGAAAAAATTTGGACGAGCGAAAAACCCGGTCCCTACGACGACATTAAAATCGACCCCAACGCGCCGGTTACTTCCGTAACCAACACCGCCAACTCGGCGATGGAAATCAAACTGCGCAACCAGAAATCCGGCAAAGGTGCGCGTCGCGCGCCGGTGATCGTCGTACCCAAAGTTACCACCGCGCCCGCGCAGCAGCAGATGTCGCGCTATCAGATTCTGCAAAACGAAATCCGTACCGAGCAAACCGCGCTCACGCGCACGCAGGCACAATTGGCCGTTGCCCGCAAAAAAGGCGACCAAGCCAAAATCGCCCGTTTGGAACGCGACGTGCGCGACCGTGAAGCCAGCATCCGCGCCATGAAAGCCGAGATGAAACGCTAAACCGCGCCACAGCTTCGATAGCTTTGCACCCGCCGATAGAGGCCGTCTGAAACTTCCTTTTCAGACGGCCTCAATCAATTTCTTTATAATGCAAACCTTTCCTTTCCAAACATGAGGCCGTCTGAAATGCTGCAAACCATCACCGAGTGGCTAAACCGCTGCCCCCTGCCCAAACTCGAAGCGCGGATGCTGCTACAACACAGCACCGGCCTCACCCGCGCCCAACTGATTACCCGCGGCGGCGATGAATTAGACGAACCCACCCTGCAAACACTCAACACCCTCGCCCGGCGTCGCATCGAAGGCGAACCGATGGCCTATATTTTGGGCGAACGCGAATTTTACGGGCGCATGTTTCATGTCAACCCCGGCGTATTAATCCCCCGCCCCGAAACCGAACACTTGGTCGAAGCCGTGCTGCAACATCTGCCGCCGCAAGGCAAAGTATGGGATTTAGGCACGGGCAGCGGCGCCATTGCCGTTACCGTCGCACTCGAACGACCCGACGCCGTCGTGCGCGCATCCGACATCAGCCCGCAAGCCCTCGACACCGCCCGGCTCAACGCCCAACGTCTCGGCGCCGCCATCGAATGGGTTTCAGGCTCGTGGTTTGAAGCGGGCAGGCCGTCTGAACACCATACTTACGACATCATCGTGTCCAACCCGCCCTACATTGAAGCCGGAGACGAACATCTGAGCCAAGGCGATTTGCGTTTCGAACCGCAAACCGCGCTCACCGATTTTTCAGACGGCCTCAGCTGCATCCGCGTACTCGTCAGCGAATCGCCCCTGTATCTCAAGCAAGGCGGCATGTTGATGGTGGAACACGGCTACAATCAAGGCGCCGCCGTCAGGGCATTGTTTGAACAGGGCGGTTTCAAAGACGTCGAAACCCTTAACGACTTGGCAGGTTTAAACCGGCTTACCGTGGGCAGATTCGGCCAAAATCATACCCAATATTCATAAATGGCTGTATTTACTGAACAAAATAACGTTAAATTGTGAATAAAAATTTATTTTTTGCTGCCGACTTTGTTATCATTATTCCGCATTGCACCGGCCTTAAACGGCCGTTTCATGTCAAAAAAATCTTAATAACATAGGAATGTAATGATGAATTGGTATGTAGAAGTATTAAAGAAATACGCTGTTTTTTAACGGTCGCGCCCACCGTCAGGAATTTTGGATGTTTACTTTGTTCCACATCATCGCCTGTATTATCTGCTCAATTATAGATAGTTTGGCAGGCATCGGTCTGATTAGCTTGCTTTATTCGCTGGCCGTCTTTCTCCCCTGCTTGGGCGTCAGCATACGCCGCCTGCACGACATCGGCCGCAGCGGCTGGTGGCTGTTGCTCAGCTTTATTCCCGTAATCGGCTGGATTCTGTTGATCTACTGGGCCTGCCTCGACAGCCAACCCGGCACCAACCAATACGGCCCTAATCCCAAAGGCGTGGCTTAATCCCGCTCGGTAACATGAAGGCCGTCTGAAAACACATCGCACCGAAACACGGCAACTTTCCCCGCCGTATCCGTGCAAACCGTTTTCAGACGGCCTGAGACTTTTATACTTCCTAATTCTCTACTAACTGTCTGCTTTTAATATGTACCTCATCATAGAGTTTTAACTCATTTCACTCAGCGATGAGGAGGATAATTATGTACACCACACGCAAAATTCTGAACGCCGTTGCTTTATTCATTGCCATAGGCGTTGTAGCCGCCGTTTTTCTCGGCATCTTTTCATTAGGCTTTTTCTCTCCCGTTTCCGGCAAAGAAGCCGCAGCCGCAGCCGTGGCGCAAACCGGCGGCTACGCCAAAGAAGTGGATTTTGAATACAACTACCACACCGGCGGCCATTATGAAGTAGAAGTGCTGGCCAACGGCTTGAAACACAAAGTCATCGTGGATGCCGACGACGGCAAAGTCTTAGGCGTTCACACCAAAGGCCACAAAAAGTACCACCATCACAGCAATGATATGCCGCTGCAAATGTAAGCCCGCATAGGCAGTGCAATACCCTAAAGGCCGTCTGAAAAACCGTTTGCCGTTTTTCAGACGGCCTGAGACTTTTGCAAAACCCTCAGATGTGGATGTAGTTCAAGGCGTAGCAGCACAGCGAGTGCAGACATATCATATGGATAGGCAAACGAGCAAGCAGCGCACAACGCAGAAATGCGCCGCAGATGGGGGTTTTGCAAAGGTCTCGGCCTAATTCTTGCCCCAAACCCTGCTACAATACGCCTTTATTTCCGCCGCACATTTTCCCGCCATGACCGATCCCATCTACATCCCCCTGCGTCTGCACACCGAATTTTCGATTACCGACGGCACGGTACGCATCAAAGATGCCGTGAAAAAAGCCGTTTCAGACGGCCTGCCCGCACTGGGCATAAGCGACCTGATGAATACTTTCGGCTTGGTAAAATTCTACAAAGCCTGCCGCGGCGCAGGCATCAAACCGGTGGCGGCGGCGGACGTGTGGATCGAAAACCCCGCTGCGCCCGACAAACCTTTCCGCGCCATGTTGATTGTAAAAAACGACAGCGGCTACCTGCGCCTGAGCGAACTGCTCACCGCCGCCTATGTGGGCAAAGACCGCAACGTCGATCATGCCGAACTGCGGCAGGCGTGGCTGGCCGAAGGCGACAACAGTGGCCTGATTTGCTTATCGGGTGCGCATTACGGCGAAGTGGGTGTCAACCTGATCAACGGTCACCCCGACGCAGCCAAAGCGGCGGCGCAGAAATACGCGGCGTGGTTTCCCAATGCGTTTTACCTCGAACTGCAACGCCTGCCCGAACGCCCGCAATGGGAAACTTCGGTATCCGGCAGCTTGGAAATCGCCGCGGAATTGGATTTGCCCGTAGTCGCCACCCATCCGACCCAGTTTCTCAACCAAGAAGACTTCAGCGCCCACGAAGCGCGGGTGTGCATTGCCGGCGGCTGGGTACTGGCCGACAAAAAACGCCCGCACGAATTCACGCCGAGCCAATATTTCGCCTCGCCGGAGCAGATGGCGGAGCGTTTCGCCGATCTGCCCGAAGCGTTGCAAAACACGGTGGAAATCGCCAAACGCTGTAATCTCACGCTCACGCTGGGCAAAAACTTTTTGCCGCTGTTCCCCACGCCCGATGGCATGTCGCTCGACGACTACCTGACCCAACTTTCCAACGAAGGTTTGCAAGAGCGCATGGTGCAGCTTTACCCCGACGAAGCGGAACGCGCCGAAAAAATGCCCGAATATCAGGCACGCTTGGATTTTGAATTGGGCATCATCATCCAAATGGGCTTTCCGGGCTACTTCCTCATCGTACAAGACTTCATCAACTGGGCGAAAAACAACGGCTGCCCGGTGGGGCCGGGGCGCGGTTCGGGTGCAGGCTCGCTGGTGGCCTATGCGCTGAAAATCACCGACCTCGACCCGTTGAAATACGCGCTGCTGTTCGAGCGGTTCTTAAACCCCGAGCGCGTTTCCATGCCCGACTTCGATATCGACTTCTGCCAAAGCAACCGCGGCCGCGTGATTGAATATGTGCGCGAAAAATACGGTGCCGATGCCGTGAGCCAAATCGTTACCTTCGGCACCATGTCGTCCAAAGCCGTCATCCGCGACGTGGGCCGTGTGTTGGAATTGCCGTTCGGCCTGTGCGACCGCTTGTCGAAACTGATTCCGCTCGAAGCCAACCGCCCCGTGAGCCTTGAAAAAGCGATGGAAATGGAGCCGGAAATCCGCCAGCTGATCGAAGAAGAAGGCGCGGAAGAGTTGATGACGCTGGCGCAAAAGCTGGAAGACCTCACCCGCGGCCTCGGCATGCACGCAGGCGGCGTGTTGATTGCGCCGGGCAAAATTTCCGACTTCAGCCCCGTGTATCAGGCCGACGAATCAGCCTCGCCCGTGTCGATGTACGACAAAGGCGACGTGGAAGACGTGGGCTTGGTGAAGTTCGACTTCTTGGGCTTGCGCAACCTTACCATTATCGAAATGGCGCAGGAAAACATTAAAAACACCGTCGGTGAAGAAATCGACGTGAACACCATTCCGCTCGACGACCAAGCCGCCTACAAAATTTTCCGCGATGCCAACACCACCGCCGTTTTCCAGTTTGAATCGACCGGCATGAAAAAAATGCTGAAAACGGCGCACACCACCAAGTTTGAAGAGTTGATTGCCTTCGTATCGCTTTACCGCCCCGGCCCGATGGACAACATTCCCGATTTCGTCGCCCGCATGAAGGGGCAGGCGTTTGAATACATCCATCCGCTGCTGGAGCCGGTGTTGGAGCCGACTTACGGCATCATGGTTTACCAAGAACAGGTGATGCAGGCCGCGCAGGTGATCGGCGGCTACTCGCTCGGCGGTGCGGACTTGCTGCGCCGCGCCATGGGTAAGAAAAAACCCGAAGAAATGGTGAAACACCGCGAAATTTTCGCCAAAGGCGCGGAAGAAAAAGCCATTTCCCGCAAAAAAGCCGATGAAATTTTCGACTACATGGAAAAATTCGCCGGCTACGGCTTCAACAAATCGCACGCCGCCGCCTACGCGCTGATTTCCTACCAAACCGCCTGGCTGAAAGCGCATTATCCCGCCGAATTCATGGCCGCAACCATGTCGAGCGAGTTGGACAACACCGACCAGCTCAAACACTTCTACGACGACGCGCGCGCCAACGGCATCGAATTTCTGCCGCCCGACATCAACGAATCGGATTACCTGTTTACCCCCAACAACCGCAAACAAATCCGCTATGCCCTCGGCGCCATCAAAGGCACCGGCGAAGGTGCGGTAGCCTCCATCATGGAAGCACGCAAACAGGGCGGCAAATTCACCGGGCTGCTCGATTTCTGCGAACGCGTCGGCAAAGAACACATGAACCGCCGCACCCTCGAAGCCCTGATACGCGGCGGCGCGTTCGACAGCATCGAGCCCAACCGCGCCATGCTGCTCGCCAACATCGACCTGGCCATGAACAACGCCGACCAAAAAGCCGCCAATGCCAATCAGGGCGGGCTGTTCGACATGATGGAAGATGCCATCGCCGCCATCGAACTGCAAGCCGCACCCGCATGGAGCGAATCGGAAAAGCTCGCCGAAGAAAAAACCGTTATCGGCTTCTACCTATCCGGCCACCCCTTCGGCCCCTACGCTCAAGAAGTGCGCCAAATCGCCCCCACCCGCCTAAGCCGTCTGAAACCGCAAGACAACGTGCGCGTGGCCGGCTTCACCACCGCCGTGCGCACCATGATGGGCAAACGCGGCAAAATCGCCTTCGCCACGCTCGAAGACCAAAGCGACCAAGTAGAAGTGATGATTACCGGCCCCGTGCTGGAAGAAAGCGCAGGCCGTCTGAAAGCCGACCAAGTGCTGATTATGGAATGCAAAGTCAGCCGCGACGACTACACCGGCGGCGACACCCTGCGTATCGTTGCCAACCAAGTGATGGCGCTGCAAACCGCCCGCGAACGCTACGCCCGCAGCCTGAGCCTGAGCCTGAAACCCGAACACGACATCCCCGCTTTGGCACAACTGCTGAACACCCACCGCCGCCCCGATACCGGCCATATCCCCATCAGCCTTTCCTACGCCAACGCCGCTGCCTGCGGCGATTTGAAGATTCCGCCCAAATGGACGGTAACGCCGAGCGCGGAACTTTTCGACAAGCTGGAAACCTTGTTGGGGGGACGCTCCGTGCGGGTGAATTGGTAAGGTTTGCGGAAACATGGGAAAGGCCGTCTGAAAAACTGTTTGTGGTAATAAAACGGTTTTTCAGACGGCCTTTTATTGACGGCAGCCCCGTAGGGCGGGCATCCCTGCCCGCCTCTCTCCCAAACAATGTCTAACGGCGGGCAAGGATGCCCGCCCTACGCAGGCCATCTGAAAACTTGTCGGCAAGCCTTTCAGACGGCCTCTGCTCTTGTATTCAAAATTATTTGGATTCCGCGCGGGTTCGTGAAAGCAAATGATGTTCCGCTCTATTTCAAACCAAACCGTTTCACATCAACCCACCAAACCGTAGGGCGGCCATCCCTGCCCGCCTTTCCTCCCAACAATGCCTAACGGCGGGCAAGGATGCCCGCCCTACTTACTAAGGCCGTCTGAAAAACATTTTTCAGATGGCCTCTTCCCATTCACTTCATTCTGCTAAACAGCTATAAACTCTCCCGCAATTTGGAATACCCCAACGCACACAAAAACAGCGCCGCCTGTAACAAAATAATCACCGGCCCTGTGGCGGCATCCAAATGGTAGCTCAGTATCGTGCCGGCCAAACCGGTGATAACGGAGCACGCCACCACGATAACCATCATGCGGTCGAAACGGCGGGTCAGCAGGGAGGCGGTGATGCCCGGCGAAATCAGCATGGCGATGACCAGCACCACGCCCGCCACCTGTATCGCGCTGATGATGGTCAGCGCCAGCAGAATCAGCAGTCCGTAGTGGAGAACGCGGGGCGGCAAGCCGACGATGCGCGCTTGTACGGGGTCGAAGCAATACAGCATCAAATCCCTTTTTTTCAGCATCACCACCGCAAAAACAAGGGTGCAGATAATCAGCGTGCGGATCAGCTCTTCATAGCTCACGCCGAGAATGTTGCCGAACAAAATATGCGTGAGGTGTTGGTCGGTTTCCACTTTGGTAAACAGCACCAAGCCGAAAGCAAACATGCCCGAAAACACGATGCCCATCACCGTATCTTCTTTCAGACGGCTGTTGTTTTTCAGATAGCCCACACCCACGGCGCAGGCCAGTCCGGAAACGAATGCGCCTGCCACCAAAGGGATGCCGGTTACAAAAGCAACGATGATGCCGGGCAATACGGCATGGGAAATGGCATCGCCCATCAGCGACCAGCCTTTCAGCACCAGATAGCACGATAAGATGCCGCACACCACCGACACAATCAGCGCGGTCAGCAGCGCGTATTGCATAAACGGAAAACTCAGCGGTTCGACAAACCAGTTGATGATGTCAGCCATGGCCGGTTTCTCCTTGCAGCGCCGCAGTTTGTTTCTGTTTCAACAAGCCGTATTTGGGCGCGAAGATAAAGGCCAGCAGAAACAGCGCCGTTTGCAGGCAGACGATGATGCCGCCGGTGGCTCCGTCGAGAAAATAGCTGGCATACGCGCCGATGCCGCCGGTCAAAAAGCCCAACGCTACGGCAATACCTACGAGCTTGCTGAATTTGTCGGTAAGCAGATAGGCGGTGGCACCCGGCGTAATCACCATAGCGATCACCAGCACCGCACCCACGGTTTGCAGCGCCGCCACCACGCAGGCGCTGAGCAGGGTGAAAAACAGGATTTTATAGCGCAGCGGCGACAAACCCACGGCAACGGCCTGTGTTTCGTCGAAAAACACCAGCAGCAGGTTTTTCCAAAACAGCAATAAAAAGGCCAAGCACACCGCCATGATGATGCCGACTTGAACCACGTCTTCATCGGCAATGCCCAAGATATTGCCCAACACGATTTCCTGCACGTTGACGGCGGTGGGGTTGATGGAAACGATAAACAGGCCGAGTGCGAAAAACGTGGTGAAAATAAAGCCGATAATGGCATCTTCCTTCAATTTGCTCACCGCTTTGATCCACAAAATCGCCAACGCCGCCAAGATGCCCGAAATGAAAGCACCCACCGAATAAGGCAGTGAAAGCGAATAGGTAATGGCCACACCGGGCACCACCGAATGCGACAAAGCATCGCCGATTAACGACCAGCCTTTGAGCATCAGATAAGCCGACAAAAACGCACATATCCCGCCCACGGCGGCGCTGATGACCACGGCTTTAACCATATACTCGTAAGCGAGCGGCTCCAGTAACACATCCAGCATGGTTCAGCCCTCTTTGCCGTTTTCCGTCGGCGTTTGCTCTGTTTCTTCGTCGCGACTGCCGGCATATTTCGCCGCCGACGCGGGCGGGTCGATTTTGGTTTTGCCGTAGAACACGGCCGGACGTTCGTCGTCGGTCAATACCGTTACGGCGCGTTTGTCTTCATCGTCGTGCAAATCGCTGCCGGCGAGTTGGAAGTGGCGCAACACGCCGCCGAAAGCATCTTCGAGGTTATGCTGGTTGAACGTCGATTCGGTCGCGCCCGCCGCCAACACGGTGCGGTTGATCATTACCACGCGGTCGCAAAAGTCGGGCACAACACCCAGATTGTGTGTGGAGACCAAAATCAGACGGCCTTCCGCGCGCAACTGGCCGAGAAGATCCATAATCATGTTTTCGGTTTTCACGTCCACGCCTGTAAACGGCTCGTCCAGCAGAATCACCTTGCTGTCTTGCGCCAACGCGCGGGCGAGAAAGACGCGTTTTTTCTGGCCGCCGGAAAGTTCGCCGATTTGCCGTTCGGCAAGATGGGCGATGTCGACGCGCTCCATGGCCGTCTGAACCTGCTGCTTATCCGTTTTACTCGGAATGCGCAGCATATTCATGTAGCCGTAGCGCCCCTGCATCACCACATCGTAAACCGAAACAGGAAACTGCCAATCCACTTCTTCACTCTGCGGCACATAAGACACGAGATTGCTTTGCAGCGCCTTGGTGATGGGCAGCCCGCACAAGCGGATATCGCCTTTGCGCGGCTTGAGCAAACCCATCAGGCTTTTGAACAAAGTGGATTTGCCGCTGCCGTTCACGCCCACCAGCGCACAGGTCATGCCGCCTTGCAAATCCAGCGAAAAATCATAAATGGCCGTGTGGCCGTTGTTGTAGCGCACGGTAACATCGTTAACGTGAATCGAAGCAGCGTTGGAAAGCATCATTATTTTCCGAATCCTTTGACAATTGTTGATACCGTCGTATTCAGCAGGTCGGCATAAGTCGGCACCGGGCCGTTTTTGGCGGAAAGCGAATCCACATACAATACGCCGCCGTATTTGGCACCGGTTTCCTTAGCCACCTGCTGCATCGGCTTGGGCGAAATGGTGCTCTCGCTGAACACCACCGGAATTTTGTTTTTGCGCACCACCTCGATTACTTTGCGCACCTGTTGCGGCGTGCCTTGTTGTTCGGCATTAATCGGCCACAGGTAAACTTCTTTGAAGCCGTAGTCTTTCGCCAGATAGCTGAACGCGCCTTCGCTGCTCACCAAGAAACGCTGGTTTTGCGGCACCTGCATCAATTTGGCACGCAAAGGCTTGTCGAGCTGTTTGATTTTGCTGCTGTATGCCGCCGCATTTTTGGCATATACCGCCGCATTTTTCGGGTCGTGTTTTGCCAAAGCGTTTTTGATGTTTTCGATATAAACCAAAGCATTGCTGGTTGACATCCAAGCATGGGGATTGGGCATACCTTTGTACGGCCCTTCGTGAATCGACATCGGCGTGATGCCTTTGGTCACCACCACCGCAGGTTTGTTTTTCACATTTTGGAAAAAGCGCTCGAACCAGCGTTCCAGATTCATGCCGTTCCACAGCACCAAATCGGCCGACTGCGCTTTGGCAATATCCTGCGGTGTGGGTTGGTAATCGTGAATTTCCGCTCCCGGCTTGGTAATCGATTCCACCGTTGCCGCATCGCCGGCCACGTTTTGGGCGATGTCCTGAATCACGGTAAAAGTGGTAACCACTTTCAATTTCGCATAAGCGGGTGAGGCTGCCAAAACGGTTAACAACAAACATGTTGCGGTAGCTAAACGGCGCATGATGATTCTCCTGATGATAGCTATAAATAGAATAATGAAGCGGCAGATGGATAAAACGTATCTGCCGGTTGGCTTATAATATCAATAATGAGAACTATTTTCAATAATGGTATAAAATCTACGGATAACTGTTAGAAAAACAGCCGTCAAACCATGCAACCGCAAGCCGCACAAGCAAACTGCTAAACCGTTATACCCCATACAGAAAACGGCAGACAGGGTTATAATCTTTTTATTTCGATATAAAAAGGAACCCGCCATGCAATTCTCCGCTTTCGGCCAAAAATTCACCCGCAACAGCGGCATCCTGCAATTGATGGATGATTTGGGCAAAGCGCTCAACAGCGACAAGCCCGTCAACATGCTCGGCGGCGGCAACCCTGCGCGTATCGGCGACATCAACCGCGTTTACAAGCAAGTGCTGCAAGAATTGGTCGATAACGAAGTCGCCGTAGAAAGCATCGGCAACTACTCCACTCCGCAGGGCGATGCGGCGTTTATCGACACGCTGGTCGAGTTTTTCAACCGCGAATACGGCTGGGGCATCACCGCCGACAACATCGTCTTAACCAACGGCTCGCAAAACGCCTTTTTCTATCTCTTCAATCTCTTCGGCGGACGCTTCGACAAAAACGGCGGCAGCACCGACAAATCCATCCTGCTACCGCTCGCGCCCGAATACATCGGCTATGCCGATGCGCATGTAGAAGGCAAACATTTCATCTCCGTCGCACCGCACATCGAAGAAGTCGAACACGAAGGCGAGAGCGGCTTCTACAAATACCGCGTCGATTTCGAAGCACTGGAAAACCTGCCCGAACTGAAAGCCGGCAAAATCGGCGCCATCTGCTGCTCGCGCCCCACCAACCCCACCGGCAACGTTCTCACCGACGACGAAATGGCGCGCCTCGACAAGCTGGCCCAAGCCCACGGCATTCCGCTGATTATCGACAACGCCTACGGCATGCCCTTCCCCAACATCATTTACAGCAAAGCCACGCTGACTTGGCACGACAACATCATCCTCTGCTTCAGCCTCTCTAAAATCGGCCTGCCCGGCGTGCGTACCGGCATCATCGTCGCCAGCCCCGAAGTCGTGAAAGCCGTTACCGCCCTAAATGCGATTGTGAACCTCGCCCCCACCCGCTTCGGTGCCGCCGTCGCCACTCCGCTGCTGCGCGACGGCCGTCTGAAAACCCTCTCCGATACCGTGGTGCAGCCGTTTTACCGCAAGCAGGCCGCCCTTGCCGTGTCGCTGCTGAAAAAAGAGCTGGCCGGCTATCCGATGAAAATCCACAAACCCGAAGGCGCGATTTTCCTGTGGCTGTGGTTTGAAGGGCTGCCGGTTTCCTCGCAAACCCTCTACGAACGCCTGAAAGCCGCCGGCACGCTGATTATTCCGAGCGAACACTTCTTCGTCGGCCTCGACACCACAAATTACCGCCATGCCCACGAATGTATCCGCATGAGCATCGCCCAAGACAAAGAAACCCTGCGCAAAGGCATCGCCGCCATCGGCGAAACCGTGCGGGCGGTTTACGACGAAGCGCGTTGAGGTTTTGCAATGCAGCTTTAACGAATATTGAGAAGCATGAATGAGGCCGTCTGAAAACCCGTTGTAAGGTTTTCAGACGGCCTGTTGTATGCGGCTTTTCTGTTCGCTATATAGAATAACCATGTAGGGCGGGCATCCTTGCCCGCCGTTTCGGGCTGCTTACAGAAACTGGAAATAAGCTATTCAAAAAACGAAAGGCCGTCTGAATCTGTTTGAAAACTCATCAACAACCATGTAGGGCGGGCATCCTTGCCCGCCGGTTCGGGCTGCTTACAGAAACTGGAAATAAGCTATTCAAAAGACGAAAGGCCGTCTGAAACTGCTTGTAATCATCAACCAATTTTCAGACGGCCTCTCTTATTTATGTTGGAATATCCCTGCCTGTCTCTTACTTGGTTTGAATCATCAAATAAACGGCGGGCAGGGATGCCCGCCTTACGCGTGATGGATGTTCGAGGCGAAACGGTTTGTTTTAGAACGGAGTGAAACATCATCTGATTTTGCACACGGGCACATAGCCCCAATAATTTTGAATGCAAAAGCAGAGGCCGTCTGAAAAAGTTTGGTAGAAGTTTTTCAGACGGCCTCTTCACAGGTAGGGCGGGCATCCCTGCCCGCCGTTGCGAGTTGTTTACAGGAAACAGCAAACAAAATATCCAAAAGATGAAAGGCCGTCTGAATCCGTTTGAAAACTCATCAACCAATTTTCAGACGGCCTCTCTTATTTGTGTTGGAATATCCCTGCCTGCCTTTTACTTGGTTTGAATCATCAAGCAGTTGCGGCGGGCAAGGATGCCCGCCCTTATATCTTCCCAACCGTGTGGACAAAGCGCATTATCCATAACCCACCATGCCCGCATCCCGAATCATCACACATACCAACCTGCAAACATTCCCGATTTCCCACGCATTCCCTAAAATCACACACGGGCGGATATGTAATCCGCCCCTACGAAAGTGCGGTTATTTTCAAACGGCATCGCGGGTAAATACGGAATGTGCAATTGTTTTTTTTCAAACGGCCTTAATTAATACTGGATATTAAGTACCGCGAACTTGCTACGGACTATATCTCCAGCATAAGTTGCGTTTGTTTTGCCAACCCATTACCAAGGACGTAAATCGACAATCTGCTTCCATGTAGGATCTTTGCTGTTAATGAGCACCGCCATATCATAACCTTTTGATTTTAAGGGAAGGTAATAATCAGCCTCCGCAAACCGACCCAAAACAGCATCCACCTTTTGCTTATCATTGTATTTTTTTAAAACCGTTACAGGATGCGCTTTCTGCATCCAAGCCATTGAATCTGCATTCTCTATAGAGCGATAAAATCTTGGAGATTGAGCAACAGAATACATCCCGCCACTCATTCCTTCCTCAAGCAATACCTGATTTTGAACCTCAACACTTTCCCTCTCTAACGCCACCTTTACCCATTTCGGTTCCATCCATGAAGCAGTTTGATATTCAGGCAATGCTTTGTTTATTTCCCTATCATCAATCTCGTTCAACCGTATCAACTCGAAACGGTCTTTATTGAATGCAATCCACGCAGGCCTGCCTTCTGCAATACTGTAAAAACCATAGGCAAACGCACAAAATTGAATCAACACAATAACCGACAAATCGAATTTCAGCGTTTTTTTACCCTCTTTATAAACAAGCAAGGAAAAGAAAGGACCAATCAACACATCAATAGCCAGCAGCATAAAAAAGATTTTGGCCAAGCCAGCAGCTTTAAATAAAGGTGCCGGATACCAAAACAGGGTAACCAGCACCGTAACCAAACATGCCAAGATAAAAGAGACTGCCAAATGGCCTAAAAAATAACGTACACGTTTAGACATTTTATCCCCTTGGTTAAATAATTTTTCAGACTGCCTTTTAACGGCAACTTGCCGGCAAGTATAAGGCTGCTATGCCATTTTCTTCAGGCACAGCACATTTCCACGCTCTCACCTCTTTTGCCGTAGCCCTCACAAAATCAGCCGCCACCGCCGGTGTCGTCATCGCAGCATCAGTGTAAGGAATCAGTTCCACTTTATTGTTTGTGTCAAGCCCCGGGATGTTATGAAGTAGAGCCGTAATTTTACCGTTGCTGTCGGTATCAATATCAACCGTAAATGTTGTAGCTCCATAATTGCCGCAATTAAAACCATTTGCCGCAGTAACAGTACTCATAAAGCCGGTTTGCGATGCTTCTGTAACTGCCTCTTTACAATTTGCCATGGCGAGAATAGCCTCAGAGACTTTGGCACGGATTGTGTAGGCTTGGTAAGTAGACAGTGCCAGTGCAGCCAAAATAGCAATAATTGCCACTACAACCATAAGCTCAATCAAAGTAAACCCTTGAGTATTGTTTGTTTTCATTATCAAATCTGCTATTCCCAAATGGCTGTTTATTCAAAAAAAATATTACAGACAACCTGAATCAAATTTTAAGATTAAAGAAAACCCTGCCTTGTTAAGGGCAGGGCTTCTGCAACATCTTGATTACTTAAATTAAAAATTAACGGCAAGATGAAGGAAGGTATTTAGATTCAATACCGTTGCTGGTCCTACCCGACCCGGCTATAGGAGCCGTACATTTCCATGCTTTAATACCGCCGTTAACCAAGCTGGCACGATTAAAGTCTGCAGCAGCAAAAGCTTGTGTACCCGCAGCATCTTTATAAGGTGTCAAAGTCAAAACATTTTTGGTACCAAGCTGGCTGATGTTTTGCGCAGTTACCGTAATCACACCTGTATCGGCAGTGGTAACAGATGCCACATATTGAGAAGTCGTTTCATTCTCGCCGCAACCAAAGCCGTTAGCTTTTGCATTACCCAAAAAACCTGTTTGTGCAGCTTCACTAATTGCAGTACGGCACTGAGATGCTGCCAATACCACTTCAGATACTTTTGCACGGGCAGTGTAATCTTGGTACATCGGCAGAGCAACTGCTGCCAAAATACCGATAATCGCTACAACGATCATCAACTCGATCAAAGTAAAACCTTTTTGCATTGCTTTCATGTTTAAAACTCCAGTTTAAAAAAATCAAAATTTAAGAATAAAGTGAGTAACTTGTTTGTATCGTTATATACCGTAATGTGTTTGGCACGGTGTCTTTTTGTTTACTGCTTGGTTACAACTACGAAAAAGAAAGGAATGTATTTTCTGCTGCGGGCTGCTTCGCTTTGGATTTTCGGCACTGCCTTTTGCAGATGTTATGTATTAAGCAATGCTTGTGCCAAATTTGATAATTTTTGAAAAATAAATTTTATATTATTGATTTTTATATATTTTAATTTTATGTTTTAGTCATTTTATGATTAATTCATTATGCTTTTTAGATTTTTAATTGTAAAAAATCTGACATTTTTTGTCGTTTTTATGCCCGAATGCGGAAGGCGGAGGTTTATTATTTTGTCATGTGACGTTTTTTGTCGGGATGTAACGCGGTAGAGGTGGAAACCGTTTTGACAGCCTTTGCAATTCGCGTAAAACCCAAAGGCCGTCTGAAAACCCGCATAGCTCGTTTTCAGACGGCCTTTGTTCATACTTCGGCAGAAGGTTTATTTAGCAGCCGCCAAAGCCTGTTCCAAATCAGCCAGCAAATCGTCGATATGTTCGATACCGATAGACAAGCGCACCATGTCTTCGCTCACGCCTGCTTGTGCCAATTCTTCGGCATTCAATTGGCGGTGGGTGGTGCTGGCGGGGTGGGTGGCCAATGATTTGGCGTCGCCGATGTTGACCAAGCGGGTGAACAGTTGCAGCGCGTCGATAAACTTGCCGCCGGCTTCGATGCCGCCTTTGATGCCGAAGCTGAGCAGGCCGGAGGCTTTGCCGGCGAAGTCGCGCTCAATCAGGGCTTTGTAGGGGCTGTCGGCCAAGCCGGGGTAGTTTACCCAATTCACCTGCGGGTGTTTTTGCAGAAATTCGGCCACTTTCAGCGCGTTGTCGCTGTGGCGTTCCATACGCAGCGCTAGTGTTTCAAGACCTTGCAGGATTAAAAATACGTTCATCGGGCTGATGGCGGCACCGGTGTTGCGCAGCGGCACGACGCGGGCGCGAGCGATGTAGGCGGCGGGGCCGAAGTGTTCGCTGTAATTAACGCCGTGATAAGACACGTCGGGTGTGGTCAATACTTTGAAGCGGTCGCCTTTGGTCCAGTCGAATTTGCCGCCGTCGATAATCGCGCCGCCGATGCTGGTGCCGTGGCCGCCGATGTATTTGGTGAGGGATTCCACCACGATGTCGGCACCCAGCTCAATCGGGCGGCACAAGGCGGGCGAAGCGACGGTGTTGTCCACTACCAAAGGCAAACCTTGCGCGTGTGCGGCTTCGGCGAAGGCGCGCAGGTCAACCACATTGATGGCGGGGTTGCCGATGCTTTCGCAGTAAACCAGTTTGGTGCGCGCGTCGGTGTTGGCGGCGATTTCTTCGGGCTTGGCCGGGTCGATAAAGCGCACTTCGATGCCTTGTTTGGGCAGGGTGTGGGCAAACAGATTGAAGGTGCCGCCGTAAAGGGTTTTGGTGGCGATGATGTTGTCGCCCGCTTCGGCGATGGTTTGGATGGCGTAGGTAATCGCCGCCATGCCGCTGGCCACGCACAAGGCGGCGATACCGCCTTCAATGGCGGCCAAACGCTCTTCCAAAACGGCGGTAGTGGGGTTCATGATGCGGGTGTAGATGTTGCCGGCCACGTTGAGGTTAAACAAATCAGCGCCGTGTTGAGTGTTGTCAAACGCGTAGCTGGTGGTTTGGTAAATCGGCACGGCGGCGGCTTTGGTGGTGGGTTCGGGCTTGTAGCCGGCGTGAATGGCTTGGGTTTCGAGTTTCATATTTGCTCCGTTGTGTTGTGCGAATGCTTAAACCCGCTATTGTACATGATGAAGAATGGCTAAGGCTGTCTGAAAGTGAGCGCAGTGAGCTTCGCTAAAACGGGCTTGCGGGTTTCGCTGAAACATAGCGATAAGGGCGGACGTCACATCTGTCACATTTCGATTGTCACACAGGCTTGGTGTTACTGTCACATCAGGCCGTCTGAAACGTTTTCAAAATCAATCTTTCTTTTAAAATCATTTGGTTACTTTTTAATTTGCTTGTAGGCACGCGGTTTGCTGTGTTGGTAATAACAGCAAGTGCTGCAAGGAGAAACATTATGTCTGCCACCACCCGCGTCGGCATCATCGCCAACCCCGTTTCCGCACGCGATATCCGCCGGATTATTTCCCATGCGGCGGGGCTGTCGCTGGGCGAACGTGTGAATATGCTGGTGCGTATTTTGTCCGCGCTGGCGGCGTGCCGCGTCGATGAAGTGTTGCTGATGCCGGAAATGGAAGGTTTGCGCATGCTGCTGGAGCGTCGGCTGCCGGCGGTGATGAGCGAATTGGATTATCCGCTGCCGCGCCTGCGCTGGGTGGACATGACGGTGAACAACGACACCAACGACTCGGTGGCAGCCGCTGAAATCATGCGTGAAGAAGGTGTGTCGGCCATTTTGGTGCTGGGCGGCGACGGTACGCACCGCGCGGTGATGAAAGGCTGCGGCTGCGTTCCCATCGCAGGTATTTCCACCGGCACCAACAATGCGTTTCCGCCGATGCGCGAAGTGACCGTCACTGCTTGGGCGGTGGGTTTGTATGCCACGGAAAACGTGCCGCGTGAAGAGGCTTTGCGGTCAAACAAATGCCTGCACATCTGCAAATACGACGCCTCGGGCAAGGAAGTGCTGCACGAAATCGCGCTCATCGACGCCGCCGTATTAAACGAAGGCATTCTCGGCGCAAAAGCCATCAGTGAAACAGACACGCTGCGCACGTTTATCACCACGCAGGCGTCGATTGAAGCCGTGGGGCTGTCGGCGGTGGCAGCGGTGTTGCAGCCGGTAGGCCGTTACGAAACGGGCGGGCTGCTGGTGGAACTGGTGCCGTCGTACGGCCCGCACGCGGCAGGCAAAGCGTTTACCGTACAGGCCGTACTCACACCCGGCATGATCGAAAACATCAACATTGCCGCCTACCGCCGCTTCTACGCAGACGAAGAATACCGCCTGAGCGGGCAAACCGGCTTGGTGGCGCTGGACGGCGAGCGCGAAATAGCGTTCCGCGAAGACGAAACCATCGCCATCACTTTGCAGGAAGAGGCGTTTTACACGCTGGACGTACCTGCCGTGCTGGAATATGTGAGCGCTCAAAGGCGCAAACGGCATGGATAGGACGGGTGTCCTTGCCCGTCAGCCATGCCGAAGGCCGTCTGAAAAAATCGACAAATAACCTCCACTCGCAAAAAACCAACGGCAGGCAGGGATGCCCGCCCTACGGAAAACGGCAAGCCCGCGAAGCCGTTCATAAAACACAACCGAAAGGCCGTCTGAAAACGCATATATAGGACGGGCATCCTTGCCCGCCGCCCTCTAAAAACCGTTGAACAAGGAGAAAACCCATGAGCATCAAACTGCCTTTGGATAAAGACCAACTGCTCGAAGTGTACCGCCGCATGAAAACGATACGCGAGTTTGAAGAGCGGCTGCATATCGACTTCTCGCGCGGCGACATTCCCGGCTTCGTGCATCTGTATGCCGGCGAAGAGGCCACCGGCGTGGGCGTGATTTTCCACCTGAACGACGACGACCGCATCGCCAGCACCCACCGCGGCCACGGCCACTGCATCGCCAAAGGCGTGGACGTGATCGGCATGATGAAAGAAATCTACGGCAAACGCGACGGGCTTTGCAAAGGCAAAGGCGGCTCGATGCACATTGCCGATTTGTCGAAAGGCATGATGGGCGCCAACGGTATTGTCGGTGCCGGTGCGCCGCTGGCCTGCGGTGCTGCGCTGGCCGCCAAATTTCAGGGCAAAGGCGGCGTGGCCGTTACCTTCTGCGGCGACGGCGCAGCCAATCAAGGCACGGTGCTGGAAAGCCTGAACTTAGCGGCCATTTGGAATCTACCGGTGATTTTCGTGATTGAAAACAACGGCTACGCCGAATCTACTTCACGCGACTACGGTACCGCTGCCAACAGTTTCGCCGACCGCGGCGTCGGTTTCGGCATCCCCGGCGTGGTGGTGGACGGCAACGACTTCTTCGCCGTGTACGAAGCCGCCGGCGAAGTGATCCGCCGCGCCCGCAACGGCGGCGGCCCCGCGCTGCTGGAATGCAAAACCAACCGTTTCTTCGGCCACTTTGAAGGCGACGCGCAAACCTACCGCCCTAAAGGCGAAGTGGACAACCTGCGCGCCAACCACGACTGCCTGAAAATCTTCCGCCGCCGCGTAACCGAAGCAGGCGTACTTACCGATGCCGAACTCGATGCCGTCGACCAAGAAGTGCATGAGCTAATCGAACGCTCGGTACAAGAAGCCAAAGCTGCACCTGCGCCGAATCCGGAAGATTTGCTGACAGATGTTTATGTAAGCTATTGAAAACGATAAAAACAGGAGAAACAGATTATGTCCCGCCAATTAACCATGAAATTAGCGATTAACGAAGCTATCGACCAAGAAATGAGCCGCGACCCCACCGTGATTATGATGGGTGAAGACATTGTCGGCGGTGCAGGCGCCAGCGGCGAACGCGACGCTTGGGGCGGCGTACTCGGCCTATCCAAAGGGCTGTATGCCAAACACGGCGACCGCCTTATCGACACGCCGCTTTCCGAAGCCGCCTATGTCGGTGCAGCCATCGGCGCCGCTACCTGCGGCCTGCGTCCGATTGCCGAATTGATGTTTATCGACTTTATGGGCGTGTGCTTCGACCAAATCCTTAACCAAGCTGCCAAGTTCCGCTATATGTTCGGCGGCAAAGCCGAAACGCCCGTCGTGATCCGCGCCATGGTCGGCGGCGGTTTCAGCGCAGCGGCGCAGCACAGCCAAATGCTCACGCCCATGTTTACTCATGTGCCGGGCTTGAAAGTCGTGTGTCCGTCCAACCCTTATGACGCCAAAGGCTTGTTGGTACAGTCTATCCGCGACAACGACCCCGTGATTTTCTGCGAACACAAAAGCCTGTATGCCGTTAAAGGCGACGTGCCGGAAGAGCTGTATGCCATCCCCTTCGGCCAAGCCAACATCGTGCGCGAAGGTAAAGACGCCACCATCGTTACCTACGGCATGATGGTTCAGCGCAGTATGGACGCCGCCAAAGCGCTGGAAAAAGAAGGCATCGAAGCAGAAGTTATCGACTTGCGTACCCTTTCGCCGCTCGATATCGACACCGTATTGAAATCGGTGGAAAAAACCGGCCGCTTAGTGGTGGTGGACGAAGCCAGCCCCCGTTGCAATATCGCCACCGACATTTCCGCCCAAGTGTGCCAGCAAATCTTCGGCGCACTCAAATCCGGCATCGAAATGGTGTCGCCGCCGCACACGCCCGTGCCGTTTTCCAACGTACTGGAAAAACTCTACCTGCCCGGCGGCAAGCAAATCGCCGAAGCCGTTCGCAAAACATTAGGAAAGGTTGAGGCCGTCTGAAAGCGAATGTGGAGAGCTTCGCCAAAGCGGGCTTGTCAGTTTTGCCAGAACACCATCGGCAAACTGCCCGACAAAAGGCGGGCAAAAACGCCTGCCTTTTGAAACCATAACAGCCCCCTCTGAAACGTTTTCAGACGGCATTCACAATAAACAAAGGAGACAACCATGAGTAACATCAAACCCGTCATCATCCCCAAATGGGGTCTGACCATGGAAGAAGGCACCATCAACGAATGGCTGATTGAAGTCGGCACACCCGTGAGCGTAGGCATGGAAATCCTCAACATCGACACCGACAAACTCACCAACGCCGTCGAAGCCACCGACTCGGGCGTATTGCGGCGCATCCTCCACGGCGCAGGCGAAACCCTGCCGGTGAAAACCCTGATCGGCATCCTCGCCGATGCCGACACCCCCGAAGCCGACATCGACGCCTTTATCGCCAACTGGGTGCCGCCGTCTGCCGACGAAGTGGATGAATAAGGCCGGTTTCACGCAAGTACATTCATTACAGCCCGAAGCCCGACAACCGCATCCCCCGCTTCGAGTGGGGGATGAATAGAAAACCACAGGCTCACTTTACCAAGCAGGCCATCCGCTTTTTCAGACGGCCTGTTTCAACAAGCAAAGATATTGTTCAAATCAGTATTGGAAAACAAGGAGAAACACCATGCCCCAACAAAAAACCGCAGTCATTACCGGCTCTGCCGACGGTCTGGGCAAAGGCATTGCCGAACGCCTTGCCCGAGACGGCTTTAATATCGTCTTATCCGATATCGACGGCAATAAACTCGCCCAAACCGAGCAAGCGTTCAAAAACCGTAATCAGCCCGTTGCTTCGTTCAAAGGCGACGTGTCGAAACGGGCAGATCAGTTTGCACTCGTCCAGCATGCCGTCGATACTTTCGGGCGGGTTGACGTGTTTATCAACAACGCCGGCATTGAAGAAGTGTTGCCGCTGCTGGACGTTACCGAAGCCGATTTCGACCGCGTGTTCAACATCAACGTCAAAGGCGTACTCTACGGCATGCAGGCCGCAGCGGAACAAATGAAAAAGCAAGACAGCAGCCGCGTGTATAAAATCATCAACGCATGCAGCATTGCCGGTCACGAATCATTCGATCTTTTGGGCGTGTATTGCGCCAGCAAATTCTCCGTGCGCGCCCTCACCATCGCCGCCGCCAAAGAACTGGCCAAACACAACATCACGGTCAACGGCTACTGTCCCGGTGTTGCCGGCACCAAAATGTGGGATCGCATCGACGCCGAAATGGGCAAGCACCTCGGCCTCAAGCCCGGTGAGGCATTTGAAAAATTCTCGGCAGGCATCCTGATGGGGCGCACCCAACTACCTGAAGATGTCGCCTCGCTGGTACATTATCTGGCTTCGGAAGACTCCGACTACATGACCGGCCAATCCCTGATTATCGATGGCGGCATGGTGTTCCGTTAATACAGAAAGAGGCCGTCTGAAACGCAATATAGTTCAGACGGCCTTATCTTTTTCTTTTACTATCTAAACCTTACCCACCCCGCCGGAGCTTCGCCCATGCCGCTGATTCCGCCCTGTGTGTTTTACCCCGAACACCGCTTCGATCTTTCTACCCGCAGCTGGGCCGACAACGAACGCGCTTTGTTGGCAGCCGTCGGTGGGCCGTCTGAAAGCATGGCGCTGATACACGAAGGCAGCGACGGCATCGTTGTGCCGCGCAGTTATCAGCAAGGCCGTCCGAACTTTCAGACGGCCTGTGAAATCCTGTCCGGCGAGGGCTTGGCCGTACATGTGCGCCTGTCGGGCGGCGGCGTGGTGCCGCAAGCCGCCGGCGTGATCAACCTGCATTTGGGCTATACCGCCGACACACCCAATCCCTTACCGGCTGCGGAAGCGCATTATCAAGCTTTGTGCGACCTGCTCTCGGAATTACTGCGCCACTTCGGCATCGCCGCCACCGCCCAAGCCGTAGAGGGTTCGTTTTGCGACGGACGCTTCAACCTTGCCGTCAACGGCCGCAAAATTGCCGGAACCGCCCAACATTGGCAACGCGACAAAAGCGCGGAAAACCGCTACCGCGTCCTTTCCCACGCCGTTATCCTCGCCGCCGACCCGCATTTGCTTACCGACCGCGCCAACCGTTTTGAAGCGGCTATCGGCAGCACCGTCCGCTACCGAGCCGACAAAACCGCGTCGATTTCAGAATTGTCCGGCGCAAGCGGCACCGAAGTAGCCGCCCGACTGCGCCGCCTGCTCGGTCATAACTTTTCGTGAGCTTGATTGAACGGACTGCTTCGACAAAACCTATCTGCATACTTAAAAAGCAATGAGGCCGTCTGAAAGCAAAACTCACTACATTCGCTTTCAGACGGCCTCATTACATGAATCAATACAGATAAGGCTAAACTGCCACGGCAGCTTTGATATGCGGATGCGGGTCGTAATCCACCAGCTCGAAGTCTTCAAATTTAAAGTCAAACAAATCTTTCACTTCGGGATTCAGCTTCATCTGCGGCAACGGGCGCGGGTCGCGGGTCAGTTGCAACTCGGCTTGCTCAAAATGGTTGCTGTACAAATGGGCATCGCCGAACGAATGGATAAACTCTCCTGCTTCCAAACCGCACACTTGAGCCATCATCATGGTCAGCAAGGCGTAGCTGGCGATGTTGAACGGCACGCCCAAGAAGATGTCGGCGCTGCGCTGATACAGCTGGCACGACAGTTTGCCGTCGGCCACATAAAATTGAAACAGCGCATGACACGGAGGCAAAGCCATATCGTCCACCAGCGCGGGGTTCCATGCCGACACAATCAGGCGGCGGCTGTCGGGGTTGGTTTTGATTTGGCGCACCACATTGGCGATTTGGTCGATATGTCTGCCGTCGGGTGCAGGCCAAGAACGCCATTGGTAGCCGTACACCGGGCCTAAATCGCCGTTTTCGTCCGCCCATTCGTCCCAAATGGAAACGTTATTGTCTTTCAGATACTTGATATTGGTATCGCCTTTTAAGAACCACAAAAGCTCGTGAATAATCGAGCGCAGATGCAGTTTTTTCGTGGTTAGCAGCGGAAAGCCTTGGCTTAAATCAAAACGCATTTGATAACCGAATATGGAGCGCGTGCCGATGCCGGTGCGGTCGGATTTATCGGTGCCGTGTTCCAAAACATGGCGCATGAGGTCTTGATAGGCTTTCATGGGATTCCTTAATGATAGAGCTGAGTGTTTTCAGACGGCCTGATCATACTGATTCAGCCGTGAGTGCCGGGCATTTGCCGAACTGCTGCTTTAAAAGGCTGATTCGGCGTTTCTTACAGCCAACGTGAAGCGGCGATTGTACACCAATCGCACACCCAACGCGAAAACCCGCCCGATGCCGATGCCAAGGTTTTCAGACGGCCTTAAGCGGCAGCACCGCCCGCCGCAAAAATATCGGATTTCAATAATCGCGTTTATTTAAATTGGCATATAAAACCAAAATAAAAATAAAATTTAAAACTATATTCTTAAAAACATATTTTTTTAAACAAAACGTTTAAAAACAAAAAATATAAAAAAAATAATGTCAACAATTTTACAAATTTTTTCTTGGCAAATACACTGAAGAAGTTTATATTAGCAGCAAATAAATTTTCTTAACTGTATCTATTTTAAACCACTACTTTCGGAGAACTTTCATGTCAGTCAATCTGAACAATCTGTTTGAAAAAATCAAACAGCGCGACCCCAACCAGCCCGTGTTTCACCAAGCTGTCGAAGAAGTGTTCGGCAGCCTTGCTCCCTTCCTTGCCAAAAACCCCAAATACACCGAGCACGGCCTGCTGGAGCGCATCGTTGAGCCTGAGCGCGTGATTATGTTCCGCGTGTCTTGGGTGGACGACAAAGGACAGGTTCAAGTCAATCGCGGCTATCGCGTACAAATGAACTCCGCCATCGGCCCCTACAAAGGCGGCCTGCGCTTCCACCCCACCGTGGACTTGGGCGTGCTGAAATTCTTGGCGTTTGAACAAGTATTCAAAAACGCCCTGACCACCCTACCCATGGGCGGCGGCAAAGGCGGCTCCGACTTCGACCCCAAAGGCAAGAGCGACGGCGAAGTGATGCGCTTCTGCCAAGCATTCATGACCGAGCTTTACCGCCACATCGGTGCCGATACCGACGTACCTGCGGGCGACATCGGCGTGGGCGGCCGTGAAATCGGCTACCTGTTCGGCCAATACAAACGCCTGCGCAACGAATTTACTTCTGTGCTAACCGGTAAAGGCCTGCCCTACGGCGGCAGCTTGATCCGCCCCGAAGCCACCGGCTACGGCACCGTTTACTTCGCCGACAGCATGCTGAAAACCAAAGGCAACAGCATGGCGGCCAAAAAAGTGTTGATTTCCGGCTCGGGCAACGTAGCGCAATACGCCGCTGAAAAATGTATCCAATTGGGTGCGAAAGTGCTGACCGTTTCCGATTCCAACGGCTTTGTACTCTTTCCCGACAGCGGCATGACCGAAGCCCAACTGACCGCCTTGATCGAACTGAAAGAAGTGCGCCGCGAACGCTTGTCGGTGTATGCAAAAGAGCAAGGTTTGGAATACTTTGAAGGCAAAAAACCGTGGAGCGTGCCTTGCGACGTGGCTCTGCCTTGCGCGACTCAAAACGAGCTGGACGAAAACGATGCGAAAGCCCTGTTGTCCAACGGCTGCTTCTGCGTTGCTGAAGGTGCCAACATGCCTTCTACTCTGGGCGCGGTTGAAGCTTTTGTTCACGCCAAGATTCTGTATGCTCCGGGCAAAGCGTCCAACGCCGGCGGCGTAGCCACTTCCGGCTTGGAGATGAGCCAAAACCACATCCGCCTCTCTTGGGAGCGCGAAAAAGTTGACCAACGCTTGTTCGGCATCATGGAAAACATCCACGAAAACTGCATGGCCAACGGCACCGAAGAAGGCGGCTACGTTAACTATGTGAACGGCGCGAACATTGCTGGCTTCAAGAAAGTGGCCGAAGCTATGTTGGCTCAAGGCGTGGTGTAAGGTTTAGCCGATTATTGCTGTAAAGATTAAAGGCCGTCTGAAAATATTTTCAGACGGCCTGAGACCTTTGTAAAACCCTCAGATGTGGATGCAGTTCAAGGCGTAGCAGCGCAGCGAGTGCAGACATATCACACGATAGGCAAACGAGCGAGCAGCGCACAACGCAGAAATGCGCCGCAGATGGGGGGTTTACAAAGGTCTCGGCCTTTCGCATGGTATGAATAAATTTTATCCGCATAGACTTGCTATATTTTGTCTATGCGGATGATCAAACGGCACTGCCGCGTTATCCCTTACGCTTTTTTGCGGCAACGCAAGATGCTGTGTCCGCGGCCTAATTTGTCGTGTATTTCCACCACCTGCAATCCGGCGTTTTCCACACAGCGGATCATATCTTCGGAATGGTAGATTTTGCTGTTGCCGTTGGCCATGGCGGTGAAGTAAATGCTGGTTTGCGTCAGGCAGTATGCCGCGGTTTCATATTTCTGCCTGTCCCAAAACGGCTCCATGATATAGAGGTCGGTATCGTCACCCATAGAACGCGCGGCGCGGCTCAGGATGCTGGTTACCTCTTCCTCGGAGAAGCAATCGAGAAACTGGCTCATCCAAATGGCGTCAAAACCCGTGGGGAACGGCACTTCGGGGTCCAACAGATTGGCGGGATGGCCGTGAATACGCTCTTCGCCCAACTTGCCGGCCACCGCTTTGCGCATCAAGCCGATTTGCTGGGGCAAGTCCATAATCGTCACTTCCACGTCCTGATCATAGCCCACACACTGCACCGCCCAGCGGCCGGTATTGCCGCCGACATCCAGCAGCTTTTTCACCGGGCGGGCAAACACAATCGCCAGCGCTTCGGCAAACGAGCTATCCGAATAATAATGGTCAAACGCAAACCATTTTTCCTGTGTGATAGCAGGCAGTTGCGACAAACCTTCGTAAATCGTCGGCCAGCTGCCGAACACTTTCAAACCTTCGGGCTTGCCGTTGAGCAAAGTGGCTTCCAAATCAAACAAACCTTGATAGCAAACCTCGTGCACAAAATCCATGTTCACGCGTGCCATCGGGTCTTTGATTAAAAACCAGCCCGCTTTAGAAATAAGATAACGGTCATCTTGAGTCAGCACCGTGCCGATGGTCAGCGAAGACTCCAGCAACACCTGCGCCGCATAACGGCTCAAACCGGCACTTTCGGCAATTTCGTCGAGCGTCATGCCGTCCTGCTTGTCGTTGAGGCGGTCTAAAATGCCGAATTTCACCATCAGGCGCGACACTTGGAACACAACCGGAGCAAAGGCAATCTCTTGTGCCAAACGCTGTGCATCACCGGCGGAAAGCTGCTCGGTGGAATATCGTTTTTCTAAAGCAGGAAATAATTTCATAATGTGTCAGATAAGATAAGTATAAAGTGGTATCCAATGGCAAGGAATTGCCGCATTGAGGCCGTCTGAAAACGAGCTTGCGGGTTTCGCTAAACATTTCAGACGGCCTCAAACCTTATAAACAGGTTTAGCGCGGTGATTATAACATTCTTATCGTGAAAAACAGCTTGGAAAACGGTTACTTCGCTGCCCGCTGCCGCATTTTCCGCACGACCGAAACCAGCGGAAAAGCCGCTGTTCGCAGCATGATTTATATACGTTCTTCCCGATTTTCATCCGCATAAATCATTCCGCCTGCACCGCTTTGCAAAGACCGATAATATTCCACCGCAATAATCAAACCGGCCAAAACCTTATCCTGCCGCACCATTCAGACGGCCAGAGACTTTTACAAAACCCTCAGATGTGGATGCAGTTCAAGGCGTAGCAGCACAGCGAGTGCAGACATATCATATAGATAGGCAAACGATCGAGCAGCGCACAAGGCAGAAATGCGCCGCAGATGGGAGCTTTGCAAAGGTCTCGGCCTGCCTGCCACGGCTCAAAATAAGGTTGCCCTGTTTATCACCAACAAACCCGCTGAACAAAGGAATACTGATATGAAAAAAATTCTGCTGCCGGTTTTGGCTGCCCTGGCACTCGGCGCCTGCCAAACCATTCCGACCAACAATGACGTATTTGCGACAAACCACACCGTTTCCCTGCCGCAGACGGAAGCCGAGTTCCTGAAACGCACCGCCCACCTGCAACAGGCTGCAAAAGGCCAAAGCGTGAAAGAAATCATTTATTTTGATGAAAATTTCGACCTCAGCGAAACCCCGGTAGATAAGGGCTATTTCCGCAAATCTTACGGCCTGCAAAGCAACGGCCTTTATTTGGCGCAAGACTTTTTTGCCGACGGCCGCAAGCAAACCGATTTATTTTATGTAACCAATGCCAACTATCCGGATTCCGCACACGCGCGCGGTCATTTGTCTATCTATAACGATCAAGGCAAGCTCTCCAGCGTTCAATATGTGATCTCCGACAGCCGTTACAGCCGCATCGATTTTTGCAAAAACGGCGAACTGTGCGCCGAGCAGCATTTCACCGAAAACACCGAAAAAGAAGCGCTGTACCTCAACGGCAAAAAGATAGACGAATGGCTGGTAACCAGAAAAAGCACCGGCACCGAATCCAGCAGAAAATTATGGTACCCCAACGGCAAACAGGCTTATTACGGCCTCACTACGGTGGACTATGAAGAAGGCCAAGACAGCAAAGAGGAATACTGGCTGGAAGACGGCACTTCGACAGGCGATAAAAAGCCCGACAGCGAAGCATTCCGTTCATTGGAAAACACCATTGTCGATATCGAGCGCCAAGCTTACGACCGCCAGCCGATGGAAACCACCGACGAAAACTCGGAAACTGCCAACTGAAGCACTGCCCGCCAGCGAAACCGATAACACAACAGCCGCCTGTATTCGCACAGGCGGCTGTTTCTGTTTCATGCTGATTCCAAAACCATCTGCGGGCGGGATAGACAATCTGAAACCTTTGCAAAACCCACAAAGCTCGTTTTGGCGAAGCTCTCTACATTCACTTGAGCGAAACCCGCAAGATCGCTTTCAGACGGCCTCAAGCTGTTATCTGAATTTCGCCAAAGTATCTTCTTAACCTTTATTCCCCGTTGCCTTCAGGTAATTCCAATGCTCCGCTGTCGGCTTTTTCCGCCAGATTTTTTTCAAGCTGCTTGGAGGCTTTCACGCCCAGTTTGCGCAGTTTCTCGGCGCGGTTCACCAAATTGCCGCGGCCTTCGGAAAGCTGTTTGAACGCGGCTTGATACTGGCTTTGCGCCTGCTCGATGTTTTTGCCGACGCTTTCCAGCGTGGTTACGAAGCCGACGAATTTGTCGTACAGCTTGCCGCCTTCTTCGGCGATGGCGATGGCGTTTTGGTTTTGCTGCTCGTTGCGCCAAATATTCGCCACCGTGCGCAGCGTCGCCAGCAGCGTGCTGGGGCCGACGGGCATGATGCGTTTGTCGAAGCACTCTTGAAACAGGTTGTCGTCGTGCTGCAAAGCCAACAGGTAGGCGGGTTCGACGGGGATGAACATAAATACGAAATCAAGCGTGTTTACGCCTTCGATATGGCTGTATTGCTTGAGCGACAGGCTCTTGATGTGGTTGCGGACGCTGGCGGCGTGGGCGGCGAGTGCGCGTTCGGCCTCTTCGGGCGTTTGCGCCTGCGTGTAGCGCACATAGGCAGTGAGCGATACTTTGCTGTCTATGATGATTTGCTTGTTGTCGGGCAGGTTGACCAGCACGTCGGGTTGCAGGCGGCGGGTGCTGCCGTCTTCTTCGTGGCGCACGGAGGCCGCTTGAACAATATATTCTCGCCCTTTCACCAAGCCTGAATTTTCGAGCACGGTTTCCAGAATCATCTCTCCCCAGTTGCCCTGCGTTTTGTTTTGCACGCCGGTGAGCGCATCGGTGAGGGCTTTGGCATCGGTGTGAAGCTGGGTGTTGAGGGTTTGCAGGCGTTTGAGTTCGTTCTCAAGCGTGAGCCGCTCTTTGGCTTCTTTTTCGTAAGTGCTTTGCACCAGCTCGCTGAATTTGCCCATGCGCTCGTTGAGCGGGGTGAGCAGGCGGTTGATGTTTTCGGTGTTGTGTTCGGTAAAGCGTTTGGTTTTTTCTTCGAGAATGTTGTTGGCGAGATTTTGGAATTGGTCGGTTAAGCTTTGGCGTGCTTCGGCCAGCAGAGCGAGTTTTTCTTCCGAGGCAAGGCGTTCCTGCTCGATTTGGGTATGCAGCCTTTCGTTGCGCACTTTCAAATCGGCCACGGTTTGCTGCAATTGAGCATAATCTTCTTTCAGACGGCCTAATTCGCTTTCACGCGCCTGCAAGCCTTCGATGTGCTGTTTGGCGGCGGCAAAGCGGCTGTGGATTTCCTGCACTTCAGCCTGTAAATCCTGCGCGTGGCGGCGGCTTTGCGCCAGCTCTTTTTGCAGCGGCTCGATCTGGCTGCTGCGGGTTTCGGCGGCGGCAAGGGCGGTTTGGGCCGTCTGAAACTGCTGTTGCAGGGCATCAAGCGCGTTTTCCGCCTCGGCCTGCTCTTGCGCGGCGAATTGGTATTGCTGGGTGCGTTCGGCAAGCTGGCTGTTCAAGCGGTTTTGCTCGGCCTGATGTTTGTTGCGCAGGATCAGCCAAGTGATGAGGATGCCGAGAAAGGCGGCGGCAAGGGCGGTGAGGATAAGGTAAAGCGTAGATGTGTCCATGATGTAACAGGCCGTCTGAAAATGATAAAGCGCGTGCACTATATCATGTTTCAGACGGCCTGTTTCAGACGGCTCGAGACCTTTGCTTATCAGTCTTCTGCATCTTCCGGATCGGTACTCAAATAGCTGCTTTGCTTGAGCGCGTGCATAAATTCGGCGGTAAACAGTTTGCGCTCGGTCGATTTAAGCTGCGCCCAGCGGGTTTTTTCTTCAAAACGGTTAATCACTTCGCCGGTGGAAAGATGCACATAGTGGAGCATGTCTTCAATGGTGTCATGCTCTTCCATGCCGCCGAATTCTATATTGCCGTTGTCGCGCACATACACGTTTACCGAATCGGTATCGCCGAAAAGGTTGTGCATATCGCCGAGAATTTCCTGATACGCCCCCACCATAAACACGCCTAAAACATACGGCTCGCCGTGTTTCAAATCATGCACGCTCATGCTCGATTCGATGCTTTGCTGATCGACATATTGGCTGATTTTGCCGTCTGAATCGCAGGTTAAGTCTTGCAGCACGGCGCGGCGCGTGGGGCGTTCGTTCAAGCGGTGCAGCGGCATAATCGGCAGCACTTGGCCGATGGCCCATGTGTCGGGCAGGCTTTGGAACACGCTGAAATTGCAGAAATATTTGTCGGCCAGCTTATCGGTAAGGTCGTCGTACACCTGCCGTTGCGAACGTCTGCCCGCCTGAAGCTGGTTTTTCAAACGGCGGCACAACACGGCATGAAGCTGCTCGGCCAAGGCTTTTTCTTTCAGCGGCACTTTGCCTTCGAGATATTGCTCGGTGACTTCGGTGAGATAATGGCCGACGCGGTAATAGGTTTCGGTTACCATTTCGCTGTCGTTGGTATCCAGCAGCGTAATCAGCTTTTTGGTGGCAAACGACAAGTTATCCGGATCGGCAATTTCCGGCACTTGCTCGGGCAGCCGTTCCACATCGGTTACATTCATCACCAGCACCGCATGATGCGCCGTCATCGCGCGGCCGGATTCGGAGAAAATATGCGGATGCGGCATATTGTGTTCGTTGCAATATTCGGCCAGCATCGACACAATCACATGCGAATATTCGCCCATATCGTAGTTGATGGAGCTGGCATTGCGCGAGTGCGTGCCGTCGTAGTCCACACCCAAACCGCCGCCCACGTCCACATACTCAATCGGCAGCCCCAGCCCGCGCAGTTCGGCAAAATAACGCACCGCTTCTTTAAAGCCCATGCGGTAATCGGCAATATTGGAAATTTGCGAACCCATATGGAAGTGCATCAGCTTCACATTGTCGGCCAAACCTGCCGCCGTGAGTTTTTCCACCGCCGAAATCAGTTGCGCGGCAGAAAGGCCGAATTTGCCTTTTTCACCGCCCGTGTCGGCCCATTTGCTCGACGAGAGCGACGACAAACGCACGCGCAGGCCGATATTGGCTTTGATGCCCAGATTTTTCGATTCCTGAATCACCAAATCCACTTCCGACTCTTTTTCAATCACGATAAACACTTCATGACCGAGCCGCTGGCCGATGAGCGCAAGGCGGATGAAATCGCGGTCTTTATAACCGTTGCACACAATCGTGCCACCCTTGGGCGCAAACGCCAGCACAATCATCAATTCCGGTTTGGAACCGGCCTCCAAACCGATCGACACCTGATCGTTTTTCGGCACGATGATGTTTTTCACCACCGATTCCTGCTGGTTGACCTTAATCGGATAAATCGCCGTATATTTGCCCTGATACTCGTTTTTACGGATGGAACGGTTAAACGCCGTACACAGCCGCGCCACACGGTCTTGCAGAATATCGGGAAAGCGAAACAGCATCGGCAAATCCTGCCCGCGCTCGTTGAGCTGCGCCACCAAGCCGTATAAATCGACTTCGGTGTCGCTGTTGTTGTTAGGTTTGACCATCACATGACCGTTTTCGCCCACCGAAAAATAACCGTCGCCCCAATGGCGGATACCGTAAAGCGACGCGCTGTCTGCTGCCGACCAAGACATATTCTGTGTCCTCAAAAACAGGGTTGATAAACGGCGTGCATCATAGCACAAGCGGTCAGGGCGGCGGGGAAAATCGAAACTAAGCCTTTGAAAATAATTATTTGTACTGGCGGCACTGCATGGCCGCTTTTATCGAACATGACAAGAGGCCGTCTGAAAACATTTTCAGACGGCCTCTTGATATATAAAGCAACTGCTTTATCCACCTGCTATTTCCCATCAAACCCGCTCCCGCAGTTTCGCCAAATACAACTTGCCGCTTTCCGTCAGCCTTAACGCGCGCACTTCGTGAGCGGGCTGTTCGATATAGCCGCGCACGGCAAAGGCGGCCATCATTTCGTGCCCCAACCAGCCTGCGATGTGGTAGGTTTTTTCCGTCCAATCCAAGCAGGCATGGGTGTGCGGCGGGTAGTTGGCGGCGTTGATCTCGAGCGTATCCAGCCATGCCATGCCTGCGGGGGTTACTTCGTAATGTTCGTTGGCGCCGTCCAATATCACCAAACCGGCTTCGCACAAGCTTTGGCTGATGCTTACCGCCATTTCGCCCGCCATGTGCCCGTAGCAGATGCGCAGTTTTTGGTGCGGCTGCTCGACACGGCTTTTGCCTTTGTCGGCGAGCAAGGCGAGTTTCTGCAAGATGTCCATCACGCGCGGGCTGCCGATGCGGTAGAGGCGGTTTTTGCCCTCTGCTTCCATTTCCACCAAACCGCCGCGACGGAGTTTGTCTAAATGCACGCTGGCCGTCTGAACGGTAATGCCGGCGATTTCTGCCAATTCGGTTACGTTCAGGCGGTCGCGTCCCAACAGGGCGTCCAGCATCAGCGCGCGGCTGGGGTGGCCGATCAAATGGGCGGTGTGGGCGAAATGGTGGGCTAACGACATGATGCGGTTCCTTACAATGGCGGGGCAACAATACGGTCAATCAACTTAAAAACAGTACACTCGTCATACTCGGGCTTGACCCGAGTATCGCCTAAATTTGCTGAAACTCAAGACACTCGGGTCAAGCCCGAGTATGACGGCTTTGTTACTAAACTGCGGATTAACTATATACATTATGCCTTTCGCAGCATACCTTTCATTTCGCTTGCGGGCGAAATATGGCGGCCGTTTACGCTGCTAAGGTAGTGATACGACAACGTCTTGAAAGAGAGGGCATGATGTATCTGCTTTTCGGTATGCTGTTCAGCCTGTTATGGGCTTCGGCCTTTATTGCGGGCAAATACACCCTGCAAACGCTTGAGCCTTTAGACATGTTGAGTTTGCGTTTTTTGCTGGCGGCGGCATTGGTGTTTGCCTTGTGCGTGTGGCTGGCGCACAAAGGCGCGGATTTGGGTTGGCGCGGCAAATCGTTGTGGCTGCACGGCTTTTTGCTGGGTTTGACGAATTACGCGCTCTACTTGGGCTGGTCTTACACCGGCTTGAAAACGATCTCGCCCGAACTGGTGGTGCTGCTGGTTTCGACCATGCCTTTTGTTACCGCGTTTGTGTCTTCCCTGATCACGCGGCAATGGTCGTGGCTGCAATGGGCGGCGATTTTGCTGGGTTTTGCGGGCGTGTATGCGGTTTTGTCGGCCAGAATGCCGCAAGCGGGCTGGGACTTCGGCATCGTGTGGACACTGATGGGCATGTTGGCCTTGGCCGCCGGCACGCTCATCTACCGCGCGGTGGCCAACAAACATCATCTGCTGGCCTTAACGGGCGTGCAAAATCTGTTCGGCGGCCTGCTTCTGTTGCCTTTTGCCTCGCCTTCGGGCTGGGCGGCGGCGATGCACAACGGCGTGTTTGCGTGGTCGCTATGGTATCAGGTGATTGTGGTGTCGGTGGTGGCGATGCTGATGTGGTTTCAACTGGTGCGTTGGCTCGGCCCGGCGCATGCGGCGGCTTTCCATCTGCTCAACCCGATTTTCGCCACCTTGCTGGCACGGCTGTTTTTCCATATTCCGCTGGGTTGGACGGATATCGCCGGCACTTTGCTGGTGGTGATCGCGCTGGGCATGTTAAACCGGCAGAACATCAAGCAGGTCGAGGCAGCCAAACGCACTTAAAGCCCAAACAAACGCATTCAAGGCCGTCTGAAAGCGTTTCCTCACAGTCGGATACAAGTATCCGACCTACCGAAAATGTTTCAGACGGCCTCGGTTTTATTTCCAACGCAGGGCGGGCATCACTGCCCGCCGCTTGTGGCCGGACATCGACATTGTAGGTCGGATACTTGTATCCGACACCAATACCCGCCAACCTGCTTTCAGACGGCCTCACTCATTACCCGTTATTCCCCATCCTACCCCCGCCCCAAAATCATTTAAAATGGCCGTCTGAAACCGTTTCCCCCCAGCCGCCATGACACCCGAACACCAAAAGCTGCTCAAAATCACCGATACCGCCGCCAAAAAGCTCGAAAAGCTCAACCTGCACACCCCGTGGGACGTTGCCCTGCACCTACCGCTGCGCTACGAAGACGAAACCCACATCATGCCGATTAAAGACGCACCCATCGGCGTGCCGTGCCAAGTCGAAGGCATCGTAACCCTGCAAGAAGTGCAGTTCAAACCGCGCAAGCAGCTTGTCGTGCAGATTCAAGACGACTCCGGCAGCGTGCTGTTTCTGCGCTTCATCCACTTCTACCCCAGCCATCAAAAACAAATGGCGCAAGGCAAACGCATCCGCGCCGTGGGCGAAATCAAACACGGTTTTTATGGCGACGAAATGATCCACCCCAAAATCCGCGATGCCGACAACAGCAGCCTTGCCGAAAGCCTTACCCCCGTTTACCCCACCGTAAACGGCCTCAACCAGCCCACCTTACGCCGCATCGTTCAGACGGCCTTAGAAGCCCTGCCCCTGCACGACACCCTGCACGACGAACTCTTAGGCCGTCTGAAACTGCCGCACTTGGCCGAAAGCCTGCGCCTTTTGCACGCCCCGCCGCCCGATTACAGCATCCGCCAACTTTCAGACGGCACCCTCCCCGCATGGCAGCGGCTCAAATTCGACGAACTGCTCGCCCAACAGCTCTCCATGCGGCTCGCCCGGCAAAAACGCATCAGCGGGCAGGCTTCCCCCCTGCACGGCACCGGCGAATGGTCGGGCAAACTGCTCAACGCCCTGCCCTTTTCCCTCACCCAAGCCCAACAGCGCGTGCTGGCCGAAATCCGTGCCGACATGCAGCAAACCCACCCCATGCACCGCCTGCTGCAAGGCGACGTAGGCAGCGGCAAAACCATCGTTGCCGCCCTGGCCGCCCTCACCGCCGTCGAAGCCGGCAGCCAAGTTGCCGTGATGGCACCCACCGAAATCCTCGCAGAACAGCACTACCTCAAATTCAAACAATGGTTCGAGCCGCTCGGCCTCAGCGTTGCATGGCTTTCCGGCAGCCAGCGCAAAAAAGCCAAAGAACAAAACAAAGCCGCCCTTTCAAACGGCCTCGCCCCCATCGCCGTCGGCACCCACGCCCTCTTTCAAGAAGACGTACAGTTCCACAACCTCGGCCTCGTCATCGTCGACGAACAGCACCGCTTCGGCGTCGCCCAACGCCTCGCCCTCAAAAACAAAGGGCAAGACGTACACCAGCTCATGATGTCCGCCACCCCCATCCCCCGCACGCTGGCCATGAGCTTTTTCGCCGACCTCGACGTTTCCGTGATCGACGAACTGCCGCCCAACCGCACCCCCATCCAAACCCGCCTCGTCAACAGCCTGCGCCGCCCCGAAGTCGAAGGCTTCGTACTCAACACCTGCCGCAAAGGGCGGCAGGTTTACTGGGTCTGCCCCCTCATCGAAGAAAGCGAAACCCTGCAACTGCAAACCGCCACCGAAACCCAAGCCGCCCTTCAAACGGCCCTACCCGAACTCAGCATCGGCCTCGTCCACGGCCGCATGAAAGCCGCCGAAAAAGCCCAAGTGATGGCCGAATTTGCCGCAGGCCGTCTGAACGTACTCGTTGCCACCACCGTTATCGAAGTCGGCGTAGACGTACCCAACGCCAGCCTCATGGTTATCGAACACGCCGAACGCATGGGCTTGGCGCAACTGCACCAACTGCGCGGACGCGTAGGCCGCGGCGCCGCCGCCAGCACCTGCGTCTTACTCTTCGCCGAACCCCTGAGCGAGCTGGCCAAAGCCCGCCTCAAAGTCATCTACGAACACACCGACGGCTTCGAAATCGCCCGCCAAGACCTCAACATCCGCGGCCCCGGCGAATTTCTCGGCGCACGCCAAAGCGGCGTACCCATGCTCCGCTTTGCCAACCTCGAAGAAGACCTGCACCTCCTAGAAAAAGCCCGCGAAATCGCCCCCCAACTGATCGAAGAGAACCCCGACATCGTCGAAGCCCACCTCAACCGCTGGCTGGCGAGCAGGGAGGGTTATTTGGGGGTTTGAGGGTTGGGGAATATGATAAGAACACCTGAAAAATAATGTACGCCAAGTGCTAAATTGGATTTAATTCCAGTTATTTGGAGTAATCAATTAATATATTTTTAGAAAGGAAACGATGTGGGATTTTTTCATGATTTAAATGATAATTTATTGGAAATGCGAAAAATTATTAAACAATTTGACGAATCACTTTATGCATCAGAGATTATCGAAAAGCATCATGCTATTCAAAACATTATTACTTCAATGATTGACTCCCCCATCTTATGGGAAAGATACTGTCCATTTAATATTCATGACACAGGGCGAAGACTTGGAGAATATATTGAAAATTGTAAAAATGATGTCGACTTCTATATAGAAAGAATTGATACTGTATTTTACTTATTTATAAGATTTTTTGTGGAATATTACTTAAGCTTATCCAGAAATAATCATGAAATTCGACCAACTAGCCCTTTATACAAATTAATAGAAAAATTAAAAAAAGCGGCATTTTATGACGAAAATTACGAAAAAAATCAATTGATAACTTTTGCTTTCTATCAAATGCCTTTAGAAATTTTAAATTTCTATATTGGCAGCCCAGGTTTTCAAACCTTTGTAAATTTTGACAGCAAAAAAGAGGAATTGGAAAATTCTATATCCAAGCATACACAAGAAGTAGAAAGTAAAATAAGTGAAGTCGAGAAATTAAAAACGGCTCTTGATGAATATAAGACGGCTTATAATTTTGTCGGCTTATCTGACGGCTTTCAAAAGTTGTTAGATAAGAAAGATACCGCAAAATGGTGGACATTTGCAGGGTTGGTTACATTATTACTGGCTACATTTATACCTTTAGGCTTCAGCTTCTATAAATTTATTGATGACAAGACTCTTTCTTGGGAGCAAATGCTGCCCGTTATCGGTTTGGAGTTTGTTTTAATCTACTTCTTCCGCGTGGTATTAAGCCATTACCATGCCATACAAACCCAAATTATGCAGCTTGAGCTTCGCCAGTCTTTATGCCAATTTATCCAAAGCTATGCCGATTACGCAAAAGAAATCAAAGCATCGGATAAAGACGCTTTGGAAAAATTTGAAAACCTGATTTTCAGCAGTATCTTGTCCAATCCTGATAAAGTACCCGGCACGTTCGACGGTATAGATAGCCTGACAACGCTACTGAAAGAATTTAAAAAATAAATACTTATTGTCAATAAATCAAATCAAACTACAAAACCCTACCATGCACAGCCACGACCTTGAAGATTTAACCCTGCTGCTGATACGCGATGCGGATGAGGCGGAAATGTGGATAGACCGCTGGGCGGTCAGCTACCCTACCGTGCGTATGACTGCCGTGTCGCGCGGGCAGTCGATTGCCGGGTGGCAGCACGCGGTTCAGACGGCCTTTGGCAGTATCCACAGTAAAAATATCGCCGTCGTCGCCCACGGCGCGGGCGTGTCGGGCTGGCTGGCGTGGCTGTATCTGGCGGATGTGAACACGCAAAAGCGGATACGCAATATGATGCTGGTGTCGCCGCTGCAAGAGGCGTTTCCTGATGATGATTGCCACACGCTGCAACGGGTGCGCTGCCATTGCCCGACGGCGTTGGTGATCGGCAAAAACGATGCCGCCTGCCCGCCGGAATGGGCGCAAGGGCAGGCAGCGTGTTGGGGGGCGCGGCTGTTGGTGTCGCCGCATGAAGGCCGTCTGAACGGGCATTTGCACGGCTGGCAATGGGGCATGAAGCTGTTGCAGGAAATGTTGTTGCGGTAGTTTTTGGGTCGCTTGGGCTTGAAGCAGTGATTGAAGCGCAAGACCAAGCCTCGCTTACTCGATATAGATTACTGAACACTGCCTGCGGGCGGATGTAGCCCAAATCACTTTATTTTCTTCACGGCTTCGTCATGCTCGGGCTTGACCCGTGCATCTCCTAAAGTTACCGGAACTCGAGATACTCGGGTCAAGCCCGAGTATGACGGGTTTGCTGATGTTTAAAGGCCGTCTGAAAATGGTTTTTCAGACGGCCTTAAGTTTTATGCAATCAATACATCAAACGGCGGTTTATTCTTCGGGTGCTGCCGGTTTGGTGGTGGCGCGCACGTCGTTGCTTTTTTCTTTGTGCTTGAGGATGGCGCGGTCGAGTTTGTCCATCAGTACGTCTATGGCGGCATACATATCGGATTCTACGGTTTCGACATGTAAATCTTTTCCGGCCAGGTGTACATCTGCTTCGGCTTTGTTATTTACCTTCTCTACCGAAAGGGTAATGGCAACCGAAATCACGTTGGCTGCGTGGCGGTTGATGCGCTCGAGCTTGGAGGTAACGTGGTTTTTGATGGCTTCGGTTACGTCGAAATTCAGGCCGGTAATTTTCAGATTCATGGCTTTACTCCTTCGTTGGGTTGGTGCCGCTTGCCGTGCAAGGGGCAGGCGGCGGAAAAGGCGGGGTGCTGCATGTGTATCGTTGCGACCGTCTGAAAACGGGCTTGGCGGGCTTGGCCGAAATCTTGTTCAACCCGCTTTCAGACGGCCTGTGAATCCGGTTTAGGGTTTACGTTGGTGCGCGCTCGGAATATTCAAGGCCTCACGGTATTTGGCTACGGTGCGCCGTGCGATGTCTATGCCCTGTTGCTTGAGCAGGCTGCTCAAGGCTTCGTCGGAATAGGGTTTTTGTTTGTCTTCTCCTTCGATAAGCTGGGCAATCACGGCTTTGACTGCGCTCTGGCTTACGCCTTCTCCGTCTTCGGCGGAAACGGCTTGTGTGAAGAAATAGCGTAACGCAAACACCCCACGCGGGCAAGACAAATATTTGTGGTTGACGGCACGGGAAACGGTGCTTTCGGCCACGCCTAATTCGGCGGCGGCATCTTTAATCAGCATGGGTGTCAGGCCGATTTCGCCGAAGACGAAAAAGTCTTCCTGTTTTTCGACGATGTATTCGGCCAAGCGCAAGACGGTGTTTTTGCGCAATTCGAGGCTGTCGATTTTTTGGCGGGCTTCGCTGAGTTTTTCTTTCCACTCGGGGCTGACTTCGCCGGCTTCTTTGAGCAGGTCGCAATATTCGTGGTTGAGCTTGACTTTCGGCCATGCCTGCTCGTTGCCGGCGACTTTCCAGCCGCTTTTGGTTTCTTTCACCCACACGTCGGGCTGCACATAGGCGGTAGGCTCGGCGGAGGCGAAACCGTAGGCGGGATAGGGATTGAGCTTGGCAATCAGGTCTAAGGCCGTCTGAAGGGTGTCGGTGTCGTATTCGGGAAACTGTTTGCGGAAGCGGGCTATATTCTGCTGGCGGCTTCGGCCTAAGTCGTCCAAGCCTAAATGGATGATTTTGGCGGCGAGTTGGCGCGCGGGCGACGCGGGCAGGCGCATAAGCTGGAGCATCAGCGATTCGGTTAAGTTGGCGGCACCGACGCCTGCGGGGTCGAAGGTTTGCAGTAGGTCGAGTGCTTCGTGCAGGTCGTTTTCGTCGAGCATCCATTCGAGCGGGGTGTGGTCGAGGATGTCGCTCAGGCTGTCGGTGAGGTAGCCTTGTTCGTCGAGAAAATCAATGAGGATATGCACCCGCGCGGCTTCTTGCTCGCTCATGGGGTGTTCGCACACTTGTTTGTGGAGAAAGGCGTTGAAATCTTCTTCTTCGGCGATGGTCGCCCACACGTCTTCGGCATCGTCGCCGCCCACTTGTTTGCCTTTGGGCAGGGCGGCGGAAACGTGGGCGAACTCGGCATCGCCTTCGTCTTCTGCGGTTTCGGCACGCTCCAGCAGCGGGTTGTCTTGGAGCCAGTCGTCCACTTCGCGCTCAAGCTCCAAGCCCGACATTTGCAGTATGCGCAACGATTGTTGCAGATGCTGGTTGAGCTGCTGGGTTTGTTTGAGTTTTAGTCCGAGATTTTGGCTCATAGGGTTATCGGGTGAGTAAGTAAAGCGTTGTGTCCGAAACCGGCCTATCCTATATAGTCAGTCCACTTCACTTTTACTACGGCGTTGCTGCGCCTTGGCTCGAAGAGAACGATTGTGCAAGCCGCTGAAGTTCAACGGAATCGGTTCCGTACTGCCTGTACTGTCTTCGGCTTGCTGCCTTGTATTAAAAATGAAGTGAATGACCTATATGCCTTTGACCGGCTTGTGTATAAAGCGATACCTGACAGACCCTTTTATGGAAACTGCCGCCCAACTGCCCTGCCCTCATTCGGGCGGTAAGCACGGCTTCAAACGGTATCTTTAATAATTAAAGTTTTCGCCCAAATAAACTGCCCTCACCTGCTCGTTGTTGACCAACTCTTGGGGATGGCCGGATGCCAGCACAGCGCCTTCACTGATGATATAGGCGCGGTCGCAGATACGCAGGGTTTCGCGCACGTTGTGGTCGGTAATCAATACGCCGATGCCGCGTGTTTTGAGAAATTCGATGATTTTCTGAATATCGATCACGGCAATCGGGTCAACGCCCGCAAAGGGTTCGTCGAGCAGGATAAAGCGCGGCTGCATGGCAAGTACGCGGGCGATTTCGACGCGGCGGCGTTCGCCTCCCGAAAGCGACGGTGCGGGGTTGTTGCGCAGGCGTTCGATGTTGAGGTCGGCCAGCAGTTTTTCCAACTCGCTATCGATCCGGTTTTTGTCTTTCAGGCTGATTTCCAAGATGGCGCGGATGTTTTGCTCTACCGTCATCTTGCGGAAAATCGAGGCTTCTTGCGGCAGGTAGCCCAATCCTAAGCGGGCGCGCTCGTGTATGGGCAGATGGCGGATTTCCTGTCCGTCGAGCATCACGCTGCCGGCATCGGCGGCAATCAGGCCCACTATCATATAAAAGCTGGTGGTTTTGCCTGCGCCGTTGGGGCCGAGCAGGCCGACGACTTCGCCGCTTTCGATGTCGAGCGAAAAGTTTTTAACGACTTGGCGTTTTTTGAAACTTTTTTGCAGGTTTTGTACGTTTAAGCGGCTTTGCTCGGTCATGGTATTGCTCTTAGGTTATGGTTACTATTGTAATCTGTTTTAAGGCCGTCTGAAACCGGTTTTTCAGACGGCCTTTATCTGCGGCTATTTTTTACCCGATTGGGCGGAAGAAGGCTGGATGATCACGGTTACGCGTTTGCCGCCTTTACCGCCTGCGGCTTTGCTGCCGTGCACGGTATAGACTTCGGTGCGGGTGTTATAAGTGATAGACGCGCCTTCGGCCAAGTCGCCGCCGCGCTGCACTCTGGCGTTACCGGTGAGTTTCACCACGCCGGTGGCGGAGGAATATTCGACGTTGTTGGCTTGCCCGTTAACCGTGCCTTTGCCGCCGTCGAGCGTTTGGCCGAAGCGTACGGGGCTACCGGAAGCAGACATAAACTGTTCGCCTTTGTCGTTACGCGATACTTTCACGCTGCCGGCGCGAATGTTGAGCGAGCCTTGTTTGATGATCACGTTGCCGCTGAAGGTGGTTACTTGGTTGGCCTGATCGAGCGAGCCTTGGTCGGCTTCGATTTGAATCGGCTGCTTGCTGTCGCTTTCGAGGGCGTAAGCGGGCGCGGCGGCGGCCAAAGCGGCAAGGAAGGCGGCGTTAAAGATTTTTCGGGTCATAGATGATGGCTTTCACGCGTGAGGGCAGGTTCAACAACCCTTTTTTGTGGTCATAAACCAAGCCGTTGGCCGTGCCGTGCGACTCGCCGTAGCGGTATTCGACGGGGGCTTTGGTCTCGGCGGTTTCTGTTTGCGTATTTATGGTTAAGCTGCTGGTTTTCAAGACACCGGCGGGGCGGCGGGCGTCGGCGGATTTGGTCAGCACGACGTTGTGCTCAAACTGCACGGTGCGGGCGTCGGTGTTGTAGCGGGCGTCTTTGCTTTCGACTTTGTAAATCAGTTGCCCGCCGTCATACAGGGAAAGCCGCGGCTCTTCAAACACCACGTCGTCGCTCTTGGGCAGCTGCCATGCGCGCTCGGCGCTGAGGTTTTCTTTCAGACGGCCTTGAGCGTCGAAACGCTTGCCGTCTATGCCTTCCATCGAGTATTGCGGCTCATTGGGGTTTAAGACGGCCTCTTCGATATCGACTTGGCTGATGCGCCCGAGCCAAGCGGAAAGTCCGCCCAAGCCGATGGCCAACACCAGCGGAAACAGCCAACCGTAGCGCCATCTTCCGCTCATTTCACATACTCCTGCAAAGCCGCTTCCAGCGTGCCTTGAGCCTGCATAATCAGGTCGCACAACTCACGCACCGCGCCGTTACCTGCGCTGTTTCGGGTAACGTAAGCGGCGTACTTCAAAGTAAACCAATGTGCTTCGGGCACGGCTACGGGCAGGCCGCAGCGCACCATCACGGGCAGATCGACCACGTCGTCGCCGATAAAGGCGCATTCGTGCTCTTCCACGCCGGCTTTCTCGCGCAGATCGGCATAGGCGGCGCGTTTGTCGTGAATGCCTTTATAGTAGTGATTGATACCGAGCTGCTTGACGCGGATGCCGACAGACGGGGCGTCGCGGCCGGTAATAATGGCCGTCTGAACGCCGCCGGCCTGAAGCATTTTCAAACCGTGGCCGTCGAGCGTGTGGAAGGATTTGATTTCTTCGCCGTTGTCGCGGATAAAAATGCGCCCGTCGGTGAGTACGCCGTCCACATCCATAATCAGCAATTTGATTCGGGCGGCGCGGGCTTGGATTTCGGGGGTGAGGTTTTGCATATTCGATTGGCTTGCTTTAAATAAATTTCAGACGGCCTGCACGGCTTATTGTAGCACCATAGTCAATCAAATTAATTTTTAATACAAGGCAGCAAGCCGCAGGCAGTACAGGTAGTACGGCAAGGCGCAGCAACGCCGTAGTAAAAGTTAAGTTGATTGACTATATCAGCTTTGAAGGCCGTCTGAAAATGCAAACGCGGCGGTTGGGCTGGCGATGTGCGGCGGGCAGTTTAAATAATCCGCGCTTTGAGCAGATCGTGCATATTCAGCGCACCGACCAAAACATCGTTTTCCTTCACTACCAAAAGGCCGTTGATGTGGTTTTGCTGCATGTGTTTCAAGGCTTCGGTGGCGAGTTTGTCGGCGGCGATGGTTTTGGGGTTGGCGTGCATGATGTCGTTGACCGTCAGGCCGGCGAAGTTGTCGCGCTGTTGGAACAGGCGGCGCAGGTCGCCGTCGGTAAATACGCCTTTCAGACGGCCTGCTTCATCGGTAACGGCCAACATACCCAAGCCTTTTTCGCTCATGCGCACGATGGCGTCTTTCAGCAAAGTACCGTCGGTCACGGCAGGCAGCAATTCGCCGCTGTGCATGATGTCGGACACGCGCAGCAGCAGCCGTTTGCCGAGGCTGCCGGCGGGGTGGCTGAGGGCGAAATCGTCGGGCGTGAACTCGCGCGCTTTCAGCAGCACCACGGCCAGTGCGTCGCCCAAAGCCATCACGGCTGTAGTGCTTGAAGTGGGTGCCAAACCGAGCGGGCAGGCTTCGTGCGATACGGAGGCGGTAATGTGGATATCGGCATGGCGCGCCATGGTGGAGCGGGGTTTGGCGGTGATGCAGATAAGCGTGATGTTTTTACGTTTGAGGGCGGGAATAATGGCGGTGATTTCGTCGCTTTCTCCCGAATTGGAAATCGCCAGCACCACATCGCCGTCGACAATCATACCCAAATCGCCGTGCGCGGCTTCGGCGGGATGTACAAAAAAAGCCGGCGTGCCGGTAGAAGCCATGGTAGCGGCCATTTTGCGCCCGATATGCCCCGATTTGCCCATGCCCATAATCACCACACGGCCTTGGCAATGCAAAATGGTTTCGGCGGCTTGGGCAAAATGATGATCCAGCTCGGAAGAGATTTCGTGCAGACTTTCGGCCTCGATGCGCAATACGTCGCGCGCCCAGTCCAAATATTGTTCGGTATTTTCCATGATTAGTTTTCCCGCAGGGCTACCCAAATACGCTGAATCGGGTTAGGATTTCCACTTCATATAGAAATAACAAGGATTTCAGAGATGACTATTTTATCGGACGTTAAAGCATTAGGCCAACAAATCTGGCTCGACAACCTTTCCCGCTCGCTGGTGCAAAGCGGCGAATTGGCGGAAATGTTGCAGCAAGGCGTGTGCGGCGTAACTTCCAACCCCGCCATTTTCCAAAAGGCTTTTGCGGGCGACGTGCTTTACGCTGATGAAGTCGCCGCGCTGAAACAGCAAAACCTTACTCCGAAACAACGCTATGAAACCCTCGCCATTGCCGACGTGCAGGCCGCTTGCGACGTGTGCCTGCCCGAGTTTGAAAAAAGCGGCGGCAAAACCGGTTTTGTCAGCCTCGAAGTCGCCCCCGACTTATCACACGATGCAGCCGGCACGGTAGCCGAAGCCAAACGCCTGCACGCCGCCATCAACCGCCCCAACGTGATGATTAAAGTGCCCACCACCGATGAGGGCGTAGCCGCGTTGGAGCAATTGGTTTCAGACGGCATCAGCATCAACCTGACCCTGCTGTTCTCGCGCAAACAAACCCTGAAAGCCTATGAAGCCTATGTGAAAGGCATTGAAGGCCGTCTGAAAACAGGCAAACCGGTCAACCATATCCAAGTAGTGGCCAGCTTCTTTATTTCCCGTATCGACAACGCGCTGGATGCCACGCTGCCGGAGCATCTGCAAGGCAAAACCGCCATCGCGCTGGCCAAAGCCGCTTATCAGGATTGGCAGGATTTATTCGGCGGCGAACAATTTGCCGCATTGAAAGCACAAGGCGCCAACCCCGTGCAGCTTTTGTGGGCTTCTACCGGCGTGAAAAACCCTGCTTACCCCGACACATTGTATGTGGACAGCTTAATCGGCCCGAATACCGTCAACACCGTGCCCGATGCCACCTTAAAAGCCTTTATCGACCACGGCACGGCCAAACTGACCCTCACCGAAGGCGCGGCGGAAGCGGCGGCACAACTGGCCGAAGTGGAAAAACTGGGCATCGACGTAGAAGCCCTCGCCACCCGTTTGCAGGAAGACGGTTTGAAACAGTTTGAAGACGCATTTGAAAAACTGCTGGAGCCGTTGGCATAAGGCCGTCTGAAAGTATGTAGATTGGGTTGGAATGAGGCCGTCTGAAAAGATTTTTCAGACGGCCTTTTTAAATGTAGGGCGGGCATCTCTGCATGCCGCAACGGGAACAGCTTTGTTTGCTCTTTATGCTGTGTTTGAAAAGCCACGACAAAGACAACTTTTCCGCCTTGATCTTGGTGTAATGCTTAACCATACACGGCGGGCAGGGATGCCCGCCCTACGGGTTATGCTTTCTCAACCCTCATTGGAAATACACCGCGCAAGACGTTACCCAGCAACGTAGGTTGGAACTAAAACCAACTTTTCAGACGGCTTTTTTAAATGTAGGGCGGGCATCCTTGCCCGCCGCGACGGGAACAACTTTGTTTGCCCTTTATGCTTTGTTTGAAAAACCACGATAAGCGCCGCTGCTTTTTATCTCAATATTTGTGGCATGTTTGACCATACACGGCGTGCAGGGATGCCCGCCCTACGGTTATGTGCTTCTAACCTTCACCGGAAACACGCCGCGCAGGGCGTTGCTTAGGCGGATTTCGTCGGCCTGCATCAACATTTCGCGGGTGATGCGGCTTTGGTGCACGGTGTCGGTGCCGAGATGGGTTTGCGGGTCGGCAAGTACGGCTTGACGCATCACGCCGTTGAGGATGTCCAGATTCAATGCGGGGGTGTGCCATTCGTTGCCGAGGCGGATGAAGACGTTGCTGCGGCCGCCTTCGAGCAGGAGGCCGTCTGAATTGAAAAACAGGCTGTCAAACGCGCCTTGCCGTTCGGCTTGCTGCCAGCCGTGGTCGTAGATGCTGCGGCAGGTGGTTTTGAAGCGGCGCAGGTAGTCTTGCGGTGGCAAAGAAGTTTCGGACAGGCATACCGTTTGCCCGGGCGGCAATTCGTTCAGCGGTGCATGGCTGAGACTGAGGCCGTCTGAAGGGTTTAAGACGGCCTTGACGCGGTAGAGGCCGTGATCGGGCAGTTGGGCGAGATAGCCGTGTATCTGCTGTTCGATATGGTCGGCGAACGGCAGGTTCAGGGCGGCGGCGGACTGTTTCAGACGGCCTATGTGCAGGGGCAGCAGCGGGCATTGTTTTTGCTGCACACGCATGGTTTCGAAGATGCTGAATTCGGGGGCGAGATCGGTAAGGAAACGGGCTTTCCAGCGGCATTCGGTGTATTCGTCGGCGGGCACGCTGTCGGCAACGATGCCGGAACCTACGCCGTACACGCCGCGGTAGAGGCCGTCTGAAAGCGGGGCGAGCTGCAAGGTGCGTATCACGACGTTGAGGGTGCCGCTGAATCCCAAACCGCTGTCGCAGGGATTGAGAAAGCCGATACTGCCGGTGTAGAGGCCGCGCGGGGCGGTTTCGATGTCGCGGATAATCTGCATGCTCATGCGTTTGGGTGCGCCGGTAATCGAGCCGCAGGGGAAGGCGGCGCGGATGATGTCGGCGGCGCGGGTGTTCGGTTTGGCTTGCGCTTCGATGGCGGTGGTCATCTGCCACACGCTGCCGAAGCGGGATACTTTAAAAGGTTCGGGCACGCGCACTCGGCCGGTTTGGGCGATTTTGCCGAGGTCGTTGCGCAGTAAATCAACAATCATGATGTTTTCGGCGCGGTTTTTGGGGTCGGCCTGCAAATCGCGCGCGCGTTGTTCGTCTTGCCCGTCGTTGAGGATGGGGGCAGTGCCTTTCATGGGTTCGGTGGTGATGAGGCCGTCTGAACCGATTTTGAGGAAGAGTTCGGGCGAAAAGCATAAAGTCCAGCGGCTTTGCCCCTGATGGTTGGGCAGGCAGCTCAGGGCGGCGTAGGGCACGGGCTGGCGCAGGCGGCGGTAGAGTTTTATGGGGTTGCCGTAGGCAGTAAGGTGCAGGCGGGTGGTGTAGTTGATTTGGTAGGTGTCGCCGCGGGCGATGGCCGTCTGAATATCGCGCACGGCTTGCAGATAATCGGCTTGGGCGGTGTCGCTTTCGGGTGTGCCGATGCCTGCCGGTTGCGCTTCTCCGCCGTGCTGCGCCAGCCATGCTTCGGGGTCGGTTTCGGTGCAGCGTTCAAACCAATGCAGGGCGAGATGGGCGGGCGGTTGGGCGGACAGGTTGAGCAGCGGCAAGCCGAATTCGTAATCGGCAAACAAAACGGCGTGCCAACCTTGCTGCCAGCCTTCGCGCAGGGCGGCATCCAGCCCGTCGATATCGTCGGCGGTGAAAAAACGGCTGCCGGTGTGGGTTTGGTAAAGTTGGGCGCGGTTGGCGGCTGCGTCGTCTAGGAGCGCGAAATAAGGCATGGCAAAAAGCTGGAAAATAAAAGGCGTCATTATAGCGGCAACGGGCCGGAGCCGACGTTTTTTTGCGGTGCGGGCGGGTTGTCGCGGCAAGGCAAAACTGCCTTTATTTTTCTGCGGTCTTTTTTGTTTATTTATGTAAAAAGGAGTAGAATTAGTCTCAGAATACTTATAGATATTAATAACCTACTTAACAAAAGGAGCAGTGTATGACCGACCAACCCGCAGAGCAGCAGTTAAAGCCCTTCGAGCCTGTGGCACTGGGCGATAAGAAAGCGGAATTGAAAGTTTTTGAAAAAGCGGTTTTGGAACACAAAGGCCGCGTGTCTTCCGAAGACTCCCATTCTGCCCCGCTACCGGAAAGCTATCCCTACCGCACACGTCTGAGCCGCAGTGTTTACGAGAGAGAAAAACAAAAATTGCAAATCGAGTTGCTGAAAGTGCAAAGCTGGGTCAAAGAAACCGGCCAGCGCGTTGTCAGCTTATTTGAAGGCCGTGATGCAGCAGGCAAAGGCGGCACAATCAAACGTTATATGGAACATCTCAACCCCCGCGGCGCACGCGTGGTGGCTTTGGAAAAACCGACTGAAACCGAACGCGGACAGTGGTATTTCCAACGCTATATCCAAAACCTGCCGACAGCCGGCGAAATGGTGTTTTTCGACCGTTCTTGGTACAACCGCGCCGGCGTGGAGCGTGTGATGGGCTTCTGCCAACCGCACGAATACCTGCTGTTTATGCGCCAAACGCCTGAGTTTGAACGTATGTTGGTCGCCAGCGGCATCCATCTGTTTAAATTCTGGTTTTCGGTGAGCCGCGAAGAGCAGTTGCGCCGCTTTATTTCCCGCCGCGACGATCCGCTGAAACACTGGAAACTCTCGCCCGTGGATATTCAGTCGCTCGACCGTTGGGACGACTACACCGATGCGAAAAACGCGATGTTCTTCCACACGCACACCGGCGACGCGCCGTGGACCATCATCAAATCCGACGATAAAAAACGTGCACGTTTGAACTGCATCCGCTACTTCCTGCACACACTTGACTACCCGGGCAAAGACGTGAAAGCCATCGGCGAAGTTGACCCGCTGATTGTGAAAGTGCCCGATACCAAATTTACCGACAATAATTTCGACATCATTGCCGATTAATTATGGTTGAGCCTTAACGGGCAAAAACATAGAGGCCGTCTGAAAACGCATAAAAACGTTTTTCAGACGGCCTCATTACTTTTGCCGCCGATTACTTGGCTGATTATTTGTTTATAATCCCACCATTGATTATCGATTCCGGCCGCCCAACGCACCATGCTTTATCTTTACCAGTCCAACCGCCTCGAAGACTTAGCCGCCCTCTTTACCCGCGTGCACAGCCTGCAACCGCCCGAAAACCCTTTCGAGGCGGAGGAAATCGTGGTGCAGAGCCAAGGGATGCGGCGTTATCTCAACACCTATCTGGCGCGTGAAACCGGTATTGCGGCCAACCTCAATTTCAGCCTGCCCGCCGGCTTGGCGTGGCAGCTGATGCGGCGGTTTATTCCCGGCATTCCCGCGCTTAGCCCGTTTGCCCCCGAAGTGATGCGCTGGCGGCTGCTCGGCCTGTTTCAAAGCCAAGATTTTCAGACGGCCTCCGAATACCTGCCCGCACGCGAAGCCCTGCAAAGCTATCTCGACAGCGGCAACACCGCCGCCTACCAGCTGGCCGGACAACTCGCCGACATTTTCGACCAATACCTCGTGTACCGCCCGCAATGGATAGACGCTTGGCAGCAAGGCAAAAGCATGGGCTTGGGCAGCGACGAAAACTGGCAGGCCGTTTTGTGGCGTTTTCTCGACGACGGCTCGCAGCACACGCCCCACCGCGTCGGCTTGTGGCGGCAGCTGCTCGATTCGCTCGACCCGCAGCACCTGCCCCGCCGCTACTGTGTTTTCGGCATCGCCACCATGGCACCGATGTATCTGCAACTGTTGCAGGCGCTGGCCGAACATTGCGACGTGCACATTTTCGCGCTCAACCCCAGCAGCGGCTATTGGGGCAACGTAATTGAAGCGGCGCAAATCCTCCAACAGGAAGACGATGCCGATTTAAGCCTTTCCGGCCACCCGCTGCTCGCTTCGCTGGGCAAACAGGGGCGCGACTTTTTCGACGCGCTCACCGACATACCCAAACACGAAATTTCCGTATTCGACGAAGAACCTTTTCAGACGGCCCCGCCCACACTGCTTCAGCGTTTGCAATACGACATCCAAACCCTGTCGATGCCGTCTGAAAACCCAAACGGCCTGCCCCAACCGGACTTAAGCGACGGCTCGATACAGGCCGTATCCGCGCACAGCCCCCTGCGCGAACTGCACATTCTCAAAGACAAACTGCTGCAAGTGCTCGATCAGCATCCCGATTGGCAGCCGCACGACATCGCCGTACTCACGCCCGATATCGAACCCTACAGCCCCTTTATCGAAGCCGTGTTCGGGCAACAGCAGGCAGGCAGCCGCGCCCTGCCCTATTCGGTATCCGACGTTAAAATCAGCCGCCGCCAACCCCTGTTTCAAGCACTCGCCCAAGCCCTGGAGCTGCTCGAAAGCCGTTTTGAAGTCAACCTGCTGCTGCCGCTGCTCGAAAACGACCTTGTGCTGCAACGCTTCGAGCTGACCCGCGACGACCTGCCGCTGCTGCACGACACCATCGCCGCACTCAACGTACACTGGGGCACCGACGAACACATGCGCGGCGGCACCAACAACCTGTTTACTTGGCAACAAGGGCTGGAACGCCTCGCCCTCGGCTGGATGCTGCCCGAAAGCCGCCACCCGCTGTGGCAGCGCATCAGCGCATGGCACGCCAACCCCAACCACACCGCCGTACTCAGCCGCTTCAGCGCACTTATCCGCACCCTCACCGCAACCGCCCGCCTGTGGCGGCAACCCGCCTCCGTGCCGGAATGGACGGAACGCATCCGCAACCTTACCGCCGCCCTGACCGCCACCGATACAGACGGCCAATACGCTTGGCAGCAACTTACCCAAGCCCTCGCCCGCTGGCAGGAAGAAGCCGAACTGGCAGGCTTTAGCGGCACCTTGCCGCGCCAAACCGTTATCCGTCACATCGGCCGCTTTCTCGACAGCGAAAGCCAAGCCGGATTTCTACGCGGCGGCATCACCTTTTGCAGCATGGTGCCGATGCGCAGCCTGCCCTTCAAAATGATCTGCCTGCTCGGCCTCAACGACGGCGACTTCCCCCGCAACACCAAAGCCGCCGCCTTCGACCTCATCGCCCGCCACCCGCAAAAAGGCGACCGCGCCCGCCGCGACGACGACCGCTACCTGTTTCTCGAAGCCGTGATGAGCGCGCGCGACATCCTTTACCTTTCCTACATCGGCCGCGACATCCGCAACGACCAGCCCCTCGCCCCCTCCGCCCTGCTCGGCGAACTCATCGACACCCTTGCCGCCATGACCGGCCGTTCCGCGCAAGAGCTGCACACCCATTGGGTGAAACAACACCCGCTGCAACCCTTTTCACACCGCTATTTCACCCCCGAAAGCGCAGGTTCAGACGGCCTTACCAGCACCCGCCGCGACTACGCCGAAGCCCTCAACCGCCCGCCCGAACCCGAAGCTCCGTTCTTCACCGAACCGCTCGACGATACCGCCGCAGCCGACAACACCGTTGCCCACCACAGCTTTATCCGCTTCTGGAAAAACCCCGTACGCACTTGGCTGCAACACACGCTCCACTGGCAAAAACCCTACCGCGACGCCGCATGGGAAGCCGCCGAACCCTTCGAGCCGCAACAAAGCGCGCGCATCACCGCCGAATACACCGCCGCCCGCCGCCACAACGAAGACTTCGGCCGCCTCGAAAGCCGTCTGCAAGCCGAAAGCCTGCTGCCCGCAGGCGAATTGGGCGCACTTTGGCAAAACCGTTTTCAAACCGCCGCCAAATCGCTCGACCACACCTTAGTCACCAGCCCCAAACTGCCGCCCGCGCCCTACACCCTCGCCGTCGGCGCGCACACCCTCGAAGGCAGCCTCAACCATCTTTACCGCCACGGGCAGATTTACTTCCCCGGTCAAGCATTCAAAGCACCCGAACAGCTCGCCGTTTTACTCGAACATCTGATTTTCTGCGCCGTGAGGCCGTCTGAAACCGGGCAATACCAAACCCATATCCTGCTGCCCGAACAACCGCAAACCCTCGCCGAGATTCCACAACAAGAAGCCGTCGAAGCCCTGCAAAACTGGCTGGAGTATTACCAAATCGGCCAAACCCGCCCGCTGCCGTTCTTCCCGCGCGTCAATTACAAAGCTGCCCAAGAATGGAATAAAAGCAACGACCAAAGTAAAGCCTTAAACGAAGCCTATAAGCTTTACCACGGCGGCACGCACTCCGCCGGCCAAAAAAGCTATCCCGAAGTTGCACTGGTGTTCGGCGGCAACGAAGAAGACCCCACCGCCTCCACCCTCTTTTGGAACATCACCGCAGACCTGCTTGCCCCGCTCATCCGACTCACCACCCCGCCGGCAGACAATGATTGAAGCAGGCCGTCTGAAAAATAAGGCCGTCTGAAAGCGAACTTGTGAGCTTCGCCAAAACGAGCTTGCGAGTTTCGCTAAAACATTCCCGCCGCCCCACCGCAGCGGGAACCAAACCTTTCAGACGGCCTCATACCTTAACCCCAAACCCAAAAACACAGCCCGCACACCACAGACGGCGCCGACAAAAAAGCCCCCAAACCACATAGAGGCCGTCTGAAAGCCCCGGCAATTTATGGCATAATAAGCACCCGTTTTTCCCCCGGCAGGCAAGCGCAAACCGCCTGCCCCATAGTGAAACCAAACGCCGCAAACCCATCACGCTGATTTGGCGCCGGTTTCCACCAGTCTTAATCAAAACATACCGCCTACCCCAAGCGTATTAACCCTATTTTCAGACAGCCCCAACACAGTCTTTTAACAAAACAGGCCGTCTGAAACGAAAGCAAAGTACAAAACCATGAACCCAACCTTTTCATCACTCGGCTTAGGCAGCGAAATCGTTTCCGCCCTGACCGAACAGGGCTACGAAACGCCCACCCCCATCCAAGCCGCCGCCATTCCCAAAGCATTGGCCGGCCACGACCTTCTCGCCGCCGCCCAAACCGGCACCGGCAAAACCGCCGCCTTCATGCTGCCCAGCCTCGAGCGGCTGAAACGCTACGCCACCCCCAGCACTTCCCCCGCCATGCACCCCGTGCGCATGCTGGTGCTGACCCCCACCCGTGAATTGGCCGACCAAATCGACCAAAACGTGCGCGGCTATATCAAAAACCTGCCGCTGCGCCACACCGTGCTCTTCGGCGGCGTGAACATGGACGCGCAAACCAACGACCTGCGCGCCGGCTGCGAAATCGTTGTCGCCACCGTCGGCCGCCTGCTCGACCATGTGAAACAGAAAAACATCAATTTCAGCAAAGTCGAAATCGTCGTGCTCGACGAAGCCGACCGTATGCTCGACATGGGCTTTATCGACGACATCCGCAAAATCATGCAGATGCTGCCCAAGCAGCGCCAAACCCTGCTGTTTTCCGCCACCTTCTCCCCGCCCATCCGCAAGCTGGCGCAAGACTTCATGAACAGCCCCGAGCAGGTGGAAGTGGCCGCCCAAAACGCCACCAACGCCAACGTCGAGCAGCACGTTATCGCCGTCGATACCATGCGCAAACGCAACCTGCTCGAGCGCCTGATTGTCGACCTGAGCATGAACCAAGTCATCGTGTTCTGCAAAACCAAACAAAGCGTCGATCAAGTAACCCGCGACCTGCAACGCCGCAACATTGCCGCCCAAGCCATCCACGGCGACAAATCGCAGCAAACCCGCCTCGAAACCCTCAACGCCTTTAAAGAAGGCTCGTTGCGCGTACTCGTCGCCACCGACGTAGCCGCCCGCGGTCTCGACATTGCCGAGCTGCCGTTCGTGATCAACTACGAACTGCCGACCCAGCCCGAAGACTACGTCCACCGCATCGGACGTACCGGACGTGCCGGCGCCGACGGCGTTGCCATCTCGCTGATGGACGAGCAAGAACAAAAAATGTTTGAAGCCATCAAAGAGCTGACCGGCAACAACATCGAAATCGAACGCATCGAAGGCTTCGAGCCGAGCTGGTGGGGCAACGGCGCCCAAACCGCCGCACAGCCCGCCGCTTCAGGCCGCCAGCCGCGCGAACGTGCCGAGCGCAACGAACGCGGTGAACGCGGCGAACGCGCCCCGCGCGAATCCCGCCAGCGCGAAGGCCGCGGCGAACGCCAGCCAGACCGCCACAATGACCCCGGCGCCGCCTGCGGCAAAATTGCCGGACGCAACCGCCGCAGCCGCCGCGAACGCCCGCAATGTGCGTTGTTGCAGCCGAACTACGGTGCCTGATTCAAAGCAATAAACCAAGAGACCGTCTGAAAAAAGTTTCAGACGGCCTCTTGGTTTATTGCTGATTGCGTTTCAAGATTGATATCAAGATTCATATCAAGATTCACGCAGCTTACTGATAAAAAACGGCGGGATATGCCCCACCGGGTTTTAGCGAAGCTCACAAGCTCGTTTTGGCGAAGCTCACAAGCTCGCTTTCAGACGGCCTCAAACCTTAACGCTTCGCCAAGCCTTTGCGTTGCAGAAACGGCAAAATGTCGGGGCGCACTTCTTTGCACAAAGTAGCGCGGACTTGTTTGGTGAAGTCCAAATCCAGATTGCTGCGGCGTTGGTAGTAATCGCCCACCACTTTGTCGTATTCGGCGTAAGTGTCGCTGTCCAGCGGCGTGTAGCCGTTTTCCGATACCACACAGGGCAGCGGCATACGCGGGCGCATAATCGGGTCTTGTGCGGGATGGCCCAAGCACATGCCGAAGAGCGGCACAACATTATCGGGCAGGTTCAAAATGCGGTCGGTGGCGTTGATGTCGTCGCGCAGGCAGCCGATATATACGCCGCCCAAGCCCAGCGATTCGGCGGTTAACAGCACGTTTTGCGCCATAATGCCCGCATCAATCGCGCCCATCAGCGTCATTTCCGTCCAATCGGTTTGCACATCGCCGGCGATTTTTTTGTGTTTGGCAAAGTCGATGCAGAACACCAAAAACTCGGCGCAGGTTTCAATATAGTGCTGGTTGGCACCGACCGCGCGCAGCTGTTTGCGCAACTCAGGGTCGGTAACGCGCACGATGTGTACGGGCTGCATAAAGCTCGAAGTGGAAGCGGCCTGACCCGCTTTGAGCACGGCCTCCAGCATTTCGGGGGCGATGGGTTCGCCGGTGAATTTACGGATGGAACGGTGGCTCAATGCGGTTTCCAACGCGGGTTTGCTCGGTAAAACAGACATGTTTTTCTCCTGTTGTTTCTCAAAATAGGGATGCGGGTCGCGCCGATGGCTTTGGCGGAACCCGTGAAGCGGGTTTTAGCGAAGCTCACACAGTTTGCTTTGACGAAACCCGCAAGCTCGTTTCAGACGGCCTCGATGTTCAGACGGCCTCGATTTACACTTGCGCCAGTTTAACCGCCAATTCGGCCAACCGTTTGCCTTGTGTGAAAGCAATCTGCTGTTCGTCGCGGCTCAAGGCGGGTTTGCCGTCTTGTCCGGCCACATGCGATGCGCCGTAGGGCGTGCCGCCGGTTTGGGTGCTGCTGAGTGCGGTTTCGCTGTATGGCACGCCGCTGATCACCATGCCGTGATGCAAAAGCGGCAACATCATGGTCAGCAGGGTCGATTCCTGCCCGCCGTGCATACTGGCGGTGCTGGTAAACACGGTGGCGGGCTTGCCGATCAATTCGCCGCCCAGCCATTGCGGAATGGTGCCGTCGAGAAAATATTTCACGGCGGCGGCCATGTTGCCGAAACGGGTGGGGCTGCCCAAGGCCAAACCGGCGCAGTTTTTCAAGTCTTCAGCGCTCACATACGGCGCGCCGCTGTCGGGCACGTCTTTTTCCACCGCTTCGCACACGGTGGAAACTTTAGGCACGGTACGCAATACGGCTTCGCAACCGGGCACGCTCTCAACGCCGCGCACGATTTGACGGGCGAGGTTTTGGGTGCCGCCGTGCTGCGAATAATACAAAACCAGTATTTTTAAGGGATTTGGGTTCATAGATGCTTTCCGTTACAATGCGGTTTCATCAAAAATGAGAGAAGAGTATGCTTAATTTGCCGTGGTTGCAAGCCGTGCGTGAATCGCGTTTGGGCGGTTTTGCCCTGTTTGTGCTGAAACGCTTCAACGAAATACGCGTGCCGCAGGTGTCTGCAAGCCTCACATTTACAACGCTGCTGGCGCTGGTGCCGGTGCTGACCGTTACTTTGGCCGTGGTTTCGGCCTTTCCGATGTTCGACAGCCTTTCGGCTTCTTTTGTGAACTTCGTCAATCAAACCGTGGTGCCGCAAGGTGTGGATACGGTGTTTGAGTACATGAACGAATTTAAGCAAAAGGCGAGCCAGCTCACGGTGATCGGTGTGATTATGCTGGGCGTAACGTCGCTGATGCTGATTCAAACCATCGACCAAACCTTCAACCGCATCTGGCGCGTAAACACGCAAAGGCCGCTGGTGATGCAGTTTTTGGTGTATTGGGCTTTGCTGACGCTGGGGCCTTTGGCTTTGGGCATCGGCGGTTCGCTGTGGTCGGCGATGCTGCAATACAATCTGTTTAAATCGGATTTTTCTTTCCTTTCCGGCGTGGTGCGCGTTACGGCTTCGGTGCTGTTCAGCATGTTTTTGCTGTGGCTGCTTTACCGCCTCGTGCCCAACCGCTTCGTGCCCGCCCGCCATGCCTTAATCGGTGCGGCCATCACGGCGGTGCTGCTCGAAGCCGCCCGCTACGGCTTTGCGTGGTATATCAGCACGTTTAACGGCTATACCTTGATTTACGGTGCATTTGCCGCGATTCCTTTCTTCCTGCTGTGGCTGAATCTTTTGTGGATGCTGGTGTTGTCCGGCGCGGTGCTGACGGCATCGTTATCCTACTGGCACGGCGAGGCGTTCCGCCGCGGCGTGGATGCGCGCGGCCGTTTCGACGACGTGCTGAAAATCCTGCTGCTGCTCAACGAGGCTCAAAAAGAAGGCCGTGCTTTGAAGGTGCAGGATATCCGCCCGTCTATCAATATGGGTTACGACGAATTGGGCGAGCTGCTCGAAAAGCTGGCGCGCCACGGCTATGTTTATCAAGGCAAGCAGGGATGGGTGCTGAAAACCAAAGCCGAAGCCATCGAATTGAAAGATTTGTTCAAGCTGTTTGTGTACCGCCCCACTGCGCTCAACAAAGACCATGTTAACGTGGCAGTAGCCGACTTGATGGAACCCTGCTTGGAAACACTGGATATTACGCTGGCCGAGTTTGATGCCGCGGCACACAGCGAAGCCTAACCGCAAGCTCTCTATCTGCATATATGATATGGGCTTTTCCCTAACATCAGGCCGTCTGAAAATTTTCAGACGGCCTGAAAACTTTGCAAAACCCTCAGATGTGGATGCAGTTCAAGGCGTAGCAGCGCAGCGAGTGCAGACATATCACACAGATAGGCAAACGAGCGGGCAGCACACAACGCACAAATGCACCGCAGATGGGGGCTTTGTAAAGGTCTCGGCCTGATGTTTTTGAGACGCTATCGTCAACAATTTGCACGCAAAGTTTGTTCAAGCTCTCGGCGAATCGGCTATAATGTGCGCTCATTTTACTTTCTTTAACTCAAAAATACATTATGAATACCTCTCAAGTCAGCTTCTTGGAGCGCGTGTTTAAATTAAGCGAACACGGTACCAATGTACGCACCGAGATCATCGCCGGTTTTACCACCTTCCTAACCATGTGCTACATCGTCATCGTCAACCCGAGCATCCTCTCGATTACGGGCATGGATTTCGGCGCGGTGTTTGTGGCCACCTGTATTTCCGCCGCCATCGGCTGCTTCATTATGGGCGCGTTGGCAAACTACCCGATTGCACTGGCGCCGGGCATGGGCTTGAACGCCTACTTTACCTTTTCGGTAGTCAAAGGCATGGGCGTGCCGTGGCAGGTTGCGCTGGCCGCCGTGTTTGTGTCGGGCATCATCTTCATTTTGTTCAGCTTTCTGAAACTGCGTGAAATGCTGGTAAACGCCTTGCCGATGAGCCTGAAAATGGCGATTGCGGCGGGTATCGGCATGTTTTTGGCACTGATTGCCCTCAAAGGCTCGGGCATCATCGTTGCCAGCGAAGCCACTTTGGTAAAAATGGGCGAGCTGTATGTGATGGATAACGGCATCAAACTGCCCAACTGGCCGGTATTGCTGGCCTTGCTGGGCTTTTTCCTGATTATCGTGCTGGATTACTTCCGTGTGCGCGGCGCCATTATCATCAGTATTTTCACCGTTACCCTGATTTCTATTGTATTGGGGCTGACCGAGTTTCAAGGCATTGTCGATCCGATTCCCAGCATCGCCCCGACTTTCATGCAGATGGATTTCAACGGCCTGTTTAATGGCAGCTTGATTGCGGTGATTTTCGTTTTCTTCTTGGTGGACTTGTTCGACAGCACCGGCACGCTGGTAGGCGTTTCACACCGCGCCGGCCTGCTGGTGGACGGCAAACTGCCGCGCCTGAAAAAAGCCCTGTTTGCCGACTCCACCGCCATCGTAGCGGGCGCAGCGTTGGGCACTTCTTCCACCACGCCTTATATCGAAAGCGCGTCGGGCGTATCGGCGGGCGGCCGCACCGGTTTGACCGCCATCACCGTAGGCGTGTTGATGCTGGCCTGCTTGTGGTTCTCGCCGCTGGCCAAAACCGTGCCGGCTTTCGCCACCGCTCCCGCCCTGCTCTACATCGGCGTACAAATGATGCGCAGCGTGATTGAAATCGAGTGGCACGACATCACCGAATCGGCTCCCGCGTTCATCACCATTGCCTTCATGCCGTTCACTTACTCTATTGCCGACGGTATCGCCATGGGCTTTATCAGCTATGCGGTGATCAAACTGCTGTGCAACCGCACCAAAGAAGTGCCGCCGATGGTATGGATTGTTGCCGTGGCTTGGGCAGCTAAATTTTGGTTCTTGGGCGCTTGATAATCCGCTTAACACTTACGAATGATGCTTGTCAGCATCCAAATAAAAAAGGGCAGATTATTCTGCCCTTTTTGTTTTTCAGACGGCCTCACACTTCAAGGTACGCCATACATTCAATGCTGTTATCTCAACACCACATCGTCCGGCAATTCGTTGTCGCCGTCGCACTTATCGGTACGCGGCAGGTGTTCGGTCAAAATCGCGTTCACTTCGCGCAAACCGTTTTCCAAGCCTGCCACAAACGCGCCTTCGCGGAACGCTTCGCGCATGGTTTGGCAAACGTGCTGCCAGTCTTGCTCGCTCACTTTGGCCGCAATGCCGCGGTCGGCAACAATCTCGACGGCGTGGTCGGCAAACGAGATATACACCAGCACGCCGCTGTTCATTTCCGTATTCCACACGCCCAATTCGCCGAACCACTGCCATGCGCGGGTGCGGGTATCCAAACCGCGCAGCACTTCGGCACTGGGGTAGCGGGATTCGACCACGAAGCGTATCTGCCCGCAGTGATTTTGTTCCGACAAACCGATTTCGCGGCTGATGCGCTGCAAATCGACGGTAGGCAAATGCTGCTCCACTCGGAAGCGCGGGTGCAACCAATGCTGCCATAAGCGTTTGAATTTATTTTGTTCCATTACCATCCTCCCGACGCACCGCCGCCGCCGAAGCTGCCGCCGCCACCGCTGAATCCGCCTCCGCCGCTGCTCCAACCGCCCGAGCCGCCGCCGAAACCGCCTCCACCGAAACCACCGCCGCCCCGGCCTCCGCCACCGGAAATAAATGCGTTACTGCCCCGTACAAAAGCTATCAACACGCCGAACAGCCCCGCCAAAATACTGACTACCAATCCCCAGCCCAATATCAAACCGGCCACAAATACCAGCCCGCCTATCGCCAAGCTGCCTAAAGCCCTGCCCAGCAGCACATTACACAACACTCCGGCCAAAACAAAAACCGGGAAAATGAATGGCAACATCCAGCCGCCGTCGCCTTCGTCATCATAAGAAGCAGTCGGCTCGACTTCAGGCAAACCTTCGCCCGCAATCAGTTTTTCCACCTGCACCACCGCCGCCACGATGCCTTCATCGGTTTGCCCCGCGCGCAAATACGGGCGCAACACATCCTCCAAAATACGCTTGGCGTACACATCGGGGATTGCGCCTTCCAAACCGCGCCCCACGGCAAGATGGGTTTTGCGTTCGTCGCGCACGAGCAGCAGCAACACGCCGTCGCTCACGTCTTTACGGCCGGGCTGCCACGCTTCCATCACGCGGGCGGCGTAGTCAAACGGCGTTTCCGGCTCGATCGTCGGCACGGTCAGCACCATAATCTGACTGCCTTTTTCGCGGCTGTATTGCAGCAGATGCTGATTAAGCTGCTCCCGCGCTTCCGGCTTCATCATGCCCGCCGTATCGGTAACCGGCGCGGTGAGCGCAGGCACGGGCGCCAGCTCGGCGGCAAACAGCCACACGCTCGCCAGCATCATCGCCAAAAACACGCCCAAGCGTTGTAGTGCAGATTGCATGGAATTCCTCTTTATGAAACAGATTTCAGATTTTCAGACGGCCTCATCTTATGCTGTATAGCAAATAAACTTATTTTTGATACAAGGCAGCAAGCCGCGAACAGTACAAGAAGTACGGAACCGATTCTGTTGCCGCTTCAGCGGCTTACAAAATCGTTCTCTTTGAGCTAAGGCGCAGCAACGCCGTAGCAGAAATAAAGTTTATTTGCTATAGGCCGTCTGAAAACACGGCAGACGCAAACCAAGCTACTGCCGCGCGCCCGCCATAATCACCGCCATACCACTCAGGCACAAAGCCACGCCGATCCAGTCGGTGATGTGCGGTTTCACGCCGTCCACCGCCCACAGCCACAGCAGCGCCATACTGATATACACGCCGCCGTAAGCCGCATACACCCTGCCGCTGGCGGTCGGGTGCAGCGTCAGCAGCCAAGCAAACGCCGCCAAACTCATCGCGGCGGGCAGCAAAAGCCACGGCGAACCGTTTTGCCGCAGCCACACATAAGGCAGGTAGCAGCCGACAATTTCCGTCAAAGCCGTAGCCACAAACAATAACAGGGTTTTCAGCATCGTTTTCCGCCAACATCAAAACACAGGCGGCAATGACATTTCAGACGGCCCCACACTCCAACAGAGGCCGTCTGAATCATTACCCAAGCGCTTAAAACTCAACTTTCGGCGAAGTAGAAACCGCTTTTTCGTTTTCAACCGTAAATTGCGGACGCGCTTTCATACCGAAAATCATCGCCGTGATGTTTTGAGGGAACTGGCGCAAAGTCGTATTGTAGGTTTGCACCGATTTAATGTAGTTATTGCGCGCCAAAGTGACGCGGTTTTCAGTGCCTTCAAGCTGCGCCTGCAAATCGCGGAAGTTTTGGTCGGCTTTCAGCTGAGGATAGTTTTCAGACACCACCAGCAAACGCGACAACGCGCTGCTCAACTCGCCTTGCGCTTGGGCGTACTGCTTCATCTTTTCCTCATTGGTGGCATCTTCCGCCGTCATTTGGATGCTACCGACTTTGCTGCGCGCCTCGGTCACTTCGGTCAGCACTTTTTCCTCGTGCTTGGCGTAGCCTTTCACCGTATTGACCAGATTCGGAATCAAATCGGCACGGCGCTGATATTGGTTGAGCACCTCAGACCAAGCCGCATTGGCCGCTTCGTCCTGCGTCTGCATGGTGTTATAGCCGCAGCCGCTCAAAGAAAACAGGGATGTGAATACAGCCAAAACGGCCAGCCATTTTTTCAACATAAGATTACTCCGTGATTAATCGTCAATATCGCTTTCAGACGGCCTCAACCCCAAAAGAAAAAGCAAGATAACATGCCGTCTGAAACTCGCCCGACAGTATAACCAAAACCCTTCCTGTCAAACGTAAAGTTAAGACAAACGGTATCAGCATTGTTTCCCGAAGCTTATGCCGAAATTACAATTCCTTACATTTTAACCGGCAAACCTATTGCTCCCGCAAAACGCCGACGCCGCAGCCACTACACTACATGCGCTTTCAGACGGCCCGAAACTTGCTTTATAATAATCCGCGCAGCAACGCATCCGCCGCTCAAACCATACGTCCATAACAAGGAAAACCTTCAAAGGAACTGTTCTCATGAGAATTCTGCTTACCGGCTCCAAAGGCCAGCTCGGCCGCTGCTTCAAAGACCGCCTTCCCGAAAACTGGGAGCTGATTGCCGCCGACTCCGCCACGCTCGACATTACCGACGCCGAAGCCGTGCTGAACATGGTTAAGAGCTTCCAACCCGACGCCGTGGTCAACGCCGCCGCCTACACCGCCGTTGAAAAAGCCGAAAACGAACGCGCCAAAGCCTTCGCCGTCAACGGCAGCGCCGTCCACAACCTTGCCGCAGCCGCCCGCGCCGTTAAAGCGCGCTTCCTCCACATTTCCACCGATTACGTTTTCGACGGCAAAAGCAAAACCCCCTACACCGAAACCGCCCCGCCCGACCCCGCCAGCACATACGGCAAATCCAAACTCTCCGGCGAATGCTTGGCGCTGGCCGCCAACCCCGACAGCCTGATCATCCGCACCGCGTGGGTGTTCAGCGAATACGGCAGCAATTTCGTGAAAACCATCCTCAACCTTGCCGCCTCGCACAACGAAATCACCGTCGTCAACGACCAAACCGGCTGCCCCACCTACGCGGGCGACTTGGCACAAGCCATGATTACCCTGCTCGACAAACCCGTCTTCCCCCGCGGCGTGTACCACTACTGCGGCAGCAGCCCCGTCAACCGTTTGGAATTTGCCGAACAGATTCTTCAGACGGCCTCAGCCGTCCGCCCCGGCTTTACCGCCCCCGCATTGAAAGGCAACACGGTCGATAGCTCCGAGCCGCCCTTCCGCCCCGAATACAGCGTGCTCGATTGCAACAAAATCCGCCACGAACTCGACATCAACGCCCCGGATTGGCAAAAATCGCTGGGCGACGTGATTGCCAAGCTCAATCATTAAGCCGCCGCAGCCGCCATAACACATCAGGCCGTCTGAAAAATATTTCAGACGGCCTGATTCATTTTTTTCGAGCTTAACCCGAGTATGACGCGTGTACTTTTTCTTAAATTGATTGGTTATAAGAGCAAGCTAATCCGCCCTCACTCCGTATCCGGCAATTCCGCCGAACCCATGCGCCGCAAAATAATATTCGTCTTGGCACGCAGTCCTCTGTCGCGCGGGTTTTCGGCGTAATACAGCGGGCGCGGCACGCGGGCGGCCAGTTGCGCGGCCTGCTGCTTGGTCAGCTTGGCTGCCGGTTTTTTATAAAAGTGCTGCGACGCGGCTTCCGCACCGAAAATGCCGTAACCCCATTCGATGGAATTCAAATACAGCTCGAAAATGCGGTCTTTATCGGTGGTCGCTTCCATCATCGCCGTAATCGCCGCTTCTTCCGCCTTGCGCCAGTAGCTGCGGCTTTCGTTTAAAAACAGGTTCTTAGCCAACTGCTGGCTGATGGTCGAACCGCCGCCGCGGATTCTGCCGCTGCGCTGGTTGCGTTTGATGGCGTTGCGGATGCCGCTCCAATCAAAACCGCCGTGGGCGGCAAATTTGGCATCTTCCGAGGCAATCAGGGCTTTTTTGAGATTGATGGAAATTTGGTCGTAAGGCACCCAACGGTAATCCAGTTCCACGTCTTTGCCCTTATCGCGGAAATCGCTCATGCGCATGCTCATAAACGCGGTTTTGTGCGGTGCCACGGCGCGGTAGGTAATGATGTTGCCGTACACATAGGCGTTAAACAGAATAAAGGCGGCAAAAGGCAGTGCAATCAGCCATTTAATCATTTCAGACGGCCTCTTTCATATATCGGATAACGGGCTTGATGTCCGGCTCGAAACCCCGCCACAAGGCATAAGCACACGCGGCCTGCCCCACCAACATGCCCAAGCCGTCGGCCGTTTTCTGCGCACCCGAACGGCGGGCGAAATCCAGAAACGCCTGCGCACCTTCGCCGTACACCATATCGTAGGCCAATTCGCACGCGCCGAACACGCCTGCCTCTACATCGGGAATGCTGCCACTCAAACCGCCCGACGTGCCGTTGATAACGATATCGAAATGATGATGCGGCAAAGCATCCAACGGGGCCGTCTGAATACCGAAACGCGCCGCCAGCTCTTCCGCTTTGGCCGGTGTGCGGTTGGCAACGGTAACGGCGGCGGGCTGCTGCGCCAACAGCACGGGAATCACGCCACGCACGGCTCCGCCCGCACCCAAAATCAGAATCCGCTTGCCCGCAATCTCCACGCCCTGCGCCTGAAGAATATCGTTGACCAAGCCTGCACCGTCGGTGTTGTCGCCGCGAAAACGCCCGCCGCCCAACGGAATAACCGTATTCACCGCCTCCGCCGCCTGCGCCCGTTCGGAATGCTCGTCCACCCAATCGTAAGCATCGGTTTTAAACGGCACGGTTACATTCGCCCCCTGCCCGCCTTCGGCAAAAAAACGTGCCGCCGCCTCGGCAAACGCACCCGGTTCGGCCAAAATGCGTTCGTATTCAATCTGCACGCCTTCCTGAGCGGCAAACTGCTGATGGATTTGCGGCGACTTGCTGTGTGCAATCGGGTTGCCGAACACGGCATAACGGGGTTTGGTGCTGTTCATCATAAAAACCTGCTGTGGAATAACCGCCGTATTATATAGTGAAACCCACACCCTGCCGCATCCGTATCGCTTGTGCTGCAAAACCTTACAAATTGTTGACAATCTATACCCGCTAAACTTATATTTAACCGTCCTAGGCCGTCTGAAAAACACCTCGCCGAAACCGCGGCAAGGCAGATTTATTTTTACGCCGCCGCCTTTTTCAGGCTTGCTTATGGCACAATACGCCCATACCCGATTTGCGCTCCGCGCACTCCCAATCCGGCACGTTTTCATCTTCCCTATTCCCCAGCAGGAGCTTTATATGTCTGTTAAAGATGTTGTCAAACTGATTGAAGAAAACGAAATACGTTTCGTTGATTTGCGCTTTACCGATACCAAAGGCAAACAGCACCACTTCACGATTCCCTCGCGCGTTGTTTTGGACGACCCCGAAGAATGGTTTGAAAACGGCCAAGCTTTCGACGGCTCGTCTATCGGCGGCTGGAAAGGTATACAGGCTTCCGACATGCAGCTGCGCCCCGACGCATCCACCGCCTACATCGACCCTTTCTACGACGATGCCACCCTCGTTTTGACCTGCGACGTAATCGACCCTGCCAACGGCCAGGGCTACGATCGCGACCCGCGTTCCATCGCCCGCCGCGCCGAAGCCTACCTGAAATCTTCAGGCATCGGCGACACCGCATTTTTCGGCCCCGAGCCTGAATTTTTCGTGTTTGACGGCATCGAGTTTGAAACCCACATGCACAAAGCGCGCTTCGAAATCACTTCCGAAAGCGGCGCATGGAGCAGCGGCAAACACCTCGACGGCCAAAACACCGGCCACCGCCCCTTCGTGAAAGGCGGCTACGCCCCCGTTGCCCCCATAGATGCCGGCCAAGACCTGCGCTCCGCCATGGTAAACGTACTTGAAGAAATCGGCATTCCCGTTGAAGTGCATCACGCCGAAGTGGGCACCGGCACGCAAATGGAAATCGGCACCAAATTCAGCACGCTGCTGAAACGCGCCGACTGGACGCAAGACATGAAATATGTGATCTTGAACGTCGCCCACAACTTCGGCAAAACCGCCACCTTTATGCCCAAACCGCTGATGGGCGACAACGGCAGCGGCATGCACGTTCACCAATCCATTTGGAAAGACGGCCAAAACCTGTTTGCGGGCGACGGCTATGCCGGTTTGTCCGACACCGCCCTGTATTACATCGGCGGCATCATCAAACACGCCAAAGCCCTGAATGCGATTACCAACCCCTCCACCAATTCCTACAAGCGTTTGGTGCCGCACTTCGAAGCGCCGACCAAGCTGGCTTATTCCGCCAAAAACCGCTCGGCTTCCATCCGCATTCCGTCGGTAAACAGCAGCAAAGCCCGCCGCATCGAAGCGCGCTTCCCCGACCCGACCGCCAACCCCTATTTGTGCTTCGCCGCCTTGCTGATGGCAGGTTTGGACGGCATTCAAAACAAAATCCATCCGGGCGACCCTGCCGATAAAAACCTCTACGACCTGCCGCCCGAAGAAGACGCATTGGTGCCGACCGTGTGCGCTTCGCTCGAAGAGGCTTTGGAGGCATTGAAAGCCGACCACGAATTTCTGCTGCGCGGCGGCGTGTTCAGCAAAGACTGGATCGACAGCTACATCGCGTTTAAATCGGAAGACGTAAAACGCATCCGCATGGCACCGCATCCGCTGGAATTTGAAATGTATTATTCGCTGTAATACCGATACCAAAACACCCCGAGCCGCCATGGTTCGGGGTGTTTTTTGTTGGAACAACATAGATCGTGCTTGATCAACAGGCAACTCACTTGAGGCCGTCTGAAAAACTGATTAATTATTTTTCAGACGGCCTCAACATTCAACAACCCTGCCCCGATTGCTATTCCGCTTTTTGGAGCAACGCAAAACCTTCCTGCTTATTACGCGGCCGCGCGCCTTCCCAAATCAGGTTCCAACCGGTAGGCGCGGCGCTGCCTTTGGGCTGTTGCACCAAGCGGAAGCGGCAGCTCGGATGATCGGTTTGCAGCGGCAGCGTGCCGTATTGCCGCCACACGATACGGGCGGTTTCGGCGCTGCCGTCCACGCCGATACATTGGCTGCCCTCGGAAACCGATTGCGCCAAGCCCGCAGGCAGTGCGGCCTCCATCTGCCTCACCACCGGCGCATGGCTTTTGGCCGCATCAAGCCACGGCAGAAACAGCGTCATCATCAATGCCCACACCAGCGTAACCCCTGCCGCCCAATTGGTTACGGCTTGGCGGCCGCGGATATGGCGGCGGGTAATCGCCCACAACCACACAGGCGTAAACAAAACTGCCACCACCATCGGCATGATGTCGATATCGGGCGTGTAATACGGGCTGAAATATTGCGAACGCTCTGCCAGTTTTTCCGGCCAGCCGTAATTCATGGCAAAAAAGCCTATCCACAGAAACACCGCAAACAGGCCGAAAGCCATAATGCCGAACCAATTGATAAACGCCGCCGCACCGCGGCGCAACGCGTCCAGCTTCGCCGCTCCGAGCAAAGCCAGCGGCGGCAGCAGCCAAATCAGGTGATTGGCGTTGCGGTGCGGATTCAGTGCAAGCAGAACCAGCATCACTGCCAGCCATGCTACTGCAAGCACGCCCCACTTTTCAGACGCGAGTTTGGTGCGCGTTGCCGTCCACACCGCCAAAGGCCACGCAGGGAAAGCGAACCACAGCAGGTTTTTCAGAAAATACGGCAGCGAAAAGGCCGTCTGAAAACCGTTTATGCCGCCGAACGGGCCGAATATATATTGGCACGTCCACAACCGGAACGCCGCCACATCGGTTTTCGACAAGGCAAACAGATACACCGCCATCAGCGGCAGCGCAAAACACAACGCGCCGACCAAAGTCAGGTAATAACGCTTAAACCGCCACAACGGGCTAACAGGCAAAGCCAGCGCCAACAGCATCAGCGCAATGGGAAGCAGCAAACCGGCCGAAGTAAACAGCAACGCCCAGCCGCCGCCAAGCAGCAGCGATGCCATAATCACGCGCGTCTGCACCAAAGCGAAGCCATACAAGCACATACCGAGCGCGGCAAACACCACGGCATAGCCGCCGAGGAAGTGCGCCATCGTTACCAAGCCCGCACAGCCGATCAGAATCAATGCCACGCTGCGCCCCTGATGTCGGCCCAAAAAGCGGAACCCCGCCTTGCCGCAACACACCAGCCCGACCGCCGTAAACAATACGCTGGCAAAGCGGGAAGCCGAATAAGCATCCGCCCAATGGGGAGCCAGCAGTTTTTGAAACCCGGCCGCCACCCAAATATAAACGGGCGATATTTCGAAATAAGGTTTGCCCAGCACCTCTGGCAGCCATGTTTTACCGCCGTTTAAAAAAGATTCGACGGCCGTAAACACCGCCGGTTCGGCAGGGTTCCACAAATCGCGCGAAAAAATGCCCGGCCACAGCCACGCAAATGCCAGCAACAGCAAAAGCCACGGTTTTTCTCGAGAAGCAGCGGGAGAACGGGATTCGGGCGGAGTGTAAGTCAACATGGGAAAACAAACGAAAAATAAATTGCGCTAAGTGTAACAAATTACCGCACCGGCTTGTAAACCGAATACGGGCGGCACGTTCCGACAACACGGTTTCAGGCAGGACAAGGCCGTCTGAAAGCAGGTTTTCAGACGGCTTTATCCTGCTTTTCTCACAGCAAACAGGCAAGCGGTTAAGTTGGCAGGCCATATCCGCTACAATACCGCTTCATCACCACTCGCCCTTTTCCGTTATGAAATCCCTGTTTGCCTTATTGCTGCTTCTGCCCGCCGCCTACGTTTCCGCCGCACACGGTTTGGCATTGGGTCAGCCCGTACTCCATCCCGCCGGTTTCCAATCGTTTCACTATGTGAACCCCAACGCCCCCAAAGGCGGCACGTTTACCATGCCCCTGCCCGGCGGATTCGACACGCTCAACCCGTTCACCCTCAAGGGCGACCACGAATCGGGCATTACCACACTCACACTCGACACCCTGCTCGAAAAAGGCATGGACGAACCCTTCGCCATGTACGGCCTGCTGGCGGAAGACGTGTCGCTCGCTTCAGACGGCCTCTCCGTTACCTTCAAACTCCACCCTAAAGCCCGCTTCCACAACGGCGACCCCGTGCTGGCCAAAGATGTGGCCGCTTCGTTTAACACATTGGTCAAAGACCCCGCCGCCGCGCCGATGTATAAATTCTACTGGGCAGACGTCGCGCGCGTAGATACCCCCGATGCCCGCACCGCAGTATTCCGCTTCAAAAAGCGCAACGCCGAACTGCATTTGATTTTGGGCCAGCTGCCCGTGTTTTCACACAAAAGCTACCCTAAAGGATTGGCTGCCGCCCCCAACACCCCGCCCATCGGCTCCGGCCCCTACCGCATCGGCAAAACCGAAAACGGCCGCTTGAGCGAGTTTGTGCGCGACAAACACTACTGGGCGCAAAACCTGCCCACACGCAAAGGCCGGTATAACTTCGACACCGTGCGCTTCAAATACTACAAAGACGAAAGCGTGCGGCTCGAAGGCATCAAAGGCGGCCAATACGACTTCATGCAGGAAAACGTCGCACGCAACTGGGCGCGCGGCTATTCCGATGCCGTCTTGAGCAAACGCAACCTGCGCAAACACAAATGGAAACAAAACAACACCGCCGGCATGCAGGGCTTTGTGATGAACCAACGCCGCAAACCGTTCGACAACATTCTCGTCAGGCAGGCATTGGTAGAGAGCTTCGACTTTGAAAGTATCAACGCGCGTATGTTTTACGGCGCATACCGCCGCAGCAACAGCTTCTTTACCAACGGCGAAACCGCTGCACGCGGCAAGCCCGAAGGCATGGAACTCGCCCTGCTGGAAAAAGTGCGCCCGCACCTGCCCGCCGCAGTATTCGACCAAAACGTACCCGAACCTCCGGTTACCGACCCCGTATTAGGCGTGCGCCCCAACCTGCTCAAAGCTCGCGCACTGTTGGAAAAAGCAGGCTACCGCTACCATCAAGGCGTATTGAAAGACGCGCAAGGCAAGCCGCTGGTGATCGAATTTCTCTCCCCCAGCAAAACCTACGAACGCATTACCGCCAAATGGCAGCGCGACTTGGCCAAAATCGGCATCCGCATGAACGTGCGCTTGGCCGACCAGTCTGTATTTCAAAAGCGTATGAACGATTTTGATTTCGACATGACCATCGTGGTTTATGGCAACAGCGAAAGCCCCGGCAACGAACAAGCCAACTATTTCAGCTGCGCCGCCGCCCAAACCAAAGGCAGCAACAACTGGGCAGGCGTCTGCTATCCCGCCGTAGAAGCCTTGCTGAAACATTTCGAACACTTCGAAAGCCGCGCCGAACTCGTGGCCGCTTCCCGCGCACTCGACCGCGTGATGCGTCACCAATACATCATCGTACCCAACTGGTACAGCGACAGACACCGCGTGGTTTATCGCGATCATTTCAAAGTGCCCGAACGCCATCCCAAATATTACCAAGCGATAGAATGGGCGTTAACTGCCGGCTGGATACAGCGCTGACACAAAAGCAGGCCGAGACCTTTGCTCCCATCTGCGGCGCATTTCTGCGTTGCGCGCTGCTCGCTCGTTTGCCTATCTATACGATATGTCTGCACTCGCTGTGCTGCTACGCCTTGAACGGCATCCACATCTGAGGGTTTTGCGAAGGTCTCTGGCCGTCTGAAAATTCCGTTTGTTGAGTTTTGGCGAAACTCACAAACCTTACTTTCAGACGGCATCAAACTTGTTCAGGCTTTTATCTGAATAGTGCAAAAATTTCAGGCCGTCTGAAATGATTTCAGACGGCCTGAGCGTTTGATAAAAGTTTTTAGCCTGTGAATTTCTTGAATACCAAAGTGCCGTTGGTACCGCCGAAACCGAACGAGTTGGAAATCGCCACGTCGATTTTCAGATCGCGGGCTTCGTTGGCGCAGTAATCCAAATCGCAGCCTGATTCAACATCTTGCTCGAAAATATTGATGGTTGGCGGAGATTTTTGGTTGTGCACCGCCAACACGCTGTACACCGCTTCCACGCCGCCTGCCGCACCCAGCAAGTGGCCGGTCATCGACTTGGTGGAGTTCACCACCACTTTGTAGGCATGGTCGCCCAGAGCCAGTTTCAAGGCGTTGGTTTCGTTGGCATCGCCCAGCGGAGTGGAAGTACCGTGGGCATTCACATAATCGACATCGGTAGGGTTCAAACCGGCATCTTTCAGCGCACGGGTAACCGCCAGTGCCGGGCCTTCTACGTTAGGCGCGGTAATGTGGAAGGCATCGGAACTCATGCCGAAACCGACCAGCTCGGCATAAATTTTGGCACCGCGTTTTTTGGCGTGCTCCAATTCTTCCAACACCAGAATACCGGCACCTTCGCCCATCACGAAACCGTCGCGGCCTTTATCCCACGGGCGGGAAGCAGTGGCGGGGTCGTCGTTGCGGGTTGAAAGGGCTTTCATGGCCGCAAAGCCGCCCATGCCGAGCGTACAAACCGCGCCTTCGGCACCGCCTGCAATCATCACGTCGGCATCGCCGTATTTAATCATGCGGGCGGAATCGCCGATGGAGTGGGCACCGGTGGTACAGGCGGAAACCATGCCGTAGCTGGGGCCGCGGTAGCCTTTGAGAATGGTAACGTGGCCTGCGATCAGGTTGATCAGCGAACCGGGGATAAAGAAGGGGTTGATTTTGCGGGCACCGGTTTCCATCACGCTTTTGCCGGTAGCCTCGATGCTAGGCAAACCGCCGATGCCCGAACCGATGTTCACGCCGATGCGGTCTTTATCGAGGTTTTCAACATCGTCCAAACCTGAATCGGCAATGGCCTGCAAGGCGGCGGCGATGCCGTAGTGAATAAATACGTCCATGCGGCGGGCTTCTTTGGGGCTGATGATTTCGCCGATGTCGAAGCCTTTTACTTCGCCTGCAATTTGGCAGCTGATATCGGATGCGTCGAAACGGGTAATGGTGCCGATACCGCTTTTCCCGGCCAAGAGGTTGCTCCAGGCTGCGGCAATGTCGTTGCCTACGGGCGATACCTGCCCCAAACCTGTGATGACGACTCTTCGCTGACTCATAATGTTCTCGCTTTATGGGGTTAGACGTCTGCCGCCCGCTGTCGAAACGGAGGCAGGCCGTCTGAAACCGTGTTTATAAAAGTTTATAAAAGTCTGATAAGGCAAAAAGCCTCTGTTGGCAGGCAAAGCCGCAGCAGAGGCTGATTCATTTTATACCAGCGCAATCGGAAATTAGGCGCTGTGTGATTGGATGTAGTCGATAGCCAGTTGCACGGTAGTGATTTTTTCGGCTTCTTCGTCGGGGATTTCGCAGCCGAAAGCTTCTTCCAAAGCCATTACCAGCTCAACGGTGTCCAGAGAGTCTGCGCCCAGATCGTCTTGGAAAGAAGATTCGTTTTTTACTTCGGCTTCGTTAACGCCCAGTTGTTCGGCAACAATTTTCTTAACTTGTTGTTCAATGTTTGACATGTCGGTCGGTCCTTATATGCCTTACGGCGGTTTTGAAAAAAATTACACTCGGTCGGATTGTACCGAATACTTTTAGAGTTTTCTATCGAAAAATGCAGGCTTTGAAAGGTGGTTTCAACTGCATAGTGTTAGGCGGCATATTAGCATAGGCTTATTTTGAATCACAAGAGCCTTTTGGTTTCCTTTTAATATCATTCATTTAGCCTAAGCAAGCGGGAAAACAGCGCTATGATGCGCTGTTATTTCGGGCGCTGTTTGCGTTGTGCTGCCTGCATGGGGCGTTTGTTGCGAAACCGTTGTTTTCAGACGGCCTCTTGCTTTTTCTCCGCCTTTTGTTCCGTGCCGATGTGGCGGTTTAGGAAGGCGAGGATGCCGGCAAATTCGGTAACGGATTCTTCTTGCGTGGTATTGCCGGTATGGCCACCGGAACCGCCTGCATACAGCCATGCGGGGGTGCCGTTTTGCTTGAGTTTGGCGTAAAACTTGAGGGCATGGGCGGGATGGACGCGGTCGTCGCTGAGGCTGGTGGTAATCAGTGCGGGCGGGTAAGTGAGACCGTCTGAAAGGTTGTGATAGGGCGACAACTGCGATAAGGCCGTCTGAAAAGCCGGATCTTCGGGGTGGCCGTATTCATCGACCCAGCTTGAACCGGCAGACAAATAGGGATAGCGCAACATGTCGGTCAGCGGCATTTCGCACACCATGGCGCCAAACAGGCTCGGTTCGCGCACGAAAGCTGAGGCGACAATCAGGCCGCCGTTGCTGCCACCCTGCAAGCCGATGTGCGGCGGCGAGCTGAGGGAGCGGGCGCTCAAGTCGCGAACCACGGCGAGCAGGTCGTCCACGCTTTTGTGTTTGTTTGTGCCTTGCGCGGCCTGATGCCAGCTTGGGCCGAACTCGCCGCCGCCGCGCACGTTGGCCAGCACGAATGCGTTGCCGCGCTCGAGCCAGTATTTGCCGATGGTGCCCATGTAGTGCGGCAGTTCGGGCACGGCAAAGCCGCCGTACACATAAACGATGGTGGGTGTATCCGGCGTGCTGTTTTTGCCGACATGGTAATAAGGTATGCGGGTGCCGTCGGCGGATTGGGCGTGGAATTGGCGCACTTGGATGCCGTCGGCCTTAAACTGGACGGGCTGACGGCGCACGACGACGAGTTCCATCACGTTGAGGTCGAGTGCAAACAGGGTCAGCGGGGTGGTGAAATCGCTGGTCGCTATATAGATAACGTCGCCGCCCCACGGCTGGTCGGACAATTCCAACGCGCCTTGCGGCAGATTGGGCAGGGTGACTTCGTGCCAGAGGCCGTCTGAAAAACGCCATGCTTTCAGACGGCCTGATACGTTGTCGAGCAGGCTGGCGACAACGAAACGTTTGGTGGTTTCAACACTTTCCAGCGCTTGTGTTTCGTTTGGAGCAAACAGCAGTTGCGCCGCGCCGAGCGTGCCTTTGTTGAGTTTTACCGCCACCAAGCTGCCGGCGGGATAACTTTGGTTGGCGCGTTTCCACTCGCTACGCAAGTGCAGTAAGAGCTGTCCGGCGAGATAGCCGGAAACTTCGCAGTCGGCAGGCAGGTTCAGCGGCAGGGTTTCGCCATCGACGGTTACTTGCAGATAGGTTTTGGTATAGAAGCCGTCTGAAGATTCGATTAAATCGATCGGCGCGCCTTGGGCATCGAGGTAACGCCATGCGCTGACCATCATGCCGTCTGAATCCATGCAGTAAACGGGTGTGCTTTCTTCAAAGCTTTGGCCGCGTTCCACCAACCACACTTCGCGCGGATAGCCCGCTTGGGTGGTTTGGCGTTCGTCCCACGCGGGGCAAACCCACACGCTGTTTTCGTCACGCCACGAGATGTGGTTTTTGCCGGCGGGAAAGTGGAAGCCGCCTTCGACGATTTTGCCGGTATCCAAATCAAATTCGAGCGTGTAGGCCGTATCGCCGCCCGCACGGCTTAAGTTGAGCAAAACCATATTGGGCTTTTCGACATAATGCGATACGCCGCCGAGATACACGTCGTCGCCGAGAATGTCGTCGAAATCGGCCACCGAAAAGAGATTGTACCAATCGGGATAGCCGGAGCGGTAAGATGCCGCCGTACACACCTGATAAACGCCCTTGGGGTATTCGTCGTCTTGATGGAAGTGATACATGCGGGCGCGGTGTTCTTGGCAAAACGCAATCTGACGCGGGTCTTGCAACTGCTTCACCATATCGGCCACGGTGCGCGCGAAGGCTTCGCCATCGGTAAATTGTGCTTGGGTTTCGGCATGGGCATCGGCCGCGAATTGCTGCGTGGCGGCGGAATCGAGGTCTTCCAGATAAAGATAAGGGTCGTGCATGGTGGACAGGCCGTCTGAAAAAAATCGGCATTATAGTCAAATATTTCAGCCTTCACTATACCCGCACCCATCGTTTCAGACGGCCTCTGCACCTCCTGCCCGCTCTGCCGGGCAAAAAACCGCATCCGGTAATATTGAGTGGTTTTTCAAGGCTTACTATATAATACGGTTTTGACTACTCTGTTTTAGAATGACCTTATGGACATTGAAACCAAACGCCTGCACACACAATCCATGCTCGATAACGCCGAAATTCTGTTCGGCGAAGACGCCTGCCGCCGCGAACTTTTGCGCCTGGCCGGAGAAATCACCGAAGACTTGGGCGGCAAATATCCGCTGATTCTGCCCGTGATGGGCGGTGCCGTAGTATTTACCGGCCAGCTTCTGCCGCTGCTGCACTTTCCGCTGGATTTCGACTATGTGCACGTTTCCCGCTACGGCGACAAACTCAAGGGCGGCAATTTCAACTGGTTGCGCGCGCCCCAAGAAAGCGTGGCCGGCCGCCATGTGCTGATTCTCGACGACATTCTCGACGAAGGACACACCATGGCCGCCATCAAACAGCAGGTATTGGATTTAGGTGCCGCATCCTGCTCCACCGCCGTTTTCGCCAACAAACTGATCGTCAAAGAAAAACCGATCGCCGCCGACTACATCGGCATCAACGTGCCCGACCGCTACGTTTTCGGCTACGGCATGGACGCAGCAGGCGCGTGGCGCAATCTCGGCGCGGTTTACGCCCTGCGCGACCATCAGGAATAAACCCTTGCGCGAATCACGCTGCGGCCATTAAAACAACCCGACAGAGGCCGTCTGAAAAACACCGGTCGCCGCAGCCCGAACACAAAACACAGGACACACCATGATAGGTTTGCTGATCATTACCCACGAAGCCATAGGTGAAGCCTACCAAAGCCTTGCCCGCCATTTCTTTTTCGACCAAACGCCCGAAAACATCCGCATTCTCGGCGTGCATACCGATGAAGACCACGAAAGCATCATCAACCGCGCCAACCGCATGGTTGAAGATTTGCACTGTGCCGACGGCGTGCTGATCATGACCGACATTTTCGGCGCCACACCCTGTAACGCCGCACGCAAACTGGTTAGAAGCGGGCAAACCGCCATGCTCACCGGCCTAAACGCCCCCATGATGATCAAAGCCGCCAACTATTCGCCGACAGCCACCGACTTGGCCGCTTTCACCCAATGCGTTAAAGAAGCCGCCATCAACGGCATTCTCGACATCACCACCACCGACAACCACCCCGTATAACAAGGACGGTTCCGATGCTGAAACAATCGATTGAAATCATCAACAAACTCGGCCTGCACGCCCGCGCTTCCAGCAAGTTCACTCAAACCGCCGGGCAGTTTCAAAGCGAAGTGTGGGTCAGCCGCAACGACCGCCGCGTCAACGGCAAAAGCATTATGGGTCTGATGATGCTGGCCGCCGCCAAAGGCACGGTGATCGAACTGGAAACCGACGGCCCCGACGAAGCAGCGGCCATGCAGGCATTGGTCGGTTTGATCAACGATTATTTCGGCGAAGGCGAATAATATGTCCATCGTATTGCACGGCGTCAGCGCAGGCAAAGGCATTGCCATCGGCCGCGCCCACCTGATTACACGCGGCATGGACGAAGTGCCGCAGTATGACTTGGATGAAACGGAAGTTGCAGCGGAAACCGCCCGCTTCGATGCCGCCGTTAAAGCCACCCGCAAAGAGCTGGAGCAGCTGCGCAGCGCCATTCCCGAAAACGCCCCCACCGAATTGGGCGCATTCATTTCGCTGCACCTGATGCTACTCACCGACGTTACCCTGTCGCGCGAACCGGTAGATATTATCGAAGAGCAGCATATCAACGCCGAATGGGCATTGAAACTGCAAACCGACAAACTGGCCGCCCAGTTCGACGAAATCGACGACGCCTACCTGCGCGCCCGCAAGCAAGACATGCTGCAAGTGGTAGAGCGCCTGCACAACAATCTGGCCGGACAAGGCAACGAATTAACGCTCGACACCACCGACCTTTTGGAAGACACCGTATTGGTGGCGCACGACATTTCCCCCGCCGACACCGTCTTTTTCAAAGAACAGCGCGTAACCGCGTTCGTTACCGACGCCGGCGGCTCCACCAGCCACACCGCCATTCTCGGCCGCAGCCTCAACATCCCTTCCGTTATCGGCCTGCACAACGCCCGCAAGCTCATCAGCGAAAACGAATGGGTGGTGGTGGACGGCATCAACGGCGTACTCATCATCAACCCCGATGAAACCGTACTGGCCGAATATCGCGCCCGTGCCCGCGAATACCGCGCCCGCACCCGCGAACTCAACAAAATCAAAAAAACCGCCGCCACCACCGAAGACGGCATCAACATCGAACTGCTCGCCAATATCGAATCCGCCGACGACATCAAATCGGTACACAATATGGGCGCAGACGGCGTCGGCCTGTTCCGCAGCGAGTTTCTCTACCTCAACCGCGACACCATGCCGTCTGAAAAAGAGCAATACGAGGTGTACAGCCATTTCGTGAAAAAGCTCAAAGGCAAAAACCTGACCATCCGCACCGTTGACTTGGGCGTCGATAAAAACCCGCGCTGGTTCGGCCAAAACAGCTCGCCCAACGGCAGCACCAACCCCGCGCTCGGCCTCACCGGCATCCGCCTGTGTTTGGCAGAACCCGTGATGTTCCGCACCCAAATGCGCGCCATCCTCCGCGCCGCCGTGCACGGCCCCGTGAAAATGATGTGGCCGATGATCGCTTCGATTTCCGAATTGAAGCAGTGCTTAGTCCATCTCGAAACCGCACAAAAACAACTGATCGAACGCGACGAACCCTTTGGCGAAGTCTCCGTCGGCTGCATGATTGAAATCCCCTCCGCCGCGCTCACCGTCGGCAGTCTGCTCAAGCACGTCGATTTCATCTCCATCGGCACCAACGACTTGATCCAATACACTTTATCGGTTGACCGCGGCGACGATGCCGTCAGCTATCTCTACCAACCCGGCCACCCCGCCGTGCTCAAACTCATCCAGCACGTTATCCGCACCGCCAACCGCATGGGCAAAACCGTGTCGGTGTGCGGCGAAATGGCCGGCGACACCACCTTCACCCGCCTGCTGCTCGGCATGGGCTTGCGCCGTTTTTCCATGAACACCAACAACTTGCTGTCGGTAAAAGACATCGTACTGCACAGCAATACGATGGATCTGGAAAACGAAACCGCCCGCCTGATGCGCAACGAAGACCCTGAAAAAGTCGAAAAACTTTTGAAAAACATGAATAAAGAAGAAGAGCCGGAAAATCTTGCCAAATAGAGGCCAATTAGCTCACAGCCGTTTTGAGGCCGTCTGAAAAAAGGCGACAACAGGCAAGCATACAAAAACAACGGGCGGATCAATCATCCGCCCGTTTTCACATGCCAAATTCCAAGCAAACCGCTTTTAAAAAAAGCCAAAATCCGGCTGAGACCTTTGCAAAACTCTCAGATGTGGATGCAGTTCAAGGCGTAGCAGCACAGCGAGTGCAGACATATCGTATAGATAGGCAAACGAGCGAGCAGCGCGCAACGCAGAAATGCGCCGCAGATGAGAGTTTTGCAAAGGTCTCCGGCTGCTTCATCAATCTTCGTCTTTACGCCGCACCAGCAACACCGGAATATCCGACTTACGCACCACGCCTTCGGCAACCGAACCCATCAACAAGTGCATCAAGCCCGAAAAGCCGTGCGTGCCCATCGCAATCAAGTCGCAACGCTCTATGCCGGCCTGCTCAATCAGCAGATCGGCAATCTTATCGCCCGCACTTTCCATAATCAGGGCATCATGCTCCACGCCCAGCCCGTCCAGCTCTTGCTTGGCACGCTCCAACACTTTCACCCCCGCTTCTTCCACCGCCTTGCGCACGGCAGCGGCATCGGTATATCCCGGCGCACCCCAATTGAATTGACCCAAGTCCACCACATGCACAGCCAACACGACTGCACCAAGCTGCTTGGCCAGTTTGCCCGCTTCTTTCAAAGCATACAAAGAAGCCGTACTGTCATCTACGGGAACCATAATACGTTGATACATCGCTAACCTCCTCGGATTGTGGAAAAACGCTGTTGTTTTGCGGCATGAAACCTTTATAACATACAGACCTGCGCCAAGCATTTAAGTTGCGCCGTTTTTGCTTTATTTATTGTTTTGTATCAAATCTGCAAAAGTCTGTTCAAACCTGCTTTCCAAGCGGTTTTTCAAAGCAGGGCAACCTGAAACTTTGCGCCAAAATACAGGGAAGTGCCAGCCACAGCAGAGCGAGCGCAGACATATCATATGGGCAAGCACACAGCGCAAAAATCCGCAGGTAGATAGGTTTTTATAAAAGTCTCAGGCCGTCTGAATACAACAAAAGCCGTACCGAACATACGTTCAGACGGCCTTTCGGATACTTCTACCGCAAACATTATTCTTGCGGCACATAACCCTGCACTTGATCGGCACCCTCGCCGAAAAAATAGTTTTCCATCTGCTGCGCCAAATACTCGCGAGCGCGCGGGTCGGCCAAGCTCAAACGGTTTTCATTGATCAACATCGTTTGATGGCGCGTCCAAGCGTCCCAAGCTTCTTGCGACACATTTTCAAAAATACGCTTACCCAACGCATTGGGCAGCGGAGCAAATTTCATACCGGGGGCTTCCTTGCCCAACTTGATGCAGTGAACCATACGGGTCATGTCGGCTTCCTTTATTAAAATAATGTTTCAGACGGCCTCGATTGTAGCCGAGCAAGATAGGTTTGTATATTGCATCCGCGCCGCAGCACCCAAAACGACGTCCACCCAAATTACGGTAAAATACACACCTAAAACCTGACCAAACCAACGCACCCCTTACCCGTTAAAACCTATCAAACACCCATCAACAAACAACACCGCTTCAAATACCGACGCAATACATAAAGGAACACCGCCATGGCAAACACCCGCCGCGCCATCCTAAACTGGTGCGATGAAACCCTGCAAACCGCCCTCTTCAAAGACTACGCCCCCAACGGCCTGCAAGTCGAAGGGCGCAGCGACATCCGCAAAATCGTTACCGCCGTCACCGCCAGCCGAGCCGCCTGCGACTACGCCGTCAGCCAGCAAGCAGACATGCTGCTGGTGCATCACGGCATGTTTTGGAAAAGCGAACCCCTTACCATTACCGGTTGGAAAAAAGACCGCATCGCCACCCTGCTCAAACACGAAATCAACATGGCAGGCTACCATCTGCCGCTCGACGCCCACCCCGTACTCGGCAACAACGCCCAACTCGCCTCACGCATGGGCTGGACGCTCGACAAACAGTTTGGCGAACAAAACCTACTCAATGCAGGCCGTCTGAAAACACCCAAAACACTCGGCGAACTCAATGCCGAACTCCATCAAAAACTCGGTCGGGTGCCCGTTGCCGTCGGCGAAGAAACCCGCGTGATAGAAAACATCGTCTGGTGCACGGGCGGCGCACAAGGATTTTTTCAGACGGCCATAGACGAAGGCGCCGACGTTTACATCACCGGCGAAATTTCAGAAGCACAGTTCCATCTTGCCAACGAAACCGGCACCGCCTTCATCAGCGCCGGACACCACGCCACCGAGCGTTACGGCATCCAAGCCCTCGGCGAAGCCATACAAGCGCAATTCGGTATCGAAACCGTATTTTTTGACGAACAAAACCCCGCATAAAATCAAAAAACACTCCAAAATTTTTACCTTATTTTAAATAACGCTTTAAGTATCCCTATAAAATCAGGTAGAATTAAAGAGTTTAATGGCTCGGTATTCCCCTTAATTAGGATGACTGAATAATGGAAAATCAAGAAATCAATCAAAGCCGCCGCCGCTTTCTGACGCTGGCGACCGCCGGTGCAGGCGGAGTGGCCGCTTTAGGCGTTGCCACCCCGTTTCTTGCCAGCTTTTTCCCTTCCGAAAAAGCCAAGGCAGCCGGTGCGCCCGTTGAAGTGGACGTCAGCAAAATCGAGGCCGGTCAGCTGGTTACCGCCGAATGGCAAGGCAAACCCATTTGGGTGCTGAACCGCACGGAGCAGCAGCAAAAAGACCTCGCATCACTCAACAACGCGGTGGCCGACCCCAAATCCGAAGTAGAACAGCAGCCCGAATACTGCAAAAACGAAATGCGCTCCATCAAGCCCAATATTTTTGTAGCCATCGGTATCTGTACACACTTGGGCTGCTCACCAACCTTCCGTCCCGACGTGGCACCTGCCGACTTGGGTTCAGACTGGAAAGGCGGCTTCTTCTGCCCGTGCCACGGTTCCAAATTCGACTTGGCAGGCCGTGTGTTTAAAGGCGTTCCCGCCCCGACCAACCTGATTATTCCGCCCTACAAATACCTGAGCGACACCACCATTCTGGTAGGCGACGACAAATAAAGGGACTTATCATGGCAAACCAAACCAATAATGAAAATAAATCATTGTTAGGCTGGGTAGACGCACGTTTCCCTTTGTCTAAAATGATGAAAGAGCACGTAACCGAGTATTACGCGCCCAAAAACTTCAACTTCTGGTATTTCTTCGGTTCGCTGGCCATGCTCGTGCTGGTCATTCAAATCGTCAGCGGTATCTTCCTGACCATGAACTACAAGCCCGACGGCAACCTGAATTCATACCACCTTCCCGCAGCCTTTACCGCCGTGGAATACATCATGCGCGACGTATCGGGCGGCTGGATCATCCGCTACATGCACTCTACCGGTGCATCTATGTTCTTCGTGGTGGTCTATCTGCACATGTTCCGCGGCCTGATTTACGGTTCTTTCAAGAAACCGCGCGAATTGGTATGGGTATTCGGCTCATTGATTTTCTTGGCTTTGATGGCCGAAGCATTTATGGGCTACCTGTTGCCGTGGGGTCAAATGTCGTTCTGGGGTGCGCAGGTAATTATTAACCTGTTTGCCGCCATTCCCGTAATCGGTCCTGATTTGTCTACTTGGATTCGAGGCGACTTCAACGTATCCGACGTTACCTTGAACCGTTTCTTCGCTCTGCACGTTATCGCCGTACCTCTGGTATTGGTAGGCTTAGTTGTTGCCCACTTGATTGCTTTGCATGAAGTAGGCTCTAACAACCCCGACGGCGTAGAAATCAAGAAACTGAAAGACGAAAACGGCATTCCTTTAGACGGTATTCCGTTCCATCCTTACTACACCGTTAAAGACATCTTGGGCGTAGTGGTATTCCTGATCGTATTCTCAGCCATCATGTTCTTCGCACCCGAAGGCGGCGGCTACTTCTTGGAAGCACCGAACTTTGACCCGGCCAACCCGCTGAAAACGCCTGCACACATTGCGCCGGTATGGTATTTCACACCGTTCTACGCTATTTTGCGCGCGATTCCTTCGTTCTTCGGCACACAGGTTTGGGGCGTACTCGGCATGGGCGCAGCGGTTGTATTGATTGCCTTGCTGCCGTGGCTTGACCGCTCTCCGGTGAAATCCATCCGCTACCGCGGCCCAATTTTCAAAACCATGTTGGTATTGTTCATCATTTCCTTCATCGGCTTGGGTATTTTGGGTGCATTGGTAGCCACCGACACCCGCACCATCGTAGCTCGTATTCTGTCTTTCATTTACTTTGCATTCTTCTTGGGTATGCCGTTCTACACCAAAATGGACAAAGACCGCCCTGTTCCGGAGCGTGTCACCATGGGCACCGGCAAACAAAAACTGATGTTCTTTGTTTACGTGGCGATTACCGTGGTAGGTGCATACTTGTTTGCAACCAACATTTAATGAGGGCAGTGAAAATGAACAAAACACTGAAAAACTGGTTCGCTGCCTTATTGCTGGCAGCACCGATCAGTATGGCCGCAGCAGCAGGCGGTGGCGGCCACTATGAAAAAGTAGACATTGATTTGCGCGACCAAGTCAGCCTGCAACGCGGTGCCCAAATCTTTACCAACTACTGCTTATCGTGCCACTCTGCTACCGGCATGCGCTTTAACCGTTTGCAAGATATCGGCTTGAGCGAAGAGGAAATCAAGAAAAACTTGATGTTTACTACCGACAAAGTCGGCGACGTGATGCAGTCGGCCATGAATCCTAAAGACGGCGCAAAATGGTTTGGTGCTGAACCGCCCGATTTGACCCTGATTGCCCGTTCACGTGGTGCCGATTACCTGTATGCCTACATGCGCGGCTTCTATAAAGACCCTACCCGTCCTACCGGTTGGAACAACACTGTGTTTGATAAAGTAGGTATGCCGCATCCTCTGTGGCAACATCAGGGCGTTCAAGCCGTTGAGCTGGATGCAAAAGGCCAACCCGTTATGGTTAAAGACGAACATGGCAACATGGTACCTAAACTGTATTGGGAATCTACCGGCCTGCAAACCCGCCGCTTGGCTAACGGCAAAGTCATCACCAAAGAATACGATGAATATGCCCGCGACTTGGTAAACTACTTGGTTTACATGGGAGAACCTGCCCAGTTGCAACGTAAACGTACCGGCTACATCGTGATGATTTTCTTGCTGGCTGTGATGTTGCCGTTGGCTTACTTCCTGAAAAAAGAATACTGGAAAGACGTTCATTAATCTCTTTCCTGAAAATGAAAAGGCAAAACCTGTTGGTTTTGCTTTTTTTTGTTTCCTCCCTGCAATCAAGATTCACAACATAAACTATTCAAACCACAACCCGACATCTCAAAAAACAGAAAAATCCCGGTTTATCAACAGCAGTTTCTCCACAAAAAATTTTTCCAACCATTTTGCTTCTCACGGCTTGAATAAGCTTTCAGACGGCCTTATATAAAGCATCATTCACATCTTATCTATACAGGATAACCGACATGAGCGAACACAACCCCGTCACAGAAACAGAAGAAGCAGTAGAATCGGTTGAAACCATTGAAACCGAGCAAACAGAAGAAGTTCAGGAAAAGCCTTCTTATGAAGACTTAGAAGCCAAAATTGCCGAACTTGAAAACACACTCAAAGACGAACAACTGCGCGGCTTGGCTAATGAGCAAAACCTGCGCCGCCGCCACCAGGAAGAGATTCAAGCCACGCATAAATTTGCAGGCCAGAAATTTGCCTCCGAAATGCTGCCGGTTAAAGATTTCTTGGAAATGGCATTGCTTGACCAAAGCGGCAACTTTGAAGCACTCAAAATGGGCGTTCAAATGACCTTAAATGAGCTGAACAAAGCCTTTGAACACACCCAAATCACAGAAATCAACCCGCAACCCGGCGACAAACTCGATCCCCACCACCATCAAGCCATGCAGATGGTGGAAAGCGAACAAGAACCGAATACCATTGTGAGTGTTATGAAAAAAGGCTACCAACTTGCCGACCGCGTGTTGCGCCCCGCCATGGTTACGGTTGCCCAAAATCAAGGCAACGAGAACTGATTATTTGCATGGCACATGTTTTCAGACGGCCTGCATCAATACAGGCCGTCTGAAAACATTATCTGTGGATAAGTAAATCAAGCACTTGAATTAAAAATAATTATTCAGTCAAAAAAATTAAACGGCAACACTTGAAAAGTAAAAAATCCGCCTTATTTACGAATCCGACAGGGGAAAGATTCCCCACCAAGTTTAAGTTTCAAACATCATTCTATTTGAATTGAAAAAATTTCTAAGGAGCAAAACATATGGCAAAAGTAATCGGTATCGACTTAGGTACAACCAACTCATGTTTGGCTATTTCTGAAAACGGCCAAACCAAAGTAATCGAAAACGCCGAAGGCGCACGCACCACACCGTCTATCATCGCCTACCTCGACGGCGGCGAAATTTTGGTCGGCGCACCCGCCAAACGCCAAGCCGTTACCAACCCGAAAAACACCATTTATGCCGCCAAACGTTTGATCGGCCATAAATTCGAAGACAAAGAAGTACAAAAAGACATCGACCTGATGCCTTTCGAAATCGTCAAAGCCGCCAACGGCGACGCATGGGTGAAAGCGCAAGGCAAAGAATTGTCTCCGCCCCAAGTTTCCGCCGAAGTATTGCGCAAAATGAAACAAGCCGCCGAAGCCTACTTGGGCGAGCCGGTAACCGAAGCCGTGATTACCGTACCGGCCTACTTTAACGACAGCCAACGCCAAGCCACCAAAGATGCCGGCCGCATCGCAGGTTTGGACGTAAAACGCATCATCAACGAGCCGACTGCCGCAGCCTTGGCTTTCGGTATGGACAAAAACACCACCGGCGACCGCAAAATTGCCGTTTACGACTTGGGCGGCGGTACATTCGATATTTCCATCATCGAAATCGCTGATGTGGACGGTGAAAAACAATTCGAAGTATTGGCCACCAACGGCGACACTTTCTTGGGCGGTGAAGACTTCGACCAACGCCTGATCGACTACATCATCGCCGAGTTCAAAAAAGAACAAGGCATCGATCTGAAACAAGACGTGATGGCATTGCAACGCCTGAAAGAAGCGGCCGAAAAAGCCAAAATCGAATTGTCCAGCGGCCAACAAACCGAAGTTAACCTGCCGTACATCACCATGGATGCCACCGGCCCGAAACACTTGGCAATGAAAATCACCCGTGCCAAATTCGAGAGCTTGGTTGAAGACCTGATCGAACGCTCTATCGAGCCTTGCCGCGTAGCCGTAAAAGATGCCGGCTTGAGCGTGGGCGACATCGACGACGTGATTTTGGTGGGCGGTCAAAGCCGTATGCCGAAAGTGCAAGAAGCCGTTAAAGCCTTCTTCGGCAAAGAACCGCGTAAAGACGTAAACCCCGACGAAGCCGTGGCTTTGGGCGCAGCGATCCAAGGCGAAGTATTGGGCGGCGGCCGCAGCGACGTATTGCTGCTCGACGTAACCCCGTTGTCGCTCGGTATCGAAACCATGGGCGGTGTGATGACCAAACTCATCAACAAAAACACCACCATTCCGACCAAAGCGTCGCAAGTGTTCTCAACTGCCGAAGACAACCAAAGCGCAGTAACCATCCATGTGCTGCAAGGCGAACGCGAGCGCGCTTCTGCCAACAAATCGCTGGGTAACTTCAACTTGGGCGACATCGCACCGGCACCGCGCGGCATGCCGCAAATCGAAGTAACCTTCGATATTGACGCCAACGGTATCCTGCATGTGTCTGCCAAAGACAAAGGCACCGGCAAAGAAGCGAAAATTACCATCCAAGGTTCTTCGGGTTTGAGCGAGGAAGAAATCGAACGCATGGTAAAAGACGCCGAAGCCAATGCCGAAGAGGATAAAAAACTGACCGAACTCGTATCTTCACGCAACCAAGCCGAAGCTCTGATTCACTCAGTGAAAAAATCATTGGGCGAATACGGCGACAAACTGGATGCAGACGAAAAAGCGAAAATCGAAGATGCTTTGAAAGCCGCAGAAGAAGCCGTTAAAGGCGACGACAAAGCCGACATCGACGCTAAAGCCGAAGCATTGGGTGCAGCCAGCCAAAAACTGGGTGAAATGGTTTATGCACAAGCGCAAGCTGAAGCCAACGGTGAGGCAGCCGGCCAACAAGCCGACAGCGGTGCCAAAGGCAACGACGATGTAGTGGATGCCGAGTTTGAAGAAGTGAAAGACAAAAAAGACTAACCTGCTCACGAGCCGTTTTCAGACGGCCTGATCAGAAGCAAAGGACGCTGTTTCAGCGTCCTTTTTTGTTACCTGTTTAAACTAAAAAACAAACCAATACTGCTCAATCACTGCCCAAAACTACCTAAAAAATCAATTTCCCAGATTGACCGCAAGCCTCAAACCGTTTAGATAACACACGGAATTGATTTTACAGAATCACCCTCCAGCCCCTTCAATCGCTTGCACACCATATTCTTTAAGTTAATCAAATCAATGCCGTCTGAAAATTCAGCCGCGTAACCATCTGCCACAATGCCTCATTTCGCTGAGCTGCATCCCTATCCGGTTATCATTCAGACGGCCTCGTCATATAATACCCACCTTTAACATTCCCAAACACATTACCACCATCACATGGCTTTCAAACACTGGCTCGCCGCCGCCCGTCCTCGTACCTTGCCGCTGGCCGCTGCGTCTGCATTATGCGGCGGTGTGCTTGCCGCCCTAAATCAGCAAAGCAATCCGCCGGTTTTGGTGTTATGTATGATTACCGCCGTCGCCCTGCAAATATTCAGCAACTTCGCCAACGATTACGGCGATGCCTGCAACGGTGCCGACTCATGCCTGCGCAAAGGGCCGAAACGTATGGTCAGCTCAGGAAACATCAGCCGTAATGCCATGAAGCGCGGGTTAACCGTGTCGGCGCTGATCTGCTGCCTGTGCGGCCTTGCTTTGTTGGCAGCCGCCCTACCCTCTATCGGCATGGGCGGGCTGCACAATTGGATGTTGTGGCTGCTGCTGGGTGCGGCAGCCATCACAGCGGCTTTTTCCTATACCGCAGGCAAAAAGCCTTACGGCTATATCGGTTTGGGCGACCTTTCCGTTATGGTGTTTTTCGGGTGGGTGGGCGTATTGGGTAGCGAATATCTGCAAACAGGCCGTCTGAATGCCTGGTCGTGGCTGCCTGCTACCGCGCTCGGTTTGTGGTGTGCCATGGTGTTGAACATCAACAATATGCGCGACATCGACAGCGATGCGGCCGCAGGCAAAACCACCGTCGCCGTGCGCTTGGGGCTGCGCCGCGCCAAACTGTATCACACCGCTTTGCTGGCTGCGGCGGGGCTGATGTGGTGGGGTTGGCTGCCGCAATATTTCAACGCGGCGGCAGCAGGCCGTCTGAATGCTTTTCTACTGGCGGCATCATTCATCCACTTGTATTTTCTTAAAAAAGCCCAATCTTGCACGCAGCTCGACAAGCTGCTGCCGCAATGGAGCATCACGATTTTGCTGTGGGTGTTGTTTTTGTGGGCGCATGTTTGACATTTGAGACTTTTGCACCGGCATTCGAACCGCCGGTAATAATTTTCAGCAAAAAGCTTTGATTTGCTGTTAAAATCGATTTTCATTCATTTTTTACACACATTCCTCAAATAGGGAGCAAACGCCATGCAAAACGACGTTTACGATTACACCCAAACCGCCGGCGCGGTGCAGAAAAATACCGTGCTGCGCAAAACCTACGGCCTGCTCGGTCTTTCTTTCATTCCTTGCGCGGCGGGCGCATTTTTGAGCAGCCAAATGGGCTTCAACTTATACGCCATGTTCGGCAACCGCTGGATCGCGTTCGGCGTGGTGCTGGCCTTTTTCTACGGCATGTGCTTCATGATTGAGAAGAACCGTTACAGCAATGTGGGTGCTACCCTGCTGATGGTGTTCACTTTCGATATGGGCGTGCTGATCAGCCCGCTGCTGCAATACAGCCTGAGCTTCAGCAACGGTGCGAAAATCGTCGGCCTTGCCGCCGCCATGACCGCCGCCGTGTTCTTTACCATGGCCGCGATGGCGCGCCGTACCAAAGCCGACATGAATTCGCTCGGCCGCTTCTTGGTGGTGGGTGCGGTTGTGCTGATGGTGGCGGTTGTTGCCAATATGTTCCTGCAAATTCCTGCGCTGGGCTTAACCATTTCCGCCGGTTTTGTGATTTTCAGCTCGCTGATGATTATGTGGCAGGTTCGTACCGTGATTGACGGCGGCGAAACCAGCCACATCAGCGCGGCATTAACCATCTTCATTTCCATCTACAACATTTTCAGCAGCCTGCTCAACATTCTGCTGTCTTTAGGTGGCGAAGATTAATTGAAGCCGATTCAAAGCCAAAGGCCGTCTGAAAACTTTTCAGACGGCCTTTGGCTTTGACATTCACGGTATCAGGCTTTATCCTGCCAGCCGTACATTCCATCCTGTTTCTATCTTTTCGACATGACTACACGCCCAATCCGCCGCGCGGTGTATGCCGGCAGTTTCGACCCGCCCACCAACGGCCATTTATGGATGATCAGCCGCGCCCAAGCCATGTTTGACGAACTGATCATCGCCATCGGCGTCAACCCCGAAAAACGCAGCACCTACACCGTTGAAGAACGGCGCGAAATGTTGGAAGCAATCACGAGCGAATTTCCGAATGTGAAAGTTACCGTATTCGGCAACCGCTTTTTGGTCGATTACGCCGACAGCATCGGTGCGCGTTTTGTGATCCGCGGCATCCGCACCGCCTCAGATTACGAATACGAGCGCTCGATGCGCTACATCAACAGCGACCTGCAACCCGACATCACCACCGTGATTCTGATGCCGCCGCGCGAATTTGCCGAAGTGTCGTCCACCATGGTCAAAGGCTTGGTCGGCCCCGAAGGCTGGCGCGACATGGTTCGCCGCTATCTGCCCGAACCTGTGTACCGCAAGATTTTGAAAGACCACGAAAACGGCGATTGATGCGCTCGTTTACCATCCAAACCGAAACATTGAAGGCCGTCTGAATGATTTTCAGACGGCCTCGAATATTTTGAAACCCCACTTCCCGACACGCTCCGTAAAAATCTCTCTAAACCCACCGCTTTTCACAACCCTCACTTGCCAAACCGCACAAAACCCCCTAAGGTTACATCGGATAACATATAAACAAAAAAGGCCGTCTGAAACAACGCCGGCCGTCAACACAAAGGAAAAATAATGTCCCGACAACTTACCCAAAACCTTGGGCGCGCGGTGGCCGAAACCATGCTGGCCGGCTTCAACAAGCACTACCGGCTCTACCGCGAAGTTACCGCCCGCGCCAAAGAACTGTTCGAGCAGCGCAACTGGCGCGGTATTCAAGATTTGGTGGCCGAACGCATCCAAATGTACGACCAGCGCGTGCGCGAAGCGGTAGAGTCGCTCAACCGCGAACATGCAGCCACGGCTTTGAACGACGAAGTATGGGCGGCAGCCAAAACCGAATACATCGCCCTACTGGTCAACCACAAACAGCCCGAACTTGCCGAAACTTTTTTCAATTCGGTTTCCACCAAACTCTTGGCCAAAGAGTATTACAACAATCAGTTTATCTTTGTAAAACCTTCCACCAGCACCGAATATATCGATTCCGACCCGCCCACTTTCTGCTCGTTTTACCCCAGCAAACAAGGGCTACGCGGCTGCCTGCGCGATATTCTGCACCACTTCGGCTGGAACGTGCCGTTTGCCCATCTCGGCAAAGACATCAGCAACATTCTGCGCGCGGCACGCAAACACTTCCAAGCCGAATGGCCGCCGCAAGAAATGAACCTGCATGTGCGCGTGCTGCATTCGCCGTTTTACCGCAACAAAGCCGCCTACATTTTCGGCCAAATTATCAACGGCGGCGTGCGCCATCCCTTTGCCTTGGCCGTGCTGCACGACGAATCAGGCCGTCTGAAAGTCGATGCCGCCCTGTTTGAAGCCCAACAGATTGCCGTGCTGTTTTCATTTGCCCGCGCCTATTTTTTGGTGGACATGCCCGTGCCCAGCGGCTACATCCATTTCCTGCGCGACATGCTGCCGATGCGTTCGCAAGGCGACCTCTACACCATGGTCGGGCTGCACAAGCAGGGCAAAAACATCTGGTGGCGCGAATTTGCCCAACACCTCGAATACTCGCACGACAAATTCATTCTCGCGCCCGGCATCAAAGGGCTGGTGATGAGCGTGTTTACCCTGCCCTCGTTTCCCTATGTGTTTAAAGTAATTAAAGACACCTTCGGCCCGAACAAAGATTTCGACCAAGAATATGTGCGCCAAAAATACCTGCTGGTGAAAAAACACGACCGCGTCGGCCGCATGGCGGATACGCTCGAGTTCGCCAACGTCGCCCTGCCCAAATCGCGCTGCGACGAAGAGTTTTTAGAAGAAATGCGCACGCTCGCACCGAGCCAGTTTGAAGAAAACGACGACTGGGTGATCATCAAACACGTTTATGTCGAATACCGCTTAAAACCGCTCAACCTGTTTATGCAGAAAGCCAAGCCTGCCGACAAAGCCGCTGCCGTTATCGACTACGGCTACGCGCTCAAAGAGCTGGCCTCCGCCAACATCTTCCCCGGCGACATGCTGTATAAAAACTTCGGCATGACCCGTTTCGGCCGCGTGATTTTTTACGACTACGACGAAATCGAATACATGACCGACTGCAATTTCCGCAACATCCCGCCCGCCCCCAACCCCGAATACGAAATGTCGGGCGAAGTGTGGTACCCCGTCAACAAAGGCGACGTATTCCCCGAAGAGTTCGGCCCGTTCCTGCTCGGCGAACCCGATGTGCGGCAAGTATTTTTGCAGCACCATAAAGACTTGCTCACCGCCGAATTTTGGCAGGCTAAAAAAGACCGCCTCCAACAAGGCCAATACGACGACTTCTTCCCCTACCCCCAATCGGTGCGCTTTACACCTGAAAAAACCGCCGCAGGGCTGGTTGATGATGCCGATGCTTAAAGCGTGATTCCCGCAACCATAAAACACCGAGGCCGTCTGAAAGCCATGTTTTCAGACGGCCTCGATATACTTTAAATATCTACGCCCAAGCAAACTCTCTTTTTTTCCACCTTATTTACAGCAAATCATTCAACACAATCCCGCCACCCTCACTCCGCCGTAAAGGCCGTCTGAAAAACATCGCCGTCGATGTGGATATCCGCCAAATAATCATGGCGGTTTTGCACGCATACGGGCAGGCGGATTTGGTTTGCCGCCCATGTGCCGTCGGCTTGGCGAACCAGTTTGTAGCGGTTAAAGCCCATGTCCATGCCGCTCATCGAAAAGCTCACAAATACTTCCTGAACCTGCGGCGGCACGTTGTTCACGCGGATATCAAACGGCTGCTTGGCATGCACCCGGTCGCTGAATTTGACAACGGCACCGTTCGGCAGTGTACAGCCTGTATGCACATTACAGACAGCCTGCGGGATGGCCGTAATATCGGGCTGTTTGCTCTGCCACCACAGCAAAGCCGCCACTTTCACCGCTGCAAATCCGAGCAGCAAAACGGCAATGGTTATTTTTTGACGACGGGTTAAACTAGACATTTTCAGACGGCCTCAAGCCCATTCGGTTTCTTCATCAATCAATACGGCGTGTGCGCCGCGCTCAAGCCATTGTCGGCCGCATTGCTTCACACGCTCTTCATCTGCCAGCACCACCAGCGGCATGCCCACTCCGTCGACCAGCACCGCCGACAATGCGGCGGCAGAATCATCATTCTGCACGCGCCACACCACTACATCGGCATCCTGAACCAACGGCCATTGCTGCGGCTGCGAAATCACTACCCAAACGCTGTCGGCCTGCGGCATCTTGCCTCGACGACGCAAGGTTTCTTCATCAATCAACACCTGTTTGTGCTGCTGCTCGGCCAATTCAAACGGCACAACACGGTATTCGCCCATGCTGTTTTCGCCGTAAAAACCTGTTTTCAGACGGCCTTTCAATTCGGTAGGTACGGCCAATGCCGCCAGCAACGGGCCGTTGGCGGGCAGCATGGGCGATACGTCGAAATCTCCCGCACGCTGCCACGACCACGCCTGCCCTTCGCGCGATTCGGGTTCGCCCGACCATTCGTCGGCCTCTACGCGGAAAAAACGCAAATGCACCCGCGCGTGTTCGTAATCGTGGATTTTGGTCAGCCACGGGCGCGCGCTCCGGATACGGATGCCCAACTCTTCTTCAAACTCGCGCTGCAAGGCATGAAATTCGGTTTCGTCCGCCTCTACCTTACCGCCGGCAAACTCCCAATAGCCGGCATAAGGCTTGCCTTCGGGTCGGGAACTCAGCAAATAACGTCCTTGCCGGTCAAGCACCACACCGGCCACTACTTTGACCAAAGGTCGGGATGAATCCATACGTCGTACACCACAAAATGAAACGTAAGGCGCAATATACCGAAACCTCCGCCCGCCGTCATCCGTTGCCACGCAAGGGCGACCGGCCTGCGGCTTGTGTTTTCCTATCTGCAATGTTATTTTTGGCTACCTTTTTTCGAGTATTACCGCCATGCGTTTTCCGTCTAAATTGCTGATTCTATGTGCGTGTTTGAGTGCATTTGCCTTAAACGGCTGCAATCAAAGCGACGCTCATACACCCATTCCTGCCCAATCCGCTCAAGCGGAAGCCGAGATCGTTCAAGGTAATTTTTTGGAGAACGCCGAAGCATTGCAGGCTGCTGAAACCGCGTTGAAAAACCTGCCTCAATTTCGCGGCAAAGACCTGATGTTTTTTGAAAACATCGATTTTTTCAGCGGAGTCCGCCCGCGCATTGAGTTAGACATACAAGACCCCAACCGCCCCGGAAAAATCGACCATTATCTCTACGAACACGGAAAATGGCGCTACACCGACACTATGCGCATCACGCCCGAAGTCAACATTCCCGCCAACCTAAGCCCGCTTGCTATGGTGCGGTTTGCCGACGCCGCCACGATTGCCGCCAAATGGGCTGAAAAAGCGCGCTCGGTTAATGCGGTGATTACCGAGCCTTATTACGTTTCGTTCGTCTTGTTGGAAAAACAACAAAAACGCTTCTGGCACACCGCCACGCTTGAGGCCGTGGGCAAGCAGTATTATCTGAGCTTCCATCTAAACGGCACCGTCTGGGAATTTAAAAAGCTCTGAGTTTCCGAGCTATCAACACAAAGGCCGTCTGAAAATATTTTCAGACGGCCTTTCATCATACATCAAGCAAAATCAGAACAGCGAATCAAGCTGTGAAGGCGAACCTGCCGGAGCCAACGGTTCGGGACGGGCGTTATTACCGCTGTTGCCGCTTCCCGCCGCATTACCGCTGCCGCCTCTGTCGCTGCGTCCGTTGAGCGGTTCAACTGGTTGCTCAATCGGCGCATACTCGGAAGGATCGGCTTTCTGTGCCGCAGGTCTGGCGGCTTGCCCTACTTCGGGATCGCGTTCCTCATTACGCACCGGACGGCTTGAACGGTTGTCCAGCGGCAGATCGGCATTGGTGGTTTGCTGTTCTTTGAGGAAATAATCGTTGCCTTTGGTCACCAAGCCTTCAGGCGCTTTCATGCCTTTTACCGGCACGCCTTTCAACGCGAAACGCATGTATTCCACCCATACCGGCAAGGCAATCGTACCACCGTAGCCGGCTCGACCCATGCTGCGCGGTTTGTCGTAACCGATATATACCGCGGTAACAATATCAGGGTTAAAGCCTACGAACCATGCGTCTTTATTGTCGTTAGTAGTACCGGTTTTACCGGCAATGTCCGAACGGCCCAAGGCTCTCGCACGGGTGGCCGTACCCGCACGCACCACATCCTGCATCATCTTATACATAATGAAAGCGTTACGCGGATCAATCGCTTGAGGTGCGTTCTCACCCGCCACCAAAGGCTGCATTTGAGCGCGCAAGCGGCCTTGTCCGTCATAAATACGGTCAATCACATAAGAAGACACTTTGTAGCCGCCGTTGGCAAATACGGTATAACCTTCCGCCATTTTCATCGGCGTCGTTTCACCCGTACCCAAAGCCATGGAGAGTCCGGCCGGAATTTCAGACGGCTTAAAGCCGAAACGCTGAATGTATTCCTGCGCATAATCGACTTTAATCGCCATCAAAATACGGATAGACACCATATTTTTAGAAGCCGTCAGCGCTTGGCGCATCGTGATAAAACCTGCATAGCGGCCGTCTGAATTTTTCGGGTTCCAAGCAGCACCATTACGGCCTTGTCCCGGCAGAGAAATCGGCGCATCGTTCAGCGGAGTCGTCATCGTCATACCTTTAGCCAAACCTGCGGAATACACAAACGGTTTGAACGACGAACCGGGCTGGCGCAACGCCTGCGTGGCACGATTAAATGTTTTGCTGTGGAAGTCGTAACCACCTACCAACGCACGAACCGCACCGGTTTTCGCATCCAACGCCACCAAAGCACCTTGCAACAAAGGCTGCTGAGCGACAGACCAACGTTTGCCGTTTTTCTTCACACGAATCACAGCACCACGGCGAATCTGAGCATCTTCCATTTTTTTGTTATTTACCGATCTCGCAGCAAAACCAAGTTCGGCAGTGCTCAACGTTGCGCGGTTACCACTGGCAAACTGAATCTCAACACCTTTTTTGGATGTATTCAACACGACCGCCGGAATCATACCGTCAACCGTATAAAGCGTTGAAAGATATTGGCCTACCGTTTCATCCACATTATCGGTTTGGCTTAAGTCAAGATAATGCTCCGCACCTCGATAGCTGCTGCCTTGGTCAAAGTTACGCAAAGCTTTACGCAACGCTTCCGTCGCCACACGCTGATGCGCCGTGCTTACCGTGGTATAAACCTTAAAGCCTTGCGTATAGGCTTCTTCACCGTACTTTTCATACAGTTCCTGACGTACCATCTCGGCAACATATAAAGCGCTTTGATCAATTTTTTGAACATGACGCTCAAAGTGTAAATCTTCAGCCAAAGCTTTTTCGCGCTCTTCTGCTGTAATCATCTTCTCGTCAACCATATTGTTCAGAATATATTTCTGACGCAATTTGGCGCGCTCGGGATTCACAATCGGATTAAAAGTCGAAGGCGCTTTGGGCAAACCGGCCAAAATCGTAGCCTCTGCAAGCGTCAGATCTTTAACGTCTTTATTAAAGTAAATCTTAGACGCGGCAGCAAAACCATAAGCACGCTGACCAAGATAAATCTGATTGAAATAAAGTTCCAAAATCTGATCTTTGGTCAGCGACTTCTCAATTTTATAAGCCAGCAGTGCCTCGTTGAATTTACGGGTCAAAGTACGTTCGTTGCTCAAATAAAAATTACGCGCAACCTGCTGCGTAATCGTACTCGCACCGGATTGCACGCCGCCGGTCATATTACCGATAGCCGCGCGCATCACGCCGATCACATCCACGCCCCAATGGTCATAAAACCGCTTGTCTTCTGCGGCCAGCACAGCATCTTTTAATACTTTGGGGAAATCACTGATTTTGGTAAACGAGCGCCGTTCCTCTCCATACACACCGATAACCTCACCGTCTGAAGAATAAACCGTCAGCGGCATTTTCGGCTGGTAGTGCTGCACAGCTTCCAAAGAAGGCAGCTTCGGGTATGTAATCAGAATAGCGATTGCAACCAAACCTACCACAAAGAGTAATAAACCTAAAACCAAACCAATACAGGTCGTTATAATTTTTTTAATCATGACTAATTAATAAAGTTGCCATTAAAAGCATTAAATAAAGTAAAATAGCTAAAGATTTCATCAACACACAGTTATTTTTTGTGTCAACCATGAAGAAATCCGTTACGGATAAAAACTGTTACTCTTCTCAAAAGCACAAGGCGTTACATTATGCGATTAACAAAAAAGCAAAACAATACAAATAGTAAAACGTCATCCAATCTTACCCACCGTTCCGCTGTCGGCATCGATATCGGGCAACATGCCATTAAGATGGTACAACTGTCAGGCCGTAGTTTAAACCAAATTCAATTGGAAAAATACGTTATTACCAAACTGCCTAAAAATATTGTTAAAGGCAACAAAATTCAAGATTACGATCAACTTGTTACATATCTGCAACATTCTTATACACAGCTCAACAGCTCGTCAAAGAATTTCGTCGCAGCTCTGCCGCAAAGCTTGGTAACCATCGAAACAGTTGTCTATAACGAAAAAGATTCGGATCTAGACTTGGACGGCTTTGCCGAGTTTGAAGTTTCACAAATCGCACCGATTGAAGAGATGAATTTTGATTACCATCCGATCGGCACTTCAGTCGTCCCGGCCGGCACCAAGGTACTCCTTACCGCAGCCAAAAAAGATGACGTTGAACCGCGCATCGAAGCCTTCAACAATGCAGACATGCCCTTATCGGCACTAGACATTGATTTGTTTGCACAAAACAACGCCTTCTCTTTTTGGATCAATCAACATGCACCGGAATTAGAGCATGAAAAAATTGCCATTTTCGGCATTCATGCTACTCAAATGTATGCTGTGATTACGCAAAACGGCCAGATTCTCTACAAACAGGAAACTGCTGTTAGCACCGAACAGCTCAACCAGCTCATTCAACGTACCTATCAGGTTACCGAAGAAAAAGCTGCGCAAATGATGAATGCAACCACCAAACCTTCCGATTACCAATCGGCAGTAGCAGACCGTTTCAACATTCAGGTTGCCCAAGAAATTCAGCGTGTATTGCAATTTTACTACACCACCCAGCCCAGCGACCAATATTCCAACGTCAAACACATTTTATTGACTGGTACGGCGGCGCAGCAACCCGGATTGGCTGAAACTATTTTCTCACATACCAATACGGCCACCGAGTGCATTCATCCGATTTTATATGCAAGCAACAGCAGTAAAGTCGACATATCACAACTACAAATAGACGCATCAACATTAACTCTTGCCTTCGGTTTGGCATTAAGGGGGCTTTAATATGATTGAACTAACCAAAATCAATCTCCTTCCCTATCGTGAAGAGATTCAGCAAAAACAAAAGCAAAACTTCAAATCTCTGATGTTGCTCGCATTACTGACCGGTATCGGCCTTTCGGCATTGGCTTATTTCGGCATTAACCGCGCCATCAGCAGCCAAGAAGAAAGAAACAGCTATCTTTCCGAAGAAATTACCAAGCTTGATCAAAATCTGCTTGAGATCAATAAGCTGAAGAAAGAAAAAGAAGAATTCTTGGCTAGAAAACAAAAAGTTGAAGAGCTCCAAGAGAAACGATTCCAAGCTGCGCAAATTATCGATACTTTAAACGTGTTGATTCCGGAAGGTACTTACCTGACCGCCATTACCGCTGAGAATGCAACTACATACAACATCAGCGGCAAAGCAACCAGCGACAACAAGATTGCTATGTTTATGCGATCCATACCCAGCACAGGCATCTTTATGCAGCCGGAATTGGTCAATATTAAAAAAGTGGATAATGCACAAGAATTCACCCTAAAAGTGCTCTTGAATCAGTCTTATTACACATTACCGGATGCTTCTGCTCCTGCCGTTCAAAGCAATAACAGCACAGAATCCGGCGCAGAAGGGAAATAACATGGCAGCAAAAACACTTAAAAATATTGATACCAAAACCCTGCATTTATTAAGTATGCCGGCCAAACTGGTATTGGCATGTTTGGTAGTAATAGGTGTTTTAGTCATCAGCTATTTGGCTCTTTTCAGCAATCAGTTGGAAACATTAGATAATGCCGTTGCAAAAGAAGCCGAGTTAAAACAAACCTATACTCAAAAAAGCATTGAAGCTGCCAACCTCGATAACTTGAAAGAGGAATTAGCGGCCATCCGCTCTTCATTCAATGTATTGCTTAAACAGCTTCCTACCGATGCAGAAATCCCTAATCTGGTTCAAGAACTGCATCAAGCCGGTGCAACCAATGGTTTGCGTATGGATAGTGTTGTTCCGCAAGCACCTGTAAACGACGGCCCCATCCAAGCGCTACCTTATGAGATTGCAATTACAGGCAAATACAACCAAATCAGTCAATTTGCCCGTGATGTCGGCAAACTTTCCCGCATCATTACTTTGGAATCCTTGAAAATAAGCAGCGCCAAAGACGATAAAAGCAATTTACTGACACTTAGCGCTACCGCCAACACTTACAAAGCCCGTCCGGCTGAAGAAGTGGCCGCAGAATTAGAAGCCGCCAAAGCTGCAAGCGAAGCACAGGCTTCCCAATAACCCCTGAGAGCAACATTATGAAAAAAACACTACTACTCGCAGGCATATTGGCTGCTTCCGCCTGCACATCGTCTCATGATGACTTAAGCCAATGGATGAAAGAAACACGGCAACAGGCCAAATCAAAAATTATTCCTTTTGAAGCACCTGCTGCCATTCAGGCCAAAACTTATACAACACCCAATTTTAACGGGCTTAACGCTTTTGACAGCAAACGGCTGATTGCCATGCAGCAGGGAGCAAATGCACCTAACAACAACAGACCTAAAGAAATTCTCGAAAGCTTCAGTTTAGAGAATCTCAAATATGTCGGCAGCCTGACTAAAGGCAAACAAACTTCGGGCTATATCGAAGCCAATGGACATGTTTATACCGTACTCCCCGGCAACTATATCGGCCAAAACCACGGACGTATCCAATCTATCATTGCGGATAAGATTTTAATTACCGAATTAGTCGAAGACAGCAATGGAAATTGGACATACCGTAAAGCAGAACTATTATTGAGCAGCTCAGACAATAACCGTGACGCCGCTCAAAACAACAATTAAGGGGCATTAGTTATGAACTCACGCAACATTACAAAGATTTTTTCAGCCATCACCATCGGCTTTGCCGTTCAGACGGCCTGCGCAGGCAATATTACTGATATCAACGTATCCTCTCTGCCTGACAATCAAAAAATTATCAAAATCAAATTCGATAAAGACGTTACCGCTCCTCGCGGCTTTGTAACCAGCACTCCTGCGCGTATTGCACTGGACTTCGCCGGCACCTCCATCCAACTGCCGCAACCGGTTTTGGAATATGCAGATCCTTTATTGAATCAAATTACTGCGGCGCAAAACGATAATCGTGCACGCATTTTATTGGGTTTGAATAAAGCCAGCCAATACAACACCGAAATCAAAGGTGATGAGGTTTGGGTGTATATCAGTGAAGCCATTAATAAAACGAGCAACATGCCGCAACAAAGCGTGTCCACTCCTGCCGCAATCAAATCAGCACCGGCAAAAAGCGAGCAGATTGCCGTTTCTGCCAATATTGATTTCCGCAAAGGCTCTCGAAATTCAGGCATTGTGGAATTGAACGCCCCTTCCTTTACCGGTGAACCTGAAATCAAAAAACAAAGCGATAGAATCACCATTACTCTGAAAAACTACCCGCTTCCTACCCAAGCGCAACGTAGTTTAGATGTGGCCGACTTCAATACGCCCGTTCGCAACGTAACCATCAAACGTATTGGCAACAACACCCAGCTCATTATCCGTAACCAAGGCAGCTGGGATGTACAAACACAAGGTGCTCACGGACGCTATAGCTTTGAAGTAGTTAGAAAAGCCAATATTTCCGCTCAAGGCCTGGCAAACACACCGCAAAAATCATTTAACGGACGCAAAATTTCTTTGGATTTCCAAGATGTGGAAGTACGAACCATTCTGCAAATCCTGGCAAAAGAGTCCGGCATGAACATCGTTGCCAGCGACACGGTAAACGGCAAAATGACCCTGTCGCTCAAAGACGTTCCTTGGGATCAAGCACTCGACTTGGTCATGCAAGCCCGCAACCTTGATATGCGCCGCCAAGGCAATATCATCAACGTTGCTCCACGTGAAGAGTTATTGGCCAAAGACAAAGCTACCCTGCAAGCTCAGAAAGAAATTGATGACTTGGGTCCCTTGCTGTCTCAAACTTTCCAGCTCAAATATAAAAATGTGGAAGAATTCCGCAAAATCTTGCGCCTTGATGAGAGTGGTAGCAACAACGACCGCAACAGCATGTTGAGCGGAAGAGGCAGTGCGCTGATTGATCCTGCTACCAACACACTGATTATTACGGACAACCGCCACGTCATTCAAAAATTCCAAAAATTGATTGACGAATTGGATGTGCCAACCCGCCAAGTGATGGTGGAAGCCCGTATTGTAGAAGCCAATGATGATTTTTCTCGTGATATCGGCGTGAAGTTTGGTGCTACTGGTGTGAAGGGAGCGAGCAGCTGGGGTTCTGATTGGACAAATGCGGTAAACAACTACGGCACAGAAGTGAACAACCGCCGTACCATTGCCAATGCCATCTTAAGCGGGTCTAACACCCTTCCTTCCACAACTCCGCTCCAAATGAACCCGAATATCAGCTTGCCGATTACTTCTGCGACAACCAGCATCGCATTGGTTCGTGCGATTTCGTCGGGTGCTTTGGGCTTGGAATTGACCGCGATGCAAGAGCAAAGCAGAGGTAAAATCATTTCCAACCCGCGCGTGTTAACCCAAGACCGCAAAGAAGCCATGATTGAATCAGGCTCTGAAATCCCTTACGAAGAGGCTACATCAAGCGGCGCCACTTCTATTACGTTCAAAAAGGCTGTGTTGGGTTTAACTGTTACGCCTAATATCACGCCGGACGGGCAAGTCATCATGACGGTGAAAATCAACAAAGACAGCCCAACCGACTGTATATCCGGCGGCGTGACGACCAAATGTATTACCACCAAACAACTCCAAACCCAAGCCATGGTTGAAGATGGAGGTACACTCATTGTCGGTGGTATTTACGAAGAAGAAAACGGCAATACAGTGAGCAAAGTGCCCCTGCTGGGTGACATTCCGGTGGTAGGCAATCTGTTCAAATCACGTACCCGCAAAGAACGTCGTCGCGAACTGCTGATTTTCATTACTCCGCGCATTATGGATAATGTAGGCAGCAACTTACGCTACTAAGGCCGTCTGAAATCACACAAACGAAATAAACACCTAATACGTATATTTTCGTTTACAATGCCTGCTATGGAAAACATAGCAGGCAATTTATTTTTAATCGGCCTAATGGGCGCGGGAAAAACCACTTTGGGCAAGCATATCGCCCAAGTGCTTGAGCATTCTTTCTATGATAGTGACCAAGAAATTTGCAGGCGTACCGGTGTGTCTATCCCTACTATTTTCGAAGTAGAGGGAGAACAAGGGTTTCGCGACAGAGAAGCAGCTATCATTGATGAATTAACGGCCATGAACAATATTGTTTTGGCCACCGGCGGCGGTGCTGTTATCCGTGAAGAAAACCGGCACAATCTGCGAACCCGCGGCACAGTCGTTTATTTACACGCCTCCCCGGAAGTATTGCTTGAGCGTACCCGCTACGACAATAACCGCCCCCTGCTCCAAGTTGAAAACCCTTTGGCCAAGCTTCAAGAACTTTATCAAACCCGTGACGGCATTTATCGCGAGACCGCCCACATTATTGTCGAAGCCAACCGCCCAAATTGTTACAAAACGGCAGAACATTTATTGGCTCTGTTGAAAGAACGGCAAACAGCCCATGACTGACTTACGCACCCAGTAGCAAAAAAATTCGATATGAGGCCAATGGATTAATCATTGCGTAAAACATCAGCCGACATACCATAGATTGTGCTTTTACCAGCCGATTACATTGCCGCGTATCAATTAAAGTTTCACCGCATACTGAGGCCGTCTGAAAATCTCTTGCATTATTTTTCAGACGGCCTCAAACCTTAAGGGAATATCAACCTGTGGCTTTAACCACATTAATGAATGAAACCATACTATGCGTACACTTACCGTAGCCGCCCCATCTCATCAATATCCTATCTTCATTGGTGAAAACCTTTTAGCTCAAGCAGGCTCCATCTTAAAGCCCTATCTCGGCAAAAAGGCTGCCATCATTACCAATGAAACCATTGCTCCCTTATATTTGAATACGCTTCAGACGGCCTTAGCTTCCGAAGGCATTGAGTGTTTCAATATCGTATTGCCCGACGGAGAGCAATATAAAAACTGGCAAACGCTCAATCTGATTTTCGACGGCCTGATGCAACACCGGGCCGAACGGAAAACCACACTTATCGCACTCGGCGGCGGCGTCATCGGCGATATCGTCGGCTTTGCTGCCGCAACCTACCAGCGGGGTGCACCTTTTATTCAAATCCCAACCACTCTGCTCAGCCAAGTCGATTCATCGGTAGGCGGCAAAACCGCTATCAACCACCCGCTCGGCAAAAACATGATTGGTGCGTTTTATCAGCCGCAAGCCGTGCTGGCCGATCTAAACACCCTCGCCACCCTACCCGCTCGCGAATTATCTGCCGGCATGGCCGAAGTTATCAAATATGCCGCTCTCGGCGACAGCGATTTCTTAGCATGGCTGGAAAAAAACATAACGAAATTGATGCAGCAAAACAAAACCCTACTGGCAGAAGCCGTTTACCACTGCTGCAAAATGAAAGCCGAGATTGTGGCAAAAGACGAAACCGAACAAGGTATCCGCGCATGGTTGAATTTAGGCCACACATTCGGACATGCCATCGAAGCCGAAATGGGTTACGGCGTATGGCTGCATGGCGAAGCCGTGGCCGCCGGCATGGTATTGGCCTGCCGTTTGTCAGAAGTCTTAGGCCATCTGAAAACACATGACACCGAGCGCATGGTGAAGCTGATCAAGCAAGCCGATCTGCCGGTAACTCCGCCACAATTCGCTTTTGAAAAATGGATAAGCCATATGCAGCACGATAAAAAAGTCAGCAGCGGTATCATGCGCTTTATCGGCCTCAAACGCTTAGGCGAAGCCAACATTACGAAAATTACCGATATGGAGATTTTGAAGCAAACTCTGGCTCCTTATCTGTAAACATTCATTTTCAAGATGCGGCTTGGGGAGCTTTGCAGAATCAGTCGCAACTGTGAAACATGCTCGCCTAAGCCAAACCGTAGCGGCAGAGTATCGTTCGAAGAATATTTTGCGAAACTTGCTCTGCTCGCTTTGGCGAAGCTCACAAATTCGCTTTCAGACGGCCTCAAGTTGTAAAGCTTGCCTTGGGCTTTATCTGAAGCACTTTAAAAGCCTCGTTTGATGTTTCAATCACTGCATCAGCCCGTAAAAATCAACACATAAAAATCCCCGATGTTAGTTACCGTATTGGCAAAGAACATCGGGGATTTTTATATTTTCAGTCCTTCAATAAACCTCATCAAAATGCCATTAAAAAACGGCCTTGAACATTCAAGGCCGTCTGAAAAACTACAACATTCTAGCGGTTACACGTTTACTTTGTCGGCTACTTCGTTGTAGCTTTCGATTTCATTGAAGTTCATGTAACGATAGATTTGGTCGCCCTGCTCGTTGATGATACCGATGTTGGCTTGGTATTCCTCAACAGTCGGGATTTTACCCAGTTTAGAACAGATTGCTGCCAATTCAGCCGAACCCAAATACACGTTGGTGTTTTTACCCAATCGGTTCGGGAAGTTACGGGTTGAAGTCGACATTACGGTTGCACCTTCGCGTACTTGTGCTTGGTTACCCATACACAACGAGCAACCGGGCATCTCCATACGCGCACCGGCACGACCCAATACACCGTAGTGGCCTTCGTTGGTCAACTCTTGGGCATCCATCTTGGTCGGCGGAGCTACCCACAAACGCACGGGAATATCGCTCTTGCCTTCCAACAGTTTGGAAGCTGCGCGGAAGTGGCCGATGTTGGTCATACAAGAACCGATAAACACTTCGTCGATCACAGTGCCTGATTTTTCAGACATGAAGCATACGTCGTCCGGATCGTTCGGGCAGGCGATGATCGGCTCTTTGATGTCGTCCATATTGATTTCGATAACGGCAGCGTATTCGGCATCTTTATCGGCTTCCATCAATTGCGGATTAGCCAACCAAGCTTCCATGGCTTTGATGCGGCGCTCCAAAGTGCGCGGATCTTTATAGCCGTCTGCAATCATGTTCTTCATCAATACGATGTTGGACTTCATGTATTCGATGATCGGCTCTTCGTTCAATTTAACGGTACAGCCCGCAGCAGAACGCTCGGCAGAAGCGTCAGACAATTCAAACGCTTGCTCAACTTTCAGATCAGGCAGACCTTCGATTTCCAAGATGCGGCCTGAGAAGATGTTTTTCTTACCGGCTTTGGCTACGGTCAGCAAACCTTGTTTGATGGCGTACAACGGAATGGCGTTTACCAAATCGCGCAGGGTTACGCCCGGTTGCAGTTTGCCGCTGAAGCGTACCAATACAGACTCAGGCATATCCAAAGGCATTACGCCGGTTGCCGCGGCAAATGCTACCAAGCCCGAACCTGCCGGGAATGAAATACCCAATGGGAAACGGGTGTGCGAGTCACCACCGGTGCCGACAGTATCAGGCAGCAACAAACGGTTCAGCCATGAGTGGATCACGCCGTCGCCCGGACGCAAAGCCACGCCGCCACGGGTAGAGATGAACTCAGGCAGTTCTTTATGGGTTTTCACGTCAACCGGTTTCGGATAAGCCGCGGTATGACAGAAAGACTGCATTACCAAGTCGGCAGAGAAGCCCAAGCAAGCCAAGTCTTTCAGCTCGTCGCGGGTCATCGGGCCGGTGGTATCTTGAGAGCCGACGGTGGTCATGCGCGGTTCGCAATAAGTACCCGGACGCACGCCTTGACCTTCAGGCAAGCCGCAGGCACGGCCGACCATTTTTTGAGCCAAAGTGAAACCTGCTTTGCTTTCGGCAGGCGCTTGCGGCAAGCGGAATTCGGTAGATGCGGGCAAGCCTAAAGCTTCGCGGGCTTTGGCGGTCAGGCCGCGACCGATAATCAGGTTGATACGGCCGCCGGCTTGTACTTCGTCGAGCAATACTTGTGATTTCAATTGGAATTCGGCAACGGTTTCGCCGTTTTTCACAATCTTGCCTTCGTAAGGCAGGATATCGACTACATCGCCCATTTTCAGTTGCGATACGTCAACCTCAATCGGCAATGCGCCCGAGTCTTCTTGAGTGTTGAAGAAAATCGGCGCGATTTTGCCGCCTAAGCATACGCCGCCGTAGCGTTTGTTCGGCACGAAAGGAATGTCCAAACCGGTGTGCCAGATTACAGAGTTGGTGGCGGATTTACGTGAAGAACCGGTACCTACTACGTCGCCTACATAAGCAACGGGATGGCCTTTGGCCTTCAATTCTTCCAACAGTTTGATGGGGCCGACTTCGCCGGGTTTGTCGGGATTGATGCCGTCGCGCGGGTTTTTCAGCATCGCCAAAGCGTGCAGCGGGATGTCGGGGCGGCTCCATGCGTCGGGCGCGGGGGAAAGGTCGTCGGTATTGGTTTCGCCGTCTACTTTAAATACGGTAACGGTGATTTTTTCGGGCACTTTTTCGCGCGAAGTGAACCATTCGGCATTGGCCCAAGATTCCAATACGGCTTTGGCGTGTTCGTTGCCTTTTTGGACTTTTTCTTCCACGTCGTGGAAAGAGTCGAACATCAGCAGGGTGTGTTTCAAGCCTTCGGCGGCAATGGGAGCCAGTTTGTCGTTATCGAGAAGCTCAATCAGCGGATGGATGTTGTAGCCGCCGAGCATGGTGCCCAAAAGTTCGGTTGCATATTCGGGAGACACCAGCGGGCTGGTTACGCTGCCTTCGGCAACGGCGGCAAGGAAAGATGCTTTCACTTTGGAGGCATCGTCCACACCGGGCGGTACGCGGTTGGCAAGCAGGTCTACCAGAAACTCACCTTCGCCTGCGGGCGGATTTTTCAGCAATTCGACCAAATCGGCGGTTTGCTGTGCTGTGAGCGGGAGGGCGGGAATGCCCAGAGCTTCGCGCTCTGCGGCGGCTTTGCGATAGGCTTCTAACATCTCAATGGTTCCTTTTAGTGGTTTTTTCTTCTGAATAGCTGCATCTGTAATATGCAGTAGTTTGTTAATCATAAACTAAATTTGTGTAAATAGGAACTTTCTTTTAATGTGTTTTTGATGTGTACAGGCCGTCTGAAAGCGATGATTCAGACGGCCTGCCGACGGGGTTGGAAGGATTATTTTTCAGCCTGGTTCGGAAGTTCTTTTTTGGGTTTGCGGACTGCGAAAATCGACCACAGCAAAAGGATGTTTAATTGCAGCAAAACGATAACGGCGGCTATTTTAGCCAAGTCGGCCAAAGCCCAAGTACCGACTATCGGCCGATAAATCAGTGCCTGATGGTCGCGAAAAATCAAATAGGCCGTTAAAAACCATAAAGTCCAGGTAAAGGCAAAGATGAGTATGCTTTTGGTGCTGATAACGGGGTTGGGATTGCGTGCTTTGTGTATAACCAATAGTTCGCGTAAGTCTTGTATTTGTTCAGACATTTAACGTCTCCTTTTTTATCAGGCCTGAAAGTTACTGCACGCCCCTGTCGGGGCTGATCCAGGTGGCTTTGCGCTTTTTGTCGCGCAACAGTGCTTTGGGGAAACCGTGAATGAGCGTGATGCTGTTGAGCATCCAGAATGCGTAGGGATACCAAATGCAACTCATGAAATAACGCATCAGGTTGCGCTCGTAGCGGCTGTCGATAAACATGCTCACGGAAAATTGCAGGATAAACATCATAAATGTGACCAAGCTGGCTACTTTGAACAAAGTCAATTCCTGCATATCGCCGGTAAACAGGCCGGCTATACCGATTACGGTAACGGTTAAGAGTGAATACGCCCAAAACAAGGTAACGAAATATTCGGCATACAGCGGCCACAAGCGGATATGGTGCAGCTTCCAAATGCCGTTGAAGTATTTCAGAATCACTTCCGCCCCGCCCTGAGCCCAACGCAAGCGTTGGCGGTAAAGCCCGCGCACGGTTTCGGGCATCAGCACCCAACACAGGGCGCGGGGTTCGTAGGCTATGTTGTAGCCGGCGATTTGGGTTTTCCAGCTGATGTCGATATCGTCGGTAATCATGTTGTCGCTCCAGCCGCCGATTTTCACCAGCACGTCTTTGCGGATGCACATGATGACGCCGGACACGGTGAACAATGTGCCGACCATGCTTTGCGAGCGTTTGATCAGGCCGATGATGGAGCTGAATTCGGCCACTTGCAGCTTGCCCAGCACGGTACTGCGGTTGCGTACGCGCGGGTTGCCGGTTACTGCGCCCAATTCGGGGTTGTTTTCCATGTTTTGAATCATGTATTCGATGGCGCTGTAATCGAGAATGGCGTCTCCGTCTATGCCGACGATGTATTTGCCCAAAGCATGGCGCACGCCGTTGTTCATGGCCGAGGCTTTGCCGCCGTTGGGTTGGTCGACCACGACGATTTTTTCGGCCTGCATTGCCCAGCGGCGGATGATGCTCAAGGTATCGTCGGTGCTGCCGTCGTTGATGAATATCAGCTCGTAGTTGGGATAAGTAAGGTTGAGCAGATGGGGAATCGACATATCGAGGTTGGCGGCTTCGTTGTAACAGGGAATCAGCACGCTCACCATTGGCGCTTCTTCTTGAAACATGTATTCCGGCTCATCCATGCGGTTTTCCCAAAAAAGGAAATAAAACAGCCCGGAAACCGTCCAGTAAACGGCCATGATGCCCGGATAGAGCATCACGAAAACAGCTAAATATTCATACCAGGTCATAGCGGCTATACCTTTACCATTATGGTTTTCTTACAATCGGGCGGCCGAACCGCCATGTATTTTTTCAGACGGCCTCCTTGCTTGGCGTGCCAAACGGTTGCCTGAGGCCGTCTGAAAAAATCGGCATTCATTAATGTTGGACTGAGAAGTCGGGCTTAATGGCTTTTAACGGCGGTTGGTTGTTGAGAAAGTCATCGTGGTGGTAGGCCAGATTTTTCACGCCTTCCTTTTTCAAAAGTTTCATCCAAGAGGTCATTTCGGCGGGATCGACGGGGCGGCCGGTCAGCGGGTTGACCGACTGCAATTCAAAAAAGGTTTTATCTAAGGGAACATTGCTGCGTTTTACCGCTCCGGCCAAACTTGCCACCCAACGTGCCGCTTCTTTGCGGCCGGGCTGCTGGCCGTTCAGGGTGTAGGGCATGGCCGAAATCGCCGTGAAGTCGTAATGATTGGCATAACGGGCGAGCTTTTCGGCAAAACGGCTGTGCGCTTCGGGCGTATCCGAACCGTTTACGGCCAGGCTGCGCACGGTTTTCATTTCGTTGGTGCTGTTGTAGCTGTATTTGAGAACCGTTTGTTTGAGCACGTCGGTAAAGCCGGTAAGGTCGGCATCTGTGCGGCTGTCTTCTTTGCCGACTGTTAAGCCTTCGTGAAAGACCAAACCGTTAAAACGGCTGCTGTATGCCAAATCTTCATAAATCTCGGTAATGGCGCGGCGGTTTTTTTTGCTGTCGGGCGACAGATTCAACGAGCGCGAATGCGGTGCGGCGGCTTTATCGGCGTCGATATAGTCGTAATTTTTGCCCAAGTCGAACGCGGTTATCGGCATCTGTGCATATACCTTCACGTTAGAGCGGGTTATCAGCTGCCATGCCACACGGCTGAACAAATCGGCTTTCACTTTCAGATGGCGGTTGGGGAAATACACTGCTTCGGCCACACCGTCGTGGTTGTCGTCGGCAAAGGCTTGCAGATAAACGGTGGTGATGCCCAGTTTGTAAACGCGCTCGATGAGTTTGTCGAAGCGTTTTTCCAAAACGGCCGGATCGGGGTCGTACATATCGCCCAAATCAACGTGCACGGCTCGTTGGTGCGGGGCTTCGTAGATTTCGCCTGCCAAATAAGATTTAATCAGCGGATAGCCCGATTCGGTGTCGATCAAAGCCCTTCCGACGCTGGGTTGACCGATGGTGTTGAGCTTGGCGTCGAACAGGGTGAAATCGTTGGTTAAGCCGACACCGGCAGCGATTTTTTGGGCAGTTTGGTTAAATTGCCCGTAAGGCCATACCAACACGTTCGGGCGCGTACCGGTGTGTTTGGCAATCAAATCAACCGACTGCTGCAAATCGTGGCGGATGCGTTGTTCGTATTCCGCTTGGGTTTCGTAGCGGCCGTTACGGTAGGCCGGAAAAATGGCGGCAAACTGCGAACCGTAGGGGTTGCCCGAAACGCTGTGGTGCAGATCGTGGGTGTGCGAGGCGATTTCTATCAAGCCGCTTTTCTGCATTTCACGCACCTGCTCCCATGTGATGAAAGCCGAGCGCGGCAGCTTTTTCTTGCCGTAGGCAATCGTGCCGCCGGGCGGAACTTCCAGCCATGAAGTTACCAAGGCATAGACGGCCGGATAGTTGAAGGCTTTGAGAAGCGGATAGATTTTGGTGTAGAAGCTGATGTAGCCGTCGTCGAAAGTAAGCAGCACGGGTTTGGGCGGCAGTTGGCCGCGCCCTGCCCGGGCATCTTCGATCTGCTTGAAGCTGACGGGCGTGTAGCCGTTGTCGCGCAACCAGTTGAAGTGTGCGGTCAGTCGTTCCACCGTGATGGTTTGCGGAAAATAGCTGCGGCGGATTTCGCCTTGCATTTCGTCTTTCTTGTCTTCCACAAACACGGGCGGCGGTTGGTTGTTGTCGATCACATCGTGATAACACATCACGCCGTAGCGGACATCGGAAGCATTGGCGGCTTGGAAACCGCCGGCCAACAACAGGGCGGCAATCAGGCTTTTGTATTTCATGGTCTGTGCGTATCTTGGGTTGGATGGTTGGGAACATGGTTTTCAGACGGCCTCATCAGCCGTTAGGCCGTCTGAAAACATATCGCAAATAAACTTAAATTTTGCTACGGCGTTGCTGCGCCTTAGCTCAAAGAGAACGATTGTGTAAGCCGCTAAAGCGGCAACAGAATCGGTTCCGTACTCCTTGTACTGTCTGCGGCTTGCTGCCTTGTATCAAAAATAAGTTTCTTTGCTATACAAGCCAATTAAATTAATGGAGCTTGAGCTGGAGGTTTACGTTGCCGAAATTCTCGTATTCGGGAATGCCGTCATACATGGCTTGGCGGCGGCCGAATTCATATCCCAGCGTGGCGCGGCGGCCGAAACTCCAACCGTGGCCGTATTTCAGCAGCCAGGTGTTTTTAGCTTCGGCGCCCGACTGCCAGTAGCGTCCGGCACCGCCGGTGGCGGTTTGCACCCATTTCACGTCGTTATCCAGCGGCAACGTGTAGGAAAGCGCCAATTCGCCTCCTGCGGTTTTGCTGCTTTTCGGGTTGTAGTAAAACGCTCCGGGCGTGTCTTTGTTGCGGCTGTAATCCGCCAGCATCGAGCCGGTGAGTTTCCAGCGGTTGTATTGATAGATGTCGTGGGCAAGCCAGAGTGTGGCGGTGCGGCGGGTGTTGCCGTCGTCGAACTTCATCACGCCCGCGCCCACGCCGGCATGGGTTCTGCCGGAATGGTTGTATTGGGCGTTGACGGTATATTCATCGGCATACACGCCCTGCTCCCACGCTTTCACCGGCGTGTTTTCGCTGTTGAAGGCGGCTTTGGCATTCACGCTCACATGGTCGTTGATGCGGTAATCGGCACCGACCGAGCCGTAGGCTTTATCGTTCAAACGGGTACCGCGGCCTGCTTCGGCATTCACGATTACCGGATAGAGGTTGACTTCCGCGCCCACACCGACACGACCTGCATCCAGCGCTTGGCCGTGGTTCGGCACATGGGCATGCTGCTGCACCACATAAGCACGATGGCCTTGGCTGCTGCGCGGGCTTTCGAGCTTGGTGGTTTCGCGCCATTCGGTGCCGTTTTCAGGAGACGTAGTTTTCATCGCCGTGCCGGTAACGCTCAGCTGTGCGGCGGTTTCGGCTTGGCGGCGGCGGAGGAATTCTCCGTAGTTCACTTCATCGCTTTCCAAACCGGTCGATAAATCGCGCACGGCCGGCCAGTTGCCCGCTTCCATATAGGCGGTGGCAGACTTAGCATTAATCCATTTCTGATCTTTTTCCGACACATATTCCCGCGCCTGCTCAAAATGCTGTACCGCTTGATCGGTATGTCCTTCAAGCTGGAGCAGTTCGCCTTTCAACACCAGCCCCCACGGGTCGGCGGGATGCTCGTCGAGCCAGCTCTGCATCATCACTTTGGCGCCTTTGACATCGCCTTTCCATGCTTGCAGACGCGCGTTCCAATAGTTGTAGTTGGCGTAATAAGGGTTTTTGATTTCAACCGAATGGGTAAAGTCGGGCGTGTATTTTCGGGCGTTCCAATGCTGGAGCTTGGCCTGACCTTCATCAAACTTCATCAGGTCGGCGTCTTTTCTGATCAGCAACTCAACCAATTCGGGATCGGGGCGGCCTTGCTTGGCAACTTGGTTGGCCCAGTTTTGCTCCAACACCTTGCCTGCCTTGCGCGGGCTGCCCTCCATCAGCAGGGCGCGTCCGTATTGTTCTTGAACGTAATCAGGCTGTTTGCCTTGTTGCGACAACACACGGTAATCGCGCAATGCCTGTTTTGAATTGCCCACGGCAACGGCGGCGGCCATGCGGTCGCGCAATGCCTGCGTATGCAGCGGGCTGCCCGCGGGTGCTTTGTCCACCACCGCACTCAGGCGTTTGTACACCGAACGGATCTGAGCCGAATCAAAGGTAAATCTGGCGGTGCGCAACAAAGTGGCAGCTTTGGCAGACTCCAACCACAATCGGTCTTGCTCGGTAAACGCTTGCGGGAAGCGCGACATAATGTTTTCCTGCAAAGGGAAAAGCTGCAATTTGGCGGCGGTGCGGTAAAGCTGCAAAGCCGCGTCTTGATTGGCCGGATCGGCATCCCAACGGCGCTGCTGTTCATCCAACAACTCCGCGAGGGTTAAGGTTTGACGTTTCAGGTAATATTCGGCCTCTTGGATATCTTTATCGTTGCCGAAACGCTTGCGGTAAGCATCGATAAAATGCTTGGCTACCACATAATCGCCCGCATCCACCGAAGCCAAAACGCTGCCTAAATAGCCGACTTTATGGTTCGGCGCTTTTTCTTGAAGTTGGCGGTAATAATCGGCAGAAACACGGTAACGGCGGGCATCACGCGCCGCTTTGGCGATGTTTTCGAGCTCGTCGGCCGAATAATCTTCCATACGGCAATCGGGGCAGACGGCCAAAATTTCTTCCGCCTTGCCTTGGCGCAACAGCAAAGCAATCAAATCGGCGCGCACTTTCGCATCCGAGCTTTGCGCATACAGTTTTTGCAGCTGTGTCACCGATTCGGCCAACTCGGCACTACCGCTGCGGGCATGCAGCGCCCAGCGTTCACGTTCGGCTTGGATATCTTGTGAAGCAGCAAACGGTACGGCCGCAAACAGTGCTGCCACACCCAAAGACAGTTTGTGTAGTTTCATGATCAGGGAAGCTTTAGGAAAGGTTTCCGCACACTAACGTGCAGTGTTATCCGGCCTTGTCGGCCGTCTCATTTGCAGACACAAAAAACAGAACGTTTCTTTTGTAATGTAGACACCTGAACTACCGTAGATTTTTATTTATTTAGGATTATCAGGCTTTAAAATATTTACAGAAAGCTTATATCAATTTGAATAACGGTTGCCTAAGTTACCCTCCAACGGTCATTTAAAAGGCCTAACGGGTTTATCGATTTTTTTGAAACAATTATCATGATATAAAAATAAATAAAAAAAGTATTTTGCATATCACTATTTTCTTATTTAATGTACAAATAATAATTAACATACTGTTTTTAATGAATATTATTAACTTTCTTATCTTATAACGCATTACTTTAATTCACTACCCGCCTTAACCTTTCGGCATACGGTTTATCTATCCCACTCTTGCCGTTACCGCCTATTCAACGCACAATAGGCCGTCTGAAAACGACCGCCAACACTCAAAAGGAGAACCGCATGAATACCCTTCGCACCGACAACACCGTCTGCATCGTGGTGGACATCCAAGAACGGCTCAACCCCGCTTTGGCCGACGCCGATACCATGACCGAACGCAGCCGCGTGCTTCTGCAAGGTTTGCAGGCCATAGGCGTGCCGCTCTTGGCGACCGAGCAATACCCTAAAGGCTTGGGCAGCACCGTACCCGCCATCCGCCTGCTGCTCGACGATGCGCCGATTTTTGAAAAAACCCGTTTCTCCGCCCTATTGCCCGAAGTGGCCGACATTCTGCAAAACCTGCGCACCGAAAACGTGATCCTGATTGGCGCAGAAGCCCATGTGTGTATGCTGCAAACCGTGCTCGACCTGCGCAACGAAGGTTTTGGCGTTTATGTGCCGTTTGAGTGCACCGAGTCGCGCGACCCCGCCAACAAACAAAACGCTTTGCAACAAATGCAAACCGCCGGCGCGGTGGTTTCCAATGTGGAAAGCATCTTGTTCCAACTTTTGGGCGACGCCAAACACCCCGCGTTTAAAACCGTGTCCAAGCTGATTCAATAAGGTTTGCCGTATAAACGAAGATGCCGTCTGAAAAACTTTTTCAGACGGCATCTTTATTAAACACTAAAGTCAGCCAAGGTTGCGATCCATTAGATGATAGTAAACACATGATTAACAGGCATACGGATTTTTTGCTTTTGATTTGACTCGGGCTTTCCGATTGCAACCAATAAAACAGGCAATAAATTTTCCGCCAAACCCGCTACTTGCCGGACTGCGTCAGGATCGAATCCGCTCATCGGGCACGTCGCCCAACCCCGTTCTTGTGCGGCCAGCATCAACGGCATCGCGGCAAGAGAAACACTGCGTACCGCTTCGTCTCGCTGCGCCGGAGCATTTTCATGGAATGCGCCATAAGCCGCCCTGCTCCAACTTTCTGCAGTGTGCGCACTAATAATGCCCGCTTGAACAGATGGTTGCAATCTATCGGCCAAATGCCGATAGGCCAGCAAGTCTCCGCTCATCACGATAACCGCAGCCGCTTGTAAAATTTTCGGCTGGCAAAACGCTGCTTGATATAAAGCGTGTTTGGCTTCCTTGGATTGAACGGCGGTGAAATACCAGTTTTGCAGATGATACGCCGATGGCGACAAGCAGGCCGCATGAACGAAACATGCCAACTCCGATTCACTGATATCCCCTTCGGAAAAGCCGTTTGCCGATACGCGTTGCTGCAATAATGAGATAAGTCGGGTCATATTGGAGAGTCCTTTTTAATTGTCTTGTTAGATGATGGGAGCGCGTGCTGCACTCCGAAAATGGAAAGCAAAGCCAACATAAATCCAAACATAGATTTCATGTCCATACCTTGATTGAGAAATAACCAGCCCAGCACAAAAGCAGAAACGGGGCTGAGCAAACCCAAAGAAGAAACAACGGCAGGCGGCAGCTTGCTGATACCGTAGAAAAACAATACATAAGCCAAGACTGTTCCAAACAGGCCAAGATAGAGATAACCGCCGATATTGGCGAGAGTAAGAGCACTCGGCAGCGGCTCGAGCAGCCACACAACCGGCATCAAAATCAAACCGCCAAACAACAGCTGCCACCCGGTAAACGACAACAAAGAAAGATGAATACGGCAACGTTTGGAAAAGAATATGCCGACAGCCATCGATACGGCGCCCAGCAAGGCTGCAATAATGCCGACAGCGTCAAACTTTGTTTCCGGCGAATAAACCAACAAAGCAATACCCATTATTCCCAACAAAGCCGCCAACCAAGCTGTTTTCGGCGGCTGCTGTTTATCTATCAGCCATGCCAAAACCAAAATCATCAGGGTTTGTGTAGAGCCTAAAATTGCGGCCAATCCCCCGGGTAAACGGTAGGCTGCCACAAACAGCATCGCCTGAAAAAATCCGATATTTAATATGCCCAATAGAAAAATCTTGATACCATCTTTGAGCTTTGGAACCTCTCTTTTCCATAAAATCAGCAGCAATCCGGCAGGCAGCACGCGAAACAAAGCCGCAGTAAACGGCCTGTCGGGCGGTAAAAATTCTGTGGTAACCAAATAAGTGGAGCCCCAAATCAAAGGTGCTATCGAGGTGATCAATATCAAAAAAAAGCGGTTGTTCATTACATTTAGTTTGAATTCAAGATAAAATAATTATGAAAACGTTTTATCTTGAAGTCAAGGCAATAATTTTGTTTTCACAAATAATCAACAGGTTCGCAATATGGTTCGCAACACAGAAGACTCAGTAGATACCATTATCAAACAATGGCAGAAAGAATTACCCGAATTGGCATCAGAAAAAATGGCTTTGATAGGCCGTCTGAAACGTTGTGCCGCCCTCATACAGCCTAAACTTGATTCGGTATTCAACGAATATGGTTTAGGAAGCGGTTCTTTTGACGTACTGGCCACGCTGCGCCGCTCCGGCAGCCCGTATTGCTTGTCGCCCACCGAATTGTTTGCCTCATTAATGGTCACATCGGGCACGATGACGGTAAGGCTGCAAAAATTGGAAAGCCAAGGTTTGATCAAGCGCGTTCCCAACCCTAACGACGCGCGCAGTACATTGGTGCAGTTAACTGAAAAAGGGGCGCAACTGATTGAAAAAGCAGTATTCGAACACGTTGAGAATGAAAGCAGGCTGTTAGACGGTTTATCCGATGAAACGCAGCAACAACTCAATCAGAATTTGGCAGAACTCATGCACTTGCTGGAAAGCAAGGATAACCGCTAACGGCATTCGGCCTGATAACGGGTTTTCCGTTTATACATAAACAGAAAGAAGTTCCCAAAGAAGTTCCAAAGGCCGTCTGAAAAACTTTTTCAGACGGCCTCTTTGCATACTTTCATCAGGCCGTTTCCCCCGCCGCCACCACGCTTTCAGACGGCCTCAAACATTGCTATGATAGGCCGTCTGAAACCTGTTTGCGCCCGTCATGAACCCTATCGAAAACGCCCGCCGCCATTCCCAATACCTCTCGCGCCATCTCGACAACGGCAATCTGCAACCCGACATCCTCAACCCGATGCTGGAAAAAACATTGGGCAGCGAAGACTTCCAAGCCTTCGCCGATTGGGGGCAAATCCAAACCGACGAAAACGAAGCCGAACTCGCCCGCCAGCTGCGCCGTTTGCGCCGCTATGTGATGGCGCAGATTATCGTGCGCGACATCAACCGCATCAGCGATTTGGCCGAAGTTACCCGCACGATTACGCTGTTTGCCGATTTTGCCGTCAACACCGCGCTGGATTTCGCCCATGCTTATTATCGGGATATGTACGGCACGCCGATCGGCCGTTACAGCAACGAGCCGCAGTTTCTGAGCGTGGTGGCGATGGGCAAGGCGGGCGGTTATGAATTGAACGTGTCGTCCGACCTCGATCTGATTTTTATTTATCCCGAATCGGGCGACACCGACGGCAAACGCGAGCGCAGCAATCAGGAATTTTTTACCAAAGTCGGCCAAAAGCTGATTACGCTGTTGAACGACATCACCGAAGACGGGCAGGTGTTCCGCATCGACATGCGTTTGCGGCCGGACGGCGACAGCGGCCCGTTGGTATTGAGCGAAACCGCGTTGGAACAATACCTGATTCAGCAAGGGCGCGAGTGGGAGCGTTACGCATGGTGCAAAGGCCGCGTGATTACGCTGCACGCCAACAGCATCCGCGCGTTGGTGCGCCCGTTTGTGTTCCGCAAATACCTCGATTTCAACGCCTACGAAGGCATGCGCGGGCTGCACCGACAAATCCGCAGCGAAGTGAACCGCAAGGGCATGGCCGACAATGTAAAACTCGGCGCGGGCGGCATCCGCGAAATCGAATTCATCGCCCAGATTTTCCAGCTTATCCGCGGCGGCCAAGTGCGCGCACTGCAATTGAAAGGCACGCAGGAAACCCTGCTCAAGCTCGCCGAATTGGACATGCTCGACCGCCAAACCGTGCAGATGCTGCTTGAAGCCTACCGCTTCTTGCGCGATGTCGAACACCGCCTGCAATACTGGGACGACCGGCAAACCCAAACCCTGCCCGACAATCCCGAACAACAACAGCGGCTGGCCGAAAGCATGGGCTTTGCCGACTACGCCGCGTTTTCAGACGGCCTCGACCTATACCGCCGCCAAGTGAACGCCGTGTTCAACGAAATCCTTGCCGAACCCGACGAACAGCCGCAGGCGCAGGCCAACGGCTGGCAATGTATCTGGCAGCAAAACGCCGACGAAGAAACCCGCTCCGGCCGTTTGGCGGAACACGGCTTCGATGCCGTCTTAATCGGCCGGCGGCTCGACCAGCTCCGCAACAGCGGCAAATACCGCCACCTTTCCGCCCAAGTCCAACCGCGTTTCGATGCCGTGATTCCGCTGCTGGCGCAGGCCGCCGCCACCCAACCCGACCCCACCGTTACCCTGCTGCGGCTGCTGGATTTTCTCGAAAACATCAGCCGCCGCTCGTCGTATCTCGCTTTTCTGCACGAGCACCCGCAAGCCCTGCAACGGCTGGCCGACATCATGGGGCAAAGCTCGTGGGTGGCCGGCTACCTGATGAAGCACCCGATTCTGCTCGACGAATTGCTCAGTGCGCAATTGATGGACACCGGCTGTAACTGGCCGAAACTTGCCGCCGAGCTTTCAGACGGCCTCCGCAATGCAGCGGACGACACCGAAGCGCAAATGGACGTATTGCGCCGCTTCCAACACGCCCAAGTGTTCCGCCTCGCCGTGCAGGACTTGGCCGGATTATGGACGGTCGAATCCCTGTCCGACGAACTTTCCGCACTCGCCGACACCATCCTCACCGCCGCCCTGCCCGCCGTGTGGGCCGACACCCCGAAAACCCATACCGACACCCCACGCATCGGCATCATCGGCTACGGCAAACTCGGCGGCAAAGAGTTGGGCTACACCTCCGATTTGGATTTAGTGTATGTGTACGACGACACGCACCCCGACGCACCCGACGTATACGCCCGCTTCGCCCGCCGCCTCACCAACTGGCTTTCCGCCGCCACCGGCGCAGGCACGCTCTACGAAGTCGATTTGCGCTTGCGGCCGAACGGCGACAGCGGCTTCCTTACCCACAGCATCGCCGCGTTTGAAAAATACCAGCGCGAAAATGCGTGGACATGGGAACACCAATCGCTCACCCGCGCCCGCTTCATCTGCGGCCTGCCCGAAATCGGCGCATCTTTCGACCGACTGCGCACCGAAATCCTCACCCGCCCGCGCAACCGGGCCGAACTCGCCCGCGAAATCATCGCCATGCGCGAAAAAATGTTCGCCACCCACCCGCCCGAAGACAGCGACGTCAAATACGCCCGTGGCGGCGTGGTCGATGTGGAATTTATCGTCCAATACCTGATACTGGCTTATGCGGGCGAACATCCGCAACTGCTCGACAACTACGGCAACATCGCCTTGCTCAACATCGCCGCCGATGCCGGCTTGATAGATAAAACGCTGGCCGAACAATCACAAACCGCCTACCGTTTCTACCGCCAACAGCAGCATAACGCCAAGCTTCGCGATGCCGGCAAACCGGAAATAAACGGGCAGATACGCTCGTATTACGACAGCGTGAGAAAGCTGTGGGAACAGGTGTTTGGGGAAGAGGTAAGATTTGAGGCCACAAACTGATTAAACCGTAAAATCAAAAGCATTCATTGGATTTAAGATTATGAACAACAATCGATTTTTCTCTTTTGCCGTTTGCAGTATTCTCATGATTGGTACCCCTATGCTCTCTCTTGCAAAAGATATCCAAGCGAGAGGGCTGCTCGTGGCTTCTTGGGGAAAAAGCCTTGACGCCGACAACAACAAAAAAATATTGTATTTTGATTTTATTCCTGAAAATCAAAGCATCTCTAACGGCAACGAGATTTCGATATTGACTAAGAAGCAAGATCAGCAAAACATTTTGAAAACATTTTCTACCATTCCGTCCGGCTTCTACTCTTATCAAGAAGGAATCGCAACCCAGCCGGTCAGCATTACGCTTTCAAATATAGGACAAGAAACATTTTGCGACAGCAAATACTATTACGCTGACTTTGTGAAATTACGAAAAATCAAGCACACAAAAATCACAAAAATACCCAAAGCAAAATGCTTAGACGCTTATCTGCGTGATGATATTTATTTAATTAAATCCACCGATGAAAAAGGCGTCAACTTAAGAGAAAAGCCCGCCGGCAATGCTAAAGTACTCAAAATCTTAGCTGATAACAAGTTAGTTAAGAAATTAAAAACCTTTCCGAATGGCTGGTTTTATGTTGCTTTGCTGAATGATGACGGCTCCGATATGAAACAAAATGTTCACGGATATATACACAAAAGCCAACTTAAATTATTGGATTAAGAATCTAGCGTTTCAGATATAAGCCCATTTACCCTATTAAGCCTGAGGCCGTCTGAAAAACAAAAAGAGCAGAAATTTCTGCTCTTTTTGTTTTTCAGACGGCCTCAAACCCATATCAACGGCAGGCTTTCAAACATTCACGCACCAATTCCGGGCCGCGGTAAATCAAACCGCTGTAAACCTGCACCGCACTTGCACCCAAGCGCATTTTTTCCGCAGCGTCATCCCCGTTCACAATACCGCCCACCCCGATAACCGGCAATCGGCCTTCCAACTCTTTCACCAACTGCGACAACACACGGTTACTTTTTTCACGCACAGGCAAACCGCTCAAGCCCCCTTGCTCCCCCACTTGCGGATGGTTGCCCAGCGAAGATTTATCAATCGTCGTATTGGTCGCAATAATGCCGTCCATCTCCGTTGCCAACGCCACACGCGCAATGTCGGCCACTTGCTCCTCATCCAAATCAGGCGCGATTTTCACCGCCAAAGGCACATAACGGCCTTGCGCAGCAGACAGCGACTGCTGCTTGTCTTTCAACTTGCCCAACAACGCCGTTAACTCATCCCCGCCCTGCAAGTCACGCAGATTTTTGGTATTGGGCGAAGAAATGTTAACCGTAATATAGCTGGCATAAGGATACGCTTTTTCCAAACAAATCAAATAATCGGAAGCAGCCTGCTCAATAGGCGTATCGGCGTTTTTACCGATATTGATACCAAGCACACCCGTGTAACGGCTGTTTTTAATATTCCCGATCATCGCGTCGATGCCGTGGTTATTAAACCCCATCCGATTAATAATCGCCTGATGCTCGGGCAAGCGGAATAACCGCGGCTGAGGATTACCGCTCTGCGGACGCGGCGTTACCGTGCCGACTTCGATAAAACCAAAGCCCAAAGCCGCCAGCGCATCAATATAAGCCCCGTTTTTATCCAATCCCGCCGCCAGCCCCACAGGATTGGGCAAATCCAAACCCATTAAACGGGTCGGACGGGTATCGCGGTCGATAGTAGGCAACACCCCCAAACGATAGGCAGCATTCAACGCATTTAAAGCAAGGTGATGGGATTTTTCAGGGTCTGTTTTAAACAGCAGCGGACGCACAAAAGAATACATAGAATAAGCCGTTTGTAAGTGATTTCTGATTCAGATATTTTACCTGAACGGTATCGTTTCGGGCAGCTTTATGAATGTGCCGTGAATAAAACTTGAGGCCGTCTGAAATTTCAGACGGCCTCAAAAAGTCAATTATCCGCTTTCTCTTCAAAGTATTGCTTTTAATCTTTTCTAAAATATTAAGTTTATCTTAAAATTCAATAAACTAGAAATCGAAACAGGTTAACTTCTACATTTCCTACAGTATATTTAGCGTATTTTTCTATTCATTAAGTATTTAATTCCTAACAATAAATAACAAAACTCAGAATATAACGATATTGCAGATAGCGTCATGCATGACAATATTAAATAATATAAGCTTTCTTCATTTTTTCTATTAGCAAACGCATACAAACAAAAACCTATGGCTGCCATATAAGGAATATAGGAAATTATAGGTATTTTTTGAAAGGTTTTAGGTAACGTATCTGAAACAAAACAGATGGAAATATTATTTTCATCTTTTTTCACAAAATAATGACGTTTACTCATCTCTATTACTTTATTAGGACTTATATTACATATATATATAAAAGATAATAAAAAAGTTAATAAAACCAACGAGAAATAATATTTATATAAATGAATATATCTTATAAATGCAACAATAAACAATGGGAAAAATAGCATTGTAAAAATTACACCTAAATTAAGGAAAATAGACTGATAAAACATTGATTTTATAACTCTACCTGAATTATAAAAATATTTAATAACTTTTAAAGTTATTAAAAAATATAAAAATTCAAAAAGAGCATAAGAAATAATAATGATGACTTTCTGTTCAATTATTATATTTAAATCAATAAAAATGATGGGGATTATCTGGCATATTAGAATTATAGCCGTCCACTTAACATATTTATTGATTTTTAAATTGTTAATTATTTCAAAATCAAAATGATTAAGAATTACATTCATATACCATTACCTAAAACAGATAGGATGAAGTAGATTAACCCTAAAAATATACCAAAGCAGCAGGGATTTTTATTTACTACTTTAGTGTTCCAAAGTTAAAACGAAACTCACATTCTTTCAAAAGTAGCCAAAAAAACTTCCGATCAGTTCCATTGTAGTTATATAAAATACACTTAGCTTGTACTCAAAAATTTTCTATATCGTCAATATGAGTGTGGCACTTAGCAAACTGTTCGCTGTAATTGATGTTGAGATAGTAACAACCGTATAAACCTACCTCCATGTTTAAGGATACCGAAACCACCACTTTACCTGCCACTCCCCTACCACGCTTTCCTTTACGCCTACCACCGAAATAGCTCTTATCCAATTCTATTGCGCCCTCAAAACCTGATCTGCTTCCAAAGCCAAATGATGGCTGATAACGAGACGGATTTTGCGGTAAAAGAAAATAGCCGTATTGGGCTGAATACCCAAGATATCGACAGCAGAACGTGTGGTTACTTCCAATACAAAATATTCAAGCAGTTTTCTTTGCAGACTCTTCTTTAACTTACAGTGGGTTATCTTCATTTTGACAGCCTATCATGACTGCCAATCTACGTCAGCCCTTTTATATTCCAAAACCAAAATCATTAAACTCTACTTGAAAGTCTTTGATATCTATTATTAGCTAAAGCATTAGTATAGAGGCTGTCTGAAAGTTTTTCAGACAGCCTCTATTTTGATGTTTCTCCTATACTAAATTTCCCTGCCATACAACCCCCAAGCCAAAGTTTTTCCCGACAGCACTTTTTCCCGCGCTTTTTCGTCTAAAACTTCGTTTGCATGTTTGTTGAATTCCCTTCGCCATGCGGGCAGCCATGTATATCTTGAATTGGTGCTCGCTCCGCCTAATTCGGGGGAATACAGCAGCTCTGCCAATACCTCTTTATCTGTAATAATCCCTTTTTCATATGCTTCATTGGCTGTTTTCAACAGATAAATCTGATCTTTTATTGATGAAAAATGCATCAGCATGATCGCATAGGCTTTTTGAGACTGGTCATATTCGGGAGATTTAAGAACATAAGCTGCTTCACAAATATATTTATGAGGGCTTTCGTATATTTCCTTTGCTCCTTTTCCTTCCATTACTGTATATTTTGACGTATCTCGATCAGATTCATTCCATGTAACACCACTTATTAATCCTCTTTCTTTATTAAAATTTTCCCTACTTTTTTCTGATTCACCATTTATAAATTTAAAAAAATTATTACCTGTTTTGGCATACTTTTCTTGACATGAATACGTATCTATTTCACTATATATCAAAAATAAAACACACAGTCCAACTATGGTTAATAACAGTATTTTTTCTATTTTCTTTATCATTTTTTAATTACCTTATGTTTATATCGTCTGAAATTAGAAAAATCATATTCATCATCAGCATTAAATGTTCCACTCTAAATTCTAAAACCCGCATCATTCACTTCAATTTTATCTGCCCCTGCAGAAATACATACACCTTGCTTGGCAATGACAAAAGTGCTAATTATAAAAAAACAATAAAGTAAATTTTTTCATGTTACTTCCGATTACTTTAATATTTTTTAGATTTTTATTTTCCCATTTCATATTGACGACAAGAGTAAATTTCAGTTTATATCTGTTTTGCAAGGTACCAAATTCATAAAAGCATAGGGATTTAATAGTTATAATCCCCACAGCAATGTTTTCCCTGATAATACTTCTTCTTGCTCTTCTTCACTTAAGACTTCGTTTGCATGCTTTTTAAACTCCCTCCGCCATGCAGGAAGCCATGTATATTTGGAATTAGTGCTTTTGCCTTGCAGCTCTGGAGAATATAGTAATTCTGCTAATACTTCTTTATCGGTTAAGATTTTTTGCTCATAAGCTTTATTTGCTGCTTTTAACAAAAATATATGCTGCTCAATAGAAGCATAGTGCATTAACATAATCGTATACATTTTTTGTGATTGGTCATAATTTGGAGAACTGATAATATCGACTGCGGCACAAATATATGGATTTGAATTACTATAAATTGGCTCTTCTTCATGCCCAGCTATAATTTGATATCTGGAAAGGTCATAATCTTTCCAAGTATAGCCACTGATAAGATTTCTATCTTCTAATTTCTTTTTTCGATTTTTTTCGGATAAGTTTTCAATTTTTTGAAAAAAAACATTTAATTCTTTCTTTTCCAAATTGTCACAAGATTTTAATATTTTTTTTTCCGAACTAATATGCCCTGTAAAAAATAAATAATTACCCAAGCTAAAAAACATAAATCCAATAATTATAAATAATAACTTTTTAATCATTTTTAATTACCTTATGTTTATATCTTCTAAAATTCGTAAAATCAGATTTATCCGTTTCTAAATCAGCAGTACCATTCTGTAATCTAAAACCAACATCGTTGACTTCCACCTTTTCCCATCCGGCGGAAATACATACTCCCTTAGTTAGTATTATGCCTACATGCCCGGTAGCATCCGTATAAGGCAACATATATGCTCCTATATCTCCCGGTAAAGGCGTTTTATTCGAAGACCAGTTTTTTTGTAACTTACTTGTGTCTGCCCACTCTTCAGCTGTTGGAGGAGAAACTCTTGAATAATATGGGATATATTTACTCTTCCCATGTTCAATCCAAGGAACAGCGATTCCAGCTTCTGTTAATACATCATGGACAAATACATTGCATTTATTTGTTCTGTTATTAAAAGTTACATTTTTATCTTTCATTGTTAAATGAACTGATGTTTTAGAAGTATTTCCAGCCCATGTTGTACTACCTCTATGTTTCAAAGCGGTCAATACGATCTTTCTCGGGATATCCTTGATAATCACCTTTGCAAAAAGGTTATTATTTTTCCGTTTGACATTATATTCCACTTCAAAGAAATCCCCTTCTAATTTTCCACCTCCTGCTAGTGGAATCCTTGTCCATGGAGAAACTAACGTTAGTGTAGTATCCTTTCTTTTCAGTTCGTGCTCCCCAACTTTCTTTTCTGAACCGCCGGAAGATACAACTTTAATTTCAACCCGATTTGATAGTCTCTCAGGTATGGCTAAAGAATTTCCTTCTATACTTAATTTACCATTTGCCCATATAATTTGATAAGAGACTGTATCCTTATCTTTATCAACCTTGCCTTCCGATACCTTGATCCCATTTATATAGATTCTATAGTGTAGATTTTCTGGCGCACCAGCTAAAGAGTCCTTAAATACAATTAGTAATTTTGATTTGACCATTTTTAATTTTCCTCATTGTTGTCTTCTTCATAAACAAACAATTGCCAATCATCACTTTCTCTTCCTATTAATAAATAGCTGCCAGTATGAATCTGCTCTCTATCATGCTTAGAACCTAAACCGCTTTCATTTTGTGTTGTAGATGAAAACAATGTTCTATTGTCGGCAGTTTTTAACTTGTAATCTAAAGAAATACCTGAGATTTTTTGAGTTCCTATTCGCTTAATTTGAATCCTCATTGTTTCTTTTTGCTGCTGATTGTTCGATAAAAGTGGCAATAGATTATTCAAACTACTCGACCCCATCACCTGAAACCCCGCACACTTCACCCACACCATCTTCGGGCAGCCCAGCTCAATGTTGCCGTCTTTAATCTTGATGTAGGCCCCGCCGCTGGTCAGCAGGATTTCGTCTTTGGCCGCCACGGTCACTTTGCCGGCACTGCTGGTGATGGTGGCTTCTTTCAGTGCATTAATCTGCATCTCGTCGTTCTGTGCCTGTATCTCCACTTTGCCCTGATTGGCCTGTAACTTCGCGCCGCTGCTTTGGGCAAACAGGTTGACGCTCTCGACTGCATGGACGGTGAAGTTGCTGCCGGTGCTGATGTCGGTGTCGCCGCCGCTGATGTGGTGGATATGTTGGCCGGCGGTATGCAGTTGGCTTTGCGGGGTGGCGGTGGCGATGCCGTCGGGGGCGGATTGGATGATGCCGGAGCGTTGCAGCTGTTTGAGGCTGTCGTTCAGACGGCCTGCCTGTTCTTCGGCTTCGGTGGCTTCGTTTTTGGCGGTATGGGCGGCTTTGTTAAGGCTTTTAGCCAAACTGAGTGCCTGTTCCATTTGGGCGATGGCGGCATCCATATCCAATACCTGTCCCGAAGCCTGATTTTGGGCGTCGGTACTGATGAACAAGCCTTTCCCCGCCCTAACCGCACCCCAACTGTCGGTACGCAGCTCAAAGCCTTCGCCGTTATCGCCGCGTTTCTGTCTTTGGCCGTCGACGATATGGCCGAGGTTGAGTTGGGTTTTGCCGTATTCGGTCGCCAATTTGATGTGTTCCTGCCCCTGTTTGTCTTCCATGCGCAGCTTATTATTCGCCCAAGTACGGATAACGTTGCGGGTGTTCCAATCGGCAGGCACGTGGTCGGGGTGGGAACTGTCGTGCATCACTCCGCTGATGTAGGGCCTGTCGGGATTGCCCTGTACGAACGACAGCATTACTTCGGTGCCTTCGTGCAGCGGGAAGTGTTGGCCGTAGTCGGGGCCGGCATAGGGCTTGGCTAAGCGGATGGGACGGCTTTCTCCGCCCGGACTCCATTCATCAAGGTCGAACGGCAGTTTGACGCGGTAACGGCCCATATTGTCGATATAGGCGTAGGTGTAGTTGCCGGGGCTGGTGACTCTGGCGGGAAGGCTGCCTTGGATCTTCGGCAACGGGGTGATGCGTTCGGGGCGGAAGATGCTGTCGGCGGGAATGGCGGTGAAAGTATGGCTGTATGCTTGGTCGCGGCTGCCGCTGTGGGTGAGCGATACCGCCAACCAGCCGTTGGGTGCTTCGCTGAAGCTCGGGGCCGTCTGAAACACCAGACCGGGGCGAAGCGCGGTGATGTTGCCGCTGCCGGAAGCGACGATACGGCGGCTGTGGTCGAGCTGTTGCAGTAAGGCCGTCTGAAGTTGGGCTTCTTCGGGTGTTTTTTGATGCAAACCCCAATGGCTGTCGCTGCCGAGTAAGACGCTGCTGTCGGTTTCCGTACCCTTCGCCGTTACTGCGGACGATAAGTCGGTATCGGCATCGCGGTAGTTGTAGTCGCCGACGCGGATGGATTCGAGAATCGGGTTGTGTTTCACCTGTAAGGCGAACACCGCTTCCTCGCCGACGCTCTCCAATCCGCCGTGGGGGCGGTAGGGATAGGGAGAGGTATTACCGCGAAAATAATGGGCGGTATCGTCACCGAATACCGCCACATCGCCATATTGGGCATTCTGCTCGAAGGCGTACCAGATGCCTTCTTCTTCACACAACCGGTTGATAAAGGCGAAATCGCTTTCTTGATACTGGGTTACATACTCGCGTACACCGTATTCGCGTGAGGTATTGAAACGGAAATCGACACCGGAGAAGCCGTGGTGTTTCAGCAGCGATGAAATAATGTCGGGCACGTTTTGGTTTTGAAACAGACGCGAAGTGCGGTGGTGCTTCAATGCGGCGATGCGGGGTTCCAATACCATGCGGTAACGGGTCTCGTCCGCCGATACCGACAACTTCTCACAGGATGTGATGATGCCGCTCCATTCCTTCAACGGCTCGGGAGCCAACATCCCTTCGATCAATCCCAACGCATCAGAGCTTACCGGTGTTACCGTAAACTTGGCCGCTTGGTTGATGTAGGACGACAGCGGCAAATCGGCATCGGCAGAAGTGAGTTCGATGTCGAGGCGGTAGGAGGTATTCAATGCTTCGGTGGCGGTGAAGGAGACGACGGAGAGGGACGGACTGAAGCGGGAGAAGCTGAGGTGGTAGGATTGGGTCGGGGTCATCGTGACACTTTCTCAAATCAGTAAAGCGGGATTGATGCGTTTATTTAAACTGAAATATATCAAATTGAATATTTATTTTCTATTTGCATATAATAAAAGGCCGTCTGAAATTTCAGACGGCCTCAAGTTTTATGTAATCCCGTTTACAGCAAAGGAATCAACCCACCTTATCCCCCGGCTGCGCGCCCGCATCCACGTCCAGCAGCTTCAGTTTGCCGTCTGCCGTGGCGGCGGAAAGGATCATGCCTTCGGATACGCCGAATTTGGCCATTTTGCGCGGGGCGAAATTGGCGACGGCGATCACCATGCGGCCGTTAAGCTCGGCGGGATTGGGGTAGCTGGCGGCGATACCGGAGAAAATCACGCGCTGTTCGAAGCCGAAGTCAAGGTCGAATTTCAAGAGTTTGGTGCTGCCTTCGACAGCTTCGCAGTTGAGCACTTTGGCCACGCGCATGTCGATTTTCATGAAGTCGTCGAAGCTCGCTTGTTCGGCGACGGGCGCGTATGGGGATTTTTCGGCGGGGGCGGCTTCGGCTGAGGCCGTACCACTGGCAGGCTGCGCACTCTGAATGCTTTGTTTGTTGGCTTCGATTAAATCGTCCACTTGTTTTTGCTCCACTCGTTGCATTAAATGTGAGTATGGGTTGATGGTGTGGCCTTCCGGCAGCACGGTTGCGGCATCGGCCCAGCGCAGGCCGTCGAGATTGAGGAAGGCGGCGGCGCGCTCGGCGACTTTGGGCAGCACGGGCGCGAGGTAGATGGTGAGGATTTTGAAGGCGTTGATCAGCTCGCTGCATACTTCGTGCAGGCGCGCGTCTTGGCCTTCTTGCTTGGCCAATTCCCACGGTTTGTTGGCGTCGACGTATTCGTTCACTGCGTCGGCCAGCGCCATGATTTCGCGCAGGGCTTTGGCGTATTCGCGCTGTTCGAAATCGGCGGCGATATTGTCGCGCTCGGTGGCGAGTTGTTGTACCAATTTGCTGCCTGAAACGTCTTTCAGACGGCCTTCAAAGCGTTTGGCGATAAAGCCTGCGGCGCGGGCGGCGATGTTGACGTATTTGCCGACCAAATCGCTATTGACGCGGGCGATGAAGTCGTTCAGGTTCAAGTCGATGTCTTCGATTTTGCTGTTGAGTTTGGCCGCGATGTAGTAGCGCATCCATTCGGGGTTGAGGCCGCCGTCGAGGTAGGATTTGGCGGTGATGAAGGTGCCGCGCGATTTGGACATTTTTTGGCCGTCGACGGTTAAAAAGCCGTGGGCGAACACGCCGGTGGGGGCGCGGTGGCCGCTGAATTTGAGCATGGCGGGCCAAAACAGGGCGTGGAAGTAGAGAATGTCTTTGCCGATGAAGTGGTACATTTCGGCCTTGCTGTCGGCGCGGAAATAGTCGTCAAAATTCAGGCCGGTGCGGTCGCACAGGTTTTTGAACGAGGCCATGTAGCCGACGGGCGCGTCGAGCCAAACGTAGAAATATTTGCCGGGCGCGCCGGGGATTTCGAAGCCGAAGTAAGGTGCGTCGCGGCTGATGTCCCAATCGGAAAGGGTGTTTTCGCCTTCGCCCAACCATTCTTTCATTTTGTTGAGGGCTTCGGCTTGCAGGTGCGGCTGGATGCGGCCGTCTGAAAGCTCAGTGCTGCCTGAAGTCCATTCTTTCAGGTAGTCTGCACACTCGCCGAGCTTGAAGAAGAAGTGTTCGGATTCTTTCAGCACGGGGGTGGCGCCGGATACGGCGGAATAGGGGTTGATCAGCTCGGTGGGCGAGTAGGTGGTGCCGCAGACTTCGCAGTTGTCGCCGTATTGGTCTTTGGCGTGGCATTTCGGGCATTCGCCTTTAACGAAGCGGTCGGGCAGGAACATGTTTTTTTCGGGGTCGAAAAGCTGCTCGATCACGCGGCTTTCGATTTTGCCGTTGGCTTTCAGGGCGAGGTAAATCTGCTCGGAAAAGGCTTTGTTTTCAGGCGAATGGGTGCTGTAATAGTTGTCGTAGCCGATGTGGAAGCCGGTGAAGTCGGCCAAATGCTCTTCGCGCACTTTGGCAATCATGTCTTCGGGCTTCATGCCTTGTTTTTGGGCGGCCAGCATCACGGGCGTACCGTGGGTGTCGTCGGCGCAGCAGTAATGGCATTCGTGGCCGCGCAGTTTTTGAAAGCGCACCCAGATGTCGGTTTGGATGTGTTCGACCATGTGGCCTAAGTGGATGCTGCCGTTGGCATACGGCAGGGCGGAAGTGACGAGGATTTTGCGTTGGGTCATGGTTGGTGTTCGATAAACGGAAAACTAAAGTGGTGAATTATAGCGTATAAAACGGATATAGGCCGTCTGAAAGCGTGGGTGGGATGAAAGCGGAGAGCAGGTTTTCAGACGGCCTCAAGAGCAGGAAGTATTTGGAAGCACCAATCTAAAACACCGAACCGCTGCATCAGGGCAGCGGTTCGGTGTTTCGGTTTTGAGTATTTGATGTAAAGGGAACTGTATATCTCGTATATGCGCACTCCGGTAAGAAAGAGGGAATAAAAAGAAACAATCTTTTCAGGTGTTTAATGGGCCCGGCATTTAGGATGTCTGCCAAGTGTCTTTATTCTGCACTAAACAATAATAATTATCAATAATAAAAACCAAGAAAATTAATTAACTTTTATAACATAATGAAAATAAAAGAAATTAATTTCAAACTTAGCCTAAAGCAGGTTGCCGTCAAGCACGATATATATCCGGACGTTTCTCAATCCACCCCATAGCCGAAAGCAACAGCCGTATCAAGCCGCCGCCAAATCCCTTATAATTTTGATACAAAACGATACTTGCCGCCCTATGCAGGCCGTCTGAAACCTTTATTTTTATATTTAAATATTGCTAAGGCAGCCCCATATCAGGCTTCGGCACCAGTTTAGCCGTATTCTTTTTTATCGACCGATGCCGTCTGAAAAGCATCGCACAACCCGATCGAATTATATGTTCCACACTTATCAAACCGTACAACGCGACTTACTCGAAGCCAACCGATTGTCGCCCGAAATCCTATCTCAAAGCTTGAGCATCATCGGCAACCATCATGTGGATTATGCCGATATTTACTGCCAACGCACCGCGTTTGAAAGCTGGCATCTCGAAGAAGGCATGGTGAAATCGGGCAGCTTTCAAATTGATCAAGGCGTAGGCGTGCGTGCCGTTTCGGGCGACAAAACCGCTTTTGCCTATGCCGACAGCCTCGATGCCGCCTCTATCAACCGCTCCGCCCAAGCCGTGCGTGCCATCGGTGCGGCCGGCCAACACGCATCGGTGCCGGTGGCTGCCGCCCACCACGGCAAAAACGTACACGCAGCCGTTAACCCGATTATCGGTTTGGATTCGGCGGCCAAAGTGGCTTTGCTCAATAAAGTGGAAGCACTCGCCAAAGCCGCCGACCCGCGCATCGTGCAAGTAATGGCGGGGCTGACCTGCGAATACGACATGGTTTATATCGCCCGTTTGGACGGCAAACACGCTGCCGACATCCGCCCGATGGTGCGCCTGAATGTAACCGTGATCGCCAAGCAGGGCGACCGCCGCGAACAAGGCAGTGCGGGCGGCGGCGGGCGTTATCATTTGGATTATTTCGACGAAAACCGCATCAAGCAGTTTGTGAATGCCGCCATCCAACAAGCCTTAACCAATCTCGAATCCCGCCCCGCTCCGGCCGGTGCCATGACCGTGGTACTCGGCAACGGCTGGCCGGGCGTGTTGCTGCACGAAGCGGTGGGGCACGGCTTGGAAGGCGATTTCAACCGCAAAGAAACCAGCGCATTTGCCGGCCGCATCGGCGAGCGCGTGGCAGCAAAAGGCGTGACCGTAGTCGATCAAGGCGATATTGCCGACCGCCGCGGTTCGCTCAATATCGACGACGAAGGCAACGAAACCCGCCGCACCGTGCTGATTGAAGACGGCATCCTCACCGGCTACATGCAAGACGAAACCAACGCCCGCCTGATGGGTGTATCGGTAACCGGCAACGGCCGCCGCGAAAGCTATTCGTCCACACCCATGCCGCGCATGACCAACACCTTTATGGAAAACGGCAACCATGATCCCGAAGAAATCATCGCTTCGGTCGATAAAGGCATTTATGCGGTGAACTTCGGCGGCGGGCAGGTGGACATCACCAGCGGCAAATTCGTATTCAGCGCATCCGAAGCGTGGTGGGTGGAAAACGGCAAGCTGCAATACCCCGTAAAAGGGGCAACCATTATCGGCAACGGTCCCGAAGTGCTGAAACACGTTTCGATGATCGGCAACGACACCGCGCTCGACACCGGCGTGGGCGTGTGCGGCAAAGAAGGCCAAAGCGTACCTGTTGGCGTCGGCCAGCCGACTCTGCGGATTGATGCGGGATTAACGGTGGGCGGCAGCGAAGTGTAATACGCCGCAACTTACAACGTTTTACAACCGGCAATCAGGCCGTCTGAATATTTTTCAGACGGCCTGAGACCTTTGTAAAACTATCAGATGTGGATGCAGTTCAAGGCGTAGCAGCACAGCGAGTGCAGACATATCATATAGATAGGCAAACGAGCGAGCAGCGCACAACGCAGAAATGCGCCGCAGATGAGAGTTTTGCAAAGGTCTCGGCCTGATGTATTTCATAGCTATAATCCTGCGGCATCTTTCATGCCGTCTGAAACATGAAATCCGACCCGCAACGAAGAGATCAAGTAAAATTGTTCTCTGCAATGTTGTAGGGTCGGAGCCGATTCTGTTGCTGTTTCAGCGGCTTACGCAATCGTTCTCTTTCAGCTAGGGCGCAGACGGGGGTTTGCACAGGTCTCTTGTAGTAAGATAACGCCCTTAATGCGTTTATCCTGATTGGTGTTTTGTGAATAAAAATCTCAACGTCCATTTGAAATTGTCGGGCATGGCCGCACTGTGGGGCGTATCGTGGGTATGGGGCAGGATTGTCGCCCAAAATCTGCCGCCCGTAAGTGCCAGCGCCATCCGCTTTATACTGGCAGGAACGGCTTTGGCGGCGGGGCTGCTCTGCATGGGCAAATTTCCCAAACTCAAAAACCTGTCGCGCAAACAATGGTTGGGGCTGACGGTTTCTGCTTTTTTCGGCGTGTATGCCTATGCGGTGTGTTTTTTAACCGGCCTGAAACACATGCCCGCCGGTGAAGCGGCGGTGATTATTTCTTTGAATCCCGTGCTGATTTTGCTGCTTTCGCGGCTGATTTTTAAAGAAAAAATTACCTTACGCATCGGCACGGGCATGGCGATGGCGTTTTTTGGTTCGTTAATCTGCATCACACGCGGCAATCCGCTGATGCTGTTCCAGCAGCAGCTGGGTTTGGGGCAGATGCTGATTTTGGGCTGCGTGTTGTGTTGGGCGTGCTATACCATCGTGGGGCGGTTCGTGCTTAAGGGCATTGATGCCTTAACGGTTACGCTGGCAACGGCGTGGATAGGCGGAATGATGCTCGCGGTTACGGCATTGTTGGCGGAGCGGCAGTCGTTTGATTGGGTGTGGCAGACTGCGGATACGGTGTGGTTGAGTTTGATTGCGCTGGCCATCGGCTCGACGGCTCTGGCTTATGTGTGGTTTTTTGAAGGCGTGAAGGCATTGGGTTCGGGCACGGCCGGGGCTTATATCACGCTGGTGCCGGTGTTCGGCGTTCTGTCGTCGGTGGCCTTTTTGGGCGAACCGCTGCATTTTTCGCTGGTATCCGGCGGGATTTTAGCAGTGTGCGGCATGTTGGTGATGTATTTGGGTAAGCGTTAGGTCAAACTGCTTAGTCGGCCAACTCAAAGATAATATGCGTCATACTCGGGCTTGCCCCGAGTATCTCTTAAATTTGCTGAAACTCAAGATACTCGGGGCAAGCCCGAGTATGACGGTTTTGTAATTAAACTTAAGTGGGTTGACTATATCTTTAAAAAGCCAAGAGGCCGTCTGAAATTTTTCAGACGGCCTCTTGGCATTGAAATACCTGCGATTATTCCTGAATCGGGTCTTCAACCATGTTTACCGGTTCGTAAGTAATCTGCGGCAGCAAGGTATCGAGCATCAGGCCGGAGGCGTTGAGTGTCGGGTAGCCGCTGAAAGTTACCGAATAGCCGCCGTTGGATTCGCCGCGGATTTGGGCGTGTGCACCCAGCGGGAAGGTGGCTTTGTTGGTGATGTGGCCGAACGGGAAGCCGGTCAGCACGGGCACTTTGGTGATGCGGCTGACGTTGTTGACCACCGATGTGAAGTCGTAGCTGCTGTCGTACACGTCGCGGATGGTGCCCATGCGGAAATCGCCGAACACGATGGCCTGCTGTTTCGACAATACGCCTGCCAAATGCAGGGTTTGCAACATGCGCTCGATGCGGTAGGGTTGTTCGCCGACGTCTTCCAAAAAGAGGATGCCGCCTTGAATATCGGGCATGTAGGGGCTGCCCGCCAGCGAAGCGAGTACGCTGAGGTTGCCGCCCCACAATGTGCCTTCGGCGTTGAATTGCCTGCGTTGGATGGCGTGCACGCTGATGGTGTTTTGGGCGTTGGTCACACCGCGGATAAACGAATCCATCGTATAAACGCTCGGTTCGGGTTTGCCGAATTCGCTATATACCATCGGCCCGGCGAAACTGGGCATATTACCTTTGGCCAGCAGGGCAAGTTGCACGGCGCACACGTCGCTGAACCCGAAAAACAACGTGCCGCGTTCGCGCATTTTGGCGCCCAAACGGGCAAAGTCGATGTGCGGCAGAATCCGCACGGCACCGTAACCGCCGCGCAGACCCATCAACACTTTCGGCGCGGCGGCTTTGCCGAGTGCGACATCTTGAAAATCGGCGATGCGTTCGCCGTCGGTACCGGCGAAGCGTTGGTAGCGGCGGAAGCCCGCCTGCTGGTTGGTTACGGTGAATCCGGCGTTATACAGGCGGGTCAGGCCGGTTTCGGTGCGGCTTGCGTTTTCGGCAAAACCGGATGGGGCGACAACACGCAATACGTTGTCGCCGCTGCGGGCGGGATAGGTACGTTTCGGTTGCACGGGCTTGGCCTGCTGGGTGGATTGTGAACTGGGGTGGGTGGTGCCGCCGCTGCCGCAGGCGGTGAGGATGCCTGCTCCGGCCGCGGCGGCGGATGCTTTGATGAAACTGCGTCGTGAAGGCTGCCAGGTCATGAAAATTCCTTGTAATGGTCGGGCGTGGTGCCGGTATGTGTTGGTGCGGATTGTAAAACGGTGCTTATTTCTGCACAACCGCGGGGGTTTGGTGTTGAGGCCGTCTGAAAGCGAGCTTCGCTAAAAACCGGTTTTCACACCATTGAAGCGTGCAGCAGCTTTTTAACCTGCGCCGTCCAATCTTCCGGCAAATCCAGAGTGCCCGCCCGTTGCGGCGCAGCCCAAATGGGTGCTGGGAACTGAGCGTCGTCGTTGAAACGGGCGATCACATGCCAATGCAGGTGCGGCACAACATTGCCCAAGCTGGCGAGATTGATTTTGGCGGGCTGGAACACTTGGCGCATGGCGGCTTCAACGCGGTACACGGCTTCCATCAGCTCGTGCCGTTCTTCGGGCTTGAGGTCGGTCATTTCGGCCACATGTGCGTTCCAAATCACGCGGCAAAAGGCGGGGGCGTGTGTTTCGTTGTGAACGGCAATCACGCGCAAGGTGTCGTTTTGCCATAACACGTCTTCGTTTTCGGGGTGGCACAGCGGGCAAGTAGTGTTCATGGAGTGGCTTTCTTGGGTATGTAAACCTGCAAATATGTGCGGCCGTCTGAAACGGTTTCAGACGGCCTTTATGTTTTACATCAACACGATATCGTATTGCTCTTGGGTATAGGCGGTTTCAACGGCCAGCGAAATGGGCTTGCCGATAAAATCGATCAACATGGCGAGCGATTGCGATTCTTCGTCTAAGAATAAGTCGATCACATTGGGCGCAGCGAGAATGCGGAAGCTCTTGGCATCGTAGCGGCGGGCTTCGCGCACGATTTCGCGCTGGATTTCGTAGCACACGGTTTGCGGTGTTTTCAGACGGCCTCTGCCCTGACACGACGGGCATGGCTCGCACAATACATGGCTGAGGTTTTCGCGGGTGCGTTTGCGGGTCAGCTCGACCAAGCCGAGGCTGGTAAAGCCGTTGAGGGTTACGCGGGTGCGGTCGAAACTCAAGGCTTTGGCCAGCTCTTGCAACACGGCTTCGCGGTGGGCATCGTGCGCCATGTCGATAAAGTCGATGATGATGATGCCGCCGAGATTGCGCAAACGCAGCTCGCGGGCGATGGTGTGGCAGGCTTCGAGATTGGTGCGGAAAATGGTTTCGTCGAAGTTGCGCGCGCCGACAAAGCCGCCGGTGTTCACGTCGATGGTGGTCATCGCTTCGGTGGCTTCGATAATCAGATAGCTGCCGAAATTGAGGTTGACGCGCGGTTGCAGGGCGCGGTTGATTTCCTGCTCGATATTGTGGGTTTCAAACAGCGGCCGGTCGCCTTTAAACAAGGTAATTTTGTCGGTTGCGCCTTGTACATACAGCTCGGCAAATTGGCGCATACGCTGGTAGTTTTCGGTGGAATCGACCAAAATCTCGCGCGTGTTTTCGCTAAACATATCGCGCAGCACGCGCAGGCTTAAGGGCAAGTCTTGATAAAGCAGGGTTTCCGGCGGGCGGGTTTTGGCCTGATGCTGAATGTTTTCCCACACTTTGGTCAGGTAGTCGATATCGGCCTGCAATTCGGCATCGGTGGCGTTTTCCGCGCTGGTGCGGATGATATAGCCCTGCCCCTCCCCGTTGTCCGGCAACAGGTTTTCCAAACGGCTGCGCAAAGTGTTGCGCTCGTCTTCATCTTCGATACGCTGCGAGATGCCGATGTGGTCTTCCTGCGGCAGATGCACGAGAAAACGCCCCGCCAGAGAAATCTGCGTGGAAAGGCGCGCGCCTTTGGTGTTGATGGGGTCTTTAATCACCTGCACCAGCACCGACTGCCCTTCAAACAGCATATGCTCGATGCGCTGGGTTTCGTCGGGATTGCGGCGCTGTTCCAACACATCGACAATGTGCAGAAACGCGGCACGCTCAAGGCCGATGTCGATAAACGCGCTCTGCATGCCGGGCAGCACGCGGCGCACCACGCCGAGATAAATATTGCCGACCAAGCCGTGGCCGCTGTTGCGCTCGATATGCAGCTCGCAAATATTGTTTTCTTCAAGAATGGCCACGCGCGTTTCCTGCGGCGTGATGTTGACGAGCACGGTTTCGGGCGGGCGCACCGTGTCTTTGGGCAAGGGAATACCGTTTAACATAAGTCGCTCTTTAAATATAAAAATACTTTTGCAATCGGCCTTGCTCGTAAAGCCGGTTGCAAAAGTGTTTTCCTACGCCCCGAATGATACGCTAAACGCATGCTTTAATAAACCTTGCCCCTATCCGCAAGCTCACGGCACACAAACACAAGCCTGATGATTCGCCACGGCTTGAAGAGATTTAAAAAGTAGCAGGCCGTCTGAATAAAATGTTTCAGACGGCCTGCTTAACGGTGCAGCCTTATCAATCCAAATCGGCTTTGTATTCGATAACGCCTTGGCGGTTACGCTCGATAGACACATCCAATGCCTGATCGCGGCGTTTGAATTTCAAATCGGCGTCATCATTTTTGATATCCGATTCCACCACTTCAAACCCGTGCCGGCGGGCATGCTCGCGCACCCGTTCCACCAAGTGCGCCACACTGGTGTTACCCGCATCGATGCGGAATTCGGCTTCATAACCGCCGTCGCTTTGGGCATCTGCCTTTACCACTTTCGCACCGCGCGGCTGAAAAATCTCACCCGGCAGCCCGGCCGCTGCCGCACCGGCGGAAAAAAGTGCCATAATGCCCGTTATCAAAAGCGTTTTCGACTGTTTCATCATTACACCTTCATTCATATTACATGTTGATTCCATTGAAATTGCGCACAATATAACCACCAACCCCGCCTGCATCAAGCCGATAAACTTTGTTTTACGCCCATACGTCATTCGGCTGCTTTATGCTTACACTTTATTTCATAAATAGCATGAATATGACGGGAACTTTAGCCAACAATCCCGTTAAAGGCCGTCTGAAAAGCGGTTCAGACGGCATCAAGTCTATTGCCGTGTCGCTCCAATATATAATTGCCAAGCAAAATAAAATGCCAACCGATCGGTTGGCATTTTATTCAAATGTACAACATGAATAAGACAAAGCAAACAATTAACGTTGACCGCCAAAGCCTATTTCAACGTCTTGCTGCTCAATCCCTTGTTCACTGTCACCCGGTATAACAAAATCTGCAACACCAACAATCTCTTCGGCTTTAGGACCGAAAATACCTAAGGCATATTCACCCTTACCCAATTTCTCAGACACGGCTGTGCCTTCGATTTCTCCACCGTTCTTGAGAACCGGATGCTCTTCTGTGATCTGTTTGATAGATGCTTGATTCAGCTTGATATCACCGAATTGCTCCATGCCGGTAATGCTGCCGCTGCCCACTCTTTTCTCGAAGTCAATCGTATATTGCAGCGTACCTTCGGCTTTTTCATCGAACGCTTTACCGTTGTAGGTATAAACACCTTCTGTCGGAAGCATTTTGAACGGAGTAACATCACCTTGAATTGCATACCCATTATCAAAACTGAATGTATTTTCGTTTTCAGTATCTTCAGGTGAAGCCTGATTGAATTTCTTCTTCACAAAAGTGCCGGTCAATACTGAATAATGCTGTTTGTATAAACGCAAATTACCTTCGATTGCTGCTTGCTGACTCGGTAAACCTTCAATCGTTTGCGAGATAGATTCTTTGAAAGGCAGTGTGTTTAAGCCAAGTTGTAATGACGAAATGTCTATTTTGTCTTGACTACGGTAGGTTTTGCCGTTTAACTGAATCTGATAATTGCTGGCAATGATTTTCCCATTAATAATCGGTTTACCGTTAATCGTTTCAACAATCGTACCAATTTCTTCGTTTTCAAGGTTGGGAACGACCAAAAACGGATAACCGTTTGAAGACTGTTGTGAAGAAGGGGCATTTTCTTCCTGCTTTTTATCTTCCTGTTTTGTATCTTCTTGTTTCGTATCTTCTTGTTTTGTATCTTCTTGTTTATTGATGGGATCTAGCATTCCAGCAGCGTTAGGTGTACTTTGTGCCGAGGGAGCATTATTGCCACTGCTGCCGCAAGCTGCCAATAGTAAAGCAGAGAATGCACACATGAAGAGAGAAGTTTTTTTCATGACTTTCCTTTTTAATATTGTTTAATATTGCACTTTAAAAACCCGAATAATTTTAACACGAATTAAAATAAACTGTACTTTATAAATATAAATTTACACATTTATTGATCAATTTAAACCTTTAAGAAAAAATATGCCACTTTCTCGCTCCTTTCCCCCCTACACCGGCCGCTTTGCCCCCAGCCCTACCGGTTTGCTGCATATTGGTTCGCTGCTGACCGCCCTTGCCTCGTATGCCGATGCCAAGGCACACGGCGGGCGGTGGTTGGTTCGCATGGAAGACCTTGATCCGCCGCGCGAAATGGCCGGAGCGGCCGACGATATTCTGCGCACGCTGGAGGCATTCGGTTTCGAGTGGGACGGCGAAGTGGTTTACCAGAGCCGCCGCTATGAGCTGTATGAAGAGGCATTAGGCCGTCTGAAAAAACAAAGGTTGGTGTATCCCTGCTATTGCAGCCGTAAAGACTGGCAGGCCGCGGCGCGGATGGGGGCGGACGGTTTTGTGTATAACGGACGCTGCGGCCAAGCGGATTACAGGCCGTCTGAAAAAGATTTGGCAAAAACACCCGCGTGGCGGTTGCGTGTGCCCGATGAAAACATAGGCTTTGACGATGAAATTGTCGGGCATTACACCCAAAATCTGGCGTGTGATATCGGCGATTTCGTGTTGTTGCGGGCCGATGGCTTTTGGGCGTATCAGTTGGCGGTGGTGGCAGACGATGCCGAGCAAGGCATCACGCATATTGTGCGCGGGCAGGATCTGCTGGTGTCCACACCGCGGCAGATTTGGCTGCAACGCTGCTTGGGCGCGGATACGCCGCACTATGCGCATTTGCCTTTATTGGTGAACAGGCAGGGGCAGAAATGGTCGAAACAAACGCTTGCCCCGGCATTGGATGTGAGCCGGAAAGAAAAACTGCTCAGGCAGGTTATGTCTTATCTCAACCTGCCTGCCGCGCCGGAAGTGGAGAGGCCGTCTGAATTATTGGCCTGGACGGTGCAGCATTGGGATATGAACAAAGTGCCGAAAACGGCTGTGTGCACGGAAACGGATTAAACGGCTCAGCCGCCCGTATGTATCGTGCCGTTTTCTTTTTTGCGTTTGAAGTATTCGCGCATCGAGCCGCTGCTGCCCACAGGCGTATCCTGCTCGAACTGCCAGATAACTTTGCTGCCGCCGCCGATGGCATGCGAACCGCGAAAACCGACATAGCTGCCCAAATCTTCAACGGCAGTGCGGGTATTGTTGCCGCCTGTGGCTATTTTGGTTTGCGACACACTCACTCCGCTGCGGATATTGCCGTATAGTTGGATGTCGGCGGATACGGTGATTGGAACGAGTGCTATCAGAGTGAACAGAATTTTCATATTTGTCGTCAAACTTTCTTTTGTTAAATATCTAGTGTAATACAATATTTTTAATCTTCTTAATATTTTCCATTCTTTATCGGATGCAAGGGCACGATGATGCGCAAAACTTTAACCGAAATCCGTCAAGAAATTGACCGACTGGATACAGAGCTTATTAAATTGCTGGCCCAAAGGCAAAAATGGGTAGAACAGGCAGGCAGCATCAAACCACATAATGATGCTCAAGCTGTGGCCGCGCCCGAACGTGTTGCCCAAGTTATTCATGCACGACGCGAACAAGCCGCAGCAGCAGGATTGTCGCCCGATGTTGCAGAAGCCGTTTGGCGCGCCATGATAGATGCTTTCATCAATTTAGAACTCAAAGTCAATCAAGCGTGAGTTTTCATCAGCCTGTAGCTTACGGATACGGATAGCCGTCTCTTTAATGAATGATGTAAGCTGCACAGGCCGTCTGAAAAAAGGAGACCCATCCATGCATACCGTGAGAGTTGCCGCCGTTCAAATGGTGTCGGGTATTGACCCCGAGGCCAATATCCAAACCATGCAACGTCTGGTTGCCAAAGCCGCCGCCGCAGGTGCTGCGTGGGTATTGTTGCCCGAATACTGGCCGTTGATGGGCAAAAACGATACCGACAAGCTCGCGTTTGCCGAAACTTTGGGCGCGGGAACGTTTCAGACGGCCTTAAGCGAAGCGGCCAAACAAAACGGCGTCGTTCTCTTCGGCGGAACCATACCCTTACAAAGCCCGGACGCTAATAAAGTGTTGAACACCATGACGGTGTACAACCGCAGCGGAGAATGTGTCGGCGCCTACAATAAAATACATTTGTTCGGCTACTCAGGCTTGGGCGAACGCTATTCCGAAGCCGACACCATAACAGCCGGGCAGGAAGTTCCTCGTTTTGCAGCCGACGGCATCAGCTTGGCCGCAGGCGTGTGCTACGACTTGCGCTTCCCCGAGTTTTTCCGCGCCCAGCTGCCCTTCGACGTACTCTTACTTCCCGCCGCTTTCACCTACACCACCGGCAAAGCCCATTGGGAACTGCTCCTCCGCGCCCGCGCCGTAGAAAACCAATGCTATGTCATTGCTTCGGCACAAGGCGGCGTACACGAAAGCGGCAGACGCACATACGGCCACAGCATGATTATCGACCCGTGGGGCGAAGTGCTGGACGTACTACCAGAGGGCGAAGGCATGGTGATCGCCGAACTCGACGCCGCACGGCTCAACAGCGTCCGCACACGCCTGCCCGCCTTAAGCCACCGCTGTTTATAGCTTGAGACCTTTGCCCCCATCTGCGGCGCATTTCTGCATTGTGCGTTTATGCCCTAAGGGTACTGCCCGCTCGTTTGCCTATCGTGTGGATATGTCTGCCCCCGCTGCACTGCTACGCCTTGAACTGCATCCACATCTGAGGGTTTGCAAAGGTTTCAGCCCGATATTTCAGCAAACCCATAACTCAACAACGTGCCAAACGGTTTAGTACCGGTGCACGTTGTTTTACCGTCTGCCTATTGATTTAAAACAGCCTGGCAAACAAGGTTAAACATCCATTCCGTCTTTTTATCCATACATAGCTTCCATATCTACATCTACTTCATTAACCATATCGAGCCGTAAAGTGTGAAACATCATCAAACCTAAGAAAAAATATAGATAAAATTATTTCGTTTTTATGCAAATAACATTTAAATTTCACATCAACAACTATGCCTAAAAGCCTACACAAACCTCGACAAATCCCGTCATAAATCAAAAAAAGTGTAAAAAATGCAACAGTTTTTCACACCTTTTTAGAAAGAGAAAAATCCTCCAAATCACAAAATATTCATTATTCATAAATAAATGAATTGAATATTTCCTATATTAAATTCAGCCAAAGCCCACGAAATTTTATGCCATCTTATTAAATAATTTAAATTTAATCATATAAATTTAAATTTGTTTAAATATTGAAAAGAAACATTAAAAATTTAATGTAAAAATGTAAAGATAATAACCTATAAAGTACTTTTATTTAATATAACACAAGTTAATTTAAATATTTGATTAGGATATTTGCAAGAGAAAGGAAAGTTTTGATTGTCAGAATTTACTTTAGTCAAATGCAGTTAAGCTTTATTATGGGGATAAAGAAACGGATAAGAGTAAGCAATGAAATTGGACGGTTCTGTTTGGGTTTCATTAATTTTTGTTTTAACTGTATCGGGAGCGGTTATGCATACCTATGCAAAACCGCTTGAATGGCCGGAGTTAAGAGTTGGTTGAAGGCTTAAACGATACTCTTTAGTTTGGGAGATAACCATGAACCATAAAAATGTTCACACCAATGTAAAACCCCGTTTGCTGGCAACTTCTATTGCTGTCGGCCTGATGGCTTTTGCTTCCGGTGCACAAGCCAGCATTCCGTATTTTGCCGTGAATACCAATGGTGTCGTACGCGGTAACCATAAAAGCGAAGGTGCTACCAGTGACAACGCTATCGCTATCGGCCCGAACGCATCTTCTAGCGGTTTAGGTTCTACTGCAATCGGTACAGGAACAACTGCCAGCGGCGGTAGTGCTATCAGCGTAGGTAGCTATTCTGCTGCATCCGGTGTATCTGCGATTGCCGTTGGTGAGCACACTCAAGCAACCGGCTATGGTGACAGCTCTTTCGGTCGTAAATCAAAAGCAACTGGCGGCAACAGCACCGCTCTCGGTTCGACTGCTACTGCATCAGGTAATAATGCTACCGGCGTGGGTGCTTTCTCTCAAGCAACCGGCGATCGCTCTTTTGCTGCGGGCGGCAGTGCAAAATCTAGCGGTATCAGTTCTGTTGCTGTAGGTTCTTTTGCTAACGGTTCAGGCAAAGTAGCAACCGCTATCGGCGCATCATCGATAGCCAGTGGCGATACTTCTATTGCTATGGGTAACTGGGCTCAGGCCACAGAAACCAATGCTGCTGCTATCGGTCAAAGTGCTAAAGCAACTGCCGTCAACAGCGTTGCCTTCGGTAAAAGTGCTACCGCCAGCCAAACACAAGCCATTGCCATCGGCGCTGCTTCTCAGGCCAGCGGTGCCAATTCAGCCGCAATGGGTTCTCGTGCCCGTGCAACTGCACAGGACGGCGTAGCGTTGGGTAACAATGCTGTTGCAAGCCTTTCTAACTCAGTAGCTTTGGGTGCTAACTCTGTAACTTCAGCCTATGTTGACACCAATTCTGCTACGGTAGGCGGCCTGACTTACGGCGGCTTTGCCGGTAACGCTCCTGTGGGTACAGTAGGTGTAGGTTCTGTAGGTGCCGAGCGTACTATCAGCCATGTAGCTGCTGGCCGCATTACTCCGACCAGCACTGATGCGATCAACGGTAGCCAACTGTACAGCCTGTCTGAAAAAGTTAACCAAAACGCCGGCAACATTACCAACATCAACAACCAAATCACCAACATCAACAACAAAGTTGGCGACATGGATAAAGACCTGCGTGCGGGTATCGCCGGTGCCACTGCTATCGGCTTCCTGCAACGTCCGAACGAAGCCGGTAAGAGCTTGGTATCTGCCGCTGTGGGCGGTTACAAAAACCAACAGGCTTTGGCTTTGGGCTATGCGCACAACTCTGACAACAACAAGTGGTCTACCAAGTTCGGTGTGGGTGTGAACACCCGTAAAGACGTGAACTGGGGCGCCAGCTTGGGTTACCAGTGGTAATGACCTGCGGGGCCGTCTGAAACGGGCGGCCTGTTTAAGCTAAAGAACGAATCGAATCAAAGAATGATCGAAAGGAAATCATAATGAAACTGTCTGCATTGATTTTACCTCTGGCAGCTGCTCTGACACTGGCAGCTTGCGGCAACCTGAGCAAAGTAAGCAAAGACGGCATGACCGACAACCCGGTATGGCCGAACCCTGAAAAAACCACTTTCCGCCACAGCGGTTCGCAACACGGCTCTTGGCCCAACTGGGATAACGTGCGCCAAATCGAAGCCGGTATGAATAAAGACCAGATCTACAACCTGATCGGCCGCCCGCACTTCAACGAAGGCCAATACTTCGTGCGCGAGTGGGACTACCTGTTCAACTACCGCGAAGACGGCCAACACAAAACTTGCCAATACAAAATCTTGTTTGACAAGAAGATGAACGCTCAAAGCTTCTTCTGGCTGCCGGAAGGCTGCGGCCCGAAAGCCAAAGCACCCGAAGTAGTTCGCGAAGTGATCATCCGCGAAGTGGAAACTTCTCCGAAGCGCATCCGCCAATAATTTGCGATGAAAACTGTTGCAGTTATTGCCGCCGTGCTGCTCGGCCTGAGCGTTCATGCTCAGGCGGGCAGCACGCCGCATTTGAAGCGTAAAGCGGTGGTGCATACCGACAGGGCGGAATTGTGTTTGGAAAACAACCGCTGCTACCCTGTGTTAATCGGTAAAACCACACCCAAGGGTACGTTCGACCTGAATATCGTCAAAACCAACTGGCGCGGCTATGGCGGCGATGTGATGAAATTCAAGGAAGAAGGCGACTTTATGTTCGCCGTTCACCGCGTGTGGACGCTCAAACCCGAAGAGCGGCGTTTGGAAAGAATCGCTTCTTCGCGAGTAAAAGACCGTATCATGACCAACGGCTGCATCAATGTAACCGATGATGTTTACGAAAAACTCAAAGCCTATTTCGTGCTCGAAGTATTGTAATGCTTGAGAACAAGGCAACCATATCAAAAGGCCGTCTGAAATATTTCAGACGGCCTTTGTTTTCTTACCGCATTGTGCGTATCAACGCTCGAAGTGCAGGAACTGCATGTGCCGTTCGTATTGGTTCAGAATGTCGATAATAATCTGCTCTTTGGTGTAGCCGACGATATCGTAATCCTGACTGCCTTCGCTCAAAAACACCTCGGCGCGATAATATTTATCCTGTTCGCTTCTGGGCGCGATATTACCGGCCTGACCGAGTGCAAACACGGGTTTGATGGCTTCTATCAGCCGCACTTCATAAAGAAAATCCACTTCTTCGCCGTGCAGCACTTCCAGCTTGAATACATGTTTTTCTTTATCTTCCGTAAGCTTGGTTTCAATGCCTTTTTCCTGTAACTCGTGCGCCACTTCGAGCATGGCCGGTTGCAGCGTTTTGATCATAAAGCGCAAAGCGGTTTTCGCACTGGGAAAATCAACCAAACGGCTCAAGCGGTTGCGCCAGTTGCGGCCGTCGTCGAGCACCATCGCTTTGTCGATTTGCGTGGCTTTGCGTTTATTGCCTTCTTGGCGCAGACAGATCCACATCGAAATCATATACACCACCAACACCAGAGAGAACGGCAACCCTGCCACCACCGACACCGATTGCAGCGAGCTGAAACCGCCGGCAAACAGCAGGCCGAGCGTAATCAGACCGGTGGCCGCCGCCCAGAACAAACGCAGCCAAATCGGCGCGTCGGCACCCGAAGCCAGATTGCGCGAACTCAGATTTGCCAACACCAGCGCGCCCGAATCGGCCGAAGTCACAAAGAAAATCAGCCCGATAATCACCGCCAGAAACGACCACAGCGAAGCGAGCGGATAATGTTCAAACAGTGCAAACATGCCCATTGCCGGGTTTTCCAACGCGGTTTTGCCCAACTCGACCGCGCCGTTGCCCACCAATTCGATCGCGCTGTTGCCGAAAATCGAGAACCACGCAAAGATAAAGCCGAGCGGGATAAACATCACGCCGAACACAAATTCGCGCAGGGTGCGGCCGCGCGAAATGCGGGCGATAAACAGGCCGACAAACGGCGCCCACGCCACCCACCACGCCCAGAAGAAAATCGTCCAAGCCGATTTCCATTCCGCGCCTTTCTCGCCCGTGTAGGCATACACTTGAAAGGTTTTGCCAAGCAGGGTTTGGAAATAATCGCCGATGTTTTCGGTGAGCGCGTTCAGCAGAAAAACCGAAGAACCCATTACCAGCAGCGCAATCAGCAAAAAGGTTGCGCCCAGCATATTGATTTCAGACAACCGCCGCACGCCGCGCTCCACGCCCGACATGGCCGACAGCCCCGCCACCACCACCACCGAAATGATAATGGCCGCCTGAACAAACTGGCTGGCGGGAATACCGAACACATGGCTCAAACCCGCATTCGCCTGCAATACGCCGATACCCAAACTGGTGGCGATACCCAACAGCGTACACACCACGCCGAAGGTATCCACCGTATTGCCCAGCCAGCCGTCGGTGCGTTTTTGGCCGAACACCGGCACCAATGCGCTGCGCAGAGCCAGCGGCATGTCTTTACGGTAGGCGAAATACGCCAAAGCCATACCGATTAAGGCATAGATGCCCCAACCGTGCAGCCCCCAATGCAGAAAGGTTTGCGACAAGGCCGCACGCGCCGCTTCGGGTGTGCCGCCTTCGCCGGTATTGGGCGTGAGATAGTGCGCCAGCGGTTCGGACGCGCCGAAAAACAGCAAATCAATGCCGATGCCCGCCGAAAACAACATCGCCGCCCACGCCAAAAAAGGGAAATCGGGTTTGTCTTGATCTTTGCCCAGCTTGATGTCGCCGTAGCGGGAAAAGCCGACAAACAGCGAAAAAATCGAATATGCCGCCACCACCAGCATGTAATACCAGCCGAAATGGTCGGATACCCAGCGCAGCGAGTTGCCGAGCACGTTTTCGCCGATTTCAGGAAACAGAATGGTAAACAGAATCAGGGCGATAGAAATCACCGAAGCGGCGGTGAAAACGGTTTTGTTCACCGCCAGCTTGGGCGCGTCTGCCGCCGTGGAATTGGGTGCACTGTGCATGTATCCTCCTTTTTATGGTTTTTATGTTTTCAGACGGCCTCTCACACCGGTCTGCTTGCTATTAAATAAAGGCCGTCTGAATCCTCGACTCGCTGAAATCGAAAATATTCGGGCTGATTGCTTATCCGACCGATAAGGCCGTCTGAAAACACGATTCAGACGGCCTCAACCAGCCCTTACGCCCTGCGCTTCGGTTCGCCGCGTATCGGCGCGCCGTCGGCCACATAATAATCCGCTGTCGATTTCGGCAACGGCTGGCGGCCGCGGATTTTGTCGGCGATTTTCTCTGCCAACATAATCGTTGTGGCGTTCAGATTGCCCGTGATGATGTTCGGCATAATCGACGCATCGACCACGCGGAGGCCGTCGATACCGTGCACGCGGCCTTCGCCGTCCACCACCGCATCGTTGCCCTCGCCCATCGCGCAGGTGCACGAAGGGTGGTAGGCCGTTTCGGCGTGTTGGCGCACATATTCGTCGAGCTGCTCGTCGGTTTGTATGCTTTCAGACGGCGTGATCACCGCGCCGCGATAGCGGTCGAGCGCGGGCTGGTTCATAATTTCGCGCGTGATGCGGATGGCGGCGCGGAACTCTTCCCAATCCTGTTCGTGGCTCATGTAGTTGAACAGAATGCTCGGATGCTCGGCCGGATTGCGCGATTTCAGCTTGATGCGGCCGCGGCTGGGCGAACGCATCGAGCCGACATGCGCCTGAAAACTGTGCGACTTGCTGGCGTTGCGGCCGTCGTAGCGCACGGCAATCGGCAGAAAGTGATATTGGATATTCGGCCACTCGAATTTTTCATGCGAACGGATAAAGCCGCCGCCTTCAAAATGATTGGTCGCACCCAAGCCCGTACCCAACAACAGCCATTCCGCACCGATGGCAGGCTTGTTCCACCAATTCGTTGCCGGCGCAATCGACACCGGCTCTTTGCACTCATACTGCATGTAAAGCTCGAGATGGTCTTGCAGATTGTTGCCCACGCCCGGCAAATCCAACACCTCGCTCACACCCGCCTCACGCAGCCATTCGCCCGGGCCGACGCCGCTGCGTTGCAGAATCTGCGGCGACGCAATCGCCCCAGCGCACAGCAGCACTTCGCGGCGCACTTCGATGCTGTGTATTTGGTTTTGATGGTTAAAGCGCACACCGCGCGCACGTTTGCCGTCAAACAGAATCGTGTCGGTGAGTGCGCCGGTGAGAATCGTGAGCCGCTCACGGTGTTTCGCCATATCCAGATAACCGCGTGCGGTAGAAGCACGGCGGCCGCGCGGCGTCACAAACCTGTCCATCGGGCCGAAGCCTTCCTGCTGATAGCCGTTCAAATCGTCGGTGCGCGGATAGCCCGCATCCACGCCTGCCTGAATCATGGCCTCAAACAGCGGGTTCACATTCGGTTTGGCAGTAGTTACATGAATCGGGCCGCTGCCGCCGTGGTAATCGTTTTCGCCCGCATCGCGGTGTTCGGCCTTTTTGAAATAAGGCAGGCAGTCGAGATACGTCCAGTCTTCCAAACCGGGGATTTTCGCCCAATGATCGAAATCGAGCGCATTGCCGCGGATATAGCACATGCCGTTAATCAGCGAAGAACCGCCCAAACCCTTGCCGCGCCCGCAATCCATACGGCGGTTGTTCATAAACGGCTCAGGGTCGGTTTTGTAGCCCCAGTTATAAGTCAAACCTTGCAGCGGCATCGCCAGCGCAGCGGGCATCTGCGTGCGGAAATCCAAACGGTAGTCGGGCAGGCCGGCTTCGAGCAGCAGCACCGATACGTTTTCGTCTTCCGTCAGCCGCGCCGCCAACACATTGCCCGCACTGCCCGCGCCGATGATGATGTAGTCGTAAGTGGATTTTAGGGTCATGGGTTTCCTTTTTAGTGTGTGGTTTTCAGACGGCCTCAACATTTAGGCCGTCTGAAAAGTCGATATAGTCAATCAGCAACTTTTACTGCGATGTAGTTGCGTTTCTGCTCCGATAGCAAGATTGTGTGTAAACCGCCAAAGCGGTAACGGAATCGGTTCATGCTGCTTATACGGCACAACCGCCGCTTTCAATCAAAAAGTAGTTGAGTCGCCATGTTTTGTATGCTTGGTTTGAGAGGCAAAATAACAAAACGTTCGTCTAAAACCTTCACTCAAAATTATTGTTCTTTACATACTCGTCATTTTTCGTAAAAGAATTTAATTTACCGAAACCTAATGACAGTTTTGCGCTCACTAATCATCTAACCAATTTATTAAATAACCTCAAAAAACTTTGGATAAATAAATCTAATAAATCAGTAAATTATCACATTGTTATTTAATAAATTTAATCATCATAACTCTTCTCTGCTAAAGATATTTCCCTAATGAGCAAAGAACTAAAATACCGCGCCGATATAGATGGTTTACGCGCTATTGCCGTATTGGCAGTCATTGTTTTTCATATCAATAACCAGTGGATGCCGAGCGGTTATTTAGGTGTCGATATTTTTTTCGTTTTATCCGGTTATCTGATTACCAAAATCATCAGCAAAGAAATGCTGCGCGGCAGCTTTTCTTTTATTGATTTTTACAAACGGCGAGCAAAACGCATTTTGCCGGTATTTATTTTCGTGCTTTTGTGTACCACGATTGCCGCTGCCGTTTTTTTCCTCCCCGCCGACTTCAAGCAATACCTTAAATCTACGGTCGCCTCGCTGATGTTTGCCGCCAACCTGTTTTTTGCACGGCGCGGCGGTTATTTCGAGGTTTCATCTGCTGAAAGACCTTTGCAGCACATTTGGTCTTTATCGTTGGAAGAGCAGTTTTACTTTGTGTTTCCCGTTTTATTGTTGGGCTTTTACCGTTTCAGACCCAACAGCAACGGGCGCAATTTTATTATTCTGCTAATCTCGCTCAGCCTCCTCTCCGCTTTCTTGCCCACTTTCGGCATGGATGCTTACTTCCTGCCTCATGTACGCGCTTACGAATTGCTGATCGGGTCGCTGTTTGCTTTTATCCCCTCTTTAACAAAGCGCATACCCAATATACTCAATTGGGCTATGTTGGCCGTCGTTGCCGCCATGCTCTTTCTTCCCGGCGGTTTATTACCCGGAGGCGGCTACATCGAACGCCTGCTCTGCTGCTTTGCCGTCGGTTTACTGATTTTCTCCGGTGCCCAAGCGCAAACCCAACACGGTTTTAATGCGTCAAAACTGCTTTGCCATCGTGCCCTTGTCGGTATCGGCTTAATCTCATATTCGCTGTATCTGTGGCACTGGGTGGTACTTTCAATCATGCGCTATGTATATATGGACTACGATTTGCCGGTCGGAGCCATTATTTGTGCCGTGATCGCAACGTTTGTGCTGTCTGTGCTTTCGTACAAGCTGGTGGAATCTCCCGCCCGCCATATCAAAAACTTTACCGACAAAAAATTCACTCTGAGCATGGCCGCCTATTTCGCCCTACTCGCACCGATAGCCGCCTATCTCTTTACTACAAAACCGACACAGTTTGAAAATGAATTTGATTTGGCCGTCAGCAGTAAAATCTGTGCGGACGATATTCACAAAACCGATTGCGCCGTAGGTTTTAAAACCGGCAGGCCGTCTGAAATTATCGTTATCGGCGATTCCCATGCCGCCCACTTTGAAGAATTTTTCGACAAAGTCGGCCAACATGAAAAATGGTCTGCCGATATCGTTTCCTCCAACAGTTGCGCCGCCGTATTCAATTTCCGCCTGCCCGCCGACGACCGCCGCGCAGAACGCTGCAACGAATACACCGACCACATTGCAAACCGTGTGAAAGACTATCCCAACGTGTTCATTGCCGGCCGCTGGTTTTTACATTACGACAAACCGGATTATCTGCAATATTTCGAACAAACCCTGCAAACCCTGCTCAAAGACGGCAAGAAAGTTTACGTATTTGCCGATACGCCCATGTCGCCCCAAATTCCGTTGCGCCGCTACTATCTGAAACAACGCCTCGGATTAGACGTCGACTATGTTTCAGAGAGAAAAAAGGCCGAAGTCAAACGCTCGGCAGAAGCCGACAAATTGATCGAAGATATCGTTAAAAAATATCCCGAAGTTAAATGGGTCGATGTAAGCGCTTATATCCCAGAAGACAAAACCATCAACGGCCTGCCGATTTACCGCGACAATGATCACCTAAACCCCTATGGCTCGCGCAAACTGGCAGAAATGTATATCCGCGACCGGCAGACTTTGCTGCAATAAGCCGCCATCCGAGTCTGCATCAGGCTTAGAGGCCGTCTGAAAAGATGATATGAGTGTGGATTATTTAGAAAGCTAATCCAAACATTCGACATGAATGTCATACATATGCTTTTGCGCCTGTGCCAACAGGCTATCCCATTCTTCAGACGGCATCACGTCATAGCCCAGACGGGCTAAAGCCCGATCGAGCGTGTCCTGTAAAGCCCATACAGCGCGCCGTTCTTCTTCCGTCCATGTTTCGTATTCACGCAGGGCGGAAAGTCTGTCTGAAAGCGTTTGACACAGCATCAGCACATGGCCGAGGCTGAGTTCGACGTTTACTGTGTGCTGCATGGAATGGTCGGGCTTCATGGGTAATCCTTTGGGATGAAAGGCCGTCTGAAAAATAAGGAATCGGGTTTTCAACCGGCCTGAATCAAACCGTTTTTCAGACGGCCTCAAAACACCGATTGATAATCCCCCAGCTCCACCAGCACCGATTTGGTTTGTGTGTAGTGCATCAGCGTTTGGACGCCGTTTTCGCGGCCGATGCCGGATTGTTTGTAGCCGCCCACGGGCATTTGCGCGGGCGATTCGCCCCAGGCGTTGATCCAGCAGATGCCTGCCTGAAGCCGGCCGATGATGCGGTGGGCGCGTTTTACGTCGGGCGTCACCACGCCTGCGGCCAAGCCGTATTCGGTGTTGTTGGCGCGCACGATCACTTCTTCTTCGGTGGTGTAGGCCAAAATGCTCATCACGGGGCCGAAGATTTCTTCGCGGGTAATGGTCATGTCGTCGGTGCAGTCGGTGAACACGGTGGGTGCAACGTAGGCGCCGTTTGCCATGCCGTTTTCTTTCAGACGGCCTCCGCCCGCTAAAAGACGCGCGCCTTCCGCTTTGCCTTTTTCGATATAGCCCAACACTTTTTCCATGTGCGGAAAGCTTGCCAGCGGGCCGAAGTTCACGTTTTGGTCGAGCGGGTCACCGGCGCGGATGCGGGCTACGCGTTCCAGCACTTTGGCTTCAAACGCTTCTTTTTTGTTTACCGGCACAAACACGCGCGTGCCGTTGGTGCAGACTTGGCCGGAGCTGTAAAAATTGGCCATCAGGGCGATGTCGGCAGCGAGGTTTAAATCGGCATCGTCGCAGATAATCAGCGGTGATTTGCCGCCCAACTCCATCGTCACTTCTTTCAGGGAAGACGCGGCGGCCTGCGACATCACTTTTTTACCCGTCGCCACGCCGCCGGTAAACGATACTTTGGCAATCTGCGGGTGGTTGCTCAAAGCCTCGCCCACGCGCCAATCGCCTTGAACGACGTTGAACACGCCGTCGGGCAGTCCGGCTTCGGTGAAAATTTCCGCCAGTTTCAGCGCGCCGGCGGGCGTAACTTCGCTGGGTTTGAAAATCATGGCGTTACCCGCCGCCAAAGCAGGCGCGGCTTTCCACATGGCAATCTGAATCGGATAGTTCCACGCGCCGATGCCGGCCACCACGCCCAACGGCTCTTGGCGGGTGTAGGCAAATGCGGTGTCGCGCAGGGGAATTTGGCGGCCTTCGACAGTCTGCGCCAAACCTGCATAATATTCAATCACATCCGCGCCGGTAACGATATCGACATACAGGGTTTCAGACAGGGGTTTGCCGGTATCCAAGGTTTCGATGCGTGCCAACTCGTCGTTGCGTTCGCGCAGAATGGCAACGGCTTTGAGCAGGATGCGGCTGCGTTCCACAGCAGTCATCGCCGCCCAAACTTTTTGTCCTGCTATGGCCGTCTGAACGGCGGTTTCGATTTCGGATGCGCTGCTTTGCTGAACGGTAGATAAAACTTCTCCGTTGGCGGGATTGATGTTGCTGAATGTTTCGGCTTGGGAATCGGCGGGAACATAAGCGCCGTTGATGTATGCGGTGAGTGTTTGCATGTGAACCTCTTTCGTCTTAAACGGTTCAGGCGGCCTGCCCGAACGTATCGCACGAATCGGCAGTCAGGTTCTAGGCTCTGCAAACAGTATTGAAAAGCGGCTAACTGCCGTATATTGTGCGTAAAAGTGAATATTTTTACCTTATTGAAGCGAATTTCATTTTTACCATAACATATTTTCATAGCTGTGTCATGGCAAAGCCCCAAGCCTGAAAGCCGTTTTTTCAGACGGCCTTACCGCACCTGCGCGTAAATACACCGCGCCAACCGGCAACGGCGGGGGCAAAATATGTTATAAAGGCATTTTCAAACCTACAAACTTGGAGCAACACGATGGAACTCGTATTTATCCGCCACGGGCAAAGCGAATGGAACGCCAAAAACCTGTTTACCGGCTGGCGCGACGTGAAACTGAGCGAGCAGGGTTTGGCAGAAGCCGCCGCCGCCGGGCAAAAACTCAAAGAAAAAGGCTATCAGTTCGACATCGCCTTCACTTCCGTATTAACCCGTGCCATCAAAACCTGCAACATCGTGCTGGAAGAATCCGACCAACTGTGGGTTCCCCAAATCAAAACATGGCGTTTGAACGAACGCCACTACGGCCAACTTCAAGGTTTGGATAAAAAACAAACCGCCGAAAAATACGGCGACGACCAAGTGCACATCTGGCGCCGCAGCTACGACACCCTGCCGCCGCTGCTCGACCCCGCCGACGAGTTTTCCGCCCACAACGACCGCCGCTACGCCCACCTGCCCGACGATGTGGTGCCCGACGGCGAAAACCTGAAAGTTACCCTCCAACGCGTACTGCCCTTCTGGCACGACCAAATCGCCCCCGCCATTTTAAGCGGCAAACGCGTATTGGTAGCTGCCCACGGCAACAGCCTGCGTGCCTTGGTAAAACACATCGAAGGCATTTCCGACGACGACATCATGGGTGTGGAAATCCCCACCGGCCAACCGTTGGTTTATAAATTGGACGAAAATTTGAAAGTTGTGGATAAATTCTATCTGTAACCCCGCTTTCATCATCAACATGCTTCGAGGCCGTCTGAAAAATATTCAGACGGCCTCTTCACATTAAATCCATTCATACAGCCATGCAAATAACTCGTTTGCGCCTTGCCCGAAAAAGCTTCAAGATACGACCATCCGAATAAGCATCCGCAATTGATTTAACAACAGGAGTTGAACATGAACACATTTCATCTATCCGGCTACCCGCGCATCGGTGCGAAGCGCGAGCTGAAATTTGCCGTAGAAGCCTTTTGGAAAAGCGCGAAAAGCGAAGCCGAGTTGCAAGAAGTTGCCGCCGAAATCCGCCGTCTGAACTGGGCCACCCAAAAAGCCGCCGGTGCCGATTTGCTGCCCGTAGGCGATTTTTCTTTTTACGACCACGTTTTAGACCTGCTCTGCACTTTGGGCGCGATTCCCAAACGTTTCGGTTTCGACGCGGCCAACCTGAGCCTGCCCGAATACTTCCAACTGGCGCGCGGTAACGCCACCCAATTTGCGATGGAAATGACCAAGTGGTTCGACACCAACTACCACTACATCGTACCCGAATGGCACGCCGACACCGAATTTAAAGTCAACGCCAAAAACCTGATTGCCCAAATCAAAGAAGCCAAAGCACAAGGCCACGACATCAAGCCCACGCTGGTCGGCCCCGTTACCCTGCTGTGGTTGGGCAAAGCCAAAGACGACAACTTCAAACGCATCAGCCTGCTGCCCAAGCTGCTGTCCGCTTACGCACAACTGCTGCGCGAACTGGCCGCCGAAGGCGTAGATTGGATTCAGATCGACGAGCCGATTCTCTCTGCCGACGCCGATGCCAACTGGATCAAAGCCGTTGAAACCGCTTACAAAGAATTTGCCAACACCGGCGTGCGCATCATCATCGGCACCTACTTCGCCTCTGCCGCCGAACACCTCAACCTGCTCAAAGCCCTGCCCGTTCACGGCGTACACATCGACTGCGTGCGCGCACCCGAGCAACTCTCCGTGTTTGCCGACGCATGGCCGGAAAACAAAGTATTGTCTGTCGGCCTGATTGACGGCCGCAACGTATGGCGCGCCAACCTCTCCAAAGTGATCGACACTTTGGAGCCGGTAAAAGCCAAGCTGGGCAACAACTTGTGGATCGCCCCTTCCTGCTCGCTGCTGCACAGCCCGCAAGACTTGGCTGTGGAAGAAAAACTGGACGGCGAAATCAAATCTTGGATGGCGTTTGCCGCACAAAAACTGGTTGAGCTGGGCGTAGTCAAACAAGCCTTGGCACACGGCAAAGACAGCGTAAAAGAAGCCATTGCCGCTTCCGATGCCGCCGCTGCCGACCGCGCCACCAACAAAAAAATCCACAACGATGCCGTAAAAGCACGCGTCGCCAACCTGCCCAAAGGTGCCGATCAACGCAAATCACCGTTTGCCGAACGCATCAAAGCACAACAGGCTTGGATGAACCTGCCCGTGTTGCCGACCACCACCATCGGCTCGTTCCCGCAAACCACCGAAATCCGCCAAGCGCGCGCCGCCTTCAAAAAAGGCGAACTCTCCGCTGCCGATTACGATGCCGCGATGAAAAAAGAAATCGCCTACTGCGTGGAAGTACAGGAAAAACTGGAACTCGACGTGCCCGTACACGGCGAAGCCGAGCGTAACGACATGGTGGAATACTTCGGCGAACAACTGGCCGGCTACTGCTTCACCCAATTCGGCTGGGTACAAAGCTACGGCTCGCGCTGCGTAAAACCGCCCATCATCTTCGGCGACGTATCGCGCCCCGAACCGATGACCGTTTACTGGTCTGCCTACGCGCAAACCCTGACCAAACGCCCGATGAAAGGCATGCTCACCGGCCCCGTAACCATGTACAAATGGTCGTTCGTGCGCGACGACATTCCGTTGAGCGAAGTCGCCAAGCAAATCGCCTTGGCCTTGAACGACGAAGTGTTGGATTTGGAAAAAGCCGGCATCAAAGTGATTCAGATCGACGAACCGGCCATCCGCGAAGCCATGCCGCTGAAAAAAGCCCAATGGGACGAATTTTTGGCTTGGGCGTGCGAAGCCTTCCGTTTGAGCAGCACCGGCGCGGAAGACAGCACCCAAATCCACACCCACATGTGCTATTCGGAGTTTAACGACATCCTGCCCGCCATCGCCTCTATGGATGCCGACGTAATCACCATCGAAACATCACGTTCCGACATGGAATTGCTCACCGCCTTCGGCGATTTCAAATACCCGAACGACATCGGCCCCGGTGTGTACGACATCCACAGCCCGCGCGTACCGACTGCCGCCGAAGTGGAAAAACTGCTGCGCAAAGCCATGGAAGTAGTGCCAGTCGAGCGCTTGTGGGTCAACCCCGACTGCGGCCTGAAAACCCGCGGCTGGAAAGAAACCATCGAGCAGCTTGAAGTAATGATGGAAGTAACCAAAAAACTGCGTAGCGAGTTAGCTGCCAAATAAAGCCAAGTCTGTGAAATAGAGAAGTGAGGCCGTCTGAAAAAGTTTTCAGACGGCCTTTTTGATTAAGTTGGGCATTTGAAAAATAGAGCTTGTGAAACAAATGATCCCGAAACAGGACGTGATGTTAAAGCAGTAAGATTACTGACTGTCGATTAATTTCCAACACAAAAAGGCCGTCTGAAACAGCAAACATTTCAGACAGCCTGAATTTTCTCTAAAAATCAGCAATGCACCAACGTGCCTTCGTCTTCGCCGGCAATCACACGCTTCAATGCGCCGTCTTTGGCAATACCGAATACAACAATATTCAGCTTCTGCTCACGGCACAGGGCGAAAGCGGTGGCGTCCATCACGCGCAGGTTTTTATTGATGGCTTCGTCGAAAGTAATGGTTTGATAGCGGGTGGCCGACGGGTCTTTTTTAGGATCTGCGGTGTAAACGCCGTCAACATTAGTGGCTTTGAGCATGATGTCGCAGTTCATTTCCGCACCGCGCAATGAGGCGGCTGTGTCGGTGGTAAAGAAAGGGTTGCCTGTGCCGGCGGCGAAAATCACGACTTTGCCCTCTTCCAAATATTGGATGGCTTTGGGGCGGGCGTAGGTTTCGGCAATCTGCTGCATGCTCAAGGCGGATTGTACGCGGGCTTTGATGCCCAATGATTCGAAAGCATCTTTCAAGGCCAGCGCGTTCATCACGGTAGCCATCATGCCCATATAGTCGGCGGTGGCGCGATCCATGCCTTGAGCTTGGGTGGCGACACCGCGGAAGATATTACCGCCGCCAATCACCACGGCAACCTGCACGCCCATATCCACGACTTCTTTCACTTGCCCGACAATCTGCATAATGGTGTCGCGGTTGATACCGAAAGCGTCTTTACCCATCAGGGCTTCGCCGGAAAGTTTTAATAAAACGCGTTTATATTTGGTTTGCTGTGTCATGGGATACCTTGCTTTCTTCGGGTTGCGGGGAGGCCGTCTGAAACCGTTTCAGACGGCCTTATGTTTTTGGAGAACGGATACTGCACTGATTGTAGTGCGTTTTTCAGGGCTTTTCAAAGCACTAGGTCAAATCTCGGACGGTTTGTTTTCCGCCCGTTGCCAACGTTGCGGCCTGCGGTTTTTTTGCTATAAACGGCAGGCTGTCTGAAAAATGTCCTCAAAAAAAAGCACCCCGATTCGATACGAATCTGAGTGCTTTGTTTTTCATAAGCCTTATACTTTCGCAGCGGCAGCTACTTCGGCAGCGTAGTCTACAACGGCTTTTTCGATACCGTCGCCTACTTTGTAACGCACGAAGCTGATAACTTCCGCGCCGTTTTCTTTCAGGAATTGGGCTACGGTTTGGTCAGGGTTCATCACGAATGCTTGGCCGTTCAGGGTAACTTCAGCCAAGAATTTTTTGATGCGGCCTTCAACCATTTTTTCGGCGATTTCGGCAGGTTTGCCTGATTCGATAGCTTGTTGGGTGTAAATGCGACGTTCTTTTTCAACGGTTTCCGCATCTACTTCGCTTTCAGACACGCATTGGGGTTTGGCGGCAACGATGTGCATACCTACTTTGCGGGCAACGTCTTCGGCACCTTTGAATTCAACCAATACGCCTTCGGTAGCCAATGCACCGTGGATGTAGGCGGTCAGGCTGTCGGCGGTTTCGATCACTTGGAAGCGGCGTACAGACATGTTTTCGCCCAATTTGGCGATGATGGCTTTGCGCTCTTCTTCAACCAATGCGCTCAGTTCTTCAACAGAAGCAGGCTTTTTGGCAACGGCGGTTTTGGCAACAAAGTTGGCGAACTCTACGAAGCCGGCGTCTTTTGCTACGAAGTCGGTTTCGCAGTTTACTTCAACCAAAGCGCCTACATTGCCTTCGATAGCGTAAGCCAATACGCCTTCGGCAGCGGTACGGCCGGCCAGTTTACCGGCTTTGGCGCCTGATTTGATGCGCAGGATTTCTTCGGCTTTTTCGATGTTGCCTTCGGCTTCAACCAGTGCTTTTTTGCACTCCATCATGCCCAGACCGGTAGCGGCACGCAGGTCGGCAACCATTTTTGCAGTAATTTCTGCCATTTTGAATCTCCTAGAAATTGGGGCAAGCACGGTTTGTGGTGCTTGTGAATCTTGGTAAGGCCGTCTGAAAAGGTAGTATTTGATGCGTTTTCAGACGGCCTGTTTCGAGAAAAGGGGCATAAAGCCCCCTTTTTGAAAAGCCTTATTCGGCAGCGGCTTGGGCAGCGGCTACGGTTTCTTGGATGGCTTGGTTTTTGCCTTCCAATACGGCATCTGCCATACCGCGGCAGTACAGACGGATTGCTTTTGCAGAGTCGTCGTTACCGGGGATAACGTATTTCACGCCGTCTGGGCTGTTGTTGGTATCCACTACGGCAATCACGGGGATGCCCAGTTTTTCAGCTTCAACCAAAGTACCTTTTTGGTAGCCGGTGTCGATCACGAAAATCGCGTCGGGCAAGCCTTTCATATTTTTGATACCGCCCAATGAACGCTCCAGTTTTTCAACTTCGCGTTGCATTTCCAAGATTTCTTTTTTGCTGTAACCGCTCTCGGCAGCGTTTTCCAAAGCTGCGGTTTTTTCTTCCAAGCGTTTGATGGACTGTTTAACGGTTTTGTAGTTGGTCAACATGCCGCCCAACCAGCGGTAGTCAACGAAAGGCATACCGGCACGGGTAGCTTCTTCGCGGATGATGTCGCGGGCTTGGCGTTTGGTACCTACAAACAATACGGTACCTTTGTTTGCAACCAGACGGCGAACGGCTTCTTGCGCTTCTTGGAACAGCGGCAGGGTTTTTTCCAGGTTTACGATATGGATTTTGTTGCGCGCGCCGAAAATGTATTGCTCCATTTTCGGGTTCCAGTAACGGGTTTGGTGGCCGAAGTGAACGCCTGCTTCCAGCATCTGGCGCATAGTAACTTGTGACATAAATTTTCCTTAAAAGGGTTAAAGCATACACTTTGTCGCATAGAACCTACCGGAGTAAGCACCCTTTCGCGCAAAGTGCGGGCGTTTGAGTTAACAATAAAAAATGATTCCGCCGAAACGGAAACCGCAGAATTATATAAGATAAGATGCCGTCTGAAAAGTGCTTATTCGGGTTTGCGGCTCGACTGCTGTTTTTCCAGCCATTTGATGCGTTTGTTGCGCCGCCGTGTTTTAACGACCCAAAAAGTAAACAGGCTGGGCAACACCGCCCAAAATACGAGATAAATCAAGGCGCGGGCAATGGTGGGCTGTGCGGCGGAAAATAAAACGGCCACGAATAGATAACCGATGGCGATAATGTGCCACATGATGATCCTTTCATCTGAATGCGGGGTCGGCTTATTTTATCCTCAATCAATCCGTTTGCGGTCAATCCGATAACCCGAATGCGCCCGCTTCGCTGCCGTTTGGTTGCGCAATGTTTTCAGACGGCCTGTTTGGGCTAAGATGCTCGATGTTCGGCTACAATACCAACCAAGAAACCTTCAGGCCGTCTGAAAAACCATTTACCCGTCGAGGAGAACGATATGAATATCCGCCCTTATCTGGAGCATGTTCCGCACATTGATGAAAGCTGCTATATCGACCCGGTTTCTGCCGTGATCGGGGAGGTTTCGCTGGCGCAAGACGTATCGGTGTGGCCGTTTGCGGTGCTACGCGGCGATGTGAACAGCATTACCATCGGCGCGCGCAGCAATGTTCAGGATTTGAGCATGCTGCACGTTTCGCACAAAACGGCGGCCAAGCCCGACGGTTCGCCGCTGGTTATCGGCGAAGACGTAACCATCGGCCACAAAGTGATGCTGCACGGCTGCACCATCGGCAACCGTGTGCTGGTGGGCATGAATACGGTGATTCTCGATGATGTGGTAATTGAAGACGACGTGATGATCGGTGCCGGCAGTTTGGTGCCGCCGCGCAAGCGGTTGGAAAGCGGTTTTTTGTATGTAGGCTCTCCCGTTAAACAGGTGCGCCCGCTCACGGACGACGAAAAAGCGTTTTTGGTGTATTCGGCGCAGCACTATATGCGCGTGGCCGCCAACCATAAGAAAACTTTGGCAGAGATGCCGTCTGAAAACGCAGCTTCGGCTGACTGCAATACATAAACCAATTAAAACATACTCTCTCGCTTATTTCATCATGAAAGTATCAATAATGAACACTCGCCGCATTGCCTATATTTCATTGTTGGGTTCGCTGCTGCTGACTGCCTGCGGCGACAACGGCAGCCGTAACGCTTCAGAAGCAGAAGCTCCGGCTCCCGCAGCCGCCGTGGCGGAACAGTCTTCCGACAAACAAGCCGCCAAATTGACACCGAGCGCGGTGGTCGATCAAAAAATAGAAGGCAGGCAGCTTGCCGTAACCGCCGATATTGATTTCCAAACTACCGACACGCGCAAAACGGCGGCCGATATAGAAACGCTTACTGCCAAGCACGGCGGTTTTGTTGCAACCAATACGATTAATGCCGACATCCGCAGCACCGATTCTTTTCCGCAAACCGACGGCACGCTGCTTGAAATCAGCCGCTATACCTACCGCGCCGATTTGGTCGTGCGGATTCCCACCGACCATGCTTCCGAATTTCTTCACGATTTGCAGGCACACATTACATTTTTGAACAACCAGCATTTTTCAGCCGAAGACGTAAGCTTGGATTTGCGCCGGCAAGCACTCGAAGCGCTGCGCCAACAGCAGCTTGCCGACCAATTGGCCGATGTGAAGCAGTCTGAAGAACCTTCCGACAAAAAAGATTCGGCGCAAGTAACCCGCTGGCAGTTTGACGCCAAAGCCCAACAAGAATACGCCGAGCTGGAAAAGGCTTATTGGCAGGACAAAGTTGACTTCGCCACCATACAGCTTCACTTCAACCAGCCCGAAACGGTTATCCGCCGCAGCAGACCGAACCCCGAAGCTTTGGCCAAACAATCTGAACCGCCGTTTTTTGCACAAATCCTGCCGATGCTGGAAAAAGGCTGGTATCTGTTTCAAAACATACTGCTGATTACGATGGCAGCATGGCCGCTTTGGCTGCTGATCGCACTTGTCTGGTTTGGAAGACGTTTTTGGCGTCAGCATATCGCCGGCAAAGAAAACAACGACAGCAACAATCAAGATTGAAAACACGCGTTGGCGTATGCGTTATGAAACACAGGCCGTCTGAAAAACTGTTTTTCAGACGGCCTGATATTTTTGCTAAACCTACGGATAGGACTGCGGTTCAAAATGCAATATGGTCAATCCGCTAACAAACCAAAAAAGGCCGTCTGAAACCTGTGCTTTTCCGCAAACAGTTTTCAGACGGCCTAAGGGTTCAAACCGGCCTGTTTAGAACTTCACGTTCACACCGAAAATAAAGTTTCTTCCCGGTTGAGGCACATACGGCAAGTGCGAATTGTGGATATATACCTTTTGGTTGAGCAGGTTGTTCATATCCAAAGACACTTTATATTCCGTTTTGCCTACGCGGTTGCGGTAGGCGATACCCGCATTCAACAGATGGTAGCCGCGGGTGGGGTCTTCCAATACCGGAATGGTATAGAGCCTTTGTTTTGCGCCGTTTTCTTCCAATTCATCGTCGTCAAATTTACGCGGAAACTCCGAGACGGCGGTGCGGTTTTGATTGAAAACGCGGGTGTATTCAAGCGAGGTTGACCATTTTTCGTTGAATTCGCTGTTCAATCTGAAACCTAAGCGTGCGGGCGGTACGCGCGGTGCGTAACGGTCGGGCCGCTGCGCCGTTTCGCGTCCGACAACATCGAAACAGGTATCTTCCAAACCGTCTTCATCCACACAGGTGTATTCGCGGTAAATTTTGTCGCCGTAGAGAATCGGCAGGCCGAACAGTTTGCCCCGCACGATGTCGCCGAACACGGTGAATTTATGCCGTGGGGTAAATTGATAGCCGATTTCTCCTTCCAAGCCGTGGAAACGTGCCTGCGACTGAATATAACGGCGTACAAACAAATTACCGCTGCGGTGCAGGTTTTCGGCATGGATGAAGTTTTTAAAGCGGTTGCGGTAGGCACTGATTTTATAGTCCCATTTCTCGCCGCTGTAACTCAAGCCGATTTCAACATTGTTGGAACGCTCTTTTCTCAAACCCTTGTTGCCGAACTCAAATGAGTTGGTCGCCAAGTGTTTGCCGTGATAATACAGCTCCATCGGCGTGGGCAGGCGTTCGTTGTGGGACGCGGTGAGCGATAAGCGGTAGTAAGGTGCGAAATCCCACAGCAGGCCGCCCGAATAAGAAAAGGCCTTTTCCGAATAAGCGCTCAAATCGGGCTGCTGCGTGCCGGGCTTAACGTAACGCGCAAGCAGTTCTTGATCGTAACGGATGGGAATGCGCTGTTTCTCCCAACGCACGCCGCCTTCCAACAGAACATTGCCGATACGGTATTGTTCCAAAGCAAACAGGCTGAGCTGTTTGTTGGTGTTTTCTACCAACGGGTTACGCTCGTTGATGTATCGCTCGCCGTGTTTCAAAGGCGGTGCGACGCGGCGGGCGCTGCTTTTCTGGGTTTGGTATTGGATACCGGCCATACCGTTGAAACCGGCAATCGGGGTGTGGAAAAACTCCAAGCGGGTATTCAGGCCTCTGTTGGCAAATATGGCATCGGGCTTGCCTTGTTGCTCCATGCCGTCTCTCAGCTTGCGCTTTTTGTAGTCTTCGGGGTCGTCGGGGCTGATATAGACTTTACCGTCGTTTTTCTCGTCGTGGTAATAATTGCTGTACACGCTTGAGAACTTGATTTTGCTCAAACCGGCAAAAGGCTGTTTCCATTCGCCGGCCAATTCGTAGCGTTTCACATTCATATCCACCCACGGGCCGGGTCCGCTGTGGTCGTGTTTATGCCCGTACACGTTGTCGTGGCTGTGTTTTTTGTTTTGGTTATGTTCGCTGTCGCAATGGAAATGGTGCGAATCGTTAACATCTTCGTCAGCCATCAGATGCGGGTAAGGCAAAAGATAAGTGCGTGCAATCGGCGATGCGGTGGTTACGTCGAAAATGTGGCCGCTGCAACGGTCGAGCATATGGTTGTGCCCGGGCAGGCCGTAGCGGTCTTTGCGGTAAGTGTATGACGCACCCAAATGCCCTTTGCTGCCCACCCAAGACAACCCGAGCGTGCCGACATGTGATTTGTTATGGGTGTCCGGCACATATTTCAGCGTTTCGCCCAAATTGATTCCCCGAACGCGGTAATTGTCGGAATGGCGCGTCAGCCCTTCTGCATGAACGGCAATATTGTCGCCCAGGCCGAACGTAACGGCTGCGGTTGCCGCTTTTTCTTTGGCCGCCGTATCGAAGCGGACGGCAGTTTCGCCTTCGTAACCTTTTTCGGGCACCGAAGTCGGAATGCGTTTATCGGCAATATTCACCACACCGGCGGGGGATGCCGCGGCATAAGCCAGCGTAGACGTGCCGCGCAATACTTCCACCCTTTGCGCCAGCAGCGTATCGGCCGCTACCGCATGGTCGGGCGAGAGTGAAGACATATCGACGACATCCGAACCGTTTTGCAGAATCTTCACCCGCACGCCTTCCTGACCGCGGATAACCGGCGCACTCGCCCCGCCGCCGAAAGGATTGCTGTGAATGCCCAGCTCTCCGGCCAAAGCATTACCCAAAGTGGCCGAGCGGCTCTTGAGCTTTTCGCCGCTGATCAGCATATCGCTCGCTTTTCGGTTGCCGGTAAACGGCTGTGCCGTCGGCTGGCGTTTGCCGACAACCGTTACCTCTTCCAAGTTTTGTTTGTGTTCCGTCTCAACTTCCGCCCATACTTGCGTGCTCAATATCAGCAGCAGAGGAGAAACGGTAAATTTGAAATGTCGCATAGTTTATTTTCAGCAATGTTATAAAGTAACACATTATTTTAAGTTTTGTTTACTCAAATGGCAATATCTTTACCTATCCTTAATTTTTAGCTACCCGATTCAACTTACCATGCAAGCAAAACAACAAAAAGCGAAGCAACATGCAAACTGGCCTAGAAACTTAACGCTCATGCAGGAGAGGGCAATATGAACGAAGTAACCGAATGGGAAGAGCGGCAGAAAAGCATCGGACAAGTGATTGAAGAGTTAAAAACCTTTTCAGACCAAGAGCTTGTTGTAGTCGTAACGGCAGACGGAGGGGAAACCTTTAAAACCGTTAAACTGATCAGCAAAGGGTTTGATGGCGATAAAGTGTATTGCGCCCTACATATTTAATCGTGCGTGAGATTGTGTTGCCGTAGGCTTGCAGTGAGGCCGTCTGAAATCAACGCGTGCCCTGGCAAGAAAATGCACGAAAAAACCCTACAACAATAAGCCCCGCAACGGCTTTCGCGCTTGTCGGAAACCGCCAAGCACGGTACTATGGCTTGTTATCCTGCTGCAAAGGCCGTCTGAAAAATACGTTGCAGCCAGATTCAAGCTTTATCCTATTGATTTTAATAATTTTGAAAGAGTACAAATGATTAACGACATTCAAAAAACTGCCGAAAGCAAAATGCAGCGCTCTTTGGAAGTATTGCGTGAAAACCTGGCCAAAGTACGCACCGGCCGCGCCCACACCGGTTTGCTGGATCAAGTGGAAGTGGAATATTACGGCAGCCCCGTATCTGTGAGCCAAGTCGCCAACATCACCTTGCTCGATGCCCGTACCATCGGCGTGAAAGTATATGAAAGCAATATGGCTGCGGCGGTAGAAAAAGCCATCCGCGAATCGAATTTGGGCTTGAACCCCGCCGCGATGGGCGACGTGATCCGCGTGCCGATGCCGATGCTCACCGAAGAGCGCCGCAAAGACTTGATCAAAGTCGTGCGCGGCGAAGCCGAAGAAGGCCGCGTTGCCATCCGCAACGTGCGCCGCGATGCCAACAACGATTTCAAACGCTTGTTGAAAGACAAAGAAATTTCTGAAGACGATGCCCGCCGCGGCGAAGACCAAATCCAAAAGCTCACCGACAAATACATCGGCGAAGTCGATAAAATGCTTGCCACCAAAGAAGAAGACTTGATGGCGATTTAAGTTTTATAACCTATAATCATAATCAGAAAAGGCCGTCTGAAACCTTTTAAGACGGCTTCCAACGCTTCCCCGTCATCTTGGGACAACCGTTAATCATGTCCGCCACACACCCTTATTTATTGTTATTTCATAAGGCAAACAGATGAGCAGCAGCACGCAAACCATTTTGGAACACACTCAGATACCGCGCCATATCGCCGTGATTATGGACGGCAACGGCCGCTGGGCGAAAAAGCGTTTCCTGCCCCGCGTGATGGGGCACAAGCGCGGTTTGGATGCTTTGGAAAACATGGTCAAACGCTGTGCCGAACTGGGTGTGCAGTATTTAACGGTGTTCGCTTTTTCAACCGAAAACTGGCGCCGCCCCGAAGACGAAGTTTCTTTTCTGATGGGTTTGTTTTTACAGGCGCTGCAAAAGCAAGTACAACACCTGCACGAAAACAATATGCGGGTAAAGGTAATCGGCAACCGCAGCCGTTTCAGCGAAGACATCCGCACCGGCATTGAACAGGCAGAACGGCTTACCGCCGCCAATATGGGGCTTACGATTACCATCGCGGCCGACTACGGCGGCCGCTGGGATATTCTCCAAGCGGCCAACCGCCTGATTCAAGAAGGCGTTACCGAAATTACCGAAGACATGCTTGCCCGGCACCTGATGCTGCCCGATGCTCCCGAGCCGGATTTGTTTATCCGCACCGGCGGAGAAACCCGCATCAGCAATTTTCTGCTGTGGCAGCTGGCTTATACCGAACTTTATTTCACCGACACCCTGTGGCCGGATTTCGACAGTGCCGCGCTGGATGCGGCCGTGCAGTCGTTTCAAAAACGTGAAAGGCGTTTCGGCCGCACGTCCGAACAGCTTCCGCCTGAACAGCAACGGAGCGAATAACCCATGTTAAAACAACGCGTCATTACCGCTTTGATTCTGCTGCCCCTGATGTTGGGCATGCTGTTTTGGGCTTCAGACGGCCTATGGGCATTTTTTACCGGCCTGATCGCCCTGCTGGTTTTGTGGGAATACGCCCGCTTAAGCGGCATGGAGAAAGCCCAAAACCATCATTTTTTGGCTGCCACGGCTTTTTTCGGCCTTACCGCTTATGCTGGAGGGTGGACGCTGCCCGTTTTTTCATGGCTGTTGGTGCTGGCATTTTGGCTGCTGGTCATGCCTTTGTGGCTGTATAAAAAATGGCAGTTGAAGGCAGACTGGAAAGCCTATGCCACCGGCCTGATCATTGTTCTGCCTTTTTGGTTTGCCCTGAACAGCCTGCGCCCGAACACCGATGCCGCACTTTCGCTGCTCGCCGTTATGGGTTTGGTGTGGATAGCAGACATTTTCGCCTATTTTTGCGGTAAAGCATTCGGAAAACGCAAACTTGCCCCGTCCATCAGCCCCGGCAAAAGCTGGGAAGGCGCAATCGGCGGTGCGCTGTTCGTTGCCGTGTATATGGTTTCGGTGTGGAATGCAGGATGGCTGGCGTTTGATGTTTCATGGTTCGGCGCGGTGTTGGTAGGCTGGATACTCACGGCAGTCAGCATCGGCGGCGACTTGCTCGAAAGCTGGTTCAAACGCTCCGCCGGATTCAAAGACAGCAGCAACCTGCTGCCGGGGCACGGCGGCGTATTCGACCGCACCGACAGCCTGATTGCAGTAATCAGTGTTTACATGGCCATGATGGTTGTGTTCGGCTGACACACTTTGTATTTTTCAGACGGCCTTAACAACAGGAGCACGAAACCATGTCGGAAAAAAACTTATCCCTATCGAAAGGCTTGGGTGTTTTGGGCGGGCTGCTGGCCGCAGGCTTGATTGCGGCGGCCTTTATACTCGGCACGCAGTTTAAAAACTTCCGCCAGCCCGGCACCATCACCGTGAAAGGCTTGGCCGAAAAAAATTTCCAATCCGACCATGCACAATGGAACACTTCGGTAAGCCTTCATGCCGACACCTATCAAGAAGTGTTGGACGCGCTGAAAAAACAACGCCCCAAATTGAAAAAGTTTCTACTCGAACAAGGCTTTGCCGAAAACGAAATCCAAACCGGCACGCCTGAAATCACCCGTGCCTACATCACCGAATACGACGAACACCGCAACGAACGCCGCGTTCCCAACGGTTACGACGGCACGCAAACCATTACCGTGCGCACCGATAAACTGGGTAACATTCAAAAAGCCCATAAAGCCATTCTGAATCTGCGCGCCCAAAACGAACTGATCGACTTTTCCGATCCGCAATACCTGCTCGGCAATTTGGAAACCATCAAACGCGAACTGATTAACCAAGCCACCGACGATGCCCACAAACGCGCTCAGGAATTTGCCAAAACCGGCGGCAGCCAAGTAGGCAAAATGCGTTCCGCCTCGCAGGGTTCGTTTAATATTTATGCCGACAGCGGCAAAGGTGCTGAAGAAGAAGACTACGGCGGTACCTACGACAAATCCACCATCGGTAAACAGGTTCGATTGGTGGTCACGATTGAATACAACATAGATTAAGCGATTAAGCAAAACCGAGGCGTCTGCAAGCCCGCTCAACCCGTTTTCAGACGGCCTCACATAAAGAACCATCATGACACAACACGTTTTAACCATACTCGGCAGCACCGGCAGCATAGGCGAAAGCACGCTCGATGTCGTATCGCGCCATCCTGAAAAATTCCGCATTTTCGCACTGGCCGGACACAAACAGGTTCAGAAGCTCGCCGCCCAATGCGAGCGTTTCAAGCCCGAATTTGCCGTTGTGGCCGATGCCGAACACGCCGCCGCATTGGAGCAGCTGTTAGAACCGGCCGACTGCAACACCGAAGTGTTATACGGCGCACAAGCGCTTATCGACATTGCCGCCGCCGACGAAGTAACCGGCGTGATGGCGGCGATTGTCGGCGCGGCCGGCCTGCCTTCCGCGCTGGCTGCCGCCCGCAAAGGCAAAACCATTTATTTGGCCAACAAAGAAACGCTGGTGGTTTCCGGTGCCCTGTTTATGGAAACCGCGCGAGCCAACGGTGCCCAAATCCTGCCGGTGGACAGCGAACACAACGCCATTTACCAAGTATTGCCGCACGATTATTCAGGCCGTCTGAATACACACGGCATCGAATCCATCATACTAACCGCCTCCGGCGGGCCGTTTCTCGATACCGATCTAGCCACCTTCGACCACATCACGCCTGCGCAAGCGGTCAAACATCCGAATTGGTCGATGGGTCAAAAAATCTCCGTCGATTCCGCCACCATGATGAACAAAGGCTTGGAGCTGATCGAAGCGCATTGGCTGTTTAACTGCCCGCCCGACAAGCTCGAAGTGGTTATCCATCCGCAAAGTGTGATTCACAGCATGGTGCGTTATCTCGACGGCTCGGTGTTGGCGCAAATGGGCAATCCCGACATGCGCACGCCGATTGCCTATTGCTTGGGGCTGCCCGAACGCCTCGAATCGGGCGTAGGCGCGTTAAACTTCGGCACTTTGTCCGCCCTCACCTTCCGCGAACCGGATTTCAAACGCTTCCCGTGCCTGAAACTCGCTTACGAAGCGATGGAAACCGGCGGTGGCGCGCCGTGCGTACTCAATGCCGCCAACGAAGAAGCCGTTGCCGCGTTCCTCGCCGGAAAAATCCGCTTTACCGACATCGCCCGCATTGTGTCGCACTGCTTGGAGCAAGGCTTTTCAGACGGCATCGGCGACATCGACAGCCTGCTCGCACAAGACGCGCTCACCCGCATTCAAGCGCAAAAAGGCATCGGCGCATTGGTCATGAAATAAACCGGCGGCGGCAACCGCACTTGAAAATTTGCCGATAATTTACAGGCCGTCTGAAACCAATATGCATTTTACCGGCCTAATGGTTTTATAAAGTTCTGTAATCATTGTGCAAACCCGCTTGTTATATCCGCCGCTTCTTCTTATACAATGAAACATTTTTCAGACGGCCTCTAAGCAAACAGGCCGTCTGAAAAAAACATACAGCAATATTTTGGGGAATTATGTTGAACACCATACTGGCTTTTATCGTAGCCATTTTGATTTTGGTCAGCCTGCACGAGTTCGGCCACTACATCGTCGCACGCTTGTGCGGCGTGAAAGTCGTGCGCTTTTCTGTGGGCTTCGGCAAACCGTTTTTAAAGAAAAAACGCGGCGACACCGAATGGTGTTTGGCGCCCATTCCGCTGGGCGGCTATGTAAAAATGGTCGATACCCGCGAAGGCAATGTGTCTGAAGCCGACCTGCCCTACGCCTTCGACAAACAGCACCCCGCCAAACGCATCGCCATCGTCGCAGCCGGCCCGCTGACCAATCTAATTCTGGCCATATTGCTGTACGGCCTCAGCTTTTCATTCGGCGTGACCGAACTACGCCCGTTTGTCGGCACCGTAGAACCCGCCAGCATCGCCGCCCGCGCAGGTTTCGTGCCGGGCGACAAAATCCTGTCGGTCAACGGCGTGTCCATCGATAAATGGTCTGACGCGCGCAACGAAATCGTGCTGAATTTGGAATCGGGAAAAGTCGATATTGCCGTCGCCACGCCCACCGGCGGCAATGCCGTGCGTTCCATTAATGTTGCCGGCACGCCGGAAGTGGAAAAAGTGATCAAGCAGCAAGGCCATATCGGTTTGCTGCCGGTTAAAATCACCAACACCCTCGGCCATGTTGCCGCCGACAGCCCCGCAGAACGCGCAGGTTTGCAAAAAGGCGATACCTTGCTGGCAGCCGACGGCCGCCAAATCCACACTTGGGCGGAGTGGTCGGAAACGTTCCGCCGCAGCCCCGGTAAAAACCTTACCATCCAATACGTCCGCAACGGGCAAGTAGCCGAAACCCATCTGCGCCCCAACTCTGAAGAACTTTCAGACGGCACCTTAATCGGCAGAGCCGGCGTAGCACCCCAAAGCGACGAAGCTTGGATGAAAAAAATTACCCACGAATACCAACCCGGTTTGGCAGAAGCTTTCCAAATGGGTTGGGAGAGAACCGTCAAATACTCCACCATGACGGTGCAGTTTTTCGGCAAACTGATTACCGGCCAAGCCTCGTTGAGCCACATTTCCGGCCCCGTAACCATCGCCGACGTGGCGGGCAAAACCGCCGAACACGGTTTGCAAAGTTATTTGGAGTTTCTGGCGCTGGTCAGTATCAGCTTAGGAATCATGAATTTATTACCCGTGCCTGTTTTGGACGGCGGTCATTTGGTGTATTATGCCGCCGAGTGGATACGCGGAAAACCACTAAGCGAACGCATACAGGCTATCGGCGTACGCTTCGGCCTTGCCGTCATGTTACTGATGATGATGGTGGCTTTCTTTAACGATATAACCCGTTTGTTTGGATAAATGTTATGAAATTGAAACAGATTGCTGCAACCTTAACGTTAATCGGCCTCTCGCCTTTGGCGCTGGCCGACTTCACCATTCAGGATATCCGGGTAGAAGGCCTGCAACGTACCGAACCCAGCACGGTATTCAACTATCTGCCCGTTAAAATCGGCGATACCTTTACCGATGCCAAAAGCGAAGAAATCATCAAAAACCTGTATGCCACCGGCTTCTTCGACGACGTGCGCGTAGAAACTCTGGGCAATCAGGTATTGCTGACCGTAGTGGAGCGCCCCACCATCAGCAGCCTGAACGTTACCGGCGCCAAAATGCTGCCCAACGACGCTATCAAGAAAAATTTTGATACCTTCGGTTTGGCGCAATCCCAACCCTTCAGCCAAGCCACCCTCAACGAAGCCGTTGCCGGTTTGAAACAGGAATACATCAACCGCGGCAAACAGTCGGTGGAAATCACCCCTACCGTATCCAAGCTGGCGCGTAACCGCGTAGCCATCGACGTTAAGATTGAAGAAGGCAAAAGCACCAAAATCGTCGATATCGAATTTGAAGGCAACGAAAAATATTCAGACCGCAAACTGCGCCGACAAATGTCGCTCAGCGAACAAACCATTTTCAGCTGGCTGACCAAAAGCAACCGCTTTAACGAAGAAAAATTCGCCCAAGACATGGAGCGCGTAACCGAGTTTTACCAAAACAACGGTTACTTCGAAGCCCGTGTGTTGGATACGCAGATCGACACCAACGAAGACAAAACCAAACAAACCATCACCGTAAAAGTACATGAAGGCCCGCGCTACCGCTGGGGCAAAGTACAAATTGAAGGCGACACCCGTGAAGTTGCCAAAGAAGATTTGTACAAAATGCTGAAAATGAAAGAAGGCCGTCTGTACGAACGCCAAAAAATGGTCGACAGCCTGCAAGCCATGCAGACTGCTATGGGTAGTGCCGGTTACGCCTTTAGCGAAATCAACGTACAGCCCGTGCCCAACACCGAAACCGGCGTAGTGGATTTCGTGTTGAATGTCGAGCCGGGCCGCAAAGTTTATGTGAATGAAATCAACATTTCAGGCAACAACAAAACCCGCGACGAAGTAATCCGACGCGAATTGCGCCAAATGGAAGCCGCCCCTTACGACGTTTCCAAACTGCAACGTTCCAAAGAGCGCGTAGAATTACTCGGCTACTTCGATGACGTACAGTTCGACGCCAAACCGGTGGAAGGCACGCCCGACCAAGTGAATTTGGACATGTCGCTGAAAGAGCGTTCTACCGGCTCGCTGGATTTGAGCGCAGGCTGGGTACAAGATACCGGCTTGGTATTATCGGCAGGCGTGGCGCAAGACAACCTTTTCGGTACGGGCAAATCCGTTTCCGCCCGCGTATCGCGCAGTAAAACCACCCAAAACGCTTCACTGTCGTTTACCGAACCTTACTTCACACCCGACGGCGTGAGCTTGGGTTACGACGTTTACGGCAAAGTGTACGACCCGCGTAAAGCCTCTTCCAGCACGCACCAATACAAAACCACTACGCTCGGCACCGGCTTGCGCATGGGTATCCCGGTTACCGAATACGACCGCGTGAACTTAGGCTTGGGTGCGGAACACCTTACCGTTAACACTTACGAAGGCGCCCCCAAACGCTACCGCGACTTCATCAACGAACACGGCAAAGGTACCGACGGTATCGGTAAATTCAAAGGCTGGGTATATAAAGGCAACATCGGCTGGGGCCGCAATAAAACCGACAACGCCTTGTGGCCGACACGCGGCTACCTGACCAACGTCAACGGCGAAATCGGCTTGCCGGGCAGCAAATTGAAATACTACACGCTGACCCACAACCAAACTTGGTTCTTCCCGTTGAGCAAAGAGCTGACCCTGATGCTGGGCGGCGAAGTCGGCTACGGCAACGGCTACGGCAAAACCAAAAACATGCCTTTCTTTGAAAACTTCTACGGCGGCGGTTTAGGCTCCGTGCGCGGTTTCGAGAGCGGCACATTGGGCCCGAAAGTGTATGACCGCTTCGGCGACGTTATCAGCTATGGCGGCAACAAAAAAGCCAACGTAAGCGCCGAGCTGCTGTTCCCGATGCCGGGCATCAAAGATTCTCGCACCGTACGTTTGAGCCTGTTTGCCGATGCCGGCAGCGTGTGGGACGGCAAAACGTATAACAACAGCAGCAGCGATCCGTTCCACTCTACCGGTGCGGCGCAAAACGTTTACGGTAAAGACGCCGTACACAAATCTACGTTTAAAGAAGAGTTGCGTTACTCTGCCGGTGCGGCCGTAACCTGGCTGTCGCCGCTTGGCCCCATGAAGTTCAGCTATGCCTATCCGATCAAGAAAAAGCAAGGCGATGAAATCCAACGCTTCCAGTTCCAACTGGGTACGACTTTCTAATTCGGAGCCGGCATCCAAGCCAATAAGGAAGGTTATGAGTAAAACATCACATTTTATGAGCCGCTTTGCCGCTGCCGCATTGGGTTTCAGCCTGATGGGCAGCGCAGTTGCCGCCGAAGGTGTGCAAAAACTCGGTTTCATCAACACCGAGCGCGTTTATCAGGAATCCAAGCAGGCACAACGCATTCAGACGACGCTGGAAAAAGAATTCGACAGCCGTCAGAAAGCGTTGGAAAAAATCCGCAAGGAAGGCGAAGCCGTCGAGAAAAAACTGGCTTCGGGCAAACTTTCCCCAAGCGCCCACGAAGCCGCCGTGCGTGAGTTGGGCGAATTGGTACAGAAATTCCGACTCCAGCAAGCCCAGCTCGCCGAGGAATACAATCTGCGCCGCAATGAAGAATTTGCCGCCCTCCAGCAAAATGCCAACCGTGTCATCATCGATTTGGCGAAAAAAGAAGGCTACGACCTGATTTTGCAAGACGTGATTTACGTCAACAGCAAATACGATATTACCGACAGCGTGATCAAAGCCTTAAACGCACGCTAACCGCAGGTGCCTGTCGGCAAACCGTCATTCCGTTTCAACAAAGCGGCTGAGGTTTGCCATTACAGGCAGCTGTTTTTTCAGACGGCCTTAATACATGACTCCAGCTTTTTACACCTTATCGCAAATTGTGGCCGAATTAGGCGGCGAATGGCGCGGCGAAGACATCAGCATCGCTGCGGTACAGCCTTTGGCAGACGCCACTGCAGACCACATCAGTTTTCTGGCCAACCCCAAATACAAGGCCGACGTTGCCGGCAGCGCAGCCGGTGCCGTGATTGTCAGCCCGAAAACCGCCGACGAATTTCCCGGCCGCAACCTGATTGTGGCGCAAGACCCTTACCTGTATTTCGCCAAAGTTGCGCGTCTGTTTTCGCCTGTGGAGAAAGCCGTAGCCGGCATACACCCGACCGCCGTGGTCGAACCCACCGCCACCGTGCCCGCAAGCTGCGAAATCGGCGCACACGCTTATATCGGCGGCAACACCGTTTTGGGCGAAGGATGCCGCATTTTGGCCGGCGCCGTGGTCGAGCACGACTGTAAACTCGGCAACGAAGTCGTCATTCATCCCAATGCCGTGATTTATTACGGCTGCACACTGGGCAACCGCGTGGAAATCCACAGCGGCTGCGTCATCGGTGCCGACGGTTTCGGCTTGGCTTTTGCAGGCGACTCTTGGTTTAAAATCCCGCAAACCGGCGGCGTTACGCTGGGTGACGACGTGGAAATCGGCTCCAACAGCAATATCGACCGCGGTGCCATGAGCGATACCGTGGTCGGCAACGGCACCAAAATCGACAATCAGGTGCAAATCGGCCACAACTGCAAAATCGGTTCACACACCGTGATTGCCGCGAAAACCGGTATTTCAGGCAGCGTTACCATCGGCAATTACTGTATTCTCGGCGGCGGCGTCGGCACGGTCGGCCATATCGAAATCGCCGACAAAACCACCATCGGCGGCGGCAGCAGCATTACCCACAGCATCAAAGAAAGCGGCCAGCACATTGCCGGCCCCTACCCGATGCAGACGCACAAAGAATGGGCGCGCAATGCCGTCCACATCCGCCACTTGAGCGAAATGAACAAACGCATCAAGCAGCTTGAAAAAGCGCTTGAAATCCCGCAATCCGCTGAAAATAATAAGGAATAACCATGGATATTACCCTCCCGATTGAAGCTAAAGACATCCAGAAGCTGATTCCCCACCGCTACCCGTTTTTGCTGCTCGACCGCATCACCGCTTTTGAATCCATGAAAAGCCTGACTGCCATCAAAAACGTGAGCATGAACGAGCCGCATTTCCAAGGCCACTTCCCCGATTTCCCCGTGATGCCGGGCGTGTTGATTATCGAAGCGCTGGCACAGGCTTGCGGCACATTGGCCATTTTGAGCGAAGGCGGCCGCAATCCCGAAGAAATCTACTTCTTTGCCGGCATCGACAATGCCCGCTTCAAGCGCCAAGTGGTTCCCGGCGACCAACTCGTTTTTGAAGTGGAGCTGCTGGCCAACAAACGCGGTATCGGCAAATTCAAAGCCGTGGCCAAAGTAGAAGGCCAAATTGCCGTAGAAGCCGAAATCATGTGTGCCAAACGCGCAGTAGAACTATAAATACATGTATGAATAAAGGCCGTCTGAAAACATCTGCAACTTTTCAGACGGCCTTTCACAGAAGGAAAGCCTCCTATGAGCTTAATCCACCCGACCGCCGTTATCGACCCCAAAGCCGAGCTTGATAGCAGCGTCAAAGTCGGCCCTTACACTGTGATCGGCCCGAACGTACAAATCGGCGCCCACACCGAAATCGGCCCGCACGCCGTGATCGACGGCCACACCACCATCGGCAAGCACAACAAAATTTTCCAGTTTGCCAGCTTGGGTGCACAACCGCAGGATAAAAAATACCGCGACGAGCCGACCCGTTTGGTTATCGGCAACGGCAACACCATCCGCGAATTCACCACCTTCAACACCGGTACCGTAACCGGCATCGGCGAAACCCGCATCGGCGACGACAACTGGATTATGGCCTATGTGCACCTCGCGCACGACTGCGTGGTCGGCAACCACACCATTTTTGCCAACAACGCTTCTTTAGCGGGGCATGTTACCATCGGCGACTATGTTGTTCTCGGCGGCTACACGCTGGTTTTCCAATTCTGCCAAATCGGCGATTACGCCATGACCGCGTTTGCCGCCGGCGTACATAAAGACGTGCCGCCGTATGTGATGGCCGCAGGCTACCGCGCCGAACCGGCCGGCCTCAACACCGAAGGCATGCGCCGCAACGGATTCGCCCCCGAGCAAATCAGCCGCGTGAAAAATGTTTATAAAACGCTTTACCGCCAAGGTTTGGGTTTGGAAGAGGCGAAGGCCGAAGTGTTGAAACAAGCCGAAACCGCGCCCGAGCTGGCCGTGTTCAAGCACTTCTTTGAAACATCAACGCGCGGGATTATCCGCTAAGCGGCCGTCTGAAAAACACCATACGGTTTTCAGACGGCCTCGGAGCTTGCCTAACCGCGTCCGATATTCGAATACACAACACAGCACATACACACAGAAAAAACCTGCATGCCGTCTGAAATTTTCAGACGGCATCATAAAAACCACCAACCCCAAACATTCCGCCACTGCTTGCCCGTGAAGTTCCCTAGCCATAGTCTTTCGTCATCATTCCGGAACGCTCGGGCAAAAATACCAAAACAACGGCGGAAATTGAGTAAGATAAACAGCACACCGGCCACTATCCAATCATCTTTCATCTATCCAGCTTCATGAACCCACCCACCCCAGCCAACCGCCCCATCACCATTGCCCTGTGCGTAGGCGAAGCATCGGGCGACCTGCTCGGCGCACACCTGATGGACGCCATCAAACAACGCTGCCCGCAAGCGCGTTTTATCGGCATCGGCGGCCCGCGTATGCTTGCCCGAGGGTTTGAAAGCCTATACGAACAAGAAAAACTGGCGGTGCGCGGCTTTGCCGAAGTAATCAAACGACTGCCCGAAATCTTAAGCATCCGCAAAGGCTTGGTGCGCGACATGAAAAAAATCCGCCCAGACGTGTTTGTAGGCATAGACGCGCCCGATTTCAACCTCGGCGTGGCCGAAAAACTCAAAAAAGCCGGCATTCCCACCGTGCATTACGTCAGCCCGTCGGTATGGGCGTGGCGGCGCGAACGGGTCAACACCATCATCCATCAAGTCAACCGCGTCTTGTGCCTGTTTCCGATGGAGCCGGAGCTTTACCGCGAAGCCGGCGGGAAAGCCGAGTTTGTCGGCCATCCCATGGCGCAAACCATGCCGCTCGATGCCGACCAGCAGGCCGCACGCCGGCAGATGAAAATCGAAAGCTGGGAAACCGTGTTCTGCCTGATGCCCGGCAGCCGCGTGAGCGAAATCGACTACATGGCGCCGATTTTCTTCCGCACGGCCAAGCTGCTGATGCAACGCTATCCGAGCGTGCGTTTCCTGCTGCCCGTCGCCACCGTCGCCACCCGACGGCGCTTATTGCAGATTCTCGAACAACCCGAATTCAAGGCTTTGCCGATACAGCTTATGTCCGCACACGCCGACTTGGCCTGTACCGCCGCCGACGTCGTGCTGGTAACCAGCGGCACGGCCACGCTGGAAGTGGCTTTGTGCAAACGGCCGATGGTCATCAGCTACAAAATCTCCCCGCTCACATATGCCTATGTGAAACGCAAAATCAAAGTCCCCCACGTCGGCCTGCCCAATATCCTGCTGGGCAAAGGCGCCGTACCGGAACTGCTGCAACACGATGCCGAGCCGGAAAAACTCGCCGCCGCCGTCGCCGAATGGTACGAATCGCCCCAAGACGTTGCCGCGCTGAAACAGGATTTTCACGACTTGCATTTGCTGCTGAAAAAAGACACCGCGGCGCTGGCTGCAAAAGCGGTCTTGGCCGAAGCAGGCGTGCCGTTTGGAGAATCGGCTTAAAAAACGCAACCGCCATTCAGCCAAGCAGCAATTCAACGGCAGTTTCCACCCTTCCCCGTTCCGTTTCCATTCCACCCATACAAAAACCGCACCTTCCGTTTGAAACACGTTGTTCAAACGGAAGGTGCGTTTTTTTCAGACGGCCTCAAGCATCATGAGGAAGCTTCTTTAAGGCCGTCTGAAAGCAGTTGCGCGGGTTTCGCCAAAGATTCCCTGTATTCTTTAGAACTTCATCTCCATCGAAACCGTTACGTTTCTGCCCGGCGCGGCGTAGCGTGCGTAGTTTTCCACTTTGGTTTGTTGGTTTACCGCACCCATGGCCGATTGGCGCACGTTTTCCCATTGGCTGTAACGGCGGTTGGCCAAATTGTAGATACCGGCGCGCAAAGTCATTTTGTCTTTCAGGTTCACATAACCGCTGACATCGAAAACATACCAAGGTTTGGTGGCTTTCTTGGTGGCGGATTCGTTGTGGACGAGGTAGCTGGTTTTACATACGGTTTGCAACTCGTCGGGGTTTTTGGCTTTGGAATACGTCATCATGCCGTTTACGCCCCATTTGCCGCTCGGCGCATCGTAGCCCAAGCCCAATACATAGCGGGAAGGTTGGATGGCATCAAACAACATACCTCAGGAATGTACGAAATAGTCTTTGGTCAGCGAGGCTTTTTTGAGCTTCACATGGTTGTAGGCTACGGTGCTGTACAGGCCTTCGGGCAGTTTGTCGGTAATACCGTGCCAATCGACCTTGCCGACGATATTGATGCCGTCGGTGGTGGCGTTATACATATTGCGGTAGCCGCGGGCTTTTTCGGCGTTGGTCAAACCGGTAACGTTGGGGTCGATGTGTGGGTCAACCCGATCAAGCCTTTGTACCGGTTGCGGAAATAGCTGGCTTCCAGATGGCCGAAGCCGCCTTTGACATGGACGCCGAATTCGTTGTTTAAGGCTTTTTCGGGTTTGAATTTTCCGACATAGTGCGCTTTGTCGTTTATGCCTTTTTCAAAGCCCGATACGCGGTAGCCGAACAGTTCTTGGAAGCTGGGTACGCGGAAGCCGCTGGAGATGCGGTGTAAGAAGCTCAGATTGGAATTGGGTTTGAATACGAAACCGCTGTTCCATGAGCCGTTGCGGAAAGTGCCTGAAGCCGTCCATGAATCGTCGGTGGTCATTTTGTGGTAATCGTAACGTGCGCCCACGCCCCAATCGACATATTTACCCAAGCTCATGTGGTCGCGCAGGCCGATGTGATAGCTGTGGCCGTTGATGATGCGCGAATGGCAGCTGCTGACGCCGACGAAATTGTTGTAACGGCACAGGTTGAATTTTTCGACTCTGGGGTTTTCCAAACGGTAAATATAGGGGTTGCTTTTTGAGCCGTCGGCTTGGTCGTTCACATACACAACATCTTGCTGGCTGTTGAGGGCGTAAAAATCTTTGTGGTCGAGCTTGGATTGGAAACGGTCGAAGCCTGCGTTCAGATGCAGTTTGTGCGAGGTATGGGCAAACGAGAGTTTTTTCTCTGCTTCGAGGTTCAATGCGTTGTGTTTTTCGCCGTAAATGCTGCGTTCCGATTCGTAAAACGACCACGGTTTGTCTGTGCCGGGGCGGCAGTTTTTATCGACTGCGGGATAAACCGAGCAATTCACGTCGCTGCGGAGGGTGTCGAGCGTGATATTTTGGCGGTCGAGGCTGATTTTGGCTTGATCGACAAAGGTGTTTTTGTCGGGGTTGTCATAACGGTATTCCAAGCCGTTGCGGGTTTTGCGGTGGTGTTCGTCGAAATAGCGCAAGCGCGAGTAGCCCAAGCCGATGTAGCTCCATTGGTCGGTCAAACCGCGTTGGATGGTTTGGCCGTTGTCGATATTTTCGCCGAAGCGGTAAACCCCTTGCGATTTGCCGGACGCGATGCGGGTTTTAGGGTTCCAATATTGCTCGAAGGCCATGTCGCGGATGTCGTAACGCTGGCGTGTATTTTCAAAAATGCCGCCGAGGTAATGGCGCGGTGTGAAACGGTAGCCGCCGCGAACCAGCCACGACCGGCTGCCGTAGTCCATCGGATTGGGCAGGGCGCGTTTGTTGCCGGTGTATTGTGCGGCGGGGATGGTTTCGGTTGTGAGGTATTTTTCTGCCGGAGAGGTGTGGGAGAGCGGGCGCAGTTTGTCGCAATTGGCTATATCGACACACTCGCCTTCTAAAGCAAACCAATCGTATCGGGCGTCATCGCCTTCATAAACGTAGCCGTCTAAGCGCGATATGGTTTGCGGCTGATTGCCCGCATCTTTGTGCGCTTGGGTTTCGTGGCCTTGGCGGTGAGTATAAATTGCCAAGCCTTCAAAGCCGTTCAGACGGCCTGCTGCGGCTATTGATTGGGTAAATAGTTTGTTTTTGCCGCTGTATGCGGTTTTGGTATCCAAGCCCCAGTTTTGGCCTTCTTTGATGATGTCGTCCGCTTCTTTGGTGCGGAAAGCCAGCGAACCGCCCAACGAACCGCTGCCTTGTTCGGCAGAGTTGGCGCCTTTGTTGATTTCGATGGCGGTAATGTTTTCATATTCGATTTCGTTAATCGCGCCGCTGGTGGCCGATGTGTTGTCAACGGTATAAGACTGGATTTGCGGCAGGCCGTCCACCGTTAGGCTCACGCGGTTTTTATCCACCCCGCGCATCGAGTAGCCGCTGCTTGCGCCGCGCCCTTGCTCGACAACGGCGATGCTCGGGTCGTAACGGGTTAAGTCGCGGATGCCCAATACTTGTTCTTTATCGAGGCCGTCTGAATTTTTAACGACTTTGCCCAAGCCGGTAACTTCGGTGTCTTTACGGCGCGCTTTTTTCTTGCCTTTGACCACCACTTCGTTCAACTGCACGGTTTTCGTTACGTCGGTATCGGCGAAGGCCGGGGCGGCTGCCGTGCAAGACAGCACGGCCAAGCATACGGCGGTCAGGCGCGAGGGGAAGGTGTGGTTATGGATGTGTTTTGCGGTATTCATGTTTGCTCCCAATAATATCTGAATGTGTCATGCGTTCGGTTTATTGCACGGATACTTGCCGTTTGGCACCGAAACTGCCGCCCACTTTGTCTTTGCCTTCTTCGTTGCTGTGGAATACGCCGCCCAGCTCTGCTGCTTTGGGGCCGTAAAAACCGCCTTTGACTTCGGCATCCAGATGGACACTTACCGAGTTGGCCGTGCTGCCCGGATCCAAGATAAAGCCTTGGTCTCTGGTTTTGGCGCGGCCGGTAAAGCCGTTGCCTTCAATTTGGGCATGGATATTGAAGGTCGGCAACGCACGGTCTTGCGCAGTCAACTTGCCCTTAAGCGTTTTGGCGCCGAAGTCCACGCCGAACTCTGCGCGGCTGCCGCCTTCTTTGTTGTTGGGAGATTTGCTCCAAATATGAGCTGTTTTACTGATGATGTGTGCCTGCCAACTGCCTTTGTAATGCGCGGTGCCGGGGGGAATATCTTTAACGGGTGTACGCTCGCCTTGGAAGAAGAACGACGCACCGTCTTTATCCTCTCCTGTGGCCGTCTGAAAAGTACCGAACTTGAGATAGTCGAGATTGCTGCAACATGAAAACAGATTCAGCGTGCGGTTGCCGTCCAAAGCATATTTCAGGGTCTCCAAAAACGATTTCGTGTCCGTGCCTGCGGCGGGCAGCAACGAAAAGGTTTGGCCTTTAAACACGAATTTGCGGGCGTCGCCGAAATTGTCGGCTTGAGTGAGGTTCAGGTTTTTGAAGTCGATATGGTAGGCATCGATGATTTTGTCGGTTTTCTCGTCGGCCGCTTTCTCACGCTTACCCGCCAACACGCCGAACAGCGAATTGTCGTCGGCTAAAAACTTACCGGCCAATTCTTCCGCAGCCGGGCCGAAGAAGCCGCCTTCCAAATTACCGTCTTTACCGAAATAAAGGTCGTCCTTGTTGCCCGCCTCTACACGGCCTTGAAAGCGGTTACCTTTGACATCGGCTTTAACCTTGTAACGGAGCGTGCGTTCTTGTGCTTTATCGGCAAGTTTCTTATGGTTTTTATACAGTGTGCCCGTCAGGCTCTTGTTGGCAAAATCGACTTCCAATTCGCTGCTGTGGCCGACTTCGCCTGTGCTTTTATCGGTATGAATCGAGTCGTATTCATTAAACGAAACTGCGCCGTAATTGCTGCCCACATTTGCAGCCGTGCCGGTAAAGCCGGTGCCGGCTCTGCCTTGGCGCGCATCGGTCACGAAATCCCATGTACCTTTGTAAGTCGCTTTGCCTGACGTCGGGAATGCCTGCGCAGGCTGAACACCTTTGTAATAAACGTGGCCGATGCTGCCGAACAGCACTTTTCTGGTAATGCCGTTACCGATTTCGTAACGGTTTTGTGTGCGATATTCAAACCAACCTCTAAAAACACATTGATTTACAATGTAAATGACTAAGGCATTGACATTATTTAATAAATGAATCGGATTGAAATACCGCTCCCGCAGCACGGGCTTAGGTTTTATGCGTAAAAATCAACCGCTTTTCACACCTCAGGCTTTTTCAGACGGCCTGCTGCGTTTAGAATGCGCTTTTCAGGCCGTATGCCTCGTCGGTTTCAGACGGCAGGCCGTCTGAAACTACTTGAATACACAAGAAACGGATGGATTGGATATTATGGATATGCAAGCTTTTCACGCATGGGTAAATGAAGTCAGCGGGCCGCTGTGGAACGGATTGATTTTCCTGCTCCTCGGCACCGGCCTGTTTTTTACATTGGCTTCCGGATTCGTGCAGTTCCGATTGTTCGGCCGCAGCATCAAAGAAATGCTGGGCGGCAGAAAAGCCGGCGACGACCCGCACGGCATCACGCCTTTTCAGGCTTTTGTAACCGGCTTGGCCAGCCGCGTCGGCGTCGGCAATATTGCGGGCGTGGCTATCGCCATCACTTTGGGCGGCCCGGGTGCGGTGTTTTGGATGTGGGTTACCGCCCTCATCGGTATGAGTTCTGCTTTTGCCGAATCGTCGCTCGCCCAATTGTTTAAAATCCGCGACCACAAAAACGGCCAGTTTCGAGGCGGCCCGGCTTACTACATTACCTACGGCATGAAACAAAAATGGCTGGGCATCTTGTTTGCCGTGAGCCTGATTTTCTGTTTCGGCTTGGTGTTCAATGCGGTGCAGTCCAACTCCATCGTAGCCGCCACCGAAGCGGCTTGGGGCTGGGACAAACACATGGTCGGCGTGGGTTTGGTGATTCTCACCGCTCCGATTATTTTCGGCGGCATTCGCCGCGTGTCGCGCGTAGCGGAACTCATCGTGCCGCTGATGGCAACGCTTTATCTGCTGCTGGCGGTTTATGTGATGGCCGCCAACGTGGCGGAAATCCCCCGCGTGTTCGGTTTGATTTTCGGCTCGGCGTTCAACATTGAAGCGGCGGGCGGCGGCCTGCTCGGCTCGGTGATTTCTGCGGCGATGATGAACGGCATCAAACGCGGTTTGTATTCCAATGAGGCCGGTCAGGGTTCTGCGCCGAACGCGGCGGCGGCGGCCGACGTGAAACATCCCGTTTCTCAAGGCATGATCCAGATGCTGGGCGTGTTTGTGGATACTTTGATTGTGTGTTCGTGCACGGCTTTCCTGCTGTTGTTGTCCGATGTTACGCCGGGCGACCTTACCGGCGTGCAGCTTACCCAAGCAGCCATCGTGAGCCACGTTGGCGCATGGGGCGCGGATTTCTTGGCGATTGTGCTGTTTATGTTTGCGTTCTCTACCGTGATCGGCAACTATGCTTACGCGGAATCTAATGTGCAATTCATCAACGGCCACTGGCTGGTGCTGGCCGTTTTCCGCATGTGCGTGCTGGGCATGGTGTATTTCGGCGCGGTAAACCACGTTCCTTTGGTGTGGGATATGGCCGATTTAACTATGGGTACGATGGCTTTAATCAACCTGATTGCGATTTTGGCGCTCAGCCCGCTGGTGTTCCTGCTGCTGAAGGATTACACCGGCAAACTGAAAATGGGCAAAGAGCCTGTGTTCAAGCTGTCTGAGCATCCGGTGCTGAAACGCCGCTTTAAATCGGATATCTGGTAATACCGCCAAACTGATTGAATAGTTTAAATCAAACCGCCTTAATGCACGCCGCGCTCCATTTCGGATACGGCTGCATTAAGGCGGTTTCGTTTATGGCGTTGAGGCCCTCTGAAATTGAGGCCGTCTGAAAGCGAGCAAGCGGACTATGCAAGTTTCGCTAAAAACTCTTCCACTTTCTCTTGATAGCTTTTCAACAAAGCGGCAGATTCGGCAAACAGGGCGGCTTCCTGCCCGTCCAGCGGCTTATTAATCACCCGCACCGCGCCTTGGCGGTTAATCACGGTAGGCACGCCGATATAGACACCGTTTTGGCCGAACTCGCCTTCCAATAAAGTGGACACGGTCAACACCACATTCTGATTGTGCAAAACCGCGTTGGAAATGCGGCTCAAACCCATGCCGATGGCCAAGCTGGTGGCGCCTTTGGCATCAATAATGTCGTAAGCGGCATTGCGCACAGAATCGTGAATCTTTTTCATGCGCTCTTTTCCATTTTCTTCTTGTTCGAGAACTTCTTTCAACGGCATACCCGCGATATTGGCCGTGCTCCATGCTGCAATCACGCTGTCGCCGTGTTCGCCGATCATCATCGCATCAATGCTCACCGGCGCGATTTGGAACTCATGCCCCAAACACACGCGCAGGCGGGCGGTATCGAGAATCGTGCCCGAACCGATCACGCGCTCTTTGGGCAGGCCGGAAAATTTCCAAGTTGCGTACGACAACACATCTACCGGATTGGTCGCCACCAAAAAAATACCGTCAAAACCGGCCGCCATCACCGCCGTAACGATGCCATGGAAAATCTTGAGGTTGTTGTCAATCAAATCGAGGCGGGTTTCGCCCGGGCGCTGCGGCAAACCCGCGCAGATACACACGATGTCGGCATCGGCGCAGTCGGCGTAATCGCCCGCATAAATCTTGGTCGGCGTGGGCGCATACGGCACGCCGTGGCGCAAATCGCGCGCCTCGCCTTCGACCCGCCGGCGGTTGAGATCAATCAGCACCATCTCGTCGCAATGCCCTTGGTTGAGCATGGAATACGCGTAGCTGATGCCCACCGCGCCCGTGCCGATAATGGCGACTTTATTGCCTACTTTTTTGGTCATTTTTTTATCCTGTATTGTTTGTTGTGAATCACGCCCGATTATAAAGAAAAGAACCTGCCCGTTGAATCGCCGCAATGTTTAAACCATGAAAAGCTTGCCTGCATAACGCGCACCGCTTCTGATAAAATATCCGCCACACACCCTCACAGAGAAACACCATGAATACCTCCACCCTGCAAGCCGCACTCGATGCGGTACTTATCCCCGCTTCCCACCGCACGCTCGGCAGCGAAAAAGCCGTTAAGTCGCTGGAATCGCGTTCAGACGGCCTCCATATCGCCTTGCAGTTCGGTTATCCCGTCAACCACATCAAGCAGGCGTTAACCGAAAATATTCAGACGGCCTTACACAACGCCGGCCACAGCGCGCCCGTTCATCTCAACATCAGTACCGTTGTCGAAACCCATAAAGTCCAGCCCGGCATCGCCACCATCAAAGGCGTGAAAAACATGATTGCCGTTGCTTCCGGCAAAGGCGGCGTCGGCAAATCCACCACCGCGGCGAATCTTGCCGTGGCCATGGCCAACATGGGCGCGCGCGTGGGCGTGCTCGACGCCGACCTCTACGGCCCCAGCCAGCCGACCATGCTCGGCGTGACCGACAGCAAGCCCGACCAAAAAAACAAAAAACTCATCCCCGTGGTGTCCGACAGCGGCATACAGGTGATGTCTATCGGCTTTTTGGTGGACACCGACCAAGCCGTCGTTTGGCGCGGCCCGATGGTGAGCCAAGCGTTGCAACAACTGCTGTTTCAAAGCGAGTGGGACGACGTCGATTACCTGTTTATCGACCTGCCGCCCGGCACCGGCGATATCCAGCTGACCCTGTCGCAAAAAATCCCCGTAACCGGCTCGGTGGTCGTAACCACACCGCAAGACATCGCCTTAATTGACGCGCGCAAAGCCGTGGATATGTTCCAAAAAGTGAATATCCCGATTTTCGGCGTGTTGGAAAATATGTCGGTACACATCTGCTCGAAATGCGGCCACACCGAAGCCATTTTCGGCAGCGACGGCGGCAAAAATCTGGCCGAAAAACTCGGCGTGCCGCTGCTCGGCCAACTGCCCCTGAGCCTGCCCGTGCGCGAAGCCATGGATCAAGGCACGGCGGCACAGATGCAGGCCGCCAACCCCGCCGTAGCCGAAATTTACACCCAAGTCGCGTGGCAGATTGCTTTGGCGGTTGCCGATAAAGGCAAAGATTTCAGCAGCCGTTTCCCGAAAATCGTGGTGGAATAATCGGCAACGCCCGCTCGATAAAAAACAGGCGGCTCATTCGGCCGCCCGTTTTTTATGCCGCAAACAGGCATTCCTGCATCATCATTTCATCATCTTCACAAACACATCTTCCAAATCCGTTTCCGGCAGCGACATATGCTTCACTTCCACGCCCGCGTATTTCAAGGTTTGTAACACAAATGCAAGCTGGTCGTAGTCGTCGAGCCTGAATAAAAACTGCCCGTCGCCTTCCGACACCAGCCATTGGCGCAAATTGTCGGGCAACGCGCCGTTGAGCAGCATGTCCACCCGCAAGCCCTGTTCGCTTTGCAGCAGGTTTTCGGTTCTGTCCAAAGCCACCAACTCGCCCTGCTTCATCATGGCGATGCGGTCGCACAGGCTTTGCGCTTCTTCCAAATAATGCGTGGTCAGAATCACCGTATGCCCTTCGCTGTTGAGCTTGGAAATAAATGTCCACAAACTTTGGCGCAGTTCCACATCCACCCCGGCCGTCGGCTCGTCCAGCACAATCACGGGCGGGCGGTGTACCAAAGCCTGAGCCACCATCACCCGCCGCTTCATGCCGCCTGAAAGATTGCGGGTGTTGGTGTGCGCTTTGTCTTGCAGGCCGAGGTTGCGGATAATTTCGTCAATCCAGTCGCCATTGTTTTTAATGCCGAAATAGCCCGACTGGAATTTCAACGCTTCCAGCACCGTAAAAAACGGGTCGAACACCAGCTCCTGCGGCACCACGCCCAAGCTCATCCGCGCCGCATAGCTGTCGGCCACCACATCGTGCCCCATTACGCTGATGCTGCCCGAAGTGAGGCGGCTCAACCCCGCCATTGCCGAAATCAACGTGGTTTTACCCGCTCCGTTAGGCCCGAGCAAGCCGAAAAACTCGCCCTGATCCACCTGAAAACTCACGTTTTTCAGCGCAGTAAAACCGTTGGGATACGTTTTTACCGCATTTTGAATATCAATCGCAGCTTGCATATATTCTTTCGTTTCAGACGGCCTCTACTCAGATGCCGTCTGAAAAATCAGTCATAAAAGCGCGATTATAAACACAGATGCAAACCGCCCGCCATTCTATTGCCTGAAAGCAGCAATAAGGCCGTCTGAACCTTTTCAGACGACCTGCTTTACATAATTTAAACCAGCCCTAATTTTCGCATAAACAATCCGCTATACAATAAACATAAGTATTCCAAACCATCAAAAAACCACCGCGAGAGGAACCGACACATGAAAAAAAGTTTTTACACCCTTGCCGCCATCAGCAGCGCCGTTATGGCATTGAGCGCCTGCGGCACTTCTTCAAACAACCACAAACACGGCGGCATGGTTGATGCGCCTGCGCCGACCGCGCCGGCAGTCCACGCCCACCACAACCGCACACCCACCCAAGTGAGCGTTTCTCCGCAGCAAGCCATCGCCATCGCCCAAAAACAGGCAGGCGGACAAGCCACCGAAGTGCATTTGAAAGGCAAATACGGCACACCCGTGTACGAAGTGGAAGTGCGCAACGGTCAAAACGAACACACCGTTTACGTTGACGCCGCCAGCGGCAAAGTAATGGGCAGCAAATTGGAAACCGAATGGAAATCCATGCGCCAAACCGTCGTCTCGCTGGAGCGCGCCATGGAAATCGCCCAAAGCAAAGTCAGCGGCCGCGTATTGGAAGCCGAACGCGACAGCAAACGCGGGCAAATTGTGTATAAAGTAGAAATTCTTTCAGCCGACAACATACCCTACAAAGTCATCATCGATGCCGACAACGGCAACGTATTGGCGTCTTATGTAGATTACGACGATTAACCCACCGCGGCCCAACCGCCACGCAAGCACGGCACAACGCCGTGCTTGCGTGCGAAGTTTACGCCGTAACCCACGCGGAGCATCCGAAATGCGCATACTCTTGGTAGAAGACGACAACATGATAGGCCGTGCCGTAGAAGGCAGCCTGAAAGACAACCGCTATACCGTAGATTGGGTGAAAGACGGAAAAACCGCCATCGACACACTCGCCGCCCAACCCTACGATGTCGTTTTGCTCGACTTAGGGCTGCCCCACAAAGACGGGATGCAAGTGCTTTCCGATATCCGCAGCCGCGGCCTGACCATGCCGATTTTGATACTGACCGCCCGCGACGACCTTCACAGCCGGCTGGCAGGCTTGGATAACGGCGCCGACGACTACATCATCAAACCTTTCGACATGTCGGAAGTGCTCGCCCGCATCCGCGCCGTATTGCGCCGCAGCGGCGGCAGTGCCGTCAATATGCTCGACAACGGCGTCCTCAGCCTCGATCCTTCCACTTACTATGTTCACCGCCACGACAACGGCGAAGACATCCTGCTCTCCAACCGCGAATTTGCCATTCTCCACGCCTTAATGCTGCACCCCGGCACCATCCTTTCCCGCAGCGACTTGGAAGACAAAGTCTATGCGTGGGGCGAAGAGCCGGAAAGCAACGCCATCGATTACCTTATCCACGCCCTACGCAAAAAACTCGGCCACGACAGCATCAAAAACGTGCGCGGCGTAGGCTGGCTGGTGCCTAAAAAGGTCTGACCCGCCCGCCAACGTGCAAACGGCACACCGCAAAACAAAAAAGCATGGAATTCGCATCCATGCTTTTTTAAATTCAATATGGCAAGCCTTGAAGCCGTCTGAAAGCGAACTTGTGAGCTTCGCCAAAACGAGCTTGCGAGTTTCGCCAAAGCGATCTTGGTAAGCTTTGCTGAAACCCGCAACCCGTATTTCTCAAGCAAGTCAAAAATACCCAACCCAAACCCCGCCTACTCCACCGCCTGCGCCGCGCACACCGCCGATGCCCAAGCCCATTGGAAATTATAGCCGCCAAGCCAGCCGGTAATGTCCATCACCTCGCCGATAAAATACACACCCTCACACAGCTTGCTTTGCATGGTTTTCGGGTCGATTTCCTTCACGTTTACCCCGCCCCGCGTTGCTTCCGCCTTTTTATGGCCGTCTGAACCGCTCGGCAGCAGCGTCCATTCGTTCAAACTTCTGCCCAATTCTTGCAGCACGATATTCGGGATATCAGCCCATTTTTGCGCGGCATAGGGCGCAAACGCCTCGCGGGCAAGCCAAAAATCCAGCAAACGCTCGGGCAAGGCCGGGCAAAGCTGTTTCAACGCCGTATTCAGCTGGATTCTCTGGCCGTGTTTGCCGTCGCACAAAGCCTGCGCCACATCCGTATCCGGCACCAAATTCACCCTGATTACCTGCCCCGGCTGCCAATAACTCGAAATCTGCAACACCGCCGGCCCGCTCAAACCTTTGTGGCGGAACAACAAATCCTCATCAAAATCCACAGCCTGCCTGCCGCTTCCCGTGCTGATACGCACCGGCAGCGCAATGCCCGACAACGCATCAAATCCCTGCTGCGCCCAATGCTCGAAACGCAGCGGCACCAAAGCGGCTTCGTGTGGCACGATGCTGTGGCCGAACTGCTTCGCCAATTCATATCCAAACGGCGTCGCCCCCACCGCAGGCACCGCCAACCCGCCCGTGGCCACAATCAGATTGCGGCAGCGGAACACGCCTTGCGACGTGCGGATTTCAAAACGCGCGCCATGATCGGCAGAGGCCGTCTGAAAAGCATCCACCGCCTCGATACGGCAACCCGTATGCCAGCTCACCTTGCCGCGCGCGCATTCCGTTTGCAGCATGGAAATAATATCCTGCGCGCTGTGGTCGCAAAACATCTGCCCCTTATGCTTTTCGTGGTACGCAATGCCGTAGCGGTCGAGCAGCGCAATAAAATCCTGCGCGGTAAAACGCGAAAGCGCATGGCGCACGAAACGCGACTGCTGCGACACATAATAAGCCGAGCCGTCATGCCCGTTGAGGTGGCGGTTAGTAAAATTGCAGCGGCCGCCGCCCGAAATGCGGATCTTTTCACCGATTTTCAGCGCGTGATCCAGCAAGGCCACACTCAAGCCGCGTTGCCCGATGCGGGCGGCACACATCATCCCCGCCGCACCCGCACCGATCACCACACAATCAAAGTAAGCAACAGTATTCATCGTTTTCCAGCTTATCCAAACACACCATTATAGCCAATCGTCCGCACAGTATCACCGCACCATCCGCCATAACCGAGGCCGTCTGAAAAAGATAAATGCAGCAAACTGCTTTTTCAGACGGCCTATATCAACAAACTTAATCATGACGGCACGTCATACTCGGGCTTGACCCGAGTATCTCCCCACCTTACCCACCAAATATTTCCCCAAACCGCCGCGGCTGGACGCTCCCCGCAAGTTGGCGTATGCTTGCCCGACAAGGCTCGAAGCCTATCGACCCACCCATAAAAATCCAAAAAACAGCCAAAGGAACACACCATGCGCAACAACATCTGGGCAGCCCTCTGCCTGTGCCTCGCCGCCGGTTCGGTTTACGCCGACGCAGGCGACATCAAAGCACGCCAGCAATACATGAAAGAATGGCGCGGCCTCAACAAACAAATGGGCAACATCCTCAAAAGCAGCAACGCCCAAAACTTCCCCGCCAAAGAGTTTGCCGCACTCGCCGCACAATTAAACAGCACCGCAAACGAACCGTGGGAATACTACGGCCCCGGCACCAACGGCGACAACTCCGAAGCCAAAGCCGCCGTGTGGGAAAAACCGCAGCAATTCCAAGCCGCCATCAAACGCTTCAACCAAGCCGCCGCCGCACTGAACCAAGCCGCTGCCGGCGGCAACTACCAAACCGTAAAAACATCGTTCGACAAAGTCGCCCAAAGCTGCAAAGCCTGCCACCAAGCATTTAAAGAATAAGCCTAAGCAATAAGCCCGCAGGCCGTCTGAAAACCAACTTCGTGAGTTTTACCGAAACATACAGAAAGGAAACATCATGAACCTAATCCACACCGTAGCCCTGCTCGCCTTAATACAATACCTGTATTTCGGCTTTGCCGTCGGCCGCGCCAGAGCAAAATACGGCGTTAACGCGCCCGCCGTTTCCGGAAACGAACACTTCGAGCGCGCCTTCCGCATCCAAGCCAACACCCTCGAACAGCTCGTCGTTTTCCTACCCGCCCTGTTTATCGCATCTTTTTATTGGAACGAAACGCTCATCGCCGCCATCGGAGCCGTGTATTTGATCGGCCGCTTTCTCTACCGCCGAGCCTACACCGCCGACCCGCAAACCCGAGCCGTAGGCTTTCTGCTTACCATTATCCCGACTTTTATTTTGATTCTGGCAGGATTGGCCGGAGCGGTTTTTAGAGCTTAATTCCAGTTGCCGTTTACAGAGAGTTTCCGTGATGGCTAACATCAAAGCTTGAGGCCATCTGAAAATATTCAGACGGCCTCTGCTTATAGGGCTTAGGAAGCAAAATCACCAAATATAGTGATAAGCTTCTGAAACTAAATTAAAAAACAAGTATCAAAAGTTCAGCAAAATTACCGAGCCCAAATTCCGTCAAATCCTACGGTTTTTCTCCTTAGATCTGACCGCTTCTGATACCGCCAAATTGACAGGGATTAGTGTCAGAAGCATCAACAGCCTGTACCTGAAACTACGGCGACGATTGGTTGACGAATGTGAGCGGCAGACACCTTTGTGCGGCATAGTGGAATTGGACGAATCCTATTTCGGTGCCAAACGTATCCGCGGCAAACGCGGGCGAGGTGCAGGCAGTAAAACGATTGTTTTCGGCATACTCAAACGAGGTGACAAGGTTTATACCGAAACCGTTTCCGATGCTTCAAAAGCAACGTTACAAAAGGTTATCAGAGGACATATCTCTGTTGAGAGCGTCATCCATACTGATGGATGGCGCGGTTATCAGGGGTTGGTTGATATGGGCTTCGCGAAGCATTTCAGAGTGCGTCATAGTGATAATGAATTTGCTCATGGCGCTCAGCATATCAATGGTATTGAATCCTTTTGGAGCTACGCGAAGCATCGCTTGGTACAGTTTAACGGTGTACCTAAGCATACGTTTTACCTGGATTTAAAAGAAACCGGGTTCCGCTTCAATCACAGGCATGACGATTTGTATAAAGTGCTGCTGGGAATGTTGCGGAAAGATCCTTTAAAATGAATTTTGCTTCCTAAGCCTCTTAATTGGCTATGGTTTGCTTCATCCCTAGGTTTGGTTAAAATGGAATTCCTTTCCAATATCAAATAAATCGGAGCAAAATTATGAAAAAAATCATTTCCGCTGTGTTTTTAAGTGCATTGGCTACGACTGCCGGTGCGGCGACTTATCAGATTGACGGCCATCACACCAATGCCCGTTTCAGTATCGACCACTTCAATACCAGCACCAACGTCGGCGGTTTCTACAATTTAGGCGGTACTCTGGAGTTCGATCCCGCCAAACGCACCGGTTCGATAGACTTGAGCATTCCTGTGAATTCCATTCAAACAGGCAGCCAAGACTTCACGAATCACCTGAAATCGGCCGACTTATTCAATGCGGCCAAATACCCCGAAATCCGCTTTACCTCGACCAAGTTCAATTTCAACGGCAAAAAACTGTTGTCGGTTGACGGCAAGCTCACTATGCTGGGCAAAACCCATCCGGTTAAGCTCAAAGCACAAAAATTCAACTGCTACGACAGCCCGATTCTCAAAACCCAAGTTTGCGGCGGCGATTTCACCACCACCATCGATCGCACCAAATGGGGCATCAATTATCTGGTTGATGCCGGTATGACCAAGCAGGTCGCACTGACCATCCAAATCGAAGCCGGCAAGAAATAACGGTTAATCATTCCGAAAAAAGAATGCCTGCAACGTGTTGCAGGCATTCTTTTTTAAATATTATCCGTAATTAAACAACACTTTGATACAAGATATATATAGTTAAAACACTTAATTTTAGTAGCATTTCCGTCATACTATTTTTAAGTTGATCCACTATATATATAAACTTTACCGTGTTACCAAATGTAGCTTTCAGACGGCCTCAAAAGCAATAAAAGGCTTTTGAGGCCGTCTGAAAAAATGAATAGATAATAGGTTTGATTATTTACCGCAAGAAACGAAGTGGCGCACTTGCGGCGGTGTTTCGCCTTGGTGGAAGCGTTTTACTGCGTTTTGCAGGTCGGCATCGGTTTTGGAAACGCGCTTGTGCTGGCGCAGGTGCTCCGCCCACGATTCGACCAAGAACCATTCGAGCATAATGGATGGATCGGCGGTGTCTTCGCTCACGCCCCATTGGTAGGCTCCGTCGCGGCGGCGTTCGGCCGAAAGCGCGGTAATGGCGCGGATAAACGCTTCGCGGTCTTCGGGGCGGATGCTGTATTCGATTTGAATCAGCACCGGCCCGCGGTCGTTGGCAGGGCGAGATGCGGTGAGCGGTTCGGGCCAATGGTTAGAGGGGCTTAAGTCGTTTTCGCCTTGCGGCAGTTTGATGCGGTGCGCTACCAATGCGGAAACCACCAATGCCGCCGCACCTGCAAGCAAGGTCAAGGGGATGCCGATAAGGCTGGCAACACTGCCCCATAACAAACTGCCGGCAGTCATGGCACCGTTGAATACGGTGAGGTAAACCGCCAACGAGCGGCCGCGCACCCAGTTGGGCAGAATGCTTTGCGCCACGCCGTTGAGTGTGGTTAAAGCAGTAATCCATGATGCGCCGAGCAACAGCAATATCACTACAGCCAACCATTTGGGCGGTGCGGCGGCCAAAACGGCCATCACGGCAGCGGTTACGCCTGCGGCCAAAAGCAGTAGGCCGTCGGCACTCAAACGGCTGCGCAAGCGCGGCATGATCACGGCACCGAGAATTGCGCCCGCGCCTACCGCACCCAGCAAGATGCCGTAAAAGCCCGCACTACCGTTGAGAAGTTGTCGTGCCACCAAAGGCAGCAAAGCCCAAACCGAGCTGGCGATGGCAAAGAAGACAAAGGCACGCAGCAAAACGATGTGCAGCTCGCGGCTGGCACGCACATAGCGCAATCCGGCACGGAACGCCCCGCCGAATTGTTCGGAAAGCTCGTCGCGTTGGGTTTTGGGGCGTTTCCACCACAGTAATGCGCTGATCACAAATACATAGCTCAATACGTCGGCACCGTAGGCGAAAGCCGCACCCGCTCCGGCCAGAATCAAACCGCCGAGTGCGGGGCCGATGGCGCGGGCAATGTTTACGCCGAGAGAGTTCAAAGCTACGGCATTTTTCAAATCTTTTTTATCTACCAGCTCCGGTACGATGGCCTGCCAAGTCGGCCCCATCAGTGCGGCACCGATACCGCCGAGGAAGGTAAGTGCAATCAGTGAGGAGACCGACTGCATGCCGCTTGCCGAGAGCAGCATCAATCCGGCGCTGACACCGGCGAGCAGAATCTGAATGCCGATTAAGAATTTGCGGCGGTCGAGAATATCGGAAAGCACGCCGGCGGGAATGGCAAGCAGAAACACCGGCAAAGTGGCGGCGGCTTGCACCATGGCAACGGCCGCAGGCGAAGGCGATAAATCGGTCATCAGCCACGAGCTGGCAACATCGCGGATAAAGCTGCCGGTGTTGCCTAAGATGGTGGCTATCCATAACACGACAAACAAAGTTTGCCGCAACGGGGCGAAGCTGCTGCCGGAAGTTTCGGCGGCAGACGAGCGGTGTTGGGTCATATATGTTGTTCCTTTGGTTCCGTAATGTGGAAAAGCTGTTCAGACGGCCTGAGACCTTTGCCGGCTTGCTGTTTATATCGTTAAACTACTTTAAATCGATTGACTACAAATAAAAGATAGGTAGGCGCTACATTAGGTAGGCGCTACATTAAGGCTGCTTATCAGTTCCATAGCGGCGGTGTTTTTCGGCACAATCCGCTTGGATAGCATGAGGCCGTCTGAAAAAACAAACATTAGGTGTGCACGTCTGTACGGCTTTGTGCTGGGCAAGGATAAAAAGCACAAACCGGCCCGCTCGGTTCATGAAGCGGGATGTTGTGCCTGAATCCTACGCGGTTTCCGGCAGCCTGCTGCCGTGTGGGTTTGCCGGTTAGCGCAAATGTTCGGGTGCTTCCGGAGAAGGCAGACGGCTGAGTTTGCTGCCGGATAAATCGATATCGCCGAAGCGCGGGTGGCCGCTGTTCCAATCGGCAACGGCACGGCGGAGCGAATCGGGGTTGTCGGCCACAAAGTTCCACCAAAACAGGGTAGGGTGCGGCAAAGGTTCGCCGCCAAGCAGCATGATGTGTGTTCCTGCTTCTGCCTGAATGCGGATAACGCCGTCTGCATTGCCGTCGGTGAATACCATCATTTCATCTGCGGTCGCGCGTAAGCCGTCGGCTTCTACGCTGCCGGCGAGTACGAGGATGCCGTATTCCCAGCCTGAGTGGGCGGGTATTTCCAAAGTACGGGCCGTCTGAAAACGGATATCCACGCCGACCAGCGGGCTGAATTGTTTGGTCGGTGCAGTATGGCCGCCGTAGCTGCCGGTGGTTAAGATGTAATCGACACCGTTTTCGTGCCATTCGGGCAGTTCGGGATAGTGTTGGAAATCGGGTTCGATTTCCTGATGGGTCGGCAAGGCAATCCACAATTGAACGGCATGCAGGGTGTTGATGCCTTCGGGGGTTTGCTCGGTATGGCTGATGCCGCGCGTGTCGCCCGTGCCGGCAGTCATCAAGTTGACCTGCTTGGGGCGGATCAGTTGGCGGTAGCCGAGGCTGTCTTGATGCCACACTTCGCCTTCCAGCATCCAAGTAAAGGTTTGCAGATTGGTGTGCGGGTGCGCGCCGACCTGCATACCGTCTTCGCCCGCACCGAATTCGGCGGGGCCGGCATGGTCGAGAAAGCACCATGCGCCGATGGTACGGCGTTTGCCTTGCGGCAACAGGCGGGCAACAGGAATACCGCCGACATCTTTAATTTTGGCAGGAAGTTTTTCTGTGTTCATATCAGGGTTCCTTTGTGTGTTTATATCCGGTTGGCACGACAGCTTATAACCAACCGACTATCGTGCTGCGGGGCGCAACGTTCAAGCAAGGATTGGTGATAAGCCGTTTGCCAAATGCGGTTACGGATACGAAAAGTCATCCGTATCCGTTCGGGCGTTTTCAGACGGCCCAGCACGAGCAGCCGAGTGCGCCGAAGAAACCTTGCAGATCTGAAACGGGTGCCGACGATGCCCATGCGCGGGCATGATCGTGGCCGTGCAGACCGCACGCGCTGGCGCAACTGCATGAAGCGATGGCTTGTTGGCGCAGCGGTGCGAGCGAGTTTTTACCGGCACCTTCGGGGTCGCCCCATGCGCCGTAGCCGCGGTATTTGTGTACCGGCGACCAATCGGGCATGGCGGGCGGCGGCGGGGTGTCCAAATCAGAGAAGCTGCCTGCGCCGTAAACAACACGACCGCCAACTACGGTCAGATCTGAGGTCAAGAACGGGATTTCGTCTTCCGGCACGCTGAAAAAGTCTTTGCTCGGCACCATCATGTCGGCCAAATGGCCTACTTCGATGCGGCCGCGCTTGCCGACTTCGTTAGAGAACCAAGCCACGTTTTCCGTCCACATGCGCAAAGCGGTTTCGCGGTCGAGCAAATTGGCTTGCGGATAGAGTTTCATACCGCCGACGGTTTTGCCGCTGATCAACCACGATAAGGATACCCACGGGTTGTAAGAAGCCACACGGGTGGCATCGGTGCCGGCCGACACTTTCACGCCGCTTTCGAGAATGCGTTTCACCGGCGGCGTGTTGGCCGCGGCAGCCGTACCGTAGCGCTCGGCAAAGTATTCGCCTTGATAGGCCATGCGGTGCTGCACGGCGATACCGCCGCCCAGCTCGGCAATACGGTCGATGGATTTTTGCGACACGGTTTCGGCATGGTCGAAGAACCAGTTGATGCCTTCCAGCGGAATATCGCGGTTAACCTTTTCAAATACATCCAAGGCACGGGTAATGGTTTCATCATAAGTCGCGTGCATACGCCACGGCCATTTGTTTTGCGCCAAAATGCGTACCACTTCTTCCAATTCGCCTTCCATTTCAGGCGGCATCTCGGGGCGGGGCTGGCGGAAATCTTCAAAGTCGGCGGCAGAAAACACCAACATCTCGCCGGCACCGTTGTGACGGAAATAATCGTCGCCCTGTTTGTAGGTAACCGAAGACGTCCATTTGAGGAAGTCTTCTTTTTCCTCTTTCGGTTTTTGCGTAAAGAGGTTATAGGCGATGCGTACGGTAAGCTGGTTTTCTTCGGCCAACTTGCGGATCACTTCGTAATCGTCGGGATAATTTTGGAAACCGCCGCCGGCATCAATCACACTGGTTACGCCCAAACGGTTCAGCTCGCGCATGAAATGGCGGGTGGAGTTGACTTGGTAATCAAACGGCAGTTTGGGGCCTTTTGCCAGAGTCGAATACAGAATCATGGCATTCGGTTTGGCCAGCAACAGGCCGGTGGGATTGCCTTTCGAATCGCGTTTGATTTCGCCTCCGGGCGGTTCGGGAGTGTCTTTGGTGTAGCCGACGGCGCGTAATGCGGCTGCATTGAGCAAAGCACGGTCGTATAAATGCAGGATGAACACCGGTGTATCGGGTGCAACCGCATTGATTTCTTCAATGGTGGGCAGGCGTTTTTCGATGAATTGGTGCTCGGTAAAACCGCCGACCACGCGAACCCATTGCGGCGCAGGCGTAATATCGACTTGTGCTTTGAGCATGGCCATGGCATCGGCCAGCGAACGCACGCCGTCCCAACGCAATTCCATATTGTAATTGAGGCCGCCGCGGATGATATGGGTGTGGTTATCGAAAAGGCCGGGTAAAACGCTGCGGCCTTGCAGGTCGATGCGGCGGGTATTTTCGCCCGCCATCGCTAAAATTTCGCTGTTGCTGCCGACTGCGGCAAATTTTCCGTCGGCAACGGCAACGGCTTGGGCAACCGGCTTGGAGCGGTCTAAAGTCGTAAATTCGCCGTTATAGAAAATTGTGTCGATTTGTGTCGTCATCATTTACTCCTTATTGTGATTCTGGTCTTGTGAGTGTGCGGTTTGGGAGATAGATGTTTGCGGAGAAAAAAATTGTTTGGAGAGCGGAATCATTTGTTCGCCCAGTAACATGCCCAAAAGCCCCAGCAAGGCCACTACGGGCGGCGCGGGAGAGCGTACATTAAGCAGGTAGTAAACCACACCAACCAATATTCCGGCTCCGAAAGAAAACACATACAACTTCATAAATATCTCTTAATGGGCAGATTAAACAGCAAAGGTGTGATTTTGATGCAAACCACACCTTCGCATTAACAACAGTAAATCAGCGTTTACTTGGCAGGGTTAGGGCCGATGCGTTCGCCGTGTTGCACGCGCTCGGGCGCTTTGTGAACCATAGTGTAGGCGTAATCCACACCCATGCCGTATGCACCGGAATGTTCTTTTACGATATCCAATACGGCATCGTAGGTTTCTTTACGGGCCCAGTCACGTTGCCATTCGAGCAAAACCTGTTGCCAAGTTACCGGAATAATGCCCGCTTGAATCATGCGTTGCATAGCGTATTCGTGCGCTTCTACCGTTGTGCCGCCTGATGCATCTGCCACCATGTAGATATCATAGTTGCCTTCGGCAGCAGCAGCCAGAGCAAAGCCCAAGTTACATACTTCTGTCCACAAGCCTGCTACGATAACTTTTTTACGGCCGTTTGCAGCCAAAGCATCACGTACGTTTTGGTCGTCCCAAGAGTTCATTGAAGTGCGTTCGAGAATTTTGTTCTCTGGGAATACGCTCAACAATTCAGGGTAAGTGTGGCCGGAGAAACCTTCGGTTTCAACAGTGGTGATGATGGTGGGGATGTTGAATACTTTGGCTGATTTGGCCAATGCAACCACATTGTTTTTCAGGGTTTGGCGGTCGATAGATTGTACGCCGAAGGCCATTTGCGGCTGGTGGTCGATGAAAATCAGCTGGCTGTTTTCAGGGGTTAACAAGTCTAAAAATTTGTTTGACATGACGATTCTCCATGTGTCGTTAAAAGAATTTTCAGGCAATAAAAAAGCGGCAGATTCAAGGCTTGGAGCCTGTCTGAATTTGCCGCGTTATTGCACGGTGTATTCAGGCTGTGGTTCAGCCTGAAAATAATTACAGGCCGTAAACTTTCAGGCGGTCTTCTACGGGAGCAAAAGATTTATCGCCAGCAGGCTCGGTGATGCCGCCGAATACGAGTTGAGCGCTCATTTTCCAGTTGGCCGGCAGATTCCAAGTTTTAGCCACTTCGGCATCAATAATCGGGGTGTAGTGTTGCAGGTTGGCACCTACGTTTACCGCAGCCAGCGCAGTCCAAATAGCGTATTGGCTCATGGCATCGCTGTGACCTGCCCATACGGGGAAACCGGCGGCATAAGCAGGGAACTGCTCTTGCAGGCCTTTAACAACATTTTCATCTTCAAAGAACAACACGCTGCCGGCAGCCGCTTTAAACATGTTCAGTTTGTCTTCGGTAGCTTGGAAGTTTTCAGCGGGAACGATTTTGCGCAGTTCGGCAATGGTGATGTCCCACAGTTTTTCATGTTCGGCACCGAATAACACAACGAAACGGGTAGATTGCGAGTTGAACGCAGACGGTGTGTGTTTTACAGCGTGCTCAACGATTTTTACTACTTCTTCTTTGTTTACGGGCAGATTTTTGTTCAGCGCGTAAACAGAACGGCGGTTCTCAGCAGCTTGCTGCAAAGTTTGTACAACAGACATTGTGGTTTCCTTTATTTCAGGTTGGCTAGATGGCTGCCCGAGATTTTTCAGGCAGCTAAAAAGTTTGGATAACATTTTACTCCGATTTCCGTTAGTGTAACTGGTTGATATTGGCTTCTACATCCATCGGTACGTCCATCAACAGGATTTCCGCATCGCCCAAAGCCTCTACGTCAAAGCCGTCGGTTTCCCACAAGCCCAAGCCGTCGCGCTCGCCCAACTCGATACCGCCTACTTTGGCTTTACCTTTAATCACAAACACATACACGCCGTTGCCTTCGCGTTTTACGTCGTAACGTTTTTGGGTGCCGTCTGAAAAACGTGCCAGCGAGAACCAAGCGTTTTGGTGAATCCACACGCCTGCGTCATCAGCATTGGGAGACAGGATTTGCTGGAAGTCGTTAGGTTTGGCTTCGTTGGCAATCGTGATTTGCTGATAGCGGGGCGCTACGTTGTTTTTGCGGGGCAACACCCAAATTTGCAGGAATTTCACAGCTTGGTCGCGGTTGGCGTTCATTTCGCTGTGGGTAACGCCGGTACCGGCCGACATAACCTGCACATCACCGTTTTTGATGATGCTGCCGTTGCCCATGCTGTCGCGGTGGGCCAAATCGCCGCTCAAAGGCACGGAAATGATTTCCATGTCGCGGTGCGGGTGGGTGCCGAAGCCTTGGCCGCCTTCTACAAAATCATCATTAATCACACGCAGTACGCCGAAGCCCATGCGCTCGGGGTCGTAATAGTTGGCGAAGCTGAAAGTGTGTGCGCTTTTCAGCCAACCGTGATTAGCAAAGCCGCGTGAATCGGCCGGATGGTATACAGTTTGCATTTTATCTTTCCTTTAATTTAATTACTATTGTTAATATAACGATTTGCGATGGAGTGAATTATAGGGATAAATTTTGTCGGGAAAAAGACACGGATAATAAATCAATCATCAACTCAGAGTTAACAATAAAACAAAAAACTGGAAGATTAACACAAAAATGTACATATACCAATGTATACATACTTAAGACAAACTACTAATAAATATACATAATACGAAGCAAGTTGCTAATCTGAGACCTTTGCAAAAACAGTCTTTTAACGAAATTTAGCTCGTAAAATGTACTGAAAAATTTTCGATTGACTAAAACCTTTCTGATTTTGAGCAAAAAGATAAGAAAATCAGAAAGGTTTTTCATTTTAAAAATTTATTAAGCATAAAATTTTAGTAACTTATGTTACAGAAAAGGGCTCAATCTATATATCCACTCCAGCTTCAGTAGAGAGAAGCGGGTGATTTGCTTAGCAAGCATCGCTTGGATGATTTACCGAAAAGACACCTATGAAGAAATCTTAGATTCGAATTTCAAATGCAACACTCAGGCAGTAATGGTTGGAACAGATCTAAGAAAAACACTTGGCGTTTCATAACCAAATGTTTTTCTTAATCGGTGATTCAACTCATCTTGAATCCTGACGTATTTCCTGATGGCTGATGTTGTAGAAATCGGTTTGTTTGGGGAAGTATTGGCAGATAAATCCGTTGGCATTTTCATTCAGCCCTTTCTCCCAAGAATGGTAGGGACGGCAAAAATAGGTGATTGGGAAACCGACACTATCGTCGGCAAAGATCAGAGACGTACATTATTGACTTTAGTAGAACGAGTCACCCGCTACACCATCATCTGCAAATTGAAGAACTTCAAAGCCAAAGACACTACCCACACCGTCATCAGGGTATTGAAGGCGCATAAAGCTAGAGTGCACACCATTACCAGGGACAACGGACAACGGACAACGGACAACGGACAACGGACAACGGACAACGGCAAAGAATTCTAACGACATGCCCGAATAGCCCAAGCATTGGCAGCAAAAACCTATGCTGGATTTTGGGTTAACGATTTGGGGGCGGTTTTCCATACCGACGTGGTTAGGCACTTTTCCACTAATCCATGTACTGCCGTACTGTTTACAGTAAGGTTTGCTGGCTATTCTGAAATGTCGCCATAGTGTGCCGCCGTTGTTTTTGTCTTGGTACAGGTAACGCTAAACGGTGCTGTGGTGGAGTGTGATGGTGGTGTTTGCACAGGTAAGCGCAACCTGTTCGGGACTGATTTTGCGATGGATGAGGGTGTCGATGTGTTGAATCAGCTGTGAATGGAGCTTATAGCGTTCCCGTTTTCGCTGTTCGTTTTGGAGGCTTACTGTTGGGCTTTTTCGGCGTTGTATTGCTATTGCTGGGCACGGTGTCGTCTGATTTCGCGGCTGATGGAGCTTTTGTGGCGTTTAAGCTGTTTGGCGATTTCGGTGACAGTGTGGCGGCGGGATAGGTATGGATATTTTAGGTCAGTTGTTCATAGTTAATGGCAATCTTTCTTGTCAAGAAAGGCCGTATACTGCCGTATATTGGCCTTTTTCTGTTGTGGAAAGTTGCACTTCAAATCTGATGTTTCAGACGGCCTCTGTTTTACCCTTCCGCTTCTTTACTCCCTTTCGGGGCAGGCGGTTCTATTTGTTCTTTCCAGCCGCATTCTTTCTGCGGGCAGACTTTTTCCACACCCCAGCGTTTGGTGGTTTTGATGGTCAACACCGGCCATTGGCATTTCGGGCAGGTTTCAGCAATCGGCGGGTTCCACGTGGCGTAGTTGCAGTCGGGGTAGGTGCTGCAGCTGTAAAACAGTTTGCCGTAGCGTGATTTGCGCTCGACCAGATGGCCTTTTTTGCATTGCGGGCATTCTACGCCGGTGTCTTTGGGTTTTTCCAAAGGTTCGATGTATTTGCACTTCGGATAGTTGGCGCAGCCGATGAATTTGCTGCCGGTGCGGCTGTATTTGTAAACCAGTCCGCCGCCGCATTTGGGGCATTCGCGGCCTTCAAGTTCGGCTTGTTCGGCGGCTTCTTTGGCGATGCGCTCGGCGGCCTGCTCGGCGGTTTCGTTGACGTTGCGGGTGTAGCTGCATTCGGGGTAGCCTGCGCAGGCGACGAAGCGGCCCATTCTGCCGAATTTGATTTGCAGTTTGTGGTTGCCGCATTTCGGGCAGATTTCGTCCAGCTCTTCGGTGGTGAATTTGGCGCGTTCGATGCCTTCTTTTTCTTCAACCTGTTTGTGGAATCCTTTCCAGAATTTGTCCATCACGGGAATCCACTCGCGTTTGCCGGTGGCGATTTCGTCGAGCTGGTCTTCCAGTTTGGCGGTAAAGTGGTAATCGACGTATTGGGCGAAATGTTCGGTCAGGAATTTGTTGACGATGTCGCCGGTGTCGGTGGGCATGAAGCGTTTTTGCTCCAGAGTTACGTATTCGCGCTCTTTCAGGGTGGAAATGATGCTGGCGTAGGTGGAAGGGCGGCCGATGCCGAATTCTTCGAGTGCTTTCACCAGTGTTGCTTCGTTGAAGCGCGGCGGCGGGGTGGTGAAGTGCTGCTCGCCGTAGATGTTGTCGACGGGCAGTTTTTCGCCTTCTTTCATTTCGGGCAGTTTTTTGTTGTCTTCGTCTTCGTCGTTGTCGTCCACGCCTTCTTCATACACGCTCAGGAAGCCTGCGAAAGTTTGCACTTGGCCGGTTACGCGGAATACGCCGTTGCCCACGGCGATATCGACGGTGGTTTGGTCGAATTTGGCGGGGTTCATTTGGCAGGCTACGGTGCGCTGCCAGATCATTTGGTAGAGTTTGAATTGGTCGGCAGTTAAAAACGGCTTGACGCTTTCGGGGGTGCGGTACACGGAAGTCGGGCGGATGGCTTCGTGCGCTTCTTGTGCGTTTTTCGATTTGGTTTTGTATTGTTTGGCGGCGGAAGGCAGGTAGTCTTTGCCGATTTTGTTTTCGATGTAGTGGCGGATTTCGGTCAGCGCTTCGTCAGACAAAGTTACGCTGTCGGTACGCATATAGGTAATCAAACCGATGGCACCCTGCCCTACGTCGATACCTTCGTACAGTTGCTGGGCGGTGCGCATGGTGCGGTCGGTGGTCATGCCGAGTTTGCGCACGGCGTCTTGCTGCATGGTAGAGGTGGTAAACGGTGCTGCGGGGTTGCGGCTGCGTTTTTTCTTTTCGATGGCGGCCACTTGGGCTTCTTGCCCTTCCAAACCTTTTAAGACGGCCTGTTGCGCGGCTTCGTTGGGCAGGGAGAACTGCTCCAGCTTTTCGCCGTTCCATTGCACGAGTTTGGCGGTGAATTTGCTGCGGCCTTTGTGGCTGTCGAGATGTACCGACCAGTATTCCTGCGCTTCAAATGCGCGGATTTCGTTTTCGCGTTCGCAAATCAGGCGCAAGGCGGGGCTTTGTACGCGGCCTGCGCTCAAGCCGCGGCGGATTTTTTTCCACAATAGGGGGGAAAGGTTGAAGCCGACCAGATAATCCAACGCACGGCGCGCCTGTTGGGCATCGACCAGATTTTCTTCGAGTTCGCGCGGGTGGGCAATGGCATCGAGCACAGCGTTTTTGGTGATTTCGTGAAACACGACGCGCTGCGGCTTGATGTTTTTCAAGCCGCGTTTGGATTTGAGGATTTCCTGCAAGTGCCAAGAGATGGCTTCGCCTTCCCTATCCGGGTCGGTTGCCAGATAGAGGTTTTCGGCTTCTTTGGCGGCGGCCACAATGGCATCGACATGCTTGGCGTTGCGGCTGACCAGCTGGTATTTCATGGCAAAGTTGTTGTCGGGATCTACCGCGCCGGTTTTGGGTACCAAATCGCGCACATGGCCGTAGGAAGCGAGGATTTCAAAATCGCTTCCGAGATATTTTTTCAGCGTTTTGGCTTTGGAGGGCGACTCCACAATCAATAAATTCTTTGCCATCGTCGGCTCCCTTGGGTTATTCGTGCCATACCGTTGCCGTTGTGATTTCAGACGGCCTGCGCGCATTTGTTGTGCGGTGCCGTCTGAACGGGAAGCTCGGTATATATAGTGTCAATCTGTATCGGCTAACTGCTTATTATTATATTTATATGATGCCGTCTGAAACCTTGTCAAAACTATTTTCGGTTTCAGACGGCATCAAAAAGCGATGAGCGTATGTGTGTTTATGTAAAAGGCGCACAATATACCGCAAATCCTACTGTTTGTGCGCCAATTCGATACTGCCCGACAAGCGGTGTTGTAAAAAGAGAAAAGCGGGCGGCGGCATGGCGGTTTTGAGGAGGCCGTCTGAACGCCATCAAGGCCGTCTGAATTTTCAGACGGCCTTGATGTATGTGATTCCGAAACTTTATATGGTTTTAAAGTTTCTTGCCGCAAGCGGTTTCAAACTGTTTTTCGGTGATGGTGCCGCCTTGCACGCTCATGGGGCGCAAACCGGCGGCCGTGTAGGTTTCATTGGCCACTACTGTGCCTTTTTCGTCGAGCAGTTGGAGGGCGGTTAGGCGGTAGGTTTTGTTGGTGCAGTGGATTTCCCAAGTGCCGATGGCGGTTTTGTATTTGGGGGTGTTGCCGTAATTGTGCGAACCGGGTTTAACCACCACTTTTCTGTCGCGGAAGGTTACTAAATTGCCGTTTTTGCGGATGCTGTTTTTGTCGACAGCCACTTTGATATTGCCGTTGGCAACCGTGCCGATACTGCTCCAATTGCCGCTTACCGAAGGGCCTGTGGGGCTGTTGACGGTGGTACACGCAGCCATCAACAAAACAAGGGAAGCCGCAGCAAAGCGCGGAAAAAGGCGGTAGGTATTCATACATTCCTTTCAGACGGCCTGCGGGCAGACCATAATCAAAACGCCGATATATTAAGCGGTTTTATGTGATTGAACACAAAAATAAATAAAATAGCGTAAACCGTCTGCATTAAGTTGGGCCGCATCTTGAATTAAAAAACACCCCGCCACGGCTTGAATCCGTTGGCGGGGTGCGTTTTATCCAAGCACATATCAACCGATCAGCTTGCCCTGATGCAGCAGGAACAATACCGTAAAGCTGCTCAAATAAATCAAGCCCGCCCAAGCCAGCCACATCAGCCACGGTTGCAGCTTATGGCTGCCTTTGCGCACTAAAGAAAGGTTCAGCCAAGCAAAAACCGGCGTGCTCACAAACGAAGCGATCATGGCAAACTTCAGCATCACCAGCACCGCACCTTTGAAAAACAGAATCACACACAGGCCGGCAACCGCCGCAAACGTAATCCATGCTGCCAAAATACGGTTGGTGTTGCGCTCGCCGCCCACAATCAGGCGCAACGATTCCATATTGGTGCGCGAATAGCCGTCGATCACCGTAATCGTTGTGCCGTACATACACGCAAAAGCAATAAAAGTAACCAACCAGCGCGACCATTCGCCGATGGTGGAAGCATACATATTAATCAGTTGGCTGATATACGCGCCGCCGGCCATTTTCACTTCCGTGCCCGAACCGTACTGCACCAACGCACCCAAAGCCAAAAACACCAGCGCCAGCAATGCCGTGCCGATATAGCCTACGTTAAAATCGAACAAGCCGTCTTGATAGCTGACTTTTTCCAGATTGCGCTTGGCCGCCACCCACATCGAATTAATCGCCGAAATCTCGATCGGCGCAGGCATCCAGCCCATCAACGCCACAATAAACGCCAGCGCGCCCAAATTCCACGGGCTGGGTTCGATAAAATCGGCCTGCATCTGCGAACCGTTTAACGCCGCCACAATTACGGCGGCAACGGTAGTAACGGTAAGGCTGACCATAATGATTTTCGACATACCGTCAACCGTGCGGTAAGGCCCCACCAGCAGCAGCAACACCGCCGATGCCAGCACCGCAATCGAAAGCCCGTTTACCGACCATTCTCCCGGCAACACAAAATTCAAAATCGCCGCACACAACATGCTCACCGCCGCCGTATTGATAACGGTGGCAAACAGGTTGAGCACAAAAAACACCCACAAATAAATTCTGCCTTTTTCCGCATAGCCTTCAAGCAGGCTCTTGCCCGTTTCCAGCGTGTATTGCGGGCCGAAGCGGAAAAACGGATATTTAAACAGATTGGCCAGCACAATAATCAACGCCAACTGCCAGCCGTAAAGCGCACCGGCCTGAGTGGACGCAATAATATGCGAACCGCCCACCGCCGCCGATGCCATCATAATCCCAGGCCCCATCGCTTTAAAACGGCTGCGCCAGCGCGAACCGTTTACCGTTTGCTCATTCATGTTCAATTTTCCCATTCATAATTAACTGCGTAACGGCACCGCCGCAACACAGAGAAGCGGCCATTATAGAGAAATTCATCCTGATTGTTTATCTAAAAACCACGGTTTACGCCTGCCCTCCAACAGGCAGCAACACAGCCGGCACCGATTGCACGCAAACCGCCGATAACGGCCTGTCGCGAAAACGGTATAATACGCGGCAGAAACCCTGCACGGTGCCGCATATATTAAGTAAAGCCGCCGCAACACGGTTTCAGGCCGTCTGAAAAACTTTCAGACGGCCTGCGGGTTCTAACCCGTACGGCACGGGCTGTCCCGCCGCCCTTACAACAACAATGTTACCCCGTAACAACAAAGGAACCTACCATGAACAAATCTTTATATACACTCGGCACGCTTGCCGCCCTCACCCTGCTGGCTGCCTGCGGCGGCCAAAACAACAACGCCCAAGCACCCGCGGCTGCCACCGCATCCGCAGCGGCCGCAACAGGCGCGAAAGCATCGGTTGAGCAGCGCGAACAACTGATGGAAAACTACAAAAAACAAATGGGCACAATGGCCAAAATGGTTAAAGGCGAAGCACCTTTCGATGCCGCCGCCTTCCAACAGGCTGCCGACAATTTAGATGCCGATGCAGGCAAACCGTGGGAACACTACACCCCCGAAAGTGCCAAAGAAGAATCTGAAGCCAAGCCCGAAATCTGGAGCAAGCCCGACGAATTTAAAAAAGAAATCGACAAATTCACCGCCGCAACAGCCGCTCTGAAAGTAGCCGCCGCTTCCGGCAAACTCGACGATGTGAAAAAACCCTTCGGCGAAGTCGGCCAAAGCTGCAAATCCTGCCATGATTCATTCCGCAAAGAATAAACCCCAACCCGCCTAACGATTTAGGCTCAGGCCATAGTCAATCCACTTAAATTTCACAACAAAACCGTCATACTCGGGCTTGACCCGAGTATCTCCCAAGTTTGCTGAAACTCAAGATACTCGGGTCAAGCCCGAGTATGACGAATGTACTGTTTTTAAGTTGATCCACTATATACAAGGCCGTCTGAAAACCTCTTTTCAGACGGCCTGAACTTTGTCCGACCGCCGTATATAATGCCTGCCGGAAACCACCACAGAAAGCACAACATGTCCCTACAAATCTATCTCGTCCGCCACGGCAAAACCGTCTTCAACACCGTAGGCCGCCTGCAAGGCTGGAGCGACTCGCCGCTCACGCAGGAAGGCCGCGACATCGCCGCCCGTTTAGGCCGCGGATTGGCCGAACGCAGCATCCGCTTCGATGCCGCCTTTTCCAGCACCGCACCGCGCGCCGCCGAAACCGCCCGTATCATTTTGACGCATCAGGGGCAATCCGATTTACCGCTGACACAACTGCCCGATTTGCGCGAATACTGCTTCGGCGGCTTTGAAGGCGAATTCAACCACACCCTGCACCAAACCATCGCCGCATCGCTGGGTTTACCCGACGTATCCACATGGAAACAGACATACCAAAACGCCGACCGCCACTTACTGGCCGAAACGGTTGCCGCCTTGGACGAACTGGGTTTGGCCGAAAACGAACAGCAGTTTACAGGCCGTCTGAAAAACGGCATGGCAGAAGTTGTACGGCAGAGCGACGGCGCCCAACGCATATTGGTTGTCGCGCACGGCATGGCCATCACGGCTATTTTGAAAAACATTGATTTCAACAGCATCCCCTACCGCAGCGTGGACAACGCTTCCGTATCCCGGCTGCGGTTCGAGCAAGGCAAATGGCGGATCGAAAGCGTGGGAGAAACCACTTTTCTATCGGCATAACATTTCAGCATGCCATGCGATTGGTGTAAAAAATACAGTATCTGCAAATTTCTGAAGAATAGTTGAAAAATAACTTGTGTTTATTTTTGTTAAGAATGATAATCTGGTTTTACAAATACCAACGGTCTGAAAATTAGACTACCGGTTATTTTGCAACTTAACGCACAATAAATAACTTTAATAAAAAGGATTAAACACATGAACGCGGTTAAAAAACTTTTTGTACTCACTTCGGCTATGGCTGCCCTATCAGCTTCAGGGTTGGCAGCGGCAAACAGCCCTGCAACGGGCGAGCTCCATGTAACTATTCGTATTATGCCTGTTTGTAAAGTTGTAACAAATACAGGCAATGCTCCCAGCCAATTAGCAAACCCACCTTCTGCCGGCGCAGACATTGATTTCGGCGAGTATCCCTCCTCTCATAACACTGAAGTACAGGGTTTAAGCAAGGCAGGAGCTACTAACGGCATTAGTGTTACCTGTACTAAAGGAACCCCATATACCATCAGCTTAACGCCAAGTAATAACAGCACTAACGGTAGTGGCGAGATGAGCATGGTTCGCAAACATGTCGGCGATGCAGCACCATTATCACAAGACAACGACAAAATTGCTTATACACTTTACCAAGATTCTAGCTATGCAACTCCTTGGGGCTCCCAAAATAATGCCAAACAAGGTCTAGCAGGTACAGGTACAGAACAACTCTACCCTGTTTACGGTAAAGTAGCCGGCGACCAACTCAACAAAACTGCCGGCCGATATGCTGACCGCGTATCAGTAGAAGTTAGCTACTAACTCTAAACCAACCCAAACTCCACAACTCGTCATACTCGGGCTTGGCAGCAGTTTCAAGGCATTTAACGATGCCTGCCGATATCTGCGTCAAGCTCGGATATGGCGTATATTGTTTTTAAGCCCAAATAAATATTTTATTTGAATATTTTTGAAATAGCTGCGTTATTTTCCTTCATTCCAACCTTCATCATGAAAGCGGATACAGATATGGCTAACCTGAAACCTTCCCCAGCTTGCATACTTACCGGTTTGGTACTGGGTGCGATATCCGGTGCCTTTGCCGCCGGCCTGCAAGTCAGCCCTACCGGTTTGTCCCTACCCGCCAAACAGCGGGCAGGCGTTTTCACGTTAACCAATACCGGTGCCAAACCGCTGACCGCGCAGGTGCGTGTGTACCGCTGGAGCCAAGACGGTGAAGGCAAAGACGTGCTCACACCCAGCGGCGATGTTGTGGCCAGCCCGCCGATGGTGAAACTGGCTGCCGGAAAGGCACAGCAATTCCGCGTGATCCGCACCAAGCCCGCCGCTCCGCACGAAGAGGCGTTCCGCTTGGTGGTAGACGAATTGCCCGCCCCTGAAGACAAGCCACAAGCAAGCCTGCAATTTGTATTGCGTTATTCGATTCCGCTGTTTTTAAACCAAACCGATTCGCCCGAACCGCAACTGCAATGGCGCGTCGAGCGGGCAGCGGGCGGCAAAAGCGTGCTCACCGTTAAAAATATCGGCAAGGCTTATGCCCAGTTGAGCAATATTTCTGTGAAAAACGGCAGCAAAGACAAGAGCTTGGCCGGCGGTTTGGCCGGATATGTGTTGCCGGGCAACACTTGGAAAAGCGTAGTGGATGCCGATCCTGCTTCTTTGAAAAACGGCGGATTGTCGGCCACGGTAAACGGTCGGCAGATAAAGCCGGAGGTTCAAGGTGCAGTACGTTAATACTGCATTTCCTTTAAAACAGATTGTTTCCGGCATTTTCTTGTTTTTATACACGTTTCAGGCATCCGCCGAAACCTTCGCTCCGGAAACCGCCGCGTATGCCCAAGAATGGCTGCCGGTTTATCCGCAGGTGTCTGTAAACGGCAGCACGGCGGAAGGTCTGTTCAAATTTATGTCGCACCACGGGCGTTTATTCGTCAAAGCGGATACGCTCGCTTCTCTCGGCATCCATACGCCCGATTCGCATATACGGCAGGCCAATCAGGCCGAAGGGCAGATTGGCACCGAAAGCTCTGCCACGCCTGCAACCGATACAAACCCGATCACAACAAAATCCGAAACCGAACTTGCCGCTTCGGAAAGGCCGTCTGAAAAAGGCCTGTCTGAAAACCCGACCGAGCTTGACGGGCAATCCCCAACACATAACCAAGCACACCAAGCGGGCAATCCAACTGCCGCCGACACCGCTTCATCCGGCTGGATTGAGCTGGAAACCATTCCCGAACTGCACGTTCAATACGATGCCGCCGCCCAAACTTTGGCACTTACCGCGCCTTTGGACTGGCTTAACCTGCCTGTAACCCATATCGGCAAAGAAACCGAACAAGCCTACCGGATTGCCCGCCCCGGTTTCGCGGGCGTGTTGAACTATGATTACAACATCACACGCAACGGCAACGGCAGCATCGGCCACGGCCTGCTGACCGAAGCGCGCCTGACCACTCCTGCCGGCTATCTGAGCCACAACCATCTGTGGAACCGCCATCAAGAAAACGAGCGCAGCACCAACAAAAACGTGCGTTTGGACACCTATTGGCGCAGCACTTGGCCGGAACAAGGCTTAGTGCTGACCGCCGGCGACATTTTTGCCGGCCAGTTGAGCGGCAGCAGCTCGCGCTTGGGCGGCGTTAAACTCGAACACACCTACCGCACCCAACCGTGGCGGAACACCGCGCCTTTGCGTTCTTATTTGGGCGAGACCACTTTGCCCGGCACCGTCGATTTATATTTGAACGGCGTAAAACAATACAGCCAAGATGTAGCCGCCGGACGCTACGAAATCACCTTGCCCCCTTCCATCAGCGGCAGCGGCACGGCACAAGTGGTGGCGACCGACGTATTGGGCCGCCAAGTAAGCGTTGATTTGCCTTTATACCGCGGCACCGGCATGCTGGCCAAAGGCTTGAACGAATGGTCGTTGGAAGCAGGCTATTTGCGGCGCGGCTACGGCATCAGCGATTTCGACTACCACAAAACACTAGTTGCAAGCGGCGCAATACGTTACGGCATCAGCCACTTTCTAACCGGCCAGCTTCATGCGCAGGGCGGCGGCGGATACCGCCAGTTCGGCGCGGCGGCCAACAGCGTTATCGGCTCGCTGGGGCAACTGAACCTCAGCCATGCGCAAAGCCGTTTCAAACAACACAAAGGCGCGCAAAGCAGCATATTTTTCAGCACGCAAAAAGGCGCATGGTCGTTTGGCGCGGGCTGGAGCCTTTACAGCAACCGTTTTTCCGAATTAAGCCGGATTCTCGATGAAAAAGCATTTCAGCCCGAACCCGGCCACATCCGCACAGCCTCCGCCTCACTCGGCTGGAGCAGCCGCAAGTTAGGCTCGTTTGCACTCTCTTATCTGCACAACAAACGCAGCGCAGAAAAGCAAACAGACAAAATCGGCACACTCAACTGGAATGTGAATATCGGCAAACGCCTCGGCGTGTATCTGAATGCCGCACACCATTTCAACAACAGCGAACAGCGCAGCCTCTACGGCGGCATATCGCTCAGCTTGGACAAAGGCTATTCCGCCAATGCCGGCAGCCAGCGCGACGGCAGCGGCAACCGAAGCCACCGCGTCTCTCTAAGCAAATCTTCCGCCGGATTGGGCAGCCTTTCTTGGAACATCGGCTGGCAGCAGCAAAGCAGCAGCCACACCAAACGCCAAGGCCATCTGAACGGCTATCTGAATCACGATACCCAATACGGCGACTTCAGAGGCAGCGTTTACCACACCAACGGCATGACCAACTGGAACACCGGCGTGCGCGGCGGCATCGTGCTGATGCGGGGCGACGTGTTCGCCACCCGCACCGTGAACGACAGTTTTGCCGTCGTCAACGCGGGCGGCATGGGCGGCGTGCCCGTGATGCTGTTTAACAACACCGTCGGCAAAACCAACCGCAAAGGCCTGCTGCTGGTGCCCAACTTATCGGCTTACCAGAAAAACTCGCTTGATATCGACATTACCGATTTGCCGCAAAACGTGCAGGTAGAACACTCGCGCGTACAAGCCGTGCCGACCGAACGCTCCGGTGTGGCGGTGGATTTCAAAATCAACATCATGCGTGCCGCTTCCCTGACCCTGAAACATTCAGACGGCCTCTTTGTAAAAGACGGCTCGGTGATTCGCAGCGAAGACGGCACGCCCGTTGCCGTGGTCGGTTTCGACGGCCGCGCATTTGTCGAACAGTTGGCGGAAGGGCGCAACCGCTTTACGGTGCAACAGCCCGAAAACGGCGGCGAATGCCGCTTTGAAGTGGATTATCAAACCGAACAACATCAAGACAGCCTGCCCGATTTAGGTGAAATGATATGTTTACAATCAACAAAATAGAGAAAAAGCCACGGCAAACAGGCAACCCTGCCCGCCTGACGGCCGCCTTGTCCGCCATATTGCTGAGCCTGCTGCCTGTTCAGGAGGCTTGGGCGAAGTGCAGGGCCGACATGCAAAATGTCGATTTCGGCAATGTGGATATACTGTCGCCGCAGCCGGCCGCCACTCAAGCGCAAGTATCCGTTACTTGCCAAAAAGGCGATACTACACCCGAGAGTATTGAGCAACGATTCAATATATGTTTGGCAGTAGACGGCGGACGGCATAACACACGCCAGATAAACCCGCGCAACATGTGTTCGAACGGAATCTGTGATTTGTCATACAATTTCTATACCGACCCCGGCCATACAATCGTTTGGTCTACTCCGAGACAGGGCGGCAATACCATCAATGCCACCGTTATCATTCCTCCCGGACGCAACTCTGTAACCGTTAACCTGCCTGTATACGCCAAGTTGGCTCCTCCATTTACAAATACTGTACCAGGGCTTTATACCGCAGATTTTTCAAAAGGGTCTACTTCATTGGCTTTCAGTCCAAAATCATCATGCGGCCTAGCATCGGATCGTTTCGAGTTTACCGCATCCGCCACTGTTATTCCCAGCTGCATCATTAGCGAGGCAAGAGACATCAACTTCGGCACAGTTCAAACAAACGCTACCAACCTGCAAGGCCAATCGTCTTTTAAAGTAACCTGTACCCAAGGCACGCCCTACAAAATCGGCCTGCAACCTTCCAATAACAATCAAAACGGGCAAGGGGTTATGCGGGCTGTGCAGGCAGGAAACCCCGACGGCGTACCCTACCAACTGCGTTCGACCGCCGGATTAAACGGCACCGTTTGGGGAAACACGGCAACCGCCCAAAGCACCAACAACGGCGTAGCCGGAACCGGTAGCGGCACGGCACAGAAACACGATGTATATGCCACCATCAGCTCAGTTAACAACTACCGCCCGGGTGAGTATCGGGACAGAGTCATCATTAACGTTCATTATTGAAACAGACGGATAGGCTTGCCCGCGCCGAACCGCTTGAATATCGAAGGCTATAGTCAATCGACTTAAACACAGTACGTTCGTCATACTCGGGCTTGACCCGAGTATCTTGAGTTTCAGCAAGTTTGGGAGATACTCGGGTCAAGCCCGAGTATGGCGGCTTTGCTATTAAACTTAAGTAGATTGACTATATATGTTCGACGGCAGGCAAGGATGCCCGCCCTACGGCGTTTCAATATTTTCCAGCCTGCTTTAGGCTGTATGCGGCAGGTCATCTGATAAGAAAACTGCACCTTTTTAGTCGGAAGGGTGTCCAACTTTTGGGGTGCAGTTCAATATTTTCAGACGGCCTTGACGCGTTTGCACAATCAGTAAAAGCTTTCCATGCTTACGCCCAAGCCGCAGGGGCGGATTGCCTGCCCACACGCTGTTTGAAAACATGGAAATGCTGCCAGATCGAGCTTTTTACCTTTACCTTCACTTTCATTCCGCCCGCACCCTTTCATACCGTTTACACTTGAGAATAGTAATAATTTTTACAATCATAAAAAATTCTGTTAACATGATTCGCTAATATTGGGAATGATTCTTAATATTAAAATTAATATGATGTAGCTGATTCAAAACAAAAAACTAACGGCTGTCGCGGCAATCTGTGTAAAAACGGATGTTGCCGACGCCTTTCGGCGTTTACACAAACCTTTTCTTTACGCAGCTTCCGTTAGCGCCGCACGGCTTTGTTTGAAGCAGCCGACATAACACGATAAAGGCTGTTTACCTGATATATCAGCCTCGAACGGAGATGAATGATGAAATTTAAGCAACTTCCTCTGACTGCCGCGGTATTGGGCGCATTGTGTGCAACACCTGCATTCGCCGCCAACTCGGAAACTTCCAACGTAACGCTGGATACCGTTACCGTAACCGGCGACCGTCAAGGCGCGAAAGTGAAAACCAATGTGGTAACCACCCGCTCGAAAGACGAAAGCACCGAAACCGATTTGCGCGGCCTGTTTAAAGAAGAGCCTGCCATCGGCATCGGCGGCGGCAACGGCACTTCGCAATACCTGTATATCCGCAATATGGGTCAAAACTCGGTGGATGTGAAAGTCGACAATGCCTATTCCGACAGCCAAATCCACTACCACCAAGGCCGGCACATGCTTGACCCTGCTTTGGTGAAAATCGTATCCGTGCAAAAAGGTGCGGGCAGCGCGTCGGCCGGTATCGGCCAAACCAACGGCGCGGTGATTGCGAAAACCTTAGACGCCCAAGATTTGCTGAAAAACAGCACCAATCCCGATTTCGGCTTCAAAGTGAACAGCGGCTACAACACCAACGACGGCCACAACTACGGCCTGACGCTGTTCGGCAAACCCGGTGCGGTTGACTTCGTGCTTTCCGGCAACCGTGTGAAAGAAAGCAACTATAAAGGCGGCTCGGGCTACCGCAACGGCTTAGACGGCAGCAACCGCGTGCCGTTTAGTGCCTTAGACAAAACCGGCTATCTGGCCAAAATCGGCGTTGATGCAGGCGAAGACCACCGTTTTGTATTAAGCCATCTGAACAACGAGCATAAAGGCGAGCGTGTGGTGCGCGAAGAATTTGCCGTAGGCGGTGAGAGGCTCACATTGGAGCGCCAAGCACCTGCCAAGCGCAAAATGAGCATCAATCAAACCAACCTTGAGTGGACGGGCAAAAATCTGGGCTTCGCCCAATCGGCTGCCGCCAATATCTACCGCTTGGAAAAAAACCGCTGGTCTGTTGACGACAGCAAAAACGGCTACGCGGGCGGCAACAGCAATATCGGCCCCACCGAGACCAAAATCGAAACCATCGGCGGTAATGTCAACTTCGATTCGCACCTCAACGACCGCATTCTGCTGAAATACGGTGTCAACTACCGCACCCAACAAGTGAAACCGAACCAGATTTTCCGCGCGGGTGTAACAAGGCAGAAGAAACAGGATGTCGGCGTTTATACCGAAATGATTGCCGATGTGGTTAAAAATCTTACGCTGACCACCGGCCTGCGCTACGACCACTTCAATTTCAAAGCGATGGACGGCAAAAAAGTGAGCAGCGGCTCCGTCAGCCCGAGCTTCGGCGTGATTTGGCAGGTTATCCCCGATTTGAGCCTCAGCGCAAGCCACAACTACGCCACCCGCAGCCCGCGTATGCAGGACGGCATTATGGCGCACGGCAAACGCGGCGTGGTTTCGATTGCTTCCGGCACCAAAGCGGAAAGAGCCAGAAATATCGAACTCGGCTTCAACTACGATAACGGCACGTTCGGCGCAGACGGCAGCTACTTCTGGCAAAACATCAGCAAAGCATTGGGTACCTCCACCGGCCGCAACAACCATTTGTGCGATGCACCGACACCGCAAAACAAAAACGAATGCTTCTCCGAAATCATCAATGCCGGCAAAGTGAAAAACTCCGGCTACGAATTGGGCGCATCGTTCCGCAAAGGCGGCTGGAAAGCACGGGTGGGCGTGGCTTACAGCAAGCCGAAATTCTACGGCGAACGTTTGAGCGCAAACCCCGAATACGCCATGCGTATCGGCCGCACTTGGACAGGCTCGCTGTCTTACCGCTTTGCCAATCCCGACTTGGAAATCGGCATCCAGCACCGCCAAGTTGAAGGCGTGAAGAAAGAAGACAACTACATCTTGGTCAACCGTCAAGTAACAGCGGCCGACAAAGGCAAAAAAGCATTCGGCGTAACCGATCTTTCCGCCAACTGGAAACCGCTCAAAAACGACAAGATGAATGTGAACTTCGCCGTGAACAATGTCTTCAACAAAAACTACATCCCGCACGCCCAACGCAGCGACTTGCCCGGTGCCGGCCGAGAGTACCGCGTCGGTTTGAATTACACTTTCTGATGGGTTAACCCAACCATCAAGAAGCATGGGATATAGTCATAGAGGCCGTCTGAAAGCGAACTTGTAAGCTTTCAGACGGCCTTTACTGTTTGGCGAATTGAAGAGATCCAACCATTACTTGCATTGAACATCTATTGCCGAGGGCGAACCGCGGGCGGATATGCAATCCCGCCCCTACGCAAGCCGGTTGCCGTTGGGAAGGTGTTTTGGCGAAGCTCACAAGTTCGCTTTCAGACGGCCTCAATATATTGATTCGCTGGATGAAAGCATACGGCCAATCCATATCAGAATATAGCCGTCATACTCGGGCTTGACCCGAGTATCTCTTAGAGTTACCTGAACTCAAGATACTCGGGGCAAGCCCAAGTATGACGTATATACTATTTTTAAGTTGGTTAACTTATTTGCCTGTTTTAAAACCGTTTCAGCTAAACAACACCGAAGCGTTGCCGATGCCGCCGATGGATACCGACATGAAATCGCCTGCGCTCACGTTTTCCAGCGGCACCAGCGCGCCGGAGAGGATGATTTCGTCGGCTTTGAGCGGGATGCCGAAGCTGCCTAGGGTGTTGGCGAGCCAAGCGACGCAGTTGGCGGGGCTGCCGAGGGCGGCGGCACCTGCGCCGGTGCTGATGATTTTGCCGTTTTTCTCGACGACCATGCCGCAGGTGCGCAAATCGACTTGGCGCGGGCTGACGGCGGTGTCGCCCAGAATCAGCAGGCCGCAGGAGGCGTTGTCGGCAACGGTGTCTTGGATTTTGATCTGCCAGTTTTCGATGCGGGAATCGACGATTTCAAAACAGGGCATCACGCATTCGGTGGCGGCGATCACGTCGGCGGCGGTTACGCCGGGGCCGTTGAGGTCTTTTTTCAGCACGAAGGCGATCTCGCCCTCGGCGCGCGGCTGCATCAGCATTTGGCTGATGGGCATGTCTTGCCCTTGGCTGAATACCATTTTGTCGGTGAGAAAGCCGAAATCGGGCTGGTCGACTTTGAGCATGGATTGTACGGCGTGCGAGGTGAGGCCGATTTTTTTTCCGATCACTTTTTCGCCTGCGTCCAAGCGGTGTTGCAGGAAGGCTTGAGAGATGTGGTAGGCGTCTTCGATGGTGATGTCGGGTGCCTGTTCGGTAAGCGGGCGGATGGCTTGGCGGTTGGTCATGGCTTGGTAGAGCATGGTGCCGAAGCGTTTGATGTCGTCTTGGGTCATGTGGTTTCTCCGCTTGAGGCCGTCTGAACGTTCAGACGGCCTTTTGTTATGGGTTGTGGGGTATGGCGGGCAGGGATGCCCGCCATACTGGTTTTCAGACAGGCATTTCTTCAACCCTGTCTGCTTGCCGTGCGCTTGGGTTGTTAGGCGGCGGGCAAGGATGCCCGCCCTGCGGTTTTTAGAACCGTACAGTCTGCTTTCAGACGGCCTGCTTAAAGTTTGATGCAGATGTTTTTCAGCTCGGTGTAAAACTCCAGCCCGTGCACGCCGCCTTCGCGGCCGATGCCGGATTGTTTGGCGCCGCCGAATGCGGTGCGCAAATCGCGCAGGAACCAGCTGTTTACCCACACCAAACCGGCTTCCATCTGCTCGGCCACGCGCACGGCGCGGCTGCTGTTTTCCGTCCAGATGGCGGCAGCAAGGCCGTAGCGGGTGTCGTTGGCCAGCGCAATCACTTCTTCTTCGCTGTCGAAGGGGCGGATGTGGCAGCAGGGGCCGAAGATTTCTTCGCGAATCACGCGGGCGTCGTCCGGCAATCCTGTCCAAATGGTCGGTTCTATCCATGCGCCGTCTTGCAGGGCTTCGCCCATGTCGGGTATGCCGCCGCCGATTTCTACGGTTGCGCCTTCTTCTTCGGCCAGTTTGTAGTACGACAGCACTTTATCGCGGTGTTCCAAACTGATTAGGGGGCCGAAATTGGCTTCGGGGTCTTCGGGGCGGCCGGGCTTGAGTTTGGCCACTTCTTCTTTCATGCGTTTTAAAAAGGCATCGAAGAGCGGGCGTTCTACATATACGCGCTCGGTGCCGAGACACACTTGGCCGCAGTTGACGAAGGCGGAACGCATGGTGCCTTCGACGGCTTTTTCCAAGTCGCAGTCGGCAAACACGATGGCGGGGTTTTTGCCGCCGCATTCCATCGAGATGTTGCGCAGGCCGACGGCAGCGGCTTTCATGATGATTTCGCCGGTGCGGGTTTCGCCGGTAAAGGTGATGGCGTCGATGTCTTTGTGTTCGGTAAGGAAGGCACCGGCGGAATTGGGGCCGAAGCCGTGCACGACGTTGAACACGCCGGGCGGTACGCCGCATTCGTTCATTACCTCGCCCAGCAGGGTGGTGGTGGCGGGGGTTTCTTCAGACGGCTTCACGACCACGGTGTTGCCGCAGGCCAAGGCGGGGCCGACTTTCCATGTCATCAACAGCAGGGGCAGGTTCCACGGGGCAACCACGGCAACCACGCCTTTGGGGGTGCGGTGGCCGACGTTTAATGCGCCTTTGCCGTCGGACGTGTCGAGACGGAAGCCTTCGGTGGGGTGGTTGGCCAAGGTTTCGGAGAAGGCTTTGAAGTTGGCCGCGCCGCGCGGGATGTCGATATGGGCGGCCATTTTGCGCGGCTTGCCGGTATCGAGACATTCGGCTTCGAGAAATTCGTCGAAGCGTTCGTTGATGCGGTCGGCCACTTTATTGAGCAATTCGATGCGCTCTGCCTGCGTGAGTTTGCCCCACGGGCCTTTGAGTGCGGCGCGGGCGGCGGCAACGGCGGCATCGACTTCTTCTCTGCCGCCTTCGTGTACGATGCCGATCACGCTGTTATCTACGGGGTTGCGGTTTTCAAAGGTTTTGCCGCCGGCGGAGCCGACATATTTACCGTTGATAAAGTGTTTGAATTCTTTCATGTTTCTGCCTCTGTTTTCGATAGGGTTCGTGCACGCTTTTCAGACGGCCTTGATGCCTGTCTGAAAAGAACGGTTAGACCGCTCAATACTTCATCAATAACCGCCGTCATACCCGGGCAGACCCGAGTAGGACGGTTATTCATGTTCAGACGGCCTCTTGTTTCGAGCAGGCCGTCTGAAACATGCCGCTTAAGTCAATACGGTTAAGAAACGCTCGTTGAGCACGCGGTCGTGGTAGAAAATGGCTTTGCCCAGCTTATCCACATCCCAAGTAACGGGCGGGTGGTCGGGATAATAGTAGTCGCCGCCCGCAAACACTTCGTTGCGGTTGCCGGAGGGGTCGAAGAAATAAATCGTCTGCCCGTGGGTTAAGCCGTGGCGGGTCGGGCCGATGTCGATGGAGGTATCGGTCATGGAGATTAAATCGCCTGCCAACAGCACGTCGTTCCATGTTTCCAAGTAAAACGAAGCATGGTGGAATTTGCCTTTTTCGGGGTGGCGGATAAAGGCCACGTCGTGCGCTTTCATCGAGCAGGTTAAAAACTGTGCGGCCCGCGCGCCCTCGGGCGTAACCACCTGCTCGGCCAAACCGAAACCCAACACTTGGGTGAACAGATCAAACGTGCGGTCGAGATCGTCGCCGTAAAGCAGGCAGTGGTCGAAACGGGTGGCCTTCATGCCTTTCAAATCGCGCGGCCACGCTTCGGGGTTGTGGTTGCTCACACCGTATTTGCCCGGTTGGTCTTTGGTGGCAAACAGCTCGAACACATGGCCTGTGGGCGCGGTAAAACGCACGCGGCGGCCGCAGCCTTCCAGCTCGCCGGCGGGGATGTCGTGCACGTCCAAACCGCCGAAATCAACCAGCTCTTGGCGCAGTTGGTCTAAGGTGGCTTCGTCAACCACTTTAAACGCCATGAAATCCATACCGGCTTCGTCTGCCTCGCGCAGCACCACCGAAAAACTGTCTATTTCCGTCCAGCCTTTAAAATAGCGGCGGCCCTGCCCGTCGGTGCCAACGGGAATCAAGCCCAACAAGTCGCCGTAATGTTTCACGGCTTCATCCATATCCAATACGCGGATTTGCACATGGCCGGGGCGCATCACACCTTTTCTCATCTTCTTTCTCCTTGTTTGTATCCAGCAAACAATCTAAAAACGCCATAACGGGCGAACCGATACGCAGCCCAAGCGGCTTGAAGCGGCGGTTACGCAAACGGGTTGTAGGGAGTGCAGGGCTTTTCGCTCACCACTTCCATATCGCTTTCGGGAAACACCCGGCAGGCCAAAACCACGCCCTGCGCCAAGTCTTGCTCGTTGATATGGGTTTTGCTCATGGCCTTTTTGCGGTAGCTGCCCGACACGATGCGGATTCTGCACACGCCGCATCCGCCGCCGCGGCAACCGACGGCAATCGGCGGCTGCCCGTTGCGCTCCGAGGCAACCAGCAGGCTTTGCCCTTCTTCAACCGTGATATTGCGCAAACAGCAATCCGAATCGATTTGCTCTTTGATACATACCGTGTAGCACATCACCTCACCTCCTTGCTGCTTGGGTGGTTTCAGACGGCCTCCATGCCGTCTGAACACACTAAGCACCGTCAGCGGCCTTTGGCTTTGGCCGACTCTCCTGCAATACCGAAATGCTGCTTGGGCATTTCGTTAATCAGCACCCGCACCGATTCTTTGGGCGCACCCACGGCGCGGATCATGGCTTCGGTTACTTCGCGGATAACGGCTTCTTTCTGCTCGTCGGTGCGGCCTTCCATCATGTGGACTTGAATAATCGGCATGGTTGTTTCCTTTCTTTAGGTTTATTCAAAACGGCCGCTGATGCTGCCCAAATCTTGGAAATGCACGCAGAACGAGTCGCCTTTTTCCACCTGTACGGCGGCGGTAATCGCGCCGATCATCACAAACGAACCGGCCGGTAGATATTCGCCGCGCTCGGCCAGCATGTTCGCCAGCATGGCCACCGATGCGGCCGGATGCCCCAACACCGCCGCGCCCGCGCCGGTCTGCACCACTTTGCCGTTGATTTCCATCACCACGCCCAGCGTTTTCAAATCCAATTCGCTCGCGGGTTTGGCACAGCCGCCGGTAATGAAACGGCTGGAAGAAGAGTTGTCGGCAATCACCGATTTCAAATCGAATTTGAAATCTTTATAGCGCGAGTCAATCACTTCGATGGCGGGCATCACGAAATCGGTGGCGGCCAATACGTCGCCGATGTGGCAGCCGGGGCCGCGCAGGTCGGCTTTGGTTACAAACGCCAGCTCGGCTTCGATTTTGGGGTGGATCAGCTCGTCGTGCTTCACCGCCGCGCCTTCGGGCACGCTGAAATAGTCGGCCAGAAAACCGTAGCAAGGGTGTTCCACGCCCATTTGGCTCATCTTCGCCCATGAGGTCAGCCCCATTTTCATGCCGACGATTTTGTTGCCGCGCACTTCTTTGCGGCGGCGGATTTCCCATTGGATGTCGAAGGCGTCTGCGTAATCCATATCGGGAAAATCGTCGGTGATTTTAGTCACTTCATAAGCCTGCAATTCGGCGTTTTCCAAATGTTCGGCCAGTTGCTCGATGTGTTCTCTGCTTAATGTGCTCATGCTGTTTTGCCTTTCTGCTTGGCCATGGTGAGTGCCAAATCTTCGATCATGTCTTCCTGCCCGCCGACGGTGCCGCGCTTGCCCAGCTCCACCAAAATTTCGCGGGCGGACACGCCGTATTTGGCTTCGGCGCGTTTGGCAAACAGCAGGAACGACGAATACACGCCCGCATAGCCCAGCGTGAGCGCGTTGCGGTCGACGCGGATGGGGTGGTCCATAATCGGCACCACGCGGTCTTCGGCCACGTCCATCAGTTTGAAGAGATCGGTGCCGTGTTCGACACCCATGCGCTCCAACACCGCCACAAACACTTCCAGCGGCGTATTGCCCGCGCCTGCGCCCAAACCTGCAACCGAACCGTCGATGCGGTTGGCTCCGGCGTGCACGGCGGCCAGCGAGTTGGCAATGCCCATGCCGAGATTGTGGTGGCCGTGGAAGCCCAGCTCGGTTTCGGGCTTAAGGGCTTGGCGCAGCGCACCGATTTTTTCTTCCACTTCTTCGGGCAGCATGTAGCCTGCCGAATCGGTGCAATAGATGCAGTTGGCGCCGTAGCCTTCCATCAGCTTGGCCTGCTCGATCAGTTTGGCGGCGGGCACCATGTGCGCCATCATCAGAAAGCCGACGGTATCCAAGCCCAGCTCGGCGGATTTGGCGATGTGTTGTTGGGAAACGTCGGCCTCGGTGCAGTGCGTGGCCACGCGGATGCACGACACGCCCAAGTCTTTGGCCATCAAGAGATGGTCAACGGTGCCGATGCCGGGCAACAGCAAGGCCGACACTTTGGCCTGCTTCATTTTGGGAATCACGGCGCCGAGGTATTCTTCGTCGCTGTGGGCGGGAAAGCCGTAGTTGAGCGACGCGCCGCCCAAGCCGTCGCCGTGGGTTACTTCAATCAGCGGCATACCGGCTTCGTCGAGACCGGTGGCGATGTTTACCATTTCGTTTAACGAAATCTGATGGCGTTTGGCGTGCATGCCGTCGCGCAGGCTCATATCGTGCAGGGTAACTTTTTTACCTTTTAAATCCATGTCGTTCTCCTTAGCGTGCGGGCAAAGTCAACACGCCGTTGGCCGCTTCTTCGGCAAACATTTCGGCGGTGCGCAAACCGGCGGCGGTCATGATGTCGAGATTGCCGGCATAAGGCGGCAGAAAATCGCCCAAGCCCTTCACTTCTACGAAAATCGACACTTTGTTGCCGTCGAACACGGGGCCGTTGACCAGTGTGTAGCCCGGCACATAGCGCTGCACGTCGGCCACCATGCGGTGTACGGATTCGGTAATCGCGGCTTGGTCGGGTTCGCTTTCGGTGAGGCAATGGATGGTGTCGCGCATCATCAAAGGCGGTTCGGCCGGATTGATGATGATGATGGCTTTGCCTTTTTTGGCGCCACCCACACTTTCCACGGCCTGCGCGGTGGTGCGGGTGAATTCGTCGATATTGGCGCGGGTGCCGGGGCCGACCGATTTGGACGACACGGTGGCGATGATTTCGCCGTAGCTGACGGGCTGAACGCGGGAAATGGCCGCCACCATCGGAATCGTGGCCTGCCCGCCGCAGGTAACCATGTTGACGTTCATTTCCAGCTTTTCAGCATGGGCTTTGAGATTAACGGGGGGAATGCAGAAAGGGCCGACGGCAGCGGGGGTCAAATCAATCATGATCACGCCCTGCTCGTTGAGCTTTCGGCTGTTTTCGGCATGTACATAAGCGGACGTGGCGTCGAAGGCGATGCGGATGTCGTCTTCTTTCACATACGGCAGCAAGCCGTCCACGCCGGTGTCGCTGATTTTAATGCCCATGTCGCGGGCGCGCTTCAAGCCTTCGGATTGCGGGTCGATGCCGACCATCCACACCGGCTCTATCCACTCGGAACGCTTCATTTTCATCAGTAGGTCGGTGCCGATGTTGCCCGGCCCGATAATGGCCGCTTTTAGTTTTTTACTCACGGCTTTCTCCTCTTATTATCTGGTTGTTCGTCAAGGTTTTCAGACGGCCTGTCTGAACATCTGAACCGTGGTTCAGATTTTTTTGAACAAGGCCGAACGGGTTTGTGTTTCGCTGCCGTCGGCAGCAGTTAAGAAACGCTCCATGTGGATGTCGCGCTCAAACAGGCGGCTCTGCATCAGGGTGGATACGGCCGCTTCGATCATCGGCGGCGGGCCGCACAGATAAGCTTTGTGGCCGCTGCAACGGTTGCTGAAGTAATCGGCCACGGCTTCGTGTACGAAACCGTTGAAGCCTTGCCAGTTTTCTTCGGGCAGGGCGGCGTTCAATGCCGGAATGTAGTGGAAGTTTTCATGCGCTTCGGCCAGCTTTTCAAACCGCTCGCGGTGGTAGAGTTCGGCTACGTTGCGCGCGCCCTGAAACAGGTAAATCTGGCGGCTGTCACCCGCTTCCAGCAAGTCGAGAATCATGGATTCGGGGCTGGACAAACCCGAACCGCCGGCAATGAAAATCACGTCTTGGTCGTCGGATTTGCGCACGAAGAATTGGCCGTAAGGGCCGGAAAGCGGCAGCTCGTCGCCTTCTTTCAGGCTTTCGTGCAGCCAGGTTGTGGCCGCGCCGCCTTCGACTTTGCGCACATGCAGTTCAACCGTGTCGGCCATCGACGGCGGATTGGCAATCGAAAACGCACGCGTGCCTTCCACGCCCGGCACTTGCAGGTTGATATATTGGCCTGCCTGAAACTGCATGGGCCGGTCGAGCTTCAGCGTAATGCCCAAAATGGTGGGGGAAAGCGGTTCGGCGGCCACCACGGTGGCGGTGTAGTCTTCCACGGGGTAGCCTAAGAAGTCGGGGTCGACATCAATGTCGGCTTCGATGGTTACGTCCGATTCCGGCATGAAGCAGCAGGCCAAAACCTTGCCCTCGTCGCGCTCGACATCCATCAAGGCAAACGGTGAGGCGTTGCCCAAATCGCCGTAGCCGTCGGTTACCTGCACTTTGCAGGTGCCGCAAGTGCCGTGGCCGCAGGCAAAGGGCAGCCACACGCCCTGACGCAGCGCGGCATTCAGAATGGTTTGGCCTTCTTCCACTTCGATCACATCGCCGGTCGGCTCTACTGTTACTTGGTAGCTCATTGCACCCTCCTTATCTGCTTATACGCCGCTGCCGTTCCAGCCGTTGAGGCCGGGAGTGTTGAAGCGCAGCAGGGATTTATGGTCGAAACCGAGCTGTTCGAGGGTTTTGCCGTCATCGGGGGCAAGCGCACGGCCGTTCAACTGCCACTCGACATCGTCCCATTTGATGGAATCGAAATCGGGGTGCTGCGAAAATCCCTGCTTGAGCACGTTTTGGCGGAAATCTTGGAAGGGCATATCGGGCGGCAGGGCGAAAGCCAACGCCGAACAAAACAGCAGGTGTTTGTCCCAGCCGACAAATACTAAAATGTTGCCGCCGAAGTTTTCGCGACGGTCGCGCACTTCGCCGCGGTAATTGCTGACAATGGCTTTGGTAGGCATGGTGTTCTCTCCTTTTATTTATCGGGTTGTGTATGCAGCCTGTGCAGACGGCCTCTGCGTCTGCGGCTGGCCGGTGCGAACAAATCGGGCGGATCAGGCCACGCCTTTCCATTCTTTCCATCTTTGTTCGTCGGGAGAACCTTTCATATCCAAGTTGTCTGCTCCCACATTGAGGCGGTAGTAGTCGCGCAAAATGCTTTCCAAATCGGGGCCGCCACAGTTGCCTTGGAGAATTTGATGAACCGGCAGCCAGGCCTGTACGAATTTTTCGGGTTCGTCCACAAAAATATCGTGGCAGCCGTCTGAACACATGTGGTAACGCTCGCCTTCAAATTCGGCGCTGCGGTAGCTGATTTCGCCGGGGTCGCCGTTCATTTCGGTGAAGCCCATCGGCACTTGGCACACTTGGCACAGTTGCGGCAGGCCGTTTGAATAGAAGCGTTTGCCTTCGGCTTCCATTTTTTTCGCCAGCTCCCAGCGTGGGCGGTAGTATTTGTCGAAAGTGTCGGGGTATTTTTCGCTCAGCCAATCCAGCTCTTCGTCGGTCGGAATCCAAGTGTGGAAGCCCGCCGCGTGGCCGAAGTTGTAGAAAATCCACCACGCTTGATGGGAAATGTGCTCTTTTTCTTTCTCGATCACATCGCTGTATTTGGGCAGGCGGATGCCGTAGCGCGACAAATCTTTAAACAGTGCGCCGCCGGCTTCTTCAAAATACACTTCCCATGCTTCTTTCCACGACATCACTTTGTTGGGCAGCATGTAATCCATCATCATGGCCACGATAGACAGCAGGCGGGTGCCGCGCCAAAACCATTTGTCGATCCACTTCTGCACGATGGGCAGGTTGTCTTCGTGCTGTTCCAACAGGAATTTGATGATTTCAAGGCCGAGCGTCATGTGGCGGGCTTCGTCGGATTGCGCGCTGAAACCGAAGGTAACGGTGGCCATGTCGCCGTTGTGCGCCGCGCCCGACATAAACGGCACAAACAACAGATTGGTCAGCACATATTCAAACGAGAAGCTGATGGCCAGCAAAAATTCAAACGGCCCTGCCGAACGGGCGTCTTCGAAGAACGATTTGGGCACGGAGAGATACCACACACGGTCGTGCATGTGGCTCCAGTCTTGGAAACCGTCGAAATATTTGTTGTAGTGGCTCATGGCGTGGATTTGGGTTTGCACATGGCGCAATTCGTCGATCGACTGCATTTGCGAGGCAATGCGCGCCCCGATGCCGCCGAACTGGCGCCCCACATGGGCATAACCTTGATAAGCCTGATATTCGAGCGGGGTAACGCCGGTCAGGAAGATTTTGATGGCATTCACATAGCGCGGATCCGAGATATTCAACTGGCCGTTGTTTTGGGCAAACGCATCAAAAATGGCATACAGTTTTTTCTCTTTTTCGGCCTGATATTTCCAATAGGCATCCATGGTGAGGCGGAACGGGTCTTCCCATTTCGACCAGTCGGTGATTTTGATGCCTTCGAAGTCTTCATACGGAAACGCTTCCTTGCGGTCTTGATAGGAAAAATCCCAATCCAGATCGCGCGTGAGCAAACGGTATTTGTCTTTTAAATTCAGTTTTGCCATGGGGTGTCTCCTCGTTATTCTTTCTAGCGGCTTGTTGTATGCCGGTGGTTTCAGCGGTTCCAGCTTAACGTGAGGCTTTCGTCGTCTTCGTCCACGTTGCCGCCGATGGTAACCAGATTCAGATGCAGCTCCTGCACCTCCCAACTTTGCCCCAGCTTTTCTTCTACCGTGGCTTTGTTCACCACTAACTTGCCTTCACACTCCATACGGATCATGGCAGGCTGGTAGATCACCACCACATCGGGATTGTCCTGTTCGACGGCTTCAACGATATAGCGGGAAGTGTCGTTGTCTTGCAGAGCGAGATAAACTTTTGACATGCTTTATTCTCCTTTCGCCGTCAGGCCGATTTTGGCCGCACGTTTGGCCATTTCGCCGTTAACCGTTTCCACCACCGCACCGCCGTCTTCAAACAAAGCGTCGATTAACGGACGGTAGGCTTGCGTGGTTTTTTCCTGCCATTTTTCCACCCAGCCGCTTATCAGGGCGCGGTTGGATTCGTTTTCGGCAGCTATGGTTTTCAAAACGCTGTCTGCCCAACCCGCTTGGTCTTTCAGACAGAGCTGCATAAATTCGGTGAGCATGGAAATATCGCGCGCATTGTTATCCAGCAGCCATTGGTCGAGCTTTTGGTAAAACACTACATTTACCAAGGTATCGGCCACCAGATTTTGGGCAACAAACAATTCGCCCCAATCTTTATGCACCAGCATTTCTTCGCACAACGCCCGCACACCTTGCCAAGCAGGGTCTTCCATCCAGATTTTTTTGGAGCGGGCCAGCGATTCGCCGCTGTTTTCGTCGAGCATCAAGCCTATGCGCGACAAATATTGCGCCATACCCAAACGGTCCATGGCGGCATACAGGCAAGCCTGAGTCAACGCCGTTCCGTAGCCGTAAGCAGAGCCGGACATCATGTTCAGATTGGCGGTCTGCTCCACATGCCGCAAAGGCAGCAGGCTGAAAATAATTTGAGATTGGATATCGGGGTTGATGAGTTTGCCCAATCCGCGCTTTTCGAAAAACGCATAATTGTTCTCGGCCGCATCCTGCATCTTGGCGCGGTTCTGCACATAGGCACTGTAAAAAAACTGGCGCGGGTCTTTTAAAACATACCAATCCTGCATGGTCAGCGCGGTATGGCCGGGGTCGTTGAGTTCTTTTTCGGGCATCCATAACGGACGGTAATGGAAATTGGCTGTCGCCTGCGCATCATAAGTGGCCTCTTGATAACGGGAGGCCGGCTTGTTGCCGAACCGCCGCTCCACATTGGCAAATGTTTGGCGAACCGGTTCGATGGTGGCGGTTTTGATTTCTAAAGTCATCTGTGTTTCTCCTTAAATTTGCGCCTTGTTATTGGCCGGTTTCTGTTCCGTAACGCCATTTGGCTGCTTCTTGATCGTTTTTTTGGGATTGCTCTTCGCTCATGTGAACCACTTGGTTGCGCTTGCAAAACTCTTCAAAACAAGACTGGGGCATGATGAGTTCGACAAACAGCGAGGGGTCGTTGATGGCAAAATCAAACTCAACAAAACGCGCATCCGGCTCGCTGCGAACGCGGATGTATTTCACAAAATTCGATGGTGCGGCAGAAGGAGTGTGCATATCGTGCCTTTCTTTTCCGACAGCTTTTTAGAAAACGCATATCTTTTCATATAGCACACACCGTGCCAAAACATGATTAAAAATATAATTTATTGATTTTTATCAAATAAAAAAATTAAACCTAATAAGAAACAGAAACGGCACCCTTTAATTTTTTATCATTTGATAAAATCGCACCAAACAGATGTGATCAAATGATGAAATTTTTAAACAACTTGATTTTTAAGAAAATATTAAAGAGAATGAGATTATCTTGAGAAACTGCCCGTTCGGGCGTCCGGCAGATTTTTTTAATGATAAAAGCGATAAATGGCAAACAGGCTTAAAAACTTAAGTAACGTTTACTTTTTTCACAATAAACATTAATGTTTTTATATGTAAATTAAATGTAAATGGCAAAAACCATATTGCACAAACTGACGGCAACTTGTTAAGTTAACTAAACATTTATCAATAAATGACACATAAGGAATATGAATTATTCGCAAAATATTAGCAAAAAACCGAACCTTGAAACGCCCGAAAAAAAATCATAACAAAATCGGAAAATATATTAATAAAAACATAATCCGCAAGGCACCGCTACTAATGAGGAACGCTATGAGGAATAAGGAACAGAACCTACCCGGCCAAGATCTTATCGACGCCATCAAATTCGATGTGGACAACGGAAAAATCTGGTTTTACGAGCAGAGGATGCTGTTAAGCCATGCCTACGCTTTGTGGCTGTTCCGTGAGGATTTGGTCGAATCTCTCGGTTTGGAAAGTGCCAAACGCTTTTTTATGCGTTACGGTTATTATGCGGGTGTGCAAGATGCGGAAATTGCCAAAAAAATCCGCCCCGGCAGCAGCCTGCGCGAAGCGTTTTTGGCAGGCCCGCAACTGCACAGCATACGCGGCATGGTAAAAGTTACGCCGGTGGAATTGGAACTTTGCGCCGAAAAGGGGCGGTTTTACGGAGTATTCCAATGGGAAGGTTCGTTTGAAGTGGCTTACCACAAAAAGAAATACGGCATCAGCAAAGAGCCGGTTTGCTGGGCTTTGCTGGGCTATGCCAGCGGTTATTCGAGCTACTTTATGGGGATTCCGATTGCGTTCAAAGAAACCCAATGCGAATCGATGGGGCACGCATGCTGCCTGATTACCGGCAAGCCGATGAGCGAATGGGAAGACACAACCGATTTGGAGCGTTCCATGCTGCCCGACCCTGTGTCTGAAGAGCTTTTCGGCCTGCGTCACGAACTCGATATGCTCAAAAACCGCAAACTCAACGATTTGCTCAAAGAAGGCAATTATTTCGATGTGATCGGCGAATCAACTGCATTCCGCCAAGTCTGCCATATGCTGCGTAAAGCGGCGCAGAGCAAGGTAACGGTTTTGCTCGAAGGTGAAACCGGCGTCGGCAAAGAAGCTTTCGCCAAAGGGCTGCATGTGGCCAGCAACCGCAGCGGACAACCGTTTGTTGCCGTCAACTGCGCGTGCATTCCTCCCGATTTGATCGAATCGGAGCTGTTCGGCGTCGAACGCGGCGCATTTACCGGCGCAGGCCAGAGCAAGCCCGGAAAATTCGAACGGGCCGACAAAGGCACGATTTTTCTCGACGAAGTGGTGGAGCTTTCACCCAGAGCGCAGGCGGCCTTGCTGCGTGTTTTGCAGGAAGGCGAGCTGGAGCGCGTAGGCGGCACGCAAGTGCGTAAAATCGATGTCAGGGTGGTTGCCGCTACCAACGAAACGCTGGCCGACGCAGTCGCCGCCGGCAAGTTCCGTGCCGACCTCTACTACCGCCTGAACACGTTTCCCGTGTATATCCCGCCCTTGCGCGAAAGGCATCAAGATATTCCGCTGCTGATCAAATACTTTCTCGAAAAATACAGTGCCGAGCATCAAAAACGCATTTTGGGCATCAGCGACCAAGGGCGCGAACTGCTGCTGCAACACCAATGGCCTGGCAACATCCGCGAGCTGGAAAACGTCATCGAACGCGGCGTTATCCTTACCGAACACAATCACGTTATCGAAGCACAAAACCTGTTTCCCAATTTCAAACCCGTATCCGGCAACTTTGGTATTTCAGACGGCACCTTGTCCGCTCCTGCGGCTGCGGCACCGCAAGGCGGCCGCCATGCCTATATACAGCAATTGCTCGAGCAGGGGTTCGATTTGGAACAATGGATTGCCGACATTCTTCGGGAAGCCGTCGTACAAAGCAAAGGCAACATCTCCGAAGCCTCCCGAAAACTGAATATCAGCCGGGCAACGCTGGCTTACCAGCTGAAAAAATACAATCTGCCTGTCAAATAAACTGAAACCTTTGTAAAAGCCCTGTCTGCATCTTTTTCTTTGCCGCGGCCGTCTGAAAAATGTTTTCAGACGGCCTCATAATCAATCAGCATCAATCAGCTTAAAAATAGTACACCCGTCATAGTCGGGCCAAACCCGAGCAGGACACTTTGGTTATTAAAGTTAGGTTGGCCGGCCGAGACCTTTGCAAAACCCCCAGATGCGGATGCAGTTCAAGGCGTAGCAGCACAGCGAGTGCAGACATATCATATAGATAGGCAAACGAGCGAGCAGCGCACAACGCAGAAATGCGCCGCAGATGGGGGTTTTGCAAAGGTCTCCGGCTGTATATTATGCAGGGCGGGCATCCCTGCCTGCCGGCACGCCAAGCAAGCGGTTTCACCATAGCGTATAATCCCCGCTTCCACCCCATTCAAGAGCATTCGACCATGCCCGATCTGTCGGCTTTTCAAAACGACCCTGTTATGCAGCGCATCCGTGCCGCACAGCCCGTATGTTGGCACAATCCGCACACCGCCCCGTTTGCCGAAGCTTTAAGCGACGTAGGGCTTACCCGCAGCGACGTTGATGATGCCGCCGCACGCTTACAGCGGTTCGCACCTTATATCCGCCAAGCCTTTCCCGAAACCGCCGCTTCAGACGGCATCATCGAAAGCCCCCTGTACCGCGCAGCCTCTTTACAGCAGGCGGCAGGTTATTCAGACGGCCTGCTGTATATCAAAGCCGACAACGAACTGCCCGTATCCGGCTCAATCAAAGCACGCGGCGGCATTTACGAAGTGCTGCAACACGCCGAACAACTGGCACTCACGCACGGCCTGATCGACACCGCCGGCCATTACACCCAGCTCGGCTCACCGGCGGCACGCAAACTGTTTGCACGCCATACCGTTGCCGTCGGCTCTACCGGCAATCTCGGCCTTTCCATCGGCATCATGGCCGCCAAACTCGGCTTTTGCGCCGCCGTACACATGTCGGCAGATGCCCGGCAATGGAAAAAAGACAAACTGCGCGCCGCAGGCGTTGAAGTGTTCGAATACACCGGCGATTACGACCAAGCCGTAGCCGCAGGGCGCAAACAGGCCGAAACCGACCCCTTGTGCTATTTTGTTGACGATGAAAACTCACGCCACCTCTTTCTCGGTTACGCCGTAGCCGCAGGCCGTCTGAAAAAACAGTTTGAACAGGCCGGCATCACCATCAACCGCGAACGCCCCCTATATGTTTATCTGCCGTGCGGCGTAGGCGGCGGCCCCGGCGGCGTAGCATTCGGCCTGAAGCTCGCATTCGGCGACAACGTACACTGCATATTCGCCGAGCCCGTGCAGTCTCCCTGCATGTTACTGGGCGTGTACACCGGCCTGCACGAGCGCATCAGCGTACAAGACATCGGCTTAAACAACCGCACCGCCGCCGACGGCTTGGCCGTAGGCCGTCCTTCCGGCTTCGTCGGCCGCGCCATGCAACGCTCGCTAAACGCCTTTTATACGGTAGAAGACAGCGAACTCTTCCGCTGGCTGCGCCTTGTTCATGAAACCGAAGGGCTGAAACTCGAACCTTCCGCCTGCGCCGGTTTCGCCGGATTGCGCCATTTCCGCCACCCCGATGCCGTACATCTCGTATGGGCAACCGGCGGCAACATGGTTCCCGAAGAAATATTTGCCGAATATCTCGCACAAGATTAAAGAGATAACATACAATCCGAAACTTTCGCACCGCCCGCAACAAGCCCGTCGAAGCTCAAAGTATGCCGCCGTTCAATCGGCAAAGCGGTTTGATAATCCATCCGCAGATGCAAAACAAAAGCACAACACGCTTGAACACCTGCGAAAACAACGTAAAACAACTTAACTAACCATTCCCCCAACATCAGGCCGTCTGAAAACCTTTCAGACGGCCTGCACACCGAAACCACCCAAACAACATGACCGGATTCTTTACCCTGTTTAAAAAAGAAGTCTTACGCTTCTGGAAAGTGGGCCTGCAAACCGTTGCCGCTCCCATGCTCACCGCCCTGCTCTACCAAATGATATTCTCCCATGCCGTCGGCAGGCATATCGAAGCCCTGCCCGATGTTACCTACAACGCCTTCCTGATTCCCGGGCTGGCCATGATGAGCATGACCCAAAACGCCTTTGCCAACGCCTCCAGCAGCCTGATCCAATCACGGCTCACCGGCAACCTCGTCTTTATTCTGCTGCCGCCGCTGCCCGTTTCCGCCTTTTTTTCCGCCTACGTCGGCGCCGCCGTCTTGCGCGGCCTGCTCGTCGGCATCGGCGTCATCGCCGTTACCGCCCCCTTCGGCCTGCCCATGCCGCATAACATCTTATGGATCGCCGCTTTCGCCCTGCTCGGCTGCGCCATCATGGGCATGCTCGGGCTGCTGGCAGGCATCGTCGCCGAAAAATTCGACCAACTCGCCATGTTTCAAAACTTTCTCATCATGCCGCTCACGTTCCTTTCCGGCGTGTTCTACTCCATCAACAGCCTGCCCGAATTTTGGCGCAACGTAAGCCACCTCAACCCCGTGTTCTACATGATAGACGGCTTCCGCTACGGCTTTTTCGGCGTCAGCGACACCTCGCCTTGGCTGTCGGCCGCCGTAGTCGGCAGCGTCTCATTAGGCTTGGCAATATTCGTACTCGCCGTTTTAAAATCGGGCTGGAAGCTGCGCAGTTGAACTTACCCAATCAATTTATTGCTTTTCTAAAGCCGACACAGGTTTGATCCCATTCGAGGCCGTCTGAAACTTTCAGACGGCCTTTTGTCATACCCATATTGGGCAAAGATAGCCATTCTGCTATATTGCCAAAGCATACATATTCAATCCCGATACTTTGAATACAGTTTTGGAACGCCCGCGATGACCCCGACCCAATCCTACCGTCTCACCCTCTCCCGCTTCAGCCCCTCCCTCTCCGTCGTCTCCTTCACCGCCACCGAAGCACTCAACACAGCCTACCGTCTCGACATCGAACTCACCTCAGTCGATGCCGACCTGCCGCTGTCGTCGTATATTAATCAAGCGGCCAAGTTTACGGTGACGCCGGTAAGCTCTGATGTGTTGGGGTTGATTGAGGGAATGATCGCCCCCCAAGCGCTGAAGGAATGGAGCGGCATCATCACTTCGTGCGAGAAGCTGTCGGTATCGGCGGACGAGACCCGTTACCGCATGGTATTGGAACCCCGCATCGCCGCATTGAAGCACCACCGCACTTCGCGTCTGTTTCAAAACCAAAACGTGCCCGACATTATTTCGTCGCTGTTGAAACACCACGGCTTCTCCGGCGTCGATTTCCGTTTCAATACCTCACGCGAATACGGTGTACGCGAGTATGTGACCCAGTATCAGGAATCCGACTTTGCCTTTCTCAACCGGCTGTGCGAAGAAGAAGGGATTTGGTATGCCTTCGAGCAGAATGCCCAATATGGCGATGTGGCGGTATTCGGTGACGATGCCGCCCATTATTTTCGCAGCCACACTTCCCCCTATCCCTACCGCCCCCACGGCGGGTTGGAGAGCGTTGGCGAGGAAGCGGTGTTTGCCTTACAGGTGAAGCACAATCCCATTCTCGAATCCATCCGCGTCGGCGACTACAACTACCGCGATGCCGATACCGACTTATCGTCCGCAGTAACGGCGAAGGGTACGGAAACCGACAGCAGCGTCTTACTCGGCAGCGACAGCCATTGGGGTTTGCATCAAAAAACACCCGAAGAAGCCCAACTTCAGACGGCCTTACTGCAACAGCTCGACCACAGCCGCCGTATCGTCGCTTCCGGCAGCGGCAACATCACCGCGCTTCGCCCCGGTCTGGTGTTTCAGACGGCCCCGAGCTTCAGCGAAGCACCCAACGGCTGGTTGGCGGTATCGCTCACCCACAGCGGCAGCCGCGACCAAGCATACAGCCATACTTTCACCGCCATTCCCGCCGACAGCATCTTCCGCCCCGAACGCATCACCCCGTTGCCGAAGATCCAAGGCAGCCTTCCCGCCAGAGTCACCAGCCCCGGCAACTACACCTACGCCTATATCGACAATATGGGCCGTTACCGCGTCAAACTGCCGTTCGACCTTGATGAATGGAGTCCGGGCGGAGAAAGCCGTCCCATCCGCTTAGCCAAGCCCTATGCCGGCCCCGACTACGGCCAACACTTCCCGCTGCACGAAGGCACCGAAGTAATGCTGTCGTTCGTACAGGGCAATCCCGACAGGCCCTACATCAGCGGAGTGATGCACGACAGTTCCCACCCCGACCACGTGCCTGCCGATTGGAACACCCGTAACGTCATCCGCACTTGGGCGAATAATAAGCTGCGCATGGAAGACAAACAGGGGCAGGAACACATCAAACTGGCGACCGAATACGGCAAAACCCAACTCAACCTCGGCCATATCGTCGACGGCCAAAGACAGAAACGCGGCGACAACGGCGAAGGCTTCGAGCTGCGTACCGATAGTTGGGGCTCATTACGGGCGGGGAAAGGTTTGTTTATCAGTGCCGATGCCCAAAATCAGGCGGCAGGACAGGTATTGGATATGGATGCCGCCATCGCCCAAATGGAACAGGCACTCAGTTTGGCTAAAAGCCTTAACAAAGCCGCCCATACCGCCAAAAACGAAGCCACCGAAGCCGAAGAACAGGCAGGCCGTCTGAACGACAGCCTCAAACAGCTGCAACGCTCCGGCATCATCCAATCCGCCCCCGACGGCATCGCCACCGCCACCTCGCAAAGCCAACTGCACACCGCCGGCCAACACATCCACCACATCAGCGGCGACGACACCGACATCAGCACCGGCAGCAATTTCACCGCCCATGCAGTCGGAAGCGTCAACCTGTTTGCCCAAAGCAGCGGCGCGAAGTTACAGGCGAATCAGGGCAAAGTGGAGATTCAGGCACAAAACGATGAAATGCAGATTAATGCGCTGAAAGATGCCACCATCACCAGTAGTGCCGGCAAAGTAACCGTGGCGGCAAAAGACGAAATCCTGCTGACCAGCGGCGGGGCGTACATCAAGATTAAGGATGGCAAAATTGAACTGGGCTGTCCGAAGATGGTGTGGGTGAAGTGTGCGGGGTTTCAGGTGATGGGGCCAAAGGAAATAGAATTTGATTTTTTTTCTATTCAAAATTTTCCAATATATGAAGCAAAGTTACTCGTTAAAAATAGCGAAACAGGGGAACCTATAAAACAGCGAAAATGTGTAGTCACATTTTCATCGGGAGAAAAACAAATGTTATCAACTAATAAGGAGGGTTTTTTGCATTTAAAATCCCCACAAGAAGATATAGCATCAATACATGTCGTCTTCAAAGCTCCTAAGAGATCATTAAGAATTGATGAGGTATAAAATGGCAGACAAAAATACCAACCTTACTTTAGTCCATAACAATAATATACAAGCTGTAGAAATAACATTAAACGACAGGGCAGCAACTCGACAAGCGATCATTAATTATTTAGAAAAAAATTTACCTGTTATATCCGATAATAAATTTTTAGAGCGGTCAGAATGGAAGGCAAGAGCTGCTAAATCAGGATTGGTGGATGAATGGGATTACAGTTCAATAGTAATCCATCATCAAGGAAATTCACCTCAACATGGATGTTCTGCAATATACGGGGCTTTACCAGAAGTTCAAAACAAGCATATGGATAAAGATAAATACTCAGATATTGGCTATCATTATGCAGTTGGTTGTTCGGGAATTGTTGCAGAAGGTCGCGATATAAGATTTAAGGGATCTCATGTCAAAAATAATAATTCAAAAAAAATAGGTATTCTTTTGCTGGGAGATTTTTCTAAACCAGGAGAGGCTAAGCTTTCCCTTAAAGATCCTAGTACATGGGCTGATCAATTAGACTATTTTTATTATATGAGACAACTTCCTGACTCTCAATTAGCTGCTTTAAGAGTTTTGATACGATGTTTAATGAGCTTCTTTAAAATTAAAGAATTAGGCGGCCATAAAGAATTTGCTTTACCAGGAGATGTAAGAACATGTCCAGGTAGTATTGCAATGGAAAAAATAGCTGAATTGCGAAAAGAATTTGGCCTGAAAAAGCCTTGAGAGAAGAATGTATGAAAAAAATATTTACTTTTCTTTTTTTATTATTTTACTTATTTATAGGGATTGTTCACAGAGTAGGAGAGTTTGATTATTCTTATATGTTTTTTCTAAAAAAACCATGGTCATTTAAAATCTTTTATTATGACCACATAGGAGAGAGAGAGATTAGCGATGTACCTAAAGAGGAATTAAAAAAATATTTATCATATTGTAATGCTAATATTTTCAGACAATTCCCATGTACTTTAGAAATGCAGGAAGAAGCTAAAAAGTCCTTAATTGGTAAATAAAATCAAAACTTAGAAAAACGGTATGGTATATAACTGATTATATTTAATTCTGAAGAGACTTAGGCACTAGAAAATCAGAATATTTACACTTTTATATTGAATAACAAGTATATCAAACAACAAGCAGATATTATTTCCCATTACTACTTAGTCAAATATCATTCTGCTTCAGAGGCACTAGAAATATTGAAATCCTCTTTATTCAATCAACAAGCCAAAAGAGAATCTGTTCTAGGGGCATTTCTCCGAAACCCTAAAGATAAAATTCTCAAGTCTACCAATTGGGGGGGATATTATCGTCCAAGAGGAATCAAGAAATGAGCAATCAATACCTAATAATATCTGAAAGGTAGATTTGCAATATGAAATTGTTTTTTATAATTTTTTCGTATTTACTTTCAACTAATACCCAAGCTTTTTCAAAAAATCCCTTTCCTGACGGGAAAGTTGGAATAAAAGTAATTAATAGCACACCTTGCTTATATATTAGTAAAAACCAGCTGAATGGTTGGTATGTCATAATGGTATCAAGTAATGACGAAAAAGGTAATCTTCACTCATAGCACTATAAGAATTCTTTTGAAAAGCATTACCCCACAGAAAATCAATGCGTTCTGTTAAATACTTCTAATTTTCAAAATTTAAAGCTGAGGGAAAGCACCCCTTACTTTATCGAATTAATTCCAAGCGGGAGTGAATATGACCAGTTTGCTCCACCCCCTAATTTTGACGGATTTTCAAGTCGAATTTGTTTAAAGCGCGATCAAGAAAAACATCTTCAAATTCAAGATTATATTTACGGGAAATGCATGGATAGAGAGGCTGACACTCAGAAAGCCCCTACTACCTCAGCCAATACGGTTTCAGACGGCTGGTTAGACCGATTGCTTAATTGGTTTAAGGAGCTTTGGTAAAATAAAAGATAAAAGCCGGTCTGAAAAATTTCAGACCTGCTTTTTATTTGTGTCATTCAGTGGAGGCGTGACGAATTAGAAACCGTTTAACTGTAAGTATCGCAACCGGTTTACTGAATATCAAACAACTTCCCCTGAGCCAAAAGCATTTTTACGGGTGCGAAGTCTTGCCTGTGTTCGGGTAGTGCGCCGAATTTTTCCAAGGCTGCGAGATGTGCGGCTGTGCCGTAGCCTTTGTGTTTGTCGAAACCGTATTGCGGGTAACGCTCGGCCAGGGCATACATTTCGGCATCGCGGGCGGTTTTGGCCAATACGGATGCGGCGGATATTTCGATGGTTTTGCTGTCGCCCTTGACCACTGCTTCGGCGGCGACCTTGAGATTTTCGGGAATGCGGTTGCCGTCTATCCAAACTTTTTGCGGTTTGACAGCCAAGCCTTGCACTGCGCGGGTCATGGCGAGCATGGTGGCGTGCAGGATGTTCAGCTCGGCGATTTCGGCTACGTTTGCCGATGCCACGCACCATGCTATGGCTTGTTCTTTAATCTGTATGGCTAGGGCGTCGCGCTTTTTTTCGGTGAGTTTTTTGGAATCGGTCAAACCGGGGAGATTGTGGTCGGGCGGGAGGATAACGGCGGCGGCAAACACGCTGCCGACCAGCGGCCCGCGCCCGGCTTCGTCGACTCCGGCAGTCAGAAAAACATCATTCATTTGTTCAGGATCCTTTTTCAGGTTTTCAGACGGCCTCATTTCAACCTCTTCTTACGGGTTATCGAAACGCCGGCACACTTCCAACACAGCCTCTCCGTATTTTTCGATTTTTTCTGCGTCCACGCCGTGTATGCCGCTCAATTCTGCCAGCGTTTGCGGCTGTTTGGCGGCGATAGCGCGCAGGGTGATTTTGCTGAAGACGGTGTGCTCGGGTTCGCCTTCGGTTTCGGCGGTGGCGGCGCACCACTGCATCAGGGCGCGCATCAGGCGGCGTTTGTGTTGGGCTTCGTTGCTGAGGCCGTCTGAAAAGGGTTTGCAGACGGCCAATATGCTGCTGCCGAATTTGCCGATGCGTACTGCGCCCAAGCCGTAGATGCCGTTTAGGTCTGCGGCTTCTTCGGGGGTGTTGCGGACTAAATCGAGCAAGCTGTCGTCGGGGCAGACGGTGTGCGGGGTAACGCCTTCTGCCTGTGCGGTACGGCTGCGCCATGTGTTCAAGGCTTGCCAAAGCCGGCGGTCGCGTTCGGTTTCGAGGCCGTCTGAAACGGTATCGGGCAAGGCGGATGGGTGTTCAGACGGCCTGCCGTGTTCTGTAAAGGCTTGGCACACTTCGATGATTTCGTTGCCGAAGCTGTTGATTTTGGCTTCGCCCAAGCCGTAGATGTCGTGCAGTTCGGCAGGGGTGGCGGGCAGTTTTTCAACAATGTCGCGCAGGGTTTTGTCGCCGAAAATCACATAAGCGGGCACTTCTTCGGCCTGTGCGCGTTTGAGCCGCCAAGCGCGCAATGCTTGCCAGATGCGTTCTTCTCGCTCGGTGCGCAGCCATTCTTCTTTGGGTTTTTGGGTGGCGGCTTTGTCGCGTTTGAGCGGGCGCAGCCATACGGGTGTGCCGCCTTTGAGCACGGTTTTGGCGGCGGTGGTGAGTTGCAGGGCTTGGTGCATCAGGGGGTTGACGGTGAGATAGCCGGAACTGATGCATTGGCGGATAACGGCACGCCATTCTTTGTCGGAAAGGTTGTCGCCGATGCCGAAGGTGGATAATTCGTGATGGCGGTTGCGGGCAATCCAATCGTCGCTTTTGCCGCGCAATACGTTAATCACATAACCTGCGGCGAACTGTTGGCCGACGCGGTACACGCAGCTGAGCAGTTTCTGCACCGGCACGGTGCCGTCGAAGCGCACGGGCGGGTGCAGGCAGTTGTCGCAATGGCCGCAGGGTTGGGAATCTTCGCCGAAGTGTTTGAGCAGCAGTACGCGGCGGCAGTCGGCGGTTTCGCATACCGACAACATGGCATCGAGTTTTTGCAGTTCGATTTGTTTTTGCATGTCGTCGCTGTTGCCGGTTTGGATGCGTTCGCGCAGCAGCACCCAGTCGTTAAGGCCGTAGCACAGCCAGCTTGCGGCAGGCAGGCCGTCGCGCCCCGCCCTGCCTGATTCTTGGTAGAAATGTTCGACGCTTTGCGGCATGTCGAGATGGGCGACAAAACGCACGTCGGGTTTGTCGATGCCCATGCCGAAAGCGACGGTGGCGACGACGATAACGTTGTCTTCACGGGTAAAACGCCGCTGGTTGGCCTCGCGCACGTCCATGCTCAAACCGGCGTGGTAGGGAATGGCATCCAAGCCGTGTTCGCATAAAAAGGCTGCGGTGTCTTCCACTTTTTTGCGGCTCAGGCAATACACGATACCGCTTTGCCCTGCCATCTGTTTCACAATAAAATCAAGCAGTTGTTTTTTACCGTTGTTTTTTTCAATTACTTGGTAGTAGATATTCGGGCGGTCGAAGCTGGCCACGAACTCGGCCGCATCTTCCAAGCACAGGTAATGTTTGATGTCGGCGCGGGTGGCGGCATCGGCGGTGGCGGTAAGTGCGATGCGGGGAACGTGCGGATAGCGGTCGGCCAGCAGGCCGAGCTGTTGGTATTCGGGGCGGAAGTCGTGCCCCCATTGGCTCACGCAATGGGCTTCGTCGATGGCAAACAGGCTGATGGTGTGTTGGTCGAGAAAGCGCAGGAAACGCTCGCCAACCAAGCGTTCGGGGGCGACGTAAAGCAGTTTCAGACGGCCTGACTGGATATCGTCGGCAATTTGCCGCGCTTCGTCGGGGGTGGTGCCGCTGTGTACGCAGGCCGCCGCCACACCCGCCGTGTGCAGCGCGGCCACTTGGTCGTTCATCAGGGCGATCAGCGGCGACACCACCACCGCCACGCCTTCGCGCATCAGGGCGGGAATTTGGTAACACAACGATTTGCCGCCGCCGGTGGGCATCAACACCAGCAGGCTGTTGCCGCCCGCCAATGTATCCACAATCTCGGCCTGACTGCCGCGGAATTCGGGATAGCCGAAAACGTCGTGCAGAATTTGGGCGGCGGTGGCATGTTGCATTTGGCGGGTTCCGTAAGGGGCGTGTAGATGAAAGAGACTGCCCCCCGCGCGGCGATGATGGCGGGGATCGGGTTTAGGGCGGTATTTTAGCCTTTTTCACTTAAGGCCGTCTGAAAAAAACAAGAATATCTCAAAGAAAAATGCCGTCTGAAATTTCAGACGGCATCTGCCGAAGCATACGGTTTACACGACTTGGAAGCTGGTGTGATCTATTACCAAATCCTTATCCAACGTGGCAAAGTGAATGGCATCGGCATTGCCCTTGCCGTCTTTATCGTAAGTGAGATAGCCAGTATCTTTATGATATTTCACATATTGATCCCATTCATCCATGGTATTGGTGCTCAAGCTGTCGAAGATGGTGGCTTTCAGCTCGATAATGTCTTGGCCTGCCGTAAAATCGGTGATGGTATCGACGCTGCCGTCTAAAGCGGTGTCGAACACGAATGTATCTCTGCCGTCGCCGCCGGTAAGCGTGTCGCTGCCTGCTCCGCCGATAATGCGGTCGTTACCGGGCATACCATTGAGCGTGTTGTCGGCACCGTTACCCATGATGGTGTTGTTGCCTTCATTGCCTTGGCCTGTGATGGCGGTAGTACCGATCAAGGTCAGATGCTCCAAATGGTTGCCCAAGGTATAGTCTATGCTGCTGAACACATGGTCTTCACCTTGATTCTCGTGTTCGGTGACTACATCGCCCGCATCATCAACCATATAGGTATCATTGCCCGTACCGCCGTTCAACTTGTCGGCTCCGGTTCCGCCGTCGAGGTAATCGTCGCCCTCGCCGCCGTTTAAGGTGTCGTCACCTGCACCGCCGTAAATATTGTTGGCGGCTTTGTTGCCGGTGAGCACGTCTTTATGTGCCGAACCGATTAGGTTTTCAATCTGTGTTCCGAACCCGATAAACGCTTGGCCTTCGGTATAGGTGTTGAGCGTCACTTTATCGCCTGCTTTAGGGCCGCCTATATTGTCTTTTTCCTTCAAATCGAAATACTTGCGCATATCGTATTCGGTTCTGTCTTTCACACCGAAGGTTTTTTCGCGGCTGTCGCCCACATAAATCCATGATCCCGGCGTCAGGTTAACGTTAACACCCTGTTTTTCCTCGGAAGCATCAAACGTATCGACACCGCCGGCATCCCAGATATAGCGGTCTCCGTCACGACTGTACATGTTGTAGTTTTTAAACGTGTAAATGTCGTTGCCCGTGCGCGTATTCTGGTTGGGGCCGTAAGCGTATTGCAGGTAAGCCAAGTCGTAAGGACGCAGCTGGCCTCGGTCTAAGAAAATACCGTTGTTGGCATAGGCGTTATACGACATGTTGGAAAACTCTATGCTTTCTTCTTTGCCATAATCGCCGGTAAAGCCGTTTGACGTATGCGTCATGCCCAAGGTGTGGGTAATTTCGTGCAACGCCGTGTATTTCAAGAAAGCTTTGCCCCAACCTGCGTAATGGTGGCGGCTGTTCCAAGCAACCAAGCCGCCGTTGTAGGCAATGGCGGATGCTCCGTCAAAACCGTTGGTCAAGTTGCCCATGAAATAGTTGGTGTTGGCCTCGTTTTTATTGCTGACCTCGACAAACTGGATATTGGCTACTTCGCTGATTTCCTTATAGGCTTCACGCACGATGTCTTGCAGCTCGGTCGAATAAGTCGACATAGACGAGCGGTCGATATAGCGGTTGTAGTTTTCAGACAACTCGCTGATTTCATTCAAATTCATAAAGTGATATTTAATCACAGCCGGTTTGCCGTGTTCGCCGCCAAACGGGATGTTGTAGCTGCGCCCGCCCAAACTTCCTATCTTTTCAATGAAATACGGGAAATTATATTCTTCCGACGTGTGGTCGCTCTTGATGGTGCCATTGTTCAAACGCTGGTGCGCGTTGACAAATCCGCTGTCAACCTGCTTCAAAGACGCGTAGTGCTCGACATCGCTCACCGTTACCGCTTTGCCCGACAAATCCTTCGTATGCAGCACGGCTTTTACGGCATGATCGCTGTCCGCTGCCAAGTCGTGCGCGGATATTTGTGCCGTGAAGGTTTGGTTATCGCCTACTTTCGCGGTGTACACTTTGCCACCCACTTCGAGGCTGACATCGTCTCCGGCTTTGGCTGTGCCGCCGACTGTACCGCTGACATTGATCATGCGTTCGCCGACAGTCTCTGCTACGACATATGTGCCGTCTGAATTTTTTTGAATATCCGTACCGGTAAATTCAACGTCTTTAATGAGCACAGGGGTGTTTTTGTCTATTGCTCGAATTCTGTAAGAACCATCGTCCCACTTGATAGACTCATACAACTGCGGATCGGCCTCTACACCTATCTTCAGTTCCTGCCCTTTCAAGGCAGCCAGCTCGGCAGTAGGAATATTCAGGAAGAAGCTGCGGTCACTCTTCACACCGGCTTTGTATGCTTTATCGCCAATCTCTACGGTGATTTGGCGCATACGTTCGCTGTTCATGCCTTGGGCAAACTTGCCCTCTAATTCAATCTTGCCGTAGATGCGGGTATTCGCTTCGGTTTGGGAAACATCCAAGCTGAAATCGGTGTCAATCTGATTAAGGTCGATTTTGGCAGCGGCGACATCGTCCACACCGTAGCTGCGGGCGGCTTTGGCCGAGGTTGCTGCTTCGCCTGCGATTCGGGCAAAAACGGTATAGCCTGGGTTATTCAACAATTTGCCGGCATCAACGGTTGTGCTGAATGTTAAATCCTGCTGTATTGCTACTTTCAGCTTTTCATTACCTATCGTCAGCTCTACCATTTTTCCAGGCGCAACTTTGATTCCTGAAACGCTGCCGGAAATTTTAATTTCTTTACCGGCTTTAGCTTCAGTTACATTGATCAAGTCGTCACCGGTAATGGTATCCAACTTGATTTGGATATCCCCTTGCTTCACGCTATATCCGCGGCTGGCTTGTGCGGTGCCGACGTTACCCGCAGCATCCGTTGTAGTCATGGCAGCCCGCACTACCGGTTTGTCTGCGCCGGTAAATTCAGCAGCCTCTACAGCAAGACTGAATTCGCCTGCGTTATCAATCGACAGCTTATGCTCTTTATTATTAATAGTCAGAGTAACGGTATCTTGGTCTTTAAACTCGCCCTCGACTTTACCCGAAACAGTAACCTTGTCGCTCGATCCTGCATTGACCACATCATCTGCACCAATCGCATTCAACACAATGCTCGGCTTAGGCAGAGAGGTATCAACCTCAAATGTTTTTTCAGCAGAATGTGAAGCAGTATTGCCGTATTTATCCGCCACACTCACATGCACATCTACTTTTTTCAGACGGCCTTCTTCTTCTTTAGCAAGAGTGGTTGCGGGTACATTTAAAGTCCATTGTTTACCTGAAACATCGGCAGTATAGGTAACGCCGCCGATTTCAACGGTAACGCTCACCGTATCCGCCACAACCGTGCCGCCTAGGGTCAACGAGCCTTTGATGCTCACTTTTTCGGAAAGATGCGCGGCATTAATGGGGTTATTCTCATTGATACTATCCACCGTCACAGACACGCTGGGCGGTGTGGTTTGCTGTACGTAAGCTTCCGTGCTTTCCGCCACAGGCGTGCTGCGGCCTGCCATATCTTTCAACATACCTTGAGCACTAACCGAAGTATTGGCTTTCAGCTCATCTGTGGGCACGGCTACGCTGAACACCGAGCCGGTAAGGGTAGCCGGATACTCTTTGTCGCCAACGCGCACGGTTACCGATTGGGCTTCATCTCCCTCGCCGATTTTGGTTACTTTACCGGTAATGGTCACGGTAGGTTGCGTCAACTCTTCTTGGTTGAGTACACCGTCACCGCCCACTTTGTCGAAAACGATTTCGCCTTGCGGTGGTGTCTTATCTACCCGGAAATCACGTGATGCGGTGGCTTTACCGTCGCCTCTGTTACCCGCTTGGTCGATACGATCCACGCTCACACTCATTCCATACTTACCGTCGTTGCGGCCGGGAATGATGCGCTCTATTTCAACTTCTGCGCTGTATCTGCCGTCTTCTTGCACGGTGGCGGTGTAGGTATTTTTACCTATCTTGATCGTAACTATCTCGCCCGTTTTTCCATCGTTGACTTTACCGCTGATAACAACGGTAGGCCGGGCAATCTCATCGGCATCAAACACATTGTCGCCGGTAATGCCGTCGATTGTGATGCTGGTATTGTTAGCTAAATCAAAACGGTAAGACTGGGAAGAAAAGATTAACGGCTCATCGGGATTCTTAATGAACGCGCTTAATGTGCCGGAGACTTCTTTAATATTGTGTTTAAATCCCAAAAACGACAAAGGTACTGACGTACTGAAACGGCCGTCTGAAACTGCTACCTGAATGGTGCCGCTGCTTGTTGCCAGATTTACAGAAACGCCGTCGGCAATATTTTCAACCCTGCCGGACACAGTAATATTGCCGTCTCTGGCTTCCTCTTGGTTGATGATATTGTCTTCGGCAATAGGATCGAGATGAATAACAGGTGTCGCTTTGCCTACCGTATAGCTTCGGCTGGCCTCTGCTGCGGCCCGGTTGCCCGCCGCATCGGCAACAGTAGCCGATGCACGCACTTCGGTTGCCGCCGCCAGCACGGCAATCGGTATTGCAGCGGTAAAGATGTTGCCGCTTACTTGGGCAGAATAGGCCGTTCCGTTGACGGATACAGACAAGCTTTCGATACGTTCGCCTTCTTGCAAGCCGGAAATTGTGCCGGAAACACTATAAGGATCGGCTGCTTTCCGCTCTTCAGGGCTTAATACGTTATCTTCGCCGCCAATCGGATTAATCGACAAGGTAACTGACGGCGCTTCCAAGTCGGTGCTGTAGCGTTGGGTAGTTTCTGCCGTTGCCGTATTGCCCGCATCATCTTGTGAGCTGACTTTGGCTTTAATCAGGTTGTAGCCTTCTTTTTTCAGCGTTTCTCCCGAAAAATCAACCGAAAACGCGCCATTGCGTACTTTGGCTAAAATATCGATCCATTTCACGCTGCCGCAGCTTTCGCAACCGCAAGATACGATCACATCTTCTCCGTCGGCCACATCGCTTACTTGGCCGCTGACGGTAACTTTGTTTTTCGATTCGGCAAGATTGAGTATGTTGTCGCCTGCCACACTGTTTAAACTGATTTTAGGCGAATATTCGGTGTCCACGCGGTATTCGCGCTCTGCCGTGCCGGTTGCACTGTTTGCGGCATCGTCTCGGGTTGTCACTTCGGCAGAAATACGGCCGTGGTTAACCAGAGTTTTGGTATCTACGGGCATCGAGAAAGCGCCGTCTTTGACCGTACCGCGATATTGGGCTTCGCCGACTTTCAACACAATTTCATCACCGTTTTGCGCATGGACAACCCTACCGGTAACGGTAATCGAAGCCGCTTGTGATTCCACCAGATTGATGATGTCGTCTTGCGCCACCGCATCAATTTCGATAACGGGTGTCGTGATTTGGGTATCGATAGTGTAGGTTTGCTCGACGGTGTGGGTATGAGCGTTGCCTTCTGCGTCCTGCGCGGTCACGGCAATGGCGATTTTCTGCTCGCCCTGCAAACCGGCCAAAGCGTTACTGTCTAATTTCAGATGCCAAGTATCACCGCTGATTTCCGCGGCATACACTTTCCCGCCCACCTTGACCGATACGGCAGGCGCAATCAATCCGGCATCCATATTCAGACGGCCTGATAACACCAAACCCTGTTCAGGCTTGATGGAATCGGCATTGATAACGTTGTTTTCCCCCATCGGATTCAAGGTAATCTCAGGCTTGAGCGGAGGGGTTTGCTCGGTATTTTCTTGACGGTCAGGATTGGCTGTATTGTCTTGATTGGCGGTATCTTGCTTGTCTTCAGGTTTAGTTGGTGGAGTAGGCTCAGCATTATCCTGACGGTCGGGATTGGCCGTATCTTGTTTACCTACCGGTTGTTCGGGCAGATTTTTATCTGAATTTTCCTGCGGTTTGCTGTTGTCGTTTTTCTTGTCGGAACCGCCGCTGCTTGCCGCGGCAATACCTGCTACCGCCGCGCCCGCTACTGCGGCAGCCGTCCATAACTGCGCACCGGTTGTCCAGCCGGTAATACCTACTTCTTCGGCCACTGAGGCAGAAATCCGAGCCAGTGATGCTTCATCGGCGGCGGTTGCAAATGTCGAGCCGGTATCGTTTAAGTAGCGGCTGTTTTCTATCGGGAAGTTTAAGCGGTAATCTTTCAACACCAAATCGGGCGATTCGTCTTGAACACCGTCCAAAAACACCCACAAATCATTTTCCACCCATTGCATTAGCGGATTGGCTACTGCCTCTCCTGCCGAATCCAGCACGAGATAGAGCGTATCCGGCTCTGCCTGCACAACGGCAGCTGCGCCTTCCTCCAAAAACAATGCTTCAGTTTGTCCGTTACGGGTAATGTTGAGAGTATAAGATTTCATAAGTTTTCCGGTTCGCAAGTGCAATAAATGCTTATAGTTAAAAAATGTAGGCGCTCAATCTCATTCAGATCTTGACGGTTGTTCAATATAAAGTCCGGCAACATACTGTAAGGCAAATAAGCTTCGCCCGATATGTTAATAACAAAGTCCATTATAGATTAAAGCATCAGATATTGTGATATTCGGTATTATTTTTTAAACAAACGGCATAAACTGATATAAAATAACAACAGTTACAATCATTTTATCAATTTTCAGACGGCCAAACTGTCCTTTACAGCCCAAGAGCCTGTTACTTAGCCATTCACCACTACCGACCTGATAACATCGTATCAATATAGTGTTGATACGCTTATTTGATTATAATCACTCAGTTTTCTTACCTTCACGATCCGTTGCGGTTTCAGTATTTGATTGAGGTTCACAGCGTATTGGAATAATATTAACTACTGAAAGCACACCAAACACAATACACACACAAGGGCAGACCACGGAGAACCACTATGGCTCACTCATCCAAACATGCATCCATGAATATCAGCCTCATACAGGCGCGCGAAGCACTGATGACCCAATTCCGCCCCATTCTGCACAACGTCGGCCTCACCGATCAGCAATGGCGCATCATCCGTTTGCTGGCAGAAAACGGTACTTTGGATTTCCAAGATTTGGCCAATCAAGCGTGCATCTTGCGCCCGAGCCTGACCGGCATTCTGACGCGTCTCGAAAAAGCCGGATTGCTGGTGCGCCTGAAACCCTCCAACGACCACCGCCGCGTCTATCTGAAATTAACCAGCGAAGGCGAAGCGCTTTACGAATCGCTCGGCGAAGAAGTCGACAAATGCTACGACCGCATCGAAACCGTTTTCTCAAAAGAAAAAATGATGCAGCTGCAAACCCTGCTCAGCGAACTTTCCAACATCGGCAAAATGCTCAAATAACCACACACACGACATGACCGAGAACATTCCGGACCACGCACTCCAACCTTTTTTCCGTGATGCCATGGCCTCGTGCGCAGCCGGCGTTCACGTGATCACCACAGACGGCGGCGCGGGTCGCTACGGCATTACCATGACGGCGGTTACCCCGGTTACCGACGCTCCGCCCACCGTGATGATCTGTATCAACAGCCGCTCTGCCATCATTCCCATTCTTCAGGCCAACGAACATTTGTGCATCAACGTATTGTCGGCCGCCCAGCAAGATGTGGCCGAACATTTCGCCGGCATTACCAAACTCTCGCCTGAAGAGCGCTTCGAATACCATATCTGGCACCGCGGCCAAACCGGCCAACTGGAAGTGGAAGGCGCACTTGCCCATCTCCACGGCAAGATTACCGCCCAACACGATATCGGCACGCATCATGTTTTTTATGTGCTGATCGACGAAATCAAAGTGCACGACACCAACGAGCCTGCGCTGGTGTACTTCCGCCGCCATTTCAACCAACTGCCGTAGCCAAGCAACTTCAGTTTGACTGTTGCACCTTGCCCCACAATCAGAAAGGCACTGCCAACGCAACATGAGGCTTTTACGAAACATAAGCCGTTTCATAAAAGCCTCAAGCACAATTCTCACAACTTAATTTGCCGCTAGCCCAACCACATTTTCAGACGGCATCACAGATCAATAAAAAGCACGTTCGGCGCATTGCCCGTATGCAAACCTTAACGTTTTTTATCTTTGGGATTTCGAGTTAGAATAAATACTCATCAGGGTTTCCAGCCCTTTCCGCCATTCTTGGCATTTTTCCCGTTCGAATCCAAAACCGCCTTTTTTTGATATTTTACTGGACATTTAGCAGCAAGTTAGTAACAATATCCGTATATCTTTTTCCGTAACCGCCTATAAACACAGGCGCAGTATTCCCTCTGCTGTGCAGCATGAAGACAATAAAACCGGCTGCGCGGCACTCATAGCTTTACATTAAGCAAAAGGAACCTTTATGGACTTACGCAAACTGAAGAAATTGATTGATCTGGTTGAAGAATCGGGTATCGCCGAAATCGAAGTGACCGAAGGTGAAGAAAAAGTACGCATTACCCGCTCCACCGCTCCCCAGCAAGCCATTTATGCTGCGCCTACCGCCGTTCACCATGCCGCGCCTGCACCTGCCGCCCCCGCGGCTCCTGCCGCCGCACCTTCTGCTTCTCCTGCCGCTCCCGCTGCGCGTGATCTGACCAATGCACAAAAATCACCTATGGTCGGCACATTCTACCGCGCACCCAGCCCCACTTCCCCTCCGTTTGTAGAAGTAGGCCAAACCGTTAAGGCCGGCGACACCTTGTGCATTATCGAAGCCATGAAACTGATGAACGAAATCGAAGCCGAAAAATCCGGCGTGGTCAAAGAAATCTTGGTTGAAAACGGCCAGCCTGTCGAATACGGCGAGCCATTGTTTATCATCGAGTAACAGAATTATTTTCAGACGGCCCCGTGCATGAGGCCGTCTGAATTACTTACATTCAGAACAAAGCCCTGCTTTGAAACTTCTTCTGAAAGAATCTTATGCTGAAAAAAGTATTGATAGCCAACCGTGGCGAAATCGCGCTCCGTGTATTACGCGCCTGCCGCGAAATGGGCATCGCCACCGTTGCCGTGCATTCCGAAGCCGATAAAGACAGCCTGCATGTCAAACTGGTCGACGAATCGGTGTGCATCGGCCCGGCTCCCTCCCCCCAAAGTTACCTTAACATTCCCGCCATCATCGCCGCCGCAGAAGTAACCGGTGCCGATGCCATCCACCCCGGCTACGGCTTTCTGGCAGAAAACGCCAGCTTTGCCGAGCAGGTAGAACAATCGGGCTTCGTGTTTATCGGCCCCCGCGCCGATACCATCCGCCTGATGGGCGACAAAGTATCTGCAAAGCACGCCATGATCGAAGCGGGCGTGCCCTGCGTGCCCGGTTCCGACGGCGCGCTGCCCGACGATGATGCCGAAATCCTCAAAATCGCCGATAAAGTCGGCTTTCCCGTGATTATCAAAGCATCAGGCGGCGGCGGCGGACGCGGTATGCGTGTGGTCGAGAAAAAAGAAGACCTGCTCAAATCGGTGGAAATGACCAAAACCGAAGCCGGCATGGCATTCGGCAACCCCATGGTTTATATGGAGCGTTATCTGCAAAAACCGCGCCACGTCGAAATTCAGGTCTTAGCCGACGAACAAGGCAACGCCATTTATTTGGGCGAACGCGACTGCTCTATGCAACGCCGCCACCAAAAAGTGATTGAAGAAGCACCTGCTCCCGGCATTACTGAAAAAGAACGCAAGAAAATCGGCGAAGCCTGCGTAGCCGCCTGCAAACGCATCGGCTACCGCGGTGCGGGTACGTTTGAATTTCTGTATGAAGACGGCGAATTCTTCTTTATCGAAATGAATACCCGCGTGCAGGTAGAACATCCGGTTACCGAGCTGATCAGCGGTGTTGACATCGTTCAAGAGCAAATCCGCGTAGCCAGCGGCCTGCCTTTGCAATACAAACAGAAAGACATCGTGCTGGAAGGCCATGCTTTCGAATGCCGTATCAATGCGGAAGACCCGTACAACTTCATTCCCAGTCCCGGCCCGATTGAAAGCTGCCACCTGCCCGGAGGATTGGGCGTGCGGGTAGACAGCCACATTTACCAAGGCTACCGCATTCCGCCCAACTACGACAGCCTGATCGGTAAAATCTGCGTGCACGGCAAAGACCGTGAGCAGGCCATGGCAAAAATGCGTGTGGCACTGGCCGAGCTGGCCGTTACCGGCATCAAAACCAATACCCCCCTGCACCGTGATCTGTTTGCCGACCCCGGTTTTCAAGCGGGCGGCGTGAGTATCCACTACTTAGAGCACTGGCTAGAAGAACGTAAAGCCAAACAGCAAGCCTGATTAAAAAACCGAACCGCCTGAATCCATCGTGCGGTTCGTTCGTTTTTGCTCAATGCGAAGCTGAAATATACACATTCGATACGGTGAGGCCGTCTGAAAACAGATTTTCAGACGGCCTCAAGCGTTCATCCATCAATCATCATCGTCATCACGCTCGTAGCGTTTGTATTTTCCGTGCTTTTTGCCGTATTTTTTGTGGCTGACGTGGTGATGACGGTATTTTTTACGCTTTTTGTCATCATCGTCGTCATCATAATAGTAATGATGATGGTGTCTGTCGCGGTAAACCACCTCACGGCGACGGTTTTCACGTTCGGCCGCTTCACGCTTTTGATTGCGCTTGGCATACAGATTGCCTGCCGTACCGCCGATGGCAGCACCGATTAACGTGCTTTCCATATTGTTGCCTGCGGCACTTCCGATTACACCGCCGACGGCAGCACCCACGATCGTGGCTTTAGTGCGGTCGGTCATCCGCGCTTGGGCGGCCGGTGCCAGCACCAAAGCCGAAGTGACCAGCGCGGCTATCATGGATTTGCGGACAGTATTCATAAACATCTCCGTACAGTTGCGGGGAAAAGGTTGCTTTTACCACAACAAGCCGTATCTGCCGACAACGCACGGCAGAACGGTCGGTTAAAGCAACCTGCGGTATCATACTGCCCACCGGTTTTAAGAAATGCACAGCCAATGTAATATTATGCAGTTGACCGTCATGTTTCAGACGGCCTTTACGGGAAAACAAACCATGTCCTATCAATACCGCCAACCCCTCCCCGACACCCCCCTCGACATCATCGGCGACGTTCACGGCGAAATCGACGCCCTGCAAGCCTTGCTGCATCATCTCGGCTACCGCAGCGACGGCAGCCACCCGCAAGGCAGAAAAATCGTTTTTGTCGGCGACCTGTGCGACCGCGGCCCCGACAGCCCCGCTGTACTCGACTGGTTTTTTCAGGCACACGATGCCGGCAATGCCTTTACCGTGCTGGGCAACCACGAGCTGAATGCGCTTGTGCACGACCCCAAAGACGGCTCAGGCTGGTTTTTTCCCCAACGTTACAACAAAGACGCCGAACGTTATGCCCCTTGGCGCATTTTACCCGACGAGCGCAAGCCCGAATTGGAAAGCCGCCTCGCCAACCAACCGCTGATACTCGAACGCGCCGACCTGCGCATCGTCCACGCCGCTTGGCAGCCGCACGTCTTTGCCGCCCTCGATGCCGCAAACGGAGAAACGCTGCCCGAGCAATACCGCCGTTTCGATGCCGAACTGCGCCACTCGCTTCAGACGGCCTCTTGGTACGGCGATTATCTTGATGAGCAGCAACGCTATGCCGAAGCCATGGAAGACCCAAACGCACCGCCGCCGCCCATGCCCGCCACGGCGCAATACGAACTCAACCGCAGCCGCCTGCACCCGATACGCGCCCTAACCAGCGGCGTCGAGCGGATTGCCCCGCAGCCTTTCTACGCCAGCGGCCGTTGGCGGTTTACTGCGCGTTGCGGCTGGTGGGACGACTACCGCGACGACGTTCCCATCTTAATCGGCCACTACTGGCGCCACCGCTTTCCCCAGCCGCCCTCGCCCGACAGGGAAAACATCCTGCCTGCCGCCGGCAACGCATGGCACGGCGCGCGGCGCAATGTGTTCTGCCTCGACTTCTCCGTAGGCGCACGCTGGCGCGACCGTAAGAGCAACACCCCCGCCGAACGCTCCATCTACCACCTTGCCGCGATGCGCTGGCCGGAGCGGGTATTGATGTTTGACAACGGCGAAGTGGAAAAAACGGTTTAAGCCGTTATGCCTGCCGCCGAACGTAACGAGGCCGTCTGAAAATACTTGGGAAGAGTTTTCAGACGGCCTCATGCTTGGCCAAATCAACCGTAAAAATATTCGTGGCAAAAACCCAAACATGCGGGCGGCTGGTTGTCGGCAAGGTATTTGGCAAAGTGCGCAAGTCCGCTTTCAGACGGCATCAAGCTTTTACCTGAATGGTGCAAAGGTTTCGCTTCTCCCTATCCGGCTTAATCCCCATCACAAAAGCATGCCGCTTTAATGATGGATTCGACTTAATCCTTTACCAATACAACTTGAGGCCGAAACCTTTGAAAAACCCTCATCTGCGGCGCATTTCTGCGTTGTGCGCTGCTCGCTCGCTTGCCTATCTATATGATATGTCTGCACTCGCTGTGCTGCTACGCCTTGAACTACATCCACATCTGAGGGTTTTGCAAAGGTCTCTGGCCGTCTGAAAAAAATTCAGACGGCCTCATGTTTCCTGCAAAGCAGACACACATCTATGCTAATTACAGTTTCGATTCAAAGCGTTTGGCCGCTTCGTCCCAGTTCACCACATGCCAATACGCTTTCACATAATCCGGGCGGCGGTTTTGGAATTTCAAATAATAGGCATGCTCCCACACGTCCAAGCCGATGATGGGATAGCCTTTGCAGCCCGCAATCTCTTCACCCATCAGCGGCGTGTCCTGATTGGCGGTGGAAACCACTTTCAGACGGCCTTCATCCCACACCAGCCACGCCCAGCCGGAGCCGAACCGCGCCGCCGCCGCTTTTTCAAACTCGGCTTGAAAGGCTTCGACCGAGCCGAAATCGCGTTCAATCGCTTCTTTGAGTTTGCCTTTCAACTCCGTGCCTTTTTTCAGATTCTTCCAAAAGAAAGCGTGATTGGCATGACCGCCCGCATTGTTGCGCAACACGGTTTGCTTGTCGGCGGGCAGCTCTTTCAAACGCGACACCAGCTCTTCGGCGCTCAACGAGGCAAATTCGGGCAGGCTTTCCAGCGCCGCATTGGCATTGTTCACATAAGCCTGATGGTGCTTGGTGTGGTGGATATTCATGGTCAATTCATCGAAATGAGGCTCTAACGCATCGTAAGCGTAGCCGAGTTCGGGCAAAACGTAAGCCATCTTCACTCTCCTTGAAATGTCGGGTTGCAGTCGGGAATATTTACGCTGAAATATCATTATCAATAATAGTAATAATTATCTTTTACTGCAACATGGAAAGACCTTTCCGCAGCAAAGGCTTTTCGGACGGCCATAACCTTTATTTATCAACAACTTAAGTTATCATAATTTTATTGTTTAAAATCAATATGCTATCAAATAAGATTCTTGTTTCAGGTTCACTTTCGGTTTACAAGCCTTTCAATACATTATAAAAGTTATAGACAAGGCTGCATTCTTTACAAAACTTTCCGCCGCAGATGCGGTCAAGCAGTTTGCGTAAAAAGCTGCGTGCCGTCAGATGCCAACGGTGTTTGCCGAAAAAATGCAGCCCGCACCAACCGACATGACACTCAACAATATCAACTACTCAGGAGCCAACATTGTCTGTTCACAACCAATCCGATTCTAAAAAAGTCCCTTTCCGCTACAAGCCTGCGCAGGTGCGCTCTTCTTACCGCCATCTGGGCATGTTTGATGCCGATAAAAACTTCCAGCCGCGCGGCTCTTCCACTACGCCCGATACGCGCATCGACCAATTCACTTTTTTCGGCGTGCTGGTAATTTTGCTCGCCGTGACCCTGCCTTTGGTGGTTTTCCCGCAAGAAGGCGCCGATTGGGTGGCTGTGGTTAAAGAATTTGTGACCACCAAGCTGGGCGTCGGCTATCTGGCCTTCGGTCTGCTGGCGTTTATCTTTGTGGTTTATATTTCTTTTTCCGACATCGGCAACATCAAACTGGGCAAACCCGAAGACGATATCGAATTCAAAACCGGCTCGTGGGCGGCGATGATGTTTTGCGGCGGCATCGGCTCGGGCATCCTCTATTGGGGCGTGATCGAATGGGCTTACTACTATCAAGGCCCGCCGTTCGGTTTGGCGCCCGGCTCGCCCGACGCCGTGCGCTGGGCCAGCACTTACGGCCTGTTTCACTGGGGGCCGGTGGCTTGGGCGATTTATCTGGTGCCTGCCGTGGCCATCGCCTATTTCGCCCATGTGCGCAATTCGCCGGTGCTGAAAGTCAGCCAAAGCCTGATGCCTTTGCTGGGCGAGAAGTTTGCCAAAAGCAACTGGGGGCGCATGATCGACATTTTTTTCGTGTTCGGCATGATAGGCGGCGGCGCCACTTCGCTCGGCTTGGCTTCGCCCATGATTACCGAGGGCTTGCACGAGCTGTTCGGCCTGCCCGCCAACTGGGCAACCAGCTTGGGCGTGCTGCTGGTTACGACCTGTATTTTTGCGTACAGCGCTTATCAGGGTTTGCGCGGCGGCATCCAACTGCTTTCCAACATCAACTTCTACCTCGCCATCGCTTTTCTGATTTTTGTGCTGGCAGTAGGGCCGACGGTGTTTATTTTGAACGTGGGTTTGGAAAGCTTGGGGCGTTCGCTGACCCAAATGTTTACCATGATGACGTGGGTGGAATCGTTTGGCAGCTTCGAGCAGCACGGCTTTAAAAACACCGGCTTTCCGAAAGACTGGACGATTTTCTACTGGGCATGGTGGCTGGTATTCGCGCCGACCATCGGCCTGTTTATCGCCAAGATTTCCAAAGGCCGCACCATCCGCCAAATGACCGTCGGCTCGATGTTTTACGGTTCGCTCGGTTGCGCCGTGTTCTTTATCGTGCTCGGCAACTACGGCCTTTACCTGCAACTGAGCGGCGCATTGGATGTGGTGTCTGTGCTCAACAGCCAAGGCGCGACCGCCACGATTTTTGCGATTTTATCCACGCTGCCGATGCCGCAAATCTCGATTGCCGTGTTTACGCTGCTGGCTGTGATCTTTACCGCCACCACTTTCGACAGCATTTCCTACATTCTCGCCTCTGTGGTGCAGCATGAAGTACACGGCGAACCCCACCGCTGGAACCGTCTGTTTTGGGCATTCACGCTGTGCATTCTGCCCGCCACGCTGATGTTTATCGGCGGCTTAAACACGCTTCAGACGGCGTCCATCTTCGCCGGTGCGCCTTTGCTGATCATCATGAGTATGATGATGCTGTCGGTCATCAAGGCCGCCAAATACGACTTGTATTACCAGCCCGATTATTCGCTCAAAACCATCCACATCGAAGAAATTCCCACCAATGCTCCGTGGGAGCACGGCGAAACGTCGCAAGCACCCGAAGGCTCGGTTTTGGCGCAACAAGCTGTTTACGAAGAAAAACGGCACGGCAGCGAGCAACCGCCGTCGTCTTAACTTTCTTCCCGCAACAAAACCAAAACGGCACGGATACGCTCCGTGCCGTTTTCTTCTTTTCAAACCGACAGTTAACTATTCACACAACGCATCAATCCACACAGCTGCCGCCGTTTTGTATGCTAGCGCTTATCAAAAACCCTACCTTTCATACGGATTCTTAACCTTTTTTCAAAAATATTCAAAACCCTTATCGAATTGGCTTAATATTTCCATATTCATATTATTCACGGCAGCAACAGATAAAAATAACAGCTTGAATAATATCGACAAACATTTCAAGAATGTGCATCCGACACATCACCCCAACGTCTCTCATTTATTCCAAATCAACTCAAACGCAGCCGCAGGCCGTTATCCAAGCGCTTGCGCACGTCCGGCATCCGCACCGGCATAGGGAGACTATTTATGGAGATGTATGTCATCACCGCTTTGGTATTCGTCCATTTCATTTTGGCCGCCGCAGTATTGATGCGGGTGCTTTACACCGACTTTCTTCTGCTGAAAAATTATCACGCGCCGCTCGGCCACTCCCTCATCAAATACACCTGCCAAACCCAAAAAGCCGCCCGCATCGCGCTGGCAGGCTTGATTGCCACCGGTGTGATTTTTGTCGTACACGGCGCGGCGTCGAACCCCGAATACATGAACAACCCCAAGCTGTGGGTGAAATTTCTCTGCGTAGCCGCACTGGTGACGAATGAATTTTGGCTGCACCGCCTGTCGCGCCACATCTCGCACAACACTACCCTTTCCGGCCTGCCTTATGCGCTGTCGATCCAGCTTTCCATCTCCGGCGCCATCCGCTCGGCAAGCTGGTTTTTCACCTGCTGGCTGGGTATTGCCCGCTCTTGGAACAAAGTTATGCTGTTTGAAGACGTGCTTGCCCACTACGGCATGGTGCTGCTGGCCGCCGTGTGCCTGAGCATGGCTGTCAATATCCGCTTCAACCAATCGCAAAGCCGGCATTACAGCGAATAATATTCACGCTAACCGCCTGCGGTTTGTACCCTATTTGCCTTCCGCACTGCACATCAACGGCAAAAACCTTGAGGCCGTCTGAAATATTTCAGACGGCCTCAAGGTTTGTATCAATCAAACAGTCAAGTGTTGCTCAGGCTTAGAAACGGTAGCCCACAGTAGCCATGAAGCTGTTGTTTTTCACTTTGTTGCCGGCGCGTTTGAAGCGGGTTTGCTCCCACTCGCCGCCTACTTCTACATTCGGCGCTACTGCGTATTTCAAACCGGTACCGTAGCCGATACCGTGCATGGTGTTGTCGCCCATGCCTTTGAATTTACCGTAGTGGTAGCCGACTTTACCGTAAGCCAAGGCTTCAGGCACGAAGCGGTAGCCGGTTACATACGAAATAGAAGCATCGGTTTTTTGCTTGATTTTGCCGGCTTTGGTTTCGCCGATCGTACGGTGAACCGGTTTCACAGCCACTTCGGCACCACCAATCCAGTTGCTTGCGCCGTATTCGATATTGTAGTTACCGCGCAAGGCCATATCGGCTTTGTATTTCTCGTCGAAGTCACCGCCTTTGATGTCGCCTTTGCTCACGCCGACACCAACTTCCACAGCCGGGCCGACGAAAGTTGAAGTAGGCTGTGCAGATACCGCAGCGGCAGAACCCAAAGCCAAAATAGTCAATAACGCTTTTTTCATCTTTTATACTCCTATCGGGATTAAATCGGGGAGGCGCCAACTGCGCTTTCCATGCGACAAAGTATTGTGCTTATATGACCGCTGCACAAGGGCGGCGTTTGATGAATTACACGATTTCTCGAGACTTAACATTTGTAATTTAAAGCTTTTTTGTTATTTTGTCGGCACTTAAACTATTTCAGACGGCCTATATAGAGCTAATACACTCCGCCAACAGGCTGAAAGTACGGCAGAAAATATTACCGGCCTGTGCGATTTGATACCCTGCCCGCTCATATCGAGGCCGTCTGAAAAGACCTAACCGAGCTTCGCCGCCCTCTTTCGGCTTTACACTCGCATAGTGTGGTTTTTTATGCTGCTTCGTCTAATCGACTGTTTCAACCGCCGCCGTTTCAAACCAATTGCCGGCTATTTTATGCTTGCCATTGAGCGAACATCCGAAGAGGCCGTCTGAAATAATCCGACGCCTCACCCCATACCCCGCTATAATCCACACCATCCATTCACCCACGCATTCAGACGGCCTGAATGCTTCTTCACAAAGAAAGTGCCATGACCCAATATTCCCTGTTTATTACCTGCCCGCGCGGTTTGGAAACCGTATTGTCCCAAGAATTGGCCGCACAAGGCTGCACGCAGATTGAAGCGACCGACGGCGGCGTTGCCTGCAAAGGCACGTTGGAACACGTTTACCGCGTCAACCTTCATTCGCGCACCGCCAGCCGCGTGCTGCTGCAACTGACCAAAGGCAGCTACCGCGACGAAAACGACATCTACACACTCGCCCGAAATATCCGTTGGACAAACTGGTTTGCGCTGGAACAGACCTTCAAAGTGAAAGTAGAAGGCAAGCGCGCGCGGGTGAAGAGCCTTGATTTTGTCGGCCTGAAAATCAAAGATGCCCTGTGCGACGCGTTCCGCGAAGCCTGCAACGCCCGCCCGAGTGTGGGCAAAGTGCAGCCCGACGTGCGCATTCACGCCTTTATCAACGACAAAACCGTGCAGATTTTTATCGACACCAGCGGCGAAGCCTTGTTCAAACGCGGCTACCGTCAAGAAACCGGCGAAGCGCCATTGCGCGAAAATCTGGCCACCGGTTTGCTGCTGCTGGCCGGTTACGACGGCACGCAGCCGTTTCAAGACCCGTTTTGCGGCAGCGGCACGATTGCCATCGAAGCGGCATGGATAGCCACCCGCCGCGCCCCCGGCCTGATGCGCCGTTTCGGATTTGAAAAACTGCAAGGGTTCGATAAAACACTATGGGAAAAAATCCGCCGCGAAGCCGAGCAGCAAATCCAGTTTCAGACGGCCTCTGCCATCGGCGGCAGCGACAACGACCGCCACATGATACGCACCGCGATTGCCAACGCGCAGGCGGCGGAAGTGGACGACATCATCCGCTGGGAAGTGAAAGACGCGCAATCCGTGCGCCCCAACGGTGAAAACGGCATCATGATTTCCAACCCGCCCTACGGCGTGCGCTTGGCCGAAGTGCAGGCATTGCAGGCTCTGTATCCGCAACTGGGCACTTGGCTGAAGCAGCATTATGCAGGCTGGCTGGTGGGCATGTTCACCGGCGACCGCGACATGCCGAAGTTCATGCGCCTTTCGCCCAAACGCAAAGTGCCGCTGTATAACGGCAATCTGGATTGCCGGCTGTTTTTGATGGATATGGTACAAGGCTCAAACCGTTAAGCGGCTCGGAAGAAGATAAGAGGCCGTCTGAAATTTTCAGACGGCCTATTGAATTGAGATGGTTATTTTGGTGTTGAGATAGGGTATGTGCTTCTTAAGCCGTCAATATGTTCAAACAAGTCTTCAGGAATATTTTGCCACATCGGATCTAAAATAAAATCAATCCCTTCTCGTCTAGCTAATTTGGCGGCAGGAACGAAATCGGAATCACCGGAAATCAAAATAATACGGTCGGCCTGTTTTTTTAAAGTTATAGAGGCGATATCCAACGCGATCCGCATATCAACGCCTTTTTGCTTAACGTCGATTACGACATCATTTTCCGTTATATCGGCTTGCCCGATTTGACCTTTAAGCAGCTTGTTCATCACAGCTGGCTTTAAACGCCAGTGGGTCAATTGATCTGATAACTTTCCCAAACGCAGAGCCAGCTTTCTTGTTTTGATCAATTCTTTATGAAGTTCGCGGCGAAAAACGGCTTCATCCGACTTTGAAAAATCAATTAACTTTTTAGAAATCGGATTGTGCATTTTCTTTTCTAGTGGTGCGCAATCATAAAAGAAAATTCGATAAAGGCTGTCGTGCTGCTTGGCGCCGTTTATTTTTTGCGAAAGATGGAGCAATGATAAGCGGAAAGCGAGAGAAGAAATACGTTTTGCATTGTAAGCGTTGTGTTTTTCAAAATGGCGGATGCGTTTAATAAAAAACGCACCGTCGATTAAAACGGCGGTTCGCATAATTTTCCCCTGTATTGATAAAGAAAAAGCCCAAAGGTTCGGCACTTTCAGGATGGTTTGAAAGGCTTACTGCTAAGGGCGTTATTTGTGTTGCATTATAAATTCGGTATGAGTTTAAAGCAAATCTTTAATCGTGAATCAAACATCAAGCATCAGCTTGATGCTGCAACGGATACAGATCCAGCTTTTCCATTAACACGCGGTCGCCGTCTTCTTCGGGGTTTTCGGTGGTGAGCAGTTTGTCGCCGTAGAAAATCGAGTTTGCGCCTGCCATAAAACACATGGCCTGCATGGCTTCGGGCATGGCTGTGCGGCCGGCGGACAGGCGAACATAGCTTTTCGGCATGGTAATGCGGGCGACGGCGATGGTGCGCACAAACTCCGTCCAATCCAAATCTTCGGCATCGGCCAGCGGCGTGCCTTCCACTTTAACCAATTGATTAATCGGCACGCTTTCGGGCTGCGGGTCGAGGTTGGCGAGGCTGGCGATTAAGCCTGCGCGTTCGGGGCGGGTTTCGTTCATGCCCACGATGCCGCCGCAGCACACTTTCAAACCTGCGCCGCGCACTTTGCCCAGCGTGTCCATGCGGTCTTCGTGGCGGCGGGTGTGGATGATGTCGTTGTAGCGGTCGGGGTCGGTGTCGAGGTTGTGGTTGTAGTAGTCGAGACCGGCGTTTTTCAAATCTTCGGCCATGCCGTCTTCAAGCATGCCAAAAGTGCCGCAGGTTTCCAAACCCAAGCCTTTCACGGCTTTGATGACTTCCGACACGGTTTCTACGTCTTTCGGTTTGGGGCCGCGCCACGCCGCGCCCATGCAGAAACGGCTGGCTCCGCGCGATTTGGCGATTTTGGCTTTTTCGACGATTTCTTCCACGTCCATCATTTTGGCTTTTTCGAGGCCGGTGTTGTAGTGCGCCGATTGCGGGCAGTATTCGCAATCTTCGGGGCAGCCGCCGGTTTTGATGGAAAGCAGGGTGGAAAGTTGGACTTCTTGCGGATTGAAGTGTTCGCGGTGGATGGCGGCGGCTTTGTAAACCAAATCCAAAAACGGCATTTCAAACAGTTCTTCAACTTGGCATTTGCGCCAGTATTGGGCGGTAGCATGGGGCTTGCGCTCGGTTTGGCGGCGCAAAGCTACGGGGGATACGGTCATATCGTGTCTTTCTTTATCGGGTTTCGCAGCGGCGCAATGACGCTGACGTGCAAAACTGCAAGCACAATGTTTGCAGCAGCGGTTTGCCTGTTGATGCCGTCTGAAACGGCTTAAATATTTTCAGACGGCCTCGGCAGTGCGGGCAGTTTAACGGGAATATTCTGCCGCTTCAACAGCTTCTGTCGGGAAGATGATGATGCGGGCAGGCGGGTTGCACCGTTTGTAACAAGCGGTTTTGCGGCAGGCGCATTCGTGTAAAGAAGCCGTATTGTTAACAATGTTAACGTAAAATTTTTCTTGACAGCTTTACTTAAATTAAAAAAAATAGACCCGATTGAAAAGTTTTATTGATTAAAACCAATTGAATTAAAAGGAGAACAATATGAAAGAACACACCTTTTTTCAGCAAAAAGCCCTGCTGTTGGCCGTAGCAACCGCTTTCGGATTGGCGGCTTGCGGCGGCGGAAACAGCGCGGAGAATAACCAAAATACCGCGCCCGTTTCCACCGAGGCGGCTGAAAAACAAGAAATCGTCATCAACAACGGTGCCGAGCCCGAATCGCTCGATCCGCACAAAGTATCGGGCGTACCCGAATCGGGTATTCTACGCCAAATTTTAGTCGGCCTCACCTCTACCGATAACGACGGCAACACCGTTCCGGGCATGGCGGAAAAATGGGAAAGTGCCGACAACAAAGTATGGAAATTTACCCTGCGTGATGCCAAATGGAGCAACGGCGACCCTGTTACCGCCGAAGATTTCGCATATAGCTTCCGCCGCGTTACCGACCCGGCCACCGCATCGCCTTATGCCAGCTATCTGGCTGATGCCAAAGTTCTGAATGCCGCCAAAATCATCGAAGGCAAAGCCAAGCCCGACAGCTTGGGCGTGAAAGCCGTGGATACGAAAACGCTGGAAATCACGCTGGAAGAGCCGGTGCCTTACTTCCCCGACATGCTGATTCACACTTCTGTGAAGCCCGTGCATAAAGCCACGGTGGAAAAATTCGGCGACAAATGGACTTCTCCCGCCAATATCGTGGTAAACGGCCCCTACACCGTGAAAACGTGGGACGTTAACAGCCAAATCGTGTTGGAGCGCAACCCGAATTATTTCGACGATGCCAACACCACCATCACTAAAGCCACTTTGTTGCCGATTTCTTCACCGCCTACCGATATGAGCCGCTTCAAAGCCGGCGAAGTGGAGCTCACTTACAACGATATTCCGACCGAGCAGTTTAAGTCGCTGAAACAAGAAATGGGTGATCAAATGAAAGTTGCCCCCTATCTGTGCAGCTATTACTACGAGTTCAACCACACCAAGCCGCCGTTTAACGATGTGAAAGTGCGCAAGGCGCTGCAACTCACTTTAGACCGCGAAACCATGGTAGATAAAGTAATCGGGCGCGGAGAAACGGCCGCCTACCAATTCACGCCGCCTGCCGCCCAAGGCATGAAGGAATTTGTGCCGGAATGGAAGTCGTGGGATAAGGCCAAACGCATCGAAGAAGCGAAAAAACTGCTGGCCGAAGCCGGTTACAGCGAGTCTAAGCCTTTGAATTTCGAGCTGCTCTACAACACCAACGAAAACCACAAGAAAAATGCCGTGGCCGCTGCCGCATTGTGGAAAGAGGCATTGGGTTTTGTGAACGTGAATCTGGTGAACCAAGAGTGGAAAACCTATCTCGACACCCGTCGCAACCAAAAACACCAAATGGCGCGCGGCGGCTGGTGTGCCGACTACAACGAAGCTTCAACTTTCCTGAACACGTTTAAGTCTGACAACAGCAGCAACTACGGCAAATATCAAAGTGCCGAATTCGACAATCTGATACTGAAAACGCTCAGCGGCGATGTAACGCCCGAGCAACGCGGCGAGCTGTACCGCCAAGCCGAAGCCGTGATGGATAAAGATGCGGCAACCATTTTCGTTTTCCACTATGTAAATGCCCGTTTGGTGAAACCTTATGTTGACGGCTATTCAACCAAAGACCCGATGGACAACTGGCAAATCAAAAACTGGAAAATCCTGAAACACTAAAACCCAAAAAGGCCGTCTGAAAACAAGTTTGTTTGTTTTCAGACGGCCTTTGCCTGAAAAGCACGTTTATCTACAACAACCACAGGCCGTCTGAAACGGCCGGGCCGAAAGTACAAACCACCGTTAGAGTTTGCTTATGTTGAAATTCATCATCAGGCGCGTGTTGGAAGCCATACCCACGCTGCTGGTTCTGATTACCGTATCGTTTTTCATGATGCGTTTGGCTCCGGGCAGCCCGTTTACCGGCGAGCGCAACCTGCCGCCCGCGGTGCTGGCGAACATCGAAGCCAAATACCATCTCAACGACCCCATCTGGCTGCAATACCTCAATTATCTGAAACAACTGGCGCACGGCGATTTTGGGCCGTCGTTCAAATACAAAGACTACACGGTTAACGAACTGCTTTCGCAAGCCTTTCCCGTGTCGCTCGAAATCGGCCTTTACGCCTTTATTATCGCGCTGGTTGTCGGCGTGCTGCTCGGCGTGCTGGCGGCCTTGAAACAAAATTCATGGCTCGACTACCTCACCATGGGCGTGGCCATGACGGGCGTGGTGATTCCCAGCTTTGTGAAAGCACCGCTGCTGGTATTGATTTTTGCCATCTGGCTCAAATGGTTGCCCGCCGGCGGCTGGAACGACGGAGCCGTGAGCAATCTGGTGCTGCCGGTGGCGGCGTTGGCGATTGCCTATATTTCGAGCATTGCACGGATTATGCGCGGCTCGATGATCGAAGTGATGAACAGCCCGTTTATCCGCACCGCCCGCGCCAAAGGGCTGCCTACCCGCTATATCGTGTGGAAACACGCCTTACGCCCCGCCATGCTGCCGGTGATTTCTTATCTCGGCCCGGCGTTTGTGGGCATCATCACCGGCTCGATTGTGATTGAAACCATTTTCGGCCTGCCCGGTATCGGCCAGCTTTTTGTGAACGGCGCGCTGAACCGCGATTACGGCATGGTGTTGAGCTTGACCATTCTGGTGGGCGTGCTCACGATTGTGTTCAACGCCGTGGTCGATATTCTGTATGCGGTGATTGATCCGAAAATCCGTTATTGATTTGAGAGGCCGTCTGAAAACCGTATCTTGCTTTTCAGACGGCCTGATGTGTTGATCTATCCAATAAAAAAACCATAAGGCACACAACCATGATGGTAAGTAAAAAACAGGCAGCCGCATTAGCCGCCGCCTTGGAAGACCAAAACCTGCCCGATGTAAAAGGCCGCAGCCTGTGGCAGGACGCATGGCGGCGTTTCCGCCATAACCGCGCCGCGCTGGCAAGCGAGCTGGTGTTGCTGCTGATCTGCCTGTTCGTATTGATTGCGCCGCTTGTTGCGCCTTACGACTATGCCCACACCGATTGGGGCGCGATGCAGATGCCGCCCGAATGGGCCAACAAACACTATTTCGGCACCGATTCGCTCGGCCGCGACCTGTTTACCCGCGTGGCCGTGGGCGGACGCATTTCGTTGATGGTGGGCGTGGCCGGTGCGCTGGTGGCGGTGGTTATCGGCGTGGTGTACGGCGCGGTGTCGGGCTTTTTCGGCGGCAAAACCGATATGCTGATGATGCGCTTTTTAGAAATTCTGAACGCGTTTCCGTTTATGTTTTTCGTGATTCTGCTGGTTACGTTTTTCGGCCGCAATCTGGCATTCATCTTCGTGGCCATCGGCATGGTGTCGTGGCTCGACGTGGCGCGGATCGTGCGCGGCCAAACCTTGAGCCTGAAACGTAAAGAATTTATCGAAGCCGCCCATGTATGCGGCGTATCCAACCGCCACATCGTGTTCCGCCACATCGTGCCCAACGTGCTGGGCGTGGTGGTGGTTTACGCCTCGCTGCTGGTGCCGGGCATGATTCTGTTTGAATCGTTTTTAAGTTTCTTGGGCTTGGGCGTGCAAGAGCCGATGACAAGCTGGGGCGCGATGCTGCAAGACGGTGCGAACACCATGCAGATTGCGCCGTGGCAGCTGCTCGTGCCCGCCGTGTTTTTGGTGGTTACGCTGTTCTGCTTTAACTTCATCGGCGACGGCCTGCGCGACGCGTTAGACCCGAAAGACAGATAAACCCAAGAAAAATTAATATTTTCAGACGGCCTCTTGATGCTTGAGGCCGTCTGAAAAGGAAAAAACAATGAGCACACCCTTACTGCAAGTAAAAGACCTCGAAGTCCGCTTCAAAACCGAAGACGGCCTCGTTACCGCGGTCAACAAACTCAATTTCGATCTGCACGAAGGTGAAACGCTGGGCATCGTCGGAGAATCCGGCTCCGGCAAATCGCAAACCGCCTTCGCCATCATGGGCTTGCTGGCCAAAAACGGCCAAACCTCAGGTTCGGCCTTGTTTAACGGCCGCGAAATCCTTGGCCTGCCCGTTAAAGAGCTGAATAAAATCCGCGCCGAGCAAATCGCCATGATTTTCCAAGACCCGATGACCTCGCTCAACCCCTATATGCGCGTGGGCGACCAGCTTAGCGAAGTGCTGCGCCTGCACAAAGGCATGGGCAAAAGCGAAGCATGGGCCGAATCCGTGCGTATGCTCGAAGCCGTGAAAATCCCCGAAGCCAAAAAACGCATCGGCATGTATCCGCACGAATTTTCAGGCGGCATGCGCCAGCGCGTGATGATTGCCATGGCCTTGTTGTGCCGCCCCAAACTGTTGATTGCCGACGAACCCACCACCGCGCTCGACGTTACCGTGCAGGCGCAAATCATGGCGTTGCTCAATGATTTGAAACGCGATTTCGGCACCACCATCATCATGATTACCCACGATTTAGGCGTGGTCGCCGGCATTTGCGACCAAGTGTTGGTGATGTATGCCGGCCGCACCATGGAATACGGCAAAGTGGACGACATCTTCTACCGCCCCAGTCACCCCTACACCATCGGCCTGCTCGGTGCCGTGCCGCGCATGGACGAAACCGCCGACATCCTGTCCACCATTCCCGGCAACCCGCCCAACCTCACCAGCCTGCCGCCCGGCTGCCCCTTCCAAAACCGCTGCCTGCACGTCGAAGACATCTGCCGCCGCGAAGCACCGGCATTAGAAATCCTGCACGATCACCGCAAACGCGCCTGCCACAGGCCGTCTGAATATTTACAGGGAGCACAGGCATGAGCGAAACCCTATTATCCGTACGCGATTTACACGTTACCTTCGACGTTAAAGCCGACAACGCTTGGTTTTGGCAAAAACCCACCACCTTAAAAGCCGTCAACGGCGTATCCTTCGACCTTCAAGCCGGCGAAACACTCGGTGTCGTCGGCGAATCCGGCTGCGGCAAATCCACCCTTGCCCGCGCCATCATCGGCCTCGTCAAAGCCAAAAGCGGCAACATCATCTGGCAGGGCGAAGACTTAACCGCACTTTCCCCCGCCGCCATGCGCCTGAAACGCCGTGAAATCCAAATGATTTTCCAAGACCCGCTGGCCTCGCTCAACCCGCGCATGACCGTCGGCGACATCATCGCCGAACCGCTGAAAACCTTTTACCCCAAGCTCAAAAAAGCCGACATCGAACAACAGGTCAAAGACATGATGGCCAAAGTCGGCCTGCTGCCCAACCTCATCAACCGCTACCCGCACGAATTTTCAGGCGGCCAATGCCAGCGCATCGGCATCGCCCGCGCCCTGATTCTGAAACCCAAGCTGATTATTTGCGACGAACCCGTTTCCGCACTCGACGTTTCTATTCAGGCACAAGTCGTCAACCTGTTGAAAGAAGTGCAAAAAGAAATGGGGCTGACCCTGATTTTCATCGCCCACGATTTATCGGTAGTCAAACACATTTCCGACCGCGTGCTGGTGATGTATCTGGGCAATGCCATCGAACTCGGCACCGATCACGAAGTGTACGGCACCCCCGCCCACCCCTACACACAAGCCCTGATGTCCGCCGTGCCACAGCCCGACCCCGAAGCCGAACGCAACAAAACCATCCAACTGCTCCCCGGCGACCTGCCCAGCCCCATCAACCCGCCCAGCGGCTGTGTATTCCGCACACGCTGCCCGCAGGCCGACAACGGCTGCGCCGAAACCAAACCCGTGCTGCAAGGCACATCCACCCATACCGTAGCCTGTTTGAAAACCACAACCTGTTAAAAACCGCTATAAAGGCCGTCTGAATAAGTTTTTTCAGACGGCCTCCATCCCATTGAAATCCAAGATAGTCGGGCAAGCCCGCATAAAAAACTCATCATGCGGCCCACTTGCTTAAAGATACACTTTTAACCCGTTGCCACTCTTGAGTTTTCGCAAGCCGCCCCTATCTATACGCCAATTTTCACATACCCTTACCAACAAAGATTATGAGCAGCAAAGACTTCTACGAAACCCTCGGCGTAGCCCGTAGTGCAAGCGATGACGAAATCAAAAAAGCCTACCGCAAACTCGCCATGAAATACCACCCCGACCGCAACCCCGGCAACGCCGAAGCGGAGGAAAAATTTAAAGAAATCCAAAAAGCCTACGATATTTTGTCCGACAAACAAAAACGCAGCGCATACGACCAATACGGCCATGCCGGCGTCGATCCCAATATGGGCGGCGGCGGCTTCGGTGGCGGTTTTGGCGGATTCGGCGGCGCGCAAGGCTTCGACTTCGGCGACATTTTCAGCCAAATGTTCGGCGGTACGGCAGGAGGCCGTCAGCCCAACTATCAGGGCGCGGATCTCCAATACGCCGTAGAAATCACACTCGAAGAAGCCGCAAAAGGCATCAAAAAACGCATCACCATTCCCACTTACGAAGAGTGTGATGTCTGCCACGGCAGCGGCGCCAAACCCGGCACCTCGGCAACCACCTGCTCCACCTGTCACGGCACAGGCACCATCCATGTGCGCCAAGCCATTTTCCAGATGCAGCAAACCTGCCCCACCTGTCACGGCACAGGCAAAGAAATCAAAGACCCCTGCGTCAAATGCCGTGGCGAAGGCCGCGTAAAAACCACCAAAACGGTTGAAGTCAACATCCCTGCCGGCATCGACGACGGCCAACGCATCCGTCTCAGCGGAGAAGGCGAACCGGGTATGCACGGCGCACCCAGCGGCGATTTATACGTTGTCGTTCATGTGAAAGAACACAAAACCTTCGAGCGCAACGGCTTGGATCTGCACTGCGAAATGCCCATCAGCTTTGCCATTGCCGCACTCGGCGGCGAAGTGGAAGTGCCCACGCTCGACGGCAAAGTCAAACTGAGCATTCCGAAAGAAACCCAAACCGGCCGCCGTATGCGCGTCAAAGGCAAAGGCATCAAATCACTGCGCTCCAGCGCCGTAGGCGACCTGTATTGCCACGTGGTTGTGGAAACCCCCGTCAACCTCACCGACCGCCAAAAAGAGCTGTTGGAAGAGTTTGAAAAAATCTCCACCGGCATGGAGCGCTCGCAAACACCGCGTCAAAAATCATTCTTCGACAAAGTGCGCGATATTTTCGATTGATAAGCCAACGCTTTTTCAGACGGCCTCAACCGCTGAACAAGCCTGAAACGAAATCCCCTTCGGCTTCCGATGCCGAAGGGGATTTTTCATCACTGCTTTTGTCCGGCCATATGTCCGCCGCCCGAATACCCAAGCCCAGCTTGAGACCTAATCCGAGGCATTTGCAAAACCCTCAGATGTGGATGCAGTTCAAGGCGTAGCAGCGCAGCGAGTGCAGACATATCAGATAGATAAGCAAACGAGCGAGCAGTACCCTTAGGGCATAAACGCACAACGCAGAAATGCGCCGCAGATGGGGTTTTGCAAAGGTCTCAATCCGTCTGGTTCACACACACAACAGGCCGTCTGAATGTTCAGACGGCCTCAAACACACGCACCATCATCTTTCCTGCCCATCAAATATCCACCGCCATCGAAAAACAGCCGAACGCTCTATTCAAGCATTCGGCTGTTCAACCAAACCATTAGGCCGTCTGAAAGCGAGCTTTGCCAAAAACTTACGCAGCTTTCTCCGCCTTCATATTGTCGATAAATTTATCAAAAAGATAAGCCACATCATGCGGGCCGGGGCTGGCTTCAGGGTGGCCTTGGAAGCTGAACACCGCACGGTCGGTCAACTCAATGCCTTGCAACGAACCGTCAAACAGCGAGCGGTGGGTCACTTTCACATTGGCCGGCAAAGTTTCCGCATCCACCTCAAAACCGTGGTTTTGGCTGGTAATCATCACCTTACCGCTTTCCAAGTCTTGCACAGGATGATTGCCGCCGTGATGACCGAACGTCATTTTGCGTGTCTTGCCGCCGACAGCCAAGCCCAACAATTGATGTCCCAAGCAAATGCCGAACAGCGGTTTTTTGCTTTCCAACAGTTCTTTTACCGCCGCAATCGCATAATCGCACGGCTCAGGGTCGCCGGGGCCGTTGGAAAGAAACACACCGTCAGGGTTCATCGCCAATACATCTTTCGCCAGCGTTTGCGCAGGCACGACGGTCAAACGGCAGCCGCGCTCGGCCAACATACGCAAAATATTGGTTTTCACGCCGAAATCGTAAGCAACCACATGGAACAGCTGTTCAGACGGCGTTACAAAACCTTTGCCCAGCTTCCATTCGCCTTCCGTCCATTCATAAGATTCGCCGCAAGTGACTTCTTTCGCCAAATCTTTGCCGACCATGCTGCCGAATGCCGCAATCAATTCACGCGCTTTTTCCTCGGTAGCGTCCGCACCGGTCAAAATCGCACCGGCCTGCGCACCTTTGTCGCGCAAGATGCGGGTGAGGCGTCGGGTATCGATGTCGGCAATCGCAACGGTTTGGTTACGAACCAAATATTCCTGCAAACTCTCGCTGCTGCGGAAATTGCTGTGCAGAAGCGGCAGGTCGCGGATAATCAAACCGGCGGCATGAACGGCGGTGCTTTCGGTATCTTCGCCGTTGGTGCCGGTATTGCCGATGTGCGGATAAGTCAGGGTAACGATTTGTTTGCGGTAAGAAGGGTCGGTAAGGATTTCCTGATAACCGGTCATGGAAGTATTGAACACCACTTCGCCGGAAGTCGTACCGTTAAACCCCACCGACGTTCCGTGGAATACACTGCCGTCGGCAAGCACTAAGATTGCGGGTGTTGTCATCATGATTTCCTATCGTATCTGCTGGTTTTCCAAAGGCCGTCTGAACGTAAACAGCCATCATTTCAGACGGCCTCTGCACTCAATATTAGGTAAAAAAAAACACGCCGCACAGATGCCTCATCCGTGTTACGTGCTTTTTAAGGCATACTCGAAGTTGCCTCAGAAGCAATACATTCTAAGCGAACCCCCTTATTTTTTCAAGACGAAAAACAAATCCCTCGCGAGCGGTAACTTTGGGAAATGTTTCATTTACATCATATCAATCATCACTATAAACAAAGAAATAATATCAAAAATATCCTATATGAAGCTTTCGATGCTAAAATGATGATATCAAAATCAAAACAACAAAAAGATATCTAACAAACAGATCAATAAAAACTGTTGAAAGATGGCACATTATGAAAAAAAACAATACTCATCACAGCAAACTCCGTCCTATCGCCCGCACCATTGCTTCGGCATTGATGCTTTTCAGCATCGAAGCCCATGCTGAATTTGCCGATACCCCCCTCCACCTGCAAAACGAAAATTCGGTTGCAGAATCAAAAGTCAAATCTCAGGTTATGTTTTTGATTGACGATTCGCGCAGTATGGAATGGGAGGTTGCAAGTGAGAATAAAGCCGCTGCCGGCAGATCCCGTATGGATATTACCAAAAGAGCCTTGAACCAGGTTTTAGACAAATATCAGGATAAGTTCAAATGGGGTCTGCATACGCTGAATGATACCGACTTGAATACGAACGGTTATATTACTTATGCTCAGATGAAAAATAAGGTTGGGAGATTAAAAACAGACGGCCCGACACCGACAACCTTGGCCTACTATAACACGGCCAAAACGGTTATGGACAACACTCTCTATCGCTGTCAGAAAAACTATATTGTTGTGATGTCGGATGGCGATGCCAATGAGAGCTATAAGATGCGTCAGCCTTATGACTATTTACCTGATTTAAAATCTTTGTATTATGAAAATTATCCCGGTCACGTTAGGCCTTATTATGAACCTTATTATACAGTGAATCCTCAATTTACTGTTTCTTTCAATAGTAGAACATCTCCTGCGATTCGCGGAAAATCTCCGACCCCCAAAAATCTACTGAACAATTATGGGAAACAGGGAGGGGTATTTTCACCTAGTCCACGCAACCCGATTCGCTTACATACCAATAGACCTGATACTCCTTATACTCCTAATTTTATTAATGATCATTATTTCGGATATAAAGAAGGTGGGCTCCCTGCATTTAGATATTATCAAAACACACCGCATATATCTGAATCTTGGGACGAATTTTGGGATAGGGATACGGGCTTACGCTGGTTCAGCGAAACTCTGGCAACCAAAGACTTTAAAAAAGCCGGAGATAGAAACCCTTCTAATACATACCAAGAACGGCATTGGGACGGACATCCCGATGACCCTGAGGATTATTCCAAACAAACCGCCGAAACATTTACCGTAGGTTTTGGCGGAAGCTTATCCAATGAAGGTAAGAAATACTTATCAAACGGAGCCAGCAAACCTTCTTATTTCTTTGATGCTGAAAATGCAGAATCATTAGTTACCGCATTCGATACGATTTTCTCTAATATTGTCAATGCCAATATACCCATCAAAGCAACGGGCACAGTTGCGCCCACCGTATTTGGTAGCGGCGTACCCAACCTTGCCGCCATTGTTGATGTGAATACCGCCTCATGGAGCAGCCGGATTAAATTCTTCGATGTAAACTCCGAAGGAAAACTGAATACTGCTCAAACTAAAGAGCCTTTGTTTAGCGAACGCAAAACGCTGATTAACTTAGGCCGCCCTATCGGAACAGCCGGCGGTAGAGAAATTTACTGGGCAGACAATATCGAAAACGGCAACAACGGAATGTTTAACCTTCCCGAAACCGCACCTGCAAACGAATGGCGTGAAGCATTGATTCCGTGGATAACCCGCGCCCAAGACGACAATGCCTTATCTGCTCATGCCAAAACCTCAAACTTCAGCCAGCCTTATCGGATCCGCCCGACAGACGCGGCCAGCTCTGCCAATACCAACGCAAACGATTCGGGCAACCAACGCAATTTGGGAGATATTTTAGATACCCCGATTTTAACGATTGGAGACTTGGTAGATAACCGCCAAAAATATCTGGTTACCGCCGCGAATGACGGCATGGTGCACTTGTTTCAAGCGCATAACCAGCAGCATCCGTATAGCTTGAAACTCAGCTATATCCCCGCGGGTGCAGATCGCGAAGCTGGCAACACCATGGGGCGGTTGCTAAAAGATGTTGCCCATAAAGACTACGGCAAAAAAATCCAACCACATCATTATTTAATCAATGGTGGATTGGTTTTACGCCGCACCGCACCTGAAAACAACCAAAGCCATGCGTTCTTATTTGGCGCCATGGGTCAGGGAGGCCGCGGTGCATACGCCCTCAATATCGGCGGTTATGACCGCGGAACAAACAGACTTACAGGCATTGATAGCCCCGCTAACGATTGGATTAATACCGTACCTTTATTTGAAACAGCCAAAGGTGTCAATAACCAACTCGGCTATACCGTAGGCACGCCGCAAATCGGGCGCGTAGCGTTGCAACGCACCAATCAGAAAGTGGATATTAACGAAGATGTGGTTTACGCAGGCTTTTTGGCAAACGGCTATTCCGATCAGAAAGGCAAAAACCAAGAAACAGCCTTATACATTTACAATATGCTCGGACAAAATGCCCGCAGCGGACAAGCTAAAGGCACCAAAGGTGAAGTAATCGAAAAAATTGTTATTCCAAATACCATGGGGGGATTATCCAGCCCAACCCTGGTGGATACCGATTTTGACGGTGTAATCGATATTGCCTATGCCGGAGATTATCGCGGCAATATGTACCGTTTTGACTTGCGTGATAATCCGAACCAATGGAAAGCCAACCGGATTTATCAAGGCTCTACCGACCAACCCATTACTTCGGCACCTGCTGTTTCCCGCATGGGTAAAGATAAATATGTCGTGATTTTCGGCACGGGTAGCGAGCTTTACCAAGATGACCGGGACAGCAAAGCCCAACAGGCCGTATACGGCATTTATGATGATGTTAGCCAGCAGGCTCAAGAAGTGAAGTCCGACCAATTGTTGCAGCAAGAATTAACCGTAAATGGCAATCTTCGCGAAGTAACTAACAAGCCGTTCAACCCCCAAACACACAAAGGATGGAAAGTTAATCTCGGCGCTGGAGATGGCGAGCGTGTTGTAGTTAAGCCGACCATGGTTCTTAGAAGTGCTTTCATCAGCACCCGCATTTACCATTCGCAAACAACCACCACAAGATCAGCCGACGGCGACCTGTGTTTGCCGACGGTAACCAACAGCAAAACCGACAGCTCAAGCTGGGTATTGGCTTTAAACGCCGCAACCGGAGGAAAAGTTTCCAAAGCAGATGCGCATATCAAGTTTATTCAGAAAGCCGATGATCCTAATGCCATAGCTGCCGGTATGCGATACTCGGGTATTATCAATTTCAATTATGTTGATGGTACACGCGCAGGCGATTACTCTGTTACCGCCGATGGAGACAGTGGCGGAACAGGCACTGATAAGCCGTTAAATGAAGGAGGTGGCGGTGCCCCTAAAAACCACTGTTTCTCTAAAAAAGGCAAACGCTTTATCCTAAAAACCGACCAAGAGACTTTGGAAGTTGACGGTAAGGTTTGCAACAGTGTACGACGCATAAGTTGGCGGGAGATTTTCTAGATTGAAAGTTTATTTCGATCTGCTTCCTGATTTTTCTGAGAAAGAAATGGTATAAACCGATTGACGTAAGAATGATTGTTTTATATAATTCCATTCTTATTCGGGTCGTTAGCTCAGCTGGTAGAGCAGCGGACTTTTAATCCGTTGGTCGAAGGTTCGAATCCTTCACGACCCACCAGATAAATCACAAAACAGGCTGCAAGCAATTGCAGCCTGTTTTGTTTTTAGGTCATTTTAAGAGTTTTTGGATTAAAAACTCATGCCCTTACTTTTCGATTAAGGCCGTCTGAAAGCGAACTTGGTGAGCTCACCAAAACAAGCCTTGCGAGTTTCGCTAAAAATCTTTTTCAGACGGCCTCACTCTAAATAACATAACCTCGCAACCAATCAATAACAAAGGCAATCTCGATCAAGTAAAATGGACAAAAATATTGAAGAAGTTTATACAAAAATCGCAAAAATAATATGGACTTTTTTTCCAAAAGAGTCTTCATGCATAAACTACTATGCACAATTATTTAATGGAAATTCAGGGTATACGATTGATTTTATTGTTAATGGAGAAGTTAAATGGTTTGGCTTCGGAGAAACTCCAGAAACTGCCGCTGATATATTGGATTTATTAGAAAACATAAGAAGCCTTCCCCCATTTAAAGAAAAAGAACCATGGACGCATTGCCATATCAGCTTATCAGACTCGGGGAAATTTAATATCCGTTTTGCCTATATCTCTGAAAATGACAGCTGGCCGAATCTTTTTATGAGAGGAATAAGTGACTTAACTAAAGATGAGGCTGAAAATGTCTACCATATACCTAGAGAAACATGGGCAGAAAGGGTTAGGCTAAAAAAAGCTGATATAGATTAACCCCAATATTTTTTCAAACGGCCTGAGGTATAGAAAAATCAGGCGTTGTTTATGGTTTGCGAGAAGCAAAGCCGTAAACAACGCCTGATTTTTTACTGCTTACTTCGCATCCTTAAACCCGCGCTTCAAATGCACCATCAGCAAGGCGACGGCGGCGGGGGTTACGCCGGAAATGCGCGAGGCTTGGCCTACGGTTTCGGGGCGGTTGAGGTTGAGTTTCTGCTGCACTTCCGCCGACAGGCCTTTGACTTTGCTGTAATCGATTTCAGACGGCAGTTTCAGGGTTTCGATATCGCGGCGGCCTTCGATTTCTTCGTTTTGGCGGTCGATATAGCCTTGATATTTCACTTGGATTTCCACTTGTTCGATCACTTCGCCGTCCAATTCCTGTTCGGGTTTGGCATCGGGCAGGGTCATTAGGGCGGCGTAGTCGAGATTGGGACGGCGCAGAAGGTCGTGCAGATTGGCTTCGCGGGAAAGTTTTTGGCCGAACACGCGTTCTTGTTCGCTCTCGGGCAGTTTGGCAGGGGTGTACCATGTGCTACGCAGGCGTTGGATTTCACGCTCGATGCTTTCGCGTTTGCGCTCGAATTTCTGCCATTGGGCTTCGGAAACCAAGCCGATTTTGTGGCCGGCCTCGGTGAGGCGTATATCGGCGTTGTCTTCCCTCAGTTGCAGGCGGTATTCGGCGCGGCTGGTGAACATACGGTAAGGCTCGTTCACGCCTTTGGTGATTAAGTCGTCTACCAACACGCCGAGGTAGGCTTGTTCGCGGCGCAGGGTGAGCGGCTCTTGTTCGCGGATGTACTGCACGGCATTCGCGCCTGCCAGCAGGCCTTGTGCGGCGGCTTCTTCGTAGCCGGTGGTGCCGTTGATTTGTCCGGCGAAAAACAGGCCGTTGATGGTTTTGGTTTCGAGGCTGGCTTTGAGGTTGCGCGGGTCGAAATAGTCGTATTCGATGGCGTAGCCGGGGCGCAGGATGTGGGCGTTTTCCAAGCCTTTCATGGAGCGCACGAGGGCGAGCTGGATGTCGAACGGCAGGCTGGTGGAAATACCGTTCGGATAGTATTCGTTGGTGGTCAGGCCTTCGGGTTCTAAGAAGATTTGATGGCTGTCTTTGTCGGCAAAGCGGTTGATTTTGTCTTCAATCGAGGGGCAGTAGCGCGGGCCGACACCTTCGATTTTGCCGGTGAACATGGGGCTGCGGTCGAAACCGGAGCGGATGATGTCGTGGGTTTGCAGGTTGGTGTGGGTAATCCAGCACGACACTTGGCGCGGGTGCAGGGCGGCGCTGCCGCGCACGGAAAACACGGGCACGGGGGTATCGCCGGGTTGCTCGGTAAGTTTGGAGAAGTCGATGGTGCGCCCGTCGATGCGCGGCGGGGTGCCGGTTTTGAGGCGGGCGACGGGCAGCGCCAGTTCTTTCAGACGGCCTGACAAGCCTTGTGCGGCAGGGTCGCCTGCGCGTCCGCCTGCGTAGTTTTCCAAGCCGATGTGGATTTTGCCGGCAAGGAATGTGCCTGCGGTGAGCACGACGCTGCGGGCTTTGAACTCGACACCCATGGCAGTCATCACGCCGGAAACGTGGTCGCCTTCCACGGTGATGTCTTCCACCGACTGCTGGAAAAGGTCTAAGTTTTCTTGGTTTTCCAGCATGTGGCGGATGGCGGCTTTATAGAGGATGCGGTCGGCTTGGGCGCGGGTGGCGCGCACGGCGGGGCCTTTGCTGGCGTTCAGACGGCGGAATTGAATGCCCGATATATCGGTAGCCAGCGCCATGGCACCGCCGAGCGCGTCGAGTTCGCGCACGAGGTGGCCTTTGCCGATGCCGCCGATAGACGGATTGCACGACATTTGGCCGAGGGTTTCGATATTGTGCGACAACAATAAGGTTTGTGCGCCCATGCGTGCGGCGGCAAGAGCGGCTTCGGTGCCGGCGTGGCCGCCGCCGACCACGATGACATCATAGGTTTTGGGGTAAATCATGGTGTTGAATGCAATAGGAAAAATAGCGTGATTGTACGCGCTTTTGAGGCCGTCTGAAACTGGTTTGATGGTTTCAGACGGCCTCAAGGCTGTGTAAAAAGATAAGCCGAAGCGTTTCAGGCTGCTTATGTTGATTTGAGATGCTGAACGATGAATGTCGCTGCCGGCTCGCGGCGCATAAAAAAGGGGCAATCCCAAAGGATTGCCCAATACCTCAAATCAGAGATTTACGCTTCACAAACAATACAGGCTTTTACGCCTGCCTTTATTTGCACAGCTCAACTCTGTGCAAATAAAGAGGGTGGTTTCAGACGGCATCCTAAGAGGTGAGGCCGTCTGAAACATCCATTCTCTTCTTATCCTAAATCGGGATTAAGAGAATTGATTCATGGTGTTGTCTTTACCGCCTGCTTTCAACGCAGCTTCACCGGCAAAGTATTCTTTGTGGTTGTCGCCAATGTCCGAACCGGCCATGTTTTGGTGTTTCACACATGCGATGCCGTTGCGGATTTCTTGACGTTGAACGTTCTTCACATAAGCCAGCATACCTTCGTCGGCGAAGTAGCCTTTTGCCAAAGTGTCGGTAGACAAGGCGGCGGTATGGTAAGTCGGCAGAGTGATGAGGTGGTGGAAAATACCGGCTTCGCGTGAAGCATCACGTTGGAAGGTGCGGATTTTCTCATCGGCTTCTTTAGCCAAATCGGTATCGTCGTAATCGGCGCTCATCAGCTTATCGCGGTCGTAAGCAGAAACGTCTTTACCGGCTTCTTTCCAAGCGTCGAACACTTGTTGACGGAAGTTCAGCGTCCAGTTGAACGACGGGCTGTTGTTGTACACCAGCTTGGCATTCGGGATAACGGCACGGATTTTGTCCATCATCTCTTTGATTTGGCCGACGTGCGGTTTTTCGGTTTCAATCCACAGCAGATCGGCGCCGTTTTGCAGAGAGGTAATACAATCCAACACTACGCGGTCAATACCGGTGCCTTTGCGGAATTGGAACAGGTTGCTGGCCAAGCGGGTCGGCTTGATGGTTTTGCCGTTGGTGTTCACGATCACGTCGCCGGGTTTCACTTGGCTCAGGTCGGTGATTTCTTCGCCGTCCAAGAAGCTGTTGTATTGGTCGCCCAAGTCGCCTTTTTCGGCAGAGAACGCGATTTGTTTGGTCAGGCCGGCACCCAAAGAGTCGGTACGGGCAACGATCACGCCGTCGTCAACGCCCAGCTCCAAGAATGCATAGCGTACGGCATTGATTTTCGCCAAGAAATCAGAGTGCGGTACGGTTACTTTACCGTCTTGGTGGCCACATTGTTTCTCGTCGGATACTTGGTTTTCGATTTGGATACAGCAAGCACCGGCTTCAATCAATTTTTTCGCCAGCAGGTAAGTGGCTTCTGCGTTACCGAAACCGGCATCAATATCGGCAATAATCGGCACAACGTGGGTTTCGTAGTTGTCGATTTGGTTTTGGATTTCTTTGGCTTTGGCAGAATCGCCGGCTTTGTTGGCATCATCCAGCGCGGTAAACAGCAAGTCCAGCTCGCGGGCATCGGCTTGGCGCAGGAAGGTGTAGATTTCTTCGATCAACTCAGGCACGGAAGTTTTTTCGTGCATAGATTGGTCGGGCAGCGGGCCGAATTTGGAACGCAAACCGGCAACCATCCAGCCTGAGAGGTATAAATAGCGTTTGTCGGTGGTTTTTTGGTGTTTTTTGATGGAAATTAATTTTTGTTGAGCAACGAAACCGTGCCAGCAGCCCAGCGATTGGGTGTATTTGCCGTGGTCGGCATCGTATTCTGCCATGTCTTTACGCATAATAGCGGCAGTGTATTTTGCGATGTCCAAGCCTGTTTTGAAGCGGTTTTGCAAACGCATGCGGGCAACATATTCGGGGGTGATGTTGTGCCAGCCGTTGCCGTTTTTCTGTTTCAGCTCGTCTGCAACTTTAATCTCGTTTTGGTAATTTGCCATTTATTTCTACTCCTTTGTTCTCGCTTGATTTTTGGATCACCGTGTGCGCTGTTGCGCATGTAGTTCGGTGTAGTCGGAATGTACGCTTTTTTTCCTGCCTTGCCAAGCCCCGCTTTGAAAGTTTTTGATTTATAACCATTCCTTTAGGATGCGCCAAACAAGATGTTTTTGGAATTTTTCGGGGCATTTGCTGCAAACGGCAGGATTTTTCTCCAACTTATGCGGATTTTTCAGCATTTATTGGTGGCTTCTACCGAATATTAATTTATTTACAAGATGATGATATGACAGGATAAAAGATTTGATGCAAGCCGCTTGGGCATGGGTAAGAGGGGTTTATGAAGAAAGAAACGCAGCCGCTGTTTTTTTGGCTAGGCCGTCTGAAAATAGGAGTATGTAGTTCGGCGTAGCGATTGTGAATCAATGAGTAAGCAAGGTGTGATGAATGATTGGAGGCCGTCTGAAAAATCAATAAAAGCCGGCCTCTCCTTCGGGGCGCGTTTTGAAACGTTTGTGCAGCCAGAAATACTGTTCCGGCTGTTCGCGCACCCGCGCTTCGATGAAATCGTTCATGCGCTGGGTATCGTTGACAACGTTATCGGTCGGAAAGTTTTCCCATGCGGGATAGAAACGCAGCGTAACCGTGCCGTCGGCTTCGCGGGTGGGAATGGCGGGAATCACTTTGGCTTTGGTGAGTGCGGCAATACGGCTCAAGCCCTCGATGGTGGCGGCTTGGATGCCGAAGAAGTTCACAAAAATCGAATCTTTGCGGCCGAAATCCTGATCGGGAAGATACAGAAACGGCGCGTCGTTTTGCCGCAGTTGTTTGATGATGGCACGCAGGCCGTCATTGCGGCCAAGCAGGAAAACATTGTTGTAGCGGTGGCGGCCTTTGAGGATTTGCTCGTCTAGGGCTTTGTTTTTTTGATGGGAATACATGCTGATTAGCGGCACATCTTGATTCAGCGTATAAACCGCCATCTCAAATGCGGTGAAATGCGGATAAAGCAGAATCACTTTTTCTCCGGCAGCCAAAGCATTGTCGAGATGATGTTTATCTTGATAGCGCACCAAGCTGCGCAAGCGCTCTGCCGGTGTGTACCAATACAGGCCGTATTCGAGCATGAGCTTGGCCATGTGCTGGAAATGGCGTTTTAAAACGGCTTGGCGTTGCGTTTCGCTCCATTCGGGGAAGCATTTTTGCAGATTCACCGTACCGACACGGCGGCGCGGTGCCACGGCGTAATAGGCCAACCAGCCGATAAAATCGGCCAGCTTCTGAATCATGCCGAAAGGCAAAAGCTGGATTAAATAGAGAATAATAAAGGCAAATTTCATGGCAGTTTTCAGACGGCCTTATTGGGTGGAGAGAAGGGATTATAAGCGATAAATCAAGGTTGAAATCTGCCGCGCTTAATGTGAAGCCCGCCTTGTTGCAATTGGGCGGCGAGGCTGTGGTTGCGCAAAGCGTGGGTAAGCGCAACGGCCAAACCGTCGGCGGCGTCGGCCTGCGGCGTGCCCGACAAACCGAGCATCTGCACCACCATATGCTGCACCTGCTCTTTTGCCGCTTTGCCCTTCCCTACCACGGCTTGTTTCACTTGCAGGGCGGTGTATTCAAACACGGGCAAATCGCGCATCACCAAAGCCGCCATCGCCGCGCCGCGCGCCTGCCCCAGCATCAGCGTGGAAGCCGGGTTCACGTTCACAAACACCTGCTCAATGGCGGCCTGCTGCGGTCGGTAAAGGGTAACGATTTCGTCGATATGCTTCACAATCACGGCAATCCGCTCAGCCAACGGCGCATCCGGCGGGGTTTTGATGCAGCCGGACGCCACATAAAAATGCTCGCGTCCGCACACGTCAATCACACCGAAGCCGGTAACGCGGCTGCCGGGGTCTATGCCTAAAATGCGGACGGTATTATGTGCCATGCAGGAATACTTTTCAGACGGCCTGATCAGCGTTTGACGCCGCTCAAACACGCCCAGCCTTCGTCTATTTGCACCGGCGCCATGTCGAACCATTCAGCGTAAATGCCGCTCATTTCTTCAACTTGTTCGTCGAGAATGCCCGACAACACGATACGGCCGCCCTGCTTGGTGCGCTCCGCCAGCAAGCCGCCGAGCATACGCAGCGGGTTCGCCAAAATATTGGCAACGACAACGTCAAACTGCGCTTGCGGCAGCGCATCAGGCAGATAAAAACGTGCATCGACATTGTTTTGCGCGGCATTATCGTTACTCGCGCGGATGGCCTGTTCGTCGATATCCACACCGGTCGCCGCGCCCGCGCCTAGCTTCATGGCCGCAATCGCCAAAATGCCTGAGCCACAACCGTAGTCCAACACCGATTCTCCGCCTTTCAGATGGCCGTCGAGCCATTGCAGGCACAAGCGGGTAGTCGGGTGGCTGCCTGTGCCGAAAGCCAAACCGGGATCCAGTTGCAGGTTGACGGCGTTCTCGTCGGGCGCTTCGTGCCAAGAAGGGGTAATCCACAAACGGTCGGAAATCTTAATCGGATCAAACTGCGCCTGTGTTAAGCGCACCCAATCCTGCTCGGGCAGCAGCTCGGTTTCGTAAGTGTTGACGGTCAGGCCGCAATCTTGGGCGGCGGCGGCCACAATCGGGGCAACATCCGTATTTTCGCCAAACAAAGCAATCACTTTGCTTTGCTGCCACACTTGCTCGGCCGGCATGCCCGGCTCACCGAAAATGGCCTGCTCGTTGGCCGTGCCCGCATAAGCATCTTCAATCGCGGCAGAAAGCGCGCCGTGATCCATCAGCGCGTCGGCAAGGCGTTCGGCAGAGTGGTCTTTTACAGCAATCGTGATTTGTTGGTAAGACATAGAGCATGTTCCGTCTGAAGGCCGTCTGAAAATTTCAGACGGCCTGTATTAATCATCATGACCTCACCGCGCACAAGCAAAAAGCGGGCATGGCCGAATGTGGCGATTTTAGCAAAAAACCGCCGCAGATTAAACCGCAGCGCGCAATATCCCCTTGACAGAAAGCAAAAAAAAAGAAATACTACGCGGCTTATCTTTGAAGCATAGGCACAACCCCTATGCCCGCCAACCTAAAGGAAAACAAAATGAAACAAAATGTTCACCCCGAATACCATGACGTGAATGTAACTTGCTCTTGCGGCAACAAATTCACTACCCGTTCTACCATGGCAAAAGAAAACTTCAATATCGAGGTTTGCTCTTTGTGCCACCCTTTCTACACCGGCCAACAAAAAATCGTTGACACCACCGGTCGCGTTGACAAATTCAACCAAAAATTCGGCAACATGTTCAAACGCTAATCGTTTAGCCCGGATACAAAATAAAACAGACTGCTTCGGCAGTCTGTTTTATTTTGGCTTAAGCCCGATTCAATCTTTTCAATCCGTGCAGCCGCGCTTATTGCGCAGGCATACAGTTTTTCGCCAAGGTTAAATCAACGGGCAACACTTCGCTGTTGACCTGCTGCTTTTCGTGGCGGACAAAGAAGCCGTTGTCTTCCTTGTATATATCGGCTTGCTGGCTGTTGCTGATCGTCCAAGTATGCGTGCCGTCGCCGAAAGTGGTTAAATCTTGATTGCTGTATTCGCTGTTGTGCGTCAGCTTGAATAATTTGCCGTCAAAGCGGACTTCCGCAGCAGGCTTGCCGTCTTCACCATTAAAGTAGCGCGCGCTCAAAGCCAAACCGTCGTGACATTGGTAAGACTTCCATTTAGCGTCTTTTTCAGAACCCAAAGCCACAGCGGCAGACGCACCGGAAGCAGCCGCCTCAGCCACCGCAGGCGTGCTGGCCGCCGGAGCGGATTCCGCCGGTGCTGCGGTTTCTTGTTTACACGCCGCCAAAGCCAACAAGGCAACTAAAGGCAGAGAAGATTTCAACAAATTCATAACATTCCTTTCCTATATTGTATTGAGTATAGACACCGGCAGTGTAAAAGAAATCGGCGAAAATTTCACGCTACGGCGCAAAAGGCCGGTTTCGATACTGTTTCGTATGATTAAGGTGTTTTAAGAAATATTGGGAAACAAGCCGCCATTGTTGCGCAGTTATTCCACATTAGCCGCCACATGCGAACGCAAGCGCTGCCATCCATACAAACGCCACACGCACAGCAAGGCAACCAAAGGCTGGCAGACTGCAACGATCAGGTAGCGCGGAGAGTCTAAATTAAAGGTATTGTGACCGCCCGCCAATCTCACCAGCGCCCACATCCATTCCCACAAAGCTGGCAAGCTGAATGCCAGCACGGCAATCAGACCCAGCGCCCGAAAAACGCCGATAGGAAAGACGCTTTTTTGCAAAACGGCGCGGTTGAGCTGAAGCAGCACATACAGCCCGAATCCGATGATCAAAATCATGCCGCCGTTTGCCACAACCTGCAAACCGCTGAAGGCAATATCCGGCGCAACGGGAAGGCCGTCTTTGGGCAGTTGGCTTTGAGTAAGGTTGAAGCTTTGCAGAATACTCAATACAAACGTATAAATCATGTCGGCCAAAATCACCCAAACGGGCACGGAAGAAAGCAAGCGGTTCATGGCGGGCATCGCAAAAAATAAAGAAGAAGAGTTTAAAGTATTTGGGCGCGTTTATGAATCATTTGATGGCGTTTGCCGTGTATTCGGGAAAATGTGTCGAGGCCGTCTGAAATTTTCATCAAAAGCGTGCCGAAAAGTAGGCACGCTTTGGATTATTTGTTAATATTTGAAAATATATTTTTGCGTTATATTTACACCGATTCCTATTCAATCCACCCTTATAAAGGCCGTCTGAAATGTTTCAGACGGCCTTTCGGACAATCAGCCATGTACAAATATCTTTTTATCATATTATCGGCAAGCGCAGCCGCCGTTGCGATGGCAGACGATCAAACCCTACAAGCCAAAGACATTCCACCGCCTGCGCCGTCGTTTGAAGACAGCAACTTAAACCTTCCCCTGCCTGATGCCAAGAAGCCCGAAGTGGCCGCTTCCGTTCAAACAGGTAAGACCGAGCAGTCCGAATCCGTGCATCTCGACGAAAGCGACCTGCGCCAAAATCCCGAGCTGACCGCCAAACTGATCGAGCAGGCGATTCACAGCCAAAACTGGCCCTTATTGGCAGACTTATTGCCGCTTTACCGCACCCTGCCGCAGCACGACGCCATCCTTTACGACTACGCCAACGGCGCCCTATTGCGCGCCCAAAAGAAACACCCCCAAGCCATCGCCGCTTACCGCCGCATCATCGCCGCACAGCCCGACTTAAGCTATGTCCGCCTCGACTTGGCCGGCATGCTCTATGAAAACAAGCAATACCAAGCCGCGAAAGACCAATTCGAACGCGTGAAAGCCGACGATATTTCCCCACAGGCACGAGCCATGGCCGACGCCTACCTTGCCCGCATCCAAAAACAGCAAGGCTGGGAAATCAATGCCGGCGTACAGTATGAGCGCAACGACAACGTCAACAACGCCTCGTCGTCGGAATACATCGACACACCCGACGGCAAACGCTTCCACCGCACCCAAGATTCCCGCCCCCAAACAGCCAACGGCCTCAGATACAACTTCTCCGCCAACCGCGACTGGAGCCTTTCCGGCAACCACTACCTCACCACCGAAGCATCCGTTGACGGCGTATGGTATTGGGACAAACGCGATTACAGCGAACAAAGCCTGCGATTAGGCGCAGGCTACAAAAACCAACAAATCCGCCAATGGTTTTCCGCCGTACCCTTCGTCGGCTACAACCGTTTGGGCGGAGATGCTTACAGCCGAAATTTCGGCGCCTCCACCCAATACGGACGCTGGCTCAACGACAACTGGCAAGTCATCGGCTCGTTCTCCCACATCCAAAAACGCTACGCCCGCGATTACCAAGCCCGACGCTATAACGGCAAAATGAACAACGTCTCCCTCACCGCCGCATGGATTCCCAAAGCAGACCTCATGCTCTACGGCGGCTTGGATTACAGCCGCGAGCACGCCAAAGACCCGCAAGAATCCTCCAAACGCCAAGGCGTGCGCGCCGGCGTATTGAAAGAATGGCAAAACGGCGTGAGCACGCGCGTCAACCTCCGCTACGGCCAACGCCATTTTGATGCGCCCAACCAATTTTTCTCCATCAAACGCCGCGACAAAGAATATCAGGCCAACGTTGCCGTATGGCACCGCAGCCTGCATGTTTACGGCATCACGCCCAAACTGAACTTCCAGTATCAAAAAATCGACAGCAGCATTCCATTGTTTTACTCGCGCCAAAACAAACAATGGTTTATCACACTGGAAAAAACGTTCTAAACGCCGTAAAAACACAGGCTGAGACCTTTCACATAAAGCTGAGGCCGTCTGAAAAATATTCAGACGGCCTCAGTCATCATTAAGCCAACCCTATGCTCTCCGTCATCGGCGAAGCCCGCGAATATGAATCCCTTTTCAGACGGCCTTTCAAACAATTCATCCTGTAAAAGCAGGTTTTCAGATAAGATTACGCCAAACGAAAAAGCTTAATCAGGACAATAAAAATGGATAACAAACAAAAATTACAAGACGGCCTGCAAAAACTCGGCCTTGAGCTTTCCACCCCGCAGCAGTTGCTGCTGCTCGAATATGTTTCCCTGCTGAAAAAATGGAACAGCACCTACAACCTGACCGCCTTGCGCGATGAGGCGATGATGATCAGCCATCATGTTCTCGACAGCCTGACGCTGCTGCCGTATGTGAAAGATGCCAAAACATTGATGGACGTAGGCTCCGGCGGCGGCATGCCGGGCATTCCCACCGCGATTTGCCGCCCCGATTTACAGATTACGCTGCTGGATTCAAACACTAAAAAAACCACGTTCCTGCAACAAGCCGTGATTGAACTGGGCTTGAGTAACGTTACCGTGGCCAGCGGCCGCGTGGAAGCGATGCACGATAAGAAAGTGGACGTAGTAACCAGCCGCGCTTTTGCGGAGTTGGCCGATTTTATTGCGCTGACCAAGCATTTGCTGAACGAAAACGGCTATTGGGCGGCGATGAAAGGCGTGTATCCGTATGAAGAATTGGAGCATGTACCCGCCGATGTAGAAGTGGTTCGCGTGGACAAGCTCGACGTTCCCCAGCTTGATGCGGAACGGCATATGGTGGTGATGAAACCTAAGAAATAAGCAATGATGCGGCGGTTTGAATATGAGGCCGTCTGAAAAATACCCTGCGAGGCATGTGCTATCCCGCAGGGTATTTTTCAGACGGCCTTATAGTCAATAAACCTACTCTGTCACATTACGTCATACTCGGGCTTGACCCGAGTATCTTGGCTTTTAGTAAAGCCTGAGTATGACACAAGTCCGTTCTATAAGTTGATTGACTGAAAACGCAGTGCTTAGTTGCCTTTAACCCGTTCTCCGCGCAGCAGTGTTTTGCCTTGGCGGTCAAACATTTCGATTTCCTGACCGACGAAACGGTAGCCGCGCACTTGCGGCAGCAGGCGCGAAATGTGTTGCTCGGTGCTGGCATCGGGGCAGCCTTTCAGGGTTGAGGCAACGCCGCCGAACTGTAAATTTTTATCGGAAGAATTGAGGTAGTGTCCGAATAAAGTGTTGCAATCGGTGCGGATGCTGAAAGCTTTGTCTTTACCGTCCAACATCATCACCACTTCGGGGCGCACCTGCTGCCCTTCCGCTTCTTTAATCTGCCACGAGCCCTGCAGCGGCTGCGCATGGTTGCCCAAAGGCACAACTGAAGAAACCGTACATGCGCCGGCTAATAATAAAGGTAACAATAGTCCGAATCGTTTCATAATTTCTACCTTTCTATACAGATAATTAATCATTAGGCTGCAACGGTTAATATATTAACCGATAACCCGCCCAAACAGCATATGACATCACCTTAAAAATACGTAAACCTTATTTTCAGACGGCCTTTGTTATACAATTCATGCCTTTCAAACCAATACGGAATCACCATGAAAGCCATGATTTTAGCCGCCGGTCGCGGGGAACGTATGCGCCCGCTCACCGATTCCTGCCCCAAACCGCTGCTGAAAGTGGGCGGCGAACCGCTCATCGGTTGGCATCTGCGGCGTCTGCACGCGGCGGGCATCCGCGAAATCGTGATCAACCACGCTTGGCTGGGCAGCCAGATAGAAGATACGCTGGGCACGGGCGAAGCATACGGCGTGCGGATTGCGTATTCTCCCGAAGGCGAAACGGGTTTGGAAACGGCCGGCGGCATTGCAACCGCGCTGCCTTTGCTGGGCGACGAGCCTTTTCTGGTGGTCAACGGCGACGTATTGACCGATATCGATTTTCAGACGGCCTTTGGCGTAGCCGAAGCCCTGCTGCAACAGCAAAAGCTCGCCCATTTGTGGCTGGTGCCGAATCCCGCCCACAACCCTAACGGCGATTTTGTCTTGCAAAACAACGGCGCCGTGTTATCCGCCTCGCCCGAAGGCACGGCATTAACTTTCAGCGGCATGGGCGTTTACCATCCCGATTTGTTCCGCAACACCCCGCCGCGCCAAGCCGCCAAGCTTGCTCCGCTGCTGCGCGATGCGATGAACCAAGGTTTGGTGTCCGGCGAGCAGCATCAAGGTTTGTGGCTGGACGTGGGTACGGTGGAGCGTTTGGCCGAAGCCGACGCACTCGCCCGCCATTGGGCATAAGGCTTTGCTCCGGCAAACGCCCTTTCCGAAACACCCAACCATTTATATGCCGACAGCCGAAACCCGCCCCGCCGCGTTTCGGCTGTTTTCCTGCCGATACGCGCCCTATTTCAATATCCCGCCATAGAATCTCTTGTTATAATCAGCCGTTACCGTAGCAAACCACCGACAGAAAAAGAGCGAATATGAGCCAAACCCCTTTACTCGACACCATCAGCCTGCCGCAAGACTTGCGCTGTTTGCCTAAAGAACAGTTGCCGCGCGTGGCGGAAGAATTGCGTATGTTTCTGTTGGAATCGGTCGGTAAAACGGGCGGGCATTTCGCCAGCAACCTCGGCGCGGTCGAGCTAACCGTCGCGCTGCATTATGTGTATGACACGCCCAACGACAATTTGGTTTGGGATGTCGGCCATCAAAGTTATCCGCATAAAATCCTCACCGGCCGCAAAAACCGTATGCACACCATGCGCCAATACGGCGGTTTGGCGGGCTTTCCCAAGCGCGGCGAGTCAGAATACGACGCATTCGGTGTCGGCCATTCTTCCACGTCCATCGGCGCGGCGCTCGGTATGGCGGTGGCCGACAAACTGGCGGGCAACGGCAAACGCAGCGTGGCGGTGATCGGCGACGGTGCGATGACGGCGGGTCAGGCGTTTGAAGCCTTAAACTGTGCAGGCGATATGGATATCGACCTGTTGGTGATTCTTAACGACAACGAAATGTCGATTTCCCCCAATGTCGGCGCGCTGCCCAAATATCTGGCGCGTAATGTCGTGCGCGATATGCACGGCCTGCTCAGCACCATCAAAGCGCAATCCACCAAAGTGCTCGACAAGCTGCCCGGCGCGCTGGAAATCGCCCAAAAAGTCGAACACAAAATCAAAACCATCGCCGGCGAAGCGGAGCACGCCAAGCAGTCGCTGTCGTTATTCGAAAACTTCGGCTTCCAATACACCGGCCCCGTCGACGGCCATGACGTTGAAAATCTGGTCGACGTGCTGAAAGACTTGCGCGCCAAAAAAGGCCCGCAGATTCTGCATGTGATTACCAAAAAAGGCCAAGGCTACAAACTCGCCGAAAACGATCCGGTGAAATACCACGCCGTCGCCAACCTCGCGAAAGAGCCTGAAAAAGAACCCTGCAAACCCGTGCCGCAACCTGCTGCCAAGCCCACCTACACGCAGATTTTCGGCAAATGGCTGTGCGATCAGGCCGCCGCCGACCCGCGCTTGGTTGCCATCACGCCCGCCATGCGTGAAGGCAGCGGTTTGGTCGAATACGAACAAAAATTCCCTGAGCGTTATTTTGATGTCGGCATCGCCGAGCAGCACGCCGTTACCTTTGCCGGCGGCTTGGCTTGCGAAGGCGCGAAACCGGTGGTGGCGATTTATTCCACTTTCCTGCAACGCGCCTACGACCAACTCGTCCACGACATCGCCCTGCAAAACCTGCCCGTGATGTTTGCCGTTGACCGGGCCGGCATCGTGGGCGCAGACGGCCCCACCCACGCCGGTTTGTATGATTTGAGCTTTTTGCGCTGTGTTCCGAATATGGTCATCGCCGCGCCGAGCGACGAAAACGAATGCCGCCTGCTGCTGTCCACCTGTTACCAACTCGATGCGCCGACCGCCGTGCGCTATCCGCGCGGTTCGGGCATCGGTGCAACGGTTTCAGACGGCCTCGATACCGTGCCCGTCGGCAAAGGCGTTGTCAGACGCGAAGGCAGCACAACCGCCGTTTTCGCTTTCGGCAGCATGGTTCAGCCCGCGCTGGAAGCCGCCGAAACGCTGGATGCAACCGTGGCCGATATGCGCTTCGTGAAACCGCTGGACGAAGCATTGATTCTCAAACTGACGCAGTCGCACGATTATCTGGTGAGCGTCGAAGAAAACGCCGAGCAAGGTGGTGCGGGCAGTGCGGTGCTGGAAGTGCTGGCGAAGCACAATATCTGCAAACCCGTGCTGGTTTTGGGTGTGGCCGACACCGTTACCGACCACGGCGACCCGAAAAAACTGCTCGACGACTTGGGCCTAAGCGCAGCGGGCGTATTGCAACGCATTCAAAAATGGCAGGCAGACTTAAGCCGTTGAAACTGCCGTCCAAACCCTAATCACAATCAGACCTTTGCAAAAAACCGGATGCGGATGCAGTTCAAAGTGTAGCAGCGCACAACGCAGAAATGCACCGCAGATAGGGTTTTGCAAAGGTCTCACCATATCCGCTTGCCCATATAGAGAAGGCCGTCTGAAACCTGTTTTTCAGACGGCCTTCATACCATTCGGGCGCAAATAACGGTACAATTCACCCCAATTCAAATATCACACGGGTTTCACAGATGGGTGCAAATATTATCGCCGTGGCCAACCAAAAAGGCGGTGTCGGCAAAACCACCACCGTGGTTAATCTGGCCGCCTCGCTGGCAGCCGAAAATAAACGCGTATTGGTGATCGACTTAGACCCCCAAGGCAACGCCACCACCGGCAGCGGCATCGACAAAGGCAATATTCAAAACGGCATTTATCAAGTGCTTTTGGGCGATTCCGACATTAAAAACGCCTTAATGCACAGCGAATCCGGCGGTTACGACGTACTCGCCGCCAACCGCACGCTCGCAGGCGCCGAAGTCGAGCTGGTACAAGAACTCGCCCGCGAAATGCGCTTGAAAAACGCGCTGGCCGACGTTGCCGACGACTACGATTTCGTGTTGATAGACTGCCCGCCCACCCTCACCCTGCTCACCCTCAACGGCTTGGTAGCCGCCAACGGTGTGATTGTGCCGATGGTGTGCGAATACTACGCGCTCGAAGGCATCTCCGATTTAGTCGCCACCGTGCGCAAAATCCGCCAAGCCATCAACCCGCGCTTGGACATTATCGGCATCGTCCGCACCCTTTACGACAGCCGCAGCCGCCTTTCGCAAGAAGTGTCCGAGCAACTTCAAGCACATTTCGGCCCGCAGCTTTTCAACACCACCATCCCCCGCAACGTGCGCCTCGCCGAAGCCCCCAGCCACGGCATGCCCGCGCTGGCTTACGATGCCAAAGCCAAAGGCACGCTGGCCTATCAGGAATTGGCTAAAGAGCTGTTGAAACGGGGGGGAGCTGCGGCGAAATAAAGCGAAACAGCTTTTACACTAACGGATTAAGCATACCGAGCTAACAGTCTTCTGCCGCCATCATACAATCAAGGCCGTCTGAAAACTTATTTTCAGACGGCCTTAATTGTTGTTTCTCAAACTAATCAGTCAAACAAAGCATCCACAAACGCACGCGCATCAAACGGGCGCAAGTCGTCGATGCTTTCACCCACGCCGATATAGCGCACCGGAATCGGGCGGTTGGAAGCCAGCGCGGCGAGAATGCCGCCTTTGGCCGTACCGTCGAGTTTGGTAACAATCAGGCCGGTAACGTCCAGCGCATCATCAAACGCAACCACTTGATTAATAGCGTTTTGGCCGATATTCGCATCCAACACCACGATGATTTCATGCGGCGCGTCGGGCATGGATTTTTGCAGCACGCGTTTTACTTTTTTGATTTCTTCCATCAAATGAAGTTGGGTCGGCAGGCGGCCTGCGGTGTCGGCCAGCACGATGTCGATACCGCGCGCTTTGGCGGCTTCTACGGCATCGAAACAGACAGCGGCGGAGTCGCCTGTGCTTTGCGAAATCACGGTCACGCCGTTGCGCGCGCCCCATTCCTGCAACTGCTCGCGGGCGGCGGCACGGAAAGTATCGCCCGCCGCCAGCAGCACCGACTTACCTTGCGATTGGAAATATTTGGCCAGTTTGCCGATAGAAGTGGTTTTGCCCGCGCCATTGATGCCGGCCAGCATAATCACAAAAGGCTGCCCGTTGTCGGGAATCACCAGCGGTTTCTGCAACGGCTTGATCAAATCGTAAATCGCGTCTTTCAAAGCGCCGCGCAACTCGTTGCCGTCTTTCAAACCGCGCAGCGACACGCGTTTGCGCACGTCTTTCATCAGATATTCGGTGGCTTCCATGCCCATATCGCTGGTAATCAGCACGGTTTCCAGCTCTTCATACAGGTCTTCGTCGATCTGGCCGCCGCCGAATACGCCGGCCAGCGATTTGGCCATTTGGTCGCGCGATTTGGTTAAGCCTTTTTTCAAACGCGCCGCCCAACCGAGCTTGGCTGGTTCGTCTTCCTCCGCCACAGGTTCGGCAGGCTCGTCGGCAGCGGCAACCACCGGCGCAGTCATCGTGGCGATACTGTCGGGCAATCTCAAAGCATCGGCCAATTCGCTGCTGTTGAGTTCGGCCGCCTCTTCCACCGGTGCGGCATCGCCTTCGGGTATCGGCGAAACGTGGATTTTGGCTACCGGCGCATTCGGATCGTATTGTTCGGGCAACTCGCTGCTGCCGGAAACCACGTCCGACACCAATTGGTCGAGTACGCTGCTTTCTTCATGCTCTTCTACCGCTTCAAGCTGGGTTTCGGTCAGCGGTTCGAGGGTTTCGGGAGTGGAAATTTCAAGGGCGGACGGCTCGTCCGCATTTTCGACAGCCGCTTCCGATACCGGCGTTTGCACAGGTTCGGCAACAGTTTCGGCAGTTTCCTGTTTTTTCTTGCGTTTAAAGAAGCTGAACATGGCTTTCCTTGTTTGAAAAAGTGGTTTCAGACCTGAATTGTAACGTATTTTCAGAGAATGCCAATCCGCCCAAGCAGAGAAACACGTCGGCGGAAAATAAGTTATATCGGCAACTGTAAATTTATTATCAATATTTTAGCTGAAACAAATGCCATTCTGAAAAAATAGCCTGCTAAAAAAGCCGTCTGAACATAAGTTTTCAGACGGCCTAAACAGCGTTTACCACAAATGGCGCATCGCTTCATGCTCTTGGCGGATACGGATAGAGAGAATAACCATATACACCGGCAAGCCGACCATCATGGTTGTCCAAGCATGACAAAGCAAACCCACGCCGATCAGCTCGGGAATAATATTCAAAAAATAATTGGGATGGCGTACATAGCGGAACAACCACGACCTGTTGATTTTATGTTGCGGATGGATATAGATTTTCAGCGTCCAAATTTCACCCAACGCACGAATAACGTAAAACAGCACAACCAAGGCAAACGCCGTCAATGCCGTACCTGCTGCGGAAATACCGTCAAACACCGCCTCTCGGATATGCGATTCGGCAAGTGCCGAAAAATAATAGATGATATGTGCCGCAGCCAGCAGCTTCGAATTTTTCTCGCCAAACTGCTTGGCACCCGCCGCAATCAAGCGTTTTTCGTTTTGAACAGAAATAGAAAGAGAAACTAAACGGATAGCAAAAATAAGAGCAAAAACAGCTGTAATCATATAGAAAAGGTTTCCTAATACAAATGAACAAAGTGCCTGCAAAGCTTTTCAGACGGCCCCGAAATCTTTCCGCCTGAAGCCGTTTGCCGAAAGCCATGATAGTCAATCAACTTAAAAATAGTACATACGTCATATTCGGACGCGTCCCGAGTACCGCCTAAATTTGCTGAAACTCAAGATAATCGCGTCAAGCCGAGTATGACGATTTTGTTATTAAGTAAGTTGATTGATTCTAGACGAACGGAAAAGCCTTTTTCTTACAACTGCGCATCTATAAAAGTTACCGTATAAGGGCAACGCATTGATTCAAAAAACATACGGCCGTCTGAAACATATTGTTTCAGACGGCCGTATCGCTGATTCTTAATCAGAACAACAAATCTTAATCTGCTTGGCTCTTAATCTGCTTGGCGACGCAAAATGGCTGGAATTTCAAAATCATCCAATACAGATTGATTTGAAAAATCAGAAGCAGTCAGGTTCATGCTGCGGGTATTGCGGCCGGAACGGATTAAGCCGTCGATATTGGGGAAACCGTCGTCCGTGCCGGTAGCCTGCTGGGTTTTCACCATACGCAGATTATTGTTGGAACCCAACACATTGTTTTCTTTCAAACCGGTTGCGATGATGGTTACACGGATGGCATCTTCTTCCATGTTTTCATCTTCGGCCGTACCGTATTTACGCTCTGCTTCGGGATGGGCATATTCGTCCACCACTTTCATGATTTCGCGGTATTCCGACATTTTCAGGCACCCCGGAGCGGTGGTGATGTTTACCAACACGCCGCGCGCACCATCCAAAGTCACATCATCCAAGAGCGGGCTGGAAATAGCTTGTTCAGTAGCCAAGCGTGCACGGTCGATGCCTTGGGCAAAGCCTGAACCCATCATCGCCATGCCCATAATGCTCATCACGTTTTTCACGTCGGCAAAGTCCAAGTTGATGAAACCGGGGCGGGTAACTACTTCGGAAATACCGGCAACGGCATCGCGCAATACGTTGTCGGCAGCGCGGAATGCTTCACGCACGGTGATGTCTTCGCCCAATGCAGTCATCAGTTTGTCGTTAGGAATCACGATTAATGAATCCACTTGGCTTTTCAGGTGATCCAAGCCTTCTTGGGCGATGTGAACGCGTTTACCTTCGTGGCCGAACGGACGGGTCACAACAGCCACAGTCAAAATGCCTTGCTCTTTGGCAATTTCAGCAACAACAGGAGCGGCACCGGTACCGGTACCACCGCCCATACCGGTGGTAATGAACAGCATATTGGCACCGCGGATGGCATCTGCAATGGCTTCACGGTCTTCTTGGGCTGCGGCGCGGCCGATTTCAGGGTTGGCACCCGCACCCAAACCGCGGGTTAAATTGGTACCCAACTGGATACGTTTGCCGGCATTGCTTTTGCCTAAAGATTGGGCGTCGGTATTCGCGCTAATAAATTCAACACCTTGAACGGTATTCAAAATCATGTTGTTGATAGCGTTGCAACCGCCGCCGCCGATGCCGATAACTTTAATGACCGCAGGGCTTGCAGCTGATTCTACTACGTCGTAAACCAATTCCATGTAACACTCCTTTGCGCCCTGCGTCAGGACGGATAAAACGGGATAAAAAATGGGAATAAATATACGCTAATTATATAAGAAGCATGATGCGGCTGGCAAAAGCCTTCTTATATTCTTATTATATTTTTACGTTTGTTTTAAAAGTTGTTTTTGAGCCAGTCGCGGAATTTCACCCACAAGCTGTCTTTGTGCTCTCTTACTACGACCGCGCCGGAAACGGGGCTGCCGTACACTTCGCCGCGGGCCGCCTGAAGCAAGCCGATGGCGGTAGCATAACGGGGATTGCGGATACGTTCGGAAACGCCGCCCATTTCTTGCGGCACACCGATACGCGCAGGCAGGTTGAATACGTCTTCTGCCAAATCCACAATGCCGGTAAGCAGTGATGCGCCGCCCGTCAATACGATGCCGGAAGTCAGCACTTCTTCGGGAAAACCCGAACGGCGCAACTCGTTAAGCGTCAGCTCCAAAATTTCTTCCACGCGCGGGCCGATAACGCTGGCCAATACGCGGCGGGAAATTTGGCGCGGCTGGCGGTCGCCTACGCTGGGCACTTCGATCATTTCATCCAAACCGTCCATAGTGGCAATAGCCACGCCGTGATGGATTTTGATGTATTCAGCCGCATTATGCGGAGTACGCAATGCTTGTGCCAAATCTTTGGTAATCAAATCGCCGGCAACCGGAATCACGGCGGTATGGCGGATGGCACCGTTGGTATAAACGGCAATATCGGTAGTACCGCCGCCGATATCGATTACGCATACGCCCAAATCTTTTTCGTCTTCGGTTAAGACGGCCTGCCCGCTGGCCAAAGGCTGCAACATAATCTGATCCATGTGCAGGCCGCAGCGGTTAACGCATTTTTGGATGTTTTGCAGGGCGGTAATGGCTCCGGTAATGATGTGTACGCGCGTATCCAAACGAACGCCGCTCATGCCGATGGGTTCTTTCACGCCGGGTTGGTTGTCGATAATATACTCTTGGACAACGGTATGCAGTATATTGTGGTCAGGCGGAATATTAACGGCTTTAGCGGTTTCAATAGCACGGTCGATATCGGCTTGCGACACTTCGCCGTCTTTGATTTTAACCACGCCTTGCGAATTGAGGCTGCGGATATGGTTGCCTGCGATGCCGGTGGTTACGCTGTCTACTTTACAGTCCGCCATCAACTCGGCTTCGTTCATGGCCTGTTTAATGGCTTGGGCAGTGGCATCGATATTGGTCACCATACCGGCTTTCAGGCCGCGCGACGGTGCCTGACCCAAGCCGATAATGTGGATTTCATTGTCTTCCTGTATTTCGCCGATTAATGCGATAACTTTAGAAGTACCGATATCCAATGCGCTGATATATTTGCCTTTTACCATGATGTCCCATTCATTTTATTTATGTTACTGTCTGTTTGCTGTTTCGGCCTCTGGAATCGCGGTTTCAGACGGCCCTGCTGTTTCTTGCTCTTGTGTTTTCTCAAGATAGCGCACGGCAAAACCGTCTTTGTAGCGCATATCTACATAATCTATGTTGCTTTGGCGCACTTGCAGCACTTCCTGCCACATGTCGGCAAAGCGTTGCAGACGTTTGGTTTCGTTTTCACGCCCCAATCTGACGGAAATGCCGTTGTTTAATTCTACCGACCACGCCGAGCGCGGCGTGTATTCAAGTTTCGCGATACTCAAGTTTTGAGGTTTGAGTATCGCGGTAAATTCATTGTAATGCTTGACCATGATGGAACCTGTACCGGGCTGCCCGTCGAAAAGCGGGAAGGTTTCATCGGTTGCGGCGTTAAACAGATTGCCGTTGCTGTCTATCAAGCCGGATTCTTTCCAACGCCCCACCGGTATGCGTTCGGTCAAGTTGATTTCTACGGTATCGGGCAAACGGCGCCGCACGGATACTTTATCTACCCAAGGCAGTTTGGCAAAAGCGTCTTGCGCGCCGTTTAAATCGGCTTTGAAAATATTGCCGCGGATGTATTTCTGCGCCACGTTTTGCAGTTGCTTATTGCCTGTGCGCTGAACATCGCCTTCGATTTTCACTTGTTTGACCGGAAAGTAGGGCGAATTGTAAACCCAAACGACCAATGCTCCCAGCAGTATCAACACTACTAGGATCATCAGCCAACCGGTTATGCGCTTCAGCGCGCCTGCATTATCCCACATGAGCGGTTTTCAGAATTTCAACACATAAATCGGCGAAGCTCAAGCCGGTTTGGGCGGCGGACTTCGGCACTAAGCTGTGGCTGGTCATGCCCGGCAAGGTATTGATTTCAAGAAGATACAGTTTTCCGTCGGTATCTTTCAAAAAATCCACCCGCGACACGCCTTGGGCGCCGACAGCCGCAGCGCCTTTAACGGCCAGTTCGCGCATTAAGGCCTCGTCTTCGGGGCTTAAGTCGGACGGACATTGATACACGGTATCGTCGCGGTTGTATTTGGCTTCGTAGTCGTAAAACTCGGTAGCGGGAACGATGAGGATACTGGGATAACCTTTGCCGTTAATCACGGGGCAGGAATATTCGCCGCCGCCGATAAAGCGTTCGGCAATAATTTCGCCGTGGAAATGCTTCAGCTCTTGATACACTTCTTTCAGACGGCCTGCTTCTTTCACTTTCACCACGCCTACGCTGCTGCCTTCTGCGGCGGGTTTCACAAACATGGGCAAGCCGAGTTTTTGCTCGACGGCATCAAAATCGCTGTCTTCATAGAGCACGGCAAATTCGGGCACGGGCAAACCCAAGCCCTGCCAAATCAGTTTGCAGCGGTATTTGTCCATACCGACTGCCGAGGCCATGATGCCGCTGCCGGTATAGGGAATGCCGAGCAATTCCAAGGCGCCTTGCACTGTGCCGTCTTCGCCGTATGTACCGTGCAGGATATTGAAGGCCGTCTGAAAACCTTGCGTTTTTAATTCGTGCAACGGGGTTTCTTTCGGGTCGAACGCATGGGCATCTATGCCTTTGCTTTTCAGTGCTTCGAGGATGGCGCCCCCGCTGATTAAGGATACCTCCCGTTCGCTTGAAAATCCGCCCATCAGCACGGCAACTTTGCCAAATTCTTGCATGATTATTTCTTTCTTTTTCAGACGGCCTGCTTATGCACGGGCACTTTCTTCGATAAATGCCGCCGGTACTTTATTGATGCTGCCGGCGCCCATAGTAAGCAATACGTCGCCGTCTTTGAGTACGTTCAACAGCGTTTGCGGCAGCGCGTTGACGTCTTCGCAGTAAATCGGCTCGAGTTTGCCCATCACCCGCACGGCGCGAGCCAATGCGCGGCTGTCGGCGGCAACAATCGGCTCTTCGCCGGCGGCATAGACTTCGGTCAAGACCAAAGTATCGACAGTATTCAATACACCCACAAAGTCTTCAAACAAGTCGCGGGTGCGGGTATAACGGTGCGGCTGGAAGACCAGCACCAAACGGTTGTTCGGGTAAGCACCGCGGGCGGCAGCCAATGTTGCCGCCATTTCTACGGGGTGATGGCCGTAATCGTCGATCAGGGTTACTTTACCGCCGCCGGGCAAGGCAACTTCGCCGTATTTTTGGAAACGGCGGCCTACGCCTTCAAAACCGAGCAAACCTTTTTGAACGGCTTCTACGGAAGCGCCTACTTCCAACGCAACGCCGATAGCAGCCAGCGCGTTCAATACATTATGGCGGCCGGGCATATTCAGCACCACTTCAAACGGCTCCGTGCCGTTGTGTTTCGCATGCACGGTAAAGCGCATTTGCGTGCCTTCGGTGCGCACGTCGGTGGCGTAAATATCGGCCGAGCTGTCCAGCCCGTAAGTCGCGAAAGGTTTGCTGATGCGCGGCACAATCGCTCGCACATGCTCGCTGTCGATGCACAAAAAGGCTTTGCCGTAAAAAGGCATGCGGTGGATGAAGGTTACAAACGCCTGATGCAACTTTTCAACGCTGTGGTCGTAAGTGTCCATATGGTCGGTATCGATATTGGTCACAACCGACATAACGGGGGTGAGATGCAAAAACGAGGCGTCCGATTCGTCTGCTTCGGCAACGATGTATTGGCCGCTGCCCAAACGGGCGTTTGTACCGGCAGCGTTGAGTTTGCCGCCGATGACAAAGGTCGGATCCATGTCTGCTGCCGCCAAAATAGATGCGGTCAGGCTGGTGGTGGTGGTTTTGCCGTGTGTGCCGGCAATAGCGATGCCGTCGCGAAAGCGCATCAGCTCGGCCAACATCAAGGCGCGGGGAATCACGGGAATTTTGCGCTCGTGCGCGGCCACCACTTCGGGATTGTCGGCCTTCACGGCGGTTGAAATCACAACAACGTCGGCATCGGTAACGTGGGCGGCGGTATGGCCGGGATACACCTGAATCCCCAAGCCGCTCAGGTGGCGCGTTACCGCACTTTGCGCCTGATCGGAACCGGATACGTTAAAACCCAGATTGTGCAGCACTTCGGCAATCCCGCTCATACCCGAACCGCCGATACCCACAAAATGAATATTGTTAACTCTGTTTTTCATGTTGTTGTTATTCCTGAATTTTACATACCGTTTCAGACGGCCTTGCTATTTTATCCCCTGCTTTTCGGCGATGCGGATGCAAGTGTCGTTTTACACGGGAATAAAAAGTTATCATTTTAATGGCCTGCGGCCCGAGAAGCTATGGGTTTAATGTAAAAGGCTGTTCAGGTTGTTTGAAAATATGCAGAAATTTTTTTCAGACGGCCTCAAGAGCAACCACAGGCCGTCTGAAATGAATTACATGGTGGTGGCGATGGCGGTAACGGCCACATCGTCGGCACTGTGCGGCATGGCCAAAGTGCGCGCGTTTTTCGCCCACTCGAGGCAGCGGTCTCTATCCAACGCCCACAATACTTCGGCCAACTTTTCGGCAGTCAGTTGCGACTGCGGAAGCAGCAAACCGGCATCGGCTTTTACCATAAAGCGGGCGTTGGCGGTTTGGTGGTCGTCAACGGCATGTGGATACGGCACCAGCAGCGCGCCCACGCCTGCTGCGGTCAGCTCGGCAATGGTCAGCGCACCGGCACGGCAAATCACCACATCGGCATGTTGGTAAGCGGCAACCATATCGTCGATAAATTCCACGCACTTGGCTTTTACGTTCAGCAAATCGTAATCGCTTTGCAGGCTGCCGAGTTTGCCGCGACCGGCTTGATGATAAATCTGCGGGCGTTCGTTTTCGGTAAGCAGAGCCAAAGCGCGCGGCACGGTTTGGTTCAATACGTCTGCGCCCAAGCTGCCGCCCATTACCAATACTTTCAGACGGCCTTCCCTGCCGGCAAAGCGTTGGGCGGGTTCGGGCAGATTGGCGATGTCTGCACGCACGGGATTGCCGACCAAACCGTCGGGATTGTCAAATGCTTTGGGAAAAGCATACAGCACGCGGCGCGCCCAGCGGGAAAGCTGTTTGTTGGCCAAACCGGCCACGGCGTTTTGCTCGTGAATCACTACGGGAATGCCAGCCAGCTTTGCCGCCACACCGCCGGGGAAAGTTACAAACCCGCCGAAACCGATCACGCAATCGACGCGGTGTTTCTTGATGATTCTCAACGCATCCTGCACGGTTTGAAACAAAGTAAACGGCAGCATCAGTTTGCGCTTGAGGCCGTTGCCGCGCACGCCTTTAATGGCCAGCGTTTCAAGGCGGATATTGTGTTTCGGCACAATCCGCTCTTCCATAGAATCGCGGCTGCCCAGCCAAATCACATGGTGCCCGCGCGAGCGCAGCGATTCCGCCACCGCCAGCGCGGGGAAAATGTGGCCTCCCGTGCCACCTGCCATCAACATAAAGGTTTTTGTTTTCATCGTTTTTACCCCTCGACTTTATAACCGCGCATTTTCAGGCGGTTTTCATAATCCACTCTCAGCAACAGTGCCATACAGGCCAGCATAATGATGACGGCCGAACCGCCGTAAGACATCAGCGGCAAGGTCAGGCCTTTGGTCGGCAGCAGGCCGATGTTCACGCCGATATTGAAAAAGCTTTGAATACCCAACCAGATGCCGATGCCTTTGGCAACGTAAGCACCGAAAAACAGCTCCAAATCGCGCGCCTGCTTGCCGATGGAAAACGCCCGCCACACCAGCCACGCATAGCAGAAAATCAGCACGAAAATGCCGACAAAACCGAACTCTTCGCCAATCACGGCCAAAATAAAGTCGGTATGCGCTTCGGGCAGATAAAAGCGTTTTTCCAAACTCGCGCCCAAACCGACGCCGAACCACTCACCTCGGGCAATCGCCATCAGCGAATGGGTCAACTGGTAGCCTTTGCCGAGCGGGTCTTCCCACGGATTCAGAAACGCCGCCACCCGCGCCATACGGTACGGCGCAACGGCAATCAGCGCCACCATGCTCGCCAAACCGATGCCCACCATCATCATGAACCAGCGCCACGGCAAGCCGGCCAGAAACAGCAACCCCATTGCCACGGCAGTCACCACCACAAACGAACCGAAGTCCGGCTCCAGCATAATCAAGCCCAAGCCGATACCCACCGGCACGGCGGAAAAACCCACTTTCTTAAACTGCTTGAGAATTTCGGCACGACGGGTAAAGAAGCTCGACAGATACAGAATCACCGCCATTTTGAAAATCTCAGTCGGCTGCAGGTTGAACGGCCCCAAATGAATCCAGCGTTTCGCGCCGTTGATTTCGCGCCCCACCACCAGCACGGCCACCAGCAAAACCAAGCTGCCGAGCAGGATAAACGGCGTCATCTTTTTCCAAGTTTTCAGCGGGATTTTCGCCACGGCCAACGCCACGCCTGCGCCTATGCCTAAAAATATGGCTTGGCGGCCGAGATAAAACCATTTGTCGCCGCCGTCGTGCGCGGCATAGGCAATCGAGGCGGAGTAAATCATCATCAGGCTGAACGCCGTCATCAATACCACCATCCACAGCAGCGAATGGTCGAATTTCTGCCCGCTGCGCAGAATTTTACGGTCGAGAATTTTGGATTCGGTAATCATATTGCTTGAATCGTTTCTGTTCTGGATTTAAATATTTCAGACGGCCTCAAACACATCAGGCCGTCTGAACAGATGGCGTCAGCCCCTTATTTCGTTTTTAAAACATTTCCCCCGCACACCGGCAACGCACCGCCGCTTATGGGCGGATGTCGATGGGCGCATTGTAAACCACGCTGCGGTAGAGTTCGTCCACCTCATCATCGGTAACCGCGATGCAGCCGTTGGTCCAGTCGCGCCGCAAATGGTGTCTGCCTATGGCGCCTTTACCGTTGGGCAGGCCGTGGATTTTAATCAGCCCGCCCGACTCTTTGCCCTGTGAGGCGGCGTAAGCTTTATCGGTGGCATTCGGATAAGAGACGCCCAGATTTTTATGATAGCCGCTGTTCGGATTTCGTTCGTTTATCCGGTAAAGACCTTCGGGCGTTTTGCCGTCGCCTTCAAACTGCTTGTGGCCGACGGGATTAAAACCCAGCGACACCGGATAAATTTTCAGCAACTCTTCCCCGTGATACGCCCACATCTGGCGCTTGGCCTTATAAACCACCAAACGGTCGATCACAGCCGAAGCCGGAAGCGGCTCCGAATTACCCACCTTCGGCTTGGCCTCGGCCTCGCCTTCCAGCACGGCGGGCGGCAGCGGTTTCAGCCAGAATAAAAAGACTGCGGCGATGGCAGCCACAAACAACATTCCTAAACAAAGCAGCGTTTTTTTAATTTTTTGACTCATAATTTGGCATTTCAGTAAATACGAGTGTGTGTTTAGGCAGAAAAGCTGAAAGTACCGCTGCACTTAATAAACCTGCCAGACCCAAAACTATCACTCCATAAGAACCAAAAAAGAGCCGACCAAACACCAGCGACACCAATCCCCCAAACAATGCCATTAATAGGCTGCCTTTTCTGCCACGGTGTAACCGAAACGTATAAACCATAAACCACGTCAACAAAGATGGGATAAAGCCGATAATCCAACCTAATATTAAAATATAGACAACAGAAAAATCGAACCATTCCTTATACGAACCCAGCCCAACTATGCTGATTACCAACATAACACCTATTGCACCTATGGGGCCGCCAAACAAGCACATCGGCCATAGCAAAGGCAGATAATTCAACTTATCCGGCACTATTTCTTGATGATCTTGACGACTTGCCTGCTCCACCCGTTTTCCTTTCTGATTAAACCGCTCGAAACCGAGCCGGGATATTCATTATGGGCAAAGCAAGACAGCTCATCATTAGCGTTCAGATAAGCGGTGCGATTTCGGCGCAGGCAAGCACTTTTCCGTACTGCACGTTTTTTCAGACGGCCTCAAACCATCAGGCCGTCTGAAAAACCTCACAACGCCTCAAACGCCTCCACAAACACCTGCGCCCGATGCGCGTAGCCTTTGAACATATCGAAGCTCGCGCAAGCCGGGCTGAGTAAAACGATGTCGCCGCTGTGCGCCAGCTTGTAGGCCGTCTGAACGGCTTCTTCCAGCGTTGCGCAGTCAATCAAGTCCACGCCGCAATCGGCTAAATCGCGGCGGATCAGCGGCGCGTCCTCACCGATCAGCAGCACGGCGCGGGCTTTGTTGTGCAGCGCGGCACGCAGGGGCGTGAAGTCCTGCCCTTTGCCCTGCCCGCCCGCAATCAACACCAGCGGGCTTTGCAAACCGGCAATGGCGGCGGCGGTGGCACCGACATTGGTGCCTTTGCTGTCGTCGATAAACGTGATGCCGTTTTTCTCGCCGATTTTTTCCACGCGGTGCGGCAGGCCTTTAAAGGTTTGAATGTGTTGCAGCAATTCGGTTCGCGGCAGGCCGACGGCTTCGCACAAAGCCAAAGCCGCCAACACGTTTGCCGCGTTGTGCAAGCCTTGCAGGGGAATGGCGGCGGTGTCCAGCAAATCGTTTGCACCGGCTTTCAGACGGCCTGTCTGAACGTCCGCCCAATAATCGGCCTGCCCTTCCAATGAAAACCATTTGATGTCGCGGTTCGGGCGTTTCATGGCGCGGCACATCGCGTCGTCGGCATTGAGCACCTGTACGCCGCTGCCGCGGAAGATTTTGTCTTTGGCATGGGCGTAGTCGAGCAGGTCGTCGTAGCGGTCGAGATGATCTTCGGAAATATTCAGCACCACCGCAGCATCAGCGGCAAGATGGTCGGTATTTTCAAGCTGGAAGCTGGATAACTCGAGCACCCACACGTCCGCCGCTTTGCCGCCGCGCTGCATATAGGCTTCCAACACGGGCGTGCCGATATTGCCCGCCACCACGGTGTCCAGCCCGCATTTTTCGCACAGATAACCGACCAAACTGGTAACGGTGGTTTTGCCGTTGCTACCGGTGATGGCGATGATTTTGTCGCTTTTGCCTTTCAACTCGTGCGCCAAAATTTCCACGTCGCCCAACACCACGCCGCCGCTTTGCTTGAATGCCTCGACTTCAGGCGTGCGCTCGCTGATGCCGGGGCTGAGGGCGAGGATATCAAAGCCGTGTACCAAAGCATCTTTCAGACGGCCTGTATAGCAGCTTAAGCCGTTAAACCGCTGCTTCAATTCCACCTCGCGTTCGGGTTTCAGACAGACATCATAAGCCGCCACCCGTGCGCCCTGCCGCTGCAAAAACGCAATCATCGAAACACCCGTGCCGCCCAAGCCGGCCACTAGGATTTTTTTGTTTTGCCAGTTCATTTTGTTACTCTGAATATGTCCGTCATACTCGGGCTTGACCCGAATATCTTGTTATCTGCAAGGCCGTCTGAAATACCTCTCCCTGATATTTGGGAGATACTCGGGTCAAGCCCGAGTATGACGCGCTATTTTTATATCGATCAATTTTTTCAGACGGCCTCAAAAAACCCTGCTACCCCAAATACCTTCAACACCGCCACCAACTCCGCCAGCCTATCTTCAGGATTCCCCGCCATCGGCGGCATGGGCGGGGCGTATTCCGGTTCGTTTTGATTGCGCATCCAGTCGGCCAACACAAACAGGCGCAGCAACAGAGGTTCCGCCCATTCGGGTTTGACCGACAATTCCTGCAAGGCTTGGGCGAAACAAGCGATCCATTGGTTGCGCGTGTTCATGCTTACGGCAAAAGGAAAATGCCGCTGGCGCAAGCGCGGATGGCCGTGCGCCTGCTCGTACAGCGGCGGGCCGCCTAGCCAGCCGCTTAAAAATTGGAACAGACGTTCGCGGGCATAATCCAGCGTTTCGCCGTGTTGTTCGCGCAGTTCGGCGTATTGCGGCTCCAAGTCCATCAAATCATAGAAGCGGTCGGTCAGTTCCTGCACGCCCGCTTCGCCGCCCAATAAGTTGTAGAGGGTTTGTTGTGTCATATCTTTTCAGACGGCCTCAACGCACTTTCAGCGTGCTCAAACCGATCAGCACCAGCACGATGGTAATGATCCAAAAGCGCACCACGACCTGCGTTTCTTTCCAGCCTTTTTGCTCGTAATGGTGGTGAATCGGCGCCATCAGGAAAATGCGTTTTTTCGTGCGTTTGTACCAGCTCACTTGCAGCATCACCGAAATGGCTTCCACCACAAACAAGCCGCCCATAATCACCAGCACGAACTCTTGGCGGATAATCACCGCCACGGTGCCGAGTGCCGCGCCCAAAGCCAGCGCGCCCACGTCGCCCATAAACACTTGCGCGGGGTAGGCGTTGAACCACAAAAAGCCCAAACATGCGCCACACATGGCCGCGCAGAAAATCACCACTTCATTCGCGCCCGCCACATACGGCTGCTGCAAATAGGCGGCAAATTCGGAGTGGCCGCTGGCGTAGGCAAAAACCGCCAAACCGCCCGCCACCAGCACCACGGGGAAAGCGGCCAAGCCGTCCAAGCCGTCGGTAAGGTTCACGGCGTTGGACGTGCCGACGATGGTGAGATAAGCCAACACCACAAAGCCGAACACGCCCAGCGGCAAGGCGACTTGTTTGAAGAAAGGCACAATCAGAATATTGTTGGCCGAGTTCTGCGCCACATAAAACAGCAGCAAACCTGCGGCCAATGCTACGCCCGACTGCCACACCATTTTGAACCGCGCCGACACGCCGTTCGGGTCTTTATAAACCACCTTGCGCCAATCGTCGTAAAAACCCAGCGCGCCGGTAGCCAGCAGCACCAGCAGCAGAATCCAAATATAGATGTTGCCGAGATTGCCCCACAGCAGGGTAGATACGGTAATCGCGGTGAGAATCAGCGAGCCGCCCATCGTAGGCGTGCCGGTTTTAATCAGATGGGTTTGCGGCCCGTCGTGGCGCACGGCTTGGCCGACTTTCAACTCGGTAAGCTTGCGGATCGTCCACGGGCCGAGCAATAGCGAGAATGCCAATGCGGTTAATGCCGCCATCACGGCGCGGAATGTGGTGTATTGAAAAACGTTCAGCGCGGAAATCCAGTCGCTGAAATGGGCTAACCATAGAAACATGGGGTTTACTTCCTTTTTTGTTTGTTGTCGTGTTTTTGTATTGCTTAGGCCGTCTGAAAATGAATCGCCGAAACATTTCCAATGTGTGTGTATTTAGCGTTAGAAATCATCAGCAACGCCAAATCTATAAAGATACCTGTTGCCAGCAATTACTTTTTACCGTTTCGGTTATACCTTGCTTTTTGTGCTGCTTCTCAAGAATATCACGTGCCCTTTTATTGTAAGGAGGAGCCTTCTGTATTTGGGCAATCAGTGCCGTAGTAGCGCTTTTTGGGTAAGCCCGGCTAAATTGCCGCCAAGCATTTTTGACCTCTTTCGTCAGTTTTTGCCCCGCATCATCGTGGGTGATGCCGGTGTTATCCGCTCCCACTAAAAATGCTTCCTGATAAATCAGATGGGCACAACGGGCTGACCGTTTTTCAGGGCCGGTAGGGTATTTAGTTAAATAATTTTCCCAATCAGCCGTTCGTTTGCCAAGTTGCGACCACGGAATAGCAATTGCGGCATCATTAAACACCAGCTCTTTATCATGCTCGGCAAGCAATTCAATGTAATCGCGGTAAACAGGGCTGACTTTTTTGCTAAAACGCTCTTTGTAATATTTCGGAATCGTGCGGATGTCTGCCAAGCCTTCACCCACATCCCAATATTCCAAATCATACTTCGCTAAACGTTTTTGACGGGCAACGATGGCGGCAGTAGGTTTATATTCATGTATTTTTTCATTATAAATAAAATACTTATCAAGATAGTTCATCAATACATCATGTTCCGATTCCGATAACCTGCCGATAAAGTTCTCCATATTTTTCCGATGGCTGACATACAGCTTGTCTGCCTGCCCGGTTGAAGCATGCTTTATGGCAGCAGCAACACGTTGCTGTTCCGCGCCGATCTGTTGTAATAATTTTTCGGGCAATGGCGCGGAGGCTGCAAAAGCATTCAGCGCCAACAGCAAGCTGCCCAAAAACCATAAACGCATCATTTTATAATCCTTAAAAATAAATAGTGACAAACACTTATTTCAGACGGCATGTACATTTACCTATCGCCATACCTTTCTTTATAGGTATCGCTGTCAATCACACAAATCGGCGCATTGCCCGGATTTCTGCCGCCGCCCATATCCAAACACAGATCTTCATAGAGATAGGCCTGAAAATGCATACCGGCAACAAACGCAACAATCAGCGCCACCGATAATAAAGCAATTTTCACATAACGGTTCATCATAAAATCCCTTTCAGACAGGCATTCAAAAATTTGTTGCCAACAACGCCTCAACCACTTCTTCCATCTTCATAAAGCGCGAGCCTTTTACCAGCACATTCGCCTCTTGCGGCAAATCGTGTGCCAGCACTTGAATCAGCGGGTCTTTGTCGGCGAACCACAGGCCGTTGCCGCCGAAGGTTTCCGCTGCGTGTGCGCTGTCGTTGCCGACAAAATAGGCCGCTTCGATGCCTTTGTTGCGTGCGTATGCGCCCACTTCGGCGTGCATGGCGGCAGTTTCGTCTTCACCGAGTTCGCCCATATCGCCCATCACAAACACGCGCGGGGCGGGGAGTTGGGCGAGTACGTCGATGGCGGCTTTCATGCTGTCGGGGTTGGCGTTGTAGGTATCGTCGAGCACGGTTGCGCCTTTGATGCCTTTTTTGATATTCAGACGGCCTTTGATGTTGGCAAAACCGGCGAGGCCGTCTGAAATTTCTTGCAGGTTCAGTCCGGCTGCTTGGGCGAGTGCGGCGGCGGCCACGGCGTTGTGGACGTTGTGTTTGCCGGGCACGGGCAGTTTGACGGCGGCGCGCTGGTTGCCGCACACCAAATCAAATTCGCAGGAAAGCGGTTTCAACACGATATTTTCCGCATGGATACCGCCCTCTTCCGCACCGAAAGTTTGGCATTTCAAGCCTTGTGTTGCGGCTTGGAAAACAGCGGCATTTGGGTCTTGACAGGGAATCAGGGCGAGGCCGTCTGAATCCAGCCCTTGATAAATCTCGCTTTTGGCTTTGGCAATATCGCCCACGCCGTCGAAACCGCAGCCGACATGGGCGCGCAGGGCGTTGTTGACGAGCGCGACATCGGGCTTGGCAATGCGGGTAAGCTCGGCCAATTCGCCGAAGTGGTTCATGCCCATTTCAATCACGGCATAGCGGTGTGCGGGCGTGAGCTTGAGCAGGGTGAGCGGCAGGCCGATATGGTTGTTGAAATTGCCCGCCGTCGCCAGCACGGCCTCTTCGCCGAAACGGTGGCGCAACACGGCGGCCAGCATTTCTTTAACGGTGGTTTTGCCGGACGAACCGGTGATGCCGAATACAAACGGGTTGATATTTTCCCGCCACGCGCGCGCCAAATCTTGCAGGGATTTGAGCGTATCGGCCACTTTCAACGCACCCGGCAGCACGGCGCAATCTTCGCGCGACACCACGGCCGCAGCCGCGCCTTTTGCCAATACGTCTGCCGCAAAATCATGCGCGTCGAAGCGTTCGCCCGCCAGTGCGAAAAAGACATCGCCGCTTTGAATATCGCGGCTGTCGGTAACGATGCGTTTGACGGTTTGGTTGTCAGACGGCATCGGGAGGTTGAGAGTTTGGCAGATGAAGTTTAGGTCTAAGGGTTTCATGTTGGTTTTAAAGTTATCTTTTCGGTAAAGAATTGCATCTTGAGTCATGTTTTATTTTTCAAACAAACTTATTTTTAAACTTCGCTTTAAACTATTTCGGTTGATTTCACCGTTATTTCAGCGTAAGATTCACTACGAAATGGCTGCTACCTCTGCTTCTGCATGTAGTGGCCTTTATTTTTTCCACAAATCCCATTCCCGATAATTTTCCGGCAATCCGAATGCAGTCAAGCTGATATTTGCCGCCCCTTCGGGAAATTCACACAGCACCTCATCAAACCTATCTGCCCATTTGGAGTTCGGACACAATATTTTCATCATCTGCTGCATGATGCAGAAATAGAAAAACGGACGGTAATTGTCGAGTTTTTTCCAATATTCATCTGCAGAAATCGGAGCCGCCTGTTGAACAATACGGATATTCCACAAGCGGTCATGATGAGCGGCGATATTGCGTATTTCATTCAAACTGCGCAACCACTTCGCAAATACGCCGCCATGTAATGCACCATATTTATGAGCAATGATATTTTGCTCTTGTTGTTTCATCCCCTCGTATAAACGAGACATCGCACCAAAGTCCCACAACCCGCACACTGCCCAAATTGGCAAATGCCCATATTTATGCAAATTATGAACGACACAAGATGTTTTTCTTTGTCGGGCTTTTCTAACCAGCTCTTCCAACCGCTCATACCATTTCTGATACTTGGTCTTACCATTATTAGCCTGAATTGTTTTAGCAAATTTACCGTCGAAACACTCCGGTTTTTCATGAGCCAGCGGGTCTTTTTTACCCAAGATATGCACAATATCCACCCGCACAGCCATTTCGATCCGTTCCAAAGCATCCAATGCCAATAAACGCAGTTTTTTATCAAACAGGTATAGCGATAAAACATTCTCAAAATGACTATCGGGCTGAAAAGTATCCAACAAAATTTGCTCTTGACTATCCCATTGACGGAAAACATGAAAATAGCCGCTCAACCGGTAATACCCGATGAGGCGTAAATATCTTTCCGTCCGTTCTTCATCATCAATAACCAGTCCTCTTGTTTTTAATAATTCGACCTGCTCAGAAAAATCCAACCACGGTTTTATCGGTTCGTACATATTTTCAGACGGCCTTCCGTTATATTATTCTAATATTTATTTCAAATACTTAAATTTATCCAATTCAGATTATCTACTCTGATCAATCAACGGATAAGGATTCACCGCACCGCTTGGCAAATAAACGCCGTAATGCAGATGCGGGCGGGTGTTTTTGGCATTGCCGGTTTTACCGACATAGCCGATAACTTCGCCTGCTTTCACGCGGCGGTAGAGTTTGCGGCTGACGAATTTGTCCAAATGGGCGTAGTAATGCCACGCGCCCGGGCCTTGTATGCCGATCACTTTGCCGCCCAAACGGTTTTTGCCGAGTTTGGTCACGATGCCTGCGGTGGTGCTGCGTACCGGCGTGCCCGTTTTGGCGAAAATATCCACACCTTCGTGTTTGCGGCCGCCGCTACGCGGTGCATGCCAACTGTCGTCGAAAGAATGGCCTTTCACGGGGTTGATCAGGCTTTGCTCGGTGGGCGCGGGCATGGCTCTGAGTGCGGCTAATTCTTGGGTGGGGCGTGCGGTGTGTTTTGTTTGGCAACCCCATAGAAAGATTAAGCCGATAACGCACAATATCTTGCCTGTATATTTCAACATCACGTGGTTAACATCCTTTCTTGCCATTCAGACGGCCTGCTAGCTAGGAAGAGGCCGTCTGAAAGCAAACTTTGTGAGCTTTTCCAAAACTATCTTCCCGCCAAAGCCTTTTGCGCTTCGTCGAAATCGGAAAAATAGTGTTTCTGACCCTGCACGTCCTGATAGGTTTCGTGGCCTTTGCCGGCAATCAGGATGATGTCGTTGGCGGCGGCGTGTTTAACCGCGTATTCGATGGCCGTGCGGCGGTCTGTTTCGACGTGTTCGGGTTGGGGCACGGCGGGGAGGATGTCGTTGATGATGTCGGCCGGCTCTTCCATGCGCGGGTTGTCGCTGGTTACGACGACTTTATCTGCACCGGCCACGGCTGCCGCGCCCATCAGCGGGCGTTTGCCTTTGTCGCGGTTGCCGCCGCAGCCGAACACGCACCACAGGTTTGCGCCTTGCGGTTTGATTTCCTGTAAGGTGGCAAGCGCTTTTTCGAGGGCATCGGGGGTGTGGGCGTAATCGACGACAACCAACGGTTTGCCGGTGTTCATGATGCAGTCCATACGGCCGGTGGCGGGGCAGATTTGGGCAAGCACGCGCAATACTTCGGCCAACGGGTAGCCTGCCGAACACAATACGCCGACGCATGAGGCGAGATTTTGGGCGTTGAAGCGACCAAGCAGGCGAGTTTTGACTTCGCCGCTGCCCCACGGGGTGTCGAGCTGCACGGTCATGCCGTCTGAAGAGGCGGTAAATCGGGTGATGCGGATGTCGGCCTGTTCTGCAAAGCCGTAGCCGTACACGTTTAATTCGGGGCGTTCTGTTTTCAGACGGCCTGCTAATGATGCGCCGAACGGGTCGTCCACATTAATCACAGCGTGTTGCAAACCTTGCCAGTAAAACAGGCGGGATTTGATTTCGCCGTAGGATTCCATGCTGCCGTGGTAGTCGAGATGGTCGCGGGTGAGGTTGGTGAACACGGCCGTCTGAAAAGGCACGCCGTTAACGCGGAATTGGTCGAGGCCGTGGCTGGAGACTTCCATCGCTACGGCTTTTGCGCCTTGTTGTTTGAACTGATACAGCAGGGTTTGCACGGATACGGGGTCGGGCGTGGTGTGGGTGGCTTCCTGCAATTCGCCCCAAAAGCCGTTGCCGACGGTGCCGATGATGGCGCATTTTTCATCCAGCAAATCCGCTGCTTGCGCCAGCCATTGGGTAACGGAGGTTTTGCCGTTGGTACCGGTTACGCCCCAAACTTTGAGGCCGTCTGAAAGATTGCCGTACACTTGGGCGGCTACGATTCCGGCGCGGGTTTTCAGGTTTTTGATGCCTTGATTGGGCACGTTCCATTCGGGATTCCACTCGAATTTGCCGTCGTCGTCCCAAAAAACAAAAGCCGCGCCGTTGGTGATGGCTGCGGGAATATAGGTGCGTCCGTCGGTATATTCGCCTTGGCACGCGATGAATATGTCGCCGGGTTTGATTTTTCGGCTGTCTGAATGCAACAAACGCCCTGCTGCGTTTTCACACAGCAAGGGCGGTAAGTCGGTTTCAGCTAAAGGAACTAAGTCGCTGAACATATTGTTTACTCTTTAATTTTTGGAGGCCGTCTGAACGGGTACATCTTTTAAGGGTTTGGTAGGTGATACGCCGAGAATATTCAGGCTGCCGCTCATAATGCCTTTGAACACGGGGCCGGCCACCACGCCGCCGTAGTAACCGTTGGCCGTCGGTTCGTCCACCGTTACCGCCACAATCACACGCGGTTTGTCGGCAGGGGCGAAGCCGATAAAGGTGGCAACGTGTTTGTCGCTGGCATAACGGCCGTTAACCAGTTTGCGTGCCGTACCGGTTTTCGCGCCGACATCAAAGCCGTCCACCGCACCCATAGTGCCAGTGCCGCCTTTTTCGGTAACGGAAACCATGATGTTACGCACCGCACGGGCGGTTTCGGGTTTGATAACCTGCACGCCTTTGGGCGGAGCCACTTGTTTTTCAAAGCTCACCGGCAGCAGTTCGCCGTCGTTGGTCAGAACAGTGTAGGCACGCGCCAGTTGCAGCAGGCTCAACTGCAAACCGTAGCCGAATGACATGGTAGCCTGCTCAATCGGTTTCCAGTTTTGCCACTTGCGCAACAAGCCCGGGGTTTCGCCGGGGAAGCCCGAATGCATGCGCTGGCCTACGCCCAAGCTCTGATAAAACGTGTACATTTCTTCAGGCTTGAACATGGCCGACAGCTTACTGGTGCCGACGTTGGAAGATTTCTGCATCACGCCGCGCACGTCCAATGAAGGATACACATGGGTGTCGCGCACAGTGGCAGGGCCGATTTTGTAAGGATGGGTGTTGAGAAGGGTGTTCACATTCACCTTGCCGGCATCCAAGGCTTTGGCTATCGGGAAAGGTTTCATGGTCGAACCCGGCTCGATCATATCGGTAACGGCGCGGTTGCGGCGCTGCTCGCTGCCCGCTTCGCCCGGATTGTTCGGGTCGTAGGCGGGGCTGTTCACCAATGCCAAAATCTCACCGGTTTGCGCGTCCAGCACAATGGCGCTGCCCGCTTTGGCACGGTGGTGGTTAACGGCTTTGTTCAGCTCGTCGTAGGCCAGCGTTTGGATGCGTTGGTCGAGCGACATCACCATATCGTGGCCGTTTTGCGGATCGCGGTTGCGCGGAGAATCGAGGCTGTCGACGATATTGCCTTTATTGTCGCGCAGCACCACTTTGGCACCGTTTTTGCCGTGCAAATCGTCTTCGCGCGCCAGCTCCAAACCTTCTTGGCCTTTGCCGTCGATATTGGTAAAGCCGATCACATGGGCAAAAAGGTTGCCCATCGGGTAATGGCGTTTGGATTCTTTTTGGAACGCCAAACCTTTAATGCCCAAAGCGGCCACTTTATCGGCGGTTTCTTTGCTCAATTGGCGTTTCAGATAAATAAAGTCTTTGTCTTTCTTCGCCAAACGCGCTTCGATGGTTTCAACCGGCACGCCGATTAAGGCGGAAAGTTTGGCCAATTGCTCGCCGGTCGGTTGGATATCCATGCCGGAAGGTACGGCATACAGCGATTCGGTGGGTGCGCTCAAAGCCAACGTTGCACCGTTGCGATCGGTAATCGTGCCGCGCGACGCAGGCAGGGTGATGGTACGCACGAAACGTTGGTCGCCCTGATTTTTCAGAAATTCATGTTGGGTGGTTTGCAGATACACGCCTCTGCCCACCAATGCCGCGAAAGCCAATGCCAATCCGCCCAGCACAAAAGCAATCCGCCCGTTGGTAGAAACGGGGTTCTTGGCCTTCGGCTGCTTAGACAGCATCTGCGGCTTATATTCGTTTTTGATTAACATAGCAACTTCTCTTTTTTATTTCAGCAACTTGCCGTGCTGTTATTTACTTCATTTCAATCATGCGGGTGTCTGCTGCGCTCGGAGGCTGTAATTTTTGTTTTTGGGCTGCTTCTTTAATCAATTTATGATTCGACAACTTGGCCTGCTCGAGCTTCAAACGCGCATAATCCTGTTCAAGCTGGATTTCATGCTTTTGCGCTTTATCCAGCGAAATGTAGTATTGGCGCGACTGGTCTTGCACGGTAACCACCGCCAAACCCGACAACAATGCCAACACCAGCAAAATCACATTCAATTTATTCATATTTTTTCAGACGGCCTTCCGACTGCATCTGCCTTTTCAGACGGCCTGTTGTACTTCAAACTTGCCGCTTGTGCGCTCGGCCACACGCAATACGGCCGAACGTGCGCGCGGATTGGCGGCGGTTTCTTCTTTGCTTGGCTTAACCGCCTTGCCCACCGCTTTCAAAGGCGGCTGCGGCAAATCGGCTTCTTTCACCGCCGCCCAACGCGGCAGCTGCGGAGGCTGCGAATACTGCTTGACAAACTGCTTCACAATGCGGTCTTCCAGCGAATGAAACGCAATCACAGCCAGCCTGCCGCCCTCTTTCAGACGGCCTGTAACCTGCGGCAAAACTTCTTTTACTTCTTCAAGCTCACGGTTGATGAAAATCCGAACGGCTTGGAACGTCCGGGTCGCCGGATCTTGACCGCGCTCACGAGTACGGACGTTTTGCGCCACGAGCTGCGCCAGCTTGCGGGTTGTATCGATGGGTGCCGTTTCGCGTTGCGAAACAATGGCGCGCGCAATTTGGCGACTAAACCGCTCTTCACCATAATTCTTAATTACCTCGTGCAATTCCTGTTCGTCGGCTGCGGCAATCCATTCCGCTGCCGACATCCCTCTCGTGGGATCCATACGCATATCCAGCGGCGCATCGAAGCGGAAACTGAATCCGCGCTCCGCTTCGTCTATCTGCGGCGACGAAATGCCCAAGTCAAACAATGCACCGTCGATTTCGGCAATGCCCAGTTCGTCTAAGGCCGTCTGAAAAGTAGCGAAACCGTTGTGCACCACGCTCACGCGTTTGTCTTGCACCGCCAATTCGTTTGCCACCGCAATGGCCTGCGGATCTTTGTCGAAAACCACCAAGCGGCCTTCTTCGCCCAACTTCGACAAAATCAGGCGGGAATGCCCTCCCCTGCCGAATGTGCCGTCCACATAAATACCGTTCGGGCGGATATTCAAAGCATCAACCGCTTCATGCAGCAGCACGGTTACATGCTGTAAAGGTTCACAAATACTCACAGCTGTAAATCCGTTTGGCTTAATTGGAAGGCCAGCTCGTCGGGGTCAATATCCAAAGCCTGATTCATCTCGGCCTCCCAATGTTCGCGACCCCACAGCTCCAAGCGGTTGGCGCGGCCGACCAATGTTACTTCTTTATCGAAATCCACACGGCGGCGCAAATTGGTAGGCAACAGCACGCGGCCGGCGGTATCCAGTTCCAACGTATCGGCATTGTGCAGCAGCAGATTTTGGTAGCGCTGCAAAGTCGGATTGCCCGCCACCTTCAACGACAACAACTGCTCCGCAACCTTGCCCCATTCCGGCTCGGGATAAATCAGCAGGCGGCTGCGCGAATCCAGCGTTGCCACCACGGCCGGTGTGTAATGGCGCAGCAAAAGCTCGCGGAACTTGGCAGGAATCGCCAACCGCCCTTTGCTGTCTATGCTCAACTCGTGAACGCCACCAAACACTTTATCCCACTCCGTCAATAAAATCGGGCAAATCAGACACTTTGACACACATTGCCCCACATGCCCACACTATATGAAATTTTGCAGATACGGTCAAATCGGCTTTTCCGAAAAAATAACCTTTCAGACAAACACTTACCCCTAAAAAAAGTGGCCCGCAGACCGTTTGAAAAAGATATATAAGTGCATAAAACACTACATATAGTGTAGTTCGATTTCATAAACTACTACATTTAGTAAAAACACCACGCAAAACACGCTATTTCTATACGCGCTATAATATGCCCGCTTACGTTTAAAATTTACACTATCTAACATTCATGAACCTGCAATTGCCCGCCCCCTCCGCAACAGCCGCAGCCTCCTCCCAGGCCCTGCAAAATCTGATTGCCGAAGAAATCCGCCAAAACGGTAACTTCATTCCGTTCTCCCGTTTTATGGAACGGGCTCTTTATGCCCCGCACTACGGCTATTACACCGGCGGCGCACACAAAATCGGCGCGGCAGGCGACTTCATTACCGCTCCGACCTTGTCTCTGCTATTCGGCCAAACCTTAGCCCGCCAAATCGCCGCCCTATTGCCGCAAACCGCAGGCAACATCTACGAATTCGGCGCAGGCACGGGCGAGTTGGCTGCCACGCTGCTGCAACAGCTTTCAGACGGCCTTAGCAACTACTACATTATTGAAATATCGAATGAATTAGCCGAACGGCAAAAACAGCATATTCTGAAAAAAGCCCCCCATGCTGTCGAAAAAGTTATCCACCTTACCGAACTTCCCGATACCTTCGACGGCATCATCATCGGCAACGAAGTGCTGGATGCCATGCCTTGCGAAATCATTAAACATGAACACGGCGGCTTTTGGCAGATAGGCGTGTCTTTAGAAAACCAATCGTTTATCCAAACCGCCCGCCCTCTGGTGCAAGAAGAACTGCTCAAAGCCGCCGCGGAATACTTCCCCGCGTCCGAGCCGTACACCAGTGAATTGCACCCCGCCCAACACGCCTTTATCCGCACCCTTGCCGAAAAACTCGTGCGCGGCGCCATGATTTTTGTCGATTATGGTTTCGATGCCGCCCAGTATTACCACCCGCAACGGCACATGGGCACGTTCATCGGCCACTACCGCCACCACACCGTACACGACCCGTTTTTCCACATCGGCCTCACCGACCTGACCGCCCATGTGAACTTTACCGATATCGCTTTGGCAGGCACCGATGCCGGACTGGACTTAATCGGCTACACCACCCAAGCCAATTTTCTGCTCAACCTCGGCATTACCGAAATGCTGGCACAAACCGCCGCGCCCGATTCCGCCGACTATATCCGCGAAACCGCCGCCGTACACAAACTGGTCGGCCAGCATGAAATGGGCGAATTGTTTAAAGTCATCGCCTTCGGGCGCGGCATTGATGTTGACTGGCAAGCCTTTATGTTTGGCGACATCTGTCACAAATTGTGAATACAAAGCGCATACGAGGCCGTCTGAAAAAAGCATGGCAAACAAGCGGCATGTGGTTTTCAGACGGCCCCCATGTTGTTCACACACAATAAATTGATATTTTTTCCTATAAAAATCAAACAAAAACAAAAGAAATACCGCAAATCGGTTGCCTGACCGAAAAAAAACCGTATAATCACGCTTTCACGAAACGGCGAATTAGCTCAGTCGGTTAGAGCAGAGGAATCATAATCCTTGTGTCCGGGGTTCGAGTCCCTGATTCGCCACCAAATTTCGGGGGTATAGCTCAGTTGGTAGAGCGCTTGCATGGCATGCAAGAGGTCAGCGGTTCGATCCCGCTTACCTCCACCACAGAACAAAAAAGACTTGGTTTTTACACCAAGTCTTTTTTATTTGCCGTTTCATTTTCCAGCTCAAATCCACCGTTCAGACAGAACAAATTTCGGGCTAAACGCTCCGGTTCAACCCGAAAATGTCTGCGTGTCGTTTTTATCGTTCCGGCACACGCACCACCACAGTATTGGCAAAATAATCCTGCAAGGTACGGCGGTTTTTCTTAGGCTCAAACATCATGGCTAAACAAACCAGCCACACGATAAACGACAGCGAGTTCGCAATATAATCGGCCACCAAACTGTCCCGCCCCGCTACAAACGCCAGCAAATAAGCCGCAACCGTTGACGCCAGACCCAGCACGATATTAAAGCCGACTTCGCGCACCATCACCGCATACCAAAAGCCGGGATTAGTGCCGTCAGTTTTCAACAAGCGGATTTTCATGATTCTTTTACCGATAGACTGGCCGTGCTTGCTCATCATCCAGCACTGCACAACCGTATAAACCAACAGTACCAACAGGCCGAAGGCGATTCCTATACCTCCCCACTCCACCGTCGCCAGGGCATTTTCCATTTCCTGCTCGCTCATGTCTGCACTGAGCAACGGCATCAACGGCCACAACACAGCAAAGAAAAGCGGCATATAAACCAAAATGGTCAATAAGGTGTTCAAAAGATAAGCAACAATGCGGCTTCCCGCCGAAGCGATTTCCACGTCAACCACTTCCTCGGAAGGCTGATGCACATTGCTGGGATCGTTTTTATTCATATAGAAATGCTCCGTTAAACAGTCAAAAACAAACAAAAAACAGAGAGCCGATAAACTTAACCCGGACATTAGCAATAACAATAAACGCCTCAACAGGCTAAGTTTATGCACTCCGGCTGCATTTTTAACACATTACCACAAAAAAGCCTTTACTTTTATTGCCCTCGGCGTTAAAACGCTACTTTGATAATGTTAACGATTTTGTAAACAATTTTTTTCTTTTGCTAAGGAGCACAGAATGAAAGTAGGATTCGTCGGCTGGCGCGGCATGGTCGGTTCGGTGTTGATGCAGCGCATGCAGGAAGAAAACGATTTCTCACACATCCCCGAAGCCGTATTTTTCACCACCTCCAACGTAGGCGGTGCCGCCCCCGATTTCGGCCAAGCAGCCAAAACCCTTTTGGATGCCAACGATATTAACGAACTGGCCAAAATGGATATCATCGTTACCTGTCAGGGTGGCGATTACACCAAAGCCGTATTCAAACCTTTGCGCGACAGCGGCTGGAACGGCTACTGGATTGATGCAGCCTCTACCCTGCGCATGGAAGACGATGCCGTCATCATTCTCGACCCCGTTAACCGCAACGTTATCGACGAAGCCCTGCAAAAAGGCGTGAAAAACTACGTCGGCGGCAACTGCACCGTATCACTGATGCTGATGGCGCTGGGCGGCTTGTTCCAAAACGGTTTGGTCGAATGGGCCACCAGCATGACTTACCAAGCCGCATCGGGCGCGGGCGCAAAAAACATGCGCGAACTGATTGAAGGCATGGGCGCCATCCACAACGAAGTCAAAGCCGAAGTGGCCGACCCCGCCGGTGCAATTCTCGATATCGACCGCAAAGTATCCGATTTTCTGCGCAGCGACAGCTACCCCAAAGCCAACTTCGGCGTACCGCTCGCCGGCAGCCTGATTCCGTGGATTGATGCCGATTTAGGCAACGGCCAATCGAAAGAAGAATGGAAAGGCGGCGTGGAAACCAACAAAATTCTCGGCCGCAGCAGCAACCCCATCGTTATCGACGGCCTGTGCGTGCGCGTAGGCGCGATGCGCTGCCACAGCCAAGCCATTACATTGAAGCTCACCAAAGACCTGCCGTTGGAAGAAATCGAAAAACTGCTGGCCGAAGCGAACGATTGGGTAAAAGTAATCCCCAACCAAAAAGAAGCCAGCATGACCGAGCTGACCCCCGCCAAAGTAACCGGCACATTAAGCGTACCCGTAGGCCGCATCCGCAAACTGGGCATGGGCGGCGAATACATCAGCGCGTTCACCGTAGGCGATCAGCTGTTATGGGGCGCCGCCGAACCGCTGCGCCGTATGCTGCGGATTGTTTTGGGCAATCTGGATTAATTCTGCTTTGAAACACTAAGCAGTTTGCACAAAAGCAATATTGAGGCCGTCTGAAACCATTTTTCAGACGGCCTCAATACATTCAAAGGCAGGCATCACAAGGTAATGGTCAGTCATGCCTCATCTATTACTATTACCTTGAAGCCAACATTTGTCTTTTCTACACAAGCTGAGAACTTTGCGCAATTCAGGTAAAGCATTAAAACACCTGAGACCGTCTGAAAGTGAGCTTCGCTAAAACCCGCTTAGCGGGTTTCGCCAAAGCAAGCCTAATCACCTTAGGTTAAAACAAGCCGCACCTTTCTCTAAAACATCTTCCGCCCAACAAACAACCTCCGTAGGGACGTTATATATTTCCCCCTACCGTCTATCCTTGCCCAATCCTTTTCAGCATCAACACCGATTTCAAACATGCTTAAGGCCGTCTGAAAACATAAAAATCGTTTCCAGACGGCCTTTATCTTACTGTGTTAACAGTTTATTTCTTCAACCTTCCGTGCAATTCCTGCACGCTGTACACACCGAGGGCATTCATGCTTTTCACGCCTTCGCTCATGGCTTCGCCGCCGGCCACGGTGGTGTATTGCGGCACGCGCTGGGTGAGCGAAGTGCGGCGGATGCTGTGGCTGTCGGCCACAGATTGCACGTCGCTGCCTACGGTGTTGACCACTAAGGCGATTTCGCCGTTTTTAATCGCATCCACAATATGCGGGCGGCCTTCCGGCACTTTGTTCACCACTTGCACGGTTACGCCTTGCTCTTGCAGATAAGCGGCGGTGCCGCGGGTGGCGCATACGCCATAGCCCAGAGCTTGGAAGTTTTTGGCGGTTTTCATGATTAACGGTTTGTCTTCGTCGCGCACGGCGATAAACACTTTTCCGGTGGCAGGCATACGTTCGCCCGCGCCGAGTTGGGCTTTCAGGTAGGCTTCGCCGAAGGTTGCGCCCACGCCCATTACTTCGCCGGTGGAGCGCATTTCGGGGCCGAGAATGGTATCCACACCGGGGAATTTGATGAACGGGAACACGGCTTCTTTCACGGCATAGAAATCCGGAACCACTTCTTTTTCAATGCCTTGCTCTTTCAGGCTGATGCCTGCCATCGCGCGCGCGCCCACTTTGGCCAGCGGCACGGAAGTGGCTTTGGAAACAAACGGCACGGTACGCGAAGCACGCGGGTTCACTTCCAGCACGAACACCACGCCGTCTTGCACGGCAAATTGCACGTTCATCAGGCCGACCACGTTCAGCGCATAAGCCATCGCTTTGGTTTGGCGGCGGATTTCGTCTTGAATCTCTTCGGAAAGCGAGTATGGCGGCAGCGAGCAGCCCGAATCGCCCGAGTGGATACCGGCCTGCTCAACGTGCTGCATGATGCCGCCGATCACCACATCTTTGCCGTCTGAAACGCAATCTACGTCTACTTCGATGGCATTGTTCAAGAAGAAATCGAGCAGCACGGGGCTGTCTTCGGAAACCTGCACGGCTTCGCGCATGTATTTCTGCAACTGTTCGGCAGAATGCACCACCTGCATGGCGCGGCCGCCCAACACATAAGACGGGCGCACCACCAGCGGATAGCCGATTTCTTCGGCCAGCACCAACGCTTCTTCTTCGTTGCGCGCGGTGCGGTTGGGCGGTTGGCGCAAACCCAGATCGTTCAACACTTTTTGGAAGCGTTCGCGGTCTTCGGCGGCGTCAATCGAATCGGCAGACGTGCCGATGATGTTCACGCCGTTTTCCACCAAAGCATTGGCCAGTTTCAGCGGGGTTTGGCCGCCGTAATGCACAATCACGCCCCACGGGTTTTCGGTGCGCACGATTTCCAACACATCTTCCAACGTGAGCGGCTCGAAGTAGAGGCGGTCGGAAGTGTCGAAGTCTGTGGACACGGTTTCGGGGTTGCAGTTCACCATAATGGTTTCAAAACCCGATTCGCGCAGCGCCAGCGCGGCGTGTACGCAGCAATAGTCGAACTCGATACCTTGGCCGATGCGGTTGGGGCCGCCGCCGAGAATCATCACTTTTTTGTTTTCAGACGGCCTCGCTTCGCATTCTTCTTCGTAAGTGGAATAGAGGTAAGCCGTGTCGGATTGGAATTCCGCCGCGCAAGTATCCACGCGCTTGTACACGGGGTGCAGCTTCAGGCCGTAGCGGTGTTCGCGCACTTCTTTTTCGCTCACGTTTAACAATTGTGCCAAACGCTTGTCGGAAAAACCTTTGCGTTTCAAGCGGCGCAGCGTGGCAAAATCCAAATCGTTCAGACGGCCGTCTGAAACCTTTTGCTCTTCTTGAACCAAATCTTCAATCTGCGCCAAGAACCACGGATCAATCGCGCAGATTTCGTGGATTTCTTCCTTGCTGAAACCGGCGCGGAACGCATCGGCCACATACAGAATGCGCTCGGGGCCGGGGTTGGCCAGCTCGCGGCGGATCACGTTTTTATCGTCGCTGCGCGGATTAAAGCCGCACAAACCGGTTTCCAAACCGCGCAGGGCTTTCTGCATCGACTCCTGAATCGTGCGGCCCATCGCCATCACTTCGCCCACCGATTTCATTTGCGTGGTCAAGCGGTCGTCGGCAGCCGGGAATTTCTCAAACGCAAAACGCGGGATTTTGGTAACCACATAGTCAATCGAAGGCTCGAAAGACGCGGGCGTGCGGCCGCCGGTGATGTCGTTGCGCAGTTCGTCCAACGTGAAGCCCACCGCCAGTTTCGCCGCCACTTTCGCAATCGGAAAGCCCGTGGCTTTGGAAGCCAGCGCCGAAGAACGGCTCACGCGCGGATTCATCTCAATCACAATCATCTCGCCGTTTTCAGGGTTGATGGCAAACTGAACGTTCGAGCCGCCCGTGTCCACGCCGATTTCGCGCAGCACTGCCAACGAAGCATTGCGCATGATTTGGTATTCTTTGTCGGTAAGCGTTTGCGCGGGGGCAACCGTAATCGAGTCGCCGGTATGCACGCCCATCGGGTCGAAGTTTTCAATCGAACAGATGATGATGCAGTTGTCGTTTTTATCGCGCACCACCTCCATTTCATACTCTTTCCAGCCCAGCACCGATTGCTCGATCAGCAACTCATGCGTGGGCGAGGCATCGAAACCGCGTTCGCAAATCGCCAAAAACTCGTCTTTATTGTAGGCAATGCCGCCACCCGAACCGCCCATGGTAAACGACGGACGGATCAGCGTAGGAAAGCCCACTTGTTCTTGCGCCGCCAGCGCTTCGTTCATGGTGTGGCACACAAAAGATTTCGGGCAAGAGAGGCCGATTTTTTCCATCGCCTCTTTAAAACGGCCGCGGTCTTCCGCTTTATCGATCGCGTCCTCCGTTGCGCCGATCAACTCGACGTTATATTTCGCCAGCACACCGTTGCGCGCCAAATCCAGCGCACAGTTCAGCGCCGTTTGGCCGCCCATGGTCGGCAGCACCGCATCGGGGCGCTCTTTGGCGATAATTTTTTCCACCGTCTGCCACATAATCGGCTCGATATAGGTAACATCGGCCATTTCGGGGTCTGTCATAATCGTGGCAGGGTTGGAATTGACGAGAATGACTTTATAGCCTTCCTCGCGCAAAGCCTTACACGCTTGCGCGCCGGAATAGTCGAACTCGCAGGCTTGGCCGATCACAATGGGGCCGGCGCCGATGATTAGAATGGATTTTAGGTCGGTACGTTTGGGCATTTGAAATCCTTTAAAATAGTCTCTTTAGATTATTGAGTGTACTTTGAGTGGCAGTATCATTAAATAAGAATATGATATAAATAACTAAAATGAATAAAAAATAAATTGCAAATGATAAGCCTTTTGAATTTTTTAGTTTATCTTTCATTAACCAAACTACGCTTCCAATGATTACTGATAAACATCCTAATACCCAGTGAAAATATGGCACCTCTTTATGGTAAATAAATATAGATATTAAAGACACAATTATCCATATTACTCCTAATATCCCTATTATTGAACCAATTACCATCACAAAGCATGTTGCACTCTTTTGCATTGACTTCCTAATACAAGAATTATCATCACTACTAAGATGATTTAAAATCAAACCAATCAAAGTAATTACAACAATGATGGAATCGAAAAAAGCTTTATCAATAGAAATTAAAAACGATAACCCCATTAATGCTGCAATTAATAAGCATAAGATTATCAATAAAATATTTATCATTTTATCTTCCTATTTCTAGCAAGCTGTAGGCGGGATACCCGTATCCGACAAACCATTTAAGGCCGTCTGAACTATTTTCCTTACATCACTATTCTGTCGGATTCAAGAATCCGGCCTACATCTGAATGAACAATTAAAAGAACCAACCTTAAACATGGCCATATAGTGCCGGTAAGCAAGCGTAGGTCGGATACTCGTATCCGACAAACCATTTAAGGCCATCTGAACCATTTTTCCTTGCAGTGCATTGTCCTAATTGTCGGATTCAAGAATCCGACCTACATTAGGGCAATCTTAAGTACGCGTTTTTTATTTGTACCGCAAACCTCGACAACCGCGTGCGTGCCGTTGGCACACACCCTACTGATTGTTGGTTAAGGCCGTCTGAAAAATTGTTCAGATATGAGATGTTGGATATATGAATACTAAAAGACCGCCATCACAAATTTTAGGCTTTAGTTCCCGAGCCTCAGCTTCCACACACAAGGCTTTCATGCAATACAAGCAACCCATCTGATGCAGCCGTAGGTCGGATACTCGTATCCGACAAACCCTTTAAGGCTGTCTGAACTATTTTTCCTTACGGCACATTTTCCCATTCTGTCGGATTCAAGAATCCGACCTACATCTGAATGAACAATTAAAAGAACCAACCTTAAGCATGGCAAATATAGTGCCGGTCAAATATTCTACAGATTAACGCGGCAGCTTGAATACGCCGCGTCCGACTTCCACCACGCGCCCGCCTACATAAATATTTTCAGATTCGTCCACGCGCAAACTGAGGCGGTTGGGGCGGCCGGTTTGGTCGCCTTGCCGAACGCTGCGACTAAGCGGAAAGGTGCCGCGCGAAAGGTAGTAGGCTCCGAGATTGGCACAAGCGGAACCGGTGCCGCTGTCTTCTAAAATGGTATCGTTTTGTGCGTAAAACATCCGCGCCTGAACGGTGTCGCCTTGTTCGTGCCACAGGTAAATCATGGTGCGCCCCGAATCTGCGCGGCAAACGGCATTGAGTTTGGCGTAGTCGATGCGGGCGTTTTGCAGCGCGGCGGCGGTATAAACTTGCAGCAAAAGCTGCGGCGAACCGCTATCCAGCCAGTAAGCGTGTTCGGCGATTTGCGCCTCGCAAATGCCTGCTGCTTCGGCCAATTCGACACGGGAAGCGCTTGAAGGGCGGCAGGTGTAGCTGCTGATTTTCAGGGTCATCGTGTTGTTTGAGCCGCTTAGGTAAACAGGCTTGGCGCGGGTGTTGAGTACAAAGTTTTCAGGCAGGCCTTGCTGTTGCTGCAACACGGATGCGCTGCCGAGTATGGGATGGCCGGCCAGCGGCAATTCGTGTGCGGGTGTGAAAATCCGCAGATCGGCGGCAGCGGATTCCGAAGGAAAAGCAAACGCGGTTTCACTTAAATTAAATTGGCGGGCAATCTGCTGCATGGTCTCGTCGTCCAGCCCTTCGGCTTGGGGAAAGACAGCCAGAGGGTTGCCGCCGAAGTGGGTTTCGGCAAACACGTTGACCAAAACAAATTCATATTCGCGCATGGCTGTTCCTTAATTTAAACTGTTCAGCAAGTGTAGCAATTTTATACGCCTGAAAAACCAACCGGCCTGCTTTCCCGAAATGTTTGCTTGCATTGATTTTACAAAAAGGCCGTCTGAAATTCAGACAGCCTTAAGTTCTGTGTATGTTTTTCTGCCTGCGTATTTTCCGGCCAAGCGCGATTATACAGTATTTGCGGCGGCTGATGGCGAGCTTGGCTGCATCGGGCTGCCTGAAAGTTTATTTTCAGACGGCCTGCTTGTTTAAAGCAAGGGCAGGGGCTATTATTTCGGGCGATATTTATTTTGAGGACGATTCATGTTACGCCGTATTGTTTTGCTGGCCGCGCTGGCCACCACCACCCCCGCATGGGCGCAAACGCTTTCCCGCACGCTGCCCAACGGCCTGAAAGTGATTGTAAAGGAAGACCGCCGCGCGCCGGTGGCGGTGTCGCAGCTTTGGTATAAAGTGGGCAGTATCGACGAAAAGGAAGGCAAAACCGGCCTGAGCCATGCGCTGGAACACATGATGTTTAAAGGCACGCCCGCCGTGCCTTCGGGCGAATTCAGCCGCCGCGTGTCGGCTTTGGGCGGGCAGAACAATGCCTACACCAACCGCTACGAAACCGTGTATTACGAAAACGTGGCCGCCGCCAATCTGCCCGAAGTGCTGAAAATGGAAGCCGACCGTATGGCAAACCTGAATTTCAGCGATAAAGAATTTATCAACGAAATGAACGTGATACGCGAAGAACGCCGCCAGCGCACCGACGACAGCCCGTTCGGAAAACTATGGGAACATGTGTTTCTCAACAGCTATCGAACTCCCGCCCTGCGCGCGCCGGTAATCGGCTACATGAACGACCTGCACACGCTCAAAGCCGACGATTTGCGCCAATGGTACAAACAATGGTATGCGCCGAACAACGCCACGCTGGTGATTGTGGGCGACGTGAACGCCAAGCAGACTTTGAAAACGGCGGAAAACCTGTTCGGCAACATCCCCGCCAAAACCCTGCCGCCGCGCAACCGCATCAATGAAACCGCCGAACGCGCGCCCGTTTCGGCCGAAACCACTTCCGCCGTTACCCGCCAGCCTGTTATCGCGCTTTCTTACCGCGTGCCCAAACTGGAAAAAACCACCGACAAGCTGCCTTATGCCTTAGACGTGTTGTCGGATATTCTCGGCGGCAACTCGTCGAGCCGCTTGGATAAAAACCTCGTGCGCGGCAAACAGCTCGCCTTGGATATCGGCGTCAACTACGATATGTTCAGCCGTAACATGGCGCTGTTCAGCATCGTCGCCATGCCTGCCGAAGGAACAGACGACAAAGCCCTGCTCGAATCCATCCGCAGCGAAATCAAAAACATTGCCGACAACGGCATCAGCCAAAGCGAACTGGAGAGGGTACACCGCCTGAGCGCCGCTTCAGAAATCTACGCCAAAGATTCCATGACTTCCCAAGCATCGCTGTTGGGCCAGTTGGAAACACGCGGTTTCAAATATAGCGACGAAGCCGAAATCCGCCGCCGTTTGCAAAAAGTAAGCGCCGCCGATGTACAGGCCGCCGCCAAACTGCTCACGCCCCAACGCTCCAGCGTGGTGGTTGTGCGCCCCGAAGTGGCAGCTGCTAAGTAGTTAAGCGGAGGTAAAGCAACCGTAACGCTTTGAGGTGTCTGCAAAGTGCGGCCATTCCTTCTGCCGTTACCGTTTTTCTTTCCCGCCGGTAGGAGATTGAATGTTGGTAACGTCAGTTAAGGAATGGAATCATTCCCGCCTCCTTTATAGCCGTTACGACCTGCTTTCCGGTTATGGGCATCACAGCCACAACGCTCCGGCGGGTTTCAGACGGCCTCCCGCTTCCTGTCTTCGCTTCAAGCGCCTTCCCCAGCACTGTCGTCCTTCTGCCGTTACTTTTTTAACGTTGTCATAACCGACACCGGCATTCTTCCCCCGCCCAAAACGAAGCGGCCGGACACTCCCGCATCCGGCCGCTACCTATGTCTATTTAACCGTCACCGGCATCAACTACCGACGACGGCAATCCCAGCATTAATCAGCGCTTCTCTTTAGCCTTCTCCTTCAGCGCCGGCACCGCCGCTTTGGCCGGCTTCTTACCACCGCTCACCGTTGCTTCATCGCGCAGCTTGGCTAAAATACCCTCGCCGATACCCTTCACATTCTTCAAATCGTCAACACTCTTAAACTGACCGTTGTGCTGACGGTACTCCACAATCGCCGCCGCCTTCGACGGACCGATACCCGGCAGCGCCTTCAATTCCTCCGCCGTCGCCGTATTGATATTCACCGCCGCCAGCGATACCGCCGACCACAACAGAGCCAGCGCACCCGCTAAATATTTCTTCATCTTCTAAATCCTTCTTGATGGTTTTCCGTAACGTGTCATACCTGCGGCCTCTACCAACAGGCAATATACCTCACACTGCCCGCACAGGCAGTCCGAACCATCATAAACAGATTCCCAACACCCTTCAAATACTTTTAACTATAGTTACTATATACATAGAGAACATTGTCTCTCCCCAACAACAAGCTCGTCTTTCCATTACAGCTCTGCTCTCTTTGCTCCGCTACAACCAACCTTCTTCTGTATCCATTCTGCACAAACCTACCGGCAAACCAACCTTCTGAAACACCCATATTCAACTGTCTTGGCAAATCAAAATACTAAAACCCCCGATACGCAAGTATCGGGGGTTCGAAATAAGTGTCTGGCAGTGACCTACTTTCACATGGGTATCCACACTATCATCGGCGCTGAGTCGTTTCACGGTCCTGTTCGGGATGGGAAGGCGTGGGACCAACTCGCTATGGCCGCCAGACGTAAACTGTACAAATCGGTAAGCCGTTATGGAAGCTCGCTTCCACTTATTTATTCTTTAATCAACGGTGATGTGTATCAGCCTCACAAGACTGATGTAAGCTTATTCAAAGAAACTATCCAAAGTCCTTCAAATGATAGAGTCAAGCCTCACGAGCAATTAGTATCGGTTAGCTCCACGCATTGCTGCGCTTCCACACCCGACCTATCAACGTCCTGGTCTCGAACGACTCTTTAGTGCGGTTAAACCGCAAGGGAAGTCTCATCTTCAGGCGAGTTTCGCGCTTAGATGCTTTCAGCGCTTATCTCTTCCGAACTTAGCTACCCGGCGATGCGACTGGCGTCACAACCGGTACACCAGAGGTTCGTCCACTCCGGTCCTCTCGTACTAGGAGCAGCCCCCGTCAAACTTCCAACGCCCACTGCAGATAGGGACCAAACTGTCTCACGACGTTTTAAACCCAGCTCACGTACCACTTTAAATGGCGAACAGCCATACCCTTGGGACCGACTACAGCCCCAGGATGTGATGAGCCGACATCGAGGTGCCAAACTCCGCCGTCGATATGAACTCTTGGGCGGAATCAGCCTGTTATCCCCGGAGTACCTTTTATCCGTTGAGCGATGGCCCTTCCATACAGAACCACCGGATCACTATGTCCTGCTTTCGCACCTGCTCGACTTGTCGGTCTCGCAGTTAAGCTACCTTTTGCCATTGCACTATCAGTCCGATTTCCGACCGGACCTAGGTAACCTTCGAACTCCTCCGTTACTCTTTGGGAGGAGACCGCCCCAGTCAAACTGCCTACCATGCACGGTCCCCGATCCGGATCACGGACCTGGGTTAGAACCTCAAAGCCACCAGGGTGGTATTTCAAGGACGGCTCCACAGAAACTGGCGTCTCTGCTTCTAAGCCTCCCACCTATCCTACACAAGTGACTTCAAAGTCCAATGCAAAGCTACAGTAAAGGTTCACGGGGTCTTTCCGTCTAGCAGCGGGGAGATTGCATCTTCACAACCATTTCAACTTCGCTGAGTCTCGGGAGGAGACAGTGTGGCCATCGTTACGCCATTCGTGCGGGTCGGAACTTACCCGACAAGGAATTTCGCTACCTTAGGACCGTTATAGTTACGGCCGCCGTTTACTGGGGCTTCGATCCGATGCTTGCACATCTTCAATTAACCTTCCAGCACCGGGCAGGCGTCACACCCTATACGTCCACTTTCGTGTTAGCAGAGTGCTGTGTTTTTAATAAACAGTCGCAGCCACCGATTCTCTGCGACCCTCCAATGCTTACAGAGCAAGTCTTTCACATCAAAGGGCATACCTTCTCCCGAAGTTACGGTATCAATTTGCCGAGTTCCTTCTCCCGAGTTCTCTCAAGCGCCTTAGAATTCTCATCCTGCCCACCTGTGTCGGTTTGCGGTACGGTTCAATTCAAACTGAAGCTTAGTGGCTTTTCCTGGAAGCGTGGTATCGGTTACTTCATGTCCGTAGACACTCGTCATCACTTCTCGGTGTTTAAAAGACCCGGATTTGCCTAAGTCTTCCACCTACCGGCTTAAACAAGCTATTCCAACAGCTTGCTAACCTAACCTTCTCCGTCCCCACATCGCATTTGAATCAAGTACGGGAATATTAACCCGTTTCCCATCGACTACGCATTTCTGCCTCGCCTTAGGGGCCGACTCACCCTACGCCGATGAACGTTGCGTAGGAAACCTTGGGCTTTCGGCGAGCGGGCTTTTCACCCGCTTTATCGCTACTCATGTCAACATTCGCACTTCTGATACCTCCAGCAACCTTCTCAAGTCACCTTCATCGGCCTACAGAACGCTCCCCTACCATGCACTAGGTGCATCCGCAGCTTCGGTTACAGATTTGAGCCCCGTTACATCTTCCGCGCAGGACGACTCGACCAGTGAGCTATTACGCTTTCTTTAAATGATGGCTGCTTCTAAGCCAACATCCTGGCTGTCTGGGCCTTCCCACTTCGTTTACCACTTAATCTGTCATTTGGGACCTTAGCTGGCGGTCTGGGTTGTTTCCCTCTCGACAACGGACGTTAGCACCCGCTGTCTGTCTCCCATGATTGCACTTTCCGGTATTCTTAGTTTGCCATGGGTTGGTAAGTCGCAATGACCCCCTAGCCATAACAGTGCTTTACCCCCGGAAGTGATACATGAGGCACTACCTAAATAGTTTTCGGGGAGAACCAGCTATCTCCGAGTTTGTTTAGCCTTTCACCCCTATCCACAGCTCATCCCCGCATTTTGCAACATGCGTGGGTTCGGACCTCCAGTACCTGTTACGGCACCTTCATCCTGGCCATGGATAGATCACTCGGTTTCGGGTCTACACCCAGCAACTCATCGCCCTATTAAGACTCGGTTTCCCTACGCCTCCCCTATCCGGTTAAGCTCGCTACTGAATGTAAGTCGTTGACCCATTATACAAAAGGTACGCAGTCACCCAATTAATAGGCTTCCACTGTTTGTATGCATCAGGTTTCAGGTTCTATTTCACTCCCCTCCCGGGGTTCTTTTCGCCTTTCCCTCACGGTACTGGTTCACTATCGGTCGATGATGAGTATTTAGCCTTGGAGGATGGTCCCCCCATATTCAGACAGGATTCCACGTGTCCCGCCCTACTTGTCGTATACCTAGTACCACTGATGAAATTTCGAATACGGGGCTATCACCCACTATGGCCAAGCTTCCCAGCTTGTTCTTCTATCTCAACAGCTATCATATACAGGCTCCTCCGCGTTCGCTCGCCACTACTTACGGAATCTCGGTTGATTTCTTTTCCTCCGGGTACTTAGATGGTTCAGTTCTCCGGGTTCGCTTCGCTTATCCTATGTATTCAGATAAGGATACCGTACAAAATACGGTGGGTTTCCCCATTCGGACATCACCGGATCATAGCTTTATTGCCAGCTCCCCGATGCTTTTCGCAGGCTTACACGTCCTTCGTCGCCTATCATCGCCAAGGCATCCACCTGATGCACTTATTCACTTGACTCTATCATTTCAAGAACCTCTCTGACTTCGTTGTTTCGGCGTTGACTACCTACCCAACTTGAAGTCTTTACTCTGACAAAGCTTACTGCTTGTTGTGTACCGAACTGTGCCTTTTGTGTTTCACAGTTCAGTCGATACAATCATCACCCAAATACTGCGGCTTACCTGTTACAGTAAGCCAACATTGTCTTTGTTTGTTGATTTCGGCTTTCCAATTTGTTAAAGATCAATGCGTTTTACATGAAACAAACTTTTGTCTCAAACTTCGCAAATTAAAATGAGCTGCGCATTGTAGCAGCTAACTTTAATTTGTAAAGTCTTTAAATGTTTGGTGGAGGCAAACGGGATCGAACCGATGACCCCCTGCTTGCAAAGCAGGTGCTCTACCAACTGAGCTATGCCCCCATACTCTTACTCAAGTATCGATACTGCTTACTCTTGCTTTGAGAATGTCTGGTGGGTCTGGGAGGACTTGAACCTCCGACCCCACGCTTATCAAGCGTGTGCTCTAACCAGCTGAGCTACAAACCCAAGGTCTCTTTGCTTTCCAATATGCCAACAACCATCCTTCTTAATCCGAATAACCTTTTCGGTCATGCTCGGCTTAAAAGTAATTCATGCAGCACATCTTCAAGCTTAAACGCATCTTTAATATCACAGTTTACCGATAAGTGTGAGTGCCTCTCAGCCTCTTTTCTCTAGAAAGGAGGTGATCCAGCCGCAGGTTCCCCTACGGCTACCTTGTTACGACTTCACCCCAGTCATGAAGCATACCGTGGTAAGCGGGCTCCTTGCGGTTACCCTACCTACTTCTGGTATCCCCCACTCCCATGGTGTGACGGGCGGTGTGTACAAGACCCGGGAACGTATTCACCGCAGTATGCTGACCTGCGATTACTAGCGATTCCGACTTCATGCACTCGAGTTGCAGAGTGCAATCCGGACTACGATCGGTTTTGTGGGATTGGCTCCACCTCGCGGCTTGGCTACCCTCTGTACCGACCATTGTATGACGTGTGAAGCCCTGGTCATAAGGGCCATGAGGACTTGACGTCATCCCCACCTTCCTCCGGCTTGTCACCGGCAGTCTCATTAGAGTGCCCAACCAAATGATGGCAACTAATGACAAGGGTTGCGCTCGTTGCGGGACTTAACCCAACATCTCACGACACGAGCTGACGACAGCCATGCAGCACCTGTGTTACGGCTCCCGAAGGCACTCCTCCGTCTCTGGAGGATTCCGTACATGTCAAGACCAGGTAAGGTTCTTCGCGTTGCATCGAATTAATCCACATCATCCACCGCTTGTGCGGGTCCCCGTCAATTCCTTTGAGTTTTAATCTTGCGACCGTACTCCCCAGGCGGTCAATTTCACGCGTTAGCTACGCTACTAAGCAATCAAGTTGCCCAACAGCTAATTGACATCGTTTAGGGCGTGGACTACCAGGGTATCTAATCCTGTTTGCTACCCACGCTTTCGGGCATGAACGTCAGTATTATCCCAGGGGGCTGCCTTCGCCATCGGTATTCCTCCACATCTCTACGCATTTCACTGCTACACGTGGAATTCTACCCCCCTCTGACATACTCTAGTCACCCAGTTTCAAACGCAGTTCCCAGGTTGAGCCCGGGGATTTCACATCTGACTTAAGTAACCGTCTGCGCCCGCTTTACGCCCAGTAATTCCGATTAACGCTCGCACCCTACGTATTACCGCGGCTGCTGGCACGTAGTTAGCCGGTGCTTATTCTTCAGGTACCGTCATCAGTCATGGGTATTAACCACAACCTTTTCTTCCCTGACAAAAGTCCTTTACAACCCGAAGGCCTTCTTCAGACACGCGGCATGGCTGGATCAGGCTTGCGCCCATTGTCCAAAATTCCCCACTGCTGCCTCCCGTAGGAGTCTGGGCCGTGTCTCAGTCCCAGTGTGGCGGATCATCCTCTCAGACCCGCTACTGATCGTCGCCTTGGTAGGCCTTTACCCCACCAACCAGCTAATCAGACATCGGCCGCTCGAATAGCGCAAGGTCCGAAGAGCCCCTGCTTTCCTTCTCAAAGCGTATGCGGTATTAGCCATCCTTTCGGACAGTTATCCCCCACTACTCGGTACGTTCCGATGCATTACTCACCCGTTCGCCACTCGCCACCCAAGAAGCAAGCTTCTCTGTGCTGCCGTCCGACTTGCATGTGTAAAGCATGCCGCCAGCGTTCAATCTGAGCCAGGATCAAACTCTTATGTTCAATCTCTAACTTTTTAACTTCTGGTCTGCTTCAAAGTAACTGACAGACAATGTATAATCTTGTCTCTCTGTTTTTGTCGCAGTGTGAGGCCTAAAGACACTCACACTTATCGGTAATCTGTGTTGTTAAAGAACGGTTGCTGCTGTGTCAGCAGCGAAGAAACCGAACTATACACACCCGCCCGCACCCCCGTCAATAACCACAACGCAAAAAATTACAACGGAAATCACATATCGCTGTTTATTATGGAAATTATTTTAGACAACTTTACCCAACGCTTGCACAATACCGCGAACTTTTAATCTAAACACCAACGCACCATCCTCAATCCAAATGCGCCAAACACTCTAAGGCCGTCTGAAAAAAGAATTTTTCAGACGGCCTTTGGCATTTTAGGCGCTGCCTAATGTTATTCGTACACTTTCAACAACTCAACTTCGAAAATCAATGTGGCATTGGGCGGGATGACTCCGCCTGCTCCGTGGGCGCCGTAGCCCATTTCGGGAGGAATGGTCAGTTTGCGTTTGCCGCCTTCTTTCATTCCGCCGAATCCTTCGTCCCAGCCTTGGATGACTTGGCCTACCCCGAGGGTGATGGTTAGGGGTTGGCGACGGTCGAGGCTGGAGTCAAATTTGGTGCCGTCTTCCAGCCAACCGGTGTAATGTACGGTAATTTCTTTGCCTTTTTCGGCTTCTTTGCCGTGGCCGGTTTGGATGTCTTCAATAATCAGGCTCATGTTTTTCTTTCATTTTTGAGTTTGGTATGGGAAGGCAAAGAATAACACAGGGTTGATTGGGGGAAAACTTTTGCTTGTTTATTGCGCGGGGCGTGTGTTGCTTCGTTATCTGTCTGCGCCTACGCATTGGTGCAGCGGGAAGCGGCTGGCTTCGGAGCGGATGTTTTTCTTACGCTCATAGCGGTTCCATGCTTTTTCGTGGAAATAGAATACGAAGGTATTGGCAATCGGCTCGATAAGGGCTACTGCGCCGGAAATGCCGATACTGCCTGTGAGTATATAAGCCACGCTGAATGCTACGCCGAAGTGTAGAATGGCGAAGGTAATGGTTTTCAACATTGTGTAGTGTCCTTGTTTGATGGCTTGAGGCCGTCTGAAATGGTAATCTTTGCTATCTTAATGATAAGCAGACTCGTTTTGAATTTGATTCTGACAATACATATTTAGCTATTTTTTATCATTTGTATAATTTCAATAGCAAAGGATAATCATGTCTATTTTGAAAATAATCGTCTTGGATCGGGGTACGTTGGTAGAGCGGCCTTTTGCGTTTGATTTTGCCTACGAACTTCAAGAGTATGTTTATACGGAAAATGAAGATGTCGGTGCCCGTATCAAGGGGGCGGATATTGTTGTTACGAATAAAACGGTGATTACTGCGCAACATATTGCCGACAACCCTCAACTGAAGCTGATTGCGGTATCGGCTACGGGTATCAATAATGTGGACGTTGCCGCAGCCAAAACTGCCGGAGTATCTGTGTGCAATATTCGTGATTACGGCAATGATTCGGTTGCCGAACATGCTTTTATGCTGATGATTACTTTGATGCGTAACCTACCTGCTTATCAGCGCGATATGGCGGCGGGCATTTGGGAGCAATCGTCTTTTTTCTGCCATTTCGGCGCACCGATGCGTGATTTGAACGGTAAAACGCTGGCCATATTCGGGCGGGGCGGTATCGGCACGAAGCTGGCGGATTACGCGCGGGCATTCGGGATGAACGTGGTGTTCGGGGAACACAAAAATGCGCAATTCGTGCGCGACGGCTATCTGCCGTTTTACGAAGCATTGCGTTGCGCCGATGCGGTGTCGCTGCATTGCCCACTGAACGAGGAAACCGCGGGGATGATAGGGGAAGCGGAGTTGCAACAGATGAAACCGGGCGCGCTGCTGATTAACTGCGCGCGCGGCGGTTTGGTGGATGAAACGGCTTTAGTGGCTGCGCTGAAATACGGTCAGCTCGGCGGCGCAGGGGTGGATGTGTTAACCGAAGAACCGCCCCGCAACGGCAACCCGCTTCTGAAAGCGCGCCTGCCTCATTTGATTGTGACGCCGCATATGGCTTGGGGCAGCATTGAGGCGCGCAACCGTCTGTTTGATATTCTGACGGAAAACATCAATCGGTTTGTGGCAGGTCGTCCGCAGAATTTGGTTTGAAAAGAGTGCCGCTCTATTAAACCGCGCGAAAACATTAGAGGCCGTCTGAAAACTGATTTCAGACGGCCTCTAAAAATTGACGGGCGAAAAATCTATACAAATTTTCTTAAGAGATTGAACGCGCCGGTTTCAACAGTCAAATTGAGCAGGGATTTGTTTCTAAACAAACTGCACAGCATTCTTACCGGCATGCGGTTATTGAATTTGCTCGGATAATTGGCCATTTTGAAGTCGTAGTCCACATCCTGCAAACGGCTGAAAAATTCCTGTTTGCCCACTTTCAGCTTCAACATGTTGACAATATAAATAAACGAAAACGAATCACGTATTTCTTTCAAGCGGTTATACACGGCGGAATCACGACGGCTTTCTGCCAGCTTGGTATAGCCTTTAACTGCTAAAGCAACATCATCGAGGAATTTTTGATTTTGTGCTCTGTTGCGTTGCGCACGCATGGCCGAATCGGGATTGTCCACATAATCGTAAACCTGTTCGTCGCTCACCATGATTTTGTTGCTTTGGAGCAGATAAGCCAGCACAAACAGCCCGTCTTCAAGATATTTCATGCCTTCGGTAAAGCGCAAGCGGTTGTTTTCAATAATGCTGCGCTTGTAAATATAGCTCCACACATAAGACACAAACGGGAAATCGAGCATGAATTTATCGGTATCGAGCGTTTGATTATGGTTCGAAACGGGATAGCGGCAGTTGAAATGCAGAGCATCAGCGTCTTGCACACATATGCTGTTGAACAAGCCGGCCAATTTGACCGCATCGATATTGTCATCGTGATCCATAAACATCACATATCTGCCGACGACATGATCCAGAGCCTGATTGCGTGCGCGGCTGACTCCGCCGTTTTCGCACTCAATCAGTCGGCAGCAGGCTGCTAACTCTTGATGTGTATTCAGGAAATGATGCAGTTTTTCAGAAGTATCGTCGGTCGAACCGTCGTTCACAATAACGAATTCCACACCTTCAATGGCTTCGTAGAGATTTTTGATATTTCTGCCTAAGTTTTCAATAAACTTCCCACCGTTATAAATAGGAATAATGAAAGACAAATTCATGATGAAAATCCTTGTCACGAGCCGTGAAATCTAGATATCAGATACCTCCGGAAACAGCCGGGAATACATAGGTTTTAAAGCCAAACCACACAGGCTGCCAACTTAGCGGCGGTAGTCTTATTAAGAAGCTTTATCAATAAAAGGACTGGGTTTCAAATGAATAGTTCCTTGTTGATACAGTCGAACACTAAATCATTGTTCGGTCATTATCAACATAACGACCATCCGGTTTTCAGACGGCCTCTATCCATTCTACCCCGCCATTCCTTTCAATTTATATATCCAATCCAAGGCCTCGCGCGGGGTCAGCTCGTCGGGGTTGACCGCCTGCAAGGCTTCCAACGCGGGATTGGGAGCGGCGGGCGGCTCGGGGGGCGTTTCGTTTTCCTCCCATGCCGTATCTTCGTTTTCAGACGGCATCATATTGAAAATATCCATCTGCGGGCGGTTGGCGGCGGCTTGGGCTTCGAGTTCGTTCAAATGCTTGTGGGCGGACTTCAACGCGCGGGCGGGCAGGCCGGCGAGTTTGGCGACGGCGATTCCGTAGCTTTTGCTGGCGGGGCCGGGTTCGATGTGGTGCAGGAACACGATGTCCTGCCCTTCTTCCAATGCCGACAAGTGCATGTTCACGGCGGTGGCATGGGCTTCGGGCAGGCGGGTCAGCTCGAAATAATGGGTGGCAAACAGGCTGAACGATTTGTTTTTCTGAATCAGATGTTCGGCGATGGCTTGCGCGAGAGCGAGGCCGTCGAAGGTGGAGGTGCCGCGGCCGACTTCGTCCATCAACACCAGCGATTGTTCGGTGGCGTGGTGCAGAATGTAGGCGGTTTCGCTCATTTCCACCATGAAGGTCGAGCGGTTGCCGGCCAAATCGTCGGACGCGCCGATACGGGTGAAAATCCGGTCGATAGGGCCGATTTTGGCTGCGTCGGCAGGCACGAACGCGCCGGTGTGTGCCAGCAGCACAATCAAGGCCACTTGGCGCATGTAGGTGGACTTACCGCCCATATTGGGGCCGGTGAGCAGCATCAGGCGGTGTTTGTGGTCGAGGGCGGTGTGGTTGGCGGTGAAGTGGCGCACTTGCTGTTCGACGACGGGATGGCGGCCGTTGTCGATTTCGATTAAGGGGTAATCGGCAAACTCGGGGCAAACGTAACCGCGCTCTTCGCTGTGTTTGGCAAAGGTGGACAACACGTCCAGCGAGGCGGCGGCTTTGGCGGCTTTTTGCAGCTGCGGTAAGGCCGTCTGAAGTTCTTTCAGCAGGGTTTCGTAAAGCTGTTTTTCCAATGCCAACGCCTGCTCTTGCGCAGTCAACACTTTGTCTTCAAAGGTTTTGAGTTCAGGTGTGATAAAACGCTCGGCGTTTTTCAGCGTTTGGCGGCGTTGGTAATCGGCCGGTGCTTGTTCGGCCTGTACTTTGGAAAGTTCGATATAAAAACCGTGCACGCGGTTGAACTCTACTTTTAAGGTAGATAAGCCGGTGCGCTCGCGTTCGCGGGCTTCGAGGGCGAGCAAAAATTCGTCGCCGTGGTTTTGGATATGGCGCAGTTCGTCCAATCCGGCGTGGAAGCCTTCGTTGATCACGCCGCCGTCGCGCAGCCAAACCGAGGGTTCGGGCAGAATCGCGGCTTGCAGTTTTTCGGCAATCGGCAGGGTTTCGGGGAACACGTTTTGCAGGGTTTGCAGCAAACTGCTGCCGCCGGTGGGCAGTTCGGTTTCGGCCAAAACAAACAGGCTGTCGCGCAATGCGGCCAAATCGCGCGGGCGGGCGTTGCCCACAGCGATGCGGGCGGCGATGCGTTCGATGTCGGCAATGTTTTTCAGATGGCCTTGCAGGTCTGCATAATGGTTTTGCAGTTCCAACACCGCCTGCTGACGCGCCTGAATATGGGCGCGGTTGCGCAGCGGATGGTGCAGCCACAAAGCCAGCAGACGGCTGCCCATATGGGTGGCGCAGTCGTCGAGCACGGAAAACAGCGTCGGCGATTTTTTGCCGGTGAGCGTTTGGGTGATTTCCAGATTGCGGCGGGTAGCGGCATCCATGCCGATATATTGGTTTTCGGTTTCGAGCGAGAGTCCGTCGAGATGCTGCGGCAAATGGTTTTGGGTGAGGCGGATATAGTTGAGCAGTGCGCCGGCGGCACCGATGGCGGCGGCATGGTCGTCCAAATTCAAGCCGAAACCGAGCAAATCTTGGCTGCCGAAATAATCGGTCAGCAGCTTGGCGGCGGTATCGGCGGCAAACTGCCAATGGTTCAGCCGCGTGATATTGGCCGCCTGAAGCGGCGGTGCGTTTTTACCGTCGGGCAGCAGAATTTCGGCGGCCTGCAAGCGGGCAAGTTCGTCGGGCAGTTTGTCGGCGGTGGTGAGTTTGACTTTGAATTCGCCGCTTTGCAGCGATGCCCACGCCAAGCCGATGTGCTTTTTGTCGGCACACACGGCTACGATGCGGTTGGTTTCTTTGTCTTCGAGAAACGCGCTGTCGGTGAGCGTGCCGGGGGTAACGATGCGCACCACTTTGCGCTCCACCGGCCCTTTGCCTGCGCCCACTTCGCCGGTTTGCTCGCAAATCGCCACGCTTTTGCCCATTTTCACCAGCCGCGCCAGATACTGTTCGGCGGCATGAAACGGCACGCCCGCCATCTTGATCGGCTCGCCGTTCATCTGCCCGCGCGTGGTCAGTGTGATGTCGAGCAGCTTGGCCGCTTCCACTGCGTCGTTGAGAAACAGCTCGTAAAAGTCGCCCATGCGGTAAAACACCAGCTTGTCGGTGTGGTGCGCTTTGATGTCGAGATATTGCTGCATCATCGGGGAAACGGCGGGTTTGGTCATTTCAGACGGCCTTGTGGTGTGAATCTTGAAGATGCGTATTGTAGCAAACGGGAAAAGGGTTGAGGCCGTCTGAAAAAGCTGGGGCGGTATTCTTACGAGTAGGATAAAAGCGGGAGGAATTATCGGGCTGAGACTTTTGCAAAACCCTCAAATGTAAGTGCAGTTCAAGGGGTAGCAGTACAGCGAGTGCAGACATATCTATAAGATAGGCAAACGAGCGAGCAGCGCACAACGCAGAAATGCGCTACAGATGAGGGTTTGGCAAAGGTCTCGGGCTTTCTGCCTCTGTTTCTTTCAAGGGCATCCAAGCTTGGCGATTGCTTTGTTTATTGATGATTGGGTATATGCCGGGATGAAAAACTTAAGAGGCCGTCTGAAATATTTTCAGACGGCCTGTTGCTCTTACAATTGGGCAGCTTTTAGAAAACCTCGCGCCATGCGATACGTTTCACTGAGGTTTTCGGGCAATAGAATTTCAACACCTCCACACCGGTTTCGCTGCTGCCTACCGGCGCTTCGCAGCTTGTTCTGCGCTCTGCTACCGGTGCGCCGAGTTCGGTGGCTCTGCCGCTTGACGAGCCGCCGAAGATGCTGCGCTCAAAGCCGCCGGACTGAACTTTGATCGAAGCCAAGCTGCCGGCGCGGTATTCGCCGATGTGGTCTAAGTTGTCTCTCATGATGCGCAAAGCCACCGGACGGCTGCCTGATTCGGCATCCAAGGTCATGATGAAACCCGAAGTTTGGGTTGCACCGGTTGCCGTACAGCTTTGTTGTACTTCTTGGACGGGCGGCTGGAAAACGGTTGTGCTGAAGATAACCGTGCCGCCTTTGCTTCTGCTGCCGCCCAAACCGGGTTTATCAACCACGCGTTCGCCGTTAGCCGTTGCCGCGCCTTTTAATTCCATAAACCAGCCGCGCTGCCCGCTTGTTAGACGGCCTCGGCTATCTTCATTCAAAGTGCGGATGGTTTTGCCGTTTACCGTAGCTTGGATAAAGTTGCGGCGGACAAGCTCTGTGCTCGAAGGTGTGAGCGGTGTTACTTCGTCGCCTACATCTTCTTTATCGGTTAAGGCATCTTGAATGCCATACAGCCGCTGCACGCTGTTGTCCTGCAAATCGCTGGCATACAGCTCGCTACCCGTGCCAAACAATACGGTAACGCGTTTGCTTTTCGGATTGCGGTACACTTCCGGCGCGGCGGTAATAGGCTGCGATTCATTGCCTTTGAAAATGATTTCGGCATTCCATTTGGAAGATTCGGCACGGAAATCGAAGCGGTACACGTTGCCGTTTTGATCGCCTGCATAGCCTACGTCAAACACACCGTCGTCGTCGATATCCAATCCGGTTACAGCAGTCAGGCCGCGCGGTGCATTGGTTTTCACGTTATCAGCTTTGCTCAAATTACCTACACTGATGCGCTTGATGATTTTGCCGGGTTCGCTATTGCTGTTAACGCTATTAGGCTCTGTTTTGCCTGCTTCCAAGCCTAAGCTGTCCAATACATAAACCGATGGTGCGGGATAAGTGGGATTGCCGTTCCTATCGCTGCCGTTTGAAGGCGGATTAAAGCCGCTGCCCAATACGGTTGCATAGAAAATATCGTCTTTGCCTGTATAGGAAGCGGCTTTGGCGGCCGTGCTGCCCTTGCGTGCCAAACGTCCGTTAAACGGCTCGCCAAACAAGTGGCCGATTTCAGCATCTGCTTGATGAGCCTTACCTATTTGGGCGGAAGAAGTATCCCACAAAGGCACGCCGAAATAATCGGCCTGGCCGGAAGTGCCGCCGCCGGTTCCCGAGCCTTTCAACCATGAAGGACTATCCGCATCCAAACCTACCACATGACCGCCATTGGTTTTACCGGCGATATTCAACGCATAGGCCGCTCTACCGCCTTCGCCAAGCGTGCCTGTCATAAAGACACGCGTGCGGTCTTTACTTGACGCATAGGTTTCGTACCAACTGATTTGGCCGTTAACCAAATTAACATGCTTCGCACCGCCATAATCTTTTTGAGCCGTTTCTACCAAACGGGTATTAACCGTTTTTTGCCCTTGCTTGGCCATGCCGGGAATATATTGGAATACGTCGGTATAAGCATTGGCAGCTGTATTACCATCCTGCTTTTTGAAGATATGCACCATACCGTCGTTGGAGCCGACCGCTAAATATTTGCGCTCGTTGCCTTGCACACCCATCGCAACCAAATTGCCCAACGAATCGCCCAAGTAGCGGTTTTGGTTGTCTTGATTGCTGTGGTTGCGTACGCGGTAACCCCAAGCAGGATTATCCTCCGTGCCTTCGCGGGTCAGCCAGCTTGCCAGCTTGCGCCATGCGCTCGGGTCGGCATCGGTTAAGCCGAATGTGCTGTTATTAAGGTCTCGTACCGTACCACCGTTACCTGTACGCAGATAGCGCGGGCCGCTTGCCGTACTGATCACACTCACAGACTGATTTGAATCATATGTAGGCAAAGTATATTGGCTGGGGCTGATGGCGCCTGTTTTTTCATTTACCCGATAGAAACGCAGTTGACTCGACCAATCTTCAGTATTCAACGATAAGGTTTCCGCCATATTAATCGGACGGTTTGACGCCGGCGACGAAACACTCGGCGTAACACCGGTAAAAGGTACGGATGCCACGGTGGCATTGGCCACAATTTTATTTAAGGCATCTTTGAGCGCACTGCGCGAAAATGCAGAGAAATACTCGCCACCACCTACGGAAGCGGTATTTTTCAACACCGGAATATCCAAACCTAAGCCGATAGTATAAGTATCGATGGTCTGCTTGCTGAATTTAGGATCGTCAAACGATACGCCTTCTTTATCATTTTTGCTGCTTATCAAGTCTTTTTGGTGGGCAATACCTGCAAAACTCGCAATACCGTATTCACTGTACATGTGACAGGTATTATCTCTAGCACAATTCCGTGTTGATACCTTTCTACACTCGCCTGCAGGCTCATAATTTTTTGAACCACCCTTGTCTTCTTTTGTACAGGAGCTATTATTGGCCTCACTCCGCCATTCCTCCCATTGATTGGTAGCGCGGGGGCCAAACAAAGGATCCTGCTCTAAATAATCGGTAAATTTTAAGAAACTACCGCCCCTTGCATCACGGACAAATCTACTGTTGAAATGGTAACCTTGCCGGTTGTAGCCGTCCGGCTCGCCATCCGATATGTAAACCAAAAGGTTTTTTTGACATCGGTACTCGATAGGCGATTGATAATTTTTACTTTGATTCAATTCCTTATTCGAATCATGGTAAAGCGGTAATCCTAAATAATAACGGACTAATTCATAATAAGACGAAGTTGTCGGTGTCGGACCACCCCATTCCAAGTTTTGGATAGTTTTTTTTAAATCCGTAATATGACCTGACGTCGGATCTTGGATTGGTTTAACAATTTTGGCACCATGCACTCCACCCGGAAAAGTTGCCAATCCCCAACGGAGATGGGGATTATTTTCAATGGCCTCGATAGCCGCAGCTTTCGCAACCTCACCCCTTGTATCCTCGTGCCCTGCCGGAAGGTCTTCTTTCCCTGTTTTAATATTAAATCTCATACTGCCGGACGTATCGACAAACAGTAAAACATTAGGCTTGATTTGCGACTTTCCGCCGGTCATTGACAATGGAACGGCAGGATATGCGCCTTCGACTGCGCCGAAAGCCGGTGGGCAGGCCAAAGCACATGCAACCGCCCAATGAGACGGTTTAACGGAGAAAAGCCTTTTCCGTGCAGAGAGTTTCATGCGTTTTCTTTCTTAGTATTCGATTTAGTGTTTTGATTTTATTAAAATAAACAATAAGTATTTTTTACATTTTCAAGCTTATACAGAAGCTGCCGGGTGGCTTTTAAGTACAAATGTGGACAGGTAGCGGCAAAGTATCTGTACTGCTGATTCCTACTGATGTTTGTCGATTAAATATTTTTTTTGGATATTAACATTCTAAATTTATGCATGTAAATTCTGTTTCAATATATTTTACAAATGAAGTTTAAATAATAAATCCAGTAATAATCATATTAAGTTCAGCTTTTTTGAGTTGGGCGGTTTGGATAGTGTCGTACGGAATAACAAACACACTTAAGGCCGTCTGAAAAATTTTCAGACGGCCTTAAGTGCTTGGATATGATGCATATGTATACGATCGGGTGTGCAATATCGATACGTTGTACGCGAAGCGCCCTCCGAAGTTGACTTGAATGAACGTGTATTTAAGGCCGTCTGAAAATTTTCAGACGGCCTGTTCTGTATGCTGCTTAGAAAATTTCGCGCCAACTGATACGGCTGACTTTATTTTGAAAGCGGTTTAAGCGTTCCTCGTCAGCAGTTTGATTGCTATCGCCATGTGAAATGGCACTATCGTAGGCTTTTGAAATACCGTTGTTTATGGTGATATTTTTGCGTTTGAGCGACAATGAGTTTTCGTTTACCGACATGGCTGCAAGCGTATCGTTTGTATTGAACAAACCGTCGCGGTCGGTATCGAAAACGGGCTTTTTGTAAAGGCCGCCGTTACGCAAATCTACTTCTATCAAGGCGGATTTGCCCGAATTATTGGCGCAAATATTGGCAGCATTTGCCGTATTGATTTTGCTGTTGTCGTTTACTGAAAAAACGAAAAACTGAGCAGTGCGTCCACGGCGTACAAAGGCATCGTCAATGCCGATATAGCTTACAGGCAGTTGCAGGCGCCACCCTTTGTTATTGGCGGCATTTTGGGTGGCACTAAGATAAGTGCGCTGGCCAACGGAAGCCACTGATTGCTCCGTTTTAATCTGCTGCTGAACCAAGCTGCTTTCGGCAATGGTACTGCCATCGGTATCAAACAATCCGTAGGCATAATTTTGCAAACCGGGCTTGGTGCCGTCGGTGGGTTTGAAATATTGGCCTGTATTGAAAACTACGGTATAGCGGCCGCCTGAAAAATGGACATCGGGCGCACCGGTAATGGGCTGGCTGCCGTTAAATAAGGTTTTGACTGTCCAACTGCCACCGGCGGTTTGGTCAATACGGTAAAGTTTACCTGCTTGGTCGCCTACATAAATACGGTCTATATTGCCGTCGCTGTCGGTATCAATGGCTCGGGGCGCACCTACGCCGGATTTACCCAAGGGGATTTTCCAGTAATTACCGTTTTGAATCCATGATCCGCTTTTGTCGGTTTGCAGGATAAAAATATGGCCTCTGTCATTTTTAGCATTGTAACCGCCGCTAACTACGACGGCGGCAATGCTGTCGCTGCCTTTTTTGACTTGTACAGGCACAGGAGCATGTACGGTCAGCCCCAAGTCTTCATCGTGGGTTTTGTTGAATTCCCACAAAATATTGCCCGCATTCGCAGAGTGTCCCGTGCCAAGTTGAGTGGCATCAATGGCGTAAACAGCCTCTCCGCCGCGGCCGGTTGTGCCGATAATCACGGATTTGGCAGTTTTACCTGCCCCTGATGTGCACACTTCCTGCACCACGGGCGTGCCGTCGTTCAAAAAGCTGTGCGTACCTTGCGGATCGGCATATTCTTTCAATTTTGGCAATGCGGTAGAAGGAATATAGGCAAGCTTTTCACTTCCTGTATTGTCTATCACATGCAACATGCCATCATTGGCAGCGAAGGCATAAACGGTTTTGCGTGTTTTGAGAGAGGAAAAATTATCGTACCGGCAACTGCCTACATTTTCAGAAACAGGCGGGGGCAAAATGGCAACTGAGGAGTTAACCACCGTACCAAGCAAGCCGTCGTCGGGACGGGGGCGGAAAACGCCTGCCGGGTTGGTTGTGGTTTTTTCCTTATCGCTCTTACCTAAAACATAATCTTTCAAATTAACGGGCGTATATCCCTCATTGCCTTGCAAACCAAACAAAGTTGCGGCACCTGCTCCTTGTGCGGTATTGGCGAGGCTGTCGATACTGTTACCGTTGAGGGTAAACACTCGACGGCTGTCGGCACTGCTGCGCTTGAGCAATGTGCTTAACTGCCATTGCTTGGAAAAATCGGGCGAACCCGGTCGGGAGTCGGCACTCATGGTGTAGGCAATGACATCACCTTGCCAACCGTGATCGTTTTTCCGATACGAAGATTGTAAAAACAGAGGGGAATGTGCAGTGGTTAAATCTACAATGCCATCCTTAGTTTGCTCCACAGCCAACGAAGTTTGTGAAGGTGTGTCGGAAAGCGCTTCCACATTGTTGAATGCCTTATTGATGGCTTCAATCAGCGATTGGGGAGAGTTGGCAGCGGCGTAATTCCGTGGAACGCCGTCTGAAAAAGCGCCGATAGATGTCGTGCCTCGGGCATCGTTAGTCCAACGGATACGGTCGCTATCTTGTGTGGTCAAGGTAGGTACGGCACCTTCCCGTTCGGCTTTATTGCTGCGGAAACCGCCATACTTGGCAGCCCAGTAAAAAGTATTATAGTTTTTGCCGTTGTGGATATGATGGTTGTTGTATTCCAATACGTCAATCATGATTGACTGTATGTATTGGTTACCTTTGACATCGCTGCGGATATCGTTTGTACGCGCCCAGTAAGCCAAACCTGCAATCGAGCCATAGGAAGCCGCTGCTTCTTTTAAGTTATAAGCGCCCAGCATGCTTGTGCCGGCATCAAACGGATTGTTTTCCTGATTCGCTAAAGCTCTAAGAGACCCCAATGTATTGATTTCATTGTCGTCTGTCGGCGCGTGGTTGTTGTAGATGAAATTGGGTACGTCATTGTCACTATGAGTAAATGTATCGCCGATATACATTATGTAATTGGGTCGGCAAACCACTTGTTTGTCGTCAATTACATTGCCTTTGCTTAAAAGCGGATCGTTCCAATCGGTAATTACCGGAAAACCGTCGATGGCAACGTTTCTTTTATTCTCATCAACAGCTTCATTGTTTTTCAATGTTGAATTGGTGTTCAACCAATTTGTCCACGGGCGGTAATTGCCTTTGTTTCTCAAATAACGTAAACCGGCATAGTAAAGTTCACCCGCCGGATCTTGGACTTTGTATTTGCCGGCATCGCCGAATTTGTTGAGATAGTTGATCACGCCGCTGTTGGTTACATTGGTGTTTTGGGCGTCGCTTTGATCAGGGTTTACGTTGAAAGTACCGTCTTCATTGACTTCATTACCTAAAACGATGTTGTTGTGCGTGGTTTCTCCGCGCAGAAATTTCATCCGTGAACGTAAAACGCCGCCGTCAATATTGTTACCGTTAATATTGGCATAACCGAACACGCCAAAACGGGCGGCTTCGATTTTTTCCTGCATCACCCCGGTAGGCTTGAGTGAGGTTCTACCGCGAGAATCGGTATAAACGCGGCAGTTTTTTTCTTCCAAACCCGGTTTACATACCTGAACCACCACATTGTAGGTTTTTACTGCCTTGCCTTTGGAAGCTATAGGATTATTATTTCTATCCAAACCGTTGCCGCCGATTCTCAATTTAAAACCATTGTTATTGATTTGAATAACATTTTTATTGACTGAGTTGTTCTTTATCGTGAATTCTTTAGAGGGCTTGTCAATGGCACTGACAACATATGACGGCAAAATGTTGCTGATCAGAGCATCATTTTCCAAATAACGCGCTCTTAAACCATATATTCCGTTTTGGTTTGACACGACATTGGCACGTCTCAGCGCTGTGAAATTCAATGTATCGGCGTCAGTGTAGTTGGATTGTTTGGAAGAAGTACCTACCGTGCCGCCTCTGGCACGGTTGCCTCCGGTCATTGCTTGGCGGAAGATGTCGATGGTAGTCATCGTCATCCAGTTTAACGCTTTGCCGCTGAAAAGATTACCGCCGCAGTAACCACGGCTGTCGGCTTGGCGGTCGGGTGTGAAATATCCGTTTTCATCATCGGGAATATCGGGATTGCCAGTATAGCTATAGCACTTTTGGGGATCGAAATAGCCGATGTATTCATTGGCATCAAATTCGTTTTTGTTGATTAAAGGAGTGTTGCCCGCCGCCAAAGAAGCCTGATAAGCCGAGCCTGCGGTGGGGAATTCTACTGAAAGGGCAAGCAGGATATTAGGGGGAAAGCTGGCACCGGTGGCAAGGATGGGGGAAGAGTGAAATTCCGTAGCGGATGACTGCCCTGAAAACGAAGTGTTAGCAGATGCCTGCGCCGAAAGTGTGGCAAGTGCTGCGATGATACAACGCGAAAAAAGCCGGCGGCGCATGTATGCTTTAGGGCTGTGAGAATGCATCTATAATCTTCCTTGCGTAATGTAGTTGACTATTTCTGTTAATATTTATCAATTAAATATTATTTTTAAGCATATTAACACTCGCAATTTATCCATGTAAATTCTATTTCAATATATTTTTCAAATGGAGCTTTAAATTCCGAACAAATCCGATAACTTTCAAATCCACTTTTCAAATTTATCAACCTGAGACCTTTGCAAAACCCCCATCTTCGGCGCATTTCTGCGTTGTGCGCTGCTCGCTCGTTTGCCTATCTATATGATATGTCTGCACTCGCTGTGCTGCTACGCTTTGAACTGCATCCACATCTGAGGGTTTTGCAAAGGTCTCAACCTAGTTATTGGCATGCGGATTACAAAAACATTTGAGGCCGTCTGAAAATTTTTTCAGACGGCCTCAAATGTTTGAATAGGGTGCATACAGGTCGGGCGGTAAGCCGGGTTCTGTCGTCGGACAGCCATTCCTCTAGGCGTACCATTGCTGATGCGCTCCAGCAACCTACCCGAACGCTCGGCGAGCAGCGTCAATGCGTTCTGTTTGGTCTTGCTCCGAATGGGGTTTAGCCTGCTGCGCCTTGTTGCCAAGTGCACGGTGCGCTCTTACCGCACCTTTTCACCCTTACCTGTGCTGCCGAAGCAGCCATCGGCGGTATTGCTTTCTGTTCCACTTTCCGTCGCATTACTGCGCCCGGCCGTTAGCCGGCATTCTGCTCTTCGGAGCCCGGACTTTCCTCCCCGCATGCTTTATGCGATGCGCAGCGGCTGTCTGCCCGGCCTGTATGCGGGGAGGATTATAGCACGGGATACTCGGGTCAAGCCCGAGTATGACGCACTTACTATTTTTTAAAATTCATTTGCTCTAACTGCTTGGGGATATGAGATTTTGCCAGCCAAACACGAGGGCAAGCTGTTGCCATGCTTCGTCGGTGTCGGCGCATACGTTGATTCGGCTGCCGTTTTCGGGGCTGTCGAACGCCAGCGTGCGGGCGTGCAGCATCAGGCGCGTGGTGCCGGTATGGGCGGCGACGGTGCGGTTTTGGGCGTTGTCGCCGTGGGTGGTGTCGCCCACAATCGGGTGGAAAATGTGTTTCATATGGCGGCGCAGTTGGTGTTTGCGGCCGGTGTGCGGTGTCAGCTCCACCCATGAGTAGCGCGATGTGGGGTAGCGGGCGGCGGACGAGAAGGGCTGTTCGCTTTGGGCTAGGCAGCGGTAATCGGTTACGGCGGGTTGCGCGGGCTTATCGGGGTCGGCAAAGGGGTCGGCGATTTTGTCGGCTTCTTCTTTGAGCGGATAGTCGATGCGCCCTTTTCCGTGCAGGTAGCCGCGCACGACTGCCCAATAGGTTTTGCGGACGGTTTTTTCGGTGAATTGTTGTGTAAGGCGGTTGGCGCTTTCGCTGTCGAGCGCAAACAGCAGCACACCCGAGGTGGGGCGGTCGAGGCGGTGGACGGGATACACGCGGCGGCCGATTTGGTCGCGCAGGGTTTGCATGACAAACCGGGTTTCATGGCTGTCGAGCCAGCTGCGGTGTACCAGCATGCCGGCGGGTTTGTTGACGGCGATGCAGCGGCTGTCGCGGTAAAGGATTTCGAGCATGGTTTTGGTTTGAATTGGTGGGTGCGGGTTTGAGGCCGTCTGAAAAAGGCTTGGGGTTAATAGACAAAGTAAGTTGCTTGAACTTGCTTTTTGATTTTTCAGACGGCCTTTATGTGATTCAACGCAGCAGTTCATCGGTAATGCGCTGTAAAAATGCCAGCCGCGATTCGCGGATTTCACCGGCTTCGACGGCGGATTTGACGGCGCAGCCGGGTTCGGCGCGGTGGGTGCAGTTGTGAAAACGGCATTGTCCGGCCAGATGGCGCATGTCGGGGAAGTAATCAAGCAGGCGCGGGGCTTCGAGGTGGAAGAGGCCGAATTCCTGCAAGCCGGGCGAATCGATGAGCTTGGTTTCGGCATTGATGTCGTACAAGCGGGCGTGGGTGGTGGTGTGTTTACCCGAATCGAGCGCGGTGGATATTTCGCCTACGCGCGCGGTTTGGCTGCCGAGCAAGGCGTTGGTTAGGGTGGATTTACCCATGCCGCTTTGTCCGAGAAAAATATTGGTGCAACCCTGCATCAGCGGTTTGAGTGCGTCGGCATGGTCGAGGGCGCAGGTTTCTATCACGGGATAGCCCAGCGATTCGTAAAAATGCAGTTTTTCACGCCAACCGGCGGTTTCGGGCAAATCGGCTTTGTTGACGACTATCACGGCTTCGATGTCGGCGGCTTCGGCGGCCAGCAGAGCGCGTTGCAGCAGGGCTTCGTTGGGCGCGGGCACGGCGGCGGTCACGATAAACAGCTTGTCCACATTGGCGGCAATGAGCTTGGTTTTCCAAGCGTCTTGACGGTAAAGCAGGCTTTCGCGCGGCAGGTAGTCTTCGATAACGGCCTGCTCTCGGTTGATGGGGGTGATGTGCACCCAATCGCCACAGGCAAAATCAACCCGTTTTTTGCGGGTGGTGGCATCGAATGTCAAACCGCTTTGCGTGCGCACGGTGTAGCGGCGGCCGTAGCTGGCGGTAATCTGGGCGTTGTCCGGCATAGGTTTCGGATGGTCGGGATATAAAGCGGCTTATTTTACAGGATTTTATGCGGCAGGCTTGCTCTTAATGAGGCCGTCTGAAAAATTTTCAGACGGCCTGTATTCAAGAATGCGGCGTGTTACAAGCCCCACTGTTTTGTTTTTTACGTTTTCGGCGGCGGCTATCTGTTTACACTTGTCTGCGAATCTGTCAGGCTAGCGCCTCTCGACCTACCCGCCTGAAAGACGCTGCGATGACCGAACAACCCAATAAATTTTATTCGCTTTTTTTCTCGGTATTTTTCCTGTTTGCCGGCTTCGGTCTGTTTTTGAACTCGGCCGGTGTGGAGCTTGCGCAAATGGGTGTGAAAAACACCGCCATCGGTGTGCTCAATGCAGCGTTTTTCGTGGGGGCGGCGTTGAGTGCGATGGCGGCGCACCGCGTGGTATCGGGCGTGGGGCATATCCGCGGATTCAGCGTGTTTGGCGCGGTGTTTGCCATGGCGGCGCTCGGCCATATGATGACCGACAATCTGTGGGTGTGGGGCGCGCTGCGGGTGTTGCTCGGTTTTTGTTATTACAGCCTGCTGATGATTGTGGAAAGCTGGCTGGCCGAGCGCAGCACTTCGGCGGGGCGTGCCAGGGTGTTGGCTTTTTATAATGTGGTGTACTACATATCGTTTACCGTCGGTATCGGCTTGCTGAGTTTCAAGCTATCGAGCCAAGATATCTTTCTTCTTTCGGCGATTATGGTGATGGCGGCGATGCTGCCGGTGGCGCTGACCCGCTTGAAAGCGCCGGAACTGCCGCCGCGCCAACGCATCAGCCTGCCGCGTTTGTTTGCGATTGCGCCGCTGGCGATTGTGGGCAGCTTTACCGCCGGTTTGCTGATGAACGGTTTTTTCACGATGGCGTCGGTGTTTTTGCTGAAACAGGGCTTTGATGTGCGCCAGATTTCGTTTTATCTGATGATTGCGATGGGTACGGGCTTTGCCGTGCAGCTGCCGATTGCGCGCCTGTCCGACCGCTTCGGCCGCCGTACCGCTATCTTTACCTGCTCGTCGGTTTCGGCAGTTGGCGCGCTTGTCGGCATCGTGCTGATGCTGGTGGGTATCGACGCTATTTGGGTGCAGTATTTGGTGGCGGTGTTTTTCGGTATCGGCCTGTTTACTCTTTATGCGTTGAGTGTGGCGCGTGCCAACGACCAGTTGCCGAATGAGATGAACACGGTGGAAGTCAGCCGAAGCCTGCTGTTTAGCTACGGCATGGGTTCTTTGTTTGCGCCGATGATTTTGGGTGTGGTGATGGATCAGGCCGAACGCTATGGTTTTTATGGTTATTTCATTGTTTTTGCTACGTTGCTGGCCGTATTCGCCTCGCGACAAGCTGTGGTACCGGAAGACAAGCGCAGTATGCACGTTAACATGCCTGCTTCGGCCGGCCCGGTGATGGCGGAACTCGACCCGCGTAACGACAGCGGCGTACTCAAACCGTTTAACGAGGAAGAAGCGCAGGCGTATGCGCACGAGCTGGAACGTGAAGCGCAGATGGATAAGCAGTCTGTGCCCTAAGCAAACGTTGCGCTTAACCTGTGCCGGTAAGGCCGTCTGAAAAACATCAACGGGCAAGACAAAAGCGAAGGCCGAACCTTAATTAAAAGGTTCGGCCTTCGCTTTAAATGAAAGAGGTTGCAAGCGCTTTTTCAGACGGCCTCAGCAGCCTGAACTGCCGGTTTGAAATGAATCAATCGGCAAACTGTTTCTTCATTTGCTCGCGGCGCTCTTGCGCTTCTACCGACAGGGTTGCGGTAGGACGCGCCAAAAGGCGCTTCAGGCCGATGGGTTCGCCGGTGTCGCGGCAGAAACCGTAGTCACCTTCGTCGATGCTGCGAATGGAAGCTTGGATTTTGCTCAACAGCTTGCGCTCGCGGTCGCGGGTACGCAGCTCGAGGGCATATTCTTCTTCCTGAGTGGCGCGGTCGGCGGGATCGGGAGCGGATTCGTGCTCTTGCAGATGGCCGGTGGTGGCATTGGCATTGGCGATCAGTTCGTCTTGCAGTTTTACCAACAGCTCACGGAAAAAAGCCAGTTGGTCTGCATTCATGTAGTCGTCTTCAGAGCCGTTCCAATTGAGGATGTCTTGTTCTGTAAGCTTTGCCATGGTAGTTCTTTCTTTCGCTGTTGGACGGTAGGCTTCAATAAAAGCCCGCTTTCAGGCTTGTTGTTGATTTTTCGACAATTTAACCTTTATTTGTGCGGGGGCATCATATCACGGTTTTATGAATATGCCTTATTTTCAGCCTGCGCCGCGCCCGGTGTTTTTGTTCAGACGGCCTCTCTAACGGGTTAACTCATTGATATATCAATTCAACAGCCATAAATTCAATTTGGCGGTCAACTGTGGCAGGATTGCACTTAACCAAAACCACAGCATCAATGCCAGAACGCTGCCGGAAAAGTCGTAGCGTCCGAATTTTAAAAAGACAAAAGGCCGCGACAATGGTTCAAATATTTTATGCAAAGATACTTGTAAAAATGAGTATGGATTTTGAAAACTCAGCACCATTCTCAATACCAAACCCAACAGTAAAACATAAGCAACGGCTTTAAACATGCTTAAAACTGTGAAAAACAGGTTGGCGGCGATCACTTTTATGCCGAACCCGCCCGGCAGCGAGATTAATGAAATCAGCGTAAAAGCGGTGTAATAGAGCAGCACGCAGGCCAAAATGCAGGCGGTATCCCAGCGGCCTAACGGCGGGGCGGCCTTGCGCAGCGGCTTCACCAGCCAATCGGTGGTATGGGTGCAGAATTGGGCAAACGGATGGCGGTAATCGAGCTTCGCCCATTGCAGCAGGCAGCGCGCCAAACACACGATGGCCAGGCCGTCTGAAAACAGAATCAGTAATTTAGACAACATTTCAGACGGCCTCGAATTGGCGGGTAATCTCGCGGGAACGCGCCACGCACGCATCAACACCTTCGCCTATCGCTTCGGCTACCGAGCGGGCTTTAAAAGTTTCCAGCGCGGCAAACGTGGTGCCTCCTTTTGACGTGACATTTTGCTGGAGCACGTTGAAATCTTCGCCGCTGTGTTCGGCCAGCGCAACCGCGCCTTTAAAGGTGGCCAAGCTGAGCTGCTTGGCGGTTTCTTCATCGAAACCCTGCATGACGGCGGCTTTCTTCAAGGCATCGAGCAGATAAAAGACATAGGCGGGGCCGCTGCCGGTAATGCCGGTAACGGCATGCAGCTGGGCTTCGTCTTCCACCACCATCACTTGACCGACGGCCAGCATAATCTGCGCAGCCAGCTGTTTGTCGGCCTCAGTGGCTCCGTCGCCCGCAAACAGGCCGGATACGCCCAAACCGACCCCGCTGGGCGTATTCGGCATCACCCGCACAATACGGCGCGTGCCGTTGAGATAGCGGCTCAAGGTATCGACACTCAATCCGGCCGCCACCGATATGACCAATGCGCCGTTGGTTTCCACACCCGCACACGCCGCCTGCATGTCTTGCGGCTTCACGGCCAACACCAGCACGTCTTCGGCATGAAGCTCGGGCAAGGTTTCCGATACCGGCACGCCCAACTCGCGCGCGAGCCGTTCGCGTTTTTCCGCACCGCGGTTCACAATGTGGACGGCGTATCCGCCCTGTCTTGCCAAACCGCCTGCAATCGCCGCCGCCATATTGCCGCCGCCTAAAAAATAAATGGTCATCGTCCGCTCCTTTCAAACGTGTCGAGCCGCCAGTATATAGCGAAACCGCCTGCCACCGTTACCGCAGCGAGAGATTGCCACTATCACGGCGGAAAATATTTTGGAAAAGGCCGTCTGAACGCCACAACACCGACAAGCCTAAGCGATTCCTGTTAAAATCACGCCTTTTCAGCAATTTGATAAGCCATACACCCGCGCCGTTTTTTCAGACGGCCTCGCGGCGCAAGCTTATCGCCCATCTATTTTATTTATGAACATATTTTACGAAGAATCCGGCCAATTCAAAGTGGCAACCGTCGTTCAGAAAAACGATGCCAACTATCAGGCCGACACCCAGCACGGAAAACGCACCAAAGTCAAAGCCGCCAACGTATTTGTCGAATTCGACACCCCGCTCGACGACTTTCTGAACAAAGCCCAAGCCGAAGCCGCCGACATCGACACCGATTTGCTGTGGGAAGTGTGCGGCGAAGAAGAGTTCACCGCCGAAGCCATCGCCGAAGAGTATTTCGGCCACGCGCCCACCAAAACCGAGCTGGCCGCCACCCTGATCGCCCTCTACGCCGCGCCGATGTACTTCTACAAAAAGGCCAAAGGCGTATTCAAAGCCGCGCCCGAAGAAACCCTCAAGCAGGCGCTGGCCGCCATCGAGCGCAAAAAGCAGCAGGAAGCGCAAATCGAAAGCTGGGCAGATGCCTTGAAACAAGGGCAGATGCCGTCTGAAATCGCCGCCGACTTAAAAACCATCCTGCACGCGCCCGACAAACAGGCGCTCACCTACAAAGCCTTCACCAAAGCCGCCGACGCGCTCAAACTCGCTCCGCTGGCACTCGCCATGCAAACCGGCGGCGTGGCTTCGATTCCGCAGTATCTTTACGACGGCTTTGAAATCAAGCATTTCCCCAAAGGCACCGGCTTTCCCGATGTCGCCGTCCCCGCTTTGGCCGACCTGCCCAAAGCCGACGTGCAGGCATTTTCCATCGACGACGACAGCACCACCGAAGTGGACGATGCCATCAGCGTTACCGATTTAGGCAACGGCAGCAAACGCGTCGGCATCCATATCGCCGCGCCTTCATTGGCCGTCGAGCCCGGCAGCGGCATCGAAGGCATCATCATGGAACGCCAAAGCACCGCCTATTTTCCCGGCGGCAAAATCACCATGCTGCCCGACAACTGGATTGCCTCTTTCAGCCTCGATGCCGGCGCATACCGCCCCGCCGTGAGCATTTATTTCGATGTGGACGCCGATTTCAACATCAGCGCACCCGAACACAAAATCGAAGCCGTTTACATCGCCGAAAACCTGCGTATTCAAGCCATTGAGCCGCATTTCAATACCGAAACCGGTTTGGATGCCGAAGGGCAGGCCATGTTCAACCACCACCGCGATTTAATCTGGCTGCACCAATTTGCCGTCGCCCGCCAAAAAGCCCGCGGCAAATACGAGCCGGAGCGCGCCGTACAATACGATTACAGCATCGAATTGAACGCAGACGGCAGCGTAGGCGTGGCCCGCCGCGAGCGCGGTTCGCCCATCGACACTTTGGTGAGCGAAATGATGATTCTCGCCAACAGCACATGGGCCGAAATGCTCGATGCCAACCACCTGCCCGGCCTGTTCCGCGTGCAGCCCGGCAACAGCAAAGTGCGCATGAGCACCAAATCCGAACCGCACAGCGGCATGGGCGTGCAGCATTACGGCTGGTTTACCTCGCCGCTGCGCCGCGCCGCCGACTACATCAACCAAAAACAGCTTATCAGCCTGATTTCAGACGGCCTGCCGCTGTTTGAACACAACGATGCCGACCTGTTTGCCGCCTTGCGCGATTTCGATTCGGCCTATACCGCCTATGCCGATTTCCAGCGGCAGATGGAAAGCTATTGGAGCTTGGTGTATGTGCAGCAGGAAAACATCAAAGAGCTGAAAGCCACGCTGTTGAAAGAAGACTTGGTGCGTATCGACGGCCTGCCGCTGGTTACCCGCGCCACCGGTATTCCGTTCGACGCGCTGCCCAAATCGCAGATGCTGCTGTCGGTAACGGAAGTGGATGCAGACAAACAGTTTATCGCGCTGAACTACCTGAAAGCGGTCGTACCCAACGCCGCTTAAGCCCTTATCACGATCATCAGTAAAAAGAGGCCGTCTGAAAATTTCAGACGGCCTTATTGGTTTTGACGGCTGGATAGCCAGCTTAATGTTACCAATCACCATCAGGCCGCAAGCAGGCTTTGGCCGAAGAAGCCGCCTTTTTCAACGCCCGGCAGCGTAAAGAAATAGCCGCCGCCGAAGGGGCTGATGTATTCTTCCAGCGGTTCGGTATCGAGCAGTTTTTGCACGAAGATGAAGCCGTCTTCCAGATTGGCCTGATAGCAGATAAACACCAAGCCGACATCGAGTTGGCCGGCTTTGGAGAGGCCGCGCGAATAGTTGTAAGGCCGTCTGAACAGTTGGTGTTTCTTCATAAATTCGGGGTCGCGCGGGTTGGCGACGCGCATGTGGCTGTCTTTGGGAATCACTTTGCCTTCGGGGTCTTTGCCGTAATCGGGAACGTCGTTTTCATATTTCATGCCCAAGGGTGCGCCGCTGTATTTTTCGCGTCCGAAAATACTTTCTTGCTCTTGCAGCGGTGTTCTGTCCCAAAATTCGACGAAATGGCGGATGATGCGCACGGCTTGGTAGCTGCCGTTTTTCGTCCACGCGGGTTCGTCCAAGCTGTTGGCGGCGATGCCCGTCCATAGCACCTGATTGGCGGTTTTGGGGTCGGCTACGTTGGGGTTGGCAGTGCCGTCGTGGAAGCCGAGCAGGTTGCGGGCGGCGGAACCGGGTTCGGATTTGGGTAGGAAGCCGTCTATGCTCCAGCGGATGATGGCGTATTGCACGGTGTTTTTGATGATGTCGCGCAGGGCGTTTTGGCAGGTTTCGGGGGTAAAGGCACAGATTTGCAGGCTGAGGTCGCCGTCGCTCCATTCGGCTTGCAGTTTGTCGTTGAAGAAGTCTTTCATTTCCTGCAGGTGTTTGGGTTTTTTGGCGGCCAGCCCGAAGCGTTGGTCAAACAGGCTGGCTCCGACGCTCAGGGTAACGGTTAGCCCGTCAGGGCGGATGATTTTGCCGAGTATGCCGCTGCCCGAAGGCGGCAGTTTGGCATCGCCGTCTTGCAGTTCGCCTCCTTGGGTTAGGAATTCGACGCGGCTGGTGATGATGCGGAATAGTTTTTCCAATTCTTTCGGGGTTTTGGCGAGCACATCGAAAGCAGCCATGATGCCGAATTGTTGGTGCGGGGTGGTGATGCCTGCCTGATGTTGGCCGTAGCAGTCGTAGCTTTCTGTGGAATGCTGCATGAGTGCGGCTTTCTCTTCGTTGCGGCCTTTTTTCTCGCCCCATGTGAAACCGCCCGCGGCTGCGACAGCACCGGTCGCGGCTGCGGCAACGGCGGCTTTGAGCAAGGTGCGTTTTTCGGGTTGGGTGGGGTTGCGGTGGTGGTTGCTCATGATATTTTGAAGACGATGTTTTCAGACGGCCTGATGTGTCGGGCCGTCTGAAAAGGGTTGATGAAAGAAAAATCAGTTCAGGCCGAGTGTGCCGCGCAGTTTGGCCAATTCTTCGGCCAAGGTGTTGATGGGTGCTTGCAGGGTTTTGCGGTCGGCTTCGCTGAGTTTGTCGTAGGTTTCAAAGCCGTCGGCGGTTTTGTATTTCGCCAGAATGTCGTTCACGGCTTTGAAGTTGGCATCAACGTTATCCAGCAGCGCCTTGTTTTTTTCGGCGATCAGCGGGCGGAATAAATCGACGATTTTTTGTGCGCCTTCCATGTTGGCATTGAAGTCGCTCAAATCGGTGTGGCTGTAACGGTCTTCTTCGCCGCTGATTTTGCTGTTGGCCACTTCTTCAATTAACACGGCCGCGCCGCCGACTACTTTATTGGGCGGGAAGGTCAGCACGTCGATTTCCTGCTTGAGTTTTTTCACGTCTTGTTCGAGTTTGTCGGCCACGGCTTCAACGCCTTTGGTGGTTTTTTCGATCCACAAGGCGTGTTCGATGCGGTGGAAGCCGCTGAAGGCTGGGTCTTTGGGGCCGGCTTTAAAGTCGTCTTCACGCGCGTCGATGGCGGGGTCGAGTTCGTTAAACAGCTCGGCAATCGGCTCGATGCGTTCATAATGGGTGCGGGTGTCGGCAAACATGGCTTTGGCTTTGTCGGTTTCGCCCGCTTTCACGGCGGCAACGAAAGCGGCGGTTTTGCTCACCAGTTGGTCGGCTTCCTGTTGAACATAGGTTTTGTAGTCGGCCAGCGGTTGGGCGAGTTTGGCCATATCCGCTTCGCCGCCCGCCTGTTTGAAGCCGCTGTCGGTTACGGTGAGCTTGCCGCGCGGGTTGTTGAGCAGGCCGCAGGTCATTTCGTATTCGCCGGGCAGCAGGGTAACGGTCATTTTGTCGGCAAGGCCGGGGGCGATGTTTTCACGTTCGTCCACCACCATCACGCCTTTTAAGATTTCCCATTCGAGCTTGCGGCTGCTGTTGTTTTTGATGTTGAACACCACTTCGCCGCTGGGCACGGTGAGTTCCATCGGTTCGCATTTTTCATCGTTAACTGCCATATTGAAACTGCCGTCTTGCGCTTTGGCTTCGGCCGGTGCGCCGGATGCGGGCGCGGCGGTTTTTTCGGCTTCGGGCGGTTGGCAGGCAGTAAGGCCGAGTGCCAGCAGCACGGATAAAGCGGTGATATTCAGTTTCTTCATGTTTTACCTCTTTCTCAATTTACTGGGGATTTTCCAACAGATGCAGCCGGTGAGCTGCTGCGTAAAAACCAATACATCACGGGCACCAAATACAGCAGCCACGCCAAAACCTCGCCTTGGGTCGGGTGGTCGGTGTAGCCGAAGAAGCCGCCGAGCAACACGCCCAGCGGGCTGTCTTCGTGCAGGATGTGGGAAATGTCGAAAACAATGGTTTGCAGCCGGTTCCATACGCCCGCTTCATGCAGCGCGCGCAGCGAACCGGCCAGCAAACCGGCGGCGACGATGATGAGGAACACGCCCGTCCAGCGGAAAAATTTTGCCAAATTCAGGCGCATACCGCCCTGATAAATCAACGCACCGACTACAACCGCCGCCGCCAAACCCAGCACCGCGCCCGCAGGCATTTGCCAGCTCGGGCTTTGCTGGAATACGGCGAGCAGGAAAAACACGCTCTCCAAACCTTCGCGAGCCACCGCCAGAAAAGCCATGCCCACCAATGCCCAGCCTTGGCCGCTGCCGCGATTTAAGGCCGTCTGAACCGAATTGTGCAGATGCTGCTTCATGGAACGCGCCGCTTTCTGCATCCACAGAATCATGTAAGTCAGCATGGCAACGGTCACCAGCCCGATGATGCCGACCACGAATTCCTGCTGCTTTTGCGGAATTTCGCCGGTGGCGGTGTGGATGCCGTAGCCCAACAGCAGGCACATTAATGCGGCGGAAAGCACACCCAGCCACACTTTCGGCATCAAATGGCCGTTGCCCGACTGGTGTAAAAATCCGGCCACAATGCCGACAATCAGTGCGGCTTCAATGCCTTCGCGCAGCATAATCAGGAAAGCAATCAACATAACAATACCCTGAATCGGTTTGATATTTTTTGATGTTGAATGTTATATGGCTTTTAAAGATTAATGCAAATAATTTTTATTTTTAGTTTATTAAGTAATAATGAAGAATATAAAAAGGCCGTCTGAAAAAAGATTTCAGACGGCCTTTGGTGTGTTTCAGTCGATTGAAACGAATGCGTTTTTAATGTGAAGCCGAACAGCCGGCGGGTTGTTGATTCAGACGGCCTCGTCAGCCCTTGCCTGAATTTACATCAGGTTCAAATCGCTGATTCGGTCGTACAGGCGTTCGGGGTTGTCGCCTTCTTCATGCAGCTGGATACGCAGGCGCAAATCGTTGGCGGAATCGGCTTGGCGTAGGGCTTCGTCGTATTCGATTTGGTCTTTGAGATACAGATCGAAGAGGTTTTGGTCGAATGTCTGCATGCCTTCCACGCCGGAGCGTACCATCAGCTCGCGGATGTTCATCAGTTCGCCTTTGAAGATCAAATCCTGCATGGCGGGGGTGTTGAGCAGCAGGTCGATGATGGCGGTGCGTTGGCTGCGTCCTTTTTTGAGGATCAAGCGCTGGCCGATGATGGCGGTCAGGTTCAGAGCCAAATCCATCAATACCTGCGCTTGGCGGTCTTCGGGGTAGAAGTTGATGATACGTTCGATGGCTTGCGCGGCATTGTTGGCGTGCAGCGTGAACACGCACAAGTGACCGGTTTGCGCCAGTTGCAGCGCGTATTCCATACTGGCTTCGCTGCGCACCTCACCGATACACACCACATCCGGCGCCTGACGCATGGCGTTTTGTACGGCCAGCTTCCAGTCGGCGGTATCAATGCCCACTTCGCGCTGGGTAATGATGCAGCGGCGCGGTTGGTAGAGGTATTCGATCGGGTCTTCGATGGTAATGATGTGGCCCGGCACTTTTTGGTTGCGGTGGTCGATCATCGCCGCCATCGAAGTGGATTTACCCGAACCGGTGGGGCCGGCAAGAATCAGCAGGCCGCGGGGTGTGAGGGCGAGTTCTTTGAGTTTTTGCGGCAGGGCGAGTTCGTCAACGGTAGGCACGCGCGGGTTGATGCGGCGCAAAACCATGCCGCTGCGGCCTTGCTCGTGATAAGCGTTCACACGGTAACGGGTGTTGCTGCGCGATTGCACCGAATAGTTGAGTTCCAATTCGCGGTTGAACGTTTCGAGCTGCTCGTCGTTCATGGTCGATTGGATGATTTCGGCGGTGTCTTTGCCGCTCAATGCTTTGTGCGGCATCGGTGTCAGCACGCCGTTGACTTTCATGGCCGGGGGAAAGCCCGCGCTGATGAAAATATCGGAGGCGGTGCGCTGCTCGGCTTCTTGGCACATGCGGTCGAGCAAGGGGTGCAGGTGCGAGCCGATTTCGGCGGGGGTGGGAATGTGCGGCGGCTGGTTTTTTTCTGAATAAGCCTGAACCATTTCCGCCAGCAGATTGTGCAGTTGGTTGGATTCGCTCATGGTGTTTTACCCTTAATTATGTGTTTGTTTCATCATAAAATCAGATCGGAGTTTTGCGATTTGCTGCGCGCGGTTTCCGGGCTGATGGCACCCTGACGCACCAGGTTTTGCAAGGCTTGGTCGAGCGTTTGCATGCCGTGTGCCTGACCGGTTTGCAGGGCGGAGTTGATTTGGGCGATTTTGTTTTCGCGGATCAGGTTGCGCACGGCGGGGGTGGACACCAGAATTTCATGCGCAGCCACGCGGCCGTTGCCGTCGCGGGTTTTCAGCAGGGTTTGCGAAATCACGGCGCGCAGCGATTCGGAAAGCATGGAGCGCACCATCTCTTTTTCGCCGGCCGGGAATACGTCGACGATACGGTCAACGGTTTTGGCGGCGCCGGTGGTGTGCAGAGTACCGAATACCAAGTGGCCGGTTTCGGCGGCGGTGAGGGCGAGGCCGATGGTTTCGGGGTCGCGCATCTCGCCCACCAAAATCACGTCGGGGTCTTCACGCAAGGCGGATTTGAGGGCGTTGGCGAAGCTGTGGGTGTGTTGGTGCAGTTCGCGCTGGTTGATGAGGGATTTTTTGCTGGTGTGCACAAACTCGATAGGGTCTTCGATGGTAAGGATGTGTGCGGGTTGGGTGTCGTTGATGTAGTTGATCATAGCCGCCAGCGTGGTGGATTTACCCGAACCGGTGGGGCCGGTAACCAATACGAGGCCGCGCGGGTTGTCGGCGATTTTTTGGAAAATGCGCGGGGCTTTCAAATCTTCCAGCGTCAGTACGGTGCTGGGAATGGTACGGAATACGGCGGCGGGGCCGCGGTTGGTCATGAATGCGTTAACACGGAAGCGCGCCACGTTGGGCAGCTCGAATGAAAAGTCCACTTCCATGTTTTGCTGATAGACTTTGCGTTGGTAATCGTTCATCACCGAAGTGATCATATTGCCCACTTCGTCGCTGCCCATTTCGGGCAGGTTGATGCGGCGCACGTCGCCGTGTACGCGGATCATCGGGGGCAGGTCTGAGCTGAGGTGTAAGTCGGATGCTTTGTTTTTCACACCAAATGCGAGTAAGTCGGTAATTTGCATAATGTGGCCTTGCTTTTTAAGTTAAAATTTTCTGAGCCGTATGAATGGAAATGTTGACGGCGGGATTTACCAAGCCATTTATTTTAAATAGATAGAGTTGTTAAACCAAGTAAAAATTTAATTATTTTTGCTAACGGGAAAAAAACTGCGGAATATGGAAAGAATCATGACAAGCCTGCAACAGAATTACCGTGAAGTATGCGCAAAAATCCTCGAGGCGGAAGCGGCGGCGCACCGTGAAAACGGCAGCGTGCATTTGGTGGCGGTGAGCAAAACCTTTCCGGCAGACGATATCCGCGAAGTATATGCGGCAGGCGCGCGTGATTTCGGTGAAAACTATATTCAGGAATGGTACGGCAAAACCGAAGAGCTGGCCGATTTGCCCGATATCGTGTGGCATATGATCGGCGATGTGCAGTCCAACAAAACCCGTTTTGTGGCGGAACGTGCGCATTGGGTGCATACGGTGAGCCGTTTGAAAACGGCGCGGCGGCTGAGTGAACAGAGGCCGTCTGAAATGCCGCCGCTGCAAGTGTGTATCGAAGTGAATATCGCAGGCGAGCCGGGCAAGCACGGTGTGGCGCCGGAGGAAGCGGTGGCGCTGGCCTGCGAAACGGCGAAGCTGCCGCGTTTGCAGGTGCGCGGTTTTATGTGTGTGGCCGAAGCAGACGCCGGTGCCGAAGCCCTGCACAATCAGTTTACCCGCATGAAACAGCTTTTGGCCGATTTGAATGCGGCCGGTGTGGCGGCGGATGTGCTGTCGATGGGCATGTCGGCGGATATGGAAGCCGCGATTGCCTGCGGTGCAACGCATGTGCGGGTGGGCAGTGCCATTTTCGGCAAGCGGGATTATTCGGATAAGTAAAGTAGTAGAGATGTTTAAAGGCCGTCTGAAAGCGAGTTTTGTGAGCTTTCAGACGGCCTTTGGTTTAGGGCGTGTCGTTAGAAGGCTTGTGAAGCGGATTTTTGACCAAAAATACCGCCGCAATGCTTTCTAACGACACGCTCTAGGACATATCAGCGTTTCTTCTGATTGGTGTTTTTACTGCCTTTCGGTTTCTTGTCGGCAGCATTCAAGCGTGCGGCAACAAACTCTACCATCAGGTCTTTTTTCTCCCAAAAAAACTTCTGCATTTTTTCGAGCGAATAGATTTTTCTCACCATTGCGGGCAGGCCGTTGTGGATGATGGCGGCGACTTCGCGGTTGAGTTCTTCGCTGTCCATCGCGGTTTTCAGGTCGGTATTGCGCTCATCAAGATAGGCTTGAAGTTCTTTTTTGACGCCGCCGTGAATTTCGAATTGTTTGATCATGTTGTTTTCCCTTATATGTAAAGTGCGGCGGTATTTTAGCAAAAAAGCCCGGCCTGCCTACAAATCTTAACCGTCGGGCGGTGTTTGAGGCTACAATATGTCGGTTATTTTCCAAAGGCCGTCTGAAAAATGTATTTATGGTTCAAACTGCTGCATGTGTTTTTTATCATTTCGTGGTTTGCCGGGCTTTTTTACCTGCCGCGTATTTATGTGAATCTGGCGCAGGTGGAAACAGGCAACCGGGGCGAATATCTGCGTTTGCTCGGTATGGCGCGCCGGCTGTTTAAGTTTATGACGCCGTTGGGCTTGGGCGCGGTAATAACCGGCTTTGTGATTCCCTTTGCCACCGGCTGGTGGGGCATGGGCTGGGTACATACGAAAGTAACGCTGGGCGTGGTTTTGCTGGGCTATCATTTTTACTGCTACCGTTTGCTGCTGGATTTTGAGGATAACCGCAACCGCTATTCGCATAAGTGGTTTCGCGTGTTTAACGAAATTCCGGTGGTAATTATGATTGCTGCTTTGTATCTTGTTGTATTCAAACCGTTTTGAGGCCGTCTGAATCATGACTATCGAAATCGAACGCCGTTTTCTTTTAAAAAACGACAGCTGGCGCGAGGAAGCCGGCGAGCCGGAAATGATGCGACAGGGTTATTTGAGTGTGGATAAGGAATGTACGATCCGCGTGCGGATTGTCGGCCGCAAAGCGTGGCTGACGTTGAAGGGCTATATTTCCGATACTACCCGCAGCGAGTTTGAATATGAAATTCCGGTGGCACACGCGGAGCAGATGATGCAGACGATGTGCCCGTTTAAGCTGGAAAAACACCGCTATAAAATCGAATACCGCGGTTTTACGTTTGAAGTGGACGAATATTTCGGCGACAACGCGCCTTTGGTGGTGGCGGAATTGGAGTTGCCAAGCGAAGGTGTGTCTTTTGAAAAACCCGATTGGCTGGGCGAGGAAATCACGTCGAACGGTAAATTTACCAATGCTTATTTGAGCAAGCATCCTTATTCGCAGTGGTAATCCAACATATTGTTTGTGCCATCTAAAACAGGCCGTCTGAAATCTATTCAGACGGCCTGTTTGTTTGGGAGAAACAGTGAGTAAGATGCCCGTATTAACGGCTTTCGTTACGGCCTAAAGATTGGTAGGCATCGCTTTCGGGGGCAACGTGGTTGGTTGCGGTAAATTTAATACGGTCATCTTTTTTGGCGGTAGGTTTAACGCCGGGGTAATGAACTTCTTGAAGGTTGGCCAAAGGACGGTTTGAGTCGTTGGCGTGGTTCCATTCAGGCAGATCTACACCGCGTGCAGAAGCTAAAGAAGCAGCTGAAAGAGCGATGGCGGCAAAAATGGTACCAGTTTTTTTCATGGTAAATTCCTTTTCCAAGTTAATGTGTTAATTTGAATGAAATACCGACTGATTGCTTAGTCGGCTTTATCGAATGAGTGCATTGTAATGAATCACTATTGGTAGATAAATACAGATTTTGTTGATTATTTGTTTCTTATTAGGAAACATTAAAACGAACGGGCAAAAAACCATAGGCCGTCTGAAAGCATTGTTAAGCAGTTTCATGTTTTTATTTTATGAAATCAACATAATGGATTATTCGGGCAAACGCTCTACAATGCCGATGCCGATGGCATTCAAACCTGCGTAAACGCCTATTGCCGGCGAAATCGGCAGGCCGTTTTCCAAATGAAGGCCGGTTTTTTGATGCAGTTTGGCGGCAAATTGCTGATAAAGCCCGTAGTCGCCGCAATAACCGCCGGATATGACCAGATGAGTGGGGTTTTTATCGGTTGTGATCACCATCAGTGCTTCGATAAGGCGTTCTATCATTTGTTTGTTGTCTTGTATGCTGGCCAAATGCGAAATGCCTTTTGAATTGAGACGCAATATGGTTTTCAAACCCAACCAATCGTTAAATGCTGCGCCCATGCGCATCAAGCCTTCGCTGCGGGCAAGCTGGGTGAGCGATTGCACGCCGAAAATCAATTCGCAGCGCGGTTTGAGCTGTTCCAAATAATCGAGCACTTCGGCGCTGCTTTTACCGGCCGTGAGCAGGCGCAAGGCTTCTAAGGCGAAAAAGCCTTCGGGCATACAGGCGGTGCCGGTGTCGAACACATGGATGGTCAACTCGTCGGCCATTTCTTCGGCAACGGCGCGGATCACGTTGAAACTTTCGCTGAGTTTGCTGCTGATGGTGGTAACAATGGCTTCGTGATAGCCCTGTTTTTTCAGATAGCGAAATGTTTTGCGCAAACATTCTTCGTTGGGCGGAGAGGTGGTCAGCAATTCGTCGGGATGTTCGCGCATCCAATCGAAAAATTCCTCCGCTTTGAGATTGCAGCCGTCGGCATGGCTTTGCCCGTGCATGTGTACCCGCAGGCGCAAAATATCGATCGGGCTGTTGCGATCGAGTACGCTGTCGAGCATGCCGGTGGAAGTGGATAAAACGGCACAACGGTAAAGTGAATACGAACCCGCCATCATGATTTCCTTATTAAAGTTGTTATTAACATTTTGGTAGCAGATCAAGCGGCAGCAGAGGCCGGCGGCAGTTTCACGCAGGCTCTCGGCTACAGAAAAGCATGACACCATTTATTGTATTATGCCGATTATATGATTCCGTATCATTAATAATCGGTTGGAATTAATGATAAGCGGTAATATTTATTTTGTCTATGATAATAATGTTGTTGAAGTCCGTTATCAGATCATTATCTTCACATCTTTTTTTATACTGTTTCAGACGGCCTGTATTGATTACAATGAGGCCGTCTGAAAATCCTATTGACGGATAAACCCACATGCAAAAAATCACCCTGATTGCTGCCCATGCCCACAACAACTGCATCGGCATCAACAATGCCATGCCGTGGCATCTGCCCGAAGATTTCGCCTTTTTCCGCGCGTACACCACCGGCAAGCCCGTGGTGATGGGGCGCAAAACATGGGAATCGCTGCCTAAAAAACCTTTGCCCGGTCGTCGCAATATTGTGATTACACGACAGGCGGATTATGCGGCAGAAGGCGCCGAAACCGTTTCCGGCCTGCACAAAGCATTGGCGCTTTGCGGAGATGTCGAAGAAATCATCATCATGGGCGGCGCGCAGATTTATGCGGAAGCCCTGCCTGTGGCCACCGATTTACGCATCACCGAAATAGATTTAAATGTGGAGGGCGATGCCTTTTTCCCCGCGATTAATTCTGACGAATGGCAGGCAAACCGCGAAGGAAAGCGCACGGCGGAAAACGGTTTGGTTTATGAGTTTGTGCATTACCAACGTATCGGCCGGCCAATCGATCAGCCAAGCAATACCGATGAATAAAATCCGTTGGATATAAGCCGTACCCAACTCAAGAGGCCGTCTGAAATGTTTCAGACAGCCTCTTCTTTAGTTGACAAATATCATTTTTTACATATATAATTTAAATTATATAAATTAAATTTCAAACATTTACACCAACCGGAGAAAAATATGAAACGCAATGTAGGCGGTATCGATAAAATAATCCGCATTGTCGTAGGTGCGGCGTTGATGATTTTGGCCGCTACCGGCACCATAGGCTGGTGGGGCTGGCTGGGGGTGATTCCTTTGGCTACCGGACTGATGTCGAATTGCCTGATTTACACTTTACTGGGCATCAATACCTGTCCGACTGATAAACGATAAAGCAAGGTTATGAGGCCGTCTGAAACGATTGTTCAGACGGCCTCATACTTAATAATAGAAATATAGAAGGAAACACACACCATGAATATCAAGGTCATCACACCCGAACACGTTAAAAGCAAGCTGGCGCAAGGCGCGGTTTTGGTGGATATCCGCCAACCCGACGAATACCGCCGCGAACACATCGGGCAATCCGTTCTGCAACCCTTGGATCAAATCAAACAACAAGGCCTGCCCGAAGCCGCCAAGCAAGCTTCTTGCGTGATCTTTCACTGCAAATCAGGTATGCGCACCCGTAATGCCGCAGACGCATTGGCACAATGTTGCGGTGAAAAAGAAGCGTTTATTTTGGAAAAAGGGCTGGACGGCTGGAAATCCGCCGGTTTCCCCACCGAAATCAACCGCTCTCAACCGCTTGAATTAATGCGGCAGGTACAGATTGCCGCCGGCTCGTTAGCCTTGGCGGGCGCAGTGCTCGGCTGGCTTGTTTCTCCTACTTTTTATCTCTTGTGCGCGTTTGTCGGATTGGGTCTGATTATTGCCGGGCTAACAGGATTTTGCGGTATGGCTCGCTTGCTCATGGTTATGCCGTGGAACCGTCAATAAGCACACCGACTGTGCAAAATCTATTTAAGGCCGTCTGAAAAATCTTTAAAAACGGCATTATTCCGCTATACAATGGTGTCCGATATTGTATTGATGCGAATTAAAGAGAACCAAAATATATGAAAGATATGGTTTCGAAATACCAGGAGGCCACGGCTTTTTTGAAGCTGATGGCCAACACCAACCGCTTAGCCGTATTATGTAGTTTGCAAGACCAACGCCGTAATGTAACCGAGCTGGCCAAAATGGCCGGGCTGCCGCAAGCCGCTATGTCGAGCCAGTTGGCTTTGCTGCGCGAGGCAGGTTTGGTGGATTGTGAAATCCGTCACCGCGAACGTTTGTATTACATTACCGACGAACGCGTTACCGCCACCATCGGATTGCTGTATTCGTTTTTTTGCAGAGAAGATAGTGAAAATCCGGCAAACCCTTAACCTTGATTTGATTGATTTGATTAAAGAGGCCGTCTGAAAATGTTTTCAGACGGCCTCTTTAGTTTGGCCGAGACCTTTGCAAAACCCTCATCTGCGGCGCATTTCTGCGTTGTGCGCTGCTCGCTCGTTTGCCTATCTATATGATATGTCTGCACTCGCTGTGCTGCTACGCCTTGAACTGCATACACATCTGAGGGTTTTGCAAAGGTCTCTTGCTATAAATATTGTTCAATCAAGCTACCGCAGGCAGGCCGTGGAACGCGGCGGGCAAGTCCTCATCGTGCGGAAACTCTACCCATTCGTAGCAGGATTCGTCTGCCAGAATGGCGCGCAGCAGCGCATTGTTGATGGCATGGCCGGATTTGTAGCCTTCAAACGCGCCGATAATCGGGTGGCCGACGATATATAAATCGCCGATGGCATCGAGAATTTTATGGCGCACGAATTCATCGGGATAACGCAAACCTTCGGGGTTCAACACATCGGTGTCGTCGATCACGATGGCGTTGTTGAGGTTGCCGCCCAAACCGAGATTGTGCGAGCGCATCAGTTCCACTTCCTGCATAAAGCCGAAGGTGCGGGCGCGGGCGATTTCGTCGATGTAGGATTTGCCGGCGAAGTCGATTTCAAATGTGGGGCTGCTGCGGTTGAATACGGGGTGGTCGAATTCGATGGTCAGCGTAACTTTAAAGCCGTCGTAAGGGGTGAAGCGCACCCATTTACCGCTTTCTTTTACTTCTACGGGTTTCAGAATCTTTAAAAAGCGTTTTTGTGCTTTTTGATCGACAATGCCCGCGTCTTGCAGCAGATAAATAAACGGCAGGCTTGAGCCGTCCATAATCGGGATTTCGGGAGCGTTCAATTCGATTAAAGTGTTGTCCACACCGTAAGCGGCCAGAGCCGACATGATGTGCTCGATGGTACCGACGCGCACGCCGTGTTCGGTAACCACGGTGGAAGATAAGCGCGTATCGTTGATTAAGTAAGGATTGAGTTTGATGGTTTCGCCCTGAATGCCTTCCAAATCGGTGCGGCGGAAAGAAATGCCGCTGTTTTCAGGGGCGGGATGCAAGGTGAGTGCCACACGTTCGCCGGAATGCAGGCCGACTCCGGTCACATTGATGGATTTCGCCAATGTTCTTTGCAGCATAGGGGTATCCTTTTTTGCCTTTGTTTTCAATATCAATTACTGCCTGATGATACGGTAAAACAGAATCAATAACATAGTATTTTTAATAGTATTTATTTATTGCGGGCTTAAAACGCACAGTATGCCTGCGCTTGCAAATCCGAGCGGCCGGGCTTGTATTCTTTCGGGAAAAAGTGGGTTTGCCGGCATGATGAAAGTTTATTTCAATTTCATCCCGATTAAGCACTTTTGGGCAACAGATTCAACCCTCTTTTATTCAGAACTTATCTCGTTATTTTAATTATAAAAAGCTGAATTATCCACAAAATAGGGCAATACTCATTCAAATCATCATTTTTATTTTAAAATCATATTATTAATCTTTTCAGACGGCCTGTTTAAGCAGGCTGACTTAACTTAAATCAGATTTTGTCCGGTTTTATAAAAATAATGCTAGTAAGTAGTTTTATTTCATGATACAAATAAAGTATTGAAATAATTTTCTACACCGACATTGGAGGAGCAGATAAATGAGCATCAAAGTTGCGATTAATGGTTTCGGCCGCATCGGCCGTTTGGCTCTGCGTCAGATCGTCAAAACCGACGGCATTGAAGTGGTGGCAGTAAACGATTTAACGCCTGCCGATATGTTGCTGCACCTGTTTAAATACGACACAACCCAAGGCCGTTTTCAAGGCAAGGCCGAGTTGAAAGACGACATGATTGTGGTGAACGGTAAGGAAATCAAAGTATTTGCCGACCCCGATCCTGAAAATCTGCCGTGGGGCGAGCTGGGTGTGGATGTGGTGCTGGAATGTACCGGTTTCTTCACCAAGCAGGAAAAAGCCGAAAAACACATTAAAGCAGGCGCGAAAAAAGTGGTGATTTCCGCACCGGGCGGCGATATGAAAACCGTGGTGTACGGCGTGAACCAGCATATTTTGGACGGCAGCGAAACCGTGATTTCCGCCGCTTCCTGCACCACCAACTGCTTGGCGCCGATGGCCAATGTGCTGCAAAAAGAATTCGGCATCGTAGAAGGTTTGATGACCACTATCCACGCCTACACCGGCGACCAAAACACGTTGGATGCGCCGCACCGCAAAAACGATTTCCGCCGCGCCCGTGCCGCTGCTTTAAACATTGTGCCGAACACCACCGGTGCGGCCAAAGCCATCGGTTTGGTGATTCCCGAGCTGAAAGGCAAATTGGACGGCTCTGCGCAACGCGTGCCCGTGGCAACCGGTTCGCTCACCGAATTGGTGTCTGTGTTGGAACGTCCGGTTACGGTTGAAGAAGTGAACGCGGCCATGAAAAAGGCGGAGAGCGATTATTATGCCTACAATGAAGACCCGATTGTGTCTTCAGACGTGATCGGTTTGGAAGCGGGTTCGATGTTTGATGCCACCCAAACCAAAGTGATGACGGTGGGCGACAAACAGCTCGTGAAAACCGTGGCTTGGTACGACAACGAAATGTCTTACACCTGCCAGCTGATCCGTGTGTTGGAACACTTCGCCAAGCTGATTAAATAATCCGATTTACAGATTTACGCTTCATAAAAAATATCATTAATCAACCATCAGGCCGTCTGAAAATTCAGACGGCCTGATTTGTATTTGGGAGAACTTAGCGCGGTTTTAAAAATCCTTTTTCGCAGCCGTCAATCATCATTGCAGCATATCCGACCCGAACGCAGGATAAAAAAAAAAGCCCTTGGAAACAAGGGCGGAAGATTATGTTTTTCCGAAAGGATAAACAGTTATGAAAAGTTGCTGTCGGCTATTATACTTACACGGTTTGTAAAACACCAGTTAAACCCGCCTGTGGGGACGAAGGTGTATATATTACGCTACATTATTGTTTTTATTGAATTTATATCTAAAATGAATAAGCACACACTGTATATTTTGTTTCTTGGTTTTCTCACATTTACTACGTTTTTGCAGTTTTACCTATCCATCCGCCAAAGCCGTGCGGTACTGAAACACCGCAGCCAAGTGCCTGCCGATTTTGCTGATACGGTGTCGCTGGAAGAGCATCAAAAGGCGGCGGACTACACTTTGGCCAAACAGCGTTTTGCGCGCTGCCGCATTGTGTTTGAAGCGTTGCTGCTGCTGGTGTTTACCCTCGGCGGCGGCCTGAATCTGCTGGCGGCGTTGAGCATGAAGTTTTCAGACGGCCCAATGACTCAAGGCGTGCTTCTGATCGGCTTGTTTGCTTTGGTCAACACTTTGATTTCACTGCCGTTGGATGTGTATGCGACGTTTAAGCTGGAAGCGCGTTTCGGCTTCAACCGCAGCAGTGCCGGCACGTTTATCGGCGACCGTGTGAAAGGTTTGCTGTTGGGCGCGGTAATCGGCGTGCCTTTGCTGTATGCGGTGATTTATCTGATGGGCATTACCGGCAGCCTGTGGTGGCTGTGGGTGTGGCTGGTGTGGTTGGGCTTTTCGCTGTTGATGCTGTGGGCGTTTCCCAAATGGATTGCGCCTTTGTTCAATACGTTCAAACCTTTGCCTGAAGGCCGTCTGAAAGAAAAAATCGAACACCTGCTCGGCCGCACGGGCTTTAAGAGCAAGGGCATTTTTGTAATGGACGGCAGCAAACGTTCCGGCCACGGCAATGCTTACTTCACCGGCTTGGGGGCAAACAAGCGCATCGTGTTTTACGATACTTTGCTGGAAGACATGCAGCCCGATGAAGTGGAGGCGGTGTTGGCGCACGAGCTGGGTCATTTCAAGCACAGGCACATCATCAAGCAGATGCTGATTACTTTCGTGCTGGCCTTGGCGGTGCTGTATGTGTTGGGGAAATTGATGCCCGAAGCCGCGTTTTATCAGGGTTTGGGCGTGCATTATCCCAGCCATGCCATGGCTTTGCTGCTGTTTTTGTTGGTGCTGCCGGTGTTTACTTTTCCGTTTGCGCCGCTGGGCAGCCTGATGTCGCGCCGCAATGAATTTGAAGCCGACCGCTATGCCGCGGCAACCGCGTCCGCCCAAGATTTGATTGCGGCTTTGACCAAACTCTACCGCAGTAATGCCGCCAACTTGGTGTCGGACAAATGGTATTCGCGTTTTTACGACTCCCATCCCGGCGCCCGCGAGCGTGTGGCGGCCTTGAAAAAAGCAGCGGCAGCGAAACAGCCGTAGCCGCCGTTTTTGCTTTTGGCCGTGTGTGAGGCCGTCTGAAAGCTGATTTAGTTGCTTTCAGACGGCCTTTTTGTTCATATTCGGTTAAAATAACGGCTTTTTTACCGACAACAAAGCTTTATGAACCTTTATCGAAAACTGCCGGCACCGATTCTGCCCGAAGAAACCCGCCGCGAAATTCAGGCGCGGGAATCGTATCATCTGCTTAAAATCATTTCCGAATTTGTAGAATCGGGCGAAGAGCTGCGGGCAATCCAGCCGGCCGTGAGCATCTACGGCAGCGCGCGCACGCCGGCCGACCATCCCGATTACCTGCTGACCGAACGCTTGGCGCGCAAGTTGTCGGACGCCGGATTTTCGGTGATTTCCGGCGGCGGGCCGGGCATTATGGAAGCCGCCAACAAAGGCGCGTTTGCCGGTAAAAGCCCTGCGGTCGGTTTGAATATTGTGTTGCCGCACGAGCAGACGGCCAACCCTTATCAAAACCTGTCGATTAAATTCCAGCATTTTTTCCCGCGCAAAGTGATGTTTGTGAAACACGCCGTGGCTTATGTGGTAATGCCCGGCGGCTTCGGCACGCTCGACGAATTGTTTGAAAGCCTCACGCTGGTGCAGACCGGCAAAACGCCGAACCGCCCGATTATTCTGGTGGGCACGGCTTTCTGGCAAGGCATGTTGGATTGGATCCGCGAGCAGCTGCTCGCCAACGGCATGATTTCGCCCGAAGACATGGATTTAATCCGCCTGATCGACGATGAAGACGAAATCATCGAAGCAATCTTCGCCCACTACGAAAACCGCCCCGACGGCCTGCTCGATTCGCAAAATACTTGGGAACTCGGCTTATAAGCGCCCGCCTTACCGATGCCGTCTGAACATTTCAGACGGCCTCTTTTCCTTTTGCACATGATTCTACGATGAACGCACCTACACTGATTTCCGCCCATAAAATGTTCAACGGACGCCACGAGCGTTACACCCACCGTTCTCAGTCCACCGGCACCGACATGGCGTTTTCCGTTTACCTGCCGCCGCAGGCACTGCAAGGCTACCGCGTGCCCGTGCTGTATTGGCTGTCGGGCCTGACCTGTACAGACGAAAACTTTTCCGTCAAATCCGGCGCGCAGCGTTTCGCCGCCCATTGGGGCATGGCTTTGGTGATTCCCGACACTTCCCCGCGCGGCGAAGGCGTGCCTGCAGGCAACGGCGAAATCGGCTTGGGCGCGGGCTTTTACCTGAACGCCGTGCAAGAGCCGTGGGCGCAGCATTATCAAATGTATGATTATGTGGCGCACGAACTGCCGCAGCTGATTGAAGCCCATTTTCCCGTGAACGATCAGCGCAGCATTGCCGGACACAGCATGGGCGGACACGGCGCGCTACAAATCGCTTTGAAAAACCCCGGCCGCTACGCCGCCGTGTCTGCCTTCGCCCCGATCGTTAACCCGAGTGCCACGCCTTTGGGGCAGCAGGCGTTTTCGGTTTATTTGGGCGAAGATCAAGCATTATGGGCGCAGTACGACAGCACTGAGCTGGTTAAACACGCCGAACGCACATTGCCGGTGCTGATCGATCAAGGCGATGCCGACCCGTTTTACCCTCGGCAGTTGCAGCCCGAACCATTCGTGTCCGCCGCCCGCGCCAACGGCTTTAACGTGCAGTTTAACCTGCGCAAAGGCTACGACCACGGCTATTACTTTATTGCCAGCTTTATTGATGTGCATATTGAGTTTCATGCCGATGCGTTTGGTTTGTAACTTTGATTGAAACGATGAAGAGGCCCTTAGATTCGAATTTCAAGTGCAACACTCAAAGCCCTATTTACGCGATTGCTTTCATTCTTCTTTCATTACCGATTCCGCACAACACTGATTTGTTCCGGCATCAAACCTTATGAAGCATTGCAAAGGCCGTCTGAAAAGTTTTGCGTTTTTTCAGACGGCCTCTGTATATAGCCGGTGTGTGTTTTTGCATTAAAAACAGTCAAACCATGTTTGAATAGAAAAAAAAGAGGCTAAAACCATTACACCTTAATAATTAAATAATAAAAAGATGATGATATTGATGGATGCAGTCGGTTGTGGATAAACTGGTTTTAAATTGAAAATTCATTTATTTGCGCAAGCTGAAAGTGTCGGGAAAACTGTTGCTGAAACTTGGGCATGATTGTGGATAAATTCATGTGTTATCGGCTTTCTGTGGACGGTTTTGCGCTTATGCACAGTATTCGGGCAATTTTATTACCTGAATTAAACCGGTCTGACTGCTAAAAGTTGAGGCCGTCTGAAAATAAACTTTTTCAGACGGCCTTACCGCTTTTATGGATTAACAAGCATCAAATATCGTAAGTGGTCGATGCCGTATCACCGCCCTTACCCGTCCAATTGGTGTGGAAAAACTCGCCGCGCGGTTTGTCGGTACGCTCGTAAGTGTGTGCACCGAAGTAATCGCGCTGAGCTTGCAGCAGGTTGGCAGGCAGGCGCTCGGAAGTGTAGCCGTCTAAGAAAGTAATCGCCGAGGCCATGCACGGCATGGGAATGCCGCATTCGATGGCTTTGGCCACCACTTTACGCCACGCCGGCAGGCAGTTTTCGAGAATGTTTTTGAAATACGGATCCGAACCCAAGAAAACCAAATCGGGATTAGCTTCGTAAGCATCACGGATATTGCCCAAAAACGCGCTGCGGATGATACAGCCTTCGCGCCACAGCAAAGCAGTTTGACCGTAGTTCAAGGCCCAATCGTTCGCCTCGCTGGCCTCGCGAATCAACATAAAGCCTTGTGCGTAAGAGATAATTTTTGAAGCCAGCAGAGCTTCGCGCAAAGCTTCCACCCATTCGGTTTTGTCGCCTTCCACCGGTTTGATCGTTTTGTTAAACAGTTTTCCGGTTTGGACACGTTGATCTTTAAAAGCCGAAACGCAGCGGGCAAACACCGATTCGGTAATCAGGGTCAGCGGAATGCCTAAATCAAGGGCATTGATGCCCGTCCATTTACCCGTGCCTTTTTGGCCGGCGGTATCGAGAATTTTTTCCACCAGCGGTTCGCCGTTTTCATCTTTGAAACCGAGAATGTCGGCGGTAATCTGAATCAGATAAGAATCCAGCTCGGTGCGGTTCCAAATACCGAAAATTTCGTGCATCTGCGGATAACTCAAACCCAAGCCGTCTTTCATAAATTGATAAGCTTCGCAAATCAGCTGCATATCGCCGTATTCAATGCCGTTGTGTATCATTTTCACGAAATGTCCGGCACCGTCGCGGCCAACCCAATCACAGCACGGCTCGCCTTGCGGCGTTTTGGCAGCAATCGCCTGCAAAATCGGTTTTACATGCGGCCAAGCTTCTTCATTGCCGCCGGGCATAATCGAAGGGCCGTTGCGCGCACCTTCTTCGCCGCCTGAAACACCCGCACCAACGAAACGGATGCCTTTTTCAGCCAGCTCTTTGGTACGGCGGGTGGAGTCGGGGAAATTGGCGTTGCCGCCGTCGATAATAATGTCACCTTGATCCAATAAGGGAACGAGCTGGTCGATAAACTCATCTACCACCGCACCTGCCCTCACCATCAACATGATTTTTCGGGGTTTTTCCAGTTTATCCACCAAATCTTGCAATGAAGTGGCGCCAATAATGTTTGTGCCTTTGGCGGCACCGTTGAGAAAATCATCTACTTTGGAAACAGTACGGTTGAATGCAACGACTTTAAAACCTTTGTCGTTCATATTCAGAATCAGGTTTTGACCCATAACGGCCAAGCCGATGACGCCGATATCGCCTTTCATTATAGGGAATCCTTTTGTTTGTGAAGTTCGTATTGTTTAACTTTAACCGATTAGAGGCCGTTAAACAATGTTTGGATTGAGGCTGGAAAAGGGCTAAAACCATTACAACTTAATAATTAAATAATAAAAAGATGATGATGTTGATGGATGCAGTCGGCTGTGGATAAACCGGTTTTGAATTGTAAATTCATTTACTTGTGCCAGCCGAAAGAGTTGGGAAAACGATTACCGAAGTTTGGGTATAATTGTGGATAAATCCGTGCATTATCGGTTTGTTGTGGATAATTTTACGCTTATGCACAATATTCAAACGGCTTTATCACTTAAATTACACTGGTTTGGGAAACTTAAGGCCGTCTGAAATATCAATACGGAGATACGCAAAAATAAAATTACAGATGGGAGAAAGTAATGAAATTGAAAAACTTATGCAGTTTGCTGGCGGTTTTAACCTTCGCTGCCCACACGCAGGCTGCGCCGTTTGACCAACCTGTCGCCGCCGCTTCGGAGCCTGTGGCCGAACAGCACGCGCCGGAGCAAGGCACGGGGCTGACCGGGCAGCAATTGGTGCAGGCGAAAGAATTTATGGCGGCATCGGCCAATCCGCTGGCTACCGAAGCGGGCTACGATATTTTGAAACGCGGCGGCAGCGCGATCGATGCCATGATTGCCATTCAGACGACCTTAAGCCTGACCGAGCCGCAGTCTTCCGGCTTAGGCGGCGGTGCGTTTTTGGTGTATTGGGACAATAAAGAAAAAAAGCTGACCACGTTTGATGCCCGCGAAACCGCACCGGAAGCGGCAACGGAAAAGCTGTTTTTAGACGAAAACGGCGAACCTTTGAAATTTATGCAGGCCGTGGTCGGCGGTCGTTCGGTCGGCGTGCCGGGCGTACCCAAGCTTTTGGAAGACGTACACAAGCGCTACGGCAAGCTGCCGTGGAAGACTTTGTTTGACAAGCCCATAGAGCTGGCCGAACAAGGCTTTACCGTTTCGCCGCGCATGGCCCGTTCCATCGAGCAAAACCAAGAACATCTGCAACGTCATTCTGATACCGCAGCCTATTTCATGCCCGGCGGCAAACCGCTGGAAGCCGGTACGGTGCTGAAAAACCCCGAGTTTGCCAAAACCGTCAGATTGTTTGCCAAACACGGCAGCGAACCGTTTTACAGCGGCATCCCCGCCATCAATATTGTGAAAACCGTTATTGCCGCCGACAATCCCGGCAGCATCACATTAAATGATTTTAAAAGCTACCGCGTGATCGAGCGCACGCCGGTTTGTGCCCCTTACCGCGAATACGAAATCTGCGGTATGTCCGCGCCCAGCTCCGGCGGTATTGCTTTGGGACAGATTTTCGGCATTCTGCAACATTTCAATATGCCTTCTTTAGGCCCCGACCATGTGATGAGTTGGCGTTTGCTCGGCGATGCTTCGCGTTTGGCGTTTGCCGACCGTGATTATTATGTGGCCGACCCGCAATTTGCCGAGGTTCCCGTTGATGCCATGCTTCATTCGGCCTATCTGAAATTGCGTGCCGGATTGATTGCCAAACAATACGGAGCCTTAAAAGCCGTCAGCCCCGGCGGATTTGCCCGTACTCAAGGAAAAAGCGAAGGCATGGAATTACCGTCCACCAGCCATATCGTGATTGTGGATAAAGACGGTAATGTGGTTTCGATGACCACATCGATTGAAAACGCTTTCGGTTCCACCCTGATGGCCAACGGCTATCTGCTGAATAACGAGCTGACCGATTTTGCGTTTAAACCCGCCAACGAAGAAGGCGAAACCGTCGCCAACAGCGTCGCCGGCGGCAAGCGCCCTCGTTCTTCTATGGCACCGACGATTGTGTTGAAAAACGGCGAACCTTATCTGGCAGTCGGTTCGCCCGGCGGCAGCCGCATCATCGGTTATGTAGCCAAAACCCTTACCGCCCACCTTGATTGGGGCATGAATATCCAACAAGCCATCGATTTGCCGAATATGCTTAACCGTACAGGCACTTACGAGCTGGAACAAAACACAGCCGCTGCTAGCAAAGCTCCCGATTTGGAAAGGTTGGGTTACTCGGTTCAAGTGCGCGATTTGAATTCAGGCGTACAAGGTATCGTTATCCGTGCCGACGGTTTGGAAGGCGGAGCTGATCCGCGTAGAGAAGGTAAAGTGATGGGAGATTAAATCAATAACATCCTATTGATTAAAAAGGCCGTCTGAAAAAACCGCCCGGCTTTTCAGACGGCTTTTTATTTCAGTTATATATCATATAAATATCCACATGGTTTAAAATCGCGCTTATTTGTTTTCAGTAGATTTTGAATCATGCAGACCCAATCCTACCCCCTCAGCTTCTCCCGCTTCAGCGCTTTAATTTTCTGTTTTGACAGTTCATGCGAATAAAGCAGTAATAGTTAGAGTATGTCTAAATAATGTATGACTACAAATAAGCAAAATAGATAAGGAAGAGAAATGATAAAATACCAATTTGAATTTTTAGCTGCCAACGACACTCCATTGGCAGGTTGTAATTATCAGATTATGTGGGGAGCTAAAGAGTTGAAGTCAGGACAGGCGGATTCTAAAGGAATTGCATCGTTTGATTCAGAATTGGTCAATAACAGAAAAATTCGGGTGCGTTTTTGGGCTAAAGGTCAGCCTAAGGATGCAGCTTTTGAGTCCATTGATTTCAGCTGGGTTGAAAATATCGTCACTCAGCCGGTAAAAGCCCCTGTTATTTATGAAATGCCATTAAGAGAGACAGAAAATAAAGATGGCGAAAAAGCAGAGTATCGGCAAGCATATTATGAAGTACAGTCAGGCGATACATGGGAAAAAATTGCACGAGAATGTGAAACCAACGTTTCATTAATTAAATTTATAAACGAGCTATCAGATGACGACTCTGTCTTGCAAAAAGGTCTAATACTACTGCTGCCTAGAGAAGCAAAACGCCCATCGAAGCAGAGAGAAGGGATAAAAGATGAAAATACAAAAACTGTAGAAAAAGCAAATAATTTAAGGGGCTGAAGTAGATTAGCCCTAAATACCACACCAAAGCCGCAAAGTTTTTAACTGCTGCTTTGGTGTCCCGAAGTTAAAACGAAACTCACATTCTTTCAAGAACAGAGGAAAAGATTTTCGGTCGATTCCGTTGTATTTGCGCAAGACACGTTTCGCCTGATTCCAAAAATTCTCAATGCCGTTGATATGGTTGTGTCGGTCGGCAAACTTTTTGCTGTGATTAATCCTGTGATGGTGAAAACCGCTGACATCCAAGCTGACATCCAACACGTCGTAACTGCTCAGGCAGTCCGTATAAACTACGCTATCAGGTGTAATTTTCCTTGTAATAACAGGAAATAAACTTTCCTTTCGGGCATTATTCACTACAACCGTATAAACCTTACCTCCACGTTTAAGGATACCGAAAACCACCACTTTACCTGCTGCTCCCCTACCGCGCTTTCCTTTACGCTTACCGCCGAAATAGCTCTCATCCAATTCTATAGTGCCCTCAAAAACCTGATCTGCTTCCAAAGCCAAATGATGGCTGATAACAAGACGGATTTTACGGTAGAAGAGAATAGCCGTATTGGGCTGAATACCCAAGATATCGGCAGCAGAACGTGCGGTTACTTCCAATACAAAATATTCAAGCAGTTTTCTTTGCAGACTCTTCTTTAACTTACAGTGGGTTATCTTCATTTTGGCAGCCTATCATGACTGCTAATCTACTTCAGCCCCAAAGAAAAAGTTGAAATATTGCCAGATGCTAAATTAAATACTCCTTATTCAACAATCGTTAATTTCTCTGATCAACGTACATATCCTGAAGATCTTGTTTTTAAAATTTCGCCTGCTAATTCTGGGTTGTCAATCAAATCGGTAGATGAAGATATGTATGATACAGTTATTATTTCAGGAACACCTAAAGTCAAACAAGATGTTTTAATTGAAATTTTCTATGTCATAATGGGGTCTGTAGGGTTTTTCGAGAGCCATGAACAGAAAAAATACTATCAAATTAGAGTTAAAGAATAATAATAAAATAAATATCTATAAAATAAAGTTGAAATTTTTGAGATAGATACTAAAAATATTTAGAATTAAAAGTTATTTTTTATTGGTACAAAGTTAATGGTGCAGATTTAGGTATTAAATATGTTATTGTGAATAATAAAGTAAAGAGTATTAGCGTGGGTGAAAAAGAAGAATTACCTTATATGGAAGGTTGTGTGTAATTTTGAAAATGAACTTGTAAAGTGGATCTTCCTGTTCACTTGAAAGTTTATATATTTTTCAATTATAAAATCCCGGTATTTATGCACAGTATCATTTTGAACTGTACGCAAATACCGGGTTATTTTATTGCTATCTAAGTTATGTTTAAGCAATTAGCCTAAAACAAATTACACATTGCCTTTCAGCACGACGCGGCTGTTCCATGTGCCGATGTGGCATTCGTATTGGTCGCCGCCGACGGTTTTTTTGTCGAAGTAGCTGACTACGCGTACGGATTTGCTGTTATGGCGTTGGGCAGTGGATTGGAAGCGTTTTACCGCGCTCAAGAAAGCGCGTTGGCAGGCTTCTTCCGGTGTTTTGCCTACGGCATTGGCTATTTGGCGTGAAACAAGGGTTTTGCCGCCTACGTTGCCGTAGCTTACGCGGATGTTGGGGTTGAGCACTTCTTTAGCTTCGCTTGAATTCAGTGCGGCGCGTGCGGAACACATGTAAACATCGTTTTTGCCTTTGTTGTTGATTTTACGGCCTTCGCCCATGCTACGGCACGAACCGCTGACGGCGGGGCTTTGGGCTTGTGCTTGGTTTTCGTTGGAAGGTGCGGAATTGTTGGCGCAGGCTGACAGGGCAAGGGCTGCGGCACCGGTGAGCAGCAATGCAGAAAAACGTTTGTTCATCATGATGATTCCTTTTGGTTATTTTTGGTTTAACAAGTGTAGTTCTTTCATTATACTGGTTTTTTGTAAAGGCGTATGTGTAAAAGGCTTATAAATCCAGCACCATTACCGAAACCGTTTCGCCGTTCACTTGGCGTTTGTCGGTTTCCCGCCAGCCGTAGCGGGCGTAAAGCGGCTGCATGTCGGGGGTGTAGAGATAGAGTTTGTCGATTTCCAATAGCCGCGCCGCCTGCAAACAGGTTTTTACCAAGGCGCCGCCGGCACCGCAGCCGCGGTGTTCGGGCATCACGAACACGTCGCCCAGCCAGTAGCGCTCTTCGGGGTAATGCTGCAAATCGTATTCTTTCAACGAAGCTGAGCCGAGCAATGCGCCGTGGCCGTTTTCGGCCATCCACACTTTGGGCAGCGGGGCGGCGGCGGTTAGGGCGTGGCGGTAGCGGTCGAGGATTTTCCGCATATCGCTCCACGGCGCGAAATCATGCCATTCGGTGTAAAGCGCACGGGCGAGCGCGTCGATATGGTGGGGGCATTGGTTTAGGGGTTTGATATGGATGGTCATGGCGGAGTGCTTCGGGAGGCCGTCTGAAAACATGATTATACGTTCAGCGTAATCGATTGTAATCATGACACAAATCAACCGTTCAAGTTTCGCGCCTTTACCGCTTTTGCCGCTTCCCGCATAATGCGGCTGATTGGCTTTATTTTATTCAGACAAGGAAACCGACATGGCATTTTTGAAACTGACCGAACAAAACGTACAAGGCAAAACCGTTTTAATCCGTGCCGATATGAATGTGCCGTTTAAAGACGGCAGCATCAGCGACGACACCCGTATCCGTGCATCGATCGCGTCGATTCAATACTGCTTGGACAACGGCGCATCGGTGATTGTGATGTCGCATCTGGGCCGCCCCACCGAAGGCGAATTCAATCCGGAAGACGACGTGGCTCCGGTTGCCGCCCACTTGGGCAAATTGTTGGGCAAAGAAGTCAAAGTGTTGAACGACTGGCGCGAAAACAAACCCGTTTTGGCGGCAGGCGGAGTGGCCATGCTGCAAAACGTGCGCATCAACAAAGGCGAAAAGAAAAACGATTTGGAATTGGGTAAAGCCTACGCCGCGTTGTGCGATGTGTTTGTGAACGACGCATTCGGCACCGCCCACCGCGCCCAAGCCTCTACCGAAGCCGTGGCCCAAGCCGCACCGGTGGCATGCGCCGGCGTGTTGATGGCAAACGAGTTGGACGCATTGGGCAAAGCCCTCAAAGGGCCCGCCCGCCCCTTGGCGGCGATTGTGGCCGGCAGCAAAGTATCGACCAAACTTACCATTCTCGAGAGCTTGGCCGACAAAGTCGACCAATTGATCGTCGGCGGCGGCATCGCCAACACCTTCCTGCTGGCTGCGGGCAAACCCATCGGCAAATCGCTGGCCGAGCATGATTTGGTGGAAGAATCGAAAAAAATCATGGAAAAAATGGCAGCCAAAGGCGGCGTGGTTCCGCTGCCGACCGACGTAGTGGTGGCTAAGGCGTTTGCCGCCGATGCCGAAGCGACGGTAAAAAATATCGACGACGTGGCCGAAGACGACATGATTCTCGACATCGGCCCGCAATCCGCCGCAGCCTTGGCCGAAGCACTGAAAAAAGCCGGTACGGTGGTGTGGAACGGCCCCGTGGGTGTGTTCGAGTTCGACCAATTCGCAGGCGGCACCGAAGTGCTGGCGAAAGCGATTGCCGACAGCAGCGCCTTCTCGATTGCCGGCGGCGGCGACACTTTGGCGGCGATTGCCAAGTTTGGCATTACCGATCAAATCAGCTACATTTCCACCGGCGGCGGTGCGTTCCTTGAGTTTTTGGAAGGCAAAGAGCTGCCTGCCGTGGCGGTTTTGGAAAAACGCGCTTAATCTTTCATTGAGTTTTGAGCATTATCGGGGAAAGGCTGTTGGCTTTTCCTCGATTTTTTTGATGTGTTTATCAGTAAACTATTTCAATATGCTGATCATAAAAAAATTGGGCGTATAATCTTCGGCGCGGTAACGCTTTAATTCAAATGGTTTACAGATTGAGGACGGTTGAAAATGAAAAACGTTTTACTTTACTTGGTGCTCGGCACGGCTGCGGCTTTTGCTTCCGCTTCGGAAATCCATATTGCCGAAAAAATTCCTTATCAAGACGAAAGCCGCATTAATCATCGGATTGTTTCCGAATGTACGGAAATCGGCACGGTCTTGTCTGAATCTGTCGTTAAACATGCTGCTGCCAAAGGCTTAAACGTGGTGCGCAGCACTGCTCCCGAAAATCAGGCCGTTTACGCCAAAATCGAGATCGAATCGGCCATAAGTGCCGGTAGTGCTTTTATCGGCCATTGGAAAGGTATCTCGCTAAGCACTACCCTGTATCAAGATGGCCGGGAAATAGCCCAAAATTCGTTCAAACGCAATTCGACCGGCGGTATGTTCGGCGGTTTCAAAGGCTCATGCTCCGTGCTTTACCGCACCGCCAACGTGTTGGGTAAAGACATTGCGGGCTGGTTGGCTTCGCAAAACCGCCCCTAAGCTGCCCATATGCTAAAGGCCGTCTGAAAACAGGATTTCAGACGGCCTTCTCTATAATCAATGCTAAAATACACCTTTTCTTTTCCAGCGCTTTTCAGACGGCCTCAATGCTCACCGATTTAGAAAAAAACGCCATCCGCGACCATTACCAAAACATCGGCAAAAACCTGCCCAACTTCCGCCCGCGCGCCGCGCAGCGGGAGATGATTGCGGCCATTGCCAACGCCTTTTCGCGCACGCAAACCCGTGCCGAAGGCGAAGAAGCGCCCAAACGCGAAGGCGAGAGCATAGTCGTGATCGAAGGGCCGACCGGCGTGGGCAAAAGTTTGGCTTATCTTCTGGCCGGCGGCATCATGGCGCAAACGCGCGGCAAGCGGCTGATTGTGAGCAGTGCCACCGTTGCCCTGCAAGAGCAGTTGGTTGACCGCGATTTGCCGTTTTTGGTGGAACAAAGCGGCTTGGAATTAACCTTCGCGCTTGCCAAAGGCCGCGGGCGCTATCTCTGCCCCTACAAACTCTACCAGCTCACCCAAAGCAACGCCCAGCAAAACCTGCTCGGCTTCGAAGCCCCCGCCGTGCTGTGGGACAGCAAACCCAAGCCCGAAGAATTGAAGCTGCTGCGCGACATCGCCGACGAATTTTCCGCCCGCCGCTTCAACGGCGACCGCGACACTTGGCCGGAAAAAATCGACGACACCGTTTGGATGAAGGTAAACAACGACAACTACGGCTGCCTCAAAGCCGCCTGCCCCAACCGCCCCGAATGCCCGTTTTATCTCGCCCGCGACACGCTGGAAACCGTTGATGTCGTTGTGGCCAACCACGATTTGCTGATGGTCGATATCAGCATGGGCGGCGGTGTGATTCTGCCCGCTCCCGAAAACAGCTTCTACTGCATCGACGAAGCGCACCACCTGCCCAAAAAAGCCCTGAGCCAGTTTGCCGCCGAGCATTCGTGGAACCAAGCGGTGTGGGCGTTGGAAAAACTGCCCGCCGTTATCGCCAAAATCGCTACCTTAACCGACAAAGCAGAGCTGGCGAACCTTGCCGACGAAGCCGCCGCCGCGCTGCTCGAAAGCCTGCACGAATGGCAGTTCCACTTATCCGAAGAGCCTGAATTGAGGCCGTCTGAAAGCAACGAATCGGTGTGGTTGTGGCAAGACGGCAAAATTCCCGAAGCGTTGGAATTGGCCGTGTCCAACACCGCCATCGCCGCCCGCAGCCTGTATAAACACGCTAACAGCTTGAACGATGCCCTGTCTGCCGCCCGCCGCGACAAAGACCAAAACAGCGCGCAAATCGACCGCCTGAGCACCGAATTCGGCGTATTCCGCGCCCGCATCGAACAAATCACCGCCACATGGGATTTGCTTTCCACCGTGCCCGCCGAAGGCGAAGAACCGCTGGCCAAATGGATAACCCGCCGCCTCGACGACAAAAACGACTACTTTTTCCACGCCAGCCCCATCAGCAGCGCATCCTATTTGGCCAACAACCTGTGGCGGCGCGCCGCCGGTGCCGTGCTCACCTCCGCCACCCTGCAATCGCTCAGCAGCTTCAACCTGATTCTGCGCCAAACCGGCCTGCAATGGCTGCCCGAAACCACCACGCTCGCCCTGCAAAGCCCGTTTGATTTCGACGCGCAGGGCGAATTGTATATCCCGCCCGTACACGCCAGCCCCAAAGACCCCGCCGCGCACACCGCCGCTATCGTAGAATGGCTGCCCAAGCTGATTTCGCCCGCCGAAGCCATCGGCACGCTGGTGCTGTTTTCCTCGCGCAAACAAATGCAGGATGTCGCCCTGCGCCTGCCCGAAGACTACCTGCCGCTTTTGCTCGTACAAGGCGAATTGCCCAAAGCCGTGCTGCTGCAAAAGCATTACCAAGCCATTTCAGACGGCCGCGCCAGCATCATTTTCGGTTTGGACAGTTTCGCCGAAGGTCTCGACCTGCCCGGCGAAGCCTGCGTGCAGGTCATCATCGCCAAACTGCCGTTCTCCATGCCCGACAACCCCATCGAAAAAACCCAAAACCGCTGGATCGAACAGCGCGGCGGCAATCCGTTTATCGAAATCACCGTGCCCGAAGCCAGCATCAAACTGGTGCAGGCCGTCGGGCGGCTGATCCGCACCGAGCAGGACTACGGCCGTGTAACCATACTCGACAACCGCGTGAAAACCCAAAACTACGGCCGTCAAATGCTCGCCTGCCTGCCGCCGTTTAAGCGGATAGGTTAAGCCCGCTTCAGGGCTGGAAGCCGGAAAACCAAAACAGGCCGTCTGAAAAATCTTGCTGTTTTCAGACGGCCTTATAGCAGTATTTCAATTCACGGCATTTGCTTCTCTATAACCACACAATCCATCTACGCAAAAATGTTACAATACCGCCTTTATTCCACAAGCCTAGCGATATGAAAAAATTTGCCGCACCCAAATCGTTTGAAGAAGCCCTGAAACGTTTAGAAACTCTCACCCAAGCCATGCAGAGCAGCGAAATGCCGTTGGAAGACGCGCTGGCCGCCTATCAGGAAGGCAACGAACTGGTGAAATACTGCCAAGCCAAACTGGCCGAAGTAGAGCAGAAACTGCAAGTGCTTGATGCGGGCGAACTGAAGGAGCTGAATCTTGAACAAAGCGAATAATCTGCAAGCATGGCAGCTGAAAGCACAGGCGCAAACCGAACTGGTGCTTGAACGCGTGATGCCGTCTGAAAATATTGTGCCGCACACCCTGCACCAAGCCATGCGTTACGTTACCCTCGGCGGCGGCAAACGCCTGCGCCCGCTGCTGGTGCTGGCCGCTTCCGAATTGGGCGATGCCGATACCGAAGCGGTAGAACAGGCCATGGCGGCGGTAGAACTGATACACGTTTACTCGCTGGTGCACGACGATATGCCCGCAATGGACAACGACAGCCTGCGCCGCGGCAAACCCACCTGCCACGTTCAATATGACGAAGCCACCGCCCTCTTAACCGGCGATGCCCTGCAAACATTGGCCTTTGACGTATTAAGCCGTCCTACCTCTCTACCCGCCGCACGCCAACTGAAAATGACCGCTTTATTGGCACAAGCATCCGGCAGCCTCGGCATGGCAGGCGGGCAGGCCATTGATTTGGCCAACGTAGGCAAACCCATGAACCGGCACGAATTGGAACACATGCACAGCCTGAAAACCGGCGCCCTTATCCGCGCCGCCGTAGGTTTGGGCGCACTGGCCTGCCCCGATTTGAACGACGCAGATTTGCAGCGTTTAGACCAATATGCCGCCAAGCTCGGATTAGCGTTTCAAGTGATAGACGATGTGCTCGACTGCGAAGCCGACACAGCCACACTGGGTAAAACAGCGGGCAAAGACGCAGATAACGACAAGCCGACTTATGTAAAACTGATGGGCTTGGCCAAAGCGCGCCGTTACGCGGAAACGCTGGTGGCCGAAGCGGTGGACATCATTGATGCGTTCGGTGAGAAGGCCGAACATTTGCGGATGCTGGCGCAGTTTGTGGTGGCGCGTAAGAATTGATGTGTAACCCGAATTTATCGGTTTGATTTTTCACGGTACGTCATACTCGGGCTTGACCCAGATATCCGAGATTTCAGTAAGGTTGGGAGATACTCGGGTCAAGCCCGAGTATGACGTGTATTCATTTATTCATTTTTGAGTTGGCGGCCATACGGTTTGACTGGGGCAAAACATAATAAATAATAAAAAGGCCGTCTGAAAATTTCAGACGGCCTCTTTCTATGCTTTACAGCAATTGCCTTTGCTTACGGACGGTATTCCGGCATCACGCCGTTGGGCAGCAGCTGCCATACATAACCGGTGTGCTTCTGCCTGCCTGCCACCGCGCCGGCTTCGTCGCCGTAGCCCCAGAAGTAATCCACGCGCACGGCGCCTTTAATCGCGCTGCCGGTGTCTTGCGCCATAATCAGGCGGTTAAGGGCGTAGTTGTTGACGGGATGGGTGGTGGCCACAAACAGCGGTGCGCCGAGGGTGATGTAGTGGCGGTCAACCGCGCCGGCGTATTCGCCCAAGAGCGGTGTGCCGAGTGCGCCGATGGGGCCGTCGTCGTTACCGGGCAGTTGGCGGAAAAACACATAACTCGGGTTTTGGCCCAAAACTTCGGCCAAACGCTGCGGGTTTTGCTGCATATAGGCTTTGATGCCCTGCATGGTGGTTTGCGCCAAAGTCAGATAGCCCCGGTCGGCCATGTAGCGGCCGATAGATACATAGGGATATTCGTTTTTGTCGGCAAAGCCCAAGCGGATGTAGCGGCCGTCGGGCGTTTTCAGACGGCCTGAACCTTGAATGTGCAGGAAAAACAGTTCTACGGGGTCGTCGGCATAGCCCAAAATCGGTGCTTTGCCGTCGAGTGCGCCGCCGTTGATTTGGGCGCGGGTATAGTAAGGCACGAAGCGGTTGCCGACAAAACGGCCTTTCAAGGCGCGGGTGCGGGCGGTGATGGGGAATTGGCTCAGGTCGGCGGTGTAGGTGCCGTTGGCGTCAATTGCGCCTTTGTTTTGACCGTTGGGGCGGATGCGCACGGTGGTTTTGCTGTTACGCAGTCCGGCCGGCAATTCTACGGACACGAAGTCGTTCGGAATGCCGTACACGGGGAAACGGGCTTTGCGCGTGCTGCGCACATCGCCGTGCAGCACCGGCTCGTAATAGCCCGTTACCGTGCCGCCGAGTTTGCCGTTGCCGCTCACCTGCCACGGCGTGAAATATTGCTCGAAAAAGGCTTTGGCGGCGGCGTTTTGATAAGGCGTTTGGGCGGCCTGACGGCACACGTTTTGCCAGTTCGGATGGGCTTGCAGCTTACCGCAGCCGAGACGGAACGAGCGCAGGCTTTCGGAGAAATTCTGTTCGTTCCATTGCGGCATGGCGTTGTGGGGAACGACCGTGTAGCTGGCGCCGCCGCCGGGCGTGTGCGTGTAGCCTTGCGGAGACGGCGTGCCGGTGGGCATCGGTTCGCCCGGCGTTGCAACGGGCGGCACGGTGCGCGGCGGCTGTTTGGTAATAGACGGCGATTTTTTGGTTCCGCAGGCGGCCAATACGGCGGCGGTAATGCCCAGCAGGGCGAGACGGTAGATATTTGAACGGTTCATAAATTCGATGGTGTGGCAGGCGGCCGGCGGGCGGCCTGTATTTAATAAAAATCAAGCGGTATGAGGCGATAAACTGGTTTTTGCTGCGGCCTTGCTGTGCCTTGCATCCAAAATCAAGTTTATCGGCTGTAAACCGTGCAGACAGTTTTGCGGGCGCTTTGGTTCATTTTGGCGAAGTTCACCAGCTTCGCTTTGGCGAAATCCGTATCGCTTGTTTTCAGACGGCCTCTGGTAAAGATGGCAAGAGGCCGTCTGAAAACGAGCCTCGCAAACTTCGCTACAAACAGCTGCGCGCATTCTAGCACATTGTTTTGCAAAGAAACGTCGGTGCCGATGCCCGAATCCGCTTAGGCTTTTTTCACGAATTCCGATTTCAGGTTCATGGCGCTGCCGTCGATTTTGCAGGCGATGTCGTGGTCGCCTTCCTGCAGGCGGATGCCTTTCACTTTGGTGCCTTGCTTAATCACCATCGAGCTGCCTTTGACTTTCAAATCTTTAATCAGCACGACGGTATCGCCGTCGGTCAGCGGCGTGCCGTTGGCGTCTTTCACCACCGGTGCTTCTTCGGCAGCGGCTTCGCCTTCCTGCCATTCATGGGCGCATTCGGGGCAAACGAACTGCACGCCGTCGTGGTAAGTCAATTCTGAGCCGCATTGCGGGCAGGCGGGTAAGGTCATGGCGGGTTCCTTTTTGTCTTTGTCGTTGTGGTTGGGAATCTGTATCCAACCGCCCTCTTCTGCTTTGTTCGGCGTTAGGCGGTGCGTTTTGGGGCTTGGTACAGGTATTGCTTTGTGTAAAGCCAGCATTATAAGCGATAAGGCAAAAGGCCGTCTGAAACATCTTTTCAGACGGCCTTTTGCTATAATCGCCCCATATATTTCCCGATATTTCCGAGATAAACCCATGTCTGCACCCAGCCCCACCATAGCCGCCATTGCCACCGCCCCCGGGCGCGGCGGTGTCGGCGTTGTCCGCATTTCCGGTAAAAACCTGTTGCCGTTGGCACAACAAATCAGCGGCGGCAAAACGCCCAAGCCGCGCGTTGCCCTTTACACCGACTTTTTGGATTCAGACGGCCAACCCATAGACAACGGCCTGCTGCTCTATTTTGCCGCGCCCGCCAGCTTCACCGGCGAAGACGTGATCGAACTGCAAGGCCACGGCGGGCCGGTGGTGATGGATATGCTGCTGCAACGCTGCCTGCAACTGGGCGCGCGCATGGCCGAACCGGGCGAGTTTACCAAACGCGCTTTTCTCAACAACAAACTCGATTTGGCGCAGGCCGAAAGCGTGGCCGACTTAATCGACGCTTCCAGCCGTTCCGCTGCCCGCATGGCCGTGCGCTCGCTCAAAGGCGCGTTTTCGCAGCACATTCACGCGCTGGTGGACGAATTGATCACCCTGCGGATGCTGGTGGAAGCCACGCTCGATTTTCCCGAAGAAGACATTGATTTTCTCGAAGCCGCCGATGCACGCGGCAAGCTGGCGGAGCTGCAAGGCCGTCTGAAAACCGTGTTGGCCAGCGCCGAACAAGGCGCGATTTTGCGCGAAGGCATGAACGTGGTGCTGGTGGGCGCGCCCAACGTCGGCAAATCCAGCCTGCTCAACGCCCTGGCAGGCGACGACATCGCCATCGTAACCGACATCGCAGGCACCACCCGCGACACCGTGCGCGAACAAATCACCCTCGACGGCGTGCCCGTTCACATCATTGACACCGCCGGCCTGCGCGAAACCGATGACGTGGTGGAAAAAATCGGCATCGAACGCAGCCAAAAAGCCGTAAAAGAGGCCGATGTCGCGCTGATTCTGATTGACCCGCGCGAAGGCATCAACGCCAAAACTCAAACCATTCTCGACAGCCTGCCCGACACCCTCAAGCGTATTGAAATCCACAACAAAACCGACCTCACCGGCGAATCGGTAGGTATGTTTGGGCGAAACTCACAAAGTTCGTTTTCAGACGGCCTCGATACGCAAAGCGGTGCCGATACCTTAATCAAACTTTCCGCCAAAACCGGCGAAGGCTTGGATTTATTGAAACAAGCCCTGTTGCAGGAAATCGGCTGGCAAGGCGAAAGCGAAAGCCTGTTCCTCGCCCGCAGCCGCCACCTCACCGCGCTCTCTGCCGCCGAAGCCGAATTGGAAAACGCCGCCCTGTGCGGCAACAACCAAATCGAGCTGCTGGCCGAACATCTGCGGCTGGCCCAAACCGCCTGCAACGAAATCACCGGAGAATTTACGGCGGATGATTTGTTGGGCGTGATTTTTTCGAGATTCTGTATCGGTAAGTGAGGCAGGATGATGAAGGGTTGAAGGCCGTCTGAACATTTCAGACGGCCTAAGACCTTTGCAAAACCTCCAGATGCGGATGCAGTTCAAGGCGTAGCAGCGCAACAAGCGCAGACATATCATGAAGATAGGCAAGCGAGCGAGCAGCGCGCAACGCAGAAATGCGCTGCAGATGGGGGTTTTGCAAAGGTATCGGCCTTATTTTTTACCGCATGTAAGCCACACACAAAACTGTTTGAGGCCATCTGAAACCAACAGCCGTAGGGCGGGCATCCGTGCCCGCCGCGCTATTCGAACAGGCAAAACCGAATGGCGGGCACGGATGCCCGCCCTACGCATAACAATGTTCAAACAGGCATGGTTTTTCAGACGGCCTGTTCGGGCACCAGCTGTACCACGATTTTGCCTTTTGCCCGTCCGCTTTCGGCATAATCCAATGCGGCTTGGGTTTCGGCAAAAGGGAAGACGCGGTCGATCACGGGCACGATTGCGCCCGCTTCAATCAGCCGGGTAATTTCCGCCAATTGCTTTCCGCTGGCGCGCATAAACAGAAAATCGTAGCGGACACGGTGGCTTTTTTCCAAACGCTGCAACGGCAGGGTGGCGGCGGCAAACAGCCATTGTTTCCATGTCGGCAGCCGCCATTCGCAGGCAAAACGGGCGGTGGGCAGGGCGGAAACGGAAACGATGTGTCCGCCCGGTTTGAGGATGCGGAAAGACTGTTTGAGCGCGTCGCCGCCCAAAGTGTCCAACACCGCATCGTAAGCGTGCAGCACCTCGGCGAAGTTTTCTTCGCGGTAGTTGATGATGTGGTCTGCACCCAAACGCGCCACCAGATCATGTCCGGCGGGGCCGGCGGTGGTGGCGACATAGGCGCCGATGTGTTTGGCCAGCTGGATGGCAAACGTACCCAAACCGCCCGCGCCGGCGTGAATCAGGATTTTGTCGCCCGCTTTCAGGCGCAGGGCTTCGTAAAACGCTTGGTAGGCGGTCAGACCCACCAAGGGAATCGAGGCGGCTTCGGCAAAGCTTAAATTGGCCGGTTTGGCGGCAATATCGTCTTCATGCACGGCGATGTATTCGGCAAAGGTGCCGATGCGCGATTTGGCGGGGCGGCCGTAAACGGCATCGCCTGTTTTGAAGCGTTGCACGGCTTTACCTGTTTTCACCACCGTTCCGGCAAAATCGTTGCCTAAAATCAGCGGCATATCGTAATGCAGCAGGATTTTGACTTTGCCGTCGCGGATTTTGAAATCAATCGGGTTCACGCTGGCGGCATGGATGGCCACCAAAACATCATGGTCGCCGATTTCGGGCATGGGTACGGTACTCGTTTGGAGCGGTGTTTTGCCGTAACGGCTGATGGTCATGGCTTGCATGGTTTGCATCAAAATTCCTTGTTTGACAATTGATTAGAGCGGAGAGCCGTCTGCACGCATGGGCGGGGCGACGGGTAAAGACGGGTATCGGAGAAGACGGCTGTTTTTCAGACGGCCTGTTCCGGCAACCCGTTCAAACGGTTGCCTTGTGCCGACCCCGCGCGCGAGTGGCGATGCCCTGCGTTTGCTCCGGCTGGGAGGCCGTCTGAAAATGAATTCGGGCTTTAGGACACAATAAACTTTTTTCCGCTAACTTGGTAAGCCTAGATTGGGATTTCAGACGGCCTTTCAAGCAGCTTGGTCGGGTTGGGATGTTTTATTGCGGGTTAGCAACCATAGAGAGAATACTTATGTCGGGCAAAACCTTTTGAGGCCGTCTGAAAGCAAACTCACCGAGCCTCGCTAACATCGTTTCCCCTGCCCGCTATTGGGCAAAGGCAGCGGCTTATGTTAATGTTATAGCCCTTTCCGTTAACCATCACACCCGACACATCATGCCCCGTTTTTCTGATTTTACTGCCGCCCACCTTTCCGCCGCGCTGGCGGCATTGCTGGTTTCTTACGGCAGCGCTGCGGTGATTATTTATCAGGCGGCGTTGGCTTTTGGTGCGTCGCAGAATCAGATTATTTCGTGGTTCACTTCTTTGAGCTTGATGTGCGGCATACTCACTATTGTTTTGAGTATCCGTTATAAAGCGCCGGTGATGATTGCGTGGTGTACGCCGGGTGCGGCGGTGTTGGCCGGTATGTCGGGGATTCCGATGCAGGATGCGGTGGCCGGTTTTATCGCGGCGGCGGCGGCGATGTGGATGGTGTCGGCTACGGGCTGGTTTGACCGTTTGGTCAGAATGATTCCGGCCTCGCTGGTGGCAGCGATGCTGGCGGGGATTTTGATTAATTTCGGCAGCAAGGTGTTTGGGGCGATGGAGCATCAAACCGTGCTGGTGTTGATGATGTTGGCGGTGTATTTTTTGAGCAAAATCCGCTTGCCGCGTTACAGTATTTTGCTGATGTTGGTTACCGGTTTCGGCTATGCGGCTTGGGCGGGGTTGCTTGCTACCGACAAACTGGTGTGGCAAAACCCGGTGCTTGAATGGGTGTGGCCGGGCTGGCATGTGGGGCACATTATCAGCGTGAGCGTGCCGCTGTTTATCGCTTCGCTGGCCACGCAAAACGTGCCGGGCATGGCGGTGCTGCGTGCTTACGGATACCAAACGCCTGCCCGCCCGTTGGTGGAAAGCAGCGCTGCGGCCACGGTGTTCACCGCACCTTTGGGCGCGTTTATGATCAATCTTGCGGCCATCAGCTCCGCCATCTGTATGGGCAGCGATGTCGATAAAAATCCCGACAAGCGTTATTTGTCTACCGTGCTGTTGGGCGTGCTTTATCTGCTGATTGCGGCGGCGGGCGGGATGACGGTAGCGCTGTTCAACGTGTTACCGCCCGAATTGCTGGCGGCGCTGGCGGGCATTGCGATTTTCAGTACGCTGCAAGCCAATCTCAGTGGCGCATGGCAAGACGATACTGCCCGTGAGGCGGCGTTGGTTACGCTGTTGGCTTCCGCTTCGGGGATGACGCTTTTCGGCATCGGCAGTGCATTTTGGGGCTTGGTGCTGGGCTTGGCGGTGTATCAGCTTCATAAGAGAACGCATTCCCGTGCTTAAACGGTGCAGCATCGTTTTGAGGCCGTCTGAAAAAATTCAGACGGCCTCATTATTTGCATATAGATAGGCAAACGAGCGGGCAGCGCACAACGCAGAAATGCGCCGCAGATGGGGGGGTAAAGGTCTCGACCTTATTGCTTGTAGCACCAACCGCAAGTTTATTGGCGATATATCGGCGCGAACACACACATCGGCAGGCTAATCCCTTACAATAAAGCCCTTTCATTTCTACCTACGGATTCCGCCATGATAGCCGTTATCGGCGGCAGCGGCCTGACCCGCCTGCCCGAACTCCACATCAACCACCGCCGCATCGTGCGCACGCCCTACGGCCTGACCAGCAGCCCTTTGCTGTTTGGCAAACTGGGCGGCAGCGACATCGTGTTCCTCGCCCGCCACGGCTTAAGCCATTCGCTCGCCCCGCATGAAATCAACTACCGCGCCAATATTTGGGCGCTGCATTCCGTCGGTGCGGACAGCATTATTTCCGTCGCTTCCGTTGCCGCCTTGAGCGAAGACTTCGAGCCGGGTTCGCTCGTGGTGCCCGACGATTTGATCGACTACACCTTCAACCGCAGCAGCACCTTTTTTGAAGGACAATCTCAAGCGGTCGTGCACATAGATTTCTCGTTCCCCTACGACAACGCACTGCGCCAAGCCGTATTGGAGCACGCCGCCGGCCACGGTACGCCGGTGTACGACAAAGCCGTTTACGCCTGCATCCAAGGTCCGCGCCTGCCCACACGCGCCGAAGTGCGCCGCTACCGCGAAGACGGCGCCGACATCATCGGCATGACCGGCATGCCCGAAGCCGTATTGGCCCGCGAACTCGGCTTGCCGTATGTACACCTCTGCGGCGTTACCGGCATCGGCTGCTTTACCGGCAACGGCGGCAGCACCGACTCATGCAGTGTAGAAAACCGCAGCGCCATCGAAAAAATCCGCCGCCTTTTGGTGGATTTGTAAGGCACAAATATCCAGGCACGTTGGGTTACATAAACCCCCGCAGGCCGTCTGAAAAGGAGCTTTCACAAAATGAACCATACACTCGACACCGTCAGAATCGGCTTGCTGTCTGCCAGCGACCGAGCCAGCAGCGGCGTATATCAAGACGAAGGCATCCCCGCACTCAAAACATGGTTGCAGGCCGCCATCAACAACCCGATTAACTTTGCCGAAGCATTGGTTGCCGACGACCAAACCGCCATCGAAGCCGCGCTGTGCCGCATGGCCGATACCGACGGCTGCGACATCATCTTTACCACCGGCGGCACCGGCCCCGCCCCGCGCGACATCACGCCCGAAGCCACATTGGCCGTCATCGACAAAGAAATGCCCGGATTCGGCGAACAGATGCGCCAAATCAGCCTCTACTATGTGCCTACCGCCATCCTTTCCCGCCAAACCGCCGGCATCCGCGGCAAATGCCTGATCGTCAACCTCCCCGGCCGCCCCAAAGCCATCGCCGAAACCCTCGGCGGCGTACGCGATGAAGAAGGCAACATCAAAGTACACGGTTTATTCAGCGCCATTCCCTACTGCATAGACCTGATCGGCGGTGCTTTTATCGAAACCGACGAGGCCGTATGCAAGGCGTTTAGGCCGAAGCAGAAATAATCATTGTTGCGCTTCCGCATAAACTGATTAAGGCCGTCTGAAACGTTTGTTGTTTCAGACGGCCTTTTATTTGAAAAGACTATACATTTTATGTGGTAATAATTAATATGCATGGAAATATCAAGAAAGGATTTTCATGCAGACCCAATCCTACCACCTCAGCTTCTCCCGTTTCAGCCCCTCCCTCTCCGTCGTCTCCTTCACCGCCGCCGAAGCATTGAATACAGCCTACCGTCTCGACATCGAACTCACTTCCGCCGATGCCGATTTGCCGCTGTCGTCCTACATCAACCAAGCGGCCAAGTTTACGGTGACGCCGGTAAGCTCTGATGCGTTGGGGTTGATTGAAGGAATGATCGCGCCCCAAGCGTTGAAGGAATGGAGCGGCATCATCACATCCTGTGAGAAGTTGTCGGTATCGGCGGACGAGACCCGTTACCGCATGGTATTGGAACCCCGCATCGCCGCATTGAAGCACCACCGCACTTCGCGTCTGTTTCAAAACCAAAACGTGCCCGACATTATTTCGTCGCTGTTGAAACACCACGGCTTCTCCGGCGTCGATTTCCGTTTCAATACCTCACGCGAATACGGTGTACGCGAGTATGTGACCCAGTATCAGGAATCCGACTTTGCCTTTCTCAACCGGCTGTGCGAAGAAGAAGGGATTTGGTATGCCTTCGAGCAGAATGCCCAATATGGCGATGTGGCGGTATTCGGTGACGATGCCGCCCATTATTTTCGCAGCCACACTTCCCCCTATCCCTACCGCCCCCACGGCGGGTTGGAGAGCGTTGGCGAGGAAGCGGTGTTTGCCTTACAGGTGAAGCACAATCCCATTCTCGAATCCATCCGCGTCGGCGACTACAACTACCGCGATGCCGATACCGACTTATCGTCCGCAGTAACGGCGAAGGGTACGGAAACCGACAGCAGCGTCTTACTCGGCAGCGACAGCCATTGGGGTTTGCATCAAAAAACACCCGAAGAAGCCCAACTTCAGACGGCCTTACTGCAACAGCTCGACCACAGCCGCCGTATCGTCGCTTCCGGCAGCGGCAACATCACCGCGCTTCGCCCCGGTCTGGTGTTTCAGACGGCCCCGAGCTTCAGCGAAGCACCCAACGGCTGGTTGGCGGTATCGCTCACCCACAGCGGCAGCCGCGACCAAGCATACAGCCATACTTTCACCGCCATTCCCGCCGACAGCATCTTCCGCCCCGAACGCATCACCCCGTTGCCGAAGATCCAAGGCAGCCTTCCCGCCAGAGTCACCAGCCCCGGCAACTACACCTACGCCTATATCGACAATATGGGCCGTTACCGCGTCAAACTGCCGTTCGACCTTGATGAATGGAGTCCGGGCGGAGAAAGCCGTCCCATCCGCTTAGCCAAGCCCTATGCCGGCCCCGACTACGGCCAACACTTCCCGCTGCACGAAGGCACCGAAGTAATGCTGTCGTTCGTACAGGGCAATCCCGACAGGCCCTACATCAGCGGAGTGATGCACGACAGTTCCCACCCCGACCACGTGCCTGCCGATTGGAACACCCGTAACGTCATCCGCACTTGGGCGAATAATAAGCTGCGCATGGAAGACAAACAGGGGCAGGAACACATCAAACTGGCGACCGAATACGGCAAGACCCAACTCAACCTCGGCCATATCGTCGACAGCCAAAGACAGAAACGCGGCGACAACGGCGAAGGCTTTGAGCTGCGTACCGACAGTTGGGGTGCATTGCGGGCGGGGAAAGGTTTGTTCATCAGTGCCGATGCCCAAAATCAGGCGGCGGGACAGGTGTTGGATATGGATGTAGCTTACGCCATATTAGAAGAAATGATGGGGCTTGCACAAGGCTTGAATAAAGCTGCTCAGTCAGCTAAAAGTGAGCTAGCTGAAACAAAAGCCCAGATAGAGCAATTAGAAAACAGCTTAAAAGAACTCAAGCAAGCGGGTATTATTCAGTCTGCTCCGAATGGGATTGCATCAGTAACAAAACAAAGCCAACTCCATACAGCCAATAAACATATTCACCATATCAGTGGCCGGGACACTAATATTAGTGCTGGTAAAAACTTTACTGTTCACGCTGCTGAAAGTGTCAATCTTTTTGCTCAAAATAGTGGTGCCAGATTCCAAGCTAATCGAGGTAAGGTTGCTATACAGGCTCAAAACGATGAACTTCAGTTGAATGCTTTGAAAGATGCTGTAGTAACTAGTAGTGAAGAAAAAGTAATTATTGCAGCTAAAAAAGAAATCCTGCTTACTAGTGGGGGGGGATATATAAAGATTAAAGATGGTAATGTAGAAATAGGATGTCCTAATTTAATACGATTTAGAGCACCATTTAACGTTACTGGAAACCACTCAATGGATTACCCAACAGAAATGCCCAACCCAGGTAATGATGAAATGTTTGTGCTTGTTGATGAATTAGGTAAGCCTATTCCAAATTTTGCTTATAAAATTACCACGACAAGTGGTGAAATTTATAGAGGATTTACCAATAGTAGGGGTGAAGCTATCCGGGTTTATACTGGAAGTAATATTGAAGATATGCTTTTCGAAGCAGATACAAACGAAGATCATGCTGATAAGTAGATAGGCCGAAAGGGTAAGTCATGTCGTGGTTGATGGTTGGAGCAATGTGGGATTCATTTGGTAAATATGTTGCCTTTTTAATAATTAACAGCTATTTGATTGTTAAAATGAACGATAAAATTTATTTCAAATGGAGTGTTGCAGTTTTTTTAATTTTTAATGGCATAATCATCTACCGTCTGCTGAATGAGATTATCCCAAAATACCAATATTGGTTAGGTTAGAAAGGAGTAAACATGGGATTTGAAACAGAGGGAAAATCCTCTCAACAGAGACAAACTGTTCAGGGTCATGCCAGCAGTAACGGGCGGAATCTTTCGCAAGTCCAAGTCCAGGGCAGCACTCTTACGGTTAATGTGTTTTTTGATGGCACTAAAAATAACCTCTATAACATTGAAGATCGTAGAAAAAACACTACTAAATATGCGAACAAAGATAAGGATGACTACGAGAGTTATTTTAATGATTATTCTAATGTTGCTCACTTGTTTAACAGTAGAGCTCGAAGGATTCCTCGAACTAGTTGGGTCTATATTGAAGGCATAGGCACGGGGGCAAACGACATTAATGAGGAGAATCGTAAAAGAATACAGGCCGCGGTCCAGTCACAACAGGCGAGTAAAGAGCAGAGAAGAAAGTTCTACACTGATTCAACCAAAGGCTTTGCTATGGGGAGTGGAAGCACTGGTATTAAGCAGAGAGTTGAGCAATCATTTGAAAAGATTCAAATACAGGTTCGTGGTGATCATGGAACCATTATCCCTGCTATTATTAGGCTCAATGTGTTTGGTTTCAGCCGGGGAGCTGCTGCTGCTCGCTATTTCATCCATTTGGTTAAAAGCCAGCCTCAGCGTTTTAAAGGCTGGAATCTGAAGAGTGCCAATATTACTGTGGGCTTTGTTGGGTTGTTTGATACGGTATCGTCTTATCATCCTGGTATGATGCTTCCTGAATATAAAGTGATTGAGCGCGAGCGAGATTTATTTGAAGATGTTAGCGAACTACATCTGAATTTTTCCCGTGGTTATGCTGATAAAGTGTTTCACATTACGGCGCTTGATGAATACCGCAAATATTTTTCGCTTACCACTATAAGAAGTGCAGTTAAGCAGGGCTTCGGCTTTGAAGTTGCCCTCAACGGTGCTCATGCTGATATTGGAGGTAGCTATCCAAATAACAGTAAAGAATCTTTCATGGCTTCTGGAGATGCTGCAAGCCTTTTGAAAAGATGGTTTGTTAAACAGGGGTTTTATACAGATGAGCAGACGTCTTATAAAGCACAGGTCTCGATTAAAGACGAACATGGGAAAAATTTCTATACTCCCGCTACCTTGTATGTATCCCGCAGCAACGTATCCAATCATTACCACAAAGTTCCCTTTAAAGCTATGAGATTGATGGCGGAAAAATACGCTGTCAATGTACAGTTCGATAAAGATAAAGCTGAAAAGATTGAACAAAGTCCTCACAAGGAAATTCAGAGTTTATTAAATACTACGCCGGCAAAAATTATGCGTGCTGCTACTAATGGTTGGGGGCAATCGATTAATATGGCGTTGCCAGAGAGTTATGCTAAAGCATTTCGTAATAGATTTATCCATTGGTCAGCTAAAAACGAAACAGGCTATGAATTGCGGCTCAAAGATGGCCTACCCTATCGCAAAACACATCAGGGTTAGCATTTATGAAGTTTAGAGGCGCATTAAAAAATTGGCTGTTAAGCAGCGTGGCGATAATTTATTTATTAATAGGCATTATGTATTGGGGTGTTGATGAGGTAAGAAAAATGAATGGATTCTCATGGGGAGTAAGAATGGCTGATGCAACGTTTGTCTATCAGCCAGATAAGAGTTTAGGTTTGGGTGCAGATGCTATTTACGCGACTTCGAAATACAGCACGGATTTTTATCGAAACGATGGCACGATTGTACGTAGTATAGATGGTGGCGGTGGAGCTTGGGGGCGTGGTGATATACCGATGGGAGGTAATCCTCGCTTTGGGTTACTGCCACAGCGATTGGGGCTTACATATTATAGCCAATTTGAAAATAAATTTTATCAGTTGGATGAGCCGCTGCCAACGGAACAGATTAAGGAACTGATGACTAAGGAATTTTTTCATCTTACTATACCCGGTGAAACAACTGCTGATCGGGCTGTTTATGACACTCTCGAAATAGCTATTGCTCCTGACGGTTGGGTAACGCTGAATGCTTTTACTGCTAGTGCCCGTAAAGAGTTGGTTTCTTGGCAGGCTGAACAGGTATTTCCTACAATTGAAGAGGCTAAACAGAGTGGTAACAGCCATTGGGAAAGCAGTTTGCGATACGATTTGGATCCGAAAAACCGAAAAGAATACCTCAATCGTACCATGAGTGATTTCTCTAATTTTTACTATACCTATATGGTTGGTCACAAAAAGATTTCCGCTGAATGGTATAAGCAGATGCAGGTTAAATACCCTTGGTATTTAGATATCGAAGTTGATGGTGGCGAATGGAACGGAGAGTATTATGTAGAGTTTGCTAATACAGAAAAAGGACCGGTAATTGGCAAAGATGCGGTGGTAGAGGCTAAAAACACACTTAAAGCTATACCTACCGCCATTTGGTTTTGGGTCATTGAAAAAGAAACTGGTAAACGTTGGTCGATAAAGCTAAACATGATTGATATACCTGCATGGCAAGATGGTCAATATCTGAACACATACGATGATAAAAGTCTCAATAAACTCTACCGCATATTCCAAACCCAGTTTCCTGGTCGTACTCGAACGAATAATGAGCAGGTACCTGCGTCACATGACTTTGGTGTACTAAAATTGAAATTTAACGGCAGATTGAAGTTGACTGATGCTTATTTAGAAAAAGGAGAGCAAAAAATACATCTTCCGGAGGCAAAGCTTCATCAGGCTTTTGAAACCGGACAAACAGTATATGATTAAATGATAAAAATACAATAATCGCTTACGACATAATTTTAAAAGTTGTACGGTAAAAACATAAAGGCCGTCTGAAATGCTGGTGTTTCAGACGGCCTTATCTGTTACTAAAATGCTGAACAATCGGCTGAAAAGTTACTTATTGATATGCTTTCGTTATAAAATGGGTGGATATAGCCTTCTTCATCAACTACATCTGCCAATGCTTTGAAATAAAGAAATTCGGCGAAATGAAAAATAATTTAATGTTTTATTTATGTTCAATCATTTTAATGAGCTTGATTTTAGCGATATTAAGTTTATTTATAAACGATTCGGGCGGATTATACATACATTCATATTTGGAAAATAGTGATTTGTACAAAATATCAGACCTGCAAGGATCAGGAGAGAGTGATCATGTTTTAATCATAATAGCATCTGTATTTTTACTTGTAGCTAATTCTATTTCATCCATATTTTTCCTTGTAAACAGAAAATTAAGTATTTTATTCATGCTCTTCAGCATGATTATTTCTTTTTGCATCCTGATGTTTATGGAAACGGCAAGTTTCATTGATATCGCTTTCTCAACCGTATATAAAGGAAATAATCTTGCGTTTTCATTATGGTTGATATTATATATTTCTCTGTTTCTAATGTTGCTATTCCCTTTTAAAAGTAAAAATTTTATATTTTGTAAACTGAAAATAAATGATTTTGAGAAGAGTGCAGGAATTGATAATGAATGATTATCAAGAGTCTCATCAATTTAGGATTGAATATAGTCATACTGATGAATCTTTTAATATGTATTTTACAGATAAGAATCAATATATCTTATTGAATAAAAATGAATATAGTGAAATAGAAAAAGAGTTTTATCTTAATGAAATAGGATATTTATTAATTGTAAGAGATTTCATGCTTTGTCCTTTTGAAGCAGGATATTATGTTTTATTATTCAATTTTTCTGGCAAGTTAATAGACCAAACATCATTTGTTAGACCATATTATTCTATGGCAGATATGGATTCTTTAAAGTGGAAAAATAAGAAAAGTTTAATCATCACGCTTTTAGATAATCAAAAATTATATATAAGATTAATTTCTTTTTTTGGATATCGGAAGTTAATTGGGCTATCACTTTAGGTCGTGTTTAATAGTCAATCGATGCCTATTGATTTTCGTTTAGGCTCCACTCTTAGGAATGTAAGGTTATTGCCGTGACATGACAAATTACTTTGCCTAAATAGTAAGAGAGAGCCAGCAATCTTTTTCTTTATCCAAGCGTATTTTTACCAAAAACCTGCCTGTCAAATGTTACCGAGCCGTATTTGAATCAGCCGGAATACTTTATAATTGCACGTTTATTTTTAATTGATTTGAAACACTGACCGCATCGGCCTTGGTTTGCAAATTGCATGTGCCGGTGTTGAATTACCGAAAGAACCACTGTGGATAAACTCAAAATCTCCGCCAACGGCCCGTTAAACGGCGAAATCACCGTATCCGGCGCCAAAAACGCCGCCCTGCCGCTGATGTGCGCAGGCTTGCTCACCGCAGGCACTTTGCGCCTGAAAAACGTACCCATGCTGCGCGACGTGAAAACCACCCAAAAACTGCTGCAAGGCATGGGTGCACGCGTGCTGACCGACAATGTGCACGAATTTGAAATCAACGGCGGCACGGTCAACAACACCGTCGCCCCGTATGAATTGGTCAAAACCATGCGCGCTTCGATTCTGGTGCTCGGCCCCACGCTGGCGCGCTTCGGCGAAGCCCAAGTGAGTTTGCCCGGCGGCTGCGCCATCGGTTCGCGCCCCGTTGACCAACACTTGAAAGGCTTGGAAGCGATGGGCGCGGAAATCACCATCGAACACGGCTACGTAAAAGCCAAAGGCCGTCTGAAAGGCGCGCGCGTGGTGATGGATGTAATTACCGTGGGCGGCACTGAAAACCTGCTGATGGCCGCCACTTTGGCCGAAGGCACCACCATTTTGGAAAACTGCGCCATCGAGCCCGAAGTGGTGGATTTGGCCGAATGCTTGGTTAAAATGGGTGCGAAAATCAGCGGTATCGGCACGCCGACCATGACCGTCGAAGGCGTGAAAGAATTGTACGGTTGCGAGCACAGCGTCGTGCCCGACCGCATTGAAGCAGGCACTTTCCTATGCGCCGTCGCCATGACCGGCGGCAAAGTGGTGTTGCGCAACGCCGCACCGAAAACCATGGAAGTGGTGCTGGATAAACTGGTGGAAGCCGGTGCCGTTATCGAAGCGGGCGACGACTGGATTTCCATCGACATGCAGCAACGCCCCAAAGCCGTCGATATCCGCACCATGCCGCACCCGGGTTTCCCCACCGACATGCAGGCACAGTTTATGGTGATGAATGCCATCGCCGAAGGCACCGGCAAAGTGGTGGAAACCATTTTTGAAAACCGCTTCATGCACGTGCCCGAGTTGAACCGTATGGGCGCGAACATCACCGCCGAAGGCAATACCGCGATTGTGAAAGGCGTGGAAAGATTGTCCGGCGCCACCGTGATGGCCACCGACCTGCGCGCTTCCGCCAGCTTGGTGATGGCGGGCTTGGTGGCCGACGGCGAAACCATCGTTGAGCGCATCTACCACCTCGACCGCGGTTACGAGCATATCGAAACCAAACTCGGCAAAGTGGGCGCGAAAATCGAACGTATTTCGTGATTGCGTTATTAAATGATGAAGTTGCATTGAAGGCCGTCTGAACATTTTCAGACGGCCTTCAATCATGTTTATTGGCTTGCCGGTTTCAATTTTCTGAATTGGCCTGTGGCAAATAAGTTTATTCTTGGATACAAGGCAGTAAGTAGATATAGTGCGGAACTGATTCTATTGCCCGCTTTAAATGGTATGAGGCCGTCTGAAAGTGATTTTTCAGACGGCCTTTTATTGATATTTGGCGTTTACCTCAAACCGAAGAAGCGTAAGACGCTGTTGCCCCAGTGCTCTGCGTAGTAGAGAAACAGGGCGTAGCTTTCTTGAAAGAGAAATTTGGTTTTTTTCTGCGAGGCGGTGTAGCGGCTGGTGGGCGTGCCGGACACGGCGGCGTTTAGTTCGAGGTCTTTGGCAATGGCGGCTGCCCGGGCGGTGTGATAGGGGTCGCTGACGATGATGATGGTGCGGATGCCGTGGTCGCGCAGCAGCGGAACGATGTTGTAGAGGTTGTCGTATGTGTTGCGCGAGGTGTTTTCAAAGAGGATGTCGTGAGCGGGTACGCCTTGTTTGATAGCGTAGCGGCGGCCGACTTCCGCTTCGGTCATGAAGCCTTTTTTGGGCGTGCCGCCGGTGAACACGAGTTTTTCCACGCGCTTGCTTTGATACAGGGCGATGGCGTGATTGATGCGCTCTTGGAACACCGGCGAGGGGCGTTTGTCCCATGCGGCCGCGCCGAGCACAACGGCGGCATCGGCGCGCACGCCGGCGGGCAGGGTTTGGTTGCCGGTGTGGTAAACCGACCAAATACAGCAGGCAAACGAAAACAGCACCAGCAGCAGGCTCAGCATGATGCCGTGCAGCAGGTGGTAGCGTAAGCCGTTGCGGCTTCGGAAAATCGGTATGCTCATAAGGTTTTCGGCTTGCTTGCCGGATGCCTCTGCCTGGCGGCCGGAGGGTGTTTACAATAGGGCTTCAATGTTTTCAAGCGGGCGGCCTACGGCTGCTTTGTTGCCGACAACGGCGATGGGGCGCTCCAGCAAAGCGGGATGTTCGGCGATGGCTTGGAGCAGTTGGTCGTCGGTTAAGTCGGGATTGTTTAAATTCAATTCTTGGTAGAGGGCGTCTTTCACGCGCATCATGCTGCGGGGTGAATCTGCGCCTAATTGTTTGAAAATGCTTTTTAATTCTTCAAATGAAGGCGGCGTGTCGAGATAGTTGACCACTTTGGTTTTCAAACCGCGTACTTGTAACAGGGCGAGTGCGGCACGCGATTTGCTGCAACGGTTGTTATGGTAAAGTGTAACGGCTTCTTGCATGGCAGTTCCTCGGATTTTCATTGGTTTTCTGATTGTAAACCAAGCTTTACAATTTGTCTTGTGTCTGAGGCCGTCTGAAAAGCATAAAATAATGGCGGTTTAATTTTGATAAGGTGCAGAAATGAAAAAGGTATATGCGTTTTTGCTGGCGATGGCTGCTATGATCGGCAGCCATGCGGTTGCGGCTGATTTGCAGAGTTGGAACGACACGGCGCCGCAAAGTACGGCTTCTTTAAAAGCTCCGGTGCGGATTATCAATTTGTGGGCAACTTGGTGCGGGCCTTGTCGCAAAGAAATGCCGGAAATGTCGGCTTGGTACAAAAAACAGAAAAAAGGCAGCGTGGATATGGTGGGCATTGCGCTGGACAGCAGCGACAATATCGGCAAGTTCCTCAAGCAAACGCCGGTCAGCTACCCGATTTGGCGTTATACCGGCAAAGACAGCCGCGGCTTTATGAAGGAGTTTGGCAATACCGTGGGCGGCCTGCCTTTTACAGTGGTGGAAGCGCCGAAATGCGGCTACAAACAGGCGGTATTGGGCGAGGTAACGGCGAAGAAACTGGATGAGGTTTTGAAAGCGGCGCAAACGAAGTGCGGTCGTTGATCGATAAACCGGTTTAAACCGTTATCTTCGTTTTAATGCTGTTAATTGTAGATAAAAGTTACGATTGTATTGAATAATAGAGGCCGTCTGAAAACTGATTTCAGACGGCCTTTGTTTACTATATAGGCAGAACGGCAAGTACAACCGCTTGGTCGCCTTGGATTTGAAATTTCACTTCATATCGGGCAATTTGCATCACATAAATGCGTTCGGGAATGTCTTGATAGGCGGGGCGCGGGTCTTGGGTGATGCTTTGGCTGATCAAGCTTTTCTCGGTGGGTGTCAGCAGGGAATGTTGGCAGTCGTCGTGCCAGATGACGTTGAGTTCTTCAGGTTTGGCATTGGCGAAACCGCCGGCAGCATCGGGCTTGGCTTCGACGAAAGGAATGTAGGGTTTGATGTCGATAACGGGGGTGTTGTCGAGCAAGTCGGCACCGCTACAATACAGGCGCACGGGTTTGCCGGTTTCGATGCGTTCCAATTTGAGGAGCGACAGGCCGAGATGGTTGGGGCGGTGCGGGCTGCGTGTGGCAAAGACGCCCATTTTTTGTTTGCCGCCCAATCGCGGGGGGCGTACCAACGGCGACCAGCCTTCTTCCAAAACGCCGTGAAAAATAAAGCTTATCCACACATAATCAAATGCTTCCAAACCGCGCACGCTGTCGGCATTAAATGTGTCGTTTAATTCGATGCAGACGGTGGCGGCAGGTACTAAGCCGGGCTGGCGGGCTACGCCGAATTTCTGTTTGTATGGGGAACGGACGGTGGCGATGGGCGTGATGGTATATTGCATAGATGCCGTCTGAAAGGCGTTGAAAGGCAGTTATGATAACACTGTTATCGGTTTCAGACGGCCTTTGTTATAATGACGGCTGCCTTTAAGGATTGAGAGCATGAATTATGATTGTGTCGATAGACGTTGACGCGCAAAAAACGTTTTCCCCGTTGTGCCCCGATGAGTTGCCTGTGGTGGAAGGCGATACGATTGTGGCGGAATTGAATGCCCAAGCTGCACTGGCGGATTTGCGTGTGATGACTAAAGACGCACACAGCCCGTCTGCTAAATGGATTGTGCGAGATGCGGCCGATATGCTGAAGCCGACCGGAATGCCGGAAGCGGATTTGACTTGGGTGCCGCACGCCATCGTCGGCACAAAAGGCTATGAATTGCTCGACGGCCTGCCCGCTGCAAAAGACTATGATTATTGCGTATGGAAAGGCGTGGACCCTGAGTTTCATCCTTATGGCGCATGTTTTCATGATATCGGCCAAAAGCTGAGTACGGGCTTGCTGGAATGGCTGCACAGTAAAGGCACGACGATGGTAATCGTTGGCGGATTGGCCACTGATTATTGTGTGAAAACAACGGTTTTGCAGTTAATCGAAGGCGGCAACTGGCAGGTTGTGGTTAACGCCGCTGCGTGTCGCGGCATTGCGCCGGAAACCGTAGAACCGGCGTGGAACGAAATGATGGATGCCGGTGCGATCGTGCTTGAAAACGCAGATGCAATTTCAGATTATATTAAGAAACAATAGCTTATATTTTATTGTGTCATGTTTCACGTGAAACATCTGTTTAAAGGTTGGGTGGAGAGATGAAAGTTTTGCTGGTAAGGCTGTCCAGTATGGGCGACTTGATCCACACGCTTCCTGCGGTGGATGATTTATCACGGATGCTTCCTGATGTGGAATTGCATTGGCTGAGCGAGGCGAGCTTTGCCGATATTGCCCGTTTGCACCCTTTTGTGAAAAACGTACACATAATGCGCTGGCGGCAATGGCGCAAAGAGCTGACGCAATATTCTGTTTGGCAAGAAATAGGCCGTCTGAAAAATGAGCTTCAACGACAACGCTTTGATTTTGTGTTGGATAGCCAAGGATTGATGAAGAGCGCGGTTTTTGCCAAAGTGGCTAATGCACCTGTTAAGGGTTTGGATTTTGGCAGCGCCCGTGAGCGCTGGGCGGCTTTGATGTATAACCAAACCTATGCTGTGCCTAAAGGTCGAAACGCGGTTTGGCGAAACCGTGTTTTGTTTGCGCAAGCGTTTGGCTATACGATGCCGTCTGAACAGCGCTTCGGTTTGGTTGTGCCGCCGGAAGGCAAGCTGGAAGAATTGGCGCCGCAATATTATGTTGCCCTTCATGCAACCAGTCGCGACAGTAAATTATGGCCGCTTGAGCATTGGATAGCATTGCTGCAAAAGCTCCACGATGATGACGGTTTTCCGGTTTACTTGCCGTGGGGAAATGAAACGGAGAAGCTGCGGGCAGAACACATTGCCGCAAAACTGCCTTTTGCGAAAGTGTGCGATAAACTGAATCTGCTTCAGGCTGCCTATCTGTTGAAACACGCTGCGGGCGTGATCGGCGTAGATACAGGGTTGCTGCATTTGGCTAATGCTTTGGATAAACCTGTGGTCGGTATTTATACGGATACAGACCCTGTCAAAACAGGTGTGCAACCTTCCGATTGGGCGGTTAACCTAGGAAATGCCGGCCGTATTCCTTCGGTGGAAGACGTGTATCAAGCTTTGCGTGTTTGTGTTCAGCGTAAGGATGAGGCCGTCTGAAAAATATTGCCGATACGGGATTTAAGATTGCTTGGTTGGCGAAGCAGATTTAAACGCTTAAATGGGATGTCGGGTATAATGGCAGACGTAAAATCGTTATAAAACGGCTGCTTATGCTCAAAAAGTGTTTGCGAGAACTTTATAAAGAAAATCGGTTCAGGCCGTTTTTATAAGAAAGCTTCAAGTAAGATTTTTTATAAAAACCGTTTATTGATTTTCTTGCCGTATGAACAATCCGGCTTGATGAAGGAGTATTCATGAAAGCTTTGGTGGCTGTAAAAAGAGTGGTGGATTACAACGTAAAAGTCCGTGTAAAAGCCGACGGCTCTGATGTGGACATCGGCAACGTAAAGATGTCGATGAATCCGTTTGACGAAATCGCCGTTGAAGAAGCGGTGCGTTTGAAAGAAGCCGGAAAAATCAGCGAAATCGTAGCTGTTTCTTTGGGCGGTAAAAAATGCGAAGAAACCTTGCGCACAGCTTTGGCTATGGGTGCCGATCGCGCCATCCACGTTGAAACCGAAGCCAAACTCGAGCCGCTTGCCGTGGCTAAATTATTGAAAGCAGTTGCAGAAAAAGAAGCGCCGCAACTGCTGTTTCTGGGCAAACAGGCCATTGATGATGATGCCAACCAAACCGCTCAAATGCTGGCCGCTTTATTGAATGCTCCCCAAGGTACTTTTGCATGCAAAGTAGAGTTGGCTGATGGCGAAGTATTGGTAACCCGTGAAATTGATGGCGGCGAAGAAACCGTTGCCTTAAAACTTCCGGCTGTGATTAGCACAGATTTGCGTTTGAATGAGCCGCGTTTCGTAAAACTGCCTAATATCATGGCGGCAAAGAAAAAACCTTTGGAAAAACTTGCGCCTGCGGATTTAAATGTCGATATTCAGCCGAGATTGAATGTGGTTAAAGTGGCAGAGCCTAAACAACGGCAAGCCGGTATCAAAGTCGGCAGCGTTGCCGAGCTGGTTGAAAAACTGAAAAACGAAGCGAAAGTTATCTGAGGGGAGACGTGAAATGAGTATTTTAATTATTGCAGAACACAACAATCAGCAATTAAATCCCGTTACCCTTCATGCAGTTACCGCTGCTTCTAAACTCGGCGACGTGCATCTTTTGGTGGCCGGTCAAGGCGCTGTTTCGGTAGTGGAAGAAGCCAAGCAAATTCAAGGAGTGGCTAAGGTTTTATCGGTGGAGGCAGCCCATTACGCAGAAGGTTTGGCTGAAGAACTTGCTCCGCTGGTTGTGAAACTGGCTGAAAATTACCAGCACATTGGCGCAACGGCTTCTGCTTTCGGCAAAAACCTTTTGCCTCGTGTGGCCGCATTGTTGGATGTGCCTCAAGTTTCGGATTTAACAGAAGTAGTTGATAATAAAACTTTTGTTCGCCCTATTTATGCCGGTAACGCTTTTGAAACCGTTCAAAGCGATGCGGATAAATTGGTTTTAACTTTCAGGGCTACGGCTTTTGATGCGGCAGAAAAAGGCGGCAACGCCGAAGTTGTGAATATTGAAGCTGTGCCTGCACAAAATTTGAGCCGTTTTGTGAACCGTAAACTGGCGCAATCCGACCGCCCCGAGTTGACCCAAGCCAAAGTGGTTGTGTCCGGAGGTCGGGCCTTGGGCAGTGCGGAGCAATTCAATGCGTTGATTACCCCGCTGGCTGATGCTCTCGGCGGTGCCATAGGTGCATCACGCGCTGCGGTGGATGCTGAATACGCACCGAATGCCCTTCAAGTTGGGCAAACCGGTACCGTAGTGGCTCCCCAGCTTTATATTGCCGTCGGCATTTCCGGAGCGATTCAGCACATTGCCGGTATGCAAGACAGCAAAGTGATTGTTGCTATCAACAAAGATCCCGATGCCCCCATTTTTAATATTGCAGATTATGGATTGGTGGGCGATTTGTTTGAGATTGTGCCGCAATTAACCGCCGCATTGAAAAACTAAATGTTTCACGTGAAACAGGCCGTTTGAATAAATTCATACGGCCTTATCTCATTGAAAGCCTGCTATGAAATCGTTGCATCACCCTCATCACATTTCCTTTGCTTCCGACAATTATTCCGGTGTGCTTCCTGAGGTTATGGAAGCATTGTCTGCGGCAAACGGAGGCCATGTCGGGGCTTATGGCAATGATCCCTATACCGAGCATCTGCAAACGCTGATTCGGCAGCATTTCGGCGATACCGCGCAGGTTTTTCCGGTTTTTAACGGTACGGGAGCCAATGTATTGGCTTTGCAGGCATGTCTGCCCCGTTGGGGATCGGTGATATGTGCGGAAACGGCGCATGTTCATCATGATGAAAGTGTGGCACCGCAGGCTGTGGGTGGGTTCAAGCTGTGGACGGTTCCTACTTCCGACGGCAAGCTCGCGCCGGAACGGATTGACCGAGAGGCATATGGTTACGGATTTGAGCATCGCGCCCAGCCATTGGCGGTGAGCATCACGCAATGCACCGAGCTTGGGACGGTATATAGGCCGTCTGAAATCAGCGCGATTAGTGAGTATTGCCGTGAAAAAGGCATGGTGCTGCACATGGATGGTGCGCGGTTGTCTAATGCAGCTGCGTCGTTGGGTGCGTCTTTGCGTGAAATCACAACGGATGCCGGTGTGGATATTGTGTCGTTCGGCGGTACGAAAAACGGCTTGATGTTTGGCGAGTGTGTGATTGTGCTGAATCCTGAAAAAGTTTCAGACGGCCTCAAATATCTGCGCAAATTGAATTTGCAGCTTGCGTCGAAAATGCGCTTTTTGTCCGCCCAGTTTATTGCCCTTCTTTCAGACGGCCTTTGGTTGCGTTCTGCTCAGCACGCCAACGCAATGGCAGCGAGGCTTTCAGACGGCCTCTCGCAGATCGAGGGAGTAGAATTGTTGTGCCCTGCCGAAGCAAATGGCGTATTTGCCCGTTTGCCGCAAGGTGTAGCTGATAAACTGCACGAACAGTTCGTTTTCTATGATTGGGACAACGAGGGAACAGTGCGGCTGATGTGCAGTTTTGATACTCGGGAGGCGGATGTGGATGCTTTGGTAGCAGCCGTTAAAGAAGCCGTAGAGGCCGTCTGAAATGAGCGAAGTTTCCACTTATCAAACCATTGCCGCTCCGGCGCAAGCAGAGTTTAAAGATAAAGGCAGCCGCTTCATCGCCTTTGCTTATCCTGTGCGAACCACAGAAGAAATCAAAACGCATGTAGAAGCTTTGCGCGAAGCCCATCATAAGGCGCGACACTGGTGCTATGCCTACCGTTTGGGAACGGACGGCAATCAATTTCGTGCCAACGATGACGGCGAACCTTCAGGCAGTGCCGGAAGGCCGATTTTGGGGCAGATTGATTCGGCGGGCTTAACCGATGTGTTGATCGTAGTGGTGCGCTATTTCGGCGGCACGCTTTTGGGTGTGCCGGGATTGATTCATGCCTACAAAACCGCGGCTGCGGAAGCATTGCAAGTTGCAGAAGTGGTTGAAAAAAATATCGAAAAAACAGTGTGGCTGCGCTGTGATTATCCGCATTTGAATGACGCCATCCGAATCGCCAAGCAGCATCACGCGGAAGTTGTGGCTCAAGATTTGCAGTTGGATTGCCGTTTAGCGGTTCGGATACCTTTGGCTCATTACGATGCTTGTATTTCAGCTTGGCAGCATACACGGGCTATTGATGTGCAAACTGAGCTTGCGCAAGATATGTCTTAAATGCCTGCAAAATATTGCGGCTTGATTTGATGAGCCAAATGCCGGATTGAGATACTAAACCTCAATTATTTTCTGTCTGCATTCAAGGCCGGGAGAATGCAGCATAAATCTTAGAAAATGAAGATGTTATCGCCATCTTAAGCTGTCGGGCTGCATCAAAATCAGCTATAATTCCGAGCTTCATTTATGCCTGCAAACAAGTGTTAATCAAGGAAACAACATGAAATTACTCGTTATCGGTAGCGGCGGGCGCGAACATGCGCTGGCGTGGAAATTGGCACAAAACCCCAATGTGGAAACCGTATTCGTCGCTCCGGGCAACGCCGGTACAGCTACCGAACCGAAATTGCAGAATTTGGCATTAAGTGCCCATGCCGATTTGATTGATTTTTGCAAACGGGAAAATATCTTTTTTACCTTAGTCGGCCCCGAAGCACCGCTGGCCGCAGGCATCGTAGATGATTTTCGTGCTGCTGGTTTGAGGATTTTCGGCCCTACCCGCTATGCAGCACAGCTGGAAAGTTCCAAAGATTTTGCCAAAGCCTTTATGGCCAAATACGGCATTCCTACTGCCGGTTACCAAACCTTTGAAGATGCTCAAAAAGCCCATCAATATGTGCAGGAAAAAGGCGCCCCGATTGTGATTAAAGCCGACGGGTTGGCTGCCGGCAAAGGCGTTATCGTGGCGATGACCGAAGACGAAGCACACGCCGCGATTGATAATATGTTGCTGGGCAATAAAATGGGCAATGCCGGCGCCCGCGTGGTGATTGAAGATTTTCTGCAAGGCGAGGAAGCCAGCTTTATTGTGATGGTGGATGGCGAAAATGTGTTGCCGATGGCGACCAGTCAAGACCACAAACGCTTGCTCGACAATGACCAAGGCCCCAACACCGGCGGCATGGGGGCATACAGCCCGGCTCCGGTTGTTACGCCGGAAGTTTACCGGCGCGCTATGAATGAAATTATCCTGCCTACTGTGGCCGGCATGAAAGCAGAAGGCTATGAATTTACAGGGTTTTTGTATGCCGGCTTGATGATAGACCAAAGCGGCGCGCCGTTTACCATTGAGTTTAACTGCCGCTTTGGCGACCCTGAAACCCAACCGATTATGAGCCGCCTCAACAGCGATTTGGTTGCGTTGGTCGATCAAGCGATTGACGGCAAACTGGATACCGCTGTGGCGGAATGGAATGATCAAACGGCAGTCGGCGTGGTGTTGGCTGCGGAAAACTATCCCGAAACGCCGAAAAAAGGCGACGTCATCAGTGGCCTTGATGCTGCGAATCAAATCGGCAAAGTATTTCATGCCGGTACGGCTGAAGATGGAAAAGGCAATATCGTAACCAATGGTGGTCGCGTATTATGCGTGGTTGGTTTGGGTTCCGATGTGAAGGCTGCCAAAACCAAAGCATACCAAGCACTTGACCCTATCTGTTTTGAAGGCATGCAATACCGCAAAGATATTGCCGACAAAGCCATCAAACGCTAAATCTTGGTAGCCACCGAACATAAGCCAAGGCATTGCATTCTGTATGCCAATCTCAATGCAGATACGGCCATTATGGGCAGCTTAAAAACTGAAAGGCCGTCTGAAAAATTCAGACGGCCTTATACTTATTACCTGCAAAGGCTTCGAGGATAATCCCAACATGATGAAATATTCCCGCATACTTTCCGCATCGGAACAAAAAAGGCTGCGTGCACATTTGAAGCGCGGAGGGTTGATAGCTTATCCTACCGAATCCTGCTACGGCATCGGCTGCCTGCCGCAACGCTCCACCGCTTTGAAAAAACTGATTCGCGTGAAAAAACGCCCTCAAAACAAAGGTATGATTGTTATCGGCAGTAGTGTGTCGCAGCTTTTGCCTTTATTGGAGAGGCCGTCTGAAAAAGTTATAGCTATGCTGGAATGCGAGTGGCCCGCTCCAACCACTTTCCTGTTGCCCTGCCGAAATCAACCGATATTATTGCGCGGCAAAGGGCGGGAAAAGCTGGCCGTGCGCGTTCCGGCACACCATTCGGCACGGCAGCTTTGCGCCATGCTTTCTACCCCGTTGGTATCTACATCATGCAACCGTTCGGGCGGCCGACCCTGCAAAAGTGAACGCGAAGTGCGCAGGCAGTTTGGACGCAAAGTATGGGTAGTCGGCGGGCGTACCGGTGACTTGAAATCGCCTAGTCACATTATCGATGCGGAAACAGGTAAACGGTTGCGGTAGAGCTTGAGAACATACCGGCAAGCCATAGAAAAAGGCAGATGTTTGATACATCTGCCTTTTTTGCTTTGATTAAACGGTGGAAAACAAATTAATTCATTTTTCTGCGGTTATACATCAGAGAAATCAGTATCGATACTCCCAATGCGCCGAACACCACCGCTAGCGACACGCCCACGGGAATGTGGACGTTAAAATACATAATCAGCATTTTGATACCGATAAAGCTTAATACAAACGCCAGACCGAATTTCAGGAAAACAAAGCGGTCGGCAATGTCGGCCAGCAGAAAATACATGGCACGCAAGCCGAGAATGGCGAAAATATTAGAAGTCAGTACGATAAAGGGGTCGGTAGTTACGGCGAAAATGGCGGGGATACTGTCCACCGCAAAAATCACATCGCTCATCTCAATCATGATCAGCACCAGCAGCATCGGCGTGGCAATGCGCTTGCCGTTTTCAACCGTAAAAAACTTCTCGCCGTCGAATTGATGGCTGACCGGAATATGGCCTTTGATCCAATTGAGCATTTTGTTTTGCGACAAATCCTCATGCTCGTCTTCTCCGCCCGATCTGATCATTTTAATGCCTGTGTATAACAGAAAAGCACCGAAAAGATACAGCACCGCTTCAAACTTGCTGACCAATACCGCACCGATAAAAATCATGATCATACGCAGCACAATCGCCCCGAAAACGCCGTAAAGAAGCACGCGGTGCTGGTATTGGGGTTGGACTTTGAAGTAAGAAAAAATCATTAAAAACACAAAAATATTATCTACCGCCAACGATTTTTCCAAAATATAGCCGGTAAAGTATTCCAACACTTTTTGCTTGGCCACCGCATGACCGTAAACGGGATTCCCGGCCAGCTCGAAATACAGCCAGCCGGCAAACAGGCACGACACCGCTACCCACACGGCAGACCACGCCAGCGCCTCTTTTACGCTGACTTTATGCGCACCGCTTTTTCTGAGTGACATCATATCGATGGCAATCATAATAAATACGGCCGCAAAAAATACGCCGTAAAACAAAGGCGTACCGACAGAAGGATGTTCAACCATAATATTCCTAACGTAATGAAATAATTAAGACATTTTCATTCTAGCATAGGGAAATCTTTGTGGAGGAACATCGGGCGGGTTGCGCGGTTGAGATTGGCAGTTGATTGGTAATGCAGACAGGAAATTACGCAGGTCGTGAATCTGAATCCTAAAGAAGATTTATAGAATGAATGTTTTTAGAACAGAGTATGGGCGCGTTAAGCTTTGCTTCATTGTCAGATGGGATGGTGATTAATCGGCATGATGTTGATTCCCTAATAAAGCTGCCAACTTCACCACACTTTGTGCATCTAATCGCGCCGCAGCCAGCTCAAGCGTGGCTGAAGCCAATGCACGATAGAGAGCTTGCTCCTGCTTATCCATGCTGTGCAAATGCGCTGAAACAGTAGAATCGTCGCCACGCACAATCGGGCCGGTAAGCGCCTCCGTAGCGGGCAGGCCGGAAAGATTATCCACACTTTGCCGCATTAATCTGCAAACTAAGTCGCGGGTAAGCTGCTCCGGCAAATTCAACGGTGCGAGAAGGTTTTGGGCGAAAGCTGCCAAAGTAACCGAAAAATTCGATGCCGCCGACAAAGCCGCATGGTAGCGGGCTTTGTGTTCAGACGGCAGCGTAAATGCTTTCAAGCCCGCCGCATTTGCCAAATCATGCAGTACCGCCATCGCCTTGCTGCTGTCAGCTTCCAGCGCACACAAGCTTCCGCGCAACGAGCGTATCGATTTTTCCACGTCTGCAAACGCAAAAACGGGGTGTAAACTGCCGACTGTCGCGCCGCATTTGACAACGGCATCCAATATCCCTATTGTTTTCGCACCGCTGAAATGTACGACTACCGTTTTCGGGTTCAGCCACGCTAATTCGGCGATGTCTCCGGCGGCTTCCTCCAACATATTATCCGGCGTGCACACCAATATCACATCGGCCGGCGGCAAGTCTCCGATACGGGGAACTATGCCGACACTTTTGCAGTCTGCCAAAGCAACCATCCCGCGGCGGGAAACGATTGCAACAGGCTGCCATTGACCGCTTTGCGAGAGTATGGCGGCAAAAGTGCGGCCTACACGCCCCGCACCGATAATATGGAAGCTTTTTTTCATTTCAGACGGCCTTAACAGATTGAATAGCTAAGATTAACACGGTAAACTTATAACCATTAAATTTTTTTATGACTGTCTTACTAAAATGAAACCAGCTTTTGAAGTTAAATCAGCACGTCTCGACGTGCTTTCCGTGCAGCTGCATACTGCAGATTTAGGGGAATTGGAAGATTTTTTACAGCAGCGCGTGAGCCAGCATAAAGAGCTCGACAGCATGCTGTTTTTATTAGACCTGCAAGAATTCAGCAGCCCCGGCGAATTGAGTATCGCCAGCGTTGTGTCGCTTTTTGCACGCTATGGTTTGCAGATTATCGGGTTGCGCCATGAAAACGAAGCTTGGGCGCTGCATGCCAAAGCCTATCATCTGGCATTCAGCCGTAACGACAGCAAACCGGCTGAAACCCAAGCCAAGCCCGCAGCATCTGCCGCACCGGCAGCGTCTGCAGCCGAATCCGTACAGGCTACCGTGATCAGCAAACCCACCGTATTGATCAACACCCCCATCCGCACCGGTCAGCAAGTGTATGCCGAAAACGCCGATTTGATTGTGACCGGCATCGTTAACGAAGGTGCGGAAATTATTGCCGACGGCAACATCCATGTGTACGGCACCATGCGCGGACGCGCGTTGGCCGGAGCAACCGGCAACCGCGACGCACGGATCTTTATCCACTCCATGCAGGCCGAGTTGGTGTCGGTGGCCGGTATTTACCGCAACTTTGATCAAAGCCTGCCCGACCACCTCAACAAAAAAGCCGTGCAGGTATCGCTTCAAGACAACCGTCTGGTCATCAGCGCCATAGACGGTCAATAACCGTTTTTTGATTTTAAAAAAGGAAACATCGTGGCAAAAATTATTGTAGTAACTTCAGGCAAAGGCGGCGTAGGCAAAACTACTACCAGTGCCAGCATTGCCTCCGGTTTGGCGCTTCGTGGCCATAAAACCGCCGTTATCGACTTCGACGTCGGCTTGCGTAACCTCGATTTGATTATGGGCTGCGAGCGCCGCGTTGTGTACGACCTGATCAACGTCATTCAAGGCGAAGCTTCCTTGACCCAAGCGCTGATTAAAGACAAACATTGCGACGATTTGTACATTCTGCCGGCTTCCCAAACCCGCGATAAAGACGCTTTAAACCGCGAGGGCGTGGGCAAAGTGCTGAAAGAGCTGACCGACGACATGAACTTCGAATACGTTATCTGCGACTCACCCGCAGGTATCGAACAAGGTGCGCTGATGGCACTGTATTATGCCGACGAAGCCATCATTACCACCAATCCCGAAGTATCCAGCGTGCGCGACTCCGACCGTATTTTGGGCATTCTGCAAAGCAAGAGCCAAAAAGCCGAGAAAGGCGAAGTGGTGAAAGAGCACCTGCTGATTACCCGCTACTCACCCGAGCGCGTCGATAAAGGCGAAATGCTGTCGGTACAGGATATTTGCGATATCTTGCGCATCCCGTTGATCGGTGTGATTCCCGAATCTCAAAACGTCTTGCAGGCATCCAACGCCGGTGCACCGGTTATCCATCAAGACGATGTGGCAGCAGCCGAAGCCTATAAAGATGTGGTTTCGCGTTTGCTTGGCGAAAACCGCGAAATGCGCTTCTTAGCAGCCGAGAAAAAAGGCTTCTTTAAGCGTTTGTTCGGAGGTTAAGCCATGTCGCTAATCGATTTACTGTTTGGCAGAAAACCCAAAACTGCAGCCGTAGCTCGCGACCGCCTGCAAATCATCATCGCCCAAGAGCGTGCCAAAGAACAGGCTCCCGACTATCTGCCTACCTTGCAGAAAGAGCTTCTGGATGTGTTGTCAAAATACGTTCACGTATCATTGGACGATATCCGTATTTCTCAGGAAAAACAAAACGGTATGGACGTGCTTGAGTTGAATATCACCCTGCCGGAGCAAAAAAAGGCCGAATAAGCTATGACCTTAACCGAATTGCGTTACATTGTTGCAGTGGCTCAGGAGCGCCATTTCGGGCGCGCCGCCCGCCGCTGCTTCGTGAGCCAGCCCACTCTTTCCATTGCCATCAAAAAGCTGGAAGAAGAGTTGGCCGTATCGCTGTTTGATCGGAGCAGCAACGACATCATCACCACCGAAGCGGGCGAGCGCATTATTGCCCAAGCCCGCCGCGTGTTGGAAGAAGCCGAGCTGATCAAACACCTTGCCAACGAAGAGCAAAACGAGCTGGAAGGCGCATTCAAACTCGGCCTGATTTTTACCGTAGCCCCCTATCTTTTGCCCAAGCTGATTGTGTCGCTGCGCAATACCGCGCCCCATATGCCCTTGATGCTGGAAGAGAACTACACACAAATTCTCACCGAATCACTCAAACGCGGCGATTTGGACGCCATTGTCGTGGCAGAGCCTTACCAAGAGCCGGGCATCATTACAGAGCCGCTGTACGACGAACCATTCTTCGTGATTGTTCCTAAAGGGCATCACTTTGAAGAGTTGGATACCGTGACGCCCGAAATGTTGAGCAAAGAACAAGTATTGCTGCTCACAGAAGGCAACTGTATGCGCGATCAAGTGCTGGCAAGCTGCTCGGAACTGGCTTCGCGGCAGAAAATACAGGGGCTGACCAACACCTTGCAAGGCAGCTCCATCAACACCATCCGCCACATGGTTGCCAGCGGTTTGAGCATCAGTGTGCTGCCGGCCACCGCACTGACTGAAAACGACCACATGCTTTTCAGCATTATCCCGTTTGCAGGCGAAGCACCGAAGCGCCGCGTGGTGTTGGCTTACCGCCGCAACTTTGTCCGCCCGAAAGCCCTTTCAGCCTTGCGCAGCGCCATTTTGGCATCACAGCTGAACGGCGTGACATTTATCGAGCCGCAGCAGGCCGTCTGAAAAATCTGTTTCATACTAGATTGCATTGCTCGCAGCTTTGCGTTTAAAAACGGCCGTTTCTTGCAAAAAGAAACGGCTGTTTCTTTTATCTGTCATGCAGGCAATCAACTGAAAGTCATACAAGCGCACGAGCCGAACGCCGTGCAAAACCGGACTAACAGCCACACGGCGGCAAGCCTTAAAAAGCTTGAGGCCGTCTGAAAAAACCGAGTAGATTTCCGCGAAAATTCCCCCCGAACAGCAAACAGCTTATCTAGAGCCGGATTACATATCCGCCCGCAAGAAACCGCCAAACCCATTACCGTTTTCCCACCGACACTTGCAAACGCCGCCGCCTAATCCATTACAATACAGCCTGTTTTATTTTTTCAGACGGCCTCTTCTATGTTTCCCGAGCAATCCGCCCCTTCCTTGCTGCAAGGCTTAAATCCCGAACAACTTTCCGCCGTAACTTGGCCGCCGCAATCCGCCCTCGTGCTTGCCGGAGCGGGCAGCGGCAAAACCCGCGTGCTCACCACCCGCATCGCATGGCTGCTGCAAAGCTCGCAGGCAAGCGTGCACAGCATCATGGCCGTTACCTTTACCAACAAAGCCGCCAAAGAAATGCAAACCCGCTTAAGCGCGATGCTGCCCGTTAACGTGCGCGCCATGTGGCTCGGCACCTTTCACGGCCTCTGCCACCGCTTTTTGCGCCTGCACCACAAAGACGCAGGGCTGCCTTCCACCTTTCAGATTCTCGACAGCACCGACCAGCTCGCCTTAATCAAACGCCTGCTCAAACAGCTCAACATCGCCGAAGAAATCATCGCCCCGCGCACGCTGCAAGGCTTTATCAACGCCCAAAAAGAAAGCGGCCTGCGCGCCTCATCCCTGCAAGCCCCCGATCCGCACACCCAGCGCATGATCGAGTGTTATGCCGAATACGACAAAGCGTGCAACCGCGAAGGCGTGGTCGATTTTGCCGAACTGATGCTGCGCAGTTACGAAATCCTGCAAGCCAACGAAATCCTGCGCCGCCATTACCAAAACCGCTTCAACCATATTTTGGTGGACGAATTCCAAGACACCAACAAACTGCAATACGCATGGCTGAAGCTCATCGCCGGCGAACACGCCGCCGTGTTTGCCGTGGGCGACGACGACCAATCCATCTACCGCTTCCGCGGCGCACACGTCGGCAACATGACCGCCCTGATGCGCGAGTTTCACATCGAAGCCCCCATCAAACTCGAGCAGAACTACCGTTCAGACGGCCACATTCTCACCGCCGCCAATGCCGTAATAGAAAACAACGCCGAACGTCTCGGCAAAAACCTGCGCACCGATGCCGCCGCCGGCGACAAAATCCGCTTTTACTCCGCCCCCATCGATTCCGACGAAGCCCAATTTATCGTAGACGAAGCCAAATCCCTGCAATGCGAAGGCCGCACACTCGACCAAATGGCCGTGCTTTACCGCAGCAACGCCCAATCGCGCATCATCGAACAAGCCCTGTTCCGTGCCGGCATCCCCTACAAAATCTACGGCGGCCTGCGTTTCTACGAACGGCAGGAAATCAAACACGCACTCGCCTACCTGCGCCTCTCCGTCAACCCCGACGACGACAACGCCCTTTTGCGCGTCATCAACATGCCCCCGCGCGGCATCGGCACCCGCACCATCGAAAACATCCAAGCCGCAGCCGCCGAACAAGGCATCTCCTTATGGCAGGCCGCCTGCGGCATGGGCGCAAAAGCCGCCAAAGTCGCCGCCTTCGTGCGCCTGATAGAAAACCTCCAAGCCCAAGCCCCCAACGTATCCCTGCAAGAAATGATGCTCGGCATCACCCTCGACAGCGGCCTCGTCGAATACTACCAAACCCAAAAAGGCGACCACCAAGACCGCCTCGACAACCTCGACGAACTCGTCAACGCCGCCGTCGCCTTCAGGCCGTCTGAAAGCAACTTCGAAATCCTGCCCGAAAACGCCGCCGAAAACCCGCTCTTCCCCATCCTCGCCTTCTTAAGCAACGCCGCCCTCGAATCCGGCGAAAACCAAGCCGGCGAAGGCGAAGAAGCCCTGCAAATGATGACCGTACACGCCGCCAAAGGGCTGGAGTTCGACACCGTATTCCTCACCGGCATGGAAGAAGGCCTCTTCCCCAGCGAATACAGCCTCGCCGAACGCGGCGGCCTCGAAGAAGAACGCCGCCTCATGTACGTTGCCATCACCCGCGCCAAAAAACGCCTCTACATCAGCATGTCCCAACAACGCCTGCTGCACGGCCAAACCCACTTCGGCATCGTCTCCCGCTTCGTCGAAGAAATCCCCGAAGAAGTGCTGCACCGCCTCTCGCCCCCACTCAAACGCTTCAACAGCTTCACCGACATACCCAAAACCAAAAACCGCACCGCCGTCGAACACTACGACCTGCCGCAAGAATACGCAGGCTTCCGCATCGGCCAAAACGTGCGCCACGCCAAATTCGGCACCGGCGTAATCATCGATGCCGTCAACAAAGGCGAATCCGCACGGCTTACCGTCAATTTCGGAAAAGAAGGGATTAAAGAGTTGGATACCAAGTTTGCCAAATTGGAGGCCGTCTGAAAGAGATATAGGCAGTTGGGAAGTTTGATGGGCTGTTTTTCAGACGGCCTCAGATGCGAATGATGTAGGTCAGGTTCTTGAATCTGACATTGTGGGGCTTTGCGGCAAGTTTGGGTAGATTGTCGGATACGAGTATCCGACCTACTCGATGCCGTCTGAAAAGATATAGGCAGTTTGGGAGTTTGATGCGCTGTTTTTCAGACGGCCTCAGGTACGAATGATGTAGGTCGGATTCTTGAATCCGACGTTGTGGGGCGTTGTGGGAAATTTGGGCGGATTGTCGGATACGAGTATCCGACCTACTCAATGCCGTCTGAAAAAAATATAGGTAGTTTGGGAGTTTGATGCGTTGTTTTCAGACGGCCTCATTGTTTATTGCAGGTAGGGGGTGTGGCTCAAGCCACGCACGCGGTTTCAAAGACTCTGACAACGCGTGCGTGCAGAGGCACGCACCCTACGCACGCAGGCTACGCTTGCTCAAATGTTAATGATGTAGGCCAGATTCTTGAATCCAACGTTGCGGGGAGGTTTGGGCAAATTGCCTTATGTGAGTATTTTATCTACAATTACTAACAAGATTTATAATGAAAAAATATTTATATACAAAGGAGTATCAATGAATAACCCATTCCAAACAAATGCAACTCAAGAAAATACCAACAAGCAGGAGGAGAAGTTAAAAGATTATTTAAAAAAAATGGAAATATGGGAACGGCGGGCAGAAGAAGAAAAGAAGAGGGCAGAAAATGCACTTAAAGCGAAAATGCTTGACGAAGCAAAAAAGCATGCCAAATCAACATCGAAATTTGCATACGAAGTTTTAAGGATTGCGGATTTAGCCAAAAAAGTGATAAGTGAGCAAAACACGGCAAATACGGCAAATACAAACCCATTAGAAGAACTAAAGAAAAAGATAAATATATGCGCACAAAATGCGCAGAAACTAGCGTATGAAGCAGATAAATTAATCTCAGATGAAGAGCGTTACAAAATAACATTTGATAAATTATCAACGCTTCTGGGATTTCTTTTCAAATTAGGATTATTGATTGGCGGAGGTGGTGTTTTTATTTATTGTTTTTTGGATATCAATTATTTTCCTTCGCCGATGAGTATTGAAAATGCATTGGCGTTTATTTTTATTGCATTAGGATTCGGTATAGCTTTTATAGCTATTTATGTTGTTGTTGAAATTTTGTGGAAGGCTGTAAAAATCGTAATGGAAATTTTAATGGCATCAATAAAGTTTTTAATAATGGTAAAAATATTCAAAAAAAATAATTTAAATCAAAAAAGTAATGTCAATGCCTCATTGCGGGAAATAGCTATATCAGTTTTGATTGGTTTTATATTAACAATTATTATTGGTTTGATAGGATTTATATCTAATATAGATATTGATTTTATCTTTTCTTTATTGGTGTTTATATGGTCTATTGTGCTTGGAAAGATAATTTTAATAGTATTTCTTATGAAGGGTTGGGAATTAAATTATAGAAAAGAAGACAAAATTTATATTTTAGGAATATTAATACTGGTAATATATTCAATCATTTGTGCAGTATTTGCTATAACAGGGTTTAATTTTCTGCGTTTCCCTTTCAATCAATTAGGCATTGCCCTTCAAAACGTATCCATGGGGCTTTCAGAAAAAGATTTTAATTTGATAAAAAACACAGCAGAAGAGGCGGATATACCTGTTTTATTTAGCTGTAACGAAAGTGAAAAAACGATTCATGGTGTTGATGTATTGTGGCACGGCTTGGGGGATAACTCTCTTATTGAGATACCTTCTAGAGAGCAGAATAAAAATATACGTTTAGAGCTTAAAAGTAGTGAAAATAAGATTATTACTTTAAGTAATCAAACATCTCCCAAAGGTTGTATACATGCCAGGCTAAAAAATTCTTTTGACAAAAGGAAGAGTGAACCGAGTGAGAAAATGACAAATGAGCTAAACGATATTCTTACAAAAGTGGCAAACAATTATGCTGTAAAAAAATTGGATGTTACGGGATATGCAGATTTGTCTCCATATAAAGGCGGGAATCAACAGCTCTCTAAACAACGTGCAGATACAGTAAAAAGTAAAATTGATGAAATAAAAAAAGGTGTTCAAGGAATTGAAAATTTAGAGGTATATTCTATTGGAGGCGGCAATTATCATGCAGATAATAAATGCATTAATCCCAAGCTATCGGAAAAAGATCTGGAAGATTGTCGCATGGTAGATAGAGGAATTTCCTTGCGTTTTCACGTTGAACAGAAAAAACCGGATCAGGGCAATCAACAAGATGCTCAATCCAAGCAACAGAACAACTAAAATCTCTTATATTGATTTTTAAATTTATTGAAGTTTGAGTTTACTAGTTCGGCCAATAAGAGGCCGTCTTAAAAGCCGTAGGTCGGGCATTCTTGCCCGACTTTTTATTGGCACAAATCTTGAATAGACGCCATTCAAAAGCGTTTTCTTACACATCGGTGTACTTTAATAGCGGGTTTTGTTGATAAAGCGCAATTTATGTTAAATATCTATGCCGTCTGCCTTGTGCATCGGGTATCAAGTTTGTAAACTCATTAATCATGAAATGAATTGTTTGATACAGCAGATTACTGTGTGGGAATCGGGAGGCTGATTCTCTTGGAAGATAATTAATAGAAGGAAACATTATCATGAAAACGTTTAATACTTTGGTTTTGGCCGGTGCTGCGTCTTTATCCCTTTCTGCTTGCGGTGCGATTAAGGATGCGATTGATTCTATTCATATATCTGAAAGAAACGGCCATTATCACGCGATTGTTACGCCTGATTTGAGCAGCACCAATACGCAAAAAGTTACTTTGAAACTGAATGGCAAGGAATACCGTGCGGGCAATGAGATTGATATTGTGACTTTGCCTCAAAATACGGTAACCAACCAGAAGTTTGAAAAAACAGGCGAGGTGGTGAAAGACGGACGTTCGGTTCAGTTTAAAGAAGCAGGCACGGCGCGGATTTATAAAAACAATTATTCGGTGGTTTTGGCTACCCATGTGGAAAGTGTAACAGGCGCTGAAACTGGCACTAAGGCGGGTTCGACCAAGGTATTGGCCGTGCAGGGTATTGCTGCTGATCTTGATAAAGTTAAAGCGCAAAAAGGGAAATTTGATTACGACGGCTTAGCGTTTACCGGACAGGGTGAGCAAGGCCGGTTGAGCTACACAGTTGATTTCGACCGTGATGTTGGGTCGGGCTATATTAAAGGCATCAAAAGCACCGGCACCATTCAGCTTAACAGTAGCAGCATAAGCTCATTTAAGCCTGATAATAGTTTTAATGCCAAAGCAGGTATTAAAGGGGTGGCCGTGGCTGAAAAAGACAAGGTTGTCGGTTCTTATCAATTAGGTTTTTTTGGTAAGAAGGGTAATGAAACTGATGAAATTGCCGGTAAGGCAAACTTCATGATTGACGGTAAAGAAGCTGATGTCGGCTTCGGCGGTAGAAAACAACCCAGCTTAGTAAAATAAGTTTGTGAGTTGGCGCAGCAGATAAGCTGCGGAACAGGCCGTCTGAAAACTTCGCGCGGATTGGTTGCGGGGTTTTTCAGACGGCCTCTTTCTATCTTGGGTGCTGTTGGGTGGGATGAAGCGGTTTGAAGGCGGGCAGTTGGTGCAAAACAGCGCGAATGTATCCTAGCGGCTTGAATTTCGTGCGGGTATGTAGTCAAATCGCCGCATGTTTATGTTTGCTGTTGAGAGGCCGTCTGAAATGCCGAACCGCGCTGCAAAATCCGAGCTGCGCCGCCAGCTGCGCCGTGCCCGTGCCGCTTTGCCTGAAAAGGAACGTATTGCGGCCACGCGTGCGGCGAACTGTTTTTTAAAACGCTTTATCCGTCGCGGCAGCCGTATCGGTATTTATTGGCCGGTGGGCAGTGAAATACGTTTGGACGGCTTGATTCAGACGGCCTTATCACGCGGGGCGGAGCTTTATCTGCCTTATATCGAGCCGCATTCGCTGCGTTTGTGGTTTACGCCTTATCAGGCCGACGCGGCGCAGGCGGAGCGCAAACGGGGTAGCGCGCGGCTGCATATTCCGCAGTTTGGTGGCAAAAAAATCCGTGCGCACCGTTTGCATGTGCTGTGCGTGCCGTTGGTGGGTATAGACAGGCAGGGCTACCGTTTGGGGCAAGGCGGCGGCTATTATGATGTGTCGCTGGCGGCGTTGAAGGGGCGCACGCGGCCGCAGACGGTGGGCGTGGGCTTTGCCTGCCAGCTGTGCGATGCGTTGCCGCACGAGCCGCACGATATCCGGCTGGATGCGTTTGTGTGCGAACAAGGCATCATCCGCTTTTAAGGCTTGAGGCCGTCTGAAAACTGCGGGCATTGCCGAAACAAGAGCTTGGCCGCCATTCTGTTTTATTGGCGGCGTTTAAATCCGCTACAATGTCGGCAGTTGCCGAACCATCCAACCTGTTAATAAGATAAGTTTATGAATATACGTTGGTTTTATAATCAGCTTTGGAAAGTTGCCCCGTATTTTATCCGCCATTACCTGCGCAAACGCGGCGAGAAAGCGCCTGCTTATCTTGAGCATTGGAGCGAGCGTTTCGGCGGAGCGATGGTGAATCCCGTGCAGCAGCCGGTGTGGGTGCATGCGGTATCGGTGGGCGAAACCCGCGCCGCCCAGCCTCTGATTCGGGAGTTGCGCAAACATTTCCCCGATGCGCCCCTGCTGATTACGCAGATGACGCCGACCGGCCGGGCAACGGCGGAAGCGCTGTATCCCGACGCGCAATGCCGCTACCTGCCTTACGACAAGCCGGAATATGTGGCGCAGTTTTTACGCGAACACCGCCCGCGTTTCGGGATTTTGATGGAAACGGAAATTTGGCCGAATCTGATGCACGGTTGCGCCGAAGCGGGTGTGCCGCTGTTTTTGGCCAATGCGCGCTTGTCGGAAAAATCGCAAAACGGTTATTTGAAAGTCCGCACATTGGTCGAGCCTGCCATGCAGACCCTGCGCGGCTGTTATGCCCAAACGGCAGCCGATGCCGAGCGTCTGCATCTGATCGGCGCATCAAACGTGCATGTGTGCGGCAATACCAAATACGACATCACGCCCACCGATGCGATGCACGAAAAAGCGGCTTTTTTCCGCCAACTAATTGGCACGCGCCCCGTGGTGGTGTGCGCCAGCACGCGTGAATACAAGGGCACGGACGAGGCCGAGCTGCTGCTTTCCGCTTGGCGTGCTTACCACGGCGATGCTTTGCTGGTGTTGGTGCCGCGCCATCCCGAGCGTTTTCAGACGGCCTACGACACAGCGGTAAGCTTAGGTTTTAAAACGAAAAAACGCAGCGATGAAAGCGAAATCGCACCGGATACGCAGGTATGGATTGGCGACAGCATGGGCGAAATGCTCGCGTATTATCTGGTGGCGGATGTGGCTTTTGTCGGCGGCAGTTTGGTGGATACGGGCTGCCAGAATATTATCGAACCCGTCGCCTGCGGCATTCCCACCCTGTTTGGCCCTTCCACCTACAATTTTGCCGCCGCGTGTAAAGGCGCGGTGGAAGTGGGCGCGGCCAAGCAGATATTCAGCGCGCAGGAATGGCAATACACCGCGTCGAAATGGCTGTCGGAGCCGTCGTTGCGTTTGCCTTATACACAGGCTGCAGAGGCGTTTGTGGCGCAAAACCGAGGTGCCAGCAGTAGAATTGTGGAGCGTATGGTAGAGGCCGTCTGAAAACGGTTCAGACGGCCTCAAGCTTTTAACGCCCAGTCGTGTCAGCCACCAATTAAAAAAGCCGTCTGAAATCATTTTCAGACGGCTTTCGCATGGCTGGGAAACCAATTGATTACATATTGTTCAAATTCAATATTTATCGGTCGATTTGGCTGCCGATTACACCACCCAACGCCGCACCGCCCAAAGTAGAGCCGGTGTCGCCGCCGATCAGGTTGCCGGCTACGCCGCCGATTACGGCACCGGTAGCGGTGTTGCGTTGCGTGCGCGACATGCTTTCACAAGCGGTCAGCGAACCGGCAACGGCAACCAAAGCAATCATTTTTACGATAGTTGATTTCATAATGTCCTCCTAAAAAGAGTCGTTTGTATTGCGGGAGTCTTGCGGCCTGCGGCAGATGCCGAACGGCTAAGCCTCCTGTTGATGCACGCGCAGTATGGCACAGGATGCGGATAATGGTATATTGGCGGGCGTAAAGAGTATTAAAACTGAGAAAGATTGTGAAAGCCTATTTTATGAACGCTTATTCTGTTGCTCATATCATACATTTATTCTGTGCGATTGCTTTTGTAGGCGGGGTGTTTTTTGAAACGCTGGTGCTTTCGGTGATGCACAGCAAACGTGTATCGCGCGAGGCAAGGCGCGAAGTGGAGAAGGCTATTTCCCACCGCGCCGTGCGCGTGATGCCGTGGATTGTCGGCGGCGTGTTTCTTTCAGGGTTGGCGATGGCGCACCGCTACGCCGCTGTGTTTGCCGATCCGTTTGGCTCATCTTTCAATGCACAGCTGAGCTTGAAAGTGCTGTTGGCATTCAGTGTGTTGGTGCATTTCTTGATTGCCGTTACCAAAATGCGCCGCGGTACGCTTACGGCGGGCTGGTCGAAATACATACACGCCGCCGTGTTGATACACATGATTTTGATTGTGTTTTTGGCGAAGAGTATGTTTTATTTCAGTTTCTAATTATTTCTAAGTAAAAAAGCAGAAGGCCGTCTGAAAACTTTTCAGACGGCCTTCTTGTTTGCAGATACCGGATTAGCTGCGAATCCGTTTCAACACTTCTTCTTTACCGATTAAGGCCAGCACCGCATCCACGCTCGGGGTTTTGGCGGTGCCACACACGGCCAAACGCAGCGGCATGCCGAGTTTGCCCATTTTGATGCCTTCGGCGTCGCAGAAAGGTTTGAACAAATCGTGGATGGCTTCGGCATTCCAATCACTCAAGCCTTCGAGTTTGTCGGCAAAGCGCAGCATGCGCGCAGGAGCTTCTTCGTCCCAATGTTTTTGTACGTCGGCTTCGGCGGGTGTGCCTTTTTGGTAGAAATAAATGCATTCGTCGGCCAGCGTGTTCAAGTCTTGGGCACGGTCTTTAACCAAAGCCAACACGTCTTCCAAAGCAGGTTTGTCGGTAACGTCGACACCGCGCACGGTCAAGCGGGGTTTAACCAATTCTGCCAATTCTTCATTGGACGTGATTTTGATGTGCTCGCCGTTGATCCAGTAGAGCTTTTTCAAATCCATGCGGCTGGGCGAAGGGGAAACGTCTTTCAAATCAAACCATTCTACAAACTGCTTCATGGTAAAGAATTCGTCGTCGCCATGCGCCCAACCCAAACGGGCGAGATAGTTCAGCATGGCTTCAGGCAGGATGCCCATCGCGCCGAAATCGGTAATCGCCACGGTGTCGCCGCTGCGTTTGGAGATTTTCTTACCCTGTTCGTTCAAAATCATCGGCAGATGCGCGTATTCGGGCAGGGTGGCGCCCATTGCTTTTAAGATATTGATTTGCTTGGGTGTATTGTTCACATGGTCGTCGCCGCGGATCACATGGGTAACGCCCATATCGTAATCGTCCACCACCACGCAGAAATTATAGGTGGGCGTACCGTCGGCGCGGGCGATAATCAAATCGTCCAAGGCTTCGTTGGGAATGCTGATTTCGCCTTTGACCAAATCGTTCCATGTGGTTGTGCCGTCAATCGGGGTTTTGAAACGCACCACCGGTTCAACGCCTTCGGGTACGGGCGGCAGGGTTTTGCCGGCTTCGGGCCGCCAGCGGCGGTCGTAGGTGGCCGTGCCTTCTTTTTCAGCTTTTTCGCGCATGGCTTCCAGCTCTTCTTTGCTGCAATAACAATGGTAAGCATGGCCTTTTTCGAGCAGCTCGGCGATCACTTCTTTGTAGCGGTCGAAACGGCGGGTTTGATAAACCACATTGTCGGCATTGTCGTAGTGCAGGCCGACCCAATTCATGCCGTCGAGAATGATATTGACCGATTCGGCGGTAGAACGCTCCAAATCGGTGTCTTCGATACGCAACAAAAATTCGCCTTTGTGTTTTCTGGCAAACGCCCATGAAAACAGGGCGGTGCGCACGCCGCCGATATGCAGATAACCGGTGGGGCTGGGGGCAAAACGGGTACGGACAGTCATGGTTTCGGCTCCGGTAATAGGGAAAGGCGTTATTGTATAGAGGGGTGGGGAATTATGCTACTTTGCAGGTAAGAGAGGCCGTCTGAAAAAGCTGAGTTGCTGAAATGTAAAGAGATGTATAAATAAAATCACATAGAAAACAATCATTTTTAAAAATATTTAAAAATGAGCTTGTTTCTAGAGAAATTATTTAATAGAATGCGAACACTTCTTTACAAATAAGAGCGAATTGTTAAGATTGGCCAAACACTAAAACGGGAAACAAACTCAATCATAGTTCAGTAAGGAACACAATTAATGAAGTTGAAAAAATCATTGTTGTTGAGCATGCTGGCTTTGGGCTTGGCTGCATGTGGTAGCGGGGGAGACAATAAGCCCAACTTTTCTGCTAAAAACATTCAAAAAAATGCAGGTAAATTTTTAGCGGATACTGCAAAAGAAGTTGAAGTAAACGGTATGTTGTTGAGTAGAACCGTGAAAGAGAAAGACGGCGTTGCCGAAATTTCCGAAATCTACAACAATCCTCAATATAAACAACAGGGCACAATCACTACTTTGGTGTTGGGTAACAAAAAAATCCTATTGGTTCCAGAGGGTGCCACAATCGACGGCCCAAGCGTGATTTTGAGCGACAGCAATAATCCGAGTGCTGTCGGGACCAACTTGAATTATGCCCGTTACGGCAAGTATGCCGAGAAAAAAGACGGCGTTCAAACCGAACACCAGTTTTTCTTAGGTCACATCACGCCTGAAAAAACAATGCCCGGTCAAGGGGAAGTCACTTATAAGGGCTTGGCTTTCTACAATAAATTGATTACCGATAAAGAGCAGGCAGGGGATCAAAAAGCTGTTGCCAATGTTACGGGGCAGTCATCATTTAAAGTCGATTTCTTGGCGAAAAAAATTACCGGGGAAATTTCGTCAAATTCCAATGAGTTTGAAACCTTGACCTTCAAAGCCGATATTAGCGGCAACCGATTCAAGACCGAAAATGAAAAAGCCCAGTCAGACGGCAAGCAGCAGTTGAACGCCATGCACGGTGCTTTCTACGGTCCGCAAGCGGAGGAAATTGCCGGTGTGTACCATTCCCTCCAACGAGGGGTATCGATCGACGGTGCCTTTGGTGCCAAACAACAAAATAAACCTTAAGGTTGTTTAATCAAGGCCGTCTGAAACATTTCAGACGGCCTTTTCCATAGAAAAAACCGTTGAAACCGCGTAAAATACCGCTCCAAACAGCTAACTTACAGGCCGTTTTAGCGAAGCTCGCAAAGTTCGCTTTCAGACGGCCTGCTTATTTTTGGAAAACAACACCATGAGCGAACAGAACAACCCACAAACCGAGCCGCAGCTTGATGAAAACCAAATCATCGCCCTGCGCCGCGAAAAATTAAACGAACTGCGCAAACACGGCACCGCCTTCCCCAACCAATACAAGCGCGATGCCTTTGCCGGCGATTTGCAAGCGCAATACGGTTCGCTGGAAAAAGCCGAGCTTGACCCGCAGGAAATCCCTGTTAAAGTGGCCGGCCGCATGATGCTGCAACGCGCCATGGGTAAAGCCAGCTTCGCCACCATCCAAGACGTGAGCGGCCAGATTCAAGTGTATGTGAACAACCAAGGCGTGGGCGAAGACGTGCACAACGCCTTCAAACATTGGGATTTGGGCGACATCATCGGCGTGGAAGGCACGCTGTTCAATACCAACCACGGCGAACTGACCGTGCGCGCATCCAAGCTGCATTTGCTCACCAAATCGCTGCGCCCGCTGCCCGACAAACACAAAGGCCTGACCGACCAAGAGCAGAAATACCGCCAGCGTTACGCCGATCTGATTACCAACCAAGATTCGCGCGACACCTTTATCAAGCGCAGCAAAATCATCCAAGCCGTGCGCAACTATATGGTCAACGAGCGTTATCTCGAAGTGGAAACCCCGATGATGCACCCGATTCCCGGCGGTGCTACGGCCAAGCCCTTCGTTACCCACCACAACGCGCTCGACATGCCGCTTTACCTGCGCATCGCCCCCGAACTTTATCTGAAACGCTTGGTCGTAGGCGGTTTGGAGCGCGTGTTTGAAATCAACCGCAGCTTCCGCAACGAAGGCATGAGCACCCGCCACAACCCAGAATTCACCATGATGGAATTCTACGAAGCGTTCTGCACTTACGAGCGCATGATGGAAATGACCGAAGGCGTGATCCGCCATGCTGCCAAAGAAGTGTGCGGCACCGCCAAAGTGAGCTACAACGGCAAAGAAGTGGATTTGGAAAGCCCGTTCGAGCGTTTGACCATTCTCGAAGCCATCAAAAAATACAACCCGCACTACACCGACGAGCAGTTGAACGATGCCGAATGGCTGAAAAAAGAAATCGTGAAACACGGCGAAAAAATCCCACCGTCGCCCGGTATCGGCAGCCTGCAACTGGCCTTGTTTGAAGGCTGTGCGGAAAGCAAACTGTGGAATCCGACGTTTATCATCGACTATCCGGTGGAAGTGTCGCCGCTGGCACGCGCATCCGACACCAAACCCGGCTTAACCGACCGCTTCGAGCTGTTTATCGTCGGCCGCGAGTTGGCCAACGGCTATTCGGAGCTGAACGACCCCGAAGACCAAGCCGCCCGCTTTAAAGCGCAAGTAGCGCAGAAAGATGCCGGCGACGACGAAGCCATGCACTACGATGCCGACTACATCCGCGCCATGGAATACGGCCTGCCTCCCACCGGCGGCAGCGGCATCGGCTTGGACCGCTTGGTGATGCTGCTCACCGACGCGCCGTCTATCCGCGACGTGATTCTGTTTCCGCAAATGCGTCCCGAATAAAACTTATCGGCAATGATGAAAAGGCCGTCTGAAAATTCAGACGGCCTTTCGCATATCGGCAAGATTAAACATTGTAAGGATGAAGTTTATCTGCAACAGACTTGGCTTAACCTAAAAGGCCGTCTGAAAATTTCTTTTCAGACGGCCTCAAACTTTTTACCGATTCGGTTTACTCTACCGTAACCGATTTAGCCAAGTTACGCGGTTTATCCACATCGGTGCCGCGTGCGAGTGCGGCATGGTAGGCCAGAAGCTGCACGGGAATGGTGTGCACGATGGGTGACAGCACGCCGACATGACGCGGGGTGCGGATAACGTGCACGCCTTTGTCTTCGTTAAAGTTGCTGTCGAGGTCGGTAAACACAAACAATTCGCCGCCGCGCGCGCCGACTTCCTGCATGTTGGCTTTGACTTTATCAAGCAGCATATCGTTGGGCGCAATCACCACCACCGGCATGTTTTCGTCCACCAAGGCCAACGGGCCGTGCTTCAGTTCGCCGGCGGGGTAGGCTTCGGCGTGGATGTAGGTGATTTCTTTCAGCTTCAACGCACCTTCGAGCGCAATCGGGTAGTGAATACCGCGACCGAGGAACAATGCGCTGTTTTTAGAAGCGAATTTTTGCGACCATGCGGTAATTTGCGGTTCGAGGTTGAGCACATGTTGAATGCTGCCGGGCAGTTGGCGCAGTTCTTCGGTGTATTCCTGCGCCTGCGCTTCGGAAACATGGCCGCGCATTTTGCCCAAAGTAACGGCCAAGCCGAACAATACCACCAGTTGGGTGGTGAAGGCTTTGGTGGACGCTACGCCGATTTCGGCACCGGCGCGGGTGTACAGCACCAATTCGCTTTCACGCGGCAGGGAGGATTCCATCACGTTGCAGATGGAAAGGCTGTGTTTGTGGCCGAGCGATTGGGCGTATTTCAAGGCCTCCATGGTGTCGAGGGTTTCGCCCGACTGGGAAATGGTAATCACCAGTTGTTTGGGGTTGGCGATTACGTCGCGGTAGCGGTATTCGCTGGCGATTTCGACGTCGGTCGCCACTTTGGCAATGCTTTCCAGCCAGTATTTGGCGGTTAATGCAGAATAATAGGATGTGCCGCAGGCCAAAATTTTAATGCTGTCGATTTCGTTGAACACTTCACGCGCTTTGTCGCCGAAGTTTTCCGGCTCGAAGCCGCCTTCCAAGAATACTTCGGCGGTATCGGCAATCGCGCGCGGCTGCTCGTGGATTTCTTTTTGCATGAAGTGGCTGTACGGACCGAGTTCGAGCGAAGCCAGCGACAATTCGGATACCTTCACTTTGCGCTCGGCGGGTTGGCCGTTTTTATCAATCAGTTTTTCGATGCCTTTGGCGCTCAAGAGGGCAATGTCGCCGTCTTCAAGGTAGGCGATGTTGCGGGTGAAGGCGATCACGGCGGAAACGTCGGAGGCGATAAAGGTTTCGTCTTCGCCGAATGCCACCAGCAGCGGGCAGCCCATGCGCGCCACTACCATGTGGTCGGCGTTGTCTTGTGCCATCACGGCAATGGCAAATGCGCCGTGAAAGCGTTTGCAGGCAGCTTCTACGGAGGCAAATAAGTCGCCGTTTTGCAGATATTCGTGGGTTACGCTGTGCGCAATCACTTCGGTATCGGTTTGCGATTCAAACACATAGCCGAGTTTTTGCAGTCGGGCGCGTTCTTCTTCAAAGTTTTCGATGATGCCGTTGTGCACCACCGCGATCGTGCCGCTGGAAATATGGGGGTGGGCGTTCGGTTCGGTAACGCCGCCGTGGGTGGCCCAGCGGGTGTGGCCGATGCCGATATGGCCGAACATGCCGCGTTCTTTGGCGGCTTCTTCCATCAGGGCGACACGGCCGACACGGCGCACACGTTTGATTTTGTTGTCCGAATTAACGGCGATGCCCGAGGAGTCGTAGCCCCTGTATTCGAGGCGTTTTAAGCCGTCGGTGAGAAAGTCCACTACATTGTGTTTGGCGCGGATGGCGCCTACGATACCGCACATAATTGTTCCTTAGTATCAAGTGGTTGGAAGAAATCAGCCCGGCTGACGTTCAGACGGCCTGACGGGAAAGGTTAAGCCAAACAAATCATTTGGTTTTTGAATGGCTGTTTGGTTCATTTCGGTTTGTGTTTTTCAGACGGCCTCAAGCTTGACTGGAGGCCGTCTGAAAAAGAGACCGTAGAAATTTCAAGAAGTTTTCTTATCGCTTTTCTCCGGCCGTATCCAGCCTTCAATCACGGTTTGGCGCGCGCGGGCGAGGACGAGGGCGTTGTCTTCGCAGTTTTTGGTAATCGAACTGCCTGCGCCGATGGTGACTTTGTTGCCCAGTTTCACCGGAGCTACGAGCACGACGTTGGAGCCGATGCGCACTTCGTCGCCGATTTCGGTTTTGTGTTTGTTGACGCCGTCGTAGTTGGCGGTAATGGTGCCTGCGCCGATATTGGTTTTGCTGCCGATTTCGGCATCGCCCAAGTAGGTGAGGTGGTTGGCTTTGCTGCCTTTGCCCATCACGGTGTTTTTTACTTCGACGAAGTTGCCGATGTGTACGTCGGCGGCGAGTTTAGCGTTGGGGCGCAAACGGGCGAATGGGCCGATGCGGGCATCTTCGCCGACTTCGCAACCTTCGAGGTGCGAGAAAGGGGCGATTTGGGTGCCGGAAGCGATTTTGGCATTTTTAATCACGCAGTTGGCACCGATTTCTACGTCGTCGCCCAGTTTGACATCGCCTTCAATCACCACGTTTACGTCGATCACGACATCTTGGCCGTGTTTCAGACGGCCTCTCAAATCGAAGCGGGCGGGGTCGCGCAGGGTAACGCCGGCTTTGAGCAAGGCTTGCGCCTGATTGTTTTGGAAAATGCGCTCCAGCTCGGCAAGCTGTACTTTGTTGTTGACGCCCGCCGCCAAGTAAGAGGCGGCAACCTGTACGGGGTGTACGGCGATGCCGTCTGAATTGGCAAGTGCGATTAGGTCGGTCAAGTAGTATTCGCCTTGGGCGTTGTTGCTTTGCAGAGCGTTCAGCCAGCCTTCGAGCTTGGCGTTGGGCAACACGAGAATGCCGGTGTTGGTTTCTTTCACGGCTTTTTGGGCGGCATCGGCATCTTTTTCTTCGACAATCGCCACCACTTTGCCGCCTTCGCGGATGATGCGGCCGTAGCCTGTGGGGTCGTCCAGCACGTCGGTCAGCAGGCCGACTTCGTTGCCGGCGGCTTCGAGCAGTTTGTGCAGGGTGTCGGCATCGGTGAGCGGCACGTCGCCGTAAAGCACGAGCGTGCGGCCTTCTTTAGGCAGGTGCGGCAAGGCCGTTTTGACGGCGTGGCCGGTGCCGAGCTGTTCGGTTTGTTCCACCCAGTTCACATCGCGTTTTACCCGCGCCAAAACCTGCTCTTTGCCGTGGCCGATCACCACGTTGATGCTTTGCGGATTAAGGCTTCCGGCGGTGTCGATTACCCGCTGCACCATCGGTTCGCCGCCGATTTCGTGCAACACTTTGGGAAGTTTGGAATACATGCGCGTGCCTTTGCCGGCTGCGAGGATAACGACGTGTAAGGAGGATTGGCTCATGGTGTTTCTCTAAACAAAGAAATGATCGTAATGATGGGATTGCAGGCCGTCTGAAAAACGTGTTCAGACGGCCTGCCTTCTCGGATAGCGGTTATTGCGCTGTGTCGGGTGTGGCACCGTTTACCGGCTCGCCGCTGCTCTCGGGCATCTGCGGTTTTTGCCAATGTGTGCCGCGGATATCTTGTTCGCTGTGGTGTCGGATAACGGCGCGTTGCTCGGGGCGGAATTGGTTGTGGCGCATATTGCGCGAATAGGTGCCGTCTTGATACACCACGGGCGTGCCGCTTTCATATTTTTGTCTCAAAGCTGTGTGACCGTCGGCGGTTTGGTAAGTTTCCCAAGAACAGCCCGCCAGAATGGCGAGTGCGGCGAAAAGGGCAAGATGGCGCATGATGTTTCCTTAAGAATAATGATGAATAAACCTGATGCTATTTTAATCAAAATATTACTCAATAGATAGTTGGCTAAAGGGCGAGACTTGATGCCCACGAAGCCAGTGCCGGCATGTCGGCTGCGGCAAAGTCGACAAAAGGCAGCGAGTGTGCCTGCTGGTCGAACCACACGGTGCGCATGCCGAGTTTTTTGGCGGCGTGCAGATTGTCGGCACTGTCGTCAACCATAATGCAACATTCGGGCGCGGCGTCGAGCATATTGCATACATTGAGATAAGCATCGGTGTGCGGTTTGTAGAGCAGGCCGAAATCGTCGGTGCCGTATAAGGCATCGAAGTAGGTAGAGATGTTCATGCTATCGGCCAGCGCCTGCACATAAAACGACGGCGCGTTGGAAAAGATGGCTTTTCGACCTTTCAGACGGCCTAAAGTTTCTGCGGTGTCGGCAACCGGCACCAAAGCCGGCAGGATGGTTTCAAGCGGATGGCAGCGGCTCAGAAAGTCATGAATACAGATTTCGGGATGGTGTTTCTGCAAGCCTGCCAGCGTGGCGCCGTAGCGGTGCCAGTAGTCTTGCCGCACGTCGGAAGCGGTTTGCTCGTCCAAACCGAGCTTTTCGGCGAGATAAGCCGTCATGTTGCGGTTGATGAGCGTGAAGATTCCGGCGTCGGCATGGTGGAGGGTATTGTCGAGGTCGAACAACCAAACTGTTTGACAAATCATGGTATTTAAAATATTTTACAAAGTTTTCTGAGTGTTAAAAAAGATTAGTTTTTGTTGGTATTTGCTGTTGCGGCGGTGTTTTGCGAGGTAAAGCCCGTTGTGTGCCGCGTTACAGAATACCCGCAAAATATGCAGTTTTGCTGCACTTTCGGCTGATATGGGCGGTTGTGTCTTAAAAATACGACTAAAATGCCCGCAATCGTCGGCAAACGCTCAATCAAATCAATAATAAATATCCGAATCCGGATTTATGGATATTTTTGAGTGTAACGAGGGGCATACCTGTTGCACTGAAATAATTTCACAACACACATCATTATGATACGGACAATATGAAATGAAAATAAAGCACAGTATTTTATTGGGAGTGGGCGCGTTATTGTTGGCTGCCAAAGTAGCCGCCCAAACGGAAGTACGACTGGCGGTACATTCTTCGTTCAGTCTGCCTAAAGAAACCATTGCGAAATTCGAGCGCGATAACGGCGCCAAAGTTACCGTTATCGAAGCGGGCAGCGCCAATGAGATGCTCAACAAACTGATTTTGAGTCGCGCCCATCCGATTGCCGATGCCGTGTATGGTTTGGACAACGCCAATATCGGCAAAGCCCTTCACAGCAATATTTTGGCCGACAAACAGCCTTCGTCGCTGCCCGGCAATGCCTCGCTGCCCGGCGCAGTAGCAGTGGATTATGCTTATGTAACCCTGAACTACGATAAAAAATGGTTCGACGAGAAAAAGCTGCCGCTGCCCCAGTCTCTCGAAGACTTGACCAAACCGGCTTATAAAGATTTGCTGGTAACGCCGAATCCCGGCACGTCCAGCCCCGGCCTGTCTTTCCTGATGGCCAATATCGGCGGCATGGGTGAAGAGCAGGCCTTCAAATGGTGGGCGGATATGCGCAAAAACGGCGTGAAAGTTACCAAAAGCTGGAGCGACGCTTACTACACCGATTTCACCCAAAACGGCGGTTCGCGCCCTTTAATCGTGAGCTATGCCACCAGCCCCGCTGCCGAAGTGCATTTCAGCAAAGGCAAATATACCGTGCCGCCCACCGGCAATCTGTTTTTGAAAGGCGGCGTGTTCCGTCAGGTTGAAGGCGCGGCGGTATTGCGCGGTGCCAAACAGCCTGTGTTGGCGACCAAATTGGTGGCTTATCTGCAAAGTGCCGACGTGCAAAAAGCACTGCCGTCTGAAATGTGGGTTTATCCTGCCGTAAAAGGCACGCCGCTGCCCAAAGTGTTCGATTTTGCCCAAGTGCCGGAGCAACATTTCACGCCTTCCGCCGTGTTGATGGAGCAAAAGCAGAAGCAGTGGGTAAGCCGCTGGATTAAAGTGGTGTTGAAATAAACGTTTTCAGACGGCCTGATGCACGGAATGGAAGTGCTTGAGGCCGTCTGAAAATATGGTGAAGCATATATTTGAAACTGTATTGCAGCACTGTTTATGTTGAAACGGATTCAGGCCGTTCCACAAAGTCTGTCAGTATTTGGGCAAATTCAGCCGCCTGTGTGAGAAAAGGAGCATGGGCGGCTTTTTCTATGATGTGCAGCCGGCTTTGCGGCAGATGGCGGTGCAGATATTCGCCCATACGCGGCGGGGTAATGGAATCTTTGGCACCGAAAATCAGCAGCGAAGGCACATTGATGTGCGGAAGAAAAGCGCGTGCATCGGCTTCGGCCACCGCGTCCAGCGCCGCTTGCAGAGCCGAAGGTGCGCCGTGTTTCACAATATCGGGCAACACTTTTTCCAATACCGAGTGCTGGTCTTTGGCATATAAAAATTGCAACTGAAGAAACTGTTTCATATATTTGTGATAATCTTGCTCAAACAGTTCGATCATTTTTGCCAGCGCGGGATTTTTCAAACCTTCGGGATAATCCGGCGCGGCCTGAAAGCGGGCAAAGCTTGCCGTTAAACACAAGGCGCGCACTTTTTCGGGATGGCGGGCGGCCATATACAGCGACACCAGCCCGCCGAGCGACCAGCCGAGCAGGTAGGCCGGTTCGGTGATGTGTGCGGCGAAGGCGTCGGCGGCGGCGGCCACGTCGAACCCGCCGTGAAAAGGCGCGTCGCCGTGGCCGGGCAGATTGAGGGCTTGGATATCCCATTCGTTCGGCAGGCGCGGAATCAGGTCGTCGAAAACATGACGGTTTGCCGCCCAGCCGTGTATCAGATAAACTTTCTTGGGTGTATGTTGCATGGATATTCTTTCATGGTGGCGTAATCGGCGGCAGCGTGCCGGACGTTGCGTATTATGCCATGCTTGCGCCGTTTCAGACGGCCTGTGCGCAGGTTGTGCGTCTGATTTGGCGCAATGCCGCACCGATTCCGCCAATACCTGCCCTTCCTGCACGCAAACCAGCGTGGGCGCGGCGTTATGCGGGCAATGCCAGCAGAAACCGCCGCCTTTTGAAAAATTGTGGACGTCGGTTTATTACGAACCGCCCGTCAGCGCGATGATTCATGCGTTCAAACATCAAGCCGATTTGAGTATGCAACGCCCCTTGTCGGCGCTGATGCTCGACCACGCCCCGCCGTGGTTGGAGGAAGCTGAAATCGACACGGTGCTGGCTATGCCTTTGAGCAAAGAAAGACGGCTGTTTCGCGGTTTCAACCAAACCGACGGATTGGCCGAAGCCGTCGGCAGGCATTACTCTTTGCCGGTGTTATCCCGCCATGTTGTTTTCAGACGGCCTCATGCGCCGCAAAGTACGCTGAAGCGTGATGAACGCAAGAAGAACGTAAAAAATGCGTTTGTAATAAATAATGAAAATAATCAACAGGTTAAGAATCGTAAGATCCTGCTTGTCGATGATGTGGTTACAACAGGCGCAACTTTTGAAGCATTGGCCGCAACCTTAAGAAGGGCGGGGGCTTCAGCCGTTTTTTGCTGGGCGCTCGCCCGTCCGCAAATGAAAAAATAGTGCAAAAATTTTGACGCACCCGCCCGATTAGGGCATAGTGCCGAACCTTAACTGATTGATTTATATGTTTACTGTTGTTTTATACCAGCCTGAAATCCCGCCCAATACGGGCAATATCATCCGCTTGTGCGCCAATACCGGCGCCGACCTTCATCTGGTGAAGCCGCTCGGTTTTCCGTTGGACTCAAGCAAAATGAAAAGGGCAGGGCTGGATTATCACGAATTCGCCAAAATTACCGTACACGAAAATTTTGAGGATTGTGTTAAAGCGCTGTCGGGAAGGCGTATTTTTGCGCTGACCACCAAAGGCAGCACCCGCCCGGATGCGGCAGCATTCCAACCGGGCGACGTTTTTTTGTTCGGCCCCGAAACCCGGGGCTTGCCGGCCGACATACTCAACAGTTTGCCGGAAGAGCAGAAACTCCGTTTGCCGATGTTGCCGGGCAGCAGAAGCATGAATCTTTCCAATACCGTAGCCGTGATGCTGTTTGAAGCGTGGCGGCAAAACGGTTACGAAGACGGCGCATAACAGCCCAACACCCGCTTGGCAGGCCGTCTGAAAACATCATTAACTCGAGAATTGGAATTTGTTTTGACCCAAGCCAAACGAAACTTCTTTACCGGAACCGTAGCCGCCCTCGTATTAGGGCTTGCCGCGCCTTCCGTTGTACAAGCCGATGCCGTTGTTAAAGCGGAAAAACTCAATAAGTCCGCCAATATGAGCTACAAAGTAGCCGGCAAACGCTACCATCCGTTAAAGAAAGTATCCTCGTTCAGCCAAACCGGCAGCGCCTCTTGGTATGGCGGCCAATTTCACGGACGTAAAACTTCCAGCGGCGAGCGTTACAACATGAACGCCATGACCGCCGCCCACAAAACCCTGCCTATTCCCAGCTATGCCCGCGTTACCAACCTCAGTAACGGCAAAAGCGTAGTGGTACGCATCAACGACCGCGGCCCGTTTCACGGCAGCCGTGTAGTAGACGTATCGAAAGCCGCCGCTCAAAAATTAGGCTTTATTCACAAAGGCACCGCCAAAGTGCGTGTCGAGCAAATCGTGCCGGGGCGCGGTGCTTCGGAAAACTTTGCCCGACAAGAAGCCAAAAACATTTATGTCAACCTGAAAAGTTTCAACAGCAAAGCCGCCGCCCAAGATTATGTGAAGCGCAGCGGCAACCACTTGAAATCAGCCGACATGAGCGAAAAAGTTTCTATGGTTAAACAAGGTCGCAATTATGTGGTACGCATGGGGCCGTTCCAGCGCCAAGACCATGCCGATACTGCCAAAGACAGATTGCTGACTTCGCTTTAATCAGTGCTTTTTTCAGACGGCCTGCATCATGCAGGCCGTTTTGTTTGCTCGGTGTATAATGCTGGGGCGTGTCGTCAGAAAGCGTTGCGGCGGTATTTTTGGTCAAAATCCACATCTGCTGCGTTAAAAATGCGCGCAAGATGTCCAATCTTGCTGTGCTTTTTGCCTTGTACCTGCGGATTTTGCCTCAAAATACTGTTTCACAAGCCTTCTGACGACACGCCCTAGGCCGTCTGAAAACCTTTTCAGACGGCCTCAAGAATTGTAAGCCCCATTCTTAATACTCAACGGAAGCAACCATGATCAGCAGACTCACCGGCAAACTCATCGAAAAAACACCTCCGCAAATCGTGATTGATGTCGGCGGGGTGGGGTACGAAGTCGATGTATCGATGCAGACTTTTTATCTGCTGCCGCCGCTTGGCGAGAGCGTGCAGCTTTATACCCAGCTTGTGGTGCGCGAAGATGCGCATTTGCTGTTCGGATTTGCCTCGGCCGCCGAACGCGCCACGTTCCGCCAATTGGTAAAGGTGAGCGGTATCGGGGCCAAAACCGCATTGGGTATTTTGTCGGCCATGACTTCGGACGAATTGGCGCAGGCCGTGGCGCAGGAAGATGTGAAACGGCTTTCTTCCGCGCCCGGCATCGGCAAAAAAACCGCCGAACGCATGGTGCTGGAGCTGCGCGGCAAGCTGGTGTCGGAACAAACCGCCGCCGGCCTGTTCGCCCCCGCCGCCGCGCCGGACGAAACCGACGATATGGTCAGCACGCTTTTGGCCTTGGGCTACAACGAGCGCGAAGCCAAAGTTGCGGTAAAAGGCATTCCGGCGGGAACCGATGTGAGCGAAGGCGTGCGTTTGGCTTTGAAGAATTTGTTGAAATAATGATGGCCAAAATAAAAATATGTCTTATATCGAATATGCTTCGGAACACGACCCCTTAAATAACCGCCGCCTTGCCCGCAGCCGTTTTGCTGCATATTGTCTGCCTTCGGCTTTAGTTGCATTGCTGTTGCATTGGTTTATCCCGTGGTTTCTCGGTGTGTTCAATTCGGTCGGCTCCACTCAAACCCACTTGGGAAAGGCGGGCGTGGCCTTTGCTTTTTTCACCGGTTGCCTAATTTATCATCAAAACAAGCAGTTGGATAAACGTTGCAACGATGCAGGCCGTGGTTGGTCAATCGGCAGAATGGTGTATCTGTCGGGCATTGTGGTGGCTGTAGCTGCGGCGTTCATTCCCTTCTTGATGCCGTTTGTGCTGCTGGTTATGTCGGCACAGTTTGTCTATGGGCTGGTTTTGCCGGCAGATTCTCAACCCAACTTAAGCGGCTATCCCAACAAGCCTGCCGATATGCTTGTGCTGCTTGCGGCAGGCGGCGCTTTGTGGGCTTATGCGTTTATACTGCTTTGGCTTTTGCGTTAATGTAAAGAAATGAATCTTTCAGACGGCCATTTTTCTACGGCATGTCTTAAATGGATGAAATGGATGATTAAGCGTTTTTTTGACTGGTTCGAATCCCGTATCGACCCCTATCCCGATACGTTGCCGAAAACACCTGAAAAAGGTTTGTGGCGTTTTTTGTGGAGCAGCATGGAAGGCATGCGCGGTTGGATTGTGGTGTTGGCGTTGATGACGGTCGGCATCGGCATTATGGAAGCCTTGCTGTTTCAGTTTATGGGCAAAGTGGTCGACTGGCTGGGCCAATATACGCCGCAAACCTTGTGGGCGGAAAAGGGCTGGGCTTTGTCGGGCATGGCGGTGTTGATGGCGTTTGCCGTGCTGTGGCATTTCATTGCATCAAACGTGCGCCTGCAAACGCTGCAAGGCGTGTTTCCGATGCGGTTGCGTTGGAATTTCCACCGCTTGATGCTGGGGCAGAGCCTCGGTTTTTATCAGGACGAATTTGCCGGGCGGGTTTCGGCCAAAGTGATGCAAACGGCGCTGGCGGTACGCGATACGGTGATGACGCTGGCTGATATGGTGGTGTATGTGCTGGTGTATTTCATCAGCTCGGGCGTGATTCTGGCAGCGTTTGACGGCTGGCTGCTGCTGCCGTTCGTGTGCTGGATTATCGCGTTTGGCACAGTGATGCGCGTGTTGATTCCCAAGCTGGCGCAAACGGCAAAGCGGCAGGCGGATGCGCGTTCGCTGATGACCGGCCGCATTACCGATGCTTATTCCAACATTACGACGGTCAAGCTGTTTTCTCACGGTGCGCGCGAGGCGGGCTATGCCAAGCAATCCATGCAGGAATTTATGGTAACGGTGCATGCGCAAATGCGTTTGGCCACCACTTTATATACTTGTAATTTTATTGTGAATACGTCGCTCACCTTGTCTACCGCCGCATTGGGTATTTGGTTGTGGCATCACGGGCAGGTCGGCGTCGGGGCGATTGCCACCGCCACGGCTATGGCTTTGCGCGTGAACGGTTTGTCGCAATACATCATGTGGGAATCCGCCCGCCTGTTTGAAAACATCGGCACGGTGAGCGACGGCATGGGTACGCTTTCCAAGCCGCATACGATTGTTGACAAGCCCAATGCCCTGCCACTGAAAGTGGCGCACGGCGACATCCGTTTCGAGCATGTCGATTTTTCTTACGAAGCAGGCAAACCCTTACTCAACGGCTTTAACCTGCACATCAAACCCGGCGAAAAAGTCGGCTTGATCGGGCGTTCCGGTGCCGGCAAGTCCACCATCGTGAATTTGCTGCTCAGATTTTATGAAGCGCAAAGCGGCAGTATTACCATCGACGGTCAAAACGTTACCGACATCACCCAAGAAAGCCTGCGCGCCCAAATCGGCTTGGTTACCCAAGATACCAGCCTGCTCCACCGCTCCGTGCGCGACAACATCATCTACGGCCGCCCCGATGCCACCGAAGAAGAAATGATGCAGGCCGCCCGCCGTGCCGAAGCCGCCGATTTCATTCCCAACCTTTCCGATGCCAAAGGCCGCAAAGGATACGATGCCCATGTGGGCGAACGCGGGGTCAAACTTTCAGGCGGCCAGCGCCAGCGTATCGCCATCGCCCGCGTGATGCTGAAAGATGCGCCGATTCTGCTGCTCGACGAAGCCACCAGCGCGCTGGATTCCGAAGTGGAAGCGGCGATTCAGGAAAGCTTGGATAAAATGATGGAAAACAAAACCGTGATCGCCATTGCCCACCGTTTATCCACCATTGCCGCCATGGACAGGCTGATTGTGCTCGACAAAGGCCGTATCGTCGAAGAGGGCAGCCATGCCGAACTGCTGGAGAAAAACGGTTTGTATGCCAAACTGTGGGCGCACCAAAGCGGCGGGTTTCTCAATCAAGATCAGGTGCATGGTTGATTAACCCAATGCTTTTGCCACATGGCAGGGTTGTTCTCACAGGCGAAGCCGATAACCGGCAGAACCGGAAGCAAAACCGGTCTTGCCAAGGTTTCAACGTATAAGCTTTCTTGTCTTAACTAAAAAAGCAGAGGCCGTCTGAAAACATTCAGACGGCCTCTGCCTTATTTTACGGACAAGTGAATCATTTCCTGTGCTTGGAAAGGCTGACATGTTATTTGTCTCATGACACCGGAAGCCGTTGTTGGATTTTAGTATTTATAGTCAATCAACCATTTTTCATACAGGGCCGCAAGCCGAAAACAATGCGAGTATTACGACATGGCGCTGCAATGCCGTAGTAAAAGTTAAGTTGATGGACGAAATACGTTGATTAGAAACTCAGGCTTTCAAGCTTTTAATCAAATAACATCATTTTTTAATATATCAAATTTATTGAAAATAACTTTTTCATACAAAAAATCAAATTCATACAAAATAAAGCATACGGTTATTGATTAAATATTAATTAATGATAATCGTTATCGAAAATTCATTGAAATTATTAGCTTTTTTCGTCATTTTTTTAACGCTTCAACTTTTAAAGGTTTTTGAAATTAGATACAATCGGAAAGTATTTACCAGCATTTTATGTAAACAAATTTAGGTGTAAACCCATGTTGGCAAACTATTTACCTGTATTGATATTCATCATCATCGGCTTAATAGCCGGTGTCGTGTTTCTGACTTTGGGCAATGTGCTCGGCCCGAAACGCCATTATGCCGAAAAAGACACGCCTTTCGAGTGCGGTTTCGAGGCTTTTGAAAACGCGCGTATGAAATTCGACGTGCGCTACTACTTGGTGGCGATTCTGTTTATCTTGTTTGATTTGGAAGTGGCATTCATGATTCCGTGGGCCGTGGTGTTTAAAGACCTGATGGTTTCCCACGGGCAGTTTGCCTTCTGGTCGATGTTTGTGTTCATTGTGGTGCTCACGGTGGGCTTTATCTACGAATGGAAAAAAGGTGCGCTGGAATGGGAATAGAAGGCGTTTTGAATAAAGGCTTCGTAACCGCCAGCGCGGATACGGTGTTGAATTATGTGCGCACAGGCTCGTTGTGGCCGGTAACTTTCGGCTTGGCATGCTGTGCGGTAGAAATGATGCAGGCAGGTGCGTCGCGTTACGACCTCGACCGTTTCGGTATTATTTTCCGCCCGTCTCCGCGCCAGTCCGACCTGATGATTGTGGCCGGAACATTGTGCAACAAAATGGCGCCCGCTTTACGCCGCGTATACGATCAAATGGCCGAGCCGCGCTGGGTGTTGTCGATGGGATCGTGCGCCAACGGCGGCGGCTACTACCACTATTCTTATTCAGTAGTCCGCGGTTGCGACCGCATCGTGCCGGTAGACGTATATGTGCCCGGCTGTCCGCCGACTGCCGAAGCCTTGATTTACGGCCTGATTCAGCTGCAAGGCAAAATCAAACGCACTTACACCATTGCCCGTAACTAGGAGAACAAGATGCACGTAAACGATTTGTATCCGGTTGTCCAAAACGTGTTGCGCGATAAAGCAAGCAAAGTCATCTTGGCTTTAGATGAAATTACCGTTGAATGCCAACCCGAGCACTACCTGAATATCATGACCACGCTGCGTGATCATGCCGACCTGCACTTCGAATCGTTGGTAGATTTATGCGGTGTCGATTACAGCACCTATAAAAACGAACCGTGGGAAGGCAAGCGCTTTGCCGTAGTCAGCCAGTTGGTGTCAATAAAAAACAACCAGCGCATCCGCGTGCGCGTGTGGGCGGCAGATGACGATTTTCCTGTTGTCGATTCCGTTACCGATATTTACAACAGCGCCGATTGGTACGAACGCGAAGCCTTCGACCTGTTCGGTATTCTGTTCAACAACCACCCCGATTTGCGCCGCATTCTCACCGACTACGGTTTTGTCGGCCATCCTTTCCGCAAAGATTTCCCGATTTCCGGCTATGTAGAAATGCGCTACGACGAAGCCGAAAAACGCGTGATTTACCAACCCGTAACCATCGAGCCGCGCGAAATTACCCCGCGCATCGTCCGCGAGGAGAACTACGGTGGCTAATAAATTAAGAAACTACACCATCAACTTCGGCCCGCAGCACCCCGCCGCGCACGGCGTATTGCGTATGATTTTGGAGCTGGAAGGCGAAACCATCGTCCGTGCCGACCCCCATATCGGCCTTTTACACCGCGGTACCGAAAAACTGGCCGAAACCCGCACCTACCTGCAAGCCCTGCCTTATATGGACCGCTTGGACTATGTTTCCATGATGGTCAACGAGCAGGCGTATTGTTTGGCAGTAGAAAAACTGACCGGTGTTGAAGTGCCTATCCGCGCCCAATACATCCGTGTGATGTTTGCCGAAGTTACCCGCATTTTGAACCACTTGATGGGTATAGGTTCGCACGCTCTCGATATCGGTGCCATGACCGTGTTCCTGTACGCTTTTCGCGAGCGCGAAGAGTTGATGGACTTGTACGAAGCCGTATCCGGTGCGCGCATGCACGCGGCCTACTTCCGTCCCGGCGGCGTGTATCGTGATTTGCCCGACTTCATGCCTAAGTATGAATCCAGCAAATTCCGCAATGCCAAAGTGTTGGAGAAGTTGAACGAATCGCGCGAAGGCACGATGCTCGACTTTATCGAAGCCTTTACAGAGCGTTTCCCTTCTTGCGTAGATGAATACGAAAACCTGCTCACCGACAACCGTATTTGGAAACAGCGTACCGTCGGTATCGGCGTGGTGTCTCCCGAGCGCGCATTGCAAAAAGGCTTTACCGGCGTAATGCTGCGCGGTTCCGGCATTGAATGGGACATCCGCAAAAAAGCACCATACGACGCCTATGCCAATGTGGACTTTGATATTCCGGTGGGTGTAAACGGCGACTGCTACGACCGCTATCTGTGCCGTATCAACGAAATGCGCGAATCCAACCGTATTATCAAACAGTGCGTGCAATGGCTCAAAGCCAACCCCGGCCCCGTGATTGTCGATAACCACAAAGTCGCGCCGCCCAAACGCACCGAAATGAAAATGGGTATGGAAGACTTGATTCACCACTTCAAACTGTTTACCGAAGGCATGCACGTGCCCGAAGGCGAAACCTATGCCGCAGTCGAGCACCCCAAAGGCGAGTTTGGCATTTATATGATTTCAGACGGCGCCAACAAACCTTACCGCCTGAAAATCCGTGCCCCCGGCTTTGCCCACCTGCAAGGCATGGACGAAATGGCACGCGGCCACATGTTGGCCGACGTGGTAGCCATCATCGGTACGCAAGACATCGTATTCGGAGAGGTAGACCGATAATGTTATCCGCAGAATCTTTAAAACTGATAGATGTTGAATTGGCGAAATACCCCGCCGACCAACGCCGTTCCGCCATCATGGGTGCATTACGCATTGCCCAAGAAGAAAAACGCTGGCTCACGCCCGAAACCATAGAGTTTGTGGCCGATTATGTCGGCATCGCACCGGCAGCCGCTTACGAAGTTGCCACTTTCTACAATATGTACGACCTTGCCCCCGTAGGCAAATACAAACTTACCGTCTGCACCAACCTGCCTTGCGCCCTGCGCGGCGGTGTGAATGCGGCCGAATACCTGAAACAGAAACTCGGCATCGGCTTTGGCGAAACCACTTCAGACGGCCTTTATACCTTAATGGAAGGCGAGTGCATGGGCGCATGTGGCGATGCCCCCGTGATGCTGGTAAACAACCACAAAATGTGCAGCTTTATGACTGAAGAAGCGATTGAAGCGAAATTGGCGGAGTTGAAATAAAAGCCAGCCTGAAAGGTAGAAGATTGAGGTTGGTTTGAAAACCCGGTAACACCGCAAAGACCGTCTGTAAAAAAGTGGGTCAATTAAGTTGTTAAGCAGGTTATGAACTCAAAAGAATTGGTGAAATATTTTTATGAGCAGATTTTTTCGAGAAATCTGATGGATGAAATCGAAAATTATGTTGATGAAAAATGTAATTTGAGAGTGGGAACAGAAATATTTCCAATAGGCTTAGATGGTATGAAAAAGCACATTTCAGATGTGCGGGAAACGTATCCTGATTTTACAATCCAAGTTATTAACCAATTCTCAGAAAAAGAGTATGTAATTTCAGAAATTATTGCAATGGGAACCCATAAAGGCGTGTTTTTGGGAATACAGCCGACAAACAGGAAATTGACTTTTACTGGAATTGATGTCGATAAAGTTGAGAATGGTAAGATTGTAGAGCACAGTGGGGCAATTAATACTTTTGAAACTTTTATTCAAGAAAATATTATAAAGATTTGAATAAATAGGATAGTAAGCCGTAGGTCGGATCCAAGAATGCGACCCACAAAACTCGGCATCGGCTGCGATGAAATCACTTCAGATGGCCTCTACACCTTAGTGGAAGGCGAGTACATGGTAAACACAACCATAAAATGTTCAGCTTTATGACCGAAGAAGCCATTGAGAAAAAATTGGCGGAATTGCAGTAAGGGCTACCTGAAAGGCCGTCTGAAAAGAAAGGAAGCAGAAATGAAAGCAAAATGCCTGTGCGGTACCGTATCGCTGAAAGTCGAAGCTGAGCGCAAGCTGCATGCCTGCCATTGCGGAAAATGCCGTACTTGGGGTAGTGGGGCAAGTTTTACCTTGACGGCCAAAAAACCTGAAATCAGTGGCAGCGAACATATAGGCCGCTACCGCTCGTCCGAATGGGCGCAACGCTGTTTCTGCAAACAATGCGGCACGCACCTGTTTGTTCAGGTGGGCGACGATTATTACATCAATGCGGGATTATTTGCCGATAACGCCGATTTTGAGCTGGAAAGCCAAATTTTTATCGACTGCAAAGCACCGTATTACGATTTGGCCAACGATACGCCGAAACTGACCGAGCATGAGTTTTTAGCCATGATTGGCGCGGAGAAATAACGGGCAGCAAGCCGTAGGTCGGATTCTTGAATCCGATATTAGCAAGGTTTTAACTCGGACAAACTGTCGGATTCAAGAATCCGACCTACAAAACATTGAAGGCATTTGAATCCGATACGGCGAAGCATTTTAAACACTTTAAAAAATCCCTTTTCAGACGGCCTCAACAAGGCTACCTGAAAAGCCGTCTGAAAACCCTTCAGACAGGCATGTAAAAAATATCAGCGCATAACCGCATCAGGCGGTTGGGCGGCAAAACAAAAGATTGAAGAAGATTAACCGATTAGGGCTAAGCAAATGGCTATTTTCCAATCAGGCGTGATTTTTGAAAACGTCGATACCCGCAATCCCGACTGTTGGCACTTGGAAGCATACCAAGCGCGCGGCGGCTACCAAGCGCTGCGTAAAATCCTGACTGAAAACATGTCGCAAGACGACGTGATTGCCGAAGTTAAAACTTCGGGCTTGCGCGGGCGCGGCGGTGCGGGCTTCCCCACCGGTTTGAAATGGAGCTTTATGCCCCGTTCCTTTCCCGGTGCGAAATACGTCGTCTGCAACACCGACGAAGGCGAACCCGGCACATTCAAAGACCGCGACATCATCAACTTCAACCCCCATGCGTTGATCGAGGGCATGATCATTGCCGGATACGCAATGGGCGCGGAAGCAGGCTACAACTATATCCACGGCGAAATCTTCGAAGGTTACCAGCGTTTTGAAGAAGCCCTGGCCGAAGCCCGCCAAGCCGGTTTCTTGGGTAAAAACATCATGGGAACGGATTTCAGCTTCGAGCTGTTTGCCGCCCACGGTTACGGCGCATATATCTGCGGCGAAGAAACCGCCTTGCTGGAATCGCTCGAAGGCAAAAAAGGCCAACCGCGCTTCAAACCGCCGTTCCCCGCTTCATACGGCCTGTACGGAAAACCCACCACCATCAACAACACCGAAACTTTTGCTTCGGTGCCGTTCATTATCCGTGACGGCGGACAAACCTTTGCCGACAAAGGCATCGAAAACGCAGGCGGCACCAAACTGTTTTCCATTTCCGGCCACGTTGAACGCCCCGGCAACTACGAAGTGCCGTTAGGTACGCCGTTTGCCAAACTGCTGGAAATGGCCGGCGGCATGAAAGACGGCAAAAAACTCAAAGCCGTGATCCCCGGCGGTTCGTCTGCGCCCGTATTGCCCGGCGAAGTAATGATGACCTTGAACATGGATTACGATTCCATCGCCAAAGCAGGTTCCATGCTCGGTTCGGGCGCGATTATCGTGATGGACGAAGACGTGTGCATGGTCAAAGCCCTCGAACGCTTGAGCTACTTCTACCACGAAGAATCCTGCGGCCAATGCACTCCCTGCCGCGAGGGTACCGGCTGGTTATACCGCGTGGTGCACCGCATTGCCGAAGGCAAAGGCCGCCCCGAAGATTTGGACTTGCTCGATTCGGTCGGCAACAATATGGCCGGCCGCACCATCTGCGCCTTGGCCGATGCCGCCGTATTCCCCGTGCGCAGCTTTACCAAGCATTTCCGCCATGAATTTGAACACTATATCGAGCATGGCAAACCGGCTAAAGAGCATAAGTGGTGTTAGTAAAAGCCGGCTGGTTGGAAAGTAGTGCCTTTTCAATAATAAGGTTGGTTTTTTTTCATTGATTGATTCAGTTTGGTTTTTATAAAACTTCAATGTGAAAATGTTGGTTGATTATAGTCAAAATATTTCTCTCGAATTGGTCTAATTGGCTGCTTAAATTTTAATTTGAGGATGAGATTGTGAAAAAAATAAAATTCTTTTCTAAGCAAACAGCTTGGGTTTTTACTGTATCTGTTGCTGTTTCAGCAGTGGTATTTGGCTTGGTGTCCGAGTCTAATCATCGGCAACAAATGGATTACGCAGATTTGGCGGATAAGGATTTGCTTTCACATCAACATAAAGTGGAGGTGTGGAAGGATCCCAATTGCGGTTGTTGTACTGAATGGGTTAAGCATATGGAGGATAACGGCTTCCAAGTGGTTGTACACAATACTGGTAATCGTGAAGCGAGAGATGAGTTAGGGATGCCGCAAAAATATGGGGCGTGCCATACAGCCAAAGTAGATGGTTATGTTATAGAAGGACATACACCTGCAACGGATATTCGCCGTTTGCTCAAAGAAAAACCAGAGGCTTTGGGTTTGGCAACACCTGGTATGCCGTTGGGTTCTCCTGGTATGGATGGAGAAATGTATCAAAATCGGAAGCATCCTTATGATGTGTTATTGGTCGCTAAAAACGGGAGTAATCAAATTTATCAATCTTACTAATATGTAAGAGAAGGTTGGGTTATTAATTCCAGTAAGAGTAGGTTGGGTTGTAAAACCCAACACAAATATCAGGCCGTCTGAAACATTGGGTTTAAAACCCAATCTACTTACATGATTGATTCCCTTTCAATCAGGCAGAATTTGCCTTGAAGCTTTAAAAAACTAATTAATGAAGTCGGAATTGAAAAACAGGCTACCTGAAACACAGTCAAAAATAAAATGCCTGTCTGAAAACTTGGTAAACGTATACAACAAATAAAAAAACAGTATTTCAGACGGCCTCATTTAAATTTTTAATAAAACCGTAACTAGGAAACACACCATGTTACAAATTGAAATCGACGGTAAACAGATTGCAGTCAAGCAGGGTGCGACCGTAATGGAAGCGGCGCACGAGCTGGGCACTTATATCCCGCATTTCTGCTACCACAAAAAATTATCCATTGCCGCCAACTGCCGCATGTGCTTGGTGGAGGTGGAAAAAGCCCCCAAACCCCTGCCTGCCTGTGCCACGCCGGTAACAGACGGCATGGTGGTGCATACCCATTCCGCCAAGGCCAAGCAGGCTCAGGAAGGCGTGATGGAATTTCTGCTCATCAACCACCCGCTGGATTGCCCGATTTGCGACCAGGGCGGTGAGTGTCAGTTGCAGGATTTGGCCGTGGGTTACGGTAAATCGTCGAGCCGTTATCAAGAAGAAAAACGCTCGGTTGTGCCCAAAGATATGGGGCCGTTGGTGTCGGCGGAAGAAATGAGCCGCTGTATCCACTGCACCCGCTGTGTGCGCTTTACCGAAGAGATTGCCGGTTTGCAGGAAATCGCTATGGCCAATCGCGGTGAGTTTTCCGAAATCATGCCGTTTATCGGCAAAGCGGTGGAAACCGAATTGTCCGGCAACGTAATTGATTTGTGTCCGGTGGGTGCCTTAACCAGCAAACCGTTCCGCTACGATGCCCGCTCTTGGGAATTGAGCCGCCGCAAAACCATTTCCGCGCATGATGCTTTGGGCAGCAACTTAATCGTGCAAACCAAAGACCACACCGTGCGCCGCGTGTTGCCGTTGGAAAACGAAGCCGTGAACGAATGCTGGATTTCCGACCGCGACCGCTTCGCCTACGAAGGCCTGTATCACGAAAGCCGTCTGAAAACCCCGAAAATCAAACACGGCGGCCAATGGCATGAAGTGGATTGGCAAACCGCGCTCGAATATGTGCGTAAAACCTTAGATTGCATTCAAAAAGAAGACGGCCAAGATGCGGTAGGTATTTGGGCCAACCCGATGAATACCGTTGAAGAGCTGTATCTGGCCAAAAAACTTTCAGACGGCCTCAATATCAAGCATTTCGACACACGCCTGATGCAGCAAGACAGCCGCCTTGCGGGCAGCTTGAAAGGTGCGCAATGGCTGGGCCAAAGCATTGAAAGTTTGGGCAATGCCGATGCCGTGCTGGTTGTAGGCGCGAATCTGCGCAAAGAACAACCGCTGCTGACAGCCCGTTTGCGCCGTGCCGCCAAGTCTTATATGGCTTTGAGCATCATGGCGAGCAGCAAAGAAGAATTGCACATGCCTCTGTTGGCACAGGAAGCCGTACATCCGAACGAATGGGCAGGCCGTCTGAAAAACATGGCGCAAGACCTTGAAAACGCTGTTTCAGGTAGCCTGAAAAATGCCGAAAAAGCGGCAATCGTGTTGGGTGCCGAAGTGCAAAACCACCCCGATTATGCGGCGGTTTATGCTGCCGCTCAGGAATTGGCCGATGCCACCGGTGCGGTTTTGGGTGTTCTGCCGCAAGCCGCCAACAGCGTGGGTGCGGATGTGTTGGGTGTGAACCGCGGCAACAGCATTCAAGAAATGTTGGCGCAACCGAAAAAAGCCGTATTGCTGTTGAATGTAGAGCCTGAAATTGATGTGGCAAACGGCGGTAAAGCAGTGGCTGCATTGAAGCAAGCCCAAAGTGTGATGGCGTTTACTCCGTTTGAAAGCGAAACTCTGCGCGAAGTGTGCGATGTGATGTTGCCTATTGCACCGTTTACCGAAACTTCAGGTAGCTTTATCAGCATGGAAGGCCGTCTGCAATCGTTCCACGGTGTGGTAAAAGGCTTTGCTGATTCGCGTCCGTTGTGGAAAGTTTTGCGTGTGCTGGGCAATGTGTTCGAGCTGGAAGGCTTCGAATACGACAGCAGCGAGCAAGTGTTGAGAGAAGCGGTAAACAAAGAAAGCCTGCCTGAAAAACTCAACAACCGCAGCACTTGGCAAGGCGAAGCCGTTCAGACGGCCTCCGGTTTGGTGCGCGTAGGCGGTGTGGGCATCTACCATACCGATGCGATTGTGCGCCGCTCCGCTCCATTGCAAGCGACTTCACATGCACAAGTGCCAGCCGCCCGTGTTCATCCGAACACCTTGGCTGCTTTGGGTTTGCAAGACGGCGAGGCCGTGCAGGCAGGGCAGGGCGGCGCTGCGGTTGGTGTGCGTGTAAGCGCCGATGCGGGCTTGCCTGAAAATGTTGTGTATCTGCCGCTGCATTCTGAAAATGCTGCGTCGGGTGCGTTGATGAACACTATCGAACTGACGCGGGGTTAATCATGCAGGAATGGTTCCAAGCCTTGTTGGGTAATGAGATCGGCTTAATCGTTTCGATTGTGCTGAAAATCGTGATTATCTTGATCCCGTTGATTTTGACGGTGGCGTATCTTACCTACTTCGAGCGTAAGGTAATCGGCTATATGCAGCTGCGCGTCGGCCCGAACGTAACCGGCCCGTTTGGTTTGATTCAGCCGTTTGCCGACGTGTTGAAGTTGCTGTTTAAAGAAGTTACCCGCCCCAAACTGTCGAATAAAGCGTTGTTTTATATCGGCCCGATGATGTCGCTGATGCCTGCGTTTGCAGCTTGGGCGGTGATTCCGTTTTCTGATGAATGGCTGCTGACCAATGTGGATGCGGGTTTGCTGTATATTCTGATGATTACCTCTTTATCGGTGTATGGTGTGATTATTGCGGGTTGGGCTTCCAACTCCAAATATTCATTCTTAGGTGCCATGCGTTCTTCAGCCCAAACCATTTCTTACGAAATTGCCATGGGTGCGGCATTGGTATGTGTGGTAATGGTTTCGGGTAGCATGAATTTCAAAGAAATTGTTGCCAGCCAAGCCCAAGGCATTGCCGGCGGTTCGATTTTCTCTTGGAACTGGTTTGCTTTGTTCCCCGTATTCATCGTGTATCTGATTTCCGCCGTAGCCGAAACCAACCGTGCACCGTTCGACGTTGCCGAAGGCGAGTCGGAAATCGTGGCCGGTTTCCATGTGGAGTATTCGGGCTTTGCATTTGCCCTGTTCTTCCTTGCCGAATATATTTTCATGATTCTGATCGGTGCGCTTACCGCTATCATGTTCTTAGGCGGTTGGCTGTCTCCGTTCCCGCAAAGCTGGGGTATTATCGGTACGCCGAGCGCATTTTGGATGTTCTTGAAAATGGCCTTTATCCTTTACGGCTATTTGTGGATTCGTGCCACTTTCCCGCGCTACCGTTACGACCAAATTATGCGTTTGGGCTGGAAAGTGCTGATTCCGGTAACTTTTGTGTGCATCGTATTGCTCGGCTTGTGGATGATTTCGCCCCTAAGCCTATGGTCGTAGTTGATGAGATTACATTGAAATTTGAAAGCTTACCGTTAATCGTATGTAATAAGTATCTTGAGACAAGAGAGTGTGTTTTTTTCTATTGAAAAAGATTGCAAAATAACAAAGCTGAAGGTGCTTTTGTGTATTGATAGATTAGTTATTTATCATGTGGAGAGGAAATATGGTTTTACAAAAAACTGTTTTTCGTATCGCACAAATGGATTGTTCTTGTGAAGAGCAGTTAATTCGCATGAAATTAGATGATGTGGTTGAAGTTAAAAAACTTCAGTTTAATTTATCAAATAAAACTTTAACGGTGTACCATGAAGATGGTGGTAAATCTGTTTTAGAACATCTACAAACATTGGGTTGGGACATTCAATGTATTGAGCACACGCGGGTTGATTCAGTAGAGATTCCTGTTGAGCAACAACAGAAAAAGTTGTTGTATGTGGTGTTAGTCATTAATTTTGTGTTCTTTCTGATTGAAAGTATTGCAGGGTGGTGGTCACACTCAGTAGGTTTGATAGCAGATAGTTTGGACATGTTGGCAGACAGCTTAGTTTATTTTATGGCTTTATTGGCTGTGGGTAAAAGTACGATTTATAAGAAAAATATTGCGTATTGGGCTGGGTGGTTTCAGATAACTTTAGCTGTAATGGGTCTTATAGAAGTGTTAAAACGATTTTGGGATTTTGAGATGTTACCTGATTTTAAAATGATGATGTGGGTGTCATGTTTGGCTTTAATGGCTAACGTAGTGTGTTTGTATTTATTGCGCCAAAATGGTAGTCAAGAAGAACATATGCAGGCTAGTATGATTTTTACTTCTAATGATGTATTGGTAAATTTGGGAGTGATTGTGGCAGGTGCTTTGGTATTATGGTGGCAATCACCCTATCCAGATTTGATTGTTGGTGTCATTGTATTTGCATGGGTAATTTTAGGTGCAATTAGAATATTGAAATTGGCACGATGAATAGAACGAAGCATTTGACGGCAGTCGGTTGAATTTTTATGCAGAAAAATTTTTGAAGAAATATTATGGAAGTGATTTGTTTAATAAACAGTTTTTTATTAACCAAGATAAATTTTTAATTAAAAGAAAGCTATCCGCAACAATAGGGTAGGGTGTAATTATGGCAAATTTAGTCAAAACCTTCCTGCTAGGCGAATTGGTAAAAGGCATGGGTGTTACGCTCAAAAACTTTTTCGCCCGCAAAGAAACCATTATGTTCCCCGAAGAAAAAACGCCGCAATCCGTGCGTTTCCGCGGCCTGCATGCCCAGCGTCGCTATCCGAACGGGGAAGAGCGCTGCATTGCCTGCAAACTGTGCGAAGCGGTTTGCCCGGCAATGGCGATTAATATCGAATCGGAGCAACGCGAAGACGGCAGCCGCCGTACCACCCGTTACGATATCGATTTGACCAAGTGCATTTTTTGCGGCTTTTGCGAAGAAGCCTGCCCGACCGATGCCATTGTGGAAACCCATATTCTCGAATACCACGGTGAGAAGCGCGGTGATTTGCACTACACCAAACCCATGCTGCTGGCGATTGGCGACAAATACGAAGCCGAAATCGCCAAACGCAAAGCTGCCGATGCACCCTACCGCTAAAGGAACAGAACCATGACTTTTTCTCTGATTATGTTCTACATATTGGCGGCCATTATCCTATTTGGTGCGGTAAAAACCGTTACCGCCAAAAACCCGGTGCACGCTTCTTTGTATTTGGTGCTTACTTTCTGTATGTCGGCAATGATGTGGATGCTGATGCAGGCCGAATTTTTGGGCATTACCTTAGTAGTGGTATATGTTGGCGCAGTAATGGTGCTGTTCCTGTTTGTGGTGATGATGTTGAACATCGACATCGAAGAAATGCGTGCCGGTTTCTGGCGTAATGCTCCGGTGGCTTTCACAGTAGGTGTGCTGATGGCCGTTGCGTTAATTATGATTTTGATTGCACCTGATACCAATTTGGCCGCATTCGGCTCCATGAAAGATATTCCCGCCGATTACAGCAACGTGCGCGATTTGGGCAGCCAAATTTACACCACTTATTTGCTGCCGTTCGAATTGGCTGCGGTGCTGTTGGTGCTGGGCATGGTGGCAGCGATTGCGTTGGTACACCGCAAAACGGTTAACCCCAAATATATTAATCCTGCCGATCAAGTGAAAGTGAATGCCAAAGAAGGTCGTATGCGTATGGTAAAAATGGAAGCTGTGGTACAGCAACCGTCACAACCTGAAAGCGATTCAGACGGCCAAGCAGAGGAGGGCAAAGCATGATTACGATTACGCATTATTTGGTGCTGGCCGCTCTGTTGTTCGGTATTAGCGCGATGGGCATTTTTATGAACCGCAAAAACGTGTTGGTATTGTTGATGTCGATCGAGTTGATGCTGTTGGCAGTGAATTTTAACTTTATCGCATTTTCACAATACCTTGGCGATACCGCGGGGCAGATTTTCGTGTTCTTCGTGCTAACTGTTGCAGCAGCCGAGTCTGCCATCGGTTTGGCGATTATGGTATTGGTATTCCGTAACCGCAACACGATTAATGTAGCGGATTTGAACAGTTTGAAGGGTTAATCGGGAGAAATAAGAAAAATGAACGATATGAGCTTATATCTGGCGATTGCTCTGATTCCTTTGGTCGGATCGTTGTTGGCCGGTTTGTTTGGTAATCAAATCGGCCGTAAAGGAGCACACACTGTCACTATCCTCGGCGTTGCAGTATCAGCAGTATTGTCCGGCTATGTATTGTGGGGTTTTATTAATGGAACCCGTGCAAAGTTTGACGAAAATGTTTACACATGGTTAACCATGGGAGGCATTGACTTCTCTGTAGGCTTTTTAGTCGACACACTGACTGCCATGATGATGGTGGTGGTAACATCGGTATCGTTAATGGTGCATATCTATACCATCGGTTATATGCACGATGAGAAAACAGGTTACCAACGCTTTTTCAGCTATATTTCTTTGTTTACTTTCAGTATGTTGATGCTGGTAATGAGTAATAACTTCATCCAGCTGTTCTTCGGTTGGGAAGCTGTGGGCTTGGTGTCGTATTTACTGATCGGTTTTTACTTCAAACGTGAAAGCGCAATTTTTGCCAACTTGAAAGCCTTTCTGGTAAACCGTGTCGGTGACTTCGGTTTTATTCTCGGCATCGGCTTGGTATTGGCCTATTTCGGTGGCAGTCTGCGCTATGCTGATGTATTTGCCTATCTGCCTAATGTGGTAGGTATGCAGATTTTCGGTTGGGACTTGATTACCGTAACCTGTCTGTTGTTGTTTGTCGGTGCAATGGGTAAGTCTGCCCAGTTCCCGCTGCATGTGTGGCTGCCCGATTCAATGGAAGGTCCTACGCCGATTTCTGCATTGATTCACGCGGCAACAATGGTAACTGCCGGCTTGTTTATGGTATCGCGCATGTCGCCGATTTATGAATTGTCCACAACCGCACTTTCTGTGATTATGGTAATTGGTGCAATTACTGCGCTGTTTATGGGCTTTCTTGGCACAATTCAAAACGATATTAAGCGCGTGGTGGCTTATTCTACTCTGTCGCAGTTAGGCTATATGACTGTGGCTTTGGGTGTGTCAGCTTATTCGATTGCGATGTTCCATGTAATGACGCACGCTTTCTTTAAAGCTCTGTTGTTCTTGGCTGCCGGTAGTGCCATTATCGGTATGCACCATGACCAAGATATGCGTCATATGGGCAATCTGAAAAAATACATGCCGATTACTTGGATTACCATGCTTATCGGTAATCTCTCTCTGATTGGTACTCCTCTGTTTTCCGGTTTCTATTCTAAAGATTCGATTATTGAGGCTGTACATTTCAGTGACTTGCCGGGTAGTGGTTTCGCTTATTTTGCTGTTTTGGCCAGCGTGTTTGTTACTGCATTTTATGCGTTCCGCCAATATTTCATGGTGTTCCATGGCAAAGAAAAATGGCGTGAAATCCATCACGATCACCATTCAGACGGCCACGATGAAGAACATCATCACGGCTTAGGTAAGAACGATAATCCGCATGAAAGCCCTTGGGTAGTTACTTTGCCTCTGATTTTGTTGGCTATTCCGTCGGTGGTCATCGGTTATATCGCTATCGAACCTATGCTCTACGGCGATTTCTTTAAAGATGTGATTTATGTGAACCATGAAGCGCATCCGGTAATGGCGCAAATGAAAGAAGCCTTCCATGGTCCGTTGGCAATGGTTTCACACAGCTTGCATACGCCTGTGCTTTATCTCGCGATTGCCGGTGTTGTTGCAGCTTACGTTTTATACGTTAAAGCGCCTCACTTACCTGCAAAAATCGCGGCTGCTTTCAGCCCTGTTTATAAACTGCTTGATAACAAATACTATTTGGATACGATTTATTTCAATGTATTTGCCAAAGGTAGCCGTGCATTAGGCACTTTCTTCTGGAAAGCCATCGATACCGCCATTATTGATAATGGTTTGGTGAACGGTTCTGCCAAACTGGTTGGCGCTATTGCCGCTCAAGTCCGCAAAATGCAAACCGGTTTCATCTACACATATGCAGCCTTTATGGTGACAGGTGTGCTGGTATTGGTGGTAGCGTTTTTCTGGGGGTTATGGTTTAAATAAGGCCGTCTGAAAAGCTTGCTTACAGAGCAACCAAACGCTTTCTATGTGAAAGCGAGAAGAATTGAACAAACGAAAGAGTGCTAAATCAGTTTTCAGATGCTTTGATGTTCTTTTCAGGTCGTTTTGAAAACTGATTTACCCGATAACAACAATTTTTATTTTGATAAACCACAGGCTATGACTATGTTTTTCAACAACCTACTCAGCTTGGCAATATGGGTACCGATTGTCGCCGGCGTACTGGTGCTTGCTACGGGTTCGGACAACCGTGCGCCGCTGGCTCGTGTGCTTGCATTGATCGGTTCGCTGGCCGGATTCTTGGTAACACTGCCTTTGTTTGCAAGGTTTGACCGTTTGAACGGCGGTTACCAGTTCCAAGAATTCCACCAATGGATTCCTGCGCTCAACATTAATTATGCTTTGGGTGTAGATGGCATTTCGGTGCTGTTTATTATCCTGAATGCTTTTATTACCCTGATGGTGGTGTTGGCAGGCTGGGAAGTTATCCAAAAGCGTGCTGCGCAATATATGGCTGCATTCTTAATTATGTCTGGCCTGATTAATGGTGCGTTTGCTGCTCAAGATGCCATTCTGTTTTATGTGTTCTTCGAAGGCATGCTGATTCCGCTTTACCTGATTATCGGTATGTGGGGTGGCCCGCGCCGCGTATATGCTTCTGTGAAGCTGTTTCTCTATACATTGATGGGTTCGCTGCTGATGTTGGTTGCTTTGGTTTATCTTTCTTACCAAACAGGTGGCAGTTTCTCTATCGTGGACTTCCAAAACCTGAAGCAGATTCCGCTGGGCGTGCAGCAGTTACTTTTCATTGCGTTTTTCCTTTCATTTGCAGTCAAAGTACCGATGTGGCCTGTGCACACTTGGTTGCCTGATGCCCACGTTGAAGCGCCGACCGGTGGTTCGATGGTACTTGCAGCCATTACTTTGAAAGTTGGTGCGTACGGTTTCTTGCGTTTTATTCTGCCGATCTTGCCTGATGCTTCGCGCTACTTTGCACCGGCGATAGTGGTGTTGAGCCTGATTGCAGTGATTTATATCGGTATGGTGGCTTTGGTACAAACCGATATGAAAAAATTGGTTGCTTATTCTTCAATCAGCCATATGGGTTTTGTAACGCTCGGTTTATTTGCATTTGCCGGTGTTTTTAGTGGCGCAGAGTATGGCCAGTTGAACGACTGGGCGCTGAAAGGTGCGATTATCCAAATGATTTCCCACGGTTTCGTATCTGCTGCCATGTTTATGTGTATCGGTGTAATGTATGACCGCCTGCACAGCCGCAATATTGCCGATTACGGTGGCGTGGTGAATGTAATGCCTAAGTTTGCAGCATTTATGATGCTGTTTGGCATGGCTAATGCCGGGTTGCCTGCGACTTCAGGTTTCGTGGGTGAATTCATGGTGATCATGGGGGCAGTCGAAGTTAACCTTTGGATTGGTGCCTTGGCCGCGATTACGCTGATTTATGGCGCTTCTTATACTTTGTGGATGTATAAACGTGTCATTTTCGGTGAGATCAAAAACCCTGAAGTACAAAAAATGCAAGACGTAAATTGCCGTGAATTTGTGATTTTGGCCGTACTGGCGTTTGCGGTTTTGGGTATGGGTCTGTGGCCGGAACCGTTTATTGCGGTCATCCATCAGGCTGCGAATGATTTGATTGTACAAGTGGCGCAAAGCAAAATTTGAGGTGTGTGAATGAACTGGACTGATTTGAATTTAATCCCCGCCATGCCTGAAATAGTTTTGCTTTCGGCATTGGGTATAGTTTTATTGGTTGATTTATGGCTGAAAGATGAAAACCGTTATATCACGCATCTGCTAAGCCTGGCTTCATTGGTGGCCGTTGCGGCTACGCAATGGTCGGTATGGGCTCCGGGTAGTGTGGCTACTTTCAGCGGTATGTATATTGCCGACGGTATGTCGCAATTGTCTAAGATGGTAATGTATGCAGCCTTGTTTGCATTATTTGTGTATAGCAAGCCATACAATGAATCGCGCAATATCTTTAAAGGAGAGTTTTATACACTGTCGCTCTTCGGTTTGATAGGTATGAGCGTGATGGTTAGCGCAGGGCATTTTTTGACTGCGTATATCGGTCTTGAGCTGCTGTCTTTGTCTTTGTATGCCATGATTGCTTTGCGTCGTGATTCGGCAAAAGCAGCCGAAGCCGCGTTGAAGTATTTTGTACTTGGTGCCTTGGCTTCCGGTTTGCTGCTTTACGGTATTTCTATGGTATACGGAGCAACCGGCTCTTTAGAGTTTGCTGCTATTCAAGAATATGTTCTTCAAGGCAATGCACATGGCTGGCTGTTGAAGTTGGGCGTGGTGTTTATCGTGGTGGCGCTTGCATTCAAATTAGGTGCTGTGCCGTTCCATATGTGGGTACCTGATGTATACCAAGGCGCACCGACTTCTGTGGCTGCTTTTATCGGTACTGTGCCGAAGATTGCCGCGGTTATCTTTGCCTTCCGTATTTTGGTTTCAGGATTGAATACGGAAAGTGCCGATTGGACGAAAATGCTGGCCATTTTGGCGGTAGCTTCGTTGATTTTGGGTAACTTGGCTGCCATCATGCAAACCAATATCAAACGTATGTTTGCCTATTCCACCATCTCTCATATGGGCTTTATCTTGTTGGCGTTTTTAGCCGGAGTGGTAGGCTTTAGCGCAGGTCTGTATTACGCCATTACTTACGTCATTATGGGTTTGGTTGGTTTCGGTGTATTGATGTTGTTGTCAAACGAATCGTTTGAATGCGAAGAAGTGAACGATTTGGCCGGTTTGAACCAACGTAATGCTTGGTATGCTCTTTTGATGCTTTTGGTCATGTTCTCAATGGCAGGTATTCCGCCGTTGATGGGCTTCTACGCTAAGTTCGCCGTGATCAAGGCATTGCTTTCCGAAGGTTATGTGTGGTTGTCGGTATTCGCTGTGCTGATGAGCTTGATTGGTGCCTTCTACTACCTGAGAGTGGTTAAAGTGATGTATTTTGATCAGCCTAGCAGCGACCATGCAATTGGCAGTAATGTTGCAACCAAGGTTTTCTTATCCATCAATGCGGCACTTTTGCTGGTATGGGGTGTGATGCCGCAAAGTATGATGGATTGGTGCTTAAAAGCATTAGAGAATACGCTGTAACAGCATTGAAGCGAGTTATAAACGGCAGCCACGAAAGCTGCCGTTTTTGTTAATATGGCAACTTAAATAAATATTCAGACGTCCGTCTGAAAATATTAAGGTGTAATGATGACTTCATCTATGTATATCTTGCTGTTGTTGGCATTTATTTTTGCCAATGCGCCTTTTTTAACCCAACGTTTGCTGGGTGTGTTCAAACTTAAGCATAAGCACATCGGGCATCATTTGTTTGAGCTTTTCATAGGATTCGGCATCACGGCAGGTTTGGCTTATATGCTTGAATCGCGTGTAGGCACGGTCCATCATCAGGATTGGGAATTTTACGCAGTCGTAATCTGCTTGTATTTGATTTTCGCCTTTCCTACTTTTGTGTGGCGTTATTTTTGGCATGGCCGGAATAGGGAATAGGCCGTCTGAAAACCAATCGGTTGATATGTTTATTTTTTAGATGAAAGCTTGTTATGCAAGTAGAGAATATTTCCCACGCCCGTTTGATAGTGGTAAAAGTAGGGTCCAGTTTGGTGACTGCCGAGGGGAAAGGTATAGACCAAGAGGCGCTTAATCAATGGGCCGGTCAAATTGCCGAATTGAAGAAGAAAGGCATAGAGGTTGTGTTCGTGTCTAGCGGAGCGATTGCAGAAGGCATTAAACGCTTGGGCTGGCCGAAGCGCCCGACGGCGTTAAACGAACTGCAAGCCGCAGCGGCAGTAGGGCAGATGGGTATCGCGCAAGCCTATGAAACGGCTTTTCTGCCACATCAGGTGCATACGGCACAAATTCTTTTAACATACGAAGATTTAAGTAACCGTACCCGTTATCTTAATGCCCGCAGTACGTTGCGTACTTTGCTTGAGAAAGGCATTGTGCCGATCATCAATGAAAACGATACCGTGACCACGGAAGAGATTAAGCTCGGAGATAACGACACACTAGGGGCGTTGGTTGCCAACCTTGTTGATGCCGACGCTTTGATAATTTTGACCGACCAAAAAGGCTTATACGATAGCGATCCGCGCAAAAATCCGCACGCCCAATTTATCAGCAACATCTCGGCAGAACATCCCGAGTTGGAAAATATGGCGGGCGGAGCAGGCAGCGGGGTAGGTACGGGGGGTATGTACACCAAAGTGCTGGCAGCCAAACGCGCAGCATTAAGCGGAGCGATAACCATCGTAGCTTCCGGGCGTGAACCAGACGTTCTACTACGTTTGCTGAACGGCGAGAGCATCGGCACCCTATTTTTCAGTAGTCATAGCCGTGTAGCAGCACGTAAGCAGTGGCTGTTGGGGCATGTTCAACAAGCCGGAAAAATTGTGATAGATGACGGCGCAGTCAAAGCATTAATCGAAGGCCGCCGAAGTCTGCTGCCGGTGGGGTGTGTTCGAGTTGACGGGCATTTTCATCGCGGCGAGTTGGTTGCCGTTTTGAATACCGAAGGTAAAGAAATCGCCAGAGGTTTGGTTAATTACAGTAGCGGCGAAATCGGTAAGATTTTGCGGACGCCGTCTGAACAGATTATCAGCAAGCTCGGCTATATCAATGAAGAAGAACTGATACACAGAGATAATATGGCATTGCATTGGTAGTATCTTCAGGCCGTCTGAAAAAATTCAGACGGCCTGAATGATTTTGATCAGTCGAGCCAGACAAGATACGATACGAAGCAGGTGCTATATTTGCCAACGATAACTATTTGAAAATATGAAATATGCTCCTATATGAAGCGCTACGATTAATTTTGATTGATGAAAGAAGAAGCAGCGTGATTTCCCTAACTACACTTGTAATTGCCGGCGTTTTGTTTGTGATTGCTTTATTCGCGGGCTTTTTTGTTCCCCATCCGATAACTTGGTTGGTCGCGTTAATTTTGGGCGGTATTCTGTTTTTTATTCTGTTGCCGAAGTATCAAGGGCAGCAGCAGGCAATCAGTAATGGCGTGGAAGTTCAAGCCGCTGTGCAGGAAGTGAAGAAGTGGAGCAGGAAAACGGGCGACGGTAATTACATTGACCAATACGAAATCATTGCTGTTGCCCCGAATCCGGATAACGGCCAAATATATACGTTTGTCAGCCCGCCCATGGGGCAAGACCCTAAGCCTTATCTTAAAGATAGCATCACCGTTAAGGTGGATTGGCCTAACCCCAAAGCGTATGTGATGGATCTGTCGTTTTTGCCTTTCAAAGTCTATTAAAGGCGATTAAAAATCCTGTTAAACCAGTTCAGGTTGCTCTTGTAAAACGGTACGGATTTTCGCAATCAATACGTCAATGGCCACATTATTTTGTTCATCGCAAGGAATGATAATGTGGGCATGGCGCTTTGTAGGTTCCACAAACTGATTATGCATCGGGCGGACTTGTTTCGTATATTGTTTGACAACAGACTCCACCGAACGGCCGCGTTCTTGGATATCGCGTAACATCCTGCGGATAAAACGCAAATCGCCATCCGTATCTACAAACAGTTTAATATCCATCAAATTGCGGATACGCTCATCATACAGGGCCAAAATGCCTTCGATAATAATCACATCAACAGGCTCTTGGTGCTTGGTTTGCGAATGGCGCCTGTAGTTTGTGTAATCATATTGTGGAATCTCTACGGTTTTACGCTCGAGCAGCTGTTGGATATGGTTCAACAGCAAGTCGTTGTCGTAGGCTGAAGGATGGTCGTAATTCTGTTTTTTACGCTCTTCAAGTGGCAGCTCAGGTTGGTTTTTATAATAATAGTCTTGCTCGATAATCGTAATCGGGCTTCCGTTGAACTCGCGGTAAATCGCTTGCGATACCGTGGTTTTACCTGATCCTGATCCGCCGGCCACGCCGATAATAATGGGCTTTTTCATAAGACAAATTTCTTGATAAACGTGCTGTTATTATAACGTGAAATCATTCGAGGCTTTCAGACGGCCGTCTGAAAGCCAGGCATGCGGCGATGTTCAATATCCGATACAATTAAGGCCGTCTGAAAAAAGGATACTTCACATGGCAAAACCAAAAGGCGGCTTGGGCCGCGGTTTAGACTCTCTTATTTCTAATAATATCGACGACGGTGGAAACGACCGTCTGACGACTGTGGCAGTGTCCGACATCCAACCGGGTCGCTACCAGCCGCGCGTGCAAATGGACGACGAAGCCTTGCATGAATTAGCTGAATCCATTAAAGCGCAAGGGGTAATTCAACCTGTGATTGTGCGCGAGCGTGGGTTGTCGCAATACGAGCTGATTGCGGGTGAGCGCCGCTGGCGTGCCAGCCAGTTGGCAGGCTTGACTGAGATTCCGGTCGTGATTAAAAGCATTAGCGATGAAGCCGCGCTGGCAATGGGGTTGATTGAAAACTTGCAGCGTGAAAACTTGAACCCCATTGAGGAAGCTCGTGGCTTAAAGCGCTTGGCGGATGAGTTCAGCCTAACACACGAAACCATTGCAAAAGCCGTTGGCAAAAGCCGAAGCGCGATTTCCAATAGCCTGCGCTTGTTGGGATTGCCGGAGCCTGTGCAAGATATGCTGTATCAACGCCGTTTGGAAATGGGGCATGCGCGAGCGTTACTGACTTTGCCCGTTGTGGATCAATTATTGCTGGCTCAAAAAGCAGTAAAAAACGGCTGGTCGGTTCGTGAAGTCGAGCGCCGAAGCCAAATGCTCCAACAAGGGCAGAAACCGGCGCCGTCCAAAAAAATCAACCCCGATATCCGCCGTTTAAATGAAGCGATTACCAATAAATTAGGCGTGAATGCCGAAGTGCAGAGCAGAAATCAGAAAAAAGGCAAAATCGTTTTATATTTCGATACGCCAGAAACGCTGGAAAATCTGTTACAGCAATTAGGTGTGGATTACGACTATTGAGCGATTTTCAAAGTAAAAAAAAGCTATGCCAAAGGCCGTCTGAAAATTCAGACGGCCTTCACTTTAATATAAACTGCGTGTAATCAGCCGTAAAAAGGGCAGATTATTCACAAATCAACAGATAATCCGCTGTTTAATTTTTAATGTTGTGTAGTATCATGTAGTCTGGCTGTGAAAAGAAAGCAAGTTTCAGTTATATAAAACAAAACTTCAGCCGATATTTCATTGACAAAGGTTAACAATTGTCTTGACGCTTAAACGCATCTTGATTATAGTAGCCCCGCTTAATAGTGCCTTTGAGTCACTTGTATGAATAAGATTTTATATGTGCAGATGGCTGCATTGGCAATTGTTGCAGTTTTATGTGCAGCAATCAGCGGGATGAGCGGCTTTTGGTCTGCTTTGGCAGGTGGGTTGAGCTACTTGCTGCCCTCTGCAGTGGCGGTTTTACTTTTAAAACTTTTCAAACCTTATCCGCATTTAGCCGGAAAAATTTTCTTACTGGGAGAAGGTTTAAAAGTAACGCTGGCATTAGTGTTGATGATTGTCATCTTCGCAGTTTGGCACGAAACACTAAAATTTCTACCCTATATTGCAGGGTTATTTGTGGTCAGCCATCTGGTTTTTTTAGCATTGTTGAGAGTTAGAGACTATGGCAGGTGAATCAATGACTGCTGCCGACTACATCAAGCACCATTTACAAAGCTTGACTAGTTTGCAGGACGTAACCCAAGGTCAGGGCCTTAAGAATATTGCCGACTTTTCATTCATCAACTTAGATGCCGTATTTTTTGCGGTATTGTTGGGTGTGATCGGTAGCTTTTTCTTATGGCGCGGAGCAAAAAAAGCCACTGCAGGCGTGCCCGGACGTTTCCAAGCCGCAGTAGAAATCCTATTTGAATTTGTGGACGATATGTGTAAAAGCATTGTTCACAATGAACAATCACGCAAATTTGTCGCACCTTTAGGTTTGACATTATTTGTATGGATTTTCCTGATGAACGCCATGGACTTGCTCCCCGTAGACTTGTTGCCTTTAGGCTGGCAGATGGCTACCGGCGAACATCATGCTTTGCTGCGTGTCGTTCCTACGGCCGATTTAAATACCACATTGGCTATGGCAATCGGCGTATTGATGATCTGTATTTTCTATAATGTCAAAATCAAAGGGTTTGGCGGTTGGATGCACGAAATGTTTACCGCTCCGTTTGGCCCGATGTTAGCCCCTGCCAATTTCATTTTGAATATTGTTGAATTTTTATCGAAAACCGTGTCACACGGTATGCGGTTGTTCGGTAATATGTATGCGGGTGAATTGGTATTCCTGTTGATCGCACTTTTGGGTGGCGCTTGGGCTGTGTCAGGCAGCGTAGGAATTATGGATCCGATTATGTTTGTGTTCCATATTCTCGCAGGCTTGGTGTGGGCCATCTTCCATATCTTGGTTATTACCTTGCAAGCATTTATCTTCATGGCCTTGGCTTTCGTATATATCGGCCAAGCGCATGACGCGCACTAATTTGATTTTTAATACACGATAAAGATTGATTAGTCTGTTTTTACAGTAGAAGAAATAGTTTTTTCAACGTAGTTTTTAACCTTTGTTTTTAATTAAGGAGTTTTAAAATGGGTTTGATTGCTATCGCATGTGGTTTGATTGTTGCATTGGGTGCACTGGGTGCGTCAATCGGCATTGCCATGGTAGGTTCTAAATATCTGGAATCTTCTGCACGCCAACCTGAATTGATTGGCCCGCTGCAAACCAAACTGTTCTTGATTGCCGGCTTGATCGATGCCGCGTTCTTGATCGGTGTGGCTATTGCCCTGCTGTTTGCTTTCGTTAACCCGTTTGCAGGCTAATCCGAACAGGAAACCGTTTCGATGTCTATGCGAAACACTGTTTGTTTGATTAACCCTAATACGAAGGTTAAGTAAAGTGAATATTAATGCAACCTTATTTGCGCAGTTAATCGTATTTTTCGGTTTGGTGTGGTTTACCATGAAATTTGTGTGGCCACCCATCGCGAAAGCTTTGGACGAGCGCGCCGATAAAATCGCAGAGGGCTTGGCTGCAGCCGAGCGCGGTAAGAGCGATTTTGAACAGGCAGAAAAGAAAGTTGCAGAACTCTTGGCCGATGGGCGTAACCAAGTTGCCGAAATGGTAGCTAACGCCGAAAAGCGAGCGGCAAAAATTGTAGAAGAAGCTAAAGAGCAAGCTTCAAATGAAGCCGCCCGCATTACAGCGCAAGCCAAAGCTGATGTGGAGCAGGAAACAAACCGTGCTCGCGAAGCGTTACGTGAGCAAGTTGCTGCATTGGCTGTAAAAGGTGCTGAATCTATCTTGCGCAGTGAAGTAAATGCTGAAAAGCACGCGCAAATATTAAGTGCCCTAAAACAGGAGCTGTAATCTTATGGCTGAGTTCGCAACAATTGCCAGACCCTATGCAAAAGCATTGTTTGGGTTGGCACAAGAAAAAAACCAAATACAGTCTTGGTTGGGCGGACTAAAAGAATTGGCGTCTGTTGTGCAACAGGAAAAAGTTGCTGCATTTATCGAACAGCCGGAGCAAGACGTTGCTGAAAAAGCAGATGTTTTGGCAAAGCTGGTTGATTTGAGCGACCAAAATCTGAAAAATTTTGTATTGGTACTTGCCGAGCAAAAACGCTTACAGATTCTCCCTGAAGTTTATGCGCAATTTCAAGACTTAACTTTGGCACTCAATCAAACAAAACAAGCCGTTATTTACAGTGCTTATCCTTTAAATGATGTGCAGTTGAATGATTTGACCAACGAATTGCAAAAACGTTTTGGTACCAATTTAGTAGCTACTACCCAGGTAGATGAGTCATTAATTGGTGGGGTCAAAGTTGAGATTGGTGACCAAGTATTGGATCTGTCGTTACAAGGTAAATTGAATGCTTTGTATACGGCTATGACAAATTAGGAGAGTTTTCATGCAGCTTAATCCTGCTGAAATTAGCGATTTGATTAAAGCCAAGATAGAAAATTTATCTGTTAATGCAGAAATTCGTACTCGTGGCACAGTAATCTCTGTTACAGACGGTATTGTACGCATTCATGGCTTGTCAGACGTTATGCAAGGTGAAATGCTTGAATTCCCCGGCAACACGTTCGGTTTGGCTATGAACTTGGAGCGCGACTCCGTAGGTGCCGTCGTGCTGGGTGAATATGAGCGTATTAAAGAAGGCGACGAAGTTAAGTGTACCGGGCGCATTTTAGAAGTGCCTATCGGTCGTGAATTGGTTGGCCGTGTTGTTAATGCTTTGGGTCATCCTATTGATGGGAAAGGCCCGATCAATACTACTCTGACTGCGCCGATTGAAAAAATTGCTCCGGGTGTTATTGCTCGTCAATCAGTTGATCAGCCGATGCAAACTGGCTTGAAATCGATTGATTCCATGGTGCCTATTGGTCGCGGTCAGCGTGAGTTGATTATTGGTGACCGCCAAACTGGTAAAACAGCAGTTGCATTGGATGCAATCGTTAACCAAAAAGGTACAGGCGTTGTTTGTATTTACGTGGCAGTAGGTCAAAAAGCTTCTTCAATTGCCAACGTGGTACGTAAACTGGAAGAATATGGTGCAATGGAACATACCATTGTCGTTGCGGCGACTGCTTCGGAAGCGGCAGCTTTGCAATTCATCGCACCTTACTCAGGCTGTACGATGGGTGAATTTTTCCGTGACCGTGGCGAAGATGCATTGATTGTTTATGACGACTTGTCCAAGCAAGCGGTTGCTTACCGTCAGATTTCTTTGCTGTTACGTCGTCCTCCTGGTCGTGAAGCTTATCCTGGAGACGTATTCTACTTGCACAGTCGATTGCTGGAACGTGCTGCACGTATTAATGCAGACGAAGTAGAAAAGCTGACAAATGGCGAAGTAAAAGGTAAAACAGGTTCGTTGACTGCCTTGCCCATCATTGAAACCCAAGCGGGTGACGTATCAGCTTTCGTTCCTACCAACGTGATTTCTATTACAGACGGCCAAATCTTCTTGGAAACCGACTTGTTTAACTCGGGTATTCGTCCTGCGATTAATGCGGGTATTTCAGTGTCTCGAGTGGGTGGTGCAGCACAAACCAAGGTAATTAAGAAGCTTGGTGGCGGTATTCGTTTGGCTTTGGCTCAATATCGTGAGCTGGCTGCATTCTCGCAATTTGCCTCAGACCTTGACGAAGCGACAAGAAAACAACTTCAACATGGTGAAGTGGTAACTGAGTTGATGAAGCAAAAGCAATTCAGTACATTGAATACTGCTGAAATGGCATTGACATTGTGGGCTATTAATAACGGCTCATATGAAGATGTTCCGGTATCGAAAGCCTTAGCTTTTGAAGCTGAATTCCTGAGCTATGTGCGTACTCAACATCCAGATGTACTTGATGCTATTAATGCTTCAGGTGCGATGTCTGATGAAAATGAGCAAGTGCTGATTCAGGCTATGAAATCATTCAAATCTTCTTACGCTTATCAAGCTTAAGAATTCAGGATGAAAGGAGTCTGAAATGGCAGTAGGAAAAGAGATTCTCACCAAAATCCGTAGTGTTCAAAATACACAAAAGATCACTAAAGCGATGCAAATGGTGTCAACCTCTAAAATGCGGAAGACTCAAGAGCGGATGCGTCTTGCGCGTCCGTACGCTGAAAAAGTGCGTTTAGTTATGAGCCATTTGGCACAGACCCATTCGGACCATGGTGTCAAATTGCTTGAATCGCATCGTAGCGTACAACGCGTAGGATTCATTTTGATCACCACCGATAAAGGTTTATGTGGTGGCTTGAATGCTAATGTATTGAAGAAATTTTTAGCACAAGTTCAAGAGTATCAAGACCAAGGTATTGAAGTTGATGTTGTGTGCTTTGGCAGCAAAGGATTAGCAGCTTGCCAACGAATCGGATTAAATGTAATCGCTAGTGTGGTTAATTTGGGCGATACTCCACGCATGGAAAAATTGCTGGGAGCATTGACTGAAATTTTCCAACGCTATGAGAAACAGCATTTAGATGTGATTCATTTGGTGTATTCTGGCTTTGTTAATACTATGCGTCAGGAACCGCGCAATGAGATTTTATTGCCAGTAGGTCAAAACACAATCGAAAGCGTAAGCGAAAATAGCGATTACAATTGGGATTATCGTTATGAACCAAGTCCGGTTGCTGTTTTGGAATATTTAGTCCGCCGCTATTTAGAGTCTGTGGTTTATCAGGCACTAAGCGACAATATGGCATCAGAACAAGCCGCACGTATGGTAGCAATGAAAGCTGCTACGGATAATGCAGGTAATGCCATTAAAGAATTGCGTTTGGTGTATAACAAGTCGCGTCAAGCGGCGATTACCACAGAGTTGTCAGAAATTGTTGCAGGTGCAGCTGCTGTTTAAGGCTGCTGCGCCGTTCATTTAAAATAGGATACGATAATGAGCCAAGGCAAAATCGTACAAATCATTGGTGCTGTAGTTGACGTTGAGTTTCCTCGTGATGCTATTCCGCACGTATATGATGCCCTGAAGTTGGTTGACCAAGATTTGACTTTGGAAGTTCAACAGCTTTTGGGAGATGGTGTAGTACGTACCATTGCAATGGGTAGTTCAGACGGCCTTAAGCGCGGTATGCCTGTAGTGAATACAGGCTCTCCGATTACTGTACCGGTAGGTAAAGCTACACTGGGTCGTATTATGGATGTACTCGGCAATCCGGTAGATGAAGCAGGCCCGGTTGGTGCGGATGTAAAACGTGCCATTCACCAAGAGGCGCCTAAATTCGACGAACTTTCCAGTACAACTGAATTGTTGGAAACTGGTATCAAAGTGATTGACTTGCTTTGCCCGTTTGCAAAAGGCGGTAAAGTAGGTTTGTTTGGTGGTGCCGGCGTGGGTAAAACCGTAAATATGATGGAGTTGATCAACAACATCGCGAAGGCACATAGTGGTTTGTCTGTATTCGCCGGTGTAGGTGAGCGTACCCGTGAAGGTAATGACTTCTACCACGAGATGAAAGACTCCAACGTATTGGACAAAGTAGCCATGGTTTACGGCCAGATGAATGAACCTCCGGGTAACCGTTTGCGCGTTGCTTTGACTGGTTTGACTATGGCCGAATATTTCCGTGACGAGAAAGATGAAAACGGCAAAGGTCGTGACGTCTTGTTCTTTGTGGATAATATCTATCGCTATACTTTGGCCGGTACCGAAGTGTCTGCATTATTAGGCCGTATGCCGTCTGCAGTAGGTTATCAGCCTACATTGGCAGAAGAAATGGGTCGCTTGCAGGAGCGTATTACTTCTACTCAAACAGGTTCTATTACTTCTATTCAAGCCGTATATGTACCTGCGGATGACTTGACTGACCCGTCTCCGGCTACCACTTTTGCCCACTTGGACGCAACAGTAGTATTGAGCCGTGATATTGCTTCTTTGGGTATTTATCCTGCAGTTGACCCGTTGGATTCTACCTCGCGTCAATTGGATCCAATGGTTTTGGGTCAAGAACACTATGATGTAGCACGCGGCGTTCAATCTACTCTGCAAAAATATAAAGAGTTGAGAGATATTATTGCAATTTTGGGTATGGATGAGTTATCTGATGAAGATAAACTGACAGTAATGCGTGCTCGTAAGATTCAGCGTTTCTTGTCACAACCGTTCCACGTTGCAGAAGTATTTACAGGTTCTCCGGGCAAATACGTTTCATTGCGTGACACCATTGCAGGCTTCAAAGCGATCTTGAGCGGTGAATATGACCACTTGCCGGAGCAAGCTTTCTATATGGTTGGCGGCATTGAAGAAGCTGTAGAGAAAGCGAAAACCGTAAGCTAAGGAGGCCGGCATGAGTATCATGCAAGTTGAAGTGGTAAGTAATGAGCAGAATATTTATTCAGGGGAGGCCAGCTTTGTAGTTGTGCCGACTCTGACAGGTGAGCTTGGTATTTACCCGAGACATGAGCCGATCATGAGTTTAGTTCGCCCGGGTGCTTTGCGTTTGACCGTACCTGGTGCAGCTGATGAAATATTGGTAGCCGTTTCAGGTGGGCTTTTAGAGGTTCAACCTGATAAGCTGACTGTGTTGGCTGATGTGGCAGTACGCAGTGAAGAAATGGATCAAGCTCGTGCTGAGGAAGCTAAGAAAGCTGCTGAGGCACGCATTTCTCAGGCTGGTGATGATGAATCATTGGCTAAGGCACATGCTGCGTTGGCTGCTGCAATTGCACAGTTGAAAACCTTGGATTATATTCGCTCGCAAAGAAATAAATAATAGAAATAGATTGTTTATTTACCCAAGAAAAGCACAGTTTTTACTGTGCTTTTCTTTTTTGTGTAAGGGGTAGGGGGAAAGATTTTTGATTTACACATAGTTTGAGACCTTTGCAAAACCCCCATCTGCCGCGCATTTCTGCGTTGTGTGCTGCTCACTCGTTTGCCTATCTATATGATATGTCTGCACTCGCTGCGCTTCTACGCCTTGAACTGCGTCCACATCTGAGGGTTTTGCAAAAGTCTCAGTTCGAAGCTTTTAAATGTGCTTCTCGATTTGGATAAACACCGTATAGAGTAAAAAAATTTGATTTTACGACGCTATTATTAGACAAAAAATGTTTTTAACCAAAGTCTTAAGTGCTATATGTTTTTGCAGCAGCTTAAATGGCGGCAAGGGTGTTGGTGCCTAATGATCGTGCATCTGAGGAAGGATAAAGGAATATTAGAATAAATCAACAGCCGAAATCCTGCGATCGGACTTCGGCTGTTGATTTTGGTGAAGGCCTTAACCTAGATTGATTGAGATTGTCTGTTTGTATCAATCTTAACTTTGCGATATCTATAATGGTATGGTGAGAATGACTATATTAATCAGACGATCATTAATCAGGCATTGTGAAGTTCAGCAGCTTGTAGGGTATTTTCTAAAAGTGTTGCAATTGTCATCGGGCCTACACCTCCGGGGACGGGGGTAATCATGGATGCTCGCTCTTTGGCTGCATTAAATTCTACATCACCGCACAGTTTGCCGTCTTCTAGGCGGTTGATGCCTACATCAATGACAACGGCGCCCGGTTTAATCCACTCGCCTTTTACAAAATTAGGAATGCCTACACCTACGACCACGATATCTGCAGCGCCTACTTCTTCGGCCAGATTCTGGGTGGCGCTGTGGCAAACGGTTACGGTGGCGCGGGCTAATAAGAGTTCTAATGCTTGTGGTCTGCCGACAATATTTGAAGCGCCGACGACAACGGCTTTTTTGCCTTTGGGGTCGATGTTATAAGTTTCTAATAAAGTCATCACACCTTTAGGTGTGCAAGGACGGAGGAGCGGCATTTTTACGGCGAGACGGCCTACATTGTAGGGATGGAAGCCGTCTACGTCTTTATGAGGTAAGATTCGTTCCAATACTGCTTGGCTGTTGATTTGAGCGGGTAAGGGCAGTTGTACCAAAATGCCGTCAACGCCGGCATCAGCGTTTAAATCGTCCACCAATTTGAGCAGGGTGTCTTGAGAGGTGTCTGCGGGCAGTTCGTAGGAGAGTGAGCGGAAACCGACTTTTTCACAAGCTGTTTTTTTATTGCGCACATATACGGCACTGGCGGGATCATCGCCTACCAATACGACAGCCAAGCATGGGGCACGTAAGCCGGCTGATTGGCGGGCTGCTGTTTTTTGTTTGAGCATTTCTAAACGTTGTTGGGAAATCTCTTTGCCATTAATCAATTGCGCGCTCATGATGCGGTTTCCTTCGGTAAAGTGGAAGATAAGCGCAGATTATCGCATTTTTAACATTTGATTTCATCTGGTGTAATTAAACAAAGCAGACAGAATGGGGAGCATTGGAACGACTGCTTTTGTTTGCAGCAAATAAGTTGATCTACCAAATATAGCTTTATTCATTTGGTTTTTCCGCAAGGCAATCTCCAAATTTGGGCTTGCTGGACTGGATTCTTGAGTTTAGCTTTAGGTTGGGGGATATTTTCAGACGGCCTTCAGGCGCATAAGAATAAGTTTGTTGTCTATATAAAAAGCACTTGGCAAGGAGATGCCAAGTGCTTTTATTTTCAAGCCTATTGGGAGCCAAGGCTTTTATTTTCTAGCAGGTTTTAGAATTTATCATATTCTACGATCATGTATTTACCACCGATATTTTTGGTGGCGTCGCCGTCGTCGCTCATGAAAATCAGACGGTTTTGGCCGTTTACCTTCACAGAATCTACGGCTTCGACGTTGGTCATGTGATTCATATTGGGCAAGTCGATAGGTTTGGCTTCGGAAGCAGGTTCGCCGTTCCATAGCCAGAATTGCGGGAATTTCTTGCCTTTTTCATCTTTCACTTCGTTGGTCAAGATAAATGATTTCAATACTGCATCGTAGTTTATCGAGCGGATACCGCCGCCTTTAATATCCAAGAAAGCAACGTCAACAAAGTTGGGTTTGGCTTTTTTCTCAAACATTTCTTTAGGATTGTCGATGTAGAGAATCATGGATTTATCGCTGAATTCGGGGTCACGGAAGCCCAGCAGCAGGCGGTTTTTGGTGGGATCGTAGGCCAAACCTTCGATATTGATGGTTTTGAAATCCAACATCGTGCCGATTTTGCCGCGGATAAGTTGTTCTACTTGCTCTGATGTTTCCAAGATGTCCACCAAGCCGTTAAACGAACTTAATTCCACCACTTCGTTGCCACGGATTTTGAAGCGTATAAAGTGTTCGCGGTCGGGGCGGCGCACGCCTTCTCTGTTGCGGGAATGCGAGGTGATGGCATAAACATAACCGTCGTTATCCAAAGTCAGGCCTTCCAAATCACTCAGTTTGCGTTTGAAGCCGCGGACAATTCGGGTATCGATTGATTCGTTTTCATCTAAAGTACCGTCTTTGTTAAACGATACGATGCTGGCAGCGCGGGAATGTTCGTCTTCTATAACCAGCAGGCGGCCGTCAGGCAGCTGCTGTACGGCTGAAGGTTCGTACAACCCTTTGAATGAATTAATGCCGAGATTACGCAGCTCTGCCGCAGCTTTGTCTGCACGCATAGACGGCACGACATTGGGCAGGGTTTTAATCGCGATAAAGGCCAGCACCGAGAAGAGCAGCCCCCAGCGGAAAACAGCGTATGACATGTTCAGGTATTTGAACTGCTTGTTAGCCAAAGAGCCGAGCCAGTAAAGCTCTTCACTCATTTTTTTATATACTTCTTCGCGGTTGGCCATAATATCCTGCATCATTTCCCAGTAGCGGTCTTTGGATATTTTGACGCGGTCTTCGTAAATCAGAATATTGGGCGATTCATCGACAAAATGCGCTTCCGGTTCATATACCCGTGTTTTGAAATCGCGAAGGGAGGCCTTGCGTTTGAACACATCTTTCAGCCATTCGACGGTGGCACGCATTTTACCCATACGCTCTGGAGAGGCCGACAATAAAGCAAAGACAATAGAGGCGGCGGCCGTTGCCATAAAGATACCGGCCGGCACAAGAAAATCGGGGGAAGTTGAGAAAATAAACGCACCGGAAATCATTAAAGCGGATACGATAAAGCCGTTTAATGAAATCATGATATTGGCTTTGGTTGCTGCCAAAGCCAATAATTCCATTTCCGTACGGAACGCGTTGCGGAACATGGTTTCTACACCTTTTGCCGTGCCTAGTTGCAATGTGGGTTCTTCCGCCGGTTCTGAAGTAGCTTCTTTTTTGGCTTTGCGCTGTTGTTTCAACAGTTTCTTTTTGGCTTTTTTGGCTGCGGCCGCCGGATCGTCGGCAGATTCGGATTCGTTTAATGCCGCTTCTTCTGTCGGCGATTGGAGGTTTTCCTTGTCCTCCAAGTTTTCCAGCATCAAAACCGGCTCTTGTGCTGCTAAGTTACTCATTGTGTTGTGCTGCTCATGTGTGTTTTCGGCGCTCATCAAATCGTCGTTTTGCGCCGATTTTTCTGCATGGGTTTTATTGTTTTCTTGTTCTGTCATGGTATGCCTTTGCTTTTTCTAAGGTAATTTTTGCTATTCAGCTCAATTAAAATTTCCGAAGTATCTTAGTTATTGTGAATGTTGGTCAATCAGTTTTACAACATTCCATTATGCATAACATTTATTAACAAAATGTATAGAAAATATATATGGAACATATTGTTACAGTAAATTAGGCAAGCGCAAGGACAAGCATGTTTCGACATGGGCTGTTTGGAGCCAAAATAAAAGTCCCTGATAAATATCAGAGACTTGTCTTGTTTATATTAGTTTCCTTATGGATGAGGTTTTTTGCCCAGCAGGCAGATGACCGAGCTTAAACCTTGATGGCGGCTGCCTTCGTTCATTTCCCTTACAGAGTGTTCGGCAATCAACCATTCTAAGCCGGACAAGGCCTGTTGCATTTCTTCCAAGTTGCCCAACAATGCCGGATCGCTGGGGCCTCCTGTGCCGTAAGCAATTTGATCGGGGTGGTAAAACACGCCTGCAAACAAGCCTCCGCTTTTTAATGAGCGGATGATGCGCTGCATGGTGCGCGTGCGCTCCGGCTCGGGGAAATGGCAGAACACCGAAGTGATCACCGAATAATGTTCAGACGGCATGTCCATTTCCGTTATGTTGTCGAGACGGGTGGTAAAGTCCACGCCTTTGCTTTGAGCCAGCTTTTGTGCTTTTTCCAAACCGCGTGCCGACATATCTACGCCTTCCGTTTCCAAGCCTAATTGTGCAAGGAACACGCCGTTGCGCCCCTCGCCGGTAGCCAAATCGAGCGCCTTGCCTTGCGGGGGAAGATACGGGCGGATGCGGGCGATAAATTCGTTTGGCTCGGTACCGAACACATATTCTTCGGGTTGGTAGCGTTCATCCCAGCGCGACATTTCATTCTCCTTCAATCTTAAAAAGTGTTTTCAGACGGCCTCATCAACATCTTTGCAACCGTTAAAAAAACGGTTGTTTCAGAGTGTAGAAAATCCGGTTTTTATGCAGATGAAATTGGCTGAATAATTTATATCAATCAGCAAGATACAAACATTACCCAAATCTTTACCTGAATTAAAATCCGGCTAATTTTAACCTAAGTTTCGATCCATACAATGAGAATCAAACAATAAGGCATAACCCGATGCACAGGGTTGAAGAGATTTAACGCTGCATACACGGTCATGAACAATAATTGTTGCGCCCAGCTGTAAGAAGCTGACTTTGTTTGTCACTTTGATGAAAAGGACTACGACTATGAAACTCAACCTGAAAAAAACTGCTGCTGTTATCTTGGCTGCAACTTTGAGCGCCGGCGCTTTTGCCGATTACCATGATTACTGGACGCCGGATCAATCTTATTACGATAACAAAGTAAAAGAGAAGGCTGCGAAAAAAGCTGCCAAAGCTGCTAAGAAAGCTGCCAAAGCCAGATTGCCTAAGCCTGAATCTGAAGCTGTAAACAAAAAACTGCTGAAAAGCGCAGCATACCAATCCGGTATTCACTACAAAGCTTTGGATCACCACAGAGCGAGTGTTGACCGCAACGGCGTGAAAACCATCGTTGCCAAAAACCACTATACTGGTCAGGACATCGGTAAATTCTCGTTCAACAGCATCCGCAGCGGCGGGGCGAGCGTACAGTACGGCGAATGGGTAGGCCGCGAGTTTGCCAAAGGTTCTAACCGTGCCGTGTTCTACTCAGGCGACAGCCGCACCCGCAACATGCCTACTTATGGTACTGCTACTTATGCGGTTAAAGGCTTTAACCAATATAAAGGCAACAACCTGATGACCGGTACTTTGAGAGCCGACTTCGGTGCCCGTACCTTGGCAGGTTCGCTGAAAAACTCAGCGGTTAACATGAACGTTAACACTTACATCGATACCAAAGATGCAGAGTTTGAAGGCTACGCCTACGCTAACGGCCATGTAGGTAAAGTTGAAGGTAACTTCTTCGGCAACAACGCCTCAAGCTTGGCTGGTGTGGCTAAGTTCAAAACCAACCACAATCTGAACACTGCGTTCGGCGGTGTGAAGAAGTAAGTTAGGGCAAACAGGCCTCACGGGAAACTTTCCCTAAACGCCTGAATCCAATCATCCGCTTATTTGTTGCAATATCAAATAAGCGGATTTTTATTTATCTGAACATTTAGGTGCAGATTATGTTGAAAAAAACAGTTTGGCTGTGTTTGGTGGCGGTGAGTTGGCCTGCCTTGGCGCAAGACGACGATACCCAGCAGCGCTTGTGGCAGAACACCCGCCAGATGGACAGGGCGCAAGAGCGCGAAGTGTGGGAGAAAGATGCCGAAGCGCAGGCTGCGATGCGCGGAGAAGAAACCGCACCTCAAGACACCGGCGCCGCACTTTACGAAGCGGTGAACCATAGCGATTGGCCTGCCGCACGCCGCCTGCTTGCAGAATACGAACAACAAGCCGACCACGACCAAGACGTTGCCCTGCTGGCGCGTGCTTCGTTGGCGCGTGCCGACGGCAAATGGAAAGAATCCAAGCGGCACTACGAAACCTTGCTGGAACGCCAGCCCGACTTCACCCGCGGCCGCCTCGATTTGGCCAGACTGTTGTATGAAGGCCATCTGAACCGTGAAGCCCAATCGCAGTTTGTGCAGATTGCCCGGGCGCCGGATCTGCCCGAAAGTGTTCGCGAAAACATTGCCTCTTTTCAGACGGCCTTAAACCAACGCAATTCATGGCGAGGGTCGGTACAAATCGGCGGCGTATGGAACAGCAACATCAACCACAGCCCCGGCACAGGCAAAGAGTGGTGCCACCGGCTGAGCGACGAAGACGACGAATGCAGCAGCGTCTTGCAGGCCGACCCCGTTGAAAGCGGCGTGGGCGCAAGATACGAAAGCACCGCCGTGCGCCGTTGGCAAATCAGTGGGCATCACGGCGTAACAGCCCGCGGTATTGCCTACGGAACCGTTTACCGCAACCGCAAAGAGCGCGGCTCGCACACAGTCAATGTGAGCGCCGGCTACCAGTTTGAAAACCACCGCGACAGCTTTACTTTGGCGCCGGTGTTTGAGTGGAACAACAGCGGCGGCAAAACCGAGCAGCTCGGCTACGGTGTGCGCGGCGAGTGGGAAAGAAGCGGCAGCAACTGGCTGTGGAACACCGAGCTGGAATGGACGCGCCTGAATTATGTCGAGCGTTTCAACCATTTGGACGGCCACATGGTTACCGCCAACAATACGCTCACCTACCTCCCGCGCCACGACATCATGCTTTACGCCGGTTTAGATTACCAACGCCGCACGGCACAGAGCGATGTGTTTGCTTACCGCCAAACTTCCGCGCGGGTCGGCGCAGTGAAAATATTCCCGCAGGGCTTCAGTTCGGCCTTTAATGCCACCTTCCGCCGCCGCTCTCACGACGGATACGAAGCTTTCTTCCAAAACCGCCGCCGCGACAACGAGCAGATTTACACCCTCAGTCTCACCGCCGACCGCTGGAAAGTGGCGGGCTTGAAGCCGGTGCTGAATCTGAAGCACCGCAGAGTGAACGGCAATATCGGTTTGAACAGCTACAAGCAAAACGAAATCGGCTTGGCGCTGCAAAAAACCTTCTAAAACCGCTTTGGTGATATCGAGGCCGTCTGAAATAATCTTTCAGACGGCCTAAAGGCACGATTAAGCATTTAAGAATCAAAATAAAAATACGGCAGATTTCGCCGTGATGCTTACCAAAACAGCGCACGGAAAGTTTAGCCTGTATCATAAAAATCTGTAATTATCCAACAAGTTCGCAAGTTTCGGGTTAAAATTCCCTCCATTACGCCAAACAGTATCGAAATCAAAAGGATGTTTGCCATGAATGCTTCACAACGCGATTTAACCCGCATCCGCCATAATACTAAAATCGTGGCCACCCTCGGCCCGGGCAGCAACAATGTTGACCTGTTGAAAGATATGATTGCCATAGGCGGCTTGAATGTCGTCCGCTTCAATTTCAGCCACGGCACGCCCGAATTTCATCAAGAAAACGCCCGCATCGTCCGCGAAGCTGCCAAACTGGCCGGCCGCGAGGTGGCGATTATGGCCGACCTGCAAGGCCCGAAAATCCGTGTGGGCAAAATCGAAGGCGGCAGCATCAAGCTTGAAGCCGGTGAAAAACTGCTGCTCGATGCGGCTTTGGAAGGCGAGGGCAGCCGCGAACGCGTCGGCCTCGATTACCGCGACCTGCCCAAAGATGTGAAAGCCGGAGACATTTTATTGCTCGACGACGGCCTGCTCACTTTGATTGTGGACAGCGTCGGCGGCAGCGAAATCCTGACCACCGTTCAAAACAGCCATGTGTTGAAAAGCAATAAAGGCATCAACAAACAGGGCGGCGGCCTTTCTGCGGGCGCGCTCACCGAAAAAGATTTCCGCGATTTGAAAACCGCCGTCGCCATCGGCTGCGACTATTTGGCGGTCAGCTTTGTGAAGTCTGCCGAAGACATGCACACCGCCCGCCGTTTGGTCGAGCAGGAAATGCAGGGCAGCGACGCCGTGCGTCCCGGCTTGGTGGCGAAAATCGAACGGGTGGAAGCGATTACCCATCTTGATGAAATCATTTTGGCTTCAGACGGCATCATGGTTGCCCGCGGCGATTTGGCGGTAGAAGTCGGCAACGCCGCCGTGCCCGCCCTGCAAAAACGCATGATCCGCCGCGCCCGCGAGCTGCGCCGTTTCAGCATTACCGCCACGCAGATGATGGAAAGCATGATTACCAACCCCGTGCCGACCCGCGCCGAAGTGAGCGACGTGGCCAATGCCGTGCTGGACGGCACCGACGCGGTGATGTGCTCGGCAGAAACCGCCATCGGTGCGTATCCGTTTGAAACCGTGCGTCAGATGGCGCTGATTTGCGCCGCCGCCGAAGCCGAGCAGGATTCGCTCAACGGCGTGAGCGAAGAATACAGCGACGAGGCGGTGAGCACCAATTTGGCGATTGCCGGCGGCGCGGTTCACGTTGCCCGAGCCGTCAACGCGCGCGCCATTGTTACCCTCACCGAAAGCGGTTCGACCGCGTTTGAAATCAGCCGCCACAGCATCCAGCTGCCGATTTACGCGCTGACGCCGAGCATTTCCGCCCAGCGCCGCATGGCCATGTACCGCGGCGTCCGCCCCATGATTTTGGCGACCAGCACCGACCACGATACCGCTTTGGAGCAGGTGGAAAAAACGCTGGTCGAGCGCCAAGTGCTGGCTGCGGGCGACCAATACATCATCACCAGCGGCTCGCGTATGCGCGAAACCGGCTCGACCAATATGCTGCAAATTTTCACCGTGCGCGGGTAAACATTCACGCATTTGGGCTAAAGGCGTTACATCAAAGGCCGTCTGAAAAAGCGTTTCAGACGGCCTTTGGCTTATGGCAAAAGTTTCCATGCGCGAGCTTTGCTATATAATCCCTCTTTTTCAAACGGTTTCAGCAGGATACGATGTCGAAGCGCATACGCACCCATTACGACAATCTGAAAGTTTCACAGGATGCGCCGATAGAAGTAATCCGCGCAGCCTACCGCTCGCTGTGCAAAAAGTATCATCCCGACCAAAATCACGATAATCCCGATGCCGACCGCATCATGAGCCTGATCAACCGTTCCTACGCCATATTGTCCGACCCCGAACAGCGCCGCGCACACGATGAATGGATTGCCTCGCAACAGCACGGTGGTATGGCAGGCGAAGACAGAACGTTTGCCGCAGAAAGCGAAAGCGGGGCAGGGCAGCCGTTTAACATGAGGCCGTCTGAAACCGAAACGGAATATCCGCCGCAACACACATTCAAAAAACGCCGCTTGTGGCTGGGGCTGGTGTTTTTTCTGGCGGTGCTGGCAGGTTTGTTTTGGCTGGCCGATCAGCAGCGCCAAGCCGTATCGGATATGCCTGCCGTCCGCAGCGGCGATGCGGGTGCATCTTATCCCGAGTTTGCCCAATATTGGGAAGGCTATCCCGTGTTGGCCGAAAACGGCAACGGCATGGTGAAGATAGACAATGCCGATAACCGCTCGCCAGTGTTTGTGCAGATTTATCCGGCGGATAAAAAAACCGCCATCCGCACGCTGTATATCCCGCCCGCCGCCGACTTTACCGTGTTCAAACTGGCGGCAGGGGCTTACACGCTGCGCTACCGCCAGTTGCAGACCGACGATTGGGAGCAAGCCGAGTTTCAGGTTTCAGACGGCCCCGGCCAAGCGGAACATGTTTTGCTGAAACCCGCCCGCATCGTTACGCCTTGAGATTGGGCAACTTCCTTCATAGCGAATAAAAAACATGCCGCCGTTTCCAACATCAGGAAACGGCGGCATGTTGTGTTTTGGCGAAGCTCACAAAGTGTGCTTTAGCAAAACCTGCAAACTCGTTTTTCAGACGGCCTTAAAGTTAAGGTTAATGCCATGCTTTCAGCGCAGGTTCGGGCGTAACCGTATAGCCTTTGCGGCGCAGTTGCTCGATCAAACCTTCTTGGCTGGCAAGGTGGCCGATGCCCACGGCAATCAATGTTTTCTGAGTATCGACGTTTTTTTGGATTTCCGGCATCCATGCGCGGTTGCGGGTGGCGATCAGGTCTTGCTCCATCCACTTGCGCGCGGCGGTAACTTCTTCCGGCTTCATGCGCGGTTTCGAGAGGTTTTTGTCCATAAACGCCGGAATGTCTTTGAAGCGGTTTTGCGCATATAGACGGTGCAAAGTGCGGATGTCGGCGGTGTCTTGCGCGTGGTATTTCACCATGCTTTTCAGCATAGCCAACGCCAGATCGTTGGGAATGGAAGAAAAGTGGTGGAACACGTCTTGAACGTTTTCCAAGCTGCCGCGCGGTTTGCCTGCTTTCTTGGCTGCTTGCGAGAGCAGGATGTCCACGCCGTTTTCGGCGCTGTATCCTTTGGGATTGTATTCCATCATTAGCATCACGGCCGCCCACGGTTGCAGGTTTTCCAATACCGGCAAGAAAACCGACAGCTTGGCCGAGCGCTCGAAATGGCGTTTCAAGTTGGTAAATTCTTTTTCGCCCAAAGCGGTGCGCAATGAATTTGGCGAAATCATCTGCTGCCCCATATATGCGCCCATCTCTTCAACCGCTTTTTCATCGGGCAACATATCGACTTCGGTAACCAGTTTGTCTGTTTTGGCCAGCAAAGCCTTTGCCTGCTTGCTTAACGGTTTGTTTTTCAGGCCGAGATGCAGCGTGCCGAGCAGGTAAGAATCCGGCTGCCCCGGTTTGCTGACTTTCCAAACGTTGCTGGTCAGCTTGGGCGAGTGCCAGTTGAAAGACGGGGCAGGTTCCGCTTGTGCAAACGGCAAAGCCGCCAATAAGGCGCATGTGCCTGCCAATTTAACCAAGCGGGTTTTCAGATTCATCATATTCATACTCCAAAGCGGTTGTGATTGTTCGGTACAAAGTAAAGGGGCGACCATCGCGCCCAGTTTTCTTGCATCATTAGAACAGCTACAAACAAATCTGTTCCGCAAGCGCGGTTAGGCTTCGGTTGCAGAATATGTTTTTCAGACGGCCTTGAGAAACCTCGCTACCACAATCCCAACGCCGTCAGGCAGATTTCGCGCTGCCCTTTCTGCGGGGCAATCACCCGTTGCGGCAGCTCCAGCGAATATGTCTGCCCGCTGCGTTCGGCTTCCAAAACGCGGAAACACAGCAAGCCTGCCAAGCGGTCTTTGGAGGTGCCGGCGGGGTAATCCAGATACGAAATCACAGTATTGCGGACAGCTGTTTGCGGTTCTTCAAAACGCTTATCCAGCATTTGGCCGGTTTTTGCATAGGCTTTCCAAGCCACATGCTGCAACGACGCGCCTTCTTGATGAGGCTGCAAATAAGACAAATCGTCGCCGCCCTGAACAGGCGCTCGTTTGCGGTCGGTTTCGCCGCCGCGCTCACGGCCGTCGGGCAGATCGTGCGGAATCGGTGCGGGAAACACTACAGCATCGCTCGGCCAATGCCACACGCACTGCACCATGCTCATGCCGAACGGCGCTACCGCAGCCGTGCGCAGCGGCGGTACGCGCAAATAGCCCCGCATCAGCGCGGGAATCTGCCAGTGATACACGGAGAGGCCGTCTGAATTCACCTGCCACGGCTGCCAGAGTTTCGCCGCTGTTTGGTTGGGATTGAGGAAATCGTCTTCGCTGCACAGCCACAACCAACGGCGGCGCGAGTTTTGCCGAGCGGTTAATTCGAGCACCGCCGTATGTCCCGCAAACACCTCTTTCGGCATGTTGACATCTATCTGCACATCCAAAAGCTGGCGCAGATTCAGTAACACCGCCACCGCCAAAAAACCTGCCAGCCAGAAAGCGGCGGCATACGCCAGATTGACCTGATAATTCAGCCCCACCAGCCACAGCAGCAACACCGTTACCAACAGGCCGGCACCCAAACGGGTCGGGCGGCAATGCAGTGAAGCCAAATCGGGAGAACGCCCTGCCACGGCGGGCAGTTTGTGTTTACGCGACGGCCACATGATTGAGCAGATCCGCCAAAATCTGTGCGCTGGTCATGCCTTGCTGCACCGGCTGCAAACGGTGGTTGGCCACCGGCACCCATACCGCTTTGATGTCTTCCGGCAGCACATGCCCTCTGCCCTGCATAAACGCCCATGCTTTCGCCGCATTCACCACAGCCAAACCCGCGCGCGGGCTGAGTCCCAGCACAAACCGCCCCGGCTGGCGCGTAGCCTGCACCAAACGGTACACATAGTCTGCGGCAGCCTGTGCAAACTTCACCTGCGCCGCCTGTTGCTGCCATTGTTGCAGCGTCTGCGCATTGCACACCGCCTGCAAAGCGGGAAGCGCTTGACGGCGGTCGCCCTGAAAATAAAGCTGTTTTTCGGCATCGGCCACGGGATAACCCATGCTCAACCGCATCATAAAACGGTCGAGTTGTGATTCGGGCAGCGGAAACGTACCCAGCTGCTCGGTCGGGTTTTGTGTTGCCACCACGATAAACGGCTCGGGCAGCGAGTAGGTTTTACCGTCCACCGATACCTGATGCTCTTCCATCGCCTCCAACAGCGCAGATTGCAGCTTGGGCGAAGCACGGTTGATTTCGTCGGCCAATAAAAAAGAATGGAATACGGGGCCGGGGTGAAACTCGAAGCGGCCTTCGTTCGGGCGGAACACATTCACCCCGAGCAAATCCGAAGGCAGCATATCGTTGGTGAACTGCACGCGGCGGTAGTCCAGCCCCAACACCGCCGCCAAGCCGTGCGCCAATGTGGTTTTACCCACGCCGGGCACATCCTCCAGCAGCACGTGCCCGCCTGCGAGTATGGCGGCCATCAATTGTTTTAAAACGGTTTCTTTCCCCAGAATCAGCGAGTTAAGCTGGTGTAATGCGTGTTGGATGTGATTATTCATTGTGTTTTTTGTGTTTTGTAGAAGTGTGGTTACGGAAGTTTTTAAGCGGTGGGCATTTTAGCATGGGAAGCCGCCAAATCTGCCGGATGGTTACGCCCGGTATTGTCAGGTGTGGCGAAAATGTGCAAGTGCCGTTGAGGCCGTCTGAAAAAAGATGGGGCGTGCCGTGATTGGCTTTCGGTTTCAGACGGCCTCTCTACATTTCCCCAAAAGCCTTGCATTAAACTGCTATAATTCCGCCTTATCTTTACGTTTTTCTGATTAAAAGCATTTCAAAAGCACAATACCATGCAAGAACAATACCAACCGTCTGCCGTCGAGCCGGCAGCACAAGCCAAATGGGATGAAGCCCGTTTGTTTAACGTGGCCGAAGACGCGTCCAAACCCAAATACTACTGCCTCTCCATGTTCCCCTATCCCAGCGGCAAGCTGCACATGGGGCATGTACGCAACTACACCATCGGCGACGTATTGAGCCGCTACAAACTGCTCAACGGCTTCAACGTGCTGCAACCGATGGGCTGGGACGCTTTCGGCATGCCCGCCGAAAACGCCGCCATCGACCGCCAAGTCGCCCCTGCCAAATGGACTTACGAAAATATTGCCTACATGCGCAAACAGCTGAAAAGCTTGGGTTTTGCGTTTGACTGGGAACGCGAGCTGGCCACCTGCACCCCCGAATATTACCGCTGGGAGCAGCTTCTGTTTACCAAGCTGTTTGAAAAAGGCGTGATTTACCGCAAAAACGGCACGGTAAACTGGGATCCGGTCGACCAAACCGTATTGGCCAACGAGCAAGTGATCGACGGGCGCGGCTGGCGTTCGGGCGCGTTAATCGAAAAACGCGAAATCCCCATGTATTACTTCAAAATCACCGATTACGCCGAGCAGCTTTTGAGTGATTTGGACGGCCTCAACTGGCCGGAGCAAGTCAAAACCATGCAGCGCAACTGGATCGGCAAATCGCGCGGCGTACAAGTGCGTTTTGCGTTAGACGAAGACAGCAAACAAGGCTTGGAAGGCGATTATGCCGAATATCTTCAAGTCTACACTACCCGCCCCGACACCTTGCTGGGCGTAACCTACGTTGCCGTGGCCGCCGAGCATCCGCTGGCTACCGCCGCCGCAGCCGACAAGCCCGAACTGCAAGCGTTTATCTCCGAATGCAAATCAGGCAGCGTGGCCGAGGCCGATATGGCGACGATGGAAAAAAAAGGCGTGCCGACCGGCCGCTATGTGATTAATCCGCTCAACGGCGACAAGCTGGAAGTGTGGATTGCCAACTATGTATTGTGGGGCTATGGCGACGGTGCGGTAATGGCCGTGCCCGGCCACGACGAGCGAGATTTCGAGTTCGCCAACAAATACCGGCTGCCTATTAAACAAGTTGTCGAATCCACTTTGGAACAACCTGCCTACAACCCGACCGAATGGCAGGATTGGTACGGCGACAAAGAAAACACCCGCCTGATCAACAGCGGCGAATTCGACGGCATGGACTTTCAGACGGCCTTTGATGCCATTTCCGCCAAACTGCAATCCCTAAACGCCGGCGCACCGAAAACCCAATACCGCCTGCGCGACTGGGGCATTTCGCGCCAACGCTACTGGGGCTGCCCGATTCCGATTATCCATTGCGAAAGCTGCGGCGACGTACCCGTACCGGTCGACCAGTTGCCCGTGGTGCTGCCCGAAGATGTCGTACCCGACGGCAGCGGTTCGCCTTTGGCCAAAATGCCCGAATTCTACGAAACCACCTGCCCGCACTGCGGCGGCCCGGCCAAACGCGAAACCGATACCATGGATACCTTTATGGAATCGAGCTGGTATCAATTCCGCTATATGTCGCCCAAGTTTTCAGACGGCATGGTTGCGCCCGAAGCCGCCCGATACTGGCAGCAGGCCGACCAATACATCGGCGGTATCGAACACGCCATCCTGCACCTCTTATACGCCCGCTTCTTCACCAAACTGATGAACGAAGAAAGCATCGTGCCGGTAAAAGAACCCTTCGCCAGCCTGCTCACGCAAGGCATGGTGCTGCAAGCTACCTACTACCGCGAAACCGAAGGCGGCAAAAAACAATGGTTCAACCCCGCCGAAGTAGAAGTGCAAACCGACGACAAAGGCCGCCCCGTCTCCGCCGTATTGCGTTCAGACGGCCTGCCCGTTGTGATCGGCGGCGTGGAAAAAATGTCGAAATCGAAAAACAACGGCGTCGACCCGCAAGAGTTGATCGAAGCCTACGGTGCCGACACCGCCCGCCTGTTTATGATGTTCGCCTCGCCGCCCGAACAATCGCTCGAATGGAGCGATGCCGGCGTAGAAGGCGCACACCGCTTCCTGCGCCGCCTGTGGCGCACCGTGTTTGAATACATCAACCGGGGCGGCACAGTCAACGCCTTTTCAGACGGCCACGACAGCCTAAGCAAAGAGCTGAAAGACCTGCGCCACAAACTGCACGCCACCATCGCCAAAGTCAGCGACGACTACGGCCGCCGCCTGCAATTCAACACCGCCATCGCCGCCGTGATGGAATTGCTCAACCAATACGACAAAACCGATTGCTCGTCCGAACAAGGACGTGCCGTGGCGCAAGAAGTGTTGGAAGCCGTTGTCCGCCTGCTGTGGCCGATTGTGCCGCACATCTGCGAAGCCTTGTGGAGCGAGTTACGCAACGATACCCCGCTGTGGCAAGCCGCTTGGCCGCAAGCCGATGCCGCCGCCTTGGTGAAATCCGAAATAGAAATCATGGTGCAGGTAAACGGCAAACTGCGCGGCAAAGTAACCGTACCCGCCGATGCCGACAAAGCCGCCGTCGAAGCCGCCGCCATCGCCACCGAAGGCGCAATGAAATTCATGGAAGGCAAAGAGCCGAAGAAAATCATCGTCGTCCCCGGCCGTTTGGTGAATATTGTGGTGTGAGGTTGATTGTCTCAAAAAGGCCGTCTGAAATAAGCCGTTTGGCTTTTCAGACGGCCTTTTATTTCAATTATATATCATATAAATATCCGTATGGTTTAAAATCGCGCTTATTTGTTTTCAGCAGATTTTGAATCATGCAAACTCAATCCTACCACCTCAGCTTCTCCCGCTTCAGCCCCTCCCTCTCCGTCGTCTCCTTCACCGCCACCGAAGCACTCAACACAGCCTACCGTCTCGACATCGAACTCACCTCAGTCGATGCCGACCTGCCGCTGTCGTCGTATATTAATCAAGCGGCCAAGTTTACGGTGACGCCGGTAAGCTCTGATGTGTTGGGGTTGATTGAGGGAATGATCGCCCCCCAAGCGCTGAAGGAATGGAGCGGCATCATCACTTCGTGCGAGAAGCTGTCGGTATCGGCGGACGAGACCCGTTACCGCATGGTATTGGAACCCCGCATCGCCGCATTGAAGCACCACCGCACTTCGCGTCTGTTTCAAAACCAAAACGTGCCCGACATTATTTCGTCGCTGTTGAAACACCACGGCTTCTCCGGCGTCGATTTCCGTTTCAATACCTCACGCGAATACGGTGTACGCGAGTATGTGACCCAGTATCAGGAATCCGACTTTGCCTTTCTCAACCGGCTGTGCGAAGAAGAAGGGATTTGGTATGCCTTCGAGCAGAATGCCCAATATGGCGATGTGGCGGTATTCGGTGACGATGCCGCCCATTATTTTCGCAGCCACACTTCCCCCTATCCCTACCGCCCCCACGGCGGGTTGGAGAGCGTTGGCGAGGAAGCGGTGTTTGCCTTACAGGTGAAGCACAATCCCATTCTCGAATCCATCCGCGTCGGCGACTACAACTACCGCGATGCCGATACCGACTTATCGTCCGCAGTAACGGCGAAGGGTACGGAAACCGACAGCAGCGTCTTACTCGGCAGCGACAGCCATTGGGGTTTGCATCAAAAAACACCCGAAGAAGCCCAACTTCAGACGGCCTTACTGCAACAGCTCGACCACAGCCGCCGTATCGTCGCTTCCGGCAGCGGCAACATCACCGCGCTTCGCCCCGGTCTGGTGTTTCAGACGGCCCCGAGCTTCAGCGAAGCACCCAACGGCTGGTTGGCGGTATCGCTCACCCACAGCGGCAGCCGCGACCAAGCATACAGCCATACTTTCACCGCCATTCCCGCCGACAGCATCTTCCGCCCCGAACGCATCACCCCGTTGCCGAAGATCCAAGGCAGCCTTCCCGCCAGAGTCACCAGCCCCGGCAACTACACCTACGCCTATATCGACAATATGGGCCGTTACCGCGTCAAACTGCCGTTCGACCTTGATGAATGGAGTCCGGGCGGAGAAAGCCGTCCCATCCGCTTAGCCAAGCCCTATGCCGGCCCCGACTACGGCCAACACTTCCCGCTGCACGAAGGCACCGAAGTAATGCTGTCGTTCGTACAGGGCAATCCCGACAGGCCCTACATCAGCGGAGTGATGCACGACAGTTCCCACCCCGACCACGTGCCTGCCGATTGGAACACCCGTAACGTCATCCGCACTTGGGCGAATAATAAGCTGCGCATGGAAGACAAACAGGGGCAGGAACACATCAAACTGGCGACCGAATACGGCAAAACCCAACTCAACCTCGGCCATATCGTCGACGGCCAAAGACAGAAACGCGGCGACAACGGCGAAGGCTTCGAGCTGCGTACCGATAGTTGGGGCTCATTACGGGCGGGGAAAGGTTTGTTTATCAGTGCCGATGCCCAAAATCAGGCGGCAGGACAGGTATTGGATATGGATGCCGCCATCGCCCAAATGGAACAGGCACTCAGTTTGGCTAAAAGCCTTAACAAAGCCGCCCATACCGCCAAAAACGAAGCCACCGAAGCCGAAGAACAGGCAGGCCGTCTGAACGACAGCCTCAAACAGCTGCAACGCTCCGGCATCATCCAATCCGCCCCCGACGGCATCGCCACCGCCACCCCGCAAAGCCAACTGCATACCGCCGGCCAACACATCCACCACATCAGCGGCGGCGACACCGACATCAGCGCCGGCAGCAACTTCACCGCCCATGCGGTCGGAAGCGTCAACCTGTTTGCCCAGAGCAACGGGGCGAAGTTACAGGCCAATCAGGGCAAGGTGGAGATACAGGCACAGAACGACGAGATGCAGATCAACGCCCTCAAAGACGCCACCATTACCAGCAGCGCCGGTAAAGTGACCGTGGCGGCCAAAGACGAAATCCTGCTCACCAGCGGTGGGGCGTATATCAAGATTAAGGATGGCAACATTGAGCTGGGCTGTCCGAAGATGGTGTGGGTGAAGTGTGCGGGGTTTCAGGTGATGGGGCCGGCCACTATGAATTACACTCATCCCGAGTGGCCGAAAACGATTCCGACTCGAACATTAGCTTTAAATATTGCGCGCTCAGCCCATGGTAAACAAGCATTTGAAGGTATGCCTTTTAAATTGTACGCAGATGGAAGAGAGATAAAACGAGGAGTAATCGATAAAAGTGGAAATATTGCTATAGAACATCAAATACCTACCCAGCAATACAAACTGGAGCTGGCTAACGGGGAAATCTATAAAATGTCGCTTATCGATGAATATCAGGAAAACACTAAAAAATCAAAACTAATCAATCAAGGGTTTTATTTTCCTAAAGGAATGGATACCGCCAGTGCAGCAGAAGCTGCCCAGCATTATGCTGACTTAGTTGCCGGAAAGTTAAAGGGAAAGAATAATGGCACAAGTGATTAAATTACCGATTCAACAATGCTCTATGATGAATGCTAAAGTGAACGGCATTTGGTTCGTAGAAAAAGAGCTAACTCAAGCAGAGAATAAATTCTCAGTAAGGAGCAATGGCTCTGCTGATGATGATATGTATTATCAAGTAAATAATAGAGAAGCCTTGATTTTCCCTTTGATCAATGGAGAGCGTGCATTTGGTGCTTTATATGACGCACTTGTAGCCGCAAAACTTAGTGTCGAAATAGTCTGTTGGGGTTTTCAACCTTCTTTATTTTTAAAAAGAGGAAATGCAAATCCTGCTTTTTCCGAAATCTTGCAAGAAAACTATTCTTTTCGGTTGGGGGAGTTACTGGCTCAAAAAGCAAGAGAGAATGTTAGAGTTAAAATATTATGCTTTTCTTTGCCATTGGGCATACAAAATCTAGCAGGTGATGATCTGGTAAATATGCCGGGTTATTTAACCTCATACGCTCCCAAGATAGTTAGCACGCGAATAAACAAAGAAGAAAGCTTGGCTGATGTCGATGTTGAATGGTGGGAAAAATACGCCAACAGCAAGGTTGAAAATTTAGAATTTGAAACGCATGCGGCAGATCCATACCAAGATAGTGAATATATAGATGCCACAGTTACCAAAGATGCGATTGGTATAACGCAAAGAATGGTTTACTTTTTTACTGCCAGTAATCATCAAAAAACAGTATTGATTGACTTTGATAGCAATGATGAAGATATTATTCCAACTGGTTTTGTGCTCGGTCATAACTATCTAGACAGTTATTGGGATAACGACGAACATCTATACAACGGCGATGCCATCTCAAACAATATTGAAGCAGCCGGCCGAGGTAAAAATGTTGCCACTCCTTTACAAGATATTTCTTGCAAAGTTTACGGCGCGCCGTTGATATTGATTAAAAAGAATTTCGACCAGTTATGGAAAGTTATCAGACCTGATGCGGAGATATCATCCGATATCGGAGACGAAAAAGCAGCAAAGCTGATTGAACCCCTGCAAAAATGTAAAATTCCTATGCAGTTGCCCGTGCCCGGCGGACAAGTAAAAGGCCATCATCTTTACGCACAAATACTGCGCACTTACCGCAGAGAGGAAATCAAAGACATTGCACGGATGTATATTAAAAACATTCGTCATGCAACCAAATTTATCTATACCGAAAACCAATATTTCCGCTTTCCACCTTTGGTGGAAGCCTTAAAAGAACAACTGAAATACCGCTCTGAGCAATGGCCGCAGGAAACCGAGGGTAATTTCCTTTATTGGTTTGCCCTAACCAATTCCAGCGATACCGGCATAGGCTCGGGAACCAAAAATACCGACCGTATGTTTGAAGCCTTGGGCAAACGGCACCAAATGCCGGAAGTTGCTCGTGATCGCGGCTGGCAGCCTGATTTTAAGGAAGACGACCTTCAAAAAGCCAAAGAGCTTTCAGAAGAGCAAAAAGCATTAGAGTTGCGAGAAAAAAGACACAAAGCGAGAAATCCCAAATTAATGAACAAATCGGCACAGGCTGAATATAATCGTGAAGGCCAAGCCATTCAGGAAAAAAAAGCAGAATTGGATGCACGTTATAAAGAATTGTATGCACATTATAACGTTGGCGAGGAATTTGCAAACGAATTCCGTCTCAAAAGCATCATCTGCACCTTGGTAGCCGCTGATACCTCCCGCACCTATTCGGAAAATGCTGCTACTCCTGCTTTACCGTGGCAAGAAACTTATATTCATTCCAAATGTAGCATCATCGACGACACCATGGCGGTTCTAGGCTCGGCCAACCTCAACACCCGCAGTATGGAAGTGGATACTGAAATTGCGATTCTAACTGAATGTATTGAATATGCTACGGATTTACGGCAACAGCTTTGGAAAATACATTTATGTGACAACCCTGAGGCGCAATATATCCAAGGATTTGATTTGGAAGACATATTTGAAAAATGGAAAAACATTACAGCTTATAACAATCGTAATGAAGCTTCTGGTCATAGCCCACAAAGCCGTATTCGAGAATTTTTCAGGGCTAATACCAAGGTTAGCAGTTTAGACTAGGAGAAATAATGAAAACCAAACTGTTTTTCACTCTCATATTATCCACACTTTTTCAGACGGCATTACCTGCTTTTGCCAAGGAGACCCCTAAAATGAACCCTTTAAAGGAACTGGATGATTTCCAATGCCGTTATGCCGACGAACATACCCACGGTAACAAGGAAAACGAACTACTTTACAACTATGCTTACTGGCACGAACTCCACGGACGCTGGCCCGGGAAAAATATCGAGTTCCTTAACGACAATCTGCGCTACTTCCGCATTGCCGCCGCCAACGGCGACACCATTGCCAATCTGAAACTGCAAAGCTATCTGCGTTCCGGCAAACTTTCCAAGAAAGCCGCTCCCGATGTGTTGAACGAAGTGCTGGATTTGAACGATAAACTACTGGCACAAAACGTACCTGCCGCCTATTACCGTAAATCCCGTTATATTCGGATGGGGATGTATCGAGGCAGCAGCCAAGATGCTGATGCTTATCTGCGTAAAGCCGCCGACTTGGGAGATAAAGATGCACAATATGATATCGGGCAAAGGGTAGAAGACCGCAGGGATTTGCCGGCACAAGTCAGATTGCCTTATCTGAAAAAATTTTGGGGTTGTGCGGCTATGCAAGGACACTCCGAAGCAGGACATGCCCTAAGAGCTTGGCTGTATAACATTGACAAAAAGCAATTGAAAGATAATATCAAACAAATACATAATTCAGCCAAAGGAGGTGGAAGTACCATTACACTAGTTTTAGAACTCGGTTTTATTACCACAGATATGACTAATAGAAGCTATTACATAGGCTTAAATCAAGTAGATAAAGAACGTTCCGAAAGATACCGCCTCATCCGCAAACAAGTTGCTAAATACTCCCACCTTAACCCTCAGGTTCCCGATTTGGATAAAATCGTACCACTACCTCCGGCCAAGCTACCCGCATGGGACGGTAAAATCGAATTCGTCCGCTGGTATGAAGGCCCCGCTCCCGCTAAACCTTCCGAAGAATTGATGCGGCGGTTGGCGGCCAAGCATCATCTCGACCCCGATACCGGCCTGTCTTTGGACAAACGGCGTTAAGTAGTTTACTGTTGAGACTAGTCTACTTCAGTATCATAAACAAACTATAATAGCTGAGGCCGTCTGAAAAGTTATTTTTCAGACGGCCTTTCCGTTTCATTCAAAATCACTTAAGCATTTTTACTTCTTCGCTTTAAATCCCAATAAATGCTGCTGGGTGGCGAGCCATGCGCCGGCGACGCCTAGGGCTGAGACGACTGCGATGATGAGGAGGATTTCCCATGCGTAGAAATAGCGCCAGTCGATGTGCAGGCCGTAGGGTTTGAAGATGCGGTTGATCAGCGGCTGTGAGGCGTTGACGAACCAGGCGCACAGGGCGAGGCTGACGCCGACGGCTAAGATGCCTTGCCATACGGCTTGGTAGAGGAACGGGCGGCGGATAAATGATGCGGGTGCGCCGAGCAGTTTGGTGATTTCGATTTCTTCTTTGCGGCTCAGAATCTGCAGGCGGATGGTGTTGTGTGCGACCAAGACGAAGGCGACGCTGAGGGTTATGGCGAGGAACCAGAAGATTTTGTGTAGGAAGTCGTTGATTTGGTAGAGGGTTTGCATCCATTCGGTGTCGAGGGTGGCGCTTTCTACCATGGGCAGTTGGTCTAAATCTTGTTTGAGGGCTTCCATTTCCGCGGGCGGTGTGGCGGGGTCGGGGGTAACGATGAATACGTCGGGCAGGGGGTTTTCATCGAGCATGGAAACGAGGTCTTGCCCGCCCATGCTGGTTTGGAGTTCTTCGAGGCCTTTTTGTTTGCCGACGAATTTGCTCTTGGTGATGCGTGTGTCTTTGGCCAGCAGGGATTTGACGGCTTCGGTATCGACTTGGTCGGCGTTAAGTTCCATGTATAGGGTAATTTGGGGCGACTCGTTGAGTTTGCCCAAGACGGCTTGCGAGCTTTGTACGCCGAGGTAGAGGGTGAGCGGGAGTGTCATGGCGATGGCGAGCATGACGAGGATCAGCAGGGTGCCGACGGGCTGCTTCCAAAGTTGTTTGACGGCGTTGACGGCGGATTCGAGGTGTAGGGATAGGTAGTGATTCATGATGCAAACCTGCCTTCCTGCAAGCGTAAGATGCGGTGGCCGTAGTCTGCCATCAGGGTTTCGTCGTGGGCGGCCACAATCACGGTGGTGCCTGCTTCGTGGAAGGTTTTGAAGAGTTCCATAATGTCGAGGGCGTAGGCGCGGTCGAGGTTGGCGGAGGGTTCGTCGGCAATCAGGAGGCTGGGTTGGTGGACAACGGCGCGGGCGATGCACAGGCGTTGTTGTTCGCCGCCGGACAGGGTGATGGGGTCGGAGAGTTCGCGTCCGCCCAGGCCGACTTTTTCGATGGCGACACGGGCGCGTTTTTCGGCTTGTTTGGCGTCGTAGCCGATGATGCGCAGGGGCAGCAATACGTTTTGTAAGACATTGCGGTCAAACAGGATTTTGTGGTCTTGGAAGACGATGCCGATGTGCTGGCGCATGAAGCCGATTTGGTTGTCGTTGAGGCTGCCGATGTCTTGGTTGTTCATCCATACTTTGCCTTTGGTGGGCTTGGTGATGCCGGAAATCAGCTTGAGTACGGTGGATTTGCCGGCGCCGGAATGCCCGGCCACGAAAATCATTTCGCCTTTGTCGATTTTGAAGCTGACGTTTTTCAGGGCTTGAAAACCGCCGGGGTAGATTTTGGAAACTTGCTCGAAACGGATCATAGGTTTTCTCGTTGAAGTTGCTGTTCAGACGGCACAGGCCGTCTGAAAAAGAAGGGCGGAAGTCTCAGGCTGCGATTATACCGAATAATGCGCCGTGCTTCAGCCGCGCTCAGGCAGACGGAATATTTTTATTGTGGAGCGGCGTGGCGGGGGCGTTTGTTGTTTTCTGTATGCAGTTTGGGCGGGTGCGGTTTGTTTGCGGCGGGTGGGACGGATGCGTGCGTGTGTTGGCGGCGTGGCGGGGCTTGCGGGAGAAAGTTGCTTGGCGGAGGTGTGCGGTTAAGCCGGAAACCGGCCGGTTTGGGCGCTTGGAATGGGGCGGGGTTTGGGCTTGTGTCTGTCGTTTGTTTATGCCTCCCTATATAATGCACACTTATTTTTCAGACGGCCTTGTCAGCCGAGGCCGTCTGAAAGCTGATTTTTGAAAGGAACCTCTGCCATGCTTTCTCCCGAACAAGTAAAAAATATGATTGAAGCCGTAGCCCGCTGCGAATATGTTGCCGTAGAAGGCGACGGCCACCACTTCTTTGCCCAAATCGTATCGTCCGAATTTGAAGGCAAAGCCCGCCTTGCCCGCCACCGCCTGATTAAAGACGGTTTGGCCGACAAGCTCGCCAGCAATGAATTGCATGCTTTGTCGATTACGACGGCTGCAACGCCTGAAGAATGGGCGGCGAAACAGGGCGGTTAGGCCGTCTGAAAAACATTGATAAACACGAAGCATACCGCTGCGGATAAGGCGGTATGCTTTAAAAACACCGACAAACATCGCTGCGGACGATCTGCCCGATGTTGATGATAAAAAACAAAAAATAAAGAGATTACTTCGGCTGCCGTTGTCGGCGAAGGTTTGAAGTCTCGAACAAAACAGCGGTTGCTTAGGCACGAAGATGCACGCAACGCAGCCGCACGATAAACACATTACGTCTCATCTATCATGCTGATTCTCAATCCCGCCTTTCTCCAACAACCGCCGCCGCGCGCCGTTGCGTCTGCCGTGCTGTTTACTTTGCTGTGGGCGGCGCTGCCGCTAGTGTCTTCGCTGCCTGCCGCGGTGGTGGCCGTGTTCGGCGGCATGTGGCTGCTGCGCTTGGTTTTGCTGCGGCTGGGCGTGGCCAAGCTGCCGCTGCCGGCATTGGTTTTGCTGATGGTTATCGGCTGCGCGCTGGTGTGGCAGCAGCTCGGCACGGTGATCGGGCGCGACGGCGGGGGGTCGTTTCTGCTGTTGATGGTGATGCTCAAGGCATTCGAAGGCAATACCCGCCGCGACTGGCAGGTGCTGCTGCTGGCCATGCTGTTTTTAATCGGTTCGTCGGTGCTGTTCGATCAAAGCCTGATCATCGGCATATGGCTGCTGCTGGCTTTGCCGATGGCAGGCATATGCTTCGCCGTGCTGTGCGGGTTGAGTGTTAAAGAAGCGGCCAAACACACCGGCCAAGCCCTGCTGCTTACCCTGCCGCTGACCGCCGTGCTGTTTGTGGCCGTGCCTCGTTTGAACGAACCTTTATGGCGCATTCCTCAGCCTCAGCAGGGGCAGGCCAAAACCGGTTTGTCCGACTCGATGGAGCCGGGCAGCATCAGCAATCTGGTGCAGAGCGACGAATGGGTGGCGAACATTACCTTTTCAGACGGCATCAAGCCGCAGCGCAGCGATATGTATTGGCGCGCCATCATCATGGCCGACTTTGACGGCGTGCGTTGGCGCGCGCTCGACAACACCTATATAGACGAAGCCCGCAGCGTGGCCAACCCAGCACGCACCGTTGAATATCAAATGATTATCCGCGACCAAAACGGCGCGTTGCCCGCTTTGGACTATCCCGTCGGCCAGCTGCACGGCAGCCTCACCAAACGCATGGGGCAGATTGTACGCGCCCACCGCAGCCGCGAAGGTTTGCGCCGCATCACCTTGCAGGCATCGTTAAGCGACACCCTGCCGCATGCTCTCAGCCGAAATGAACACGATTTCTACACCCGTCTGCCCGAAGGCAACCTGCAAACCCGCCTGCTCGCCGACACATTGGCCAAGCAGTCTGCCAACGAACGCCAGTTTATCGACAAAGTGCTGCATCACTACCGCAGCAAAAAGTTCGGCTACACCCTGCAACCGCCGCGCACCCCGGGGCGTAACGGCATCGACGAATTTATGTTCCGCACGCATCAAGGCTTTTGCGAACACTACGCCCAAAGTTTCGTGGTGATGATGCGCGCCGTCGGCCTGCCCGCCCGTGTCGTTACCGGCTACCAAGGAGCCGAATACAACGAACAAGCCGGCTTCTGGCAAATCCGCTCTAAAGACGCACACGCATGGGCGGAAGTGTGGCTGCCGCAAGAACAAGCATGGCTGCGCGTCGACCCCACCGCCGCCGTCTCCTCCGTGCGCGCCGAAAGCGGCATCAGCCAAGCCCTGCCCGAAGCCGAGCGCAATATGGTTTCAGACGGCCACAGCCTCTTCGCCCGCTGGCGCGATACCGGCCAATTTTACTGGCAGCAATGGGTGGTGAACTACGACCAAAGCAAACAAAACAACCTCTTCGAGCTGCTCGGCTTGGGCGGATTCAACTGGAAAACCCTGCTGCTGGTGCTGCCCGCAGGCATGGCACTGGCGTTGCTGCCTCTACTGAAATGGTGGTTCGGCAACCGCAACCGCGAACGCGATTACCTAAACGAAGGCTTCGCACAACTCAAAACCGCCTTGCTGGGCGAAGAAGACGAAACCGCCCCCGCCGTGAGCGCAGGCGAACTGCAAAAACTGCTCAACAGCAACGGCATCGAAAGCCCCGAGCTCATCCGCCTGCTCAAACAATACGAACACTGGCTCTACGCCGCCGACCGCCCGACATTGCGCACCCAAAAACGCTGGTATCGCGCAGTACGGAAAATCGTTAAAAAGCATTACCGGCGGCAGCATTAATTTGTTAGGTTTTGCCTATAACAGAGGCCGTCTGAAAACAGCTTTCACCCGATTGTGAGTAGTTTTCAGACGGCCTCTTTTTGCAGTGAAAGGGAGTGCAAATTTCTAAAGTGTTATGATATATTTCTCACTTGGTAATCAATAAAGAAATAATAAAAAATACATTGGAGAATGTCTGTGGATCATCAAACTATCAGAATTTACTACGCCCATTCCGCCGAAAACCAACCTTACGAATACTGGCAAACCATGCGCAGCCATGCCCACAATGTGGGTGAGGCGGCTGCAAGGTTTGCCGCTTTTTTTGGTGCGGAGGAAATGGCGCGTTATACCGGCCAATTGCACGATTTGGGCAAATACACGCCGGAATTTAACCGCCGCCTGCATGGTGGGCCATCGGTTGACCATGCCACGGCTGGCGCAAAAATCGCTTTCGAGCGTTGGGGGTTGCAGGGCAAGTTGATGGCGTTTTGCATTGCCGGCCATCACGCAGGCTTGGCAAACGGAAACAGCGAGGGCGATAACCGCCGCACCTTAACCCAACGCTTGGCCGTGCCATTCGGCAAAGGCATTCACGATATTCCCGAGCCGGATGAGGTGTGGCAGCAGGACATCAGCCTGCCGCAAACTTTGCCCGCGTCCCCCTTGCAGGCTGACAAACACCATCCCTTTTTCTCTTACGCCTTCTTTACCCGCATGCTGTATTCCTGCTTGGTCGATGCCGATTATCTCGACACCGAAGCCTTTTATGCGGGCTTGGAAGATAAAACCGTGCAGCGCGGCGGTCATCCCGATTTATTGCAGCTGCAACAACGCTTTAACCGCTTTATCGGCGATTTCAGACGGCGTATTGCCGAAAAGCCGCAGCAAACCGAAGAAGATAAGCGCAATGCCGCCCTAAACCGCCTGCGCAGCGATATTCTCGACCACGCCGTGAGTCAGGCAGAGCAAGCGCCGGGGCTGTTTACCCTCACTGTACCCACCGGTGGCGGCAAAACCTTCACTTCGATGGCCTTCGCTCTCGAACATGCCAAGCGCCACGGCATGCGCCGCGTGATTTATGTGATTCCCTTCACCAGCATCATCGAGCAAAACGCCGCCGAGTTCCGCAAGGCTTTTGGCGATTTGGGCAAGGATGCCGTGCTGGAGCACCACAGCACGTTTGACGACAGTAAACTCAAAGACCAGCACAGCAAAGACAAACTGCGCCAAGCTTCCGAAAACTGGGATATGCCCGTGGTGGTTACCACTGCCGTGCAGTTTTTCGAATCGCTGTTTGCCGACCGCTCCTCCCGCTGCCGCAAGCTGCACAATATATCCGGCAGTGTGATTATCCTCGACGAAGCGCAAATGCTGCCGCTCAAACTCTTGCTGCCCATCATGCAGGCCGTTAAAGAGCTGGCGCGCAACTACCATTGCTCCGTCGTCATGTGTACCGCCACCCAGCCCGCGATCCAGGCCGAACATGGCTTTTATCGCGGTTTAGAAAATACCCGCGAGCTTGCCCCCAATCCGCCTGAACTGTTCGACAAACTGCGCCGCACTACCGTGCAACATATCGGCATCCAGACCGATGCCGATTTGCTCGAAAAGCTCGCACAGCACAAGCAAATTCTCATCATCGTCAACAACCGCCGCCACGCCCGCAGCCTGTACGACAGCGCCAAACAGCTTGACGGCGTTTTCCACCTCACCACCCTGATGTGCGCCAAACACCGCAGCCAAGTGTTAGAAACCATCCGAGGCCGCCTGAAAAACGGCCAACCTTGCCGTGTGATTGCGAGTTCTTTAGTTGAAGCGGGTGTAGATGTCGATTTCCCCTTGGTGATGCGTGCCGAAGCCGGATTGGACAGCGTTGCCCAAGCCGCAGGACGCTGCAACCGCGAAGGCAAAAGGCCGTCTGAAAACAGCTTCGTCTGGGTGTTCAAACCCGAAGAACAATGGAAAGCCCCGTCCGAACTCGGTCTACTCTCCGCCGCCATGCGCGAAGTCGTGCGCCACCACGCGGACGACCTATTGTCGCCGCAAGCCATCCGCCGCTATTTCCAGCGCGTTTACGAAGAAAAAGGCAAAGAATTAGATAGCAAAGGCATTCTTGAAATGCACAAGAAGGCAGGCAACAGCCTCAATTTCCCCTTCCAAACCATCGCCCAAAAATTCCGCATGATCGAAAGCCATATGCAGCCGCTGATTATCCCGTTCGACCAAGAAGCCGAACGCCTGATCGACAGCCTGCGCCATGCCGACCAAATCGGCAGACTGCTGCGCAAGCTCCAGCCCTACACCGTACAAGTGCCCGAGCGCGCCATGCAGGCACTCTTCAAAGATGGCCGTATTGAAGCCATCAATGACGAGCGGTTTGGCAAGCAGTTTTATCGCCTGATTGGTCTGGGTCTGTATGACAAAGTAGCGGGGTTGAGTTGGGAAAACAGCATCTTCATTGCCGCTGAAAGGAGTGTCATTTAAAACATGATAAATTGAAAAAAATATTGCATAGAGTAGATGGAGGTATTAGACTGTAGTCTCTGCAAGTAAAGGAGTTAGCTATGAGCAAGAAAAATCAACATGTTGTCCCTCATTCTGACGGATGGGCAGTTAAGGGAGCAGGGAACAGCAAGGCGACAGCTGTCTATGGAACACAGAAGGAGGCCATTATCCGTGCGCAGGAAATTGCCAAAAATCAGCGTGCAGATACCAAGATTCACGGAATGGATGGCAGGATTCGGGCGGGTAACAGCTACGGAAATGATCCTTGTCCGCCACGCGACAAAAAATAAGAGGGGTTTCGATTATCTGAATTGAGATAGTCGTGGATTGAAACAATTTGTCATGATTTCAAATGAAAACCGCCTCCCTTCGGGGAGGCGTGGATTGAACAAGAAGCAGAGGAGAGAGCGGTGCATGGAGAATAAAGTTCGTTTACACATCTGGGGCGACTACGCCTGCTTTACCCGCCCGGAGATGAAAGTGGAGCGGGTGTCTTACGATGTGATTACACCGTCGGCGGCGCGGGGGATTTTGGCAGCGGTGCATTGGAAGCCGGCGATTCGTTGGGTGGTTGACCGTATTCATGTGTTGAAGCCGATTCGTTTCGAGTCGGTGCGGCGCAATGAGCTGGGCAGCAAGATTTTGGCCAGCAAGGTTAGCGGGGCGATGCGGCGCAAGCGTGTGGAAGATTTGTATGCGCTGATTGAGGATGACCGTCAGCAGCGCGCGGCGACGGTGTTGAAAGATGTTGGCTATGTGATTGAGGCGCATGCCGTGTTAACGCCGCAGGCGGGCGAGGGCGAAACGGTTGCCAAGCATATCGAGATGTTTAAACGCCGCGCCGCAAAAGGGCAGTGTTTCCAGCAGCCTTGCATGGGCGTGCGCGAGTTTCCGGCGCATTTTGCGTGGGTGGATGAGGATTCGCTGACGGAGTCGGAGCTACCTGAAAACGAGCGCGACCGCGATTTGGGTTGGATGCTGCACGATATTGATTTCGACGGTAGCAATCTGCCGCACTTTTTCCGTGCGGAGATGAAAAACGGGGTGGTTGAAGTGCCGCCGTTTTTTGCGGAGGAGGTGAAAAAATGATTTTGACCGCTCTTGCACGCTATTACCGCCGCTTGGCGGCTGAAAATGATGTGGCGGGCAATCCGAAAGTGCCACCTTATGGGTTTAGCGAAGAAAAAATCGGTTGGGTGCTGGTGTTGGATGCAGACGGCCTGTTGGTGGATGTGGTGCAGCATTTTACGACTGAGGGCAAAAAGCCGCAGCCCCGCTTGATGAGTGTGCCTAAAACAGGAGGCTCTAATAGCAACAGTATTAAGCCAAATTTTCTTTGGGGTAACACCCAATATATTTTGGGTGTTACTAAAAAAGAAACAAAAGATAAGGACAGAACAAACAGGTGTTTTTCTTCATTTAGAGAATACCACTTTAGGCTATTGGAGAAAGAGCAAGACAAAGGTTTGTTGGCCTTGAGCCGTTTTTTGGAACGTTGGCAGCCCGAGCAATTTGCCCATCCGCCATGTTTGCCTGACATGCTCGATGCCAACGTAGTGTTTAAATTGGACGGTGCACACGGCTATATTCATCAGTGTGAAGCGGCACAATCCTTGTGGGTCAATCATTTGCAAAGCGATGAAGCAGAGCAGGGTTTGTGTTTGGTAAGCGGCGAACAAGCACCGATTGCGCGTACACATCCAGTTATTAAAGGGGTTGAGGGCGGAGAAAAGTCTGGTGGTATGATTATTTCCTTCAACAAGGAATCGTTCACTTCTTTCGGCAAAGAGCAGGGTGCGAATGCGCCGGTGTCGGAAGTGTCTGCCTTTGCCTATACCACCGCACTCAATTACTTGCTGCGCCGTGAAAACGGCCATTGCCTGACCATCGGCGATGCCAGCACCGTTTTCTGGGCAGAAGCCGCCACGCCCGAGCAAGCTGAGGCAGCGGAAGGTTTTTTTGCCGCCGCGATGACACCGCCCGACGATGAGCAGGAAAACCAGAAAATCTTCGATGTTTTGGCGCAAGTGGTCAAAGGCCGCCCGCTTCGGGAAATCGATCCGAATTTGGACGACCAAACCCGTTTTTATATTTTGGGTTTGGCACCCAATGCTTCGCGCATTTCCATCCGTTTTTGGCTGGATACCACGTTTGGCAAGCTGGCGGAAAATATCAAAAAACATCGCGATGATTTGTCGATTAACCCGCCTGTATGGGGTGCAAAACCGCCTTCCGTTTGGCGGATATTGCTGGAAACCACGCCCAAGCGCAAAGGAGCCGACGGCCGTCTGAAAAAGTCGGAAAGCAAAGACATTCCGCCGCAATTGGCAGGGGAATACATGCGTGCCATCTTAACGGGCAGGCATTATCCGCAAACCATGCTGTCGCGCATGATTGGCCGTATCCGCTCGGACGGCTTCATTAGCGGCCTGCGGGTAGCGGTAATTAAATCGGTTTTAAAACGTAACAATTTATGCAAAGAGGAGTTTGATATGGGGCTTAATGAAGAAACTCAAGACATTCCGTACCGCTTGGGGCGTTTGTTTGCCATTATCGAATTGGCGCAATCATCTGCTTTGGGGGAGTTGAATGCCGGTGTGAGAGATAAATTTTACGGCGGTGCTTCCAGTTCGCCGCACAGCACTTTCCCCTTGCTTTTGGATAATTACCGTACCCACATCTCCGGCTTGAGAAAAGGTAAAAAAGCAAAATGGGTAACAGGAGATTCTAAAAAACTGGCCAATTGGCTGGAAAACAAAGTTGGGGAAATTGTCAGCGTTTTTGATGCTGAAACCCCGTTCCCCCGCCATTTATCGCTGGAAGAACAAGGCCGTTTTGTCATTGGTTATTACCAACAGCGGTTCAAAAAATACAGCAAGCAAGAAGGTGGAGATGTTCCTGAAGACATTGAGCTGGCCAATCATTTGAAGACAGAATCTGATTCTGAAGACGAATAAATCCAAGGAGATAAAGTGATGAGTATCCAAAACCGCTACGAATTCGTGTTTTTCTTCGACGTAACCAACGGCAACCCCAATGGAGACCCCGACGCCGGCAATATGCCGCGCCTCGACCCCGAGTCCAGCAAAGGCTTGGTAACCGATGTGTGCCTGAAGCGCAAAATCCGCAACTTTGTGGAGCTGGCCAACGAAAACCAAGCGGGCTATGAGATTTACGTGAAAGAAAAAAGCGTGCTCAACCTGCAAAACAAACGCGCTTATGAAGCCCTCGGCATCGAATCCGAAGCCAAAAAGCTGCCCAAAGACGAAGCCAAAGCCCGCGACATCACCGCATGGATGTGCAAAAATTTCTTCGATATCCGTACCTTCGGTGCAGTGATGACCACTGAAGTCAACAGCGGCCAAGTGCGCGGCCCCGTGCAGCTCGCCTTCGCCCAATCCGTCGACCCCATCGTGCCGCTGGAAGTCTCCATCACCCGCATGGCCGTAACCAACGAAAAAGACCTCGAAAAAGAACGCACCATGGGGCGCAAATACATCGTCCCCTATGCACTCTATCGTGTGCACGGCTTCGTTTCCGCCAACCTTGCCGCCAAAACCGGCTTCTCCGATGAAGACCTGCAACAGCTGTGGAACGCCTTAAGGCTCATGTTCGAGCACGACCGCTCCGCCGCCCGTGGTGAAATGGCCGCCCGCAAACTCATTGTTTTTAAACACGACAGCGCACTCGGCAACGAACCCGCGCATAAACTGTTTGAAGCCGTCAAAGTCGAGCGCATCCACGGCGAAAGCGGCACACCCGCTGCTGCATTCAGCGATTACCGCATTAGTGTGCATTCAGACGGCCTCAAGGGGGTAACCGTAGAAGAACTTCTGTGATAAAAATTCTCATAATAAGCGCTTATTAATGGTAAAAACACACTATATAAAGCGCTTAATATAGATGTTTTTTACCGCAATAAGCGCTTATGAATGAGAAAAAATACCATGATAAGCATCCCGCTCTCCGCCCTGCAACACTACGCCTTTTGCCCGCGCCAGTGTGCCTTGATTCATAACGAACAAGTATGGGCGGAGAACTATTTGACCGCACAAGGCAGCGCTTTGCATGAGCGGGTGGACGGCGGCGAGCCGGAAACGCGCAAGGGCGTGCGCTTCGAGCGCAGCGTGCATGTGTCGGCGGAAAAATTGGGTGTGCACGGCGTGTTGGATATGGTCGAGCGCGATATTCAGACAGGCCGTCTGAAGCCCGTCGAATACAAACGCGGCAAACCCAAGCCCGAGCCGTTCGATGAAATCCAGCTCTGCGCCCAAGCCCTGTGCCTGGAGGAAATGACCGGGCAAACGGTGGCAGAGGGCGCATTGTGGTACATGCAAACCCGCCACCGCGTGCCGGTGGTGTTTTCAGACGGCCTCAGGGCGGAAACGCTGGACGTTATCCGCAATGTGCGCGAACTACTGGACAGCGGTACCACCCCGCCGCCCGAATACGGCAAACGCTGTAAAGCCTGTTCGTTGATTGAGGTTTGCCAGCCGAAGTTGGTGGAGAAGGATAGGTCGGTGGGGTATGTGGCGGGGTTGTTTAGAGTGGAATAAGGTAAATGTTACTTCTATTTTAAATAGGATAATTAAATGAATAAAAAGCCTATTAATTTATGGTTAGAAAAACTGTCTCTGTGGGGAATAGTAGCGTTACTTGTGATGTCTATAATTGTTCCTTTGTTATTTCAAGAAAATAATATGTGGACTAGTTTATCGTCAAATATTGGGATAGCTCTTTTTTCAGCTCTATCTATATCTAAATTTCTGCAAAAGGAAACTAAGGATTTCATATTTAATGAAATACCACTTCTTCAAAAAGCTAATGAAGTTGGAATTGCCTCTATTTTAGAAAATGGAAGTATCGAATCACTTGATTTTAAAGAATCAAAAGTATTTATTATAGCCATGAATGATGGAAAGTTTTTCATTACGCAGAATGCTGAAAATTTATGTAATAGATTTGAAAAAGAAGGTATGACCACTACATTTATTTTGTTAGATGGGGAATCTGATGCAGCTAAACTTCTGTGTCATGCTAATGGTAAAGATGATATTAATTCATATAAGAATAAAATTGATCAAGCTGTCAAGGAGATAAAAAATTTTTCAGATAGATATTCAAAGCATAATTTTGAAATTTATATGTACTCAAAAGGTTATTTTAGATCGTCAATAATATTAACTGATAGTAAAGCGCTAGTTGGATTATATAGAAATTCGCCTGGGAAAGGTAAAATACCGTTACATATTTTAATATCCAAATCTGGTAGTGAATTTGACGCAATAAAAAATGACGTTATGCAGTTAAAAAGTTTATCTAGACCAGTACAGGTTGTAGAAACTATAAATATAGCTCAACAAAATGCTGATATTCTAAGCTAAGTATGTAGTTGGTGTAGGTCGGATACTCGTATCCGACAAATGTTTGATATTTTCGTTGTCTCAAATTATTGCGATAAATTTGAAAATGTCGGATTCAAGAATCCGACCTACCCTGTTTCAGGTAGCCTAAGCATCAATCCCTAAGAGTGCGCTCAAAATCCGAGGAGTTTTTATCATGCGCAAACTGCAAAACACGCTCTATATCACCACCCAAGGCAGTTATCTGCATAAGGAGCGGGAAACGCTGGTGGTGGAGCAGGAGCGCAAGAAGGTGGCGCAGTTGCCGGTGCATGCGATCGGGCATATATTTTGTTTCGGCAATGTGCTGGTGTCGCCGTTTTTGATGGGTTTTTGCGGCGAAAACAATGTGAATTTGGCGTTTTTTACCGAGAACGGGCGGTTTTTGGGGCGTTTGCAGGGGCGGCAGAGTGGTAATGTGTTGTTGCGGCGGGCGCAGTATCGGCAGTCGGAGCAGAATCCTGTGCCGATTGCGCGGCATATTATTGCGGCGAAGATTCAGTCGGCCAAGCGGGTGTTGCAGCGGCGTTTGCGTAATCATGGCGAGCATGCGGAGGTGTTGGCGGCGGTAACGGCGTTGAATTTTTCTTTGCAGCAGTTGAAGCGGGCGGAGTGTTTGGACAAGGTTCGCGGGATTGAGGGCGATGCGGCGGCGCGTTATTTCGGGGTGTTCCGGCATTTGCTTGCGGAGAAAAGCGGTTTTGATTTTGACGGTCGCAACCGCCGCCCGCCGCGTGATGGGGTGAATGCGCTGTTGTCTTTTCTGTATGCGGTGCTGGGCAAAGACATCAGCGGGGCGTTGCAGGGCGTGGGCTTGGATCCGCAGGTGGGCTTTCTGCATGCCGACCGGCCGGGGCGCGACAGTTTGGCGCAGGATATTTTGGAAGAGTTCCGCGCATGGTGGGTGGACAGGTTGGTGCTTTCCCTGATTAACCGCGGGCAAATCAAGCCGCAGGATTTTGTGCATGAGGCCAGCGGCGCGGTGAATATCAAGCCCGAAGCGCGCAAGTTGCTGTTTCAAACGCTGCAAAGCAAGAAGCAGGAAAAGATTATGCATCCGTTTTTGCAGGAGGAAGTGGAAATCGGCTTGCTGCCGTATATTCAGGCGATGCTGCTGGCGCGGCATCTGCGAGGGGATTTGGCAGAGTATCCGCCGTTTTTGATGCGTTGAGTTTTTCAGACAGGCATCTTCAGACGGCCTTTCCGCTTATATTTGAGGCCGTCTGAAACAGAAATAGGGGAAATAGCATGTTGATGTTGATTACTTATGATATTTCGCTGGAAGATGCAGAGGGGCAGGCGAGGCTGCGGCGCATCGCCAAACATTGTTTGGACTACGGCGTGCGCGTGCAATATTCGGTATTCGAGTGCGACGTTACGCCGGATCAATGGGTAAAACTGAAGGCCAAGCTGCTGGATACTTACCAGCCCGAAACCGACAGTCTGCGCTTTTACCATCTGGGCAGCAAATGGCGGCGCAAGGTGGAACATCACGGCGCGAAAGCGGCGGTAGATGTGTTTCAGGATACGCTGATCGTGTGAATCGCTAACCCGTGGTTCTCATGAAAACATGGGGAGGTTAGCGATGCGGAATTGTTCTTTAACAATCAGGACATTAGGAAAGCGGGTGTGGCGGAATAAGGCTGTGTTATACTCGCTTTTCGCGTTTTCGGAGAGTTTTAGCGAATCAGGGCCGTGCAAGCCTTGATGGATAAAGGTTTCTGAGAAGGCTGCAGCCGCCTTCGGGCGGCTGTGTGTTGAAACTTCGCGCTGCAAGCGCGTACCGATGCGGGTAAAGAGGCAGCCGCCTTCGGGCGGCTGTGTGTTGAAACATATTCGGTCATCTGAACTGTTCCCCCGCCTGAATGCAGCCGCCTTCGGGCGGCTGTGTGTTGAAACAGGTTAAAATCAGCGCGTAAACTTGAACGCAATAGCAGCCGCCTTCGGGCGGCTGTGTGTTGAAACTCATAAATCCTCTCAAAAAGGACTACGAAATGAACGCAGCCGCCTTCGGGCGGCTGTGTGTTGAAACATTGCGTGTCTGCAGTAGCGGAGAAGATGGCATGGCAGCCGCCTTCGGGCGGCTGTGTGTTGAAACATCCGCCTTCGGGCGGATTTTTTTTGGCCTAATCGCAGCCGCCTTCGGGCGGCTGTGTGTTGAAACACAGCATACGTCAACAGCGCGGCAAAGCAAGTTGCAGCCGCCTTCGGGCGGCTGTGTGTTGAAACTTTATCAGCAATGATGCCGACTTGGCCTTGTTTAAGCAGCCGCCTTCGGGCGGCTGTGTGTTGAAACAAGAAATTCAACCAAACACAAGCCGAAAAGCTGGCGCAGCCGCCTTCGGGCGGCTGTGTGTTGAAACTCGATGTGGCCGAAATCAGACTTAATCAGGTTTAGCAGCCGCCTTCGGGCGGCTGTGTGTTGAAACAACAATAAAAAAACGGCCTTGAATATTACGCTACCGCAGCCGCCTTCGGGCGGCTGTGTGTTGAAACGGGCAAAACCGCATCAATCGTGCATATGTTGATGGCAGCCGCCTTCGGGCGGCTGTGTGTTGAAACGCCTTTTATCAGAAAACCTAATAAATCAGATTCAGGCAGCCGCCTTCGGGCGGCTGTGTGTTGAAACAAGTAATGCAAAGGTATGTTAAATTCCTGCTTTCGCAGCCGCCTTCGGGCGGCTGTGTGTTGAAACCACCAGTTTGCGGTCGGCCAAATAGTCAAGCTGCTGCAGCCGCCTTCGGGCGGCTGTGTGTTGAAACAAGTGGAACGAAAACCAAATCAGAGTACGCGAGAGCAGCCGCCTTCGGGCGGCTGTGTGTTGAAACCATATACCGACCTGAACACCCTGATCCTGCATGGGCAGCCGCCTTCGGGCGGCTGTGTGTTGAAACCGTATTGTTGAGGCAACTGCCGATGAAATTATTCGCAGCCGCCTTCGGGCGGCTGTGTGTTGAAACACCATCAAAGTCCCCTTAAAGGTCAAAAAACCGGCAGCCGCCTTCGGGCGGCTGTGTGTTGAAACGCCAAGTCGGGTCTTGTTGCAGCTTGGCGGGCAGCAGCCGCCTTCGGGCGGCTGTGTGTTGAAACCACTCAAGGAAAGTGATGCCGACAATTGTCAAAGCAGCCGCCTTCGGGCGGCTGTGTGTTGAAACCAGACAGTATGCTATATCGTATGGAAAATTTGCGGCAGCCGCCTTCGGGCGGCTGTGTGTTGAAACTCTTGTTGCGAGCAATACGGCGAAAGCAAAGGCGCAGCCGCCTTCGGGCGGCTGTGTGTTGAAACCGTTGGCAGAGGGTAAAATACAGCTGCTACCGCCAGCAGCCGCCTTCGGGCGGCTGTGTGTTGAAACCCGACACGATGGACATTCTGCCTGCGCCCCAAGCAGCCGCCTTCGGGCGGCTGTGTGTTGAAACAATAAAGCCGGTTAAAAAGGCCAAGCCACCTTCTGCAGCCGCCTTCGGGCGGCTGTGTGTTGAAACAAGCGCCAACGCATCCAGCACGGCAACCGGCAACGCAGCCGCCTTCGGGCGGCTGTGTGTTGAAACCTAGCTCATCGCTCCCCCGAACTATTGAGTTTTTGGCAGCCGCCTTCGGGCGGCTGTGTGTTGAAACGACGAGGGTGTCTTTTTTTGGATTTGCCATAGTCGCAGCCGCCTTCGGGCGGCTGTGTGTTGAAACTCGTGGTGCGTCAGGCAACTCGATTAAACAGGAAAGCAGCCGCCTTCGGGCGGCTGTGTGTTGAAACTACCAGCCGCATAAGTGCGAGATACAGCCTACACAGCAGCCGCCTTCGGGCGACTGTGTGTTGAAACATCTTCATTTTGTTCAGCTTTCTGAAACTGCGTGACAGCCGCCTTCGGGCGGCTGTGTGTTGAAACACTGCTGGAAACGCAGGATTGGGCGTTAATTACGCAGCCGCCTTCGGGCGGCTGTGTGTTGAAACTTTGTCTTGACCGTTGATTGGTTGCTCACAATCAGCAGCCGCCTTCGGGCGGCTGTGTGTTGAAACTTTGTACGCTGAGGACAATATCTATACAGAGATAGCAGCCGCCTTCGGGCGGCTGTGTGTTGAAACCCGCAAACCTGCGATGATGATGTGCTCGAAACACGCAGCCGCCTTCGGGCGGCTGTGTGTTGAAACTGGAGACGGTACAGTTTTTGCAGAAAAAGGGTGTGGCAGCCGCCTTCGGGCGGCTGTGTGTTGAAACCCAAAAAACCAAGTACGCAGCCCCCAAAGTAAAAGCAGCCGCCTTCGGGCGGCTGTGTGTTGAAACCAGACCCGCGCGCAGGCCGATGCGTTTTTGGCCGCGGCAGCCGCCTTCGGGCGGCTGTGTGTTGAAACAGAGAATGGCAATAAAGCCGCTGAACAAATCGCGCAGGCAGCCGCCTTCGGGCGGCTGTGTGTTGAAACGTGAGTGACCAGCAGCTCGGAAGACACGGGCGGCAGCAGCCGCCTTCGGGCGGCTGTGTGTTGAAACTCATGCAATTGGGTAAGCGGGTTGATGCCTGCGGGCAGCCGCCTTCGGGCGGCTGTGTGTTGAAACGGAAGACGAATTTACCGCCCTGTTGAAAGAAAAAGCAGCCGCCTTCGGGCGGCTGTGTGTTGAAACTGATTAAATCTTACCGCTACCCTTAAGCAACTCGGCAGCCGCCTTCGGGCGGCTGTGTGTTGAAACTATTGGAAGTAAGCTGAAATCAGGGTAATCTGAAAGCAGCCGCCTTCGGGCGGCTGTGTGTTGAAACAATTTCTGTGTCGGCTTATTTACTACCGGCAAAGCAGCCGCCTTCGGGCGGCTGTGTGTTGAAATCCCTTGCCATTTTGGGCGTTGTAGCGGGGCTTTAGCAGCCGCCTTCGGGCGGCTGTGTGTTGAAACCGGCAAGGCCGCCCAAAAATCCGCCCGCTGCTGATGCAGCCGCCTTCGGGCGGCTGTGTGTTGAAACTTGATTTGTTCATGATAAGTTCCTTTACAAATTTGCAGCCGCCTTCGGGCGGCTGTGTGTTGAAACTATCAAACCCATAAAGAGGAGATGGAGCGCGGTGCGCAGCCGCCTTCGGGCGGCTGTGTGTTGAAACAAGCATTACGCCGTGCATGATTTTGCCGAGTTTTTGGCAGCCGCTTTCGGGCGGCTGTGTGTTGAAACCTCTATTACGGATAAAGTAAATGACATTTACACTGCAGCCGCCTTCGGGCGGCTGTGTGTTGAAACCACCAAATCATTTAAGGGGCGCCGCTCTTCCGCAGGCAGCCGCCTTCGGGCGGCTGTGTGTTGAAACATGTGTGAATTTGTAGAAACGGGCAGCAATGTTTGCAGCCGCCTTCGGGCGGCTGTGTGTTGAAACTACATATCCCCCCAAGTCCCCCGGCGCAACAGATAGCAGCCGCCTTCGGGCGGCTGTGTGTTGAAACATGCCGCGATGCATGAGGCGATGAAGTCAGGCAAGCAGCCGCCTTCGGGCGGCTGTGTGTTGAAACTACAAACAGAATGCCTGTGCTTTTTTGATAGCCATCAGCCGCCTTCGGGCGGCTGTGTGTTGAAACAAGCTCCGCCTTGATGGTCTCGAGCATTGGGTATTCAGCCGCTTTCGGGCGGCTGTGTGTTGAAACAGCCGCGAACTGACACCGGTGTTGCAAGCCAAAGGTCAGCCGCCTTCGGGCGGCTGTGTGTTGAAACGACGTGCGCCTGCGCTACGACGAAATCGACGCATGTCAGCCGCCTTCGGGCGGCTGTGTGTTGAAACAGATGATGCCCCAACACATCTGCCGCGTGCTGATTCAGCCGCCTTCGAGCGGCTGTGTGTTGAAACTTTAAACCATGTTTAAAGGGGCTTTTATGAGCGGATGTAAGGGCGCGCGCGTTTTGTCATTGGTTTGCATTTTTTTTGTCATGCACTGGTGGGAATCGAGCCATGACAAAAGCAGCGCAATTTTCCGCCATCCACACTAGAATTTAAAAACCATATTATCCACATATTTCGCCCTTGTAGAGACGCTTGCTGTGTAACTTACATGCTCCATCCCATCAAATACCGCCCAATCGTCAGGGCGGCATTCTTTTATGAAATCCAAATAATCCATAAACTCGCTGCGTGTGCTGCTGAAGAATACGAAAGGCGGGCGAACCATGTGGATAAGACGCAAAAACTCAACCATGCCGAAGTAATTTTGGTTGGCATACATGCCTTGTAATGTTGATACATACGGGGGATCGAGTACGAGCAGGGTATCGGGCTGCGATGTATATTGGGGCAGCAGGGTTTGAAACGGCTGGGAAACAATCTCTAATCCTTTCAAATAGTATTCGGCATCGGGGTAATCGGTTTGTCGGATACAGTTATACATATTTTTGCTAAGAAACTCGGCCATTGTGCCGGCCTGATTACTGCTAAACAGTAGCCAAGAACGCAAACAGCCCAAGTCTTTATAGCCGTCGAATGATTCGATGACATCAACGACCTTAGACTTAGTTGCTTTGTCGATATGTTTATCGCGCGGATAACTTGCCAATAATTCTGCAAGCTTCTTGCGCAGACGGTTTGTGTCTGGGATATGGCGCAAACGGTCGGCATAGCCGTCGAAATCGTTATAAATGACGCGGGCTGATGGTTTAACGTGTTTGGCAACATGAGCCAGCAAACCACTACCGCCGAATGCATCCACTATCGTCCAACCGGCCCCGTCGGCAGGGATATGGTTTAGAACCTGTTTAAACTGCTTGATAAAGTTACGTTTTTGGCCGACAAACGGCAAAGGAGCTTTAGTGTAATGTGTCATAGACAGCAGGCGCTCGCGGCACTCTGCCTTTTTGATTAATCAGAATGTTTTGATGAGTTTTTCGGCGACCCAACGTGCGACTTGCGGACAGACGGCGTTTCCGGCAGCCCGAGCTTCCGCAAAGTTGGACGCATCCAATCCTTTGCGAAGCCCATTATCTGTAACCGTTCTGCCCCGCTCAACCATCTTACTCCGTCCGTCGGCGACAAGGCAGATATTGGCACCCGATATGTCGATATTGGTCCCGCTGGGGAAGCCTGCAAGTAAAGTTGGGTGTGCGTCCGCCCACGGGCCACCCGCTGCCGCCTTGCCAGCCAGTCTGTCAGTTGGTCCGGCGTCAACCATAAACTCAATGGGTGGCTGCTCTCCCAGTCCAGCGACCACGAATACGCGACGGCGTTTTGTGGGGACTCCGAAATAGCGAGCATCAAGCACTCGCCAGCATCCCACATACCCGCATTCGGCAAGGGACTGGATAACTGTTTGAAAGTCTTTGCCATCATTTGAATTGAGCAGCCCCGTGACGTTTTCAAGCACCACCCAGCGGGGCTTAAGCGTGTTGACGATATTGAGTGCGTCGAAGAACAGGCCGGTGCGTTCGCCCGCAAGTCCGCGGCGCTTGCCTGCGGTGCTGACATCTTGACAGGGGAATCCGCCGATGATGACGTCGGTGTGCCATAGGTCGGGCAAACAGGTACGGACATCGGTAAATTGTTTTGCGTGCGGGAATCTGTCGGCAAGCACGGCGCGGGGTACGTCGGAGATTTCAACTTGCCATGCGGTTGTGAATCCCGCCTGCTCGAAGCCGAGATCGAAGCCGCCGATGCCTGCAAATAGGCTGCCGACGGTTGGTCGTGAAGGTGCTTGTGCATCCATATTTTCCTTTCGCGTCGGCATTCTTGATGCTCTGTTTTAAAATATGGCGCTCAAGGCACTCTGTTAACCAATTAATTGAAAGTATTGATTGTTTTACAGCGGTTACACTTAATTTGCACGCTGCCGCTGCCTTTGGCCAACAGCTTTAAACAGCGGGCGCAGCGTAATTCGCGATAATTAACCATGTCGCATTCACTCCGTTTAAGGTACAATCCCCGCCGCCTAGCTAGGCAAGGCGGCCCTAGAAGTCAATGCAGGCCATATCTGCTTGGCTGGCGGGTAAGTGTTCCCGCACCTACCCGTCGCCGCCCCTCATTAAAATCTCTAAATTGCAATCCTCCTTATTTCACATATGCCCTAAACCACACACCTCGAAGGTCGGGCGCATAGTTAGTGGCAACGTCAAAACCTGTTTCCGTTACGTTTTGGATATAGTGAACCCTTGCAGCAGCAGACACAATATCAAGCGTTATTTGTACACACGGCCGCTCTTTAAATGCCCTTGGCCAAGGGCAAGTAACAAACCGAGAATTAGCCAAAGGCTTGCCGCCGTTAAATTGCTCCAATTGCTGACGGGTGTAATACCCTTCCTGAAATTCTTGGTAAGGCGGCACAGCACTGTTTTGTTTCAATTTCTCGAACTCATCGGCGATGCGGTCGCACAAGCGCTCTATTTGTTGCTTAAGTGTCATTGCAGTGCCTGCTCAAAACGGGCGACAAAATCGGTATCGGTATCGCCTAAATTCAAAGTGGCTTCTACGGCGGCCTTCTGATCGGGCGACAACACTTGAGATTCGTCGATACGCAAGCGCTTACCGATTTGTTCGGCCATTGCCGCCGCTCCGCTTTTATCTTCTTTAATATAGTTTCCTACCTCTTTCAGGGTATCGTAGGCTTCTTCTGCACCGTCTAAGATTTCGGTTTTAACTTCCTGTTTTACATCATTTTTAGCGGCATCAATCAGCTGTTGCGTTTTTTGACTGGAGTAAACGGTAGATTCGGATGCAGGCGCATTGTCGTTAATGGCCGCATTACCGCCCGATGCAGCGTTATCCATACGGGTTTTAAGCTCGTTGACCGCACCTACCAAGCTGTCTTTATGCTCGGTCTGCAATGCCGATTTATGGCCGATGTCGCCCTTAATACCCTTAAGCACCTCGCCGACTTTATCGATGAATTGATTAATACGTTCACTTAATTTCATATTTTTATCACTTATGACATGGCTAAAATCAGGCGGGCAACAAAATCGGGAGCCTCTTCTTCAGACGGCCTGAAACTTTGTAGCCACGCGGTAAAGTCATCAAAGGTTTTGCCTTGGTTTTCGGGCTGGGCGAGCCAAACCTTATATAGGTCGTCGTCAAAACGCCGTTCGGCATGGGCGATGTTGCCGCGGTAAACGCGAAAATTAACCAACATGGCTCGTCCCCTTGATGATTTCGACGGCTATATCCCCGCTCATCTGGACAAGGCCGTCTGAAAGGCGGGTAAAGGCCACATCGGCAATATAAGAACCTTCTCTCAAGCCTGCCGATTGCTCCGCTGTCAAGGCAAGCAGCAGGCGGTTTTGCTCGGGAAACACATCCACGGCAAAGGCTGCTGCCGCGTCATTGCCGAATTTCGGGCGGATGCGGGCAAGGGTATTCACGCCGTAAAGGGCGGAAATGCCGTAGTCGTCCAAAATATCGAACAGCAGCGTGATTTCCACAGTTTCGCCGCGCTTGAATGTTAAAGGCTTGTTCATGGTGCAAGTTTACGTTTTCAGACGGCCTTATCAGGGTATAGGCCGTTCACTACACGGGGATATCGGTAATTTGCAAATCGGGAGCCTGCCCGATAATCTTATTGGTACGCTTGTCGTAAAACACGCTTTGTCCGTTCGCAGCCTGACCACTCAAAACGATGTTGCCGCCACCGTGTGCGCGGGCGGCAAAGCTGCCGCCGCCCAAATCCCCCGTGATTTTGGCAATGCCGCGCTGCTCACGGTTAAAAATGGCATTAAATTGCGCAAAAAGGTTCATTTTTAAAATCGCCTCAATTATCCAAATAGCGGTTGATAACCACCGTTTGCAGTACGCGCGGTGCTTCATTTTCAATGTCGACGGCCAGCGTTACGCCTGTTACCACGCCTTGCCACGCTCCCGCAGGCTCCTGTATCTGCCAAATCTGCCCTAATTGCGCCAACGGCAAGGCATATTTGTCGGATACGGGCAGGGTAACGGTTTCGCTTTTGTGCGTGCCGGTATCGCTCAATGCCGCCACACCTGCGGCCTGAAGCACAGGCATATCGGTATAAAGCGGCCCCGTAACGGCAGCGGCTCGCGGCTCGCGGTTGCCCGCCTTGCGGTAAACGTCCGCCCCTTTGCCCTTGGCATGGTCGGCATACACAAATACACCACCCGCCAGCGGTTTAACGCTGCGGCTGCCGCTGATACTCAAAATAACGGACGCAGGAACGGAAACATCGGGCGACGCGGCAGATACTTCCCACGCGGGCTTTTTCCAGCGGGTCTTGACGTTGATTTCGGCATTTCCGGGGTGGCTCTCGACAAATGCCCCTGCCGCCTGCGCCAATTCCTGCAAAACCGCCATCGGCGTTTTATCGGTTGATGCGTAGATGCCGGCAGGAATCAGCCAATCGGCCGCCCGCCAGTCGGTTAATCTGATACCCGTGTTTTTCAACTGGGTATCGGCAATTTGGCGCGCATAAATAGGCGCATCAAACACACCGCCTGCCTGCACGGCGTAGCTCTCGCCCAAACGGGCGGTAACGCTGCGGCCTGATACCGTGTAGCTTTTTTGCCCGAACGCACGGTTGTCTCGGTATTCCTCGGCCAATATGACAAAAAGCCCGCCATTGATATTAATAGTGATCACGGCTTCGCGGCCTTTTGCCCGACCATCCATACCCAGCCGGGCAAAATCATCGGGTGGTACAGTTACCGTACCCTGCCAGCAATAACCGCCCATATCGGCGGTAAACGATGCCGATAACAGCGTGAGCGGGGTATCGTCAAACGATGCGGATACGGTATTGACTATCATATAAGCCTTTAATACGGGGGTTTTAAGTTCTTGGTGGCAGGTAAACGGTATCGGAATACTGCCGGAGCTATGCCCGATAACGCGGCGGCGGAAACGCAGCGGCATCTTATCGGGCGGCGGGCGCAAGCCGCATACATAAGTATTGTCGGGCGGTTGCGGCGGCATAGGCTCGGCGGGTATTTCGTACCACTCGCACGGCACGGGCAAGGCGGGCAGGCTTGCCGATTTGCGGCAGGCTGCCGTTGGCGTGCGGGCGGAAACGTAAGCATCCAATGCAAACACCTTGCTTTCAGACGGCCTAAACTCATGCAGCCCGCATTTACGCAATGCTGCTGCCACGCCTGACGGTTGACGGCCACACCTTGCCAAAGACGCCCCGCCCGACATATTTGCGCGGGTTTCGCGCCTCAAATCCGCCATACCGCTGATATTGGCTGCGGCTTCGCCAGCATACAGCACGGCGGGGGTATATACGCTTTTTTGCTTGCGTTTCAGGGCTGCCATACCCTGCACGGCAGCCTGCATACAGGTGGCCACACCCACCGCATCCACATATACACCGGCATAATCCAACGCAACGGGCAGGCCGTCTGAAAAACCGCCTTGCAGGGCAGCGCGCATAGCAACGGGCGGCAGCACAAAGCCGAACGATGCCGACACCATCGGCCGCACAGGGTCGCGCCACGGGTTATAACCGTAGTCATGATCTTTATCAGGGGCAACCGATCCGACGTCTTGCACGTCGCCCAACCGCCGTTTGAGCGGCAAAGGCAAAGCCGCAACGTTACGGTCGGCAGCAATCGGCAAACCGAACGACAACGGCAAAGCATCGGGGGAAGTGGCGCGGGTATCGCTCATGGTGTGTTATTCAGACGGCCTAGCCGCTTTCGGGCACGGCGGGGCGCACAAAATCATAGGCAACCGGCTCGTATTGTCTTTTATGGTCAAGGGCCAATACCAAATAGTCGCGGTCGGGGTTAATGCGGTCGAGCAGATAAGTGCCGTCGGGGCGGCTCCATGCCCCGCGCACCAATTTAAACGTTCCGCGCTCAAACAAGAGAATGCGCCGTTCGGCAGGCTGGCCCCCCACGGTCAAAATACCGTCGCCGCGCCCGGCAATGAAACCGCCGCCGTGAGTGCGGCCGTAGTGATTTCCCGCTCGGGATTTGACCGCACCGAACAAAGGCTGCGGATGACGGGGACGGCGACAAATGCCGACACGGCTCTTAACCGCCATTCGTAAAGGCTTCTCATGGCGAGGCCGCTTGAAAATAGCTATACGGGACTTAAACAGCATGGTTTAAATTTCCCATGCGGTGCAGTTAAGCAGGAAGCAATCTTTACCGACAGTATTATCGTTGGTGTTGAATTTAAGGAATCGGTCTCCGCTCTGATCGATATTGTTAAAAAATTGAAAATCATCTAAATCTTCCAATTTTTCTCTAATTGCCATAACTCCGCCGAGAAGCCCACGTAAGTGGTATGTATATAGATTAGAGCCATATCTTGACTCCAACATGAAAATTTCAAAAGCCGAAAAACCCTGCGATACAAAATCAGGATATTCTGCCCCCCTATGTGCCTGTGCAACCGAAGCAAAAGCACCGTAAACATTGTGATTCATCTTATCCGAAGAAGCCGCAAAAGCAAATTTGGTTTTGCTAATAGAATAACTGAAAGAACTGGCCATTATGTCGCTTCCGACGCCATAATGATTGGAGTCAATATATTTATTGACTGATAATTCGTGGCCGCTTTTGCATAAGATACAATTACGAGTATCATCAGGCGCAATACTGCAGAAATCGCCAAAATAAATCATTTGAGAACATCTATTGGGATTATAAAGGGCAGACCGTACTAACAAGCAAAAACCGCGTTCGTGTCCTACCAACACCCAAGGAGCATTTTCTGAACTGTTACTCAACAATTGAACAAGCCCTTCGCCGAACTGATTTTCTCCGGTGTTTTTTGCCGACATCTCATGATAGCCCGTTACCACCGCCGCACGTTCGTATTGGTTGTCGATGGAAATCCAGCACTTGCTGGCTTTATTGTGTTTGCTTCGGAAGGCAATATAGGTGCTGTCTTCATAGGCCGATTCCCATCCCAACGCCTGCTTATCCCCATAGCCCGTTACCAAACAGGCTTTCAGAATGGTTTTCAGGCTGCCCGCGGATGCGGTAAGCTGCGGCGCGCCCTCATCGGTCGATTGGAATAAAGTAACCGGAACACGTTCGGTTTTAAACATGGTTTAACCTGCCTTTTAAAATCGGTTTTAGATGCCCGATTTTCCCGCGCGCGCAATAGATCGGATTGACAACCTGTTTCACTTACAGCAAAGGCCGTCTGAAATTTTCAGACGGCCTTATTCGGAAAGCCCCCGGCCTTGTTAATCCGCCACGGGCGACGGCAAAGTAGGGGGAGTTGTTACAGCGTATTATATACCTTACTCATCGATAACGGTATTACCGCGCAGGCAGGCGGAAAAGCCGTCGCGCTCGGTCTGCTTAACCGTGGTCGGCTGTACCGCACGGAGAATCCAAACGGGTGTCGGCGTACCGTAGGTATTAAAGCGCACACAGTTGCCACTCGCCCAACCACCACCGAATGCCAAGCGATTGAGCGTGAAATAAGGCTTGCCCGTGGCGGGATTGAGCGGGGCCAAATCGCCCAAAGTGTCGCCCTTGGCAATCAAGCCCAGCCGCTCGCCGTACAGCTCGTATTGGGTGTCGCTGGTAAAGCGCAGCAGCCAACGCTCGGTAATCGCGCCGTTGCTGGTGAGCTTAATCGGGTAGTTTTTGACATCCAACCGCGACAAAACGGGATTGCCGCGGATTTCGTCTCCCCAAACGTTATCCCAAGTCTGCTGTGAAAACGGCTCGGTCGCCCTTACCAGCAAATCACCGCCGATTAAGGCGCTGGATACATAGGTCGATTCTTTCGGGTAATCGCGCCCTACGGGAAACTGCAATTTCAGACGGCCTGAAATATCCACACCCATCACGCGGTTTTCTTCTTCCCACGCCTGTACCGCTGTGAGCGGGTAGGTGTAGTCCGACAAATCCAACGGCTCGGCAAACGTTATCGTGCCGGCAGCCAAATCATAGCTGTATTTATCGGCCAACACATGCTTGCCTTTGGCATCAACCAAGCAAATGCGGTCGCTGTTTTGACGGTCAAGCTGCACGGTCTGATTACCCGTAAACGTGCTGCCCAAATCCTGTTTGATGCGGTTGCCGATCACAATCATATCGCCTTTGCGGTACACCGGCACGCGGCCGTCAGACGGTAGACGCACGGAATCGATACCGATAACGCTGGAATCGAGCGGAATATTGTCTTGGGTTACACAGTTGAAGCGCAGGGTGTCTGCATAAAACAATGCCCCGCCTTCGATGCTGAAAAAGCCCGTTTCGTAGTGGATTTTGCCTTTAAGCTCGCCGTCAATTTCGCCCAAAGCATTTGACCGCCCCGTCAATGTCCGCACTTGGCCGTCTGCGCCTGTTTCCGTGGCATACACGGTAAAGCTTTCGGGCTTGACCGGAGCAGCGGGAGTTCGCCCGACAAAATTGCCGATTTTGGTAGCGGGCGCAACCACGATGCCCGCCGTGATTTTGACGTCAACCAAATTAAGCGACGTATCCGACATCACAATGCGGCCGGTTTCCGTATTTAAACTGCCTATTACCTTGCCGGTGCCGGTTTGTACGTCCCAATCCTTATAAAGCTGGCCGCCGCGCTCGATGATGCGGATACCGCCCGCACTAAACGCCCAAGTATCCGGCAAAGCGTGGCTGCCCGCATAAGCCCCGCGCAACACGTTAAACGTCATGGCCGCGTTGGTTGCGGTTTTTTCTGCCGCGCGGGCGGTTTCAGACGGCCTCACAGTGGTTTGGGCATGGATAAAATGCACGGTAAAGCTATCAAGTTCGTACTCTTTGCCCTCGATATTGATGGTTTTGGCACCTGCGCCGATTTCCGCCAAAGCATCTTGATAGCCGTATGCCGTGATTTGAAGAGCCGATGCGGGCAACACAATCGCGCCGGACGCATAATCGATACTCCCGCCTTTCAGGGTTTGGCCGTTCAGCGTCAGCCCGCCGCCGCCGTTGTCGCCGATGCTGGCGGCAAAAGTATCAATACCCACCTTATAATCTTTGGTCTCGACATCGTAACGCCCGAAGAGGCCGCCCATGCCGACCTTAAAGCGGGTACGCTTCACGCCAGTGGCTTCGATTTTGAGTTTAACGTCCATTTTGAGCGAGCCGGGCACGGCTTTTCCCGCGTTAAAGCGCAAGGTGCCGGACTGATTAATGCTTGCCGATTTGCTCACTTCCGGCTCGGTGTATTCTTGCCACCTTATCTGCACCGTAGATGCGCCAATCGCCGACGATACCCGCAATTCACCGCGCTTATATAATACGTCGCCTTGGGCATCGCCCGTAAGCTTGCCGCTGCCGTTGTCGCCGGCGGTTTTGTCTGCGCCGTCGTTCCACGATAATTGCAGAGTTCCGGGCTTCACGTCGGCGCCCACGTCATACACGGCAACCGCCGCAACGGTTTCGGCCACCGAATCCGTACCCGCCTTATCGGCATTAAAGGTGCGGTAATCGGCAGTAGGCGACCATGCAAACACGATATTGCTGCCCACATCGGGCAAGGCGGGCAGCGACACCACCACCGAGCCGCTCGGCTCTACCGTACCGCAGGGGTTGTTTTCGGCATCCAGCAAGATGCCGTTTCCCATGTCGCGCAGGGTGTACCACACCCCCAAGCTCATAAACGATATAGTCAGGCTGCCGCGCAGCGGCGCAGGCTGCAAAAGCGGTGCCCATTGCGTGCCGTGGTTGGTATCTTTTACCTCGATATAAGTCGAGTGGCGGGCGGCTCTTTGCTGCGCGCCCGGAACCGCAGAGATGCTCACGCCGAAGGCGGCAGGAAAATCGGCAATCAGGCCGCGGTTGTAGTCGATATTGACGATATTGCCGCCTTTTTTCAGACGGCCTTGTGCATCGTCTTGCCAGCCCTGTATCTTAACCGTACCCGGTATCACGGGCTGTTCCAGCCAAATATTGCCCGATACCGACCCGTCAGAACGAAACATTACGCGCTCGGTGCCGGCAGGCACCCACGCCTCCGAAGATACGGTATATTGGTCAACATAAGGCGTTTCCACCGTGGATGTAGGCACCAGCTTTTCATAAATGCTGTCCACCCTCAGTTCCAGCGCGCCTTTATTTAGTGCTTCGGCCAACGGGCGCACGCCGTAGTAAGTAGCCGAATCTGCCACCTGCGTTTCCAAAATGGCCGTGCCGTTGCCCGCGTAGCCTTCCACAGGGTAGGCGGTGCCGGCATAGTCATCTGACAATGGATTGTAAATCTCCATTTTCAGCACGCGCCGCTGGATTTCTTTCACACCGCCGCCCGGCAGCGGGATTTCAAACGTGCGCACTTCGTGCTCCAAATCGGCGATACGGAAATACTGATAGCGGATGATGTTTTTATTGCCCGATGTTTCGCGCATTTCCAAGCAGTAACGCTCGCCCACTTTCGGCAGCGGAGCTTCTTCGCGCTGATAAGCCTGAATCATGCGGATACCGGCCATGTGTCGGCCAAGCAGGGTCATGCGGCTTTCCACGGTGGGTACGCTGTATGCTTCGATGCGCGGCATGATTTCGGCGCGGCTTTCGCCGTAGTTGCGGGCTTTAAACGCCAAAAACGACACATTATCTGCCTGCGGCGGCTCGGAAATGATAAAGTGCGCCCCGTAAAGCGGCTCTGCATCTGCCCGCAATACGCCCGGATACAGCAGGCGCGCGTCAAAACTGCCCATCGTTCGGTCAACATCGGATACGGGCGGAAAAATCTCGTTATCCTCGCCCGTTAACGGCGTTCCGACCATCAATCCGCCGCCGTCGGGCGTGTCGGTCAAGCGTTGGCTGGGGTAAATCTGCAAATCCTGCTGGGTTAATCGCGTGGTTTTTGTCATGTTTTAAAACCTGTTTAAATCGTCATTAACAATATAGCGGCGGTGTATTTGTCGCCGTCTGTTTCGGGCGTAGCATATCGCACCGGCTCAATACGATTCATCGCGGCATCATGTAATCTAAATGCCACGTCGAAGGTGCGCCCGTCGTAATGGGTCAGCTCCATTTCCAGCGCGGGCGTATCGCTCCACTCTCTCAAGGTGTGCAGATCGCCGCGCTTGAGCCACGCCCAATCGCCGCCCAACGTAATCGGCCTGCCGTTGAGCTTAATGCCCTGTTGTATCACCAAGCCGCCCGACAGGGTACGCTGCGGTGCGGCCTGCGCCACTTTCGACCACTCAAATTCGTCGAGCCAGCGCATATCCTGCGGCAGCCGGACAATCGCGCCGGTATCTTTGCGTTTTAATCGCCAATAATCGTTCGACATTTTATAAACTCCTCCAAGAGATGATAAAAAAAGCCCCGCACGGGGCGGGGGATAAGGGCTTCACTTGGTCGGGTTGCGTGGATTTTTTCAGACGGCCTAACTCATACGCCGGAGTTCGGCTTGAAGTTGAACTAACAATTCCTGCCCGGCTTTTTCAACGACTTTGGCATCCCGGGCATTTAGGGCTGATTCAAGCTGTTTAATCACACCACTTGCAGCATCACCAAGCCCGTCAAGTTTGAGATTATCCAAATCTCCGAGATTCAAGCGGCTGCCGCCATCCTTGTTAATTGCCGCCGCTTCGCGCTGCCTTTGCTCTTCCTCGGCCTTTTCCCGCTGCCGCTGCTCTTTTTGACGGGCGTATAGGGTTTCCTGCGCCTGCAACGCCCGCGCCCATTCACCCGCCACATCGCCTTGCCCGTTTTTGGCCGCTGCCTGCTGCTTGGCTCTCAATTCCGCCAACTTGCGTTGCTGCTGCAAGGCATAGCCTGCCTCTTCATCGCCGTTGATGGCTGCCAATTCCGCTTCAATCGACAAGCGTGCGTCCGTAGCCTCGTCTTTAAGCTGCACCAGCTTTTGCCGTGCCGCTTCAATGGAATTTTGCAGGTTGGCAAGGCTGGTTTTATCCAGCTTGCCGGCAGCAGCGCCCGCCGCGGTGGTCGCACGGATAAGATGGCCCATGTTAACCGTGCCGTCTGAAATAGCGGCGTTTAATTCTTCCTGCGCGCGGTTCGCATCTTTTATGCTGTTTAAAAACTGGTCGGCATAAGCGCGCCAGCCTTTGCGTAAAAAGTGCGTTCCTTGTTCGGTTAGGCCGTGTAGCAGATTGTTATAGCGCACAAACTCTTCGCGCGTGAGTTTGACCACACCGTAGGTGCTGCTGATACCTTGATGCAGGGCGTTGACTTTTCGGGTTGCCGATTCAGATGCGCCGGCTACTTTCTCCATGCCGTCGGCAAGCTCTTTGCTGGATTGCCCCGCACCTTGCGCCGCCCGTGCATGATTATCGGCAGCCGCGGCCGCTTTGTTATGGGCATTCGCCGCCGTATCGCCCGCCTTGGCCGACTGCGCCTCCAGTTCGGCGGTGCGCTGTTTAACTTGTGCCAACACCTGATCATATTGGGCTGCGGTAATCGCACCCGCCTCAAATGCGGCTTTAGCCTCTGCCGCAACACGGCTCAAATCAGCGGCAGCGGCAGCCGTTTTGATGGATTGAGCCATTGCGTCATAAGCCGTTTTGGCTCCCGCCGCACCTTCTTTGGCCGCATCGTTCAGCCGCTGGATTTGCTCTTTTGTCAGCACCGCCGCATCGCCGCTCTTTTGCAACTGCGCGCGGAACGCATCAAACTCGGCGCGGCTTTGCAGTTTGCCCATCATCTGCTCAAAACCGTTGCGGATTAAACGGGCGTCTTCAATCCCCGCATCTTTAGCCGCCGCCGAAGCCGCCTGCCAATCGGCAAACGCTTCTTTGGCTTTACTGCTGATTCCTGTTGCAGCGGCTTCTGCATCCACGCCGATTTTGGCAAAGGCTTCAGACACTTTAGCGGCAGCATCAGGGGCTTTCTCCCCGATTTTGGCAATCTCTTCGGCAGTCAATCCGGCCTGCTTGCCCACGTCTTCCAAGCGTTTACGCAAGGCTTCCACAGCTTCGGGGCTGTCCATCTTTGACAATGCTGCCTGAAAAATGCGCGCCATCTGCTCGCTGTCATGCCCGAACTGCACCGCCGCTTTGTCGAAAGCCGCCAAACCTTTCGCAGCTTCTTCGCTGATTCCGCTAGACACCTGCTCTGCGGTCAATCCCAAGTCTTTAAGCGCGTTTTTTGCTTCGGCAATCGCGCCGGTGTCAAATTTAAAATCCGCGCCAGCTTTGTTTAACTCGGCGTTTAACTTTTCCATTTCCGCCCGTAAACCATCGGCCTGCGTAGCAAGTTGGGCGTAAATTTCGCCGTTTTCCAAACCTTCCGACTGCAACAGCTTCATGGATGAGGCCACCGCGTCATGTTCGGCTTTTAAACTGCGGTATTGTTGCTGCATGGCCGTGATGCGGGCAGATTCTGCCGCGGCCGCTTTGGCATCGGCTTCCGCCCGCTCTGCCTTAGCTTTGGCAGCTGCCTTCTCTGCTTCGGCCAACTCGCGGGCAGCTTGGGCAGACGTTTTAAAATGCTTGGATACGTCATCAAACGTGCGGTCGGTAAAAATGGCATCCACATAAGCCAAAGCCCGCCCCAGCTCGTCGCCAAACGACCTAACGGCAGCGGAACTTTCATAAGCCCAATCACCGACACTCGTACCCGTGCTTAATGCAATACCTATCCCCGCCGCAGCATGTGCCGCCTGCGCCAGCTTCTCTTTCAATCCTCCCGCCGCATTTTTTAAAATATCAAGATCGCGGGCGGCGGTTTTACCCAATTCGGTATTTAATGCCGCAGCGGCGGCTTTTGCCGCCAACAGTTGCATTGAAAATTTCTTGGTACCAACTTCGGCTTGCAGCATACTTCTAACCGATGTCGCGCCGGTTAAACGGGTAACAGTTTCCAACGCTTGCATACCCACGCGCAAACCTGCATACATAACCCCAAGCTGGGTCAAAACCGGGAACTGCTCCGCCACAGAACCCACCGTGTCAGCCACACGCGCAGCACCCGAAGCAACGGCAGAAATGGCGGGCAACAGAGCCTCGCCAATAGTAGCGGCCGCCGCCTGAAAAGATGCTTTGGCCTGATTCAGACGGCCTTCCGCCGTATCCATTGCCGCCGTAAATTCGTTTTGCATCGCACCTAAAGTTTGCGCCTTGTCGGACACCAAACCCAAAGCTTTTTCGTACTCCCCGAGCGAGCCGACCAACAGCGCGATATCGTCGCTGTATTCCGCGCCAAACAAATCGGAAAGCACTAAGGCGCGGCTCTGCTTGTCGAGCTGTTGCAGTTTACCCAAAAACTCGTTCAGGGCTTTTTGAGGGTTGGCCGCGATATTTGCCGCCATATCATCCGCCGATAAGCCGATTTGGCTTAAGGCCGTCTGAAAATCCTTACCCTGCGATTGAGCCGTCTGCAATTTTTGCAGCAACGCATTGATGGCTGTTGCCGCCACCTCGGGCGGTTTACCCAAAGCAATAAACGCACCGGACAAAGCAGCAGCCTCTTCGGCAGCCAAACCAAACTGCTTGGCCGTACCGCCGATGCGGGTCATGGCGGCAATAATGTCTTTCTCGCGGGCAGCGGTGTTGTTACCCAAAGTGTTGACCGCATCGCCCAGCCGCTCCACTTCTTCAATCGGCAATTGGAATACGTTGGCAATGGTAGCCGCCGCATCGCCCGCCTCTTGAGCGGATATACCGAACGCCACCGACATTTTTGCCGCCATTTCCGTAAACTCGGGCAATCTGTCTAAAGCAATGCCCAACTGGCCGCCCTGTGCGGCAATTTCCGCCAACTGCTCGGGCACGATGCCCAATTCGCCTGCCATGCGTTTGATTTCGCCCGACAATCCCGCTATTTGCTCGGGCGTACCATCTACCACTTTTTTTACGCCCGCCATTGCAGACTCAAACTTGACCGCTTCGCGCCCCACATAAGCCAAGCCGCCCGCCTTGGTAACCACGCCCTGCAACTCGTCTGCGACATCCGCCAACGTCGGGCGCAGGTCGCTCAAGCTGCGTTCGATTTTATATACCTTGTCACGTTGCAGTTCCGCCGCGCGCGCCAGTTCGGCATGGCTCAATGTGCCGCTGTTTTTTAGCGTTTCGTAAGCCTGCTTAGTTTTTTCTATTTCCTGCCGCGCTTTATCGTCCGTATCAAGCCCCAATTGTATGCGGGCATCGGCAATAGCTTTGAGTTCCTGCGCCTCGGCGGCCAGCTTATCCATTTTGACGGCGGCCGCCGATGCTTCCGCTGCCAGCCGCTGTTCGTCGGCAGCAAGGTTTTTAACCGACACGCCCGCCGCAGTCATGGCATTGCGGGAGTCGCGCACTTTTTCGGTAAGCTCGGTTTCTTTTTTTGCGAGCTTTTCCATTTCCGAACGTAGTTTTGCCACCGCCTCTTTTTGTTCGGTGGTTGCCCCGTCTTTCATGCTCTCGTGCAGCCCGTCGAGCAGGGTATCGGCGGCCTTCATGGCGCGGCCTGTTTCTTCAAGCTCTTTTTCCAAAGCCTTGTACTGCTCGATTAATGCCTGCTGTTGCGACGTTCTCGCAAATGTTTCATGCAGTTTCTGCGCTTCTTCAGATAATTTGGCCGTATCCAACCCCGCCGCCTGAATTTCGTCCGCCAGCGTCTTAATCTGTTCCGCGCCGTCCACACCCGCCGTAATACGGATGCCGGCCTGAAGCTCTGCCGATGCCATATTGATAAACCTTTATAATTACGTTATGCTAATCCGTAATTATTGATAAGAGACTGCACCGGACTACCGGACGTCGTTCATTACGGGAGATGTTATGGAATTATTATTGTTGCTGTTGTTTTGCGCGGGGCTACTGACCAATTCAGGCCGATACCGCGTGCCGGCTGCCGCAAAAGGGGATAACCCTACATCTCTACTCGCCAAGCTGCCGTTTTATGTCGCTGCCGTTGTGGTCGGTTTTTTGATTTTCGCCGTTGTAACCGCCCTGTTAAACGCATGACAAAAACACCGCAAAAAAGCACAACAAAAGGCCGTCTGTTTTCAGACGGCCTTTATCATTGACACCCGGCTTAATTGCTGAAGCTGGAGAAATAATAAGTTGATGTTTGACCCTCGGCTAGCACCGCCGTGCCTTTAAAGGCGGCTTCCGCGAAGTCGTCGCCGAACCAGTCGATATCGCCGTCGGCAGCCAACACAGCGTGCGGAATGTGCAATACGCCCGCTTCGCCGGTGATGCGGTTTTTGCCGTCGACCCAAATTTCCAAATCCAAGCGGCTCAATGCGCCTGCACTGATTTTGAAGCCGCCTGCGGCGCGGGTTTTGTAGCTTACTTTGATGTCTTCATCATCGTTCACATTGTCGGCAGACGGGTCAATTTCAATGAAGCCGACATTGGCATTAAATACAACCTTTTCTGCCGCCACGTTTTGGTCGCTTTTGTTCTTAACCTTAATTGTGGACGGGTCGATGTTTTCGTGCGGCAACTTGTAGCCTTGACCTTTTTTGCCGATATGAATCACGGTATCGGTTACGGTCTCGGCGCGGGCGGCAATAACAGCAGCTTCACCCATCAAGGCCATTGCCAAGTTATTTTTATCGAAAGTATCCAGTTTCAAGCCGACTTCGGTCGGTTTTTGGGTTACCAAGCTGTCCAACGCTTGGCCGTAAGTGCCTTTGCGCTTGCTGGTGCGCTCTTTGCTTTCGGTAGATGATGCGGTCGTTAATGACGTGGTATTACCCACATCGTAAATGCCGCCATCGGCGATATTGCGGTTGCGTACTTTTACGTCGCCCTCAAAAATCAGGCCGTGGTCGGCGGTGCGGTTGATAGGCATATCAGTCCTTTCTCAATTCAATGGCTACTGCGGTTTCAAATCGCATGGGGAAAAATGCAAAGCCTTCGTGATAGGCAATCGGCAGGGCGGCGCGGGCGGTAAACGGCTCCAGCGTGAGCTTTTGGCCGTTGTCGCCGCAGGGGTCGAAACCCTGAAATGCCGACTTGATGGCGGTAATGGTTTCGCCCACACCGTCTGCTCCGTATTGCAGGCGGTTGGGGTTGTATTGGCGTTTGGACAAAATGAAGCTGAAGCTCAAACGCTCGCGCAACAAACCTTTGTTTCCGGCTGTCGCATCGGGCGTGAATCCGTCGAACACCACATAAACCGCGCCGTCTTGCGGTTTGATTTTTCGGTCGGACGTTACCGCCTCTAAATCCGCAGCCTCTAAAACATCGCTCACGCCCGGCACTTGCCTCATACGCTCCAAGATGGACGGGTAGCAGGCGAGCATGTTTTGATACATCGGCAGTTTTGCCATAACTACTTGCTCCAAATGGTTTGCAGCCACTCACCCAACGATTCGCGGATGTCGCTGCGGTCTTGCTCGCTCAATCCGAAGATGGGGCGAGCGGGCATTTTAGCGGTTCCGGTTTGCAGATAAGCGGCATATACCCGGTCGGTGCCGACTTCGGCCATACTTTCGGTGGCGTGGCTGGTGATGCTCCTCAACAAGTCGCCGCGGTCAACCAAAATCGAGCCGCGCGCTTTGCCGTTTTTGCCGGTTTTGGCATACAGCGTCCACAGCGACAAATCCGCCCACTTGCTGCCGTCGGGTGCGGTTTTGGTTTCAAAACGCTTGCGGGTGCTGTTTTCCAGCAGCGCAGCCACGGCATTCAAGGGCTGTTTTAAATCTCCGTTTAAACGGATATACAGCGTATTTAAATGCGCTTGCAGCTCGGGTAAATTGGTATCAACGGTTAATTTCATGCCATTGCTCCACCTTATTCGGTATCACAGCATACAGGCCGTCTGAAGCCTTGCCCGCAGGCTGGCTTGCATCCAAACCCAGCAGGCGAGGCTCTTTAACCAATGCCTTCAGCCAATCAACAGCCGCCTTATAGCGTTTTTCAACGATTTCAATATCGCCGTCTTCATGCAGGTAGTAGCGGGCGATGTCGCACACCTTCAAAACCAACACGCGGGGCACTTCGCCTTCAAAGCTTTTATAACCGGCGGCGGCCAGATAACTGCCCACCTCGGCTTCGGCGTCTGCGATTGCCCGATCCAATACTTCGACGTTTACGGTCTTGCCGTATTCATGGTCGGTAAGTGCGGCAATCTCCCTTTCGGAAAACCGCAAAATCATATCTTCACGGGTAATCAGCATTTCAGACGGCCTTTTAAACGGAAAGCGTTACCAGCAGCTCGGGGCGCAAGGCAATCGGCAGCGGGTTGGACTGCATGTGCAGGCTCCAGCCTTTGTCGTGGTCGAGTTTCTCGCGGCTGGCGTAATACGGCAATGCACGGGTGTTAACGGTTGCATTCATATCGGCTGGCGCAAATGCCTCGGTGTACAGCTTGCGGCCTACCGGCAGCAAAATTGCTTGGTCGGCGGCGATTTTTGCACCTTTTTCGCCGAAGTTGCCGGTGTACTGGATAAACTTTATGCCGTTGTGTTCAAACTCAATCGGGTTGGCCGACCCCTCGCGGTAGGCTGCACCGTCGCGGTAGCGTTCGTACAGCGGCTTGATTTTGTCGTGGTATTTCAGCGCGGTTAGAAAGTCCAAGCCGCACAAAGCCACCCAGCCCGTTACCATCGCACCGTTTTGTTTGGCGCGCAGGCCGGCAATGGTTTTATCCATTAACTGGCCCACTTCGGTGGTTTTGGTATCGAGTTTCCAGTCGATGGTTTCGCGGGTCAGCTCGAACTCCTTATACAGGTCGTATAGCATGGTGCCGTCGGCATCTAAAATCTTGCCCTGCAACGCACCCAGCATCAGATGCTCACGGGTGTATTCGAGGTTGAGCTTGCCATCGGCGAGCTTGTCGCTTACCACGTTTTCCACGGTTTCCGCCTTGTCGCTGCCGAATGCGCGCAGATTCTGTACATCATCCGCGCGGACTACGTCGTCTTCGGGAAGATGTGGAATTCTGAATGTTTTAATCGCGCGGCCTTTAGGGGGCACGGCTTGACCGGACTCGCCGCGCTCTTTGCTTTGCACCAAATTCAGACGGCCTTCCTGATATTCCACGTTTACATAAGTGGTAGTCAGGTACTGCGGCTCGAAAATACCCAAGTCGCGGATTTGCGTGGGCGTGGCCGGTACTTTGTTGATGGCGGTGGTCAAAGCCTTAACGCCGAACTTGCTTTCGCTGGATAAAGGCATAGAATTTCCTTTTTTTTTAAAGTAAACACAGGGGCAGGCCGTCTGAAACGGCCTGTACCGTTTGGGTTTAAGCGGCGGGCGCACCCTGATAGACGATGCCGTAGGGGTCGCCGTCTTTTTTCAGGCCGTCGAGATTGCCGCCCGTCGATGCCGCCGCATTAACTGCCGTAGCAGCCACCAGCGACAAATCGATAATGCAGTTGTGCGGCTGCACCAGCACCTTGCCGTCCTGCTCGTCGGTCAACGCCAACAGCTTTTTACCGGTACGCAGCGGATAATCGACAAAGGTGCCGATTTTAGTGCCTTTGGAAGCGGTTACCGCCTCGCGGGTAAGCGGCGTAGCCTCCCATTTCAAAAAGTCACCGGTTACATGACCCAAGGTTTCATTACCTGTGCTTTTCATCTTGGCTTCAGACATACGCACCTCCGTTCAAAGAACTTTTACCCGTCGCCACCGACAGCTTCACGCCGCCTGCCGGTTCGTCCGGATTACCGGGTTGTGTATCAGCCAGCAACGCCTCCGGCACCTGCGGCTTACCCGCACCCGACAAGGCCGCTTCGGCGGGCTTCAGGTCGGTGATCACGGCCTCGGCATCTTTCAAATCGGCGGAAAGCAGCAGCTTGTAGGTCGATTCGCCCACGCCGCTAAACTTACCGTCCGCTCCGGCTTTAAAACCGGCTGCCGACAACTTGGCATCAATCTGCGCTTTATGCGCGGAGAGTTTCAAATCGGCGTTTTCTTGCTCCAGCTTCGCTTTATCTGCTTTCAGCTGGTCCAATTCCGCCTTCTCTTCAGGTGTCATGCTTAAATGCTCCTGTTGTTGATAATCAAATGCCCGCGGCTTGCCGTCGTCCGACAAAGCCACGGCGTGAGTATTGCCGTCAACGCCCACAGCGGTAAACGACACTTCGCGGATAGTGCAATCACGCATAATCAGCATAGGGCCTTGAACTTCATACCCGTTAACGCTGGTTTTCGCGCCCGCGCTCAATTCTTCAACACGCGCCGACTGTACATAAACCGACATCTCCCACGGAAAACCTTGGTCGGACTCTTCCGCCACGGCTCGCCCGTGCTCGTTGTTCAGTAAAGTGCCTTCGGCATACAGGCCGTCCGAAGTAACCGACAACTTACCCACGCCCGCGCGCTTACTGCCCGCGTGGTCGATGAGAAAGGCGGTTTTATCTTTGAGCTTGATGCCGTCGAAGTCGATAACCGTTTGCCACGTACCTAAGCCGAACGGGCGGCCGCTGTTGGCAATGCCGGAAAACTTGCGCGGCTCTTCGCCCGATACGGCGGCAACGGCCACCGCGTCGGCGGAAGAAAGGCGCAGGTTTAAGGTTTGGGGTGTGGATTTGGTAGTCATGCCGCCATTGTGCAGACAGGCGGATAAAAATCAGATTGGCAGCGTTTCATTACAGCTTTCTGCCGACAGTTTTGAAAACGGCGGAATAGCCCGCGCATGAATGATTGATAAAGTGATTAAACCCCCGATTAGAATCGCGCAGGATTGATTTTTACGACACGCCTAATGGGTAGGTATAGGATAATAAAAAAACCGCGCTTAAAACGCGGATTTTTAGAATAGCACAAACGCGCCACAGGGCGCGCTTGTTTATAATTAATCGTAGCGTGATTCCAACGCTTTTTTTAATGCAGATTTAAATGGCTTGAGTACGGTCTCAGCATCACACGCCTGCATTACCAAATTGAATACCGGCAGCCAGTATCGCTCGGGGATATGGCGCAGGCTTAAATCTTCCACCAACCACAATCCCTCAAACTCTTCCGCACAGCCCGGCGCGGCAGCTTCCATGCGCGGCAACATGTAGTCATACAGCACGCAGGCAGCTTCGCGACCCAAATAAACCTCGGCGAATTGCTCGCCCTCGGGCTTTTCAGGGTGGTAGCTTATGCTCAAGCTATCGGCCAAACTCATTTCTTATCCCCAAATATCAAAGTGATTTGATTACGTTGTTCTTCGGGCAATGATACCACATAAGCAATTACCTTAGCTCTATTCAGTGCATTCAGAAGGCGCAAATCAAGCGGCACAATATCTGCTTTTTTCAGATGCTTTTGGATATTGCTTTGGGTTTTCAGCCACGCCGCCTCGTCGTGCGCAAAGAAACGGTTAAACCGCTCCAGCTTGTATTCGTTGTCCGCATCGGCGGTAAACATGAAATCCAACGTCGGCCACGTTTCGCGCGCGCTGTCTGTTGCAACGAGAAAATCAGGCGGGTTGGCATTATCCAAATCGTAGCGCTCCAGTTTCACACCGTATGCTTGTTGCCACAACGCAGCCGCCTCTGCTTCGTGAAGGGTGTGTTTTTTTTGCGCCTTATCTTCCAGTAGGCGGGCAACTTCGGACTTGTCGGCCTTTAATCCCGCAAAGCTGGTAATGCCCACACCGACAGGCCGCAGCTTGGCATCAAGGTACGCCTCGCGCTCTGCAATCATTTTATTAAGTGCATCTTGCCCGTGCCGTTTGCCGAAAAGCTGTTGCAGTGCACCCACGCGGTCGCCGTGGTTATGGGCAAAGCTGGGCGTAATGTCGGCGGGAATGCGTACCGTTTGACCGGTGCGCGGATTGGTAAATTCGATGGTTTCGATATTCGGGCTGTCTTCCAAGCGGCCTTGCTTATGCGCTTCTTTTTGGGCATCGGTAAAGCCGTCGGGGTCTTTGGCAATATCTTCGCCACGTTCGCGCAGGGCTTGCGTTTTGGTGAGCTGGCGCACGCCACACAGACAGCCGTAGCCGTTAGGCGGAAATATCGTATTCCACAGCTCGTGTTCAACGGGAAGAATCAAATTGTAATAGGTCTTATGTGCGTCGCGTTTGTGCGTGGCCGCGCTGGGAATGTATTTCAGATACGGCAGGGCGGCCTTGCGGTTTTGTACCCGCGCCCATTGACCGGCTGCATAGCTGGTTTGCAGGTTGGTGTGAAAAATAGTGCGCAGGCGGCGGGTGCTGCCAAGCTGTACCACTTTCGGCACACCGTCCACGGGGTCAAGCATGACCGATTCTCCCCACCAGCCCCGCGCCATTAAATACGGTTTTAACCGCTTTTTAAAATCGGCAAATGTAGTGCCGTTTTGCATGGCATCGGTTAAGGCCGTCTGAACGTCGGCCAGCATATCCTTATCCATCATCTTGGCAACGGTAAAGGCGACGGCATGCTCATACAGCCACACATCGTAATGGCTGAATCCGGGTAGCAGCTTCTTACTTTTTAAAAATCCCAAGGCGGCGCGGTCAATCAGGCTGTTGAATCTCAACTCCATTATTTACCGTCCTCAAGGCCGTCTGAAAATCCGCGTACGGATTCGCCTACCAGCTTGTCGATAATCGCCATATCGCCCTCGCTTAAATCCATCTTGCTCAAGGCCGCCTCAAAATCGGCATAGCTCTCCGATGCCTGTAATGCGCTTAAAACCGCCTGCATTTTCGGCTGCATCAAGGCTTGGTCGACTTTCAAAAGCGGCGGCTCGCCGCCATTCAGGCCGTCTGAAAGTTTAACGGCAAGGGCTGCCTTTCCTGCCTGCGGTTGCTGCTCAACCATTTCAAAGTGTTCTTTTTCATACCCTAAAACCTGTGTGAAATAGTCTTCGGTAAAACGCACCATGCCCGAATCAGCATAAATTTTGTCGCGCTCCGCTCGCGCCTTATCGATTTTGGCCTCTTCGATAAATTCGAACCACAAGCCGCCTTTTTGCTTGATTTCCACTCCCCAAACGGCATTAACCGCCACCATCGCATCAACAGCGTGCTGTACGGCCAACGACAGCAGGCTCAAATAGGCTTCGATGCGGTCTTGGCGGGTGTTCTCTTCGGTTTCTTGCGCCGCGCGGCTGCCGTTGGTCATGTCCGATATTTTTACGCGGCCTAGCAAGGCCTTTTGAATGCGCGCGTTTGCCATGCGCTCCAGTTTTTCAAAGCCCTCACCATTAGCCGAATTGGTCAGCATCTCTACACTGTCTTCGGGATCAACGGTAATCGCCCCACCTGAAACAAACGAAAACAGCTTGCCGATAAAGCCTTGGGCATCGCCCGAAACCTTACCCACCATATAGGGTTGGGCATAACGCTTGATAAATTGGTGTGCATAAAGAAAACCGTTTTTACGCACCGACACAGCTGGGAAAAGACGGGCTACGGCCATTTCTCCGGCGGGGTTTTTCGCCGTAGCACGGTTGACCAGCAGCAGATTAAGCACCTGTGTATCCAGCACTTCTTCCCCGTTATTACCTTGATATATCAATACGCCGCCACGCTTGGGCTTGTAGCGGTCTAACTCGTCGCGACGGTCGGCAATGTAGTCGAGCACAATCAGGCCGTCTTCTTCTCGGCGGTAGATATAGCGGCCTACCGCATAACCATTCATACGGGCAGTCAATACCAGCTCCACAAAGGCTGATAGGTTTTTACGCACCACCCGATAGATGCGGTCGAGTTGGGCATCGTCGGTGCCGTCGCCATACAGCCGCCAGCCGCTCGCCATCATGGCCGTGCGCAAATCCTCTTTACAACTCTCGACCTCATCATCCGAGTTGACTGCGGCGAAAACCTGTTCGCGGCTCAACCCCAAGCGGTCTAACAGCTCGTCCGAGCTTTCTGCGTTGCTCATAAAACCATCAAGGGCGTAAGCTGTGTCTGCAACCAGCGCATCAATGTGTTTTTTAGTTTTGCCTTTGGTCAATCCAAACATGTTTAAACACCTGTTTAAATGTGTAGGCCGCCTGAAACCTTATCCACGGCATTGCCCGACTAGAGTTTGATTCAGACGGCCTTTAAATTAAAAGAACGTAGGCTCGGGAATATGCACCGGCACGGCCTTATCCGCCTTGTTGCCACTCACGGCCAACATCCACAGCATGTGCAGGGCATCGGGGCCGTCGTCATGGTTGGCGTGGGGGAAGTGGCGCAACTGCTCGATAAGTTCGCGCTGTTCCTGCCTAAATTTGATTAGGCCGTTGGCAATGTGCGGTTGCAGGCTCTCAATGCGCAACAGCTTGTCACTAGCCGGCTTAATGCCGCGGGCAGGCACGGGACAGCCGGCGCGGGCGGAACGCTTAACCAGCTCATCCTTAAAGAACTCCTGAAACTGCACCGATTCCACCGCCCACACTTGGCAGTTGTGCTTTTTTTGCAGCTCAATGGTTTCTTCGATAATCAAATCCGGCACGCGCCGTCTGATTTTGGCGACTTCCACAAACAGAATACCCGTACTCTTTTGATACCCGCCCACCAAAATCGCGGATGGGTCGCGGCTCTTGCCGCTTTTGCCCAAAGACGGGTCAACCGCGCCGTACATCACCACATCGGGCGGCAGGGTGTTGAAATAGATATCGCCGTCCATATAGTCGGCAAAGGGTGAATCTTCACCGCTGGCGGGGTCGTTCTGATACTCACAGGCGAACGAGTGCGAGCCGATTTTGGCGCGCTTCTTCATCAATTCGAGAATGCCGCGCGCCGCCCAAGATGTTTGTGCGCCTGCCAACATTTCCTCTTCGTGTTCGCGGTAGTAGGCCATCGCAGCCGCTTCGCCGTAATTGCGCCAAATGGTTTCCCATTCTTCCCATAAGTCCATTCTGTCCGGCCAGCGTTTTACCGCCCTGAATATGCGGCCGTTCCAGAATTTGTTTTTAAGGGTGCGGGAAAGTACGCTGTCGTAGTGCAGGATAGTGCCGATATAAATAATGTCGTACTTCTTACCCACGCCACCCAAGGGTTCTATGGTCTTCTCTATCCACGATTGCAGCTTATTGCGCTGGTCTGGATTCTGCACCTGTTCGTCATTTTCGATGTCGTCCAAAATGCACAGGTCGGGGCGGTTCGGACCGTGGCGCATACCGCGCAGCTTTTTACCGCTACCCGCGACCTGAACCTTAACGCTGTTGGCCGTCACAATCGTTCCGGCTTGCCACACGCGCCCGGCTCCCACAGCTTCGGGGAAGTCGGCGGCAATGCGCAGGTTAAATTCCAACTCCGCTTTGATGGTTTCGAGCATCGGGTACGCTTGGTCTATGCTGTCCATCACGATTACGGCATAGTGCGTTTGCCCGGTTACGATGCGCCAAAGCGTATAAAGTTGGGTAACCAACGTCGATTTAGCCTCGCCGCGCGGAGCGGCAATCGCCTCTGATCGGCTTTCCTTGTCCGCCGCCACTTTCGGCAGCAGCTCAAACAGATATTCGTGCAGCTCTGATTTACTGCCGCTGCTGATATAGTGCGGGAAGTAGTTGTTTACAAAGTATTCGTAACCTGAAACGGGGTCGAGCACCGCTTGGCGTCGGCGCAGAATATCGGCTGGCTTGGTTGAAAATCCCTCAACTTCCGCCTCTATCAGGCTGCGCAACTGGCCGGCATATTCCGCCAGCTCGCGCATAAATTCTTTACTTTTTAACGGGGACTTTAAACGCATTTTTCAGACGGCCTATTTATAATGATGAACCACAGGCTTTTTCAGCGGCTCAGGACAAACTTTGAAACAAAACGGCAGCGGCCAGCCCGTTTTCATTTCGTGCATGGCGCTCATGGCAAAGAAAAATTGGTCGGCCAGCCAAAACAGCCATTCCAATTTATAGCGGGGCGCAACGGCGGGGGCTTCGCTAGGGTCTTGCCAGTTTGCAATCCAAATCGGGCAAAACAGATACCAACCTTTATGCGTATATTCGACTTTTGTCATTTTAGACGGCCTCACTTGCTGAAGCGCCGCTGCAATTCAGGCGCAAACATTTCAATCAATTCGATAAAATCCATCGCCACCGCAGGGCGGGTTTCGCGGATAAAGTCGCCAAAACCTTTAATGGTTTCCATTGCCACGGCCAGCTCGCTGATTTCCGGCAACATTTTGCGGTTGGCCGCTACGGTTTTGGTGTAGCTGTCGCTTAAGCGGGTAAGCACATCTACTTTTTCCAACGGGTCGAGCGCATCCCATTTATCCGCATCCTCCATTGCTTCTTGGTAGCGAACCAAGAAACTCGCCATGATGGCGCGGTTGACATCTTCCATTTTGCCGCCCGCCATAATGTAGGCGGTTTTGAGCTTATCCCAATCTTCGCCGGCCGCCTTATCGCGGGCTTTCCATTGGCGTGCAGTTGCCAACGGTACGCCGGCTTCTTGCGCAGCTTCGGGCAAGCTTTTCTGCTCAACCGTGTACAGGCGTCGCACTTCGGCGCGTGTCTCCTGCGGGTGCGCCATATCAGCCTCCGGCCATGCGGCGGATTAGCTCAACGCCAACAGATACAATGGTTGCCGTCGCCGCGCCGGACGCGCCGCCCACCACCGCAGCCGTGCGTTTGGTGTCTTTATGGATTTTCTCCAGCTCTTCGCTAATGGCTTCCTGCTGTTTCGCGGTTTTGTCGATTTTTTCTTCAATGCGGGCGAGTGCCGCTAAAATCGGGTCTTTGTTTTCCATCATGTTGATTTATCCGCCTTTCTTTCGGCGAGTTTGTCTAATTTGTCTTCGATACGGTTTAGCTGGCGGTTAATAGTGTCGCGGTCGGCACGGGCTTCTGCCTTGGTGGAGTAATCCAACTTCACGTCGTGCAGCTCTCGGCGTAAATCCGCTCGGTCTTTTTCTGCTTCTTTCAGACGGCCTGAAATACCGTTAATCCAAAACCAGCCCGCGGCGGTGGCCAAGCCCCACAAGGTTTTAAAGCCAAATTCAAAATCAATCGGCGTCATGGCAGCTCCTTAAAAACCAAGCGGCAGCCGTATCCGCTGCGGCGGCAGAAAACATCCAATACCGGCGTACAATCCGCCACTGAAAAACCCACTTCAAACTGTGCTTCCAAGGCTTGCTTTACCGCCTGATACTGGTTTTTAAAATCCACAATGCCACGCTCAACGTTGAAGGTAACGCCGAAATCCTTATCCATTTGCACGGTGTAATCCCAACTGGTCGCATCCAGCTTGCGCGATACCTGCTCAATAAACGGCTGCTGTTCGCGGGCTTTGGCCAAGCCCATTTCGATGCCGGCGTGTTTTACCGCCAACACGCGGCTGACCAATTCCTGATAAGTCGTCATTTATCGGTCTCCGAACTTTTAAGCGTTTCTTTCAAGTTCGAACTATTAACTTTAAGTTGATAGTTGCCGCGCACCCATTCGCGCCAGCCCGCATTCTGAATTTCCAGCTCTGCCGTGTACGCGCCAAATTCGGCGGCGTGTTCCAGTAAAGCCCGCACCGAGCCGTTTTCAGGCGGTGCCGGGCGCACCGGCGGAACCATCAATACCGCGGGAGGCTCCGGCATCACCGGCACTTCCACCGTCTTAATCGTCGTAACCGAGGGCGTGCCGGTATTGGCGCAGGCCGTTATCACCAAGGCCGTCAATACAAACGGCATCTTGTTTATCTTGAGCAATGGCATTTTCTATTCCCTGTTTGTTCTTAATTTTTCGGCGTTCTACGTCAGCTTTCATGTTAAGTGCATTCTGCTCGACCTCGCCTTTGATACGGTTCACTTCGGCATCCAACTGGCGGATTTCCTCCATCTTCTCAGCATAAGCCTTGGCGGCGGCGGCTTTTTCTTCGGCGGCATCCAACTTCATTTGGTCGATAACCGTTTGCTGCTCGGCATGTGCCGCTTTGAAGCCGCTGTGATAAGCAACGCCTACCAACACCGCCAACACCACCACAAAAATAATTTCAGGCAGCCATTTCAGCAGCCATTTAATGACTTTCGCTTGCATTTTCCGCCTCCACTTCCTGCCGTTTAACCGACACCATCGCGCGGGCGACTGCATAGCCGCCCACAATGCCCAAGTACACCGCCCAAATCTCCGGCGACGGGTCGGGCAACCCCACAAATTTATATGTACCCGCCGCACAGGCTACGTTTGCCCACAGCTTGCTGTGGGATACCTTGCCCGTAGCAGGGTTTTTCAAAATATCCAACAGGGCCATCATTTCGCCTTTCTGCGGTTTCTCATCTTGCGTGCCGTGCGTTTGTTTGCCGATACGCCCGATTTGCCGTAACGGATACTCGGGTGCTGTCGGCACAAGCGCACAGGTGGCGGCGCAACAATTGGGACGGCAGATAATGCAAGGGTATGAGCCAAGGCAATTAGCGTTTTTTTTGTCATGATTTGCGCCCTTTTTTACGGTTTCGCACTTTACGCGCCGCACGCTTGGCAGCAGCAACGCCCGATTTACGGTAGTTTGGCTTAGGGTATTCGCCAATCACACGCACACGTGGCAGCAGCATGGCCGTGCGCACGGTTTCGGCTTCGGTCGGCTCGGTATTTTTAACCCCGCGCAAAAAGGCGGCGGCCGCTGCAAAAAGCCTTTTGAAAATGCCCATCAGAAACGCCCCCCATTCATCATCCGCACGGCGGCATGTTTCAAAAAGTCTCGATGCAGCGAAGTGAAATGACGGTTAGCCTTAACGTATGCGCCGATGTTCGCGCCGTAGTCGGCGAGCTTGTGCGCACAGCCGTCCGTTACCGCATGACGCAGGTTTAAGGCCACGCGGTTTACCCAACCACGCCCAAACGCATCAAAGGCTTTCAATTTGGTGTAAAACGACAAACGCTGGCCGTTGAATTTACGCACCAATTCGGAAATATCGGCGGCGTGTATGGCCGCTTTCGTTACCGGGCCGATAATGCCGTCATCTGCCACACCCAACGCCCGCTGCAAGAAACGGGCGGCATTACCGCGCCCGTGATTGACGCAGGCATCAAAATACTGATAACCGATGGCAAAAGGCATATCCCCACAGCCGAAGCGTTCCCAAAACGCCTTGCGGTAAATTTCTTTTGCCTGATTGCGCGTCATCTCGCGCATTCGTCCTGAGTAGCCGTTGGCGCGGGCAGTCGCTTTGGTAACGCCCCAATTTGTTTCGCCGCCCGCATCGCGCAGGTCGTTTACATAACCGCCTTCATGGCCGAGTACGCGCTCGATGGCCGTATCAAATCCGCTCATAAAAAAGCCCTTTAAAACTGTGTTTAAAAAATGTTTTACAGGGCTTCATCATAAAAAAAGGCCGTCTGAAAAACGGCTGCATCTATTTCATTCAAAAGCAAAAAGCCCCGAACAAATCGGGGGCTGGGTGTTTTCGGGCGGCCTTAAATGAAACCAAGTGAGATAAATATATAGGGGTCTGCGAGATAAATGGGATTTGGCGGGTTTGAATGGGTTTGTGTGGGATGTTGGATTTGAAACATTATTGCACAGAGTGAAATAAAATGAACGGGCCGATTTCAAGCATCTAAGTCCACCAATTCATAATTAAAAAAGTGTGCCAGTTTGTTCATGATATCGATTGCTTGAATGTCATCAATAATGACCTCTATGCCTTCAAATCCAAGTACCATTGTGTGGTCGTCCTTAGAATTTCTATAAACGGTAACGCCGCTTTCATCATAATATGATTCGCAATGAACGGCGCGGCTTAGGTCTAATTCCGCCATTTTTATCCTTTCAACAAATTCACTTAAAACAATGCCGGCTGCGGGCTGGCTTCAATATCTGCCTGTTTGGCTATGTACCATATTTGGCGGTCGGTCAAATCGTATTCGACGGCGGTTTTGCGTACCGCTTCGGGCATGGAGTAGATGCCGCCGCCCATCGTTAACTCGTCAAGGCGGGCGCGGATTTGGCGGTTGCGCAGCTCGCGCAGGGCTTCTTGGCACTTCGGCACCCACAAAAACCGCTGCCGCCCGAAAATACGCCCGATTTTAAGCGCGTTTTCTTCGCCGATTTCTTCAGCCAGCTTAGCATGCAGGATTTTACCGTTGCGGGTTTTATTCATGCCCACCGGCAGGCTCGTACCGCCCCAACGCTTAATCAGGCGGTAGGCGGCATCCGCACCCACCACCTGAATCAAATCAACCGCACCGTCCGGGAGCAGATGGCGCACGTCGTCAAAATCTTTTTCACTCAAGCTCCAAGCCATTTTATTTCCCCTTTTTCGGGTAAGCCAATATCGCTGCATTGATGCACACGGCAATAACTGCGGCGATAAAAGCCACTATCAAACATCGTGCCAAATGCCCGAAATCATTTTGCATAACGTAATGGACGCCACATAAACAAAAACTACATAAAAACATAAAGCCCAATACGCTCCACATAATATTGATAACATCCTGCCTAGCCATATCAAGCCTCTTTCTTTTTGCGGTTTGCCGCAATTTGCAACGCCGCCACCAACTTGTGCATATTGCCGTCTGAAAGCCACTCCACACGATCAACCTTAAACATCCGTTTGGCCATCGCGTGTGCATAATTCCAATGCAGACCGCCATCTGCCAACAGGGCTTCGATTTTGCGCATCATCAGGTCTGCGCTTTGGCGTCGGCTCGGCCGCTGGCCGTAGTTTTTATTGGTTGGCGTGAAGCCTTTGGTTTTCATTTCAGCCACAACCCGCTCCAACTCATCAATATCCATCAGCGCGCAAGAATTTTTACCGGTTAAACGCACCAGCATATCGCGGTAAGCGTCATCAGACATGCCCATCTGTTTTTGGGCGATCTTGATTTTTGCAATCAGCTTTTTACGGTTATCAGGCTGCACGGCTTCGTCTCAAAAATACTATATGTTGTGGTATTTTATCATTTTTTATATTATTTACTACTATATTTTGTATTTTTATTTGGCGTTTTAAAGGCGTAAAAAAATCCCCGCTGTTTAAAGCGGGGATTGGGTTTTCAGACGGCCTTTCATCCGCAAGCTATTTCAGGTAATTCACTACCGTGCCCGTATTGCCGTCTCCTTTATCTCTTACCGTGCAATTAAAGCTACTTCGCAACATCGCGCCATAGCTATTGTGCGCATCCACGCTACCGGTTATGGTGTAAGTGCCGTCGCCGTTGCGGTTTCTTCCCCAACCGCCAAATTCTGCTGTTGCAGGGGCTTTTAAAAGCTGTTTTACCGCACTCTCGCAAGCGGCTTGTGCAATCCATTCGTCCAGCTTTGGCGTTTTATTATCAGATTTACCAAACACTATCATCCCAAAAAACAAAACCAAAAAGCCGCCTCCGATTATCTGCACCCAGCTCATTTGGGGCGGCTGCTGTTTAGGCTCAACAATATTCTCGGCTTCAACCGCTTGTGTTTCGCCCTTGAATTTTTGGTTGGCTTCAAGAGCTACCTTTTCCAAAAGCTGGGGCTGCTCCATAAACAGATTTTTATTATACGCCTTGCGCGCTTCTTCATCCAACAGATTCTCTTTGCACACCTGCAAATCAGACAAACTTATCCGGCCGCTTTCCGCCATCTTCTGCATAGCCTTACGGATTTCTTCAGAATCGGCAGTAATATTCACACCCAAAATTTCATAATAATTCTTCATATAGTCCCCGATTTAACATTATTCTGCGGGTGCATTCTAAAACAAGCGGCATAAAAATAAAACAAACGGATATAAAAAGGCGACACAAAAACAAAAATCCCCGTTGTTTAAAGCGGGGATTGGGTTTGTTTAATCAGCCTGTCTGAAATCCTTAACAAGCTCGCCGTCCACAAAATAGGCTACATTGTATTCGGGGTGTTGGGCGGTTGGCTTGCCGTCGCCAAAATCTACCAACAGATAACCGCCTTTCGCCCCTGTAATCACCCCGCGCCTGCCGAGGTATTCTACTTCCGTTCCGGGGCGTAAAAACGGCATTTTGTAGGCGTTGCGGATGTAATCCATTTCAGACGGCCTCTATTGATTGAGGCAATCTGCAAACTCTGCTGCAATTTTTTTGACTAGCTCTGCATGCACCTGTTTTTGTGCATCTCGGAGCACACCTGCTGCGGAATGTCCTGCAATGATTGCCGGGGTCGGGTCTTTTTGTACATCCAAGCCTTGTAAGTCAATCTCAAACAGGCCGCTGCCTGTATCTTCAATGGTAATCACTACTTTAGCCATAACCGTTTACCTTTCATCTTCACTACGCGTTTTACCGCTCTTATGACTACCTACTTCGGAAATTCCAATCCCTGATAAACCAACGTATTCTTTGCCAGTTTTGCTGTCAGTAATTAAATAAACGCCTCTTTCTCTTCCATAAGCCAATTGATCAGTAATAATAGCGATACGTTTAACCCCAAAGCGGTTATCGGTTACGACGTCGAGTTTTGCGCTTTGCTCGCGCTGGACATCAATCGGGTATGGCTCCAAGCAAGCTGTCAGCAGCATAGCAAGACATAGCGATAAGTATTTCATCATGATGTTTTTCCTTTTAAAAAGGCGGGCAATGCCCGCCGTTGGTTAATGTAATTTCGAGTGATTACATCCTAGAGACGCAATAAACTTCCCGATTTTGACCGCCATTTTTTCGGCAGGTGTGCAGTCTTTCGGATTTTGCGGAGGTGGTCGATCTGCGGCACATTCGATTTTCATGCTGCCGTCAGGGTTATCTTCAATAATGATTTTGATGCTTGCCATTAGCCCACCTCCTGTTCGTTGACTTCGATGGCAAATTTCTCCGCACCCTGTACGATGCTCAAACCCGCCACGGGATTGTCCACAAAAAACTCGGCTTCATTTAATACGGCATCTTTGTTGATTTCGTGTTTTGTCCGCACGAATCGGGCGTACTTTTCGTCCGACTGCATCAGGGCTATTACGGCATCCACGCCGCGTACTTGGCATTTGGGCGGATCGAAACGCCAGCGGATGGTGCCGGTAGTCAGGTTGCAGTATTTGACTTTGCCGTTATCGGTCAGCATATCGCGGTTGGCCGTCGCCCATGCCAGCACCCCTGCTTCGATGGCCTGCATCTCGGCGGTAAGCGGTGCGATTTGCGCGTCGAGCTTTTCCTGCATTTCGGCCACGGTGTCGTTGTGGTCGGCTACCATGCGCGTTGCCTCGCGGCTTAAGTCGCCGTAGCGTTTGATGTGTTCGACCGCTTCGTCGCGGGTTTGGATACCCACCGTAACGGCGGGGGTGTTATATCGTTTTTTTCTTGCCATTTCGCTAACCCTCCTGTGTTTTATCTTCTAGCGCTTCCGCTATTTTTTCGGCGTCATCAGCCGAATAACCAAATTCTTCCGCGTGCTGGATAAATTCATTCCAGTACTGGCCGATAAAATCGGCAATTAATAATTTTTCATAGTCTTCTAACATTTTTTATTTCCTTTCAAGGTCTCTTTAACTTTTTCCAACTCTTCCCGACCTTTCGCCCGGTCGGGTTTGGGCTTTTCCAACATCGCCCGCGGTATCAGGCGGGGCGGCAGATTGCGTATCAGGTCGGCCACATTCGGCCATTCGGCTGCATCTTGCAGCGCCTTAAAGGCCGTCTGAAACCGAACACGGTCAAACTGTTCTACTGGTTTCTCATCTCTGCCCTGCAACCGCTGCACCCATAATTCGGCCACTACTGCCAAATCAGGCGCGGCAGGACGGCCTTTCAGATTCATGGCCGACAACACGGCAAACCCTGCGGCAATTTCCTGCTTGAGCCAATCTTCGCCCGCCCATTGGCTTAACGCGGTCACACCTTGCCGCAGCTTGGTGCTTACCGCCGCATCGCCCATAGACGGTTGCCGCGTTGCAGGCATTGCCGCCGTTTCAGACGGCCTCCAGCCGCTGATAACCTCATACAAATAGCCGTGCGATTTAAGCGGTAGCTTCAAGCGGCCCACATCCCGCGCATCAATGGCCGTCTGAAAACCGTAAATCCAAGCCTCGGGCGGGGCGGGGTAAACCACCCCGTCGCGGCTGATTTGCCCGGCTTGGATGTCCGGCAGCAGCTCGCCGAGCAGCTTGGCCGTGCGGGCAAAGGTCAACTGGCTTTTGGCCGGCCTAAACAAGCCCACATAGCGCACCGCCGCTTTGCCGATCGCCGCGTCAAACTCCAACACCGCCTTAATCAAATCCGCCGCGCCGTCGTTGCCGATCAGGCTGTCAAGGCTGTGGACTGCGCCGCAATTGGGGCATTTGGTGTTCATGCCATCTTCTCCGCTACTTTAAGCGCAGACGGGGTGTGTTTTTCACGGCTGCCTACTTCCACCACTTTCAACTGGTTTTTTCTGTAATCTTCAAGCAGGGTTATTTCTTGGTCGCTCATCGCAAAGTTGGCAACATTGCGTTTCACGCCCCAAATCCACCCTTCGCAATATTGGTTGGCCAAATACACCCGGTTCGACGGTTTACGGGCGGTGCATTTTTCTTTCAGATACCGCCGCCGCGCTGCGGCAAGTTGGCGGTAAACCACGTCAAAAGCATAAGCTGCCAAATCAGGGCGGTTGCCCAACCCGTAAAACTGCACTTCCACACCCCACGCCGCTGCTTTGCACCCAAACACACCCGCTACCATATTCATCAGATGCCATTGCCAGTCTTGCGGGCGTTCGGGCACGTTTTTTTCTGCGGCAGTGATATTGATTTCCGCCAACGCCACATCGCGCTCGTCCAGCTCATACTTCGCCATCAATGCCTGCGCATGTTTCAGCGCCTGCGCCGCTTCGTGCTCGTTGGCACTCTTGCTCAAGGCAAGGCATTTTTTGATTTTGTCTAAGGCTTTTTCTTTATCCATATCACACGGTCTCCTTTGCCCGCTCTTTCCAAGCAATCCATGCATAATCGATGCTCACGTCTTCATACCCGCCGTCGTCAGGATTGCGGGCGAGGCGGTCGCCGTTATTCAATCGGCACATCCACGCTTCAAACTTTGCCCGCTCTGCCGCTTCGGGGTCGTGTTTGCATACGCTTACCCCGCTGCATTCTTCAAAAGCCAAGTCGATGGCTTCGCGCACCGTCGGCGCGGAGGCGCAGAAATAAGCTTTTTCGCACATCTGCACCGTTACCGTCGGATGCTCGCCGTCCTTCTTGTCAACCGCAAAGCTGCCCAAATCCTCAAGCCACTCAAGGCGTTTTTGGTCGTACAAATCGCGGGTTTCCAAGCGCATGATGCACAAGGCTGCCTCGTTTAAAAGTAGGTTTAAATGCGCCGGCGTTTGCGTGTCTTCCGCCGCGCGAATTAAATCGTCTGCCAATCTGTTCATTTTCACGTTTCCTTTATTTTCAATAGGTTATGAATTTCACAAGGCAAAAAAATTATTGCCCGATAAGTTTTTCCACCGTCAACCAGCCCAAATACCCGCCCAATGCCGCAGCCGACCAGCACATCACCACTGCCGCCAACCACAATCTAATCAGCCATAAGGCCGTCTGAATTTTTTTGCTCATATTCCGCTCCCGTAATAATGGCGTCATCGCCGTAGATTTGTTTGATTTGCCTGATTGCCGCTTGCAGCCGCCCGTGTTTGGTATGCGGGCTATACAGATTGTGATATATCCGCTGACGCCGCCGGTGCTGCCCGTATGCCTGCCAGTCTTGGTTGCGCCGTCGGTGGCTATTCATATACCACCCCGCGCATTCTTTCTTCATCACTCATGCGCTCATACGCCTTTTCCGCTTGCAGCGCCTCAAAATCGGCCGCATCCTGCTTTTCACGCATCAGCCGTTGCTCCGGTGTTTCATGCTCAAAATAACTGCGTACAGGCTGCGGCTCCGTGCAGCGGTTGGCACAAGCAGTTATAACCATCACAATCACAGAAATCATCAATAATTCCCTTAATTTGATTTTGTGCATTTTAAATTTCCTTTTTTTTCAATAACTTATCAAAATCAGCAGGCAAAAAATATATAGCCCTATCAATGGCTTACCTGTTAATCAGGTCGGTTTGGGCATTTCAAACACGCTTTCCAGTGCCCCATTTTTATAGGGTTGTGGGTGGGTGCGGCCGCGTGAGCTATATCCCTGCAATCTTGCAAAGTGATTACATTGCCGCTAAACGGGCATTTAATGTTATAAACCCGCATCACTTTAGCGGCGATTTTGTCCGTTTTGCCTTTATATTTGCCGTTTACCACCAAATTGATTGCCGTCATGCTGTAACCCAGCTTATCGGCAACGCTGCGCTGGCTGCTGCTTTCAATCTCGCGCTTCAATACTGAAAACCACTCTTCATTCATATAGTCTTTATTCATAGTCCGGCACCTCCCGTAACATGATTTGTTTTAAGTTAGGGTCATACACCTCGCGTATATTAAGCAGCTGCGGTGCTTGGCTGCCCGTGTTGTGCAGCAGCACATAATCTTCACGGCTACGCTTGCCCAAATACCCTGCCGCCAGCAGCGAGATAACGTATTTTTTGACCCATTCTCTTTGCACCTCGTGCGTCATCCGCACATGAGCCGTCAGTGAGTCCAAGGTAAAGGTGTGCATAATCTTGATGGTGCGCCAAATAATTTCTGTATTCTTCGGCGTGGCCTCGGTGCCGTCCGGCCGCAGGCGCGGAGCATCTACTCCTGCGTCTTTGGTCAGTCGGTAGAGCTTGCAGCGGTCGGCTGCCGTTTCAACCGCCACATAGCCCGCCGCAATCAATGCTTGCAGATACATATATACCGTGCGGCTTTTCACATCTGCCTGCTCGCTCAATGCCGCCAACGTCACCCAACTTTCACGGCTTGCTCGCAATGCCGTCCACACCAGTTGGCGGTTATTGCGGGGCAAGGTCAACTCTTTAACCGGCTTCATACTTTCGTCCCCCGTTTAGGCGCTTCGCCTTTATACAGTTCGGCCTTGGCAATATCGCCCAAGCCCAGCTCTGCCAAACCTTTTTCAGCGGCAAAGGCGGCAAGATTGACCAAGTTAACCGTTACCCTGCGCACCGAGCCGTGAGCGATTTCCACCAAATGCGCCAGCAAGTCGTTTGACAGGCGCACTTTCGGGGCATATACCGCCGCCAGTTCCGCTGCATCGTCCACGCTAACCGGTTGCGCCGGCACCCAAGCGAGCACGCGCCCGTGAAAACGCTCGTATTTTTTCAGCTTGTTCGGTAACAACTCTTCACCTACCAACATCACAGGCGCTTGGCTGCCTTCGTAGATGTCGCGCACCAGCTCAACCATGCCCTCCTTAGAAACAAGGTAGTCGGCCTCATCGATGATGAGCGGTCGTTGACTGGCTGCCAATTGCTCACAGATCACATCCAAGCAGCCCGCCGTGGTTCGAGCCGGCGGCAAGCCCATCTCAAAGCAGATTTTTTCGAGCAGCGTCTTTTTGCCCCACGCACTGCGCATCTGCACATAGTAGGCGCGGGTCTGATTGGCCACCGCCACCGTTGCCGTGGTTTTGCCGTAACCGCTGGGGCCGTACAGCACACCCAAACCGGGCAGGCCGTCTTGTCGGTTAACCAAACGCTGCATGGCAATAGCAACCAAAGATAAATTATTAATGTTTGCAATCTTCATTTTTTAATACTCCGAGTAACTACGTTTTATCCGTGTTTTAAACAGGTTTTTAACAGGCCGTCTGAAAAACGGCGTTTGGCATTTTATTGCGCGGCGGCCAGTGGTCGGCGCAGCACTTCGCGCTCCACAAAACCCAGCACAAGCCGTTTGCTTTGGCGGCTTTTTCGGGTTTCCGCCATCTTCTTTACCAGCCATTCAGGCATTTCCATCTTCATTTTTAAACCTCTTTCTATCCGTAAGCCCGTGCCATTTGCTCCATCAGTTCGACACGGCCGCTATTTACATACCACTCAAGCCATTTGGCTTGCGTCTCGTTTAATTCGGCAGCTTCACAGCTTGCCAAGCGTTTATATTCAGCGTATTGCGCCTTCGGGTTTAGGGCATCGGGGGCTTCCCAACTTGAGGCCGTCTGAATCGGCTCCGGCTTCACCACCTTAAACACCGCCTCCACCGTTTCCGGCTCTTCACGCCGCGCCAGCACTTTCGCGCCTTGCTCTTTTAAGCGGCTCATATCCAGCGTAATACCGCCTAAATTCACGCTGCTTTCATGCTCGATAACCGCTTGCCTGCGCTCCGCCAGCACGTTTTCACGCTTGATTTCAACCCGTTTCAAGGCCGCATCGTTGCGTTTATCCATTGCCTGCTCAATCACGCTTTCAGGCATATAGCTTTGGCTGTTGCCGTGCCATTCCGCCTTACAAATCAAGCGGCCTGCATCGTCATACACCCAAACCCACTGCGCATCTTGCACGTCGTAGCCAACCCGCAACTCTTCGCCGTTAAATTCCTCCAAAAGGTTTGAAAAATAAACGTTATTAAAGAGTTGCACCTCGCCGCGCCGTACCGTACACATCTTCTGCGGTCTAAACAGCCAGCCCTCGTCTTCCGCCAACACCTTCGGCGGCTCGCCGAACTCTTTTACCTTCAACGCCCACATTTCGTTTGGCGTCATGTGGCGTTTTTTGCCGTCGGCATCAGTAAATTTCAGCAGGCTGCGGTGCGGGCTGTTGTTGTAGGCTTCGATTTCCGCCTCGATAAACGCCTTAAATTCGTCCCACGTCGGTATCGGCGAGTTGATAATCTTGCCTTGCAGCTTGATTTCCTTGCGTGTCCAATGGAACAGCGATTTGCGCGCTTCCGCATCCATGTCTTTACCCACATAAGTCGGCAGCTTTCGCGCCGCGCGGGTAAAAATGTTATGGCTGCGTTCCGATACACCTTTAGCTTGCGAGTTATAGGCCAGCGAGTGTTTCATCGTCATACCCAGCCTGCCCATAATCCCCGTTGCCTCATCAGTCATCATCAAGTTTTCAAAGCCTTTACCCCAGTCCACATACCACACCGCGCCGATGGCCGTGCGGCTAGCATGGCACAACGCTTCCAGCACCGTAAACCGGCTTTCCGCCAAGCCCACGCTCCAGCCCATACAGCGGCGGGTTGCTACATCGATTACCGTTGTGATTTCAGGGCGGAACGGGTGGCCGCTCATCGGGTTAAGCACCTCCGCATCAAAGGTGTGGCCGTCTGCGGTGTAGATCGCAGCCGGAGGCAAGTGCAAAAACTCGCGCCGTTTGTGCGGCAAATCGTTTTTCAGCTCGCGCTTACCTTTGCGGCCGTCTTGCAAGGCCACATTGCCCACCTTGCTCATCGCCCGCCGTACCGCGTGTATGCTCGGCACCTTAACCAGCGGCATTTCAACCGCCAGCGCATCCAAAAACGCCTCGTAAGCCATCTGAACGCTTGGTTTCGTCGGCAGCCGGTAATACTTCAAAAACAGCGGTAGCCAATCAGGCATATTCATATCGGCGGTGGCCACTTTCGGAATCAGCGTATTGCTTTCCCGTTGGGCAAACCAGCGTTTGATGGTACGGCTGCTCGGCAGCTTCAAACTGCCCGCGCCGCGCTCGTCTAAGGCCAGCTCAAACATCTTCGCCACATGCTCAAACTGCGGCAGCCTTGCTTGCGTCAGCAGCGTAGTAATCGCCGCATCCTTGCCGACATTCGATTCAGCCATCAGCCGCTCAACCGCATTCAACACACCGAGCCTTGCTCCCTCGCGGGTGCGCTGCGCTTCGGTGGTTTGCATGTACCGCACTTCCGTCGATACCGCCGTATTTGTGGCCGCCAACACCGGCAGCGGCGGCGCCGTATCTGCCAGCACCTTAGCCATCTCGCGCTCTTGTATCTGCATCATCACTTCGGGCGGTGGGGTGTACTCGCGGCGTTTGCCACCGCGACCGCCTTTGCCAGCCACTTCTATAAACGGCCAGTTTTGTTGTTTGGCTCGAAAAACCACTCCCGCTTCCGTTTTAGGCAGTCCGCTTAATTCAAGAGCCACCAGTTCCGACGCGCTGTAATGCTTTTTCATGATGCTTCCTTATAAAGATGTGCCCATCTAGGGCGTATTCTTTTACCGTCTATCGTCCATCTATCAGGCCAAAGCTCGTGTAACTCTTTGCCTAATACATTTGCTATTGCTTTCTCGCCAGATAGGCTGGGCTGCCGTAATGCTTTCCTAACAGCATGCTCCCCAACCTTTTCTTGCTTTGCTACATCAGTAAGGCTGAAACCTTTTATACGCAGCTTTGCTTTAATCAATTCTGGGTGCATTGTTTTTTCCTTTTGTACTTTATTACTTTGAAATATAAGTAAACCGCTTAATCGACCGTCCAATTTCTTAGACGGTCTGTTAAACAGTCTCTGTAAAAGTACCGTTTATCTGCGTTTTCGGCTCTTTTTTCCAAATTGTTAAAGAACGATGTAGAATCAGCTAAAATCTGTTTAGATTTCTTGTTTGCTACTTTTAAACGCATTATAGTATCAAAGTTGATTGATGCAAAGTATAAAAGTAAGAATAAAAGTGAAAATTAAGCAACTATATGATTTAAAAAGAAATAAAGTATAAAAGCACTTTGATACTTGTCTTTTATACTTTTAAATGGAGTATGAAAGTGGATTTTTCCCAAAATATAGAACTTGGGGCCTATGAATTACATAAGCTGATTGAGCAATTGGCAGAGCAAGGAATAACACTTACATCTCTACCAAAATCAGGACCCGGCATAAAGCTGCGCGCACAGTCCGAACAATGGGCATCAAGAGTAGTACCCGGAAAGGGCGGTAAGGGTGGCAATAAAACCATATACATCTTACCGGGTTATGTCATTGAAGAATTGATAGAAAAAGGACTATTAAACCTGTTTGAAGAGGCTGCGGAAGAAATATCACAAGCTGCGACGGATGAAAGTATATATAAAAGTATATATATAAGTAACGCCGCATCATCCGCACCCAATAAACAGCGTGAAATAGCGGCCATCTATTCAACCGACCCCATACCGGCCAGCATGGAAGATTTGGTGTCCGGTTATAAAGCATGGGCTTCTCATCAAGATACCGCCAATATCGTGCCTGTCCGCTATCACATCAACGTGTTTGGCAGCGCGGGCAACGGCACAATCTCATGGCAGGCGGAAGAAACCGAAGCAATGTGGTTTAGAGCTTCATTTTTCAAACACTTAGGCGTAAACCCAAACCGCTGCTTCTGCACGCGCGTCAAAGGCGACAGCATGTTTCCCACTTTAATCGACCTTGGCACGGTTTTATGGTGTGCAACTGCCAAATACACAGAGGAAGGTATCTATCTCTTCCGACAATACGACGAGATCAGAATCAAACGCCTACAACGCCTGAATGCCCACACCTTTAACATTATTAGTGATAACCCGAACAAAGGGATATATCCAACAACAGAGTTGGATTTATCCCAAACCGAGCCGCATGATTTCGAGATACTTGGACGCTACCTGTGGAGCTGTGGCATAGCCAAATAATCGAATCTGATAATTCCACGATTATTCCATGACAAAAAACGCGCAAAAATGAGCATATTTCAATCATTTTTGCGCGTTTTTTTGCGTTTTAAATTTTCACCTGATTTTTTCGTTATTTTTTGATTTCCTTAAATTTTTCGCGTTTTATGTAGTTGTATATCACATGACAAAACTAACACCACCCCACAGCGGATCAGCCGCCTTCGGGCGGCTGTGTGTTGAAACGGCGGCATGGCCGGACGCGGCCGCAAAGTGAAAATTCAGCCGCCTTCGGGCGGCTGTGTGTTGAAACATACAGACGAAGAAAAAAGCATAGCGGATGCAATATCAGCCGCCTTCGGGCGGCTGTGTGTTGAAACTACAAAAACAAGCCGGCCAACTTGAAAAAAAATCGTCAGCTGCCCTCAGCCGCCTAATCATTGAAAAATTCAAACGTTACCGTTTTAAATCCCCAAAAGAAACAGACGACTTATCTGAGGCCGTCTGAAAAATCATCTATTTCCAAATACCTAAAAATCCAGCTACAAACTAAATGAATTAGCTGAAATATTTTCAGACGGCCTCTCGGTTTTTTTAGTATGTTTGAAAATCTGTATCCTGCTGAAACCAAACAATTTTCCGTGCATTCACCCAAAGCGGCCATTCGCTGCCGGGTTGTAGGTTGAGATTATGGGTTTCCGAGGGATCGAGGTGCAGCTGTATTTCGCCGTGTTGCGGGTGGATGAGTATGAGTAGGCTGCGGTCGGGCAGGCGGGTGTGGGCGGTGATTTTGGCGTTTTGTCCTTGAGGGTGGTTGAAGTGTATGGCTTGTCGGGGAATGTAGCGGGTGTCGTTGACGTTGTCGGCGCCGATCAAACGGGCGGAGCGGGCGTCGGAGGGGGCGGCGATGAGTGCGCCGGGGGCGGCGAGTTGGATGATTCGGCCGTTGTGCATGAGGGCGATTTGGTCGGCAAGGGCGAAGGCTTCTTCGGGGTCGTGGGTCACTAAAACGGCGGGAATGTTGCGGTGGCGGATGTGGTTGGCGGTGAGCTGGCGCAGTTGTTGGCGCAAACCAGTGTCGAGGCTGGAGAAGGGTTCGTCGAGCAGCATGAGTTTGGGGTCGGTTACGAGGGCGCGGGCGAGGGCGACGCGTTGTTGTTCGCCGCCGGAAAGGCTGTGGGTGCGGCGTTGTGCTTCGTCTGCGAGGCCGACTTCGGTGAGCATGGCTTGTGCTTTTTGGCGGGCTTCTGCTTGGTGGACGCCTTGCATTTTGAGGCCGAAGGCGACGTTTTGGAGGGCGTTGAGATGGGGCAGCAGGGCGTAGTCTTGGAAGACGAGTGAGATGCGGCGGTGCTCGGGCGGGGTGCGGGTGAGGTTGCTGCCGTTTATCCATACTTCGCCGCTGTCGGGTTCGACAAGCCCGGCGGTGATTTTGAGCAGGGTGGATTTGCCGCAGCCGGAGCGGCCGAGTATGGCGAGAATGTGGCCTTTTGCTACTTCGAGTGTGATGTTGTCGGCCACGGTTTTGCTGCCGTAGTGTTTGTTGATGTGTTTGAGTTGCAGCATGGGTTTTCCTTTTTCAGACGGCCTGTTGTTTCTTTTCTGTCGAGTCGAGCAGTAGGAAGACGATAAAGGCGAGCAGCATCAGGATGGCGGTGAGTACCATGGCGCGGTCGTGGTTGTCGCTGCCGGCCGTGCCGAGATAGCGGTAAATGAAGGTGGTAAGGGTTTGCCATTCGGGGCGGGATAAAAACAGGGTGGCGGCAAATTCGCCCACGCAGGTGGCGGCGGCGAGGGTAAGGCCGCGGCGGAGGGAAGGCAGCAGCAGTGGGGCGGTAACGTAAAGGGCCGTCTGAAAGGGGTTTGCGCCCATGCTGCGTGCGGCGGCGGTATAGTTGGGGGGGAGGGCGTCCCATGCGGCCAGTATGTCTTTGGTGATAAAGGGGTAGGCCAGCAGGGCGTAGGTGGCAATGAGCAGGGGCAGAGAGGCTGTCCATTCGGGATAAAGCAGCAGCAGGCCGAATGCTACGCATACGGGCGATACCATAAACGGCAGAAAGGTTAACCCGCGTATCCATACAACGCGGCGCGCGAGTGCGGCGTGGAGGATGCCGAGCAGTATGGCGGCGAGCATGGCCGAAAAGGTAAATCGCAGGGTGTTCCATGCGGCGGCAAGGGTGTCGGCTTCCTGCCAAACCTGCCATGAAGCGCCGGCCGATGCCGCTTGAAAACACACGGCCAACAGCGGTAAGGCACAGCATAAGCCCAGCAGGGCGAGTGTGGCGGCCAACATGGTTTTTTGGGTGCGGGTGCGCGGCGGTTCCGGCGTCAGCGGGCGGATGTTTCTGCCGGAGGCGGTTCGGCGGCTTAGCCAAGCGTAGGCGATGCCGGCCAGTGCGGTGATAAGCAATACCAGCCAAACCAGCACGGAAGCGGTGGCTGTATCCAGTTCGTAGGCAATCAGTTGGTAGATTTCGACTTCTATGGTGGCGTAGCGGTTGCCGCCGAGCAGCAAGGCCAATCCGAAGCCTGAAAAACAGTATAAAAACACCAAACACATGCCGCCTGCGAGCCAAGGTTGCAGCACGGGGCGTTCAACATGCCAAAAACGCTGCCATGTGCCCGCACCGAGGGTTCGGGCTGTTTCAAGGCGTGCGGCGGGTACTTGCAGAAAGCCTTGGTAAGCGGCGCGGATGAGCACGGGAAGGTTGAAAAAAACATTGCCGTAAAGCAGCAGGTAAGGCGTGTCTTCCCAGCCTGCCCACAGCAACCCGCGCGGCCCGAACAAAGCCAACACGCCCATGCCGGCCACCAGTGTGGGCATCACGAAAGGCAGCATCAGCAGCCGCAGAATCCATCTTCTTCCGCGAAATTCCAAACGGGCGAGCGTCCAAGCCACAGGCACGCCCAGCAGCAGCGTGAACAGGCAGGTAAGAGCCGCCTGAAGCGTTGTCCAACCGATACGCATCTGAATGTATTCGTCTTGCAATACCTGCCACACCAACCCTTGGTTTTCGTAAAACGCCAAAGCCAGCAAAGGCGCAACCACCATCACGGCAAGAAAGCCGAGCGGCAGCACAGCCAGCAGCAAAGTCGTAAAGAAGGAACGGACGGCCATCATGTTGCGGCGCTCCAGTGGGCAAGGGTAGGTAAAAGAATGATAGGGTTTGCGGTGTATGGATTTACTGCTGTGAAACTTAGGCCATTGTACAGTTTTAAGCCCGTTTCGTCGGGAATTCGGGCGCAAACGGCATGAAAGCATGGCCGAACAGCGTTTTTTCGGTCGGTTTCGCGTGCCGGTTAACCCGAATAGCGTGAGTAATTAATTGCTTTTATATGCAGGCATTTTATAGCAAAACGCGTATAACTTCACGGAATAAACCATAAATTCATGTCTGTATTGCTTTGGCTCAATAAAGCTGAAAAATCTTGCTTCGAGGCCGTCTGAAAAAACCGTTGGCCTTCACGTTTCAAAACGGCTGAAACTTCCCTGCTCAAATTGGCTTTTTGCAGGGAATTTTTTTGCTTGCCATTTTGTTATTGTTTGAAAATAAATAATAAAAATATCTTATGATTACAAATATTTGTACATTATAATATCAACGTAAATATATTCAATATTAATATTATTTCAATTGGATGTTTTACATCAAACCTTAAGGGCCTCGTTTTGTCTCACGAATGAAGATTCAACTTGATTTTTTGATAAGGAAGTATCATGAGCAACAAAAAAACTTCAGTAGTGGCCGCAAAAGACGGACAACCCGATACAAAGGCTTTGAAATCAGAGCAGGTAAGCCGCTCGCCTCAAGTGATGTACGGCGATGACGGTGACAATATTTTCCGCGTTACCCATCCGCAAGACCGCGTGATTGAGAAGATCAACCGGGGCATAGACACCATATACAGCAGCGTACCTTACACCCTGCCGAAAAATGTCGAAAACCTGTTTTTAGTCGGCAAAGCTGCGCTCGACGGCTCCGGTAACGAGCTGAACAACGCCATTGTCGGCAATGAAAACCGCAACCGCTTGATGGGCTACGACGGCAAAGACGATTTATACGGCTACGGCGGTAACGATTATTTAGACGGCGGAAAAGGCGCAGACCTGATGGTCGGCGGCACCGGCAGCGATATCTATCAAGTGGACGACTCCAACGACAAGATTATCGAATTAGTTAATCAAGGCACCGACAGCGTATTCAGCAGCGCCGATTATGTTTTACCCGAGCATGTCGAAAACCTGACTTTAGTGGGCGATAAAGCCATCAAAGCCACGGGCAACAACGACAACAACACCATTACCGGCAATGCCGCAGGCAACCTTTTGCGCGGCGGCAGCGGCGATGATGTGGTGGACGGCAAAGGCGGCAACGACGACGTACGCGGCGGCGACGGCAGCGACAAACTGTACGGCGGCTTGGGCAACGACCGCTTAATCGGCGACATAGACGCCCGCCCGCTGAAAAACGAAGAAGGACAGTTATACTGGCGCGATAAAAACGACGGCAACGACTATCTCGACGGCGGCAAAGGCGACGACACACTTTTCGGCGGTAAAGGCGACGATACCTACTTCTTCGACAGAGGCTACGGCAGAGATACCATCATCGACTACCGCATCCCCGGCATCGAAACCCTTTCCGACCCCGAAGGAAACAACACCGTCCGCTTCGGCAAAGGAATCCGCCCCCAAGATTTGGACATCAAAGTCGATGTATTGAAAGACGGCAACATTGGCAGTATCTGGAAAATCGGCCTCAAAGGCACGCAAGACCTGTTACTCATCCACAATCAAAACGTACACGGCGACGATGCCGCCATTCAAAACTTCGTATTTGATTCCGCCACATACAAACCGTGGCAATTGGAAGCCGCCGTCGGCATTCAAGGCAATACCAAAACCGTTGCCATCGACAACAACAACGCCTACCGCCTCAGCGAAGCCGTTTTCGGCATCGGCGCAGGCAACGAGCATCCCGAGCACAGCTACGATATCGAAAAAGTCATCGGCGGCCGCTTAGCTTATATGTCTTCAGACGGCAGCATACGGCAATGGGTGAAAGCAGACCGCTTCTACGTTTCAGACAGCGAAGACTTGGTGTTCATCCCCAACAAAGGCGCAAGCGAAGCTGAAATCCGCTTTAAATTCCACTCGTTCGATCCCGAACGCACCCTCAGCGATGATGCCACCCACACCATCAAATTCGCCCTGAAAGACCTGCCCGACCCCGAAGACCGCATGTTCTTCGGCGACGTAAACGGCAACCTGCTCACAGGCGGCAACGGAGACGACTTGCTGCACGGCTTGTGGGGCAACGATACCCTCAACGGAGGCGAGGGCGACGACACTCTCTTCGGCGGAGCCGGCAACGACACCTATATCTTCGGAAAAGATTACGGCAGAGACACAATCAGCGATTGGGAAGGCAGCAACATCGTCCGTTTCAGCAAAGGCATCACCCCGCAAGATTTAACGCTCAAAAAAATCACCCATCCGTCAGGCATGCAGACCGATTGGGTGATCGGCTTCAAAGACAGCGCAGACATGCTCACTATTGAAAAACAGCTCGACAACCAAAAAAACGTATCCGTTAAATCGTTTGTGTTCGACTCGGGAACCGTTGCCTATGACTTGTTGGAAAGCAAAATCAACAGCAAACTGGAAGCAGCGCTCGGCACACCCGCCGAAACCGCAACCCAAGCCGCCCAGCCTGCCGCTGGAACAGATTACGCCTATCGAAATACGGCCACGGCCTCCGTATCGGACGATCCCATCGTTCTTATGATTTGATTGCTTGTTAAATAGGCAATTGAGGCCGTCTGAAAATTTTCAGACGGCTTCTTGAGCATATGCTACCTATTTGTTTGGGCGGAATAACAAATCAGCGCCAACCCGCAGCAAACATACGAAAGCTGCAAGGTTGGCGAAATTTTTTACTCAGATATTCAAGCGATTAAAACCAAGCCGCTGTGATATAGTCTGCTCTGGCATCTTTTTGAACCGTTTGGCGAAAATCGGGATTTAGATGATTGTCGGATAACGGTTTGGGAAGAGGCTTCAGCCACCTGGCGTGGCTGTGTGTTGAAACCTTTGTGCAGGGTTTGGTGCTCGTAATCGACCACTCAGCCACCTGGCGTGGCTGTGTGTTGAAACGCACAGCTCAAATATCCGTCCGCTCGCCCGTCGTCAGCCACCTGGCGTGGCTGTGTGTTGAAACAACGCTACTCAAGCACAACAAATCAGCACCGTTATCAGCCACCTGGCGTGGCTGTGTGTTGAAACCAGCCCGTCTAAATAATCATCAGCAGGCGCATAATCAGCCACCTGGCGTGGCTGTGTGTTGAAACGAGCCTTTGGGTAAGCAAAACCGCTGAAACGGTGTCAGCCACCTGGCGTGGCTGTGTGTTGAAACACCGTAGTAATAAAGTAATTCGGCTTGCTTTTCTTCAGCCACCTGGCGTGGCTGTGTGTTGAAACACACATATCGCGTGTGGCAGACAGGATTAAATTATCAGCCACCTGGCGTGGCTGTGTGTTGAAACGCAAGTTGGCCGAAGCGGTCCAAGTATCGTTGACATCAGCCACCTGGCGTGGCTGTGTGTTGAAACTTTACAACAAGCTTAAACCTGAAATTGATTTGCGTCAGCCGCCTTCGGGCGGCTGTGTGTTGAAACAGTAAAAGAAACCACTTTAGCAGAATAGCCTTTGTCAGCCACCTCGCGTGGCTGTGTGTTGAAACCAGCGGCCAAAGTAGCTTGCAAACGGGCGGGCAGTCAGCCACCTCACGTGGCTGTGTGTTGAAACGGCAAAAGCAATCACATTTGCCCCGCTGCCGCAGTCAGCCACCTTGCGTGGCTATGCGTTGAAACTACAAAGTACCGAATCAGCGAAACGCAGGAAGTGTCAGCCACCTTTGCGTGATTGTGTTATTAAACCATCCCTCCAACATAAGAGGCCGTCTGAAAACTGCTTTCAGACGGCCTCTTATCATTTCAAATGCCTTAAATGCGTTTTGCCAGTTCTTCGGCTTTGCCCACATACAGCGCGGGTGTTAAAGCCAGCAGCTGCTGTTTGGCATCGGCGGGGATGTCCAGCGATTCGACAAACACTTTCAGCACTTCGGGCGTGATGCCGTCTTTGCCGCGGGTGAGGTCTTTCAGTTTTTCATACGGATTGGCCACGCCGTAGCGGCGCATCACGGTTTGAATCGGTTCGGCCAAAAGTTCCCAAGTGGCGTCCAAGTCGGCGGCTAGGGCGGCGGGGTTGGCTTCCAGTTTGTTCAGGCCGCGCAGGTGGGCGACCAAGCCCAGCACGGTGTAGCCTGCGCCCACGCCCATGTTGCGCAGCACGGTGCTGTCGGTGAGGTCGCGCTGCCAGCGGGAGACGGGCAGTTTTTCCGAAAGGAAGCCCAACACGGCGTTGGCCATGCCCAAGTTGCCTTCGGAGTTTTCAAAGTCGATGGGGTTGACTTTGTGCGGCATGGTGGAGCTACCTACTTCGCCCGCTTTGACTTTTTGTTTGAAGTAGCCGAGGGAGATGTAGCCCCATACGTCGCGGTTGAAGTCGATTAAGATGGTGTTGATGCGGCTGAGGGTTTGGAAGAACTCGGCCATGTAGTCGTGCGGCTCGATTTGGATGGTGTAGGGGTTGAAGGTCAGCCCCAATGCTTGCTCGACGAATGTTTGGCAGTGCGCTTCCCAATCCACATCGGGGTAGGCGACCATGTGGGCGTTGTAGTTGCCGACCGCGCCGTTGATTTTGCCTAAAAATTCTTGTGCGGCAAGCTGTTTGATTTGGCGTTGCAGGCGGTAAACGACGTTGGCGATTTCTTTGCCCAAGGTGGATGGCGTGGCGGGTTGCCCGTGGGTGCGGCTCATCATCGGCACGGCGGCTAGGTCGTGCGCCATTTCGGTGAGCTTGGCGGTGATTTCGGCCAGCTTCGGCAGCACCACGGCTTCGCGTGCTTCTTGTAGCATCAGGGCGTGTGAAAGGTTGTTGATGTCTTCGCTGGTGCAGGCAAAGTGGATGAATTCGCTGGCGGCGGCAACTTCGGGCACGCCTGAAAAACGCTCTTTCAACCAGTATTCGATGGCTTTTACGTCGTGGTTGGTGGTGGCTTCGATGGCTTTCACGGCGGCGGCATCTTCCAGCGAAAATTCGGCGATAACGCGGTCGATTTCGGCAACGGTGAAGTCGCTGAATGCGGGCACTTCGGCGATCTTCGGTTCGGCGGCCAATGCTTTGAGCCAGCTCAGCTCAACTTTCACACGGGCTTTCATCAGGCCGTATTCGGAGAAAATCGGGCGCAGGGCTTCTACGGATTTGGCGTAGCGGCCGTCGAGCGGGGAAAGGGCGGAAATGGGGTTGATCATAGCGGATTCCTGTTTGATTGCTGGATAGGCGGCCGTCTGAAAACAGCCGGCAATGATGTGAAATTGTCGTCAATTATACATCAAAGCGGCTTTTCAGACGGCCTCAAAACATGATAAAGGCCGTCTGAAAACGTGCTTTCAGACGGCCTTATGGCGGTTAGTCGAAACGTATGCTGTATTTCACTTCGCCGCCCCACGAGAGGTTGCCGACGCGGGCAACGGCCTGAATGGCGCGGGTAAGCTGGTAAACCAGTTTGACCGACTGGCTGGCGCTGTTGATGCCGTATTCGTAGCCCAGATAGAGGTTGTTGGTGAGCTGTTTGCCGACGGTCAGCACTTGTTCGGCGGGGTTCAGTTCGCCGGTTTGGGCGTCGCGGCGGCGTTTGCTGGTGAAGCCGAAGTCGTCCACCAAGCCGAGTTTGTCGTTGACGCGGCCTGCGAGGAACGCACCTGCTGCGGCGGAAAGGGCGGCTTCGTCGCTGTCGCTGCCGCTGCTGGCACGGTTGAGAATCAGCCACGACAGTTTGTCTTTCTCGCTCATGGCCTCGTTGGTTACCAGTGAAATGCGCGGGTTGTTGAGGCTGCCGAGCACTTCTACACCGGCGCCGACGGCAGAAAGGCGGCGTTCGGCGCGGATGTTGAGGTTGGGGTCGGACAAGGGGCCGACGAAGGAAATTTGGCCTTTGGTAATGTCGAGGTCTTGTCCGTAGGCTTTGTAGCGGCCTTTGATGACTTTCACCGTGCCGACGCCTTGTACGGCCTCTCCGGGCTTGGCAGTTAGGTTGAGTTGGCCGCCGAGGGTAACGTCCAAGCCTTCGCCGCTGAAGCGCAGGTTATCGTTGAGGTCGAGCACGAGATTCATGCTGATGGGCGTGGGCGTGGATTTGGGTTTTTCCACTTCGCCGAGCACGACCACATCGTCGTCTAAAGTGGGCATGCCGGATTTTTGGAAGCCGAAATAGCCGGAATCGGCTTTGAGCGTGCCGGTGAGGATAACGCCGTTGGCTTCGGTGTAGAGCATTTTGGCGTCGCCGCTGAGGGTCAGGCGGCGGTTGGCTTTATCCAGCGCGTTGTATTTGTTGAATAAAACATCAACGTTGACGTTAGGCTCGGCGTTGTTTAAGCCTACCGTGCCTTTCAGTTCTACGGTGCCGCCGCGGTGGAAACGCAGGTTGTCGATCAGCCACGATTGGCCTTGAATGCGCGAACGCAATACGCCGTGGTCGAGAATCAAGCCTAAGTCTTGGTTGCGGTAATAGAGGTCGTTGCCGTTGAGCGTGCCGTTGAATTGGGGCTGGCCGACGCGTCCGCCGATGGTGGCGATGCCTTCGAGGTTGCCGCGCAGGGTTTGGCCCACGGGCAAGAAGTTGCGGAAAGCTTCGAGATTGGGCGCGCCGATGCTGATTTTGCCGTTGATGGGTGCGAGTTTGATGTCGTTACCAAACTGCTGGCTGATCACGACGTTGCCGTTGATGTTGCCGTAGCCGGTAACGCCGTCGAGTTTGCTGTCGATACGGCCGTTTTGGAAAGTGGTATTGAGGGAAAGTGCGCCCAAGCCGAGCATTTGTTTGCGGTACGGCAGCTCCACGTCGCCGCTTTGACGGCGGATGTTGAGGTAGCCGCGGGCGTTTTGGCTGTACGACAAATCCCAGTCGCCGGCCAAAACGAGATTGTGTTTCACGGGCGGGGTGTAGAAATTATGCAGTTGTGACATATCGAGATTGACGGCGTTGCCTTTGGTGGTGATGCCGTTTCTCTTGTCCCAAACAAAGTTTTCCATATTCAGGCTGCCGCCCATGGCCGACCAGCGCGCAGCACTCATGGCTACGCGGTTGGCACCGGCTTCGAGGTTCATGCGGTTTTGCAGCTTGAGATTGAATGCACCGCCGATATCCAGCACGCTGAGCGTGCCTTTCCATTGCTGTTTGTTGTCCAAGCCGCCGTTGGCATCGACGGCGAGGGTGTAGGGTTTGCCGCCGAGCGACATGTTGCCGCCGCCACGGATGCGGTGGCTCAAGCCTGTGCCGTTAACGGATAAATCGACGCTGTCGATCACGGTGGGCGAACCGCCGCCGAGGATGCTGATGCGGTTGCCTTTGAGTTCGACGTTTAAGGGGCGGCTGTAATCGGGCGAGCCTTGTAGTTTGAAGTTGAGGTCGTTGATTTGTACGGCATCGGCAACGCGCAGGCTGCGGGCTTGTCCGACTAAATCGGCTTCCAGCTTGGCGGGGTCGCCGGCAATGTAGCCTTTGGCGGTAATCAGGCCGCTGAGTCCGAAGCCGAAGCGGCTTAAATCGGGGGCGTTGATGTCTACATTCAGGCGGTCGCCCTGTTTGCCGAAGCTGCCGTTGGTTTTGATGCTGTTGTTGCCGAGCAGGATGTCGGCCACGGCGCGAGAGAGGTGGGCTTTTTCATAAACGACATCGGCGCTGCCTTTCAGCGGTACGCCGGAAAGCGTGCTGGGGCCGAACTGCATTTTGCCGCTGTATTTTTGGTTGGCGATTTCGCCGTCGAGGTTAATCGTGCCGTTGACGCTGCCGGCGGGGAACTGCGTGTTTAGCTTGCCGGGGTTGAAGTTTTTGCTGACCACGGCGAGCTTGAGCGCTTGGTTTTTAAACAGCTCCAGCGAGCCTGTGGCATTGATTTCGCCGCCGTTAGTCGGGCGTACGCGGGCTTGTTTGAAATGCAGGGTTTGCTGGCCGTTTTTGGCGTCGGTGTGCATTTGGATGAGGCCGTCTGAAAGGGCGTTGCCGGTATCGAGTTCCCAAGCGGTTTCGAGGTTTTTAAAGGCGCCGCCGACTTTGATGGTGCCGTTTAATTTGCCGTCGAGTTTTTGTTTGACTACGTCGGCGGCGGTAATGTCGCGCAGGGAGGCGGCGAGGGCAAGCTCTTGCTTGGCGGTGTCGATGGTGCCGGCCAGCCCTACGGTGCCTTTGTTCATCAGTTGGGCTTCGGTATCTTGAATGCGGATCAGACCTTCATCGTTGATGGTGAAGCCCGACAGCAGTTTGCGTACCGGAATGCCTTGTGCATCGGCGGGTGCGGCGGCGCTGTTCAGCAAATCTATCGAGCCTTCCAAGCCGATGCCTTTTTCGAAAGAGGGCACGATGGTGGCATCAAACTCGAGCTTGGCTTTGGGCAGGGAAGATAAAAAAGCGCTGGGGTTGATGTTGAAACCTTTAACCTGCGCAAGCTTGATTTTGTCGTTCAGTTTTTCGGCAAAGGGGTGCAGCACGGAGGTGGCATGCAGGCGAACGTTGTCGCCGTCGATGCGGATGTCGGTTTCTACGTCTTGCAGGCTGCCGGTCAGGCGGGTGGCGGCTACGATGTAATCGTTATCCAGCGTGCCGCTGCCGTTGAGAATCGCGTTGAGGTAAAACGGGCTTTTCACGCCCAGGGTGGCGTTGCCTGATGCGCTGTTCCACGGGGTGTTGATGTCGGCCAGCTTGAGGCTGTGGATCTGGTGGTCGTAGGCGTATGAGGCTGAAAGGTGGTTGAGGTAAACGGTTTGCTTGTTGGCGCGCGGGCCGACGCTGATTTTGCCGGTTTCCAATTTATCAACCAGCACTTCCAAAGGCAGGCTCACGCTTTTGGGCAAACCTTGCGGAGGCTGTTTTTCTTTGGGCGGGGTGGGCTTGGTGATGACGCTGATGTCGCCGGCGAGGATTTGGCGGATGTGCAGTTTTTTCTGTTTCAGCTCGTCGGGCTGCCAGTCGAAGGTTAAGGCGCTGATTTCGATGTCGGCGCCTTCGGTTTCGATGCGCCATTCGTCGCCGGTAAAGCCTTTCCAAAGTGTGCCTTTCAGGTTTTTGGATTGGATGTTGACGCCGAACCATGAGGGAATGTTATACAGACCGTAGCGCAGGCCGGATTCGGTGCTGGCGAGCCACACCACGGCACCTGCCAGCGCGCTGAAAACAAACAACAGCGAGGCGAACAATACCGCTGTGATTTTGAGCCATTTTCTTTTTTTCGGCTGCTTTTCAGACGGCCTCGTATCGGGAAGCGTTTCCGTATACCCGTTTTGCCGGAGTTGTTCGGTGTTTTTATTATCCTGATGGTCTGTCATCTTGTATTAACCTGTGCATCTTGGGGTAGGTCGGAGGCTGCTGGCTTGCTGACCGTAGGTTCTTATATCGTATATGTATATATAGTGTGAGGCCGTCTGAAAATATCGGTGTGCCGTTCGCTGTAAGCATAAGTTTTTCAGATGGCCTGATGGGTCGGTTTAAAAACGTGTGCCCAAGCTGATGTGCCAGCGTACTTTTTTGTCGTGGTGGCCGTAGGCAATGTCAAACGAGAAAGGCGCTACCGGGCTGAACCAGCGCACGCCGAGGCCCGTGCCGTGCTTCAACGACATTTTCTTAAAGTTCAAAGCTGCGTCACCCATGTCGTGGAATACCGCTGCCGAAAAGCTCTTGTTGATCGGATATTGGTATTCCAAGCTGGCCACAGCCAAAGCGCGTTCGGGCAGCACGGAATTGTTGGGGCCGGCCAAGCCGATGCTGTCCAATTCATAACCGCGGATGGAGGTTGCACCACCAGTGCGGAACCTTAAAGAAGAGGGTACTTCCTGATCTTCGCGCGCATACACATAGCCCACTTGTCCGCGCGCGATAAAGGTGCCGATTTTTTTGTTTTCCGGCGTGAAGTAATAACCCGCGCTTGCCCGCGCCCGTGCGATGCTGGTGGACGACAGCAGCGAGCCGAGTGTAGAGCCGATTTTGCCGTCGAGGTAATAGCCGTTTTCGGGACGCAGCAGCGTAGACATTTCCTGCCGTTTCCACGAAGCCGTTACCATCGTGGCGTGGCTGCGGCCTAAATCGTAATTGGTGTCCGGCACGCGGCTGCTTTCGGTCAGGTATTCGACGCCGATACGCGATTCGATGTTGTTACGCTCGCGCACGCGCCAAATGCCGCTGCGTAAAGCGTGTTTCTCAAGGTTTTGAGTGGTGGAGCGGGTGTAGGAAACGTTGGAAGTCAGATAATGGCCGTTGCTTTTGCGCGGTTGGCTCACACCGGCTGCCACGGTAGTTTCGTATTTATCCGTGTCCACAACGAATGAACCGATGTAGCCGCGGTTAAACAGGTTGTAGTAGTCATAACCGATGCGCCCGCCCAAGCCGTATTCGGAATCATAGCGTACACCGGCTTCGAGTTTGTGCCGTTTGACTTCCGATACCGCCACTTTGACCGGCACTCTGTCGTCCTGCAAATTGTCAAAATCGGCTTGTACCGACGCGCCGGAATAATGGCCGTCTTGCTCCAGCGCCTGCTGATAATCGAGAAGCTGGTCTAAATCATAAGGCGAACCGGGTTGGAACTTGGCCATCCCACGCACCACGCTTTCAGGATAGCGCTTGGTGCCGCTGATTTGGATGTCGCCGAAATAAATCGGCCGGTTACTCTCTACGACCACATTCAAATCGGCGGTATTGTTGTAGGGATTGATGGTGGCCTGAGAATGGGATAGTCGGGCCAAAGGATATTTTTTGCGTGTTACCGCTGAAAGCACGGATGTTTTACTGCTGCTCCATCCGCTTTGGTCGAAAGGATTTTCTACCGGCAAGGCCCAGTTTTCCAAAGCACTTTTATAGTATTGCGCCAAATCGCCGTCTTGCAGCACATCGCCCACAATCGCCACGCCGACATTATCCACTTTCGTGCGCGGGCCGGTGGTAACATTAACTTGATAGCCTTCGCCCAAAGGTTCTACCGTAACTTTGCCGTTGAAATACCCTTTGGTTTTCAACATCGTGATAACGTTGTCAGGCGTTTCTTCAGCTAAAAAGCCCAGCTGTTCTTTATCCAATTCCTCTTCTTCTTGCTGGGAAATCAAAGGCAAATGCTCTTCCAGCATCTCTTTGACTTCTTTATCGTTCACATTGATATGGATCGGATACTTTACCGGCAGCTTTTTACCATTGCTTTCAGCTTGTTGCGGTTCTTTTTTTTCTTTTTTAATAGGCACATAGTCTTCAGGCGAAGGCGTATAGGCGAAAGCCTGTGTGCAGGCAAGCGAAAGCGCGGGCAGTAAAAGCTTAACGGTGTGTTTTTTCATAACTTCTTAAACCAGTTTTTAATTTTTTAAAACGATAGCAGCATCTGCGAAGGCCGATTCTAGCATTTTTTATTATTTTCAGCAGGCGGCATCATTAAACCAAGAAAGATTTTTTCATCGATAAGCATTTATTCTTATAGCAAATTTTACAGATTTTCTAAAAAATGAAAGCGAACAAACTGAAAACGCCTGAAAAAGAAAATGATGTTACGGATGAATAAAAGGGTGTACTTCGTGATGAGATATTTTATAAAAATAAAATATTAAAATTTGATTTAAATTGAAATAAAACACTAAAAAATATGGTTTATAAAAATTTAGCAGCTTAATTAACGGCTTCTATCCATTCAAAGCGTTTTATTTTAGAATGTTAGCTATTCTTAACCTTATATAAGGATGTGTCGTGGCAAGTGGAAATCCGGTTATTGATGCCGTTAATCGCGTTAGTTTGGTGCAGCAGATTATTATCGGGCTGCTGTTAGGTGCAGCACTGGCGGCACTGTCGCCTTCTGCCGGTTTGGCGGCTGGGCTGTTGGGAACGCTTTTTGTGGGTGCATTGAAAGCAGTTGCACCCGTGCTGGTGTTTGTGTTGGTCATGAGTGCCATTGCCAGCCACCAAAAAGGCAATGAGGCTTACATCAAACCTATTATTGTGTTGTATGCCATTGGTACGTTTACTGCCGCGCTTTCTGCTGTGATTGCAAGTTTTCTGTTTCCAACCGAAATCGTATTGGTAAGTGCAGGTGACGTTACTACTACGCCTCCTTCAGGCATTAAAGAAGTCATGAAAACCTTGCTGCTGAATCTGGTAGCCAATCCGATTAATGCCCTTGCGAATGCAAACTACATCGGCATTTTGGCATGGGGCTTGGTGTTGGGATTTGCCTTGCGTCATGCGTCCGAGCAAACGAGACTCATGATTGCAGACTTGGCGGATGCCGTTTCAACCGTTGTCAAATGGGTTATCCGTTTCGCACCTTTAGGTATCTTCGGTTTAGTGTCTTCCACCATTGCCGAAACCGGTTTCGGTGCTTTGGCAGGCTACGCGAAATTACTGGCCGTATTGGTAGGCTGTATGCTGTTTATCGCTTTGGTGGCGAATCCGTTGATTGTGTGGTGGAAAATCCGGCGCAATCCCTATCCGCTTGTGCTGACTTGCTTGCGCGAAAGCGGAGTAACAGCTTTCTTCACCCGCTCTTCCGCAGCCAATATCCCGGTTAATATGTCGTTGGCCAAAAAACTCGGTTTGCACGAAGATACGTATTCGATTTCTATTCCTTTGGGTGCGACCATCAACATGGCGGGCGCCGCCATCACCATCACCGTGTTAGCAATGGCAGCCGCACACACTCAAGGCATTCAAGTGGATTTTGCGACAGCTTTATTGTTGAGTTTGGTTGCTACCGTTAGTGCGGCGGGTGCTTCAGGCGTAGCCGGCGGTTCATTGCTGTTAATTCCTTTAGCGTGCAGTTTGTTCGGCATTCCAAATGATATTGCCATGCAAGTTGTAGCAGTAGGATTTATTATCGGCGTAGTACAAGATTCAGCCGAAACCGCGTTGAACTCATCTACTGATGTACTCTTTACTGCGGCCGCAGATTATGGAAGACAACGTGAAGAAGGCAAACTTTAAAATTCATTCATCCGTACAAGGATGAGAGTGCTTTAGGTAGATTGAGGCCGTCTGAAAATTCTTTTTTCAGACGGCCTTTGAGTGTTTGGCGCATTTGGATTGATGGGTGGTGCGTTGGTGTTTGGATTAAAAGTTCGCGGTTTTGTGCAAGCGTTGGGTAAAGTTGTCTAAAATAATTCCCATAATAAACAGCGATATGTGATTTCCGTTGTGATTTTTTGCGTTGTGGTTGTTGACGGGGGTGCGGGCGGGTGTGTATAGTTCGGTTTCTTCGCTGCTGACACAGCAGCAACCGTTCTTTAACAACACAGATTACCGATAAGTGTGAGTGTCTTTAGGCCTCACACTGCGACAAAAACAGAGAGACAAGATTATACATTGTCTGTCAGTTACTTTGAAGCAGACCAGAAGTTAAAAAGTTAGAGATTGAACATAAGAGTTTGATCCTGGCTCAGATTGAACGCTGGCGGCATGCTTTACACATGCAAGTCGGACGGCAGCACAGAGAAGCTTGCTTCTTGGGTGGCGAGTGGCGAACGGGTGAGTAATGCATCGGAACGTACCGAGTAGTGGGGGATAACTGTCCGAAAGGATGGCTAATACCGCATACGCTTTGAGAAGGAAAGCAGGGGCTCTTCGGACCTTGCGCTATTCGAGCGGCCGATGTCTGATTAGCTGGTTGGTGGGGTAAAGGCCTACCAAGGCGACGATCAGTAGCGGGTCTGAGAGGATGATCCGCCACACTGGGACTGAGACACGGCCCAGACTCCTACGGGAGGCAGCAGTGGGGAATTTTGGACAATGGGCGCAAGCCTGATCCAGCCATGCCGCGTGTCTGAAGAAGGCCTTCGGGTTGTAAAGGACTTTTGTCAGGGAAGAAAAGGTTGTGGTTAATACCCATGACTGATGACGGTACCTGAAGAATAAGCACCGGCTAACTACGTGCCAGCAGCCGCGGTAATACGTAGGGTGCGAGCGTTAATCGGAATTACTGGGCGTAAAGCGGGCGCAGACGGTTACTTAAGTCAGATGTGAAATCCCCGGGCTCAACCTGGGAACTGCGTTTGAAACTGGGTGACTAGAGTATGTCAGAGGGGGGTAGAATTCCACGTGTAGCAGTGAAATGCGTAGAGATGTGGAGGAATACCGATGGCGAAGGCAGCCCCCTGGGATAATACTGACGTTCATGCCCGAAAGCGTGGGTAGCAAACAGGATTAGATACCCTGGTAGTCCACGCCCTAAACGATGTCAATTAGCTGTTGGGCAACTTGATTGCTTAGTAGCGTAGCTAACGCGTGAAATTGACCGCCTGGGGAGTACGGTCGCAAGATTAAAACTCAAAGGAATTGACGGGGACCCGCACAAGCGGTGGATGATGTGGATTAATTCGATGCAACGCGAAGAACCTTACCTGGTCTTGACATGTACGGAATCCTCCAGAGACGGAGGAGTGCCTTCGGGAGCCGTAACACAGGTGCTGCATGGCTGTCGTCAGCTCGTGTCGTGAGATGTTGGGTTAAGTCCCGCAACGAGCGCAACCCTTGTCATTAGTTGCCATCATTTGGTTGGGCACTCTAATGAGACTGCCGGTGACAAGCCGGAGGAAGGTGGGGATGACGTCAAGTCCTCATGGCCCTTATGACCAGGGCTTCACACGTCATACAATGGTCGGTACAGAGGGTAGCCAAGCCGCGAGGTGGAGCCAATCCCACAAAACCGATCGTAGTCCGGATTGCACTCTGCAACTCGAGTGCATGAAGTCGGAATCGCTAGTAATCGCAGGTCAGCATACTGCGGTGAATACGTTCCCGGGTCTTGTACACACCGCCCGTCACACCATGGGAGTGGGGGATACCAGAAGTAGGTAGGGTAACCGCAAGGAGCCCGCTTACCACGGTATGCTTCATGACTGGGGTGAAGTCGTAACAAGGTAGCCGTAGGGGAACCTGCGGCTGGATCACCTCCTTTCTAGAGAAAAGAGGCTGAGAGGCACTCACACTTATCGGTAAACTGTGATATTAAAGATGCGTTTAAGCTTGAAGATGTGCTGCATGAATTACTTTTAAGCCGAGCATGACCGAAAAGGTTATTCGGATTAAGAAGGATGGTTGTTGGCATATTGGAAAGCAAAGAGACCTTGGGTTTGTAGCTCAGCTGGTTAGAGCACACGCTTGATAAGCGTGGGGTCGGAGGTTCAAGTCCTCCCAGACCCACCAGACATTCTCAAAGCAAGAGTAAGCAGTATCGATACTTGAGTAAGAGTATGGGGGCATAGCTCAGTTGGTAGAGCACCTGCTTTGCAAGCAGGGGGTCATCGGTTCGATCCCGTTTGCCTCCACCAAACATTTAAAGACTTTACAAATTAAAGTTAGCTGCTACAATGCGCAGCTCATTTTAATTTGCGAAGTTTGAGACAAAAGTTTGTTTCATGTAAAACGCATTGATCTTTAACAAATTGGAAAGCCGAAATCAACAAACAAAGACAATGTTGGCTTACTGTAACAGGTAAGCCGCAGTATTTGGGTGATGATTGTATCGACTGAACTGTGAAACACAAAAGGCACAGTTCGGTACACAACAAGCAGTAAGCTTTGTCAGAGTAAAGACTTCAAGTTGGGTAGGTAGTCAACGCCGAAACAACGAAGTCAGAGAGGTTCTTGAAATGATAGAGTCAAGTGAATAAGTGCATCAGGTGGATGCCTTGGCGATGATAGGCGACGAAGGACGTGTAAGCCTGCGAAAAGCATCGGGGAGCTGGCAATAAAGCTATGATCCGGTGATGTCCGAATGGGGAAACCCACCGTATTTTGTACGGTATCCTTATCTGAATACATAGGATAAGCGAAGCGAACCCGGAGAACTGAACCATCTAAGTACCCGGAGGAAAAGAAATCAACCGAGATTCCGTAAGTAGTGGCGAGCGAACGCGGAGGAGCCTGTATATGATAGCTGTTGAGATAGAAGAACAAGCTGGGAAGCTTGGCCATAGTGGGTGATAGCCCCGTATTCGAAATTTCATCAGTGGTACTAGGTATACGACAAGTAGGGCGGGACACGTGGAATCCTGTCTGAATATGGGGGGACCATCCTCCAAGGCTAAATACTCATCATCGACCGATAGTGAACCAGTACCGTGAGGGAAAGGCGAAAAGAACCCCGGGAGGGGAGTGAAATAGAACCTGAAACCTGATGCATACAAACAGTGGAAGCCTATTAATTGGGTGACTGCGTACCTTTTGTATAATGGGTCAACGACTTACATTCAGTAGCGAGCTTAACCGGATAGGGGAGGCGTAGGGAAACCGAGTCTTAATAGGGCGATGAGTTGCTGGGTGTAGACCCGAAACCGAGTGATCTATCCATGGCCAGGATGAAGGTGCCGTAACAGGTACTGGAGGTCCGAACCCACGCATGTTGCAAAATGCGGGGATGAGCTGTGGATAGGGGTGAAAGGCTAAACAAACTCGGAGATAGCTGGTTCTCCCCGAAAACTATTTAGGTAGTGCCTCATGTATCACTTCCGGGGGTAAAGCACTGTTATGGCTAGGGGGTCATTGCGACTTACCAACCCATGGCAAACTAAGAATACCGGAAAGTGCAATCATGGGAGACAGACAGCGGGTGCTAACGTCCGTTGTCGAGAGGGAAACAACCCAGACCGCCAGCTAAGGTCCCAAATGACAGATTAAGTGGTAAACGAAGTGGGAAGGCCCAGACAGCCAGGATGTTGGCTTAGAAGCAGCCATCATTTAAAGAAAGCGTAATAGCTCACTGGTCGAGTCGTCCTGCGCGGAAGATGTAACGGGGCTCAAATCTGTAACCGAAGCTGCGGATGCACCTAGTGCATGGTAGGGGAGCGTTCTGTAGGCCGATGAAGGTGACTTGAGAAGGTTGCTGGAGGTATCAGAAGTGCGAATGTTGACATGAGTAGCGATAAAGCGGGTGAAAAGCCCGCTCGCCGAAAGCCCAAGGTTTCCTACGCAACGTTCATCGGCGTAGGGTGAGTCGGCCCCTAAGGCGAGGCAGAAATGCGTAGTCGATGGGAAACGGGTTAATATTCCCGTACTTGATTCAAATGCGATGTGGGGACGGAGAAGGTTAGGTTAGCAAGCTGTTGGAATAGCTTGTTTAAGCCGGTAGGTGGAAGACTTAGGCAAATCCGGGTCTTTTAAACACCGAGAAGTGATGACGAGTGTCTACGGACATGAAGTAACCGATACCACGCTTCCAGGAAAAGCCACTAAGCTTCAGTTTGAATTGAACCGTACCGCAAACCGACACAGGTGGGCAGGATGAGAATTCTAAGGCGCTTGAGAGAACTCGGGAGAAGGAACTCGGCAAATTGATACCGTAACTTCGGGAGAAGGTATGCCCTTTGATGTGAAAGACTTGCTCTGTAAGCATTGGAGGGTCGCAGAGAATCGGTGGCTGCGACTGTTTATTAAAAACACAGCACTCTGCTAACACGAAAGTGGACGTATAGGGTGTGACGCCTGCCCGGTGCTGGAAGGTTAATTGAAGATGTGCAAGCATCGGATCGAAGCCCCAGTAAACGGCGGCCGTAACTATAACGGTCCTAAGGTAGCGAAATTCCTTGTCGGGTAAGTTCCGACCCGCACGAATGGCGTAACGATGGCCACACTGTCTCCTCCCGAGACTCAGCGAAGTTGAAATGGTTGTGAAGATGCAATCTCCCCGCTGCTAGACGGAAAGACCCCGTGAACCTTTACTGTAGCTTTGCATTGGACTTTGAAGTCACTTGTGTAGGATAGGTGGGAGGCTTAGAAGCAGAGACGCCAGTTTCTGTGGAGCCGTCCTTGAAATACCACCCTGGTGGCTTTGAGGTTCTAACCCAGGTCCGTGATCCGGATCGGGGACCGTGCATGGTAGGCAGTTTGACTGGGGCGGTCTCCTCCCAAAGAGTAACGGAGGAGTTCGAAGGTTACCTAGGTCCGGTCGGAAATCGGACTGATAGTGCAATGGCAAAAGGTAGCTTAACTGCGAGACCGACAAGTCGAGCAGGTGCGAAAGCAGGACATAGTGATCCGGTGGTTCTGTATGGAAGGGCCATCGCTCAACGGATAAAAGGTACTCCGGGGATAACAGGCTGATTCCGCCCAAGAGTTCATATCGACGGCGGAGTTTGGCACCTCGATGTCGGCTCATCACATCCTGGGGCTGTAGTCGGTCCCAAGGGTATGGCTGTTCGCCATTTAAAGTGGTACGTGAGCTGGGTTTAAAACGTCGTGAGACAGTTTGGTCCCTATCTGCAGTGGGCGTTGGAAGTTTGACGGGGGCTGCTCCTAGTACGAGAGGACCGGAGTGGACGAACCTCTGGTGTACCGGTTGTGACGCCAGTCGCATCGCCGGGTAGCTAAGTTCGGAAGAGATAAGCGCTGAAAGCATCTAAGCGCGAAACTCGCCTGAAGATGAGACTTCCCTTGCGGTTTAACCGCACTAAAGAGTCGTTCGAGACCAGGACGTTGATAGGTCGGGTGTGGAAGCGCAGCAATGCGTGGAGCTAACCGATACTAATTGCTCGTGAGGCTTGACTCTATCATTTGAAGGACTTTGGATAGTTTCTTTGAATAAGCTTACATCAGTCTTGTGAGGCTGATACACATCACCGTTGATTAAAGAATAAATAAGTGGAAGCGAGCTTCCATAACGGCTTACCGATTTGTACAGTTTACGTCTGGCGGCCATAGCGAGTTGGTCCCACGCCTTCCCATCCCGAACAGGACCGTGAAACGACTCAGCGCCGATGATAGTGTGGATACCCATGTGAAAGTAGGTCACTGCCAGACACTTATTTCGAACCCCCGATACTTGCGTATCGGGGGTTTTAGTATTTTGATTTGCCAAGACAGTTGAATATGGGTGTTTCAGAAGGTTGGTTTGCCGGTAGGTTTGTGCAGAATGGATACAGAAGAAGGTTGGTTGTAGCGGAGCAAAGAGAGCAGAGCTGTAATGGAAAGACGAGCTTGTTGTTGGGGAGAGACAATGTTCTCTATGTATATAGTAACTATAGTTAAAAGTATTTGAAGGGTGTTGGGAATCTGTTTATGATGGTTCGGACTGCCTGTGCGGGCAGTGTGAGGTATATTGCCTGTTGGTAGAGGCCGCAGGTATGACACGTTACGGAAAACCATCAAGAAGGATTTAGAAGATGAAGAAATATTTAGCGGGTGCGCTGGCTCTGTTGTGGTCGGCGGTATCGCTGGCGGCGGTGAATATCAATACGGCGACGGCGGAGGAATTGAAGGCGCTGCCGGGTATCGGTCCGTCGAAGGCGGCGGCGATTGTGGAGTACCGTCAGCACAACGGTCAGTTTAAGAGTGTTGACGATTTGAAGAATGTGAAGGGTATCGGCGAGGGTATTTTAGCCAAGCTGCGCGATGAGGCGACGGTTGGTGGCGGTAAGAAGCCGGCCAAAGCGGCGGTGCCGGCGCTGAAGGAGAAGGCTAAAGAGAAGCGCTGATTAATGCTGGGATTGCCGTCGTCGGTAGTTGATGTCGGTGACGGTTAAATAGACATAGGTAGCGGCCGGATGCGGGAGTGTCCGGCCGCTTATTTGTGGGCGGGAAAAGAATGCGGGTGTCGGTTCTAATGCGTTATAAAAGTAACGGCAGAAGGACGACAGTGCAGGGGAAGGCGGTTGAAGCGAAGACAGGAAGCGGGAGGCCGTCTGAAACCCGGAGCTTACCGGTAAAGCAGGTCGCAACGGTTGTAAGGAAGGCGGGAATGATTCCATTCCTTAACTGACGTTACCACCATTAAATCTCTCCCGTTGACGGAAGAGAGATAGAAGGTGGGGAGACGATGGGGTGTCTGAAACTTTGAACGTTGTAACTGATACGGTGGTTGGCGGTGTATTTGATAGCATCGTAATGAATGAGATCCTATGTTTTTTGTGTGTAGAAAAGCCCGGCATTATTTACACTTATTGTTTTTTTTGCTTGAAGACCCATTCAGGTATTTGTGAGAGGTGCCAAGAGTGCCGAAAGGCACAACGAAGCCGCATCATTCTTGAAAATGCTCAAAAATCACGAAACAATCATTTCAGCAAAAAACAAAAGCTGTTTAGTATAAAAAATATAAACAGCCCGACCTTTTCCAACATCTGATGCCGTCTGAAAAATTCATTAATATCCCCCGCATCTTTCATTAAACCTTGTGCTTCGGTATCATTCCGACATCTTGTTTTCCGTTTGGAAGTTCATTATGCAAAACTGGCCTTTACCTGATTTTGAGCGAAAAATTTGTCCGCCGGAGCGGTTGGCGGAAAGCCTTGCTGCTTTACCGCGTCCGTTGGTTTTTACCAATGGCTGTTTCGATATTCTGCATCGGGGCCATGTAACTTATTTGGCACAGGCGCGTTCTGCCGGGGCGGCGTTGATTTTGGCTTTAAATACCGATGCTTCGGTCAAACGGCAGGGTAAGGGCAGCGACCGTCCGATTAATTCTTTGCCCAATCGTGCCGCAGTAGCAGCTTCGTTGGCCAGCGTGGATTTGGTTACTTGGTTTGATGAGGATACGCCGGCAGCTTTGATTGAGTTGGTGAAGCCGGATATTTTGATTAAGGGCGGTGATTGGCCAGTGGAGAAAATTGTCGGGGCGCAGGAAACGCTTGCCCGAGGCGGTAAGGTGTATTCGATTCCTTTTTTACATCAAACTTCTACTACGCAGACTTTGGCGAAAATCCGCGCGGTTGAAGCGGCGGAGAATAAATGACTGCGCTCAAACAGCAGCATTGGAAGCTGCTTGCCGCTCTTTCAGACGGCCTGCCTCAACATGTATCGGCGTTAAGCAAAAATATCGGCTTGAGGCCGCATCAAATCAATTGCTTGTGGCAGCAGATGCCGCCGCATGTGCGCGGATTGTTGCGGCAGCATGATGGGCAGTGGCGTTTGGTGCGGCCTTTGGCGGTGTTTGATGAAACACGTTTGCAGCAAATCGGTGTCGAACACGGTTTTCAGACGGCCTTGTATCATGAATGCACGTCCAGCAATGATATCGTATTGGATGCGGCTAAAAATGCGCCGGATCAGGCTCAAGGTTTGTTGGTGGTGGCGCATCAGCAAAGCAAAGGGCGCGGCAGACAAGGTCGGGCATGGCACAATCGTTTGGGTGAATGCTTGATGTTCAGCTTCGGCAGAGTGTTTGAGCAGAGACAGCACGAGTTGGGTGCATTGGCCTTGGCGGTGGCTTTGGCGTGCCGAAATGCTTTGTTCAAACTCGGCGTGCCCGCGCAAATCAAATGGCCGAACGATTTGATGGTGGGCTGCGACAAGCTCGGCGGGATTCTGATTGAAACCGTGCGTAGCGGCGGCAAAACCGTGGCGGTGATTGGCATCGGCATTAATTTTGTTTTGCCGAAAGAGGTGGAAAACGCAACGTCGGTGCAGGCGGCTTTTCAGACGGCCTCATCCTCATCCGCTGTGAGCGCAGATGTTTTGTTGTCGGCTTTGTTGGGCGATCTAAACAGCGTATTGGCACGGTTTGAGCAAAACGGATTCGGCGTTTTGGCGGACGATTATCTCGCGGCTAACCGTGATTACCGCCGCCCCGTGTGCCTGCTGCAAAACGGCGAAATCCTCTATGAAGGCGTGATGGCGGGCGTGACTGCCGAAGGTGCTTTGCGTTTGCAGACCGGCGCGACGGAGCGGACTATCGTCAGCGGCGAAATCAGTCTGCGACCCGATAACCGACCGCAACCCGTTCAGACGGCCTCTTCCGGCCATTATCTACTGCTCGACGGCGGCAACAGCCAATTGAAATGGGCATGGGTGGAAGATGGTGCGATTGTTCATACCGGTCGCTCGCCTTACCGCGACTTGAGCCTGCTTGGTGCGGAGTGGCGGGAGCGTTCAGACGGCCTCGATATCCGCATCGTAGGAAGTGCCGTGTGCGGCGAAGCCAAAAAAGCCTTGGTGGCGGAGCAATTGTCGAAACCGGTGGAATGGCATGCGTCTATGCCCCAAGCGCTCGGCATTCGCAACCATTACCGCAATGTCGAAGAACACGGTGCCGACCGGTGGTTTAATGCGCTCGGCAGCCGCCGTTTTACCCGCAATGCCTGCGTGGTGGTGAGCTGCGGCACAGCCGTTACCGTAGATGCGCTGACGGATGACAACCATTATCTCGGCGGTACCATCATGCCCGGCTTTCATTTGATGAAAGAAGCCATGGCTTTGAAAACCGCCAACCTCAACCGCCCGCTCGGGCGCGTTTACCCGTTTCCCACCACCACGGCCAACGCGCTGGCCAGCGGAATCATGGATGCCGTATGCGGATCGATTTTACTGATGCACGCCAGATTGAAAGAAAAAGTGGGGCCGGACAAGCCCGTTGACCTCATCATTACCGGCGGCGGAGCGCCGAAAGTCGTGCAAGCGCTACCGCCTGTATTTGCTTTGGACAACACCGTTAAAATTGTAGATAATCTTGTGATTTACGGCTTACTTAACTGGATACAACAACAATGAAATGGCTATTTGCTGTGCTGGTGGCATTAAACATCATCGTTTTCGGGGGAATGGTTGCCAGCCGTGTAGCAGAAAAACAGAAAACCGCAGTCGCGCCGACGGTGCCGATTGTGGGCGGTGCGCAACAAGAGCTGACACCGCCGGCTTCCCCCGCCAAAGACAGCCCGCCCGAAATCCTCTATCCTGATTGGATCAACAAAAACGAACCGCGTCCTGTGGCATCGGAGCCGCTGGACGATGAAGTGGTGCTCGCGGCACTGGCACAGAAAGTGAAAGAAGAAGAGCTCGCTAAAGAGAGAAAAGAGCGGGAAGAAAAGGCCAAACGCGAGCAGCAGGAAAAAGAACGCGCCGCCCGTGAAAAAGCCGAGCAGCTTGCCCAAGAGCAAAAAGAACACAGCCGCAGCACCGGTCAGTGCGTTTCTACCGCTTCCATCACTTTGGACGAAGATGCCTACCACCGCATCAAAGGCCTGCTCCAACAATGGCCGCATGCCGCATCGCGCACGGTAGAAAAACGCAGCAATAGCAAAAAATCTACCGGGCCGTCTGAAAAAACCTACCGGGTGTTGGTATCTGCCGACGGCGATGCCATTGAGCAACTCGACAGATTGGCCGCAAAAGGCTTCAGCGGTTCATTACATGAAGGCGATATCAGCGTGGGCGTGGTGAGCAGCCGTTCTGCCGCGCAAGTGTTGATTTCGCGACTTGCCACCGCAGGTTTCGGCGGTACGCGCATCCAAGAGCAGGGCGGCAGAGACAACGGCATCAACGATAGAAGCCTGAGCGTTGCCAAAATGCACGTTACCTTCTTCGGTGTGGACGATAAAACCGCCCAAGCCATTCAGAATGTTGTAGACCGCTACGGCAGACTGAACCGCAGATCTTGCCGCTGATTCGGCAAAATGCAAACACAAGCTGATTAGGTTGTATGAACGAAAGGCGGATGATTCATCCGCCTTTGTTTTGGTTTGGCTTTTGGGTTTGCGGTTTTAAAGTTGCTTGTGATTGGCCGATAATCTAGGTGTTGCGAAACACGACCTGCGGGCGGATATATCATCCGCGCCCTATGAATGCGGCTTGTTGCCCTGAAAAAGTTTTACTGAAACCCGCGCGGTTTGCTTTCAGACGGCCTCGAGTTGCTCTTCAAGCCTTAACCTTATCTTGTCCTCCATTCTATTTTTGAAGTTTATTAACATGACTGCTACTGAGATTATCCACATTATCGGCACTGCCGCCTTTGCCGTTTCGGGCTATTTGGTCGGGGTGCGCAAGCGTTTGGATATGCTTGGTGTGTTGATTGCGGCTTTGCTCACGGCGGTGGGCGGCGGCATCATCCGTGATGCGGTTATCGGGCGCATTCCCGTGGTGTTTGTTGAAAACACGGCTTGGATCGTGATCGGTATTACGCTGCTGCTTTCGTGGCTGTTTAAATTGCAGAAAAGCCGCAAACGCGAGCTGGCAACGGCTTTTTTGCTGGCCGACTCGCTGGGTTTGGTGGCTTTTACCATCACCGGCGCGCAGGTGGGGCTTGATTTGGATTTGAATATTTTCGGTGTGGTGATGCTCGGTTTTGTGACGGCAGTCGGCGGCGGCATTGTGCGCGATGTGCTGGTGAACGACATTCCGATGATTCTGCGTAAAGATTTTTACGGCACGGTGTCGGTGATTATCGGCTTGGCGATGTATCTGCTGGATAGGGCGGGTTGGATTAATCCCTTGATGTTGAACGTGTTGCTGTTTGGCGGCTATGCGTTGAGATTGTGGGCCTACCGCGTGGCGTGGGCGTTGCCGCGTTTTTAGTGTTTGTTTTTTTCAGACGGCCGTCTGAAAAAGAAGGCTGTTGCGTGATGGCGCAACAGCCTTTTGCTATTGATGTCGTTTGGTGGATTACAAATTGCGCTCCAGCAAATCCAGCATATTTTGCCAAGCCTGCTCGGCGTCGGCTTCGTTGTAGGCTAAATCAACGCCGTTTTTCTCGCCGTTGCGGGTTGCCTGCGGGTTGGTGAAGCCGTGTTTGGCTTCGGGGAAAACGTCGATATGGTAGCGGACTTTGGCGGCGTCCATCTCTTGGCGGAACGCGGCGACATCGGCATCGCTGACCAAGACGTCTTTACCGGCGTGTTCGATCAGCAGTTCGCCTTTGATAAAGCCTTCTTGTGCCGGAGCCGCGGCGCTGAGAAGGCCGTGGAAGCTGGTAACGGCTTTCAAATCGTCGCCGCGGCGTGCCATGTCGAGTACGACTTTGCCGCCGAAACAGAAGCCGATGGCGCCGATGCGGTGCGGGTTGACTTCGGGGCGGGCGGCCAATGCTTCAAAACCTAAGCGGGTGCGCTCGGGCAGGGCGGCGGTGTCGGACAAAACGGCGGTCATCCATTCGTTGGCTTGAGCCGCGTCGTCGGTAAGGCGGGCGTCGCCGTACAAATCCATCGCCAATGCCGCATAGCCTTGTTCAGCCAAACGCTTGGCGGCGTTTTTGACATGTTCGCTGACGCCCCACCATTCGGGCGCAACCAATACGCCGGAAAGCCCGCTGACTGCTTGGGTAGACAGATAGAGGGTGCTTTGTAGGGTTAGGCCGTTTTCGGTGCGGTATTCCAAAGTATGGGCGGTAACAGTCATCGCGGTTCTCCTTTGTAGGGTTTTTCAGATGTATGGTTTTTCAGACGGCCTCAGCTTAATGGAAGCGGTAAGGCGGTTCAAGGGGCGGCAGGGCAAAGTGCTGTAAAACCTGATGGCGTTGATCGGTTTGATAAGTCAATGTGAGAAGTAAACGCGCCATACTCGGGCTTGAACTGAGTATCTCCCAGCCTTACTCAAACTTCGAGATACTCGGGTCAAACCCGAGTATGACGGGCACGGGATGAAGCCCGTTTATGTGCGCTACATTCAATTGAGGCCGTCTGAAAAGTTTTTTTCAGACGGCCTTGATAATAGTTACGGCCTTTTTCGGTCTGTGAACCGTGTTACGGCTTGGCTTTTTGCGCGCCGCCGTCGGCACCGACCACCACGATATTGATGTTTTCAGGATTCACCCGCCGTTGCCACGCAGATTTGATTTGCTCGGCAGTTAAGGCGGAGATGGCTTTGGGATAGGCTTCGAGATAATTGTCGGGCAAGTTGTGAAAACCGATCAGGCTCAGGTAGCCCAAGAGTTTGGCATTGGTGTCGAAGCGCAGGGGGAAGCTGCCGGTAATGTTGGCTTTGGCCTGCTTTAATTCGGCTTCGGTAGGGCCTTCTTCGATAAAGGCGGCCAGCACTCGGCGGGCGGCCTGTAAAGCAGGTTCGGTATTGTTTTTTTGGGTAGAGAAGCCGATGGTAAACGGCCCGGCTTGGCTGGCGGGCGACAAGCCGCTCGACGCACCGTAGGTGTAGCCGTGTTTGTCGCGCAAATCTTTCATCAAGCGGCTGTCGAAACCGCCGCCGCCAAGCACGTAGTTACCGGCCACCAGTGCGTAATAATCGGGATCGTGGCGTTTGATTAAAGGCATGCCCATCACGATTTGCGCCTGTTCGCCGGCAAACGGGATGCGGCGGAGTGCGGCTTGATGTTGGGGAACGGCAGGCACGTTTTCTACGGCGCTGCTGCGTGCGGGCAGGCCGTTGAGTGCTTTTGCGACCAAGGCTTCGGTTTGGCGGCGGTTGAGGTCGCCGATCACGGCAACGATGGCGTTGTTTTTACCGTAGCGGCTGCGGTGGAAGGCGCGGATGTCGTCGAGCGTGACTTTGCGGATGCTCTCGACGCTGGTTTGCGCCGAACGGCCATAAGGGTGGCTGCCGTAATTGAGGCGGGCAAACTCGCGGTTGGCGATGAAGCCGGGGTCGGTTTCCTGCTGTTGCAAGGCGGTAATGCTTTGTTTGCGCAGGCGCTCGAATACAGGTTCGGCAAAGCGCGGTTGGGTCAGCGATTGGTTGAGCAGGCCGACGGCGGGTTGCAGGCTGCTGTTTTTGCTGAGGCTGCGCAAGGTGATGGATGCGCTTTCTTCGCTGCTGTTGCTGTTGAGTGAGGCGGCCAAATCGTTGATGCGGGCGTGGAAGGCTTCTTCGTCGAGCTGCTGTGTGCCGGTGGTCAGCATGGCGGCGGTAAATTCGGCCACTTCGCTTTTGTCGGCCGGGTTGAACGTGCTGCCTGCGCCTTTGAAGCTGATGCTGACATCGACGATGGGGTTTTCATGGCGTTCGACCAGCAAAACCTGTGTGCCGTCGGCGGTGTGCCAGCGTTGAATCTTCACGGCGGCTTGGGCGGTTAAGGGCAGGAGGAGCAGGGGGAGCAGGAGTTTGGAAGATATAGACATGATGCGGCTTTCCGGTGTCGGAGGCCGTCTGAACATTTCAGACGGCCTGCCTGTTCGATAACGGCTGCGCGGCAGCAAGAGAGGGTGAAGAAGCGGCTCGGGTTTAAACGCCCTGTTTCAGACTGGCTTCGATAAAGCCGTCCAAATCGCCGTCCATCACGGCTTTGATGTTGCCGACTTCGTAAGAAGTGCGCAAATCTTTGATACGTGATTGGTCGAACACATACGAGCGGATTTGGTGGCCCCAACCCACGTCGGATTTGCTGTCTTCCAGCGATTGTTTTTCTTCGTTGCGTTTGCGCATTTCCAATTCAAACAGCTTCGCTTTCAGCATGTTCATCGCTTCGTCGCGGTTGCGGTGTTGCGAACGGTCGTTTTGGCATTGCACCACGATGCCGGTCGGGTTGTGGGTAATCCGCACGGCGGAATCGGTTTTGTTGATGTGCTGGCCGCCCGCACCGGAAGCGCGGTAGGTGTCGATGCGCAGGTCGGCGGGGTTGATTTCCACTTCAAAGCTGTCGTCTACTTCGGGGTAAACGAATACCGAGCAGAATGAAGTGTGGCGTTTGTTGTTGGAATCGAACGGCGAGTAGCGAACCAAACGGTGGATGCCGGTTTCGGTGCGTAACAGGCCGTAAGCGTATTCGCCTTCGAGCTTGATGGTGGCGCGGTTGATGCCGGCAATGTCGCCTTCGTCTTCTTCCAACACGTCCACTTTGAAGCCTTTACGCTCGGCATAGCGCAGATACATGCGGTAGAGCATGCCCGCCCAATCTTCCGCTTCGGTGCCGCCCGCACCGGCGGTGATGTCGATAAAGCAGTTGTTCACGTCGGCCGGCTGGTTAAACATACGTTTGAATTCCAGCTTGCCCATTTGTTTTTCGAGGTTGGCGATGTCTGCCTGCACGGCGGCAAAGCCTTCTTCGTCGTTTTCTTCCACCACCATTTCCAGTAGCTCGCGGTTGTCGTCGATGCCGGCGGCGATGTTGTCGAGCGTGAGCACGATGCCTTCGAGCACTTTGCGCTCTTTGCCGATTTCTTGGGCTTTTTTAGGGTCGTTCCACAAATCGGGGTCTTCGGAAAGGCCGACGACTTCTTCCAAACGGTCTTTTTTGCCGTCGTAGTCGAGGTAGCCGCGGATGTCTTTGCTGCGTGCGGCGAGGTCGTTGAGCATACCGTTTAGTTGGTTGACGATTTCGGCTTCAATCATGATGTTCTCTTTATTCGTCTCAATCTTAAAAATCAGGTGCGTATTGTACTGAATTTTATAAGGGCTTGCTATGTGGCTTGGGTGTGCGCTGCTTGGCTTGCGGGTAACAATTGAGGCCGTCTGAAATGTTCAGACGGCCTCAAAGTGCTCATCGGGATTATTTGTTGAGATCGGCGTAATCGATCAGCAGGTAGCGGGCGGGGCGTTGTTTTTTCACGCTGCCTTCGTCGCCCATCAGCAGCAGGCGGGGTTTGCCGTTGACGGTTACCGATTCTACGGCTTCGATGTTTTTCAGCTTCACGTTTTCAGGCAGGTTCAGCGCCACGGGTGCGGATTGGGCTTTGCCGTCCCACGTCCATAATTGCGATTGGCCTTTGCCGTTTTCGCCGGTTACTTCGTTGGCCAGCAGGTAGGCTTTGAGTACGGGATCGTAAGTCAGCGAACGGATGCCGCCGCCTTGCAGTTTGAGAACCACCGGTTCGCCGAAGCGCGGTGCGGCGCCTTTGCCGAACACGTCGTCAGGGTTTTCAATCGGCACGATCATGCTTAAAGGATCACGGAACCCGAGCAGCAGGCGCTTGGTGGCTTGGTCGTAGTGCATGCCTTCGACGTTCATGGTGTGGAAGTCGAGGGTGCGGCCGGTTTGTTTTTTGATGCTTTGCAGCAGGGATTGGGCATTGCCGAGTGCGTCTTTCAAATTGGGCGCGTAGCTGATTTGTTCGGCTTTGTTGCCGTTGATTTTAAAGCGCAAAAAGTGTTCGCGGTCGGTGAGGCGCTCGTTTTGCTTGGTTTCGGAATGCGAGCTGACGGTATAAATCCAGCCTTGCGGGTCTTGGGCAAGGGCTTCCAAATCGCTGTGCGGGTGTTTGAAGCTGCCCATCAGTTCGGCATCGGCGGCTTCGTCTTCTTTAACATTGCCGTCTTGCTCAAACGAGAGCAGGTTGAAGGCGCGCTTGGCTTCGTCTTCTACTACCAAAACGCGGCCGTCTGAAAGCTGGATGGCACCGGAAGGCTCGTAAATGTTTTGCAGGTGGTAGCGGCTGTCGGCTTTATCGCTTTTTTCGGCTTGGCTGTTTTGTTTTTGTTCGGTTTTGCTGTTGCTGCCGCTGTTGTCGGCGCAGGCCGGAAGCATGGCGCAGGCGATCGATACGGCCAGCATACGGCTGAGAATTGAGGGTTTAAACATGATTTTCCTATCCTTTCCGGGGTTGGACAATGTTGTGTGCAGGTAGTTTCAGACGGCCTGCCCGGGCAATCTAACACAGTAAAATTAGTCGGATATTAGCGGATAACGGGGCAGATTCCAAATTGACAGCCGTTTGGGCGGGCGTCTCGGCAGCGGCGGCGGAAGGGTTTACAATCATGCCGGTAAACTTTTACACGTCTTGCCGCAGGGGATTTTTCAGACGGCCGAGATATGCCCGGCCGCTTTGCTATATACTGCTTTATCTTATCTTGGCGGCATGACAAATATAAACGGAATAAATGGATTATGTGGGAAACCATACACCAATATATTGAAAACGGGCCGGTAAAGGCCGAAATACTCGAATCGGTGCTGATGATTGTCGGCATACTGATTTTGCGGGGCGTGATTCTGCAAGCCCATTTCCGCAGAAATCCGGCGATGGAAATCGAAGAAAAACGGCGCTGGGTGGTGGTGAGCCGCAACTTCACGCTGATTTTTGCCGTGTTCGGGCTGGCGATTATTTGGGCGGCGCAAATCCAAACGCTGGCATTATCCATGTTTGCCGTGGCCGCCGCCATTGTGTTAGCCACCAAAGAGCTGATCATGTGCTTGTCGGGCAGCCTGCTGAGGGCATCGACCAACCAATATTCGGTTGGCGATTATATAGAAGTGAACGGGCTGCGGGGCAGGGTGGTCGATATCAATCTGCTCAATACCCTGATGATGCAGATCGGCCCGCATACTTTGGTGGGGCAGTTGAGCGGCAAAACCGTATCCTTTCCCAACAGCCTGCTGCTGTCGCATTCGGTGCAGCGCGACAACGTGCTGGGCATGTATGTGATTCATACGCTCGAAATCCCCGTGCCCATTCATTTGGATTCGGATGCCATCGTGCCCGGCCTGCAAAAGCTGCTGGAAAAACTCTGCCTGCCCTATATCGCCGCCATCGAACGCCACTTGGAAGAAGTGCAGACGCAAAAGCTGTTTATTACGCCGGCCGCACAACCGCGCATCACCCGCGTGCCGCACGACGACAAGGTGTACCACATTGTCGTGCGTTTTGCCTCGCCGGTGCAGAAGCGTTTGGAAATCCAGCAGGCCTTGCTCGACGAATTTATCCGTATTCAGTATAAATTATTGAATAATAAAGATTAATAAAGAAACTGCCGCACAACCTTATCCGCCATGCTACCCGCCTTCCTCCCGCCCGCGGTTCAGCCGCAGGATTTAAACGACCTCATCCGCAGCCTGAACATGTTTGCGCCTGTGTTGCAGGTGCTGCCGAGCACGGTGTTTTTTGTAAAAAACACGCAGGCGCAATACGTTTATGCCAACGATACGCTGCTGCACCGCCTGCAATTGCCCGATATGGCCGCTTTGATCGGCAAAACGTCGGAAGATCTGTTTCAGTCGGAATGGGGGCAGCGCTATACGCAGCAAGACAGGGAAGTGTTGAGCGAGGGCAAAACCATCAGCAACAAGCTGGAGCTGCATACTTATGCTTCGGGAGAACTGGGCTGGTGTATCACGCATAAAATGCCGGTGCGCAATCCGCAGGGTGAGGTTATTGCCATGCTCGGTGTGTCGGTGGATGTGGAAACCAACGACAGCAACCGCCCCGAGCTGAACAAGAAAATCGCGCTGATTGAAAAATACATCGCCGGCCATTTCGACCAAAGCATCAAAATGAAAGACTTGGAAGCCGTTTCGCGCCTTTCCACCGCCCAAATCGAGCGTTATTTCAAAAAGATTTTCCACATCACGCCTTCGCAATACATTCAAAAAGTGCGCATCGAAGCGGCGATGGCGATGCTGGAAACGGGCTTGTCGGTCACGGAAATTTCCGCCCGCTGCGGCTATTCTGACCACAGCGCGTTTACGCGGCAGTTTAAGGCGCTGGTGGGCTTGGCGCCGTCTGAATTTAAGAAATCGAGATAACGGCGAAAGTGTAGAAACGCCTGTCTGAAAACTGTTTTTCAGACAGGCGTTTTGTTTTGTGCAAGCGGCAAGTGAAGCAATTTGCACCAAAGTACGTCCGTCATACTCGGGCTTGACCCGAGTATCTCGAATTTCAGTAAGGCCGGGAGATACTCGGGTCAAGCCCGAGTATGACGGTTTTGTGATTTAACTGTGGGTATGCCCATTTCTGCACAAAAAACGGGAAATTCATCAAGACGGCGGCAGCGGCGGTTTTGTAAGGTTGGCGGAAGTTTGTTTAGTAATAGGATTTGGCCATGCCGCATACCGAATATACTTTTTCCGTGATTGATTCCCATACCGGCGGCGAGCCGACCCGTGTGGTGTATGGCGGATTCCCCGAGCTTTCCGGCAGCAGTTTGCAGGAGCAGTGCGCCGATTTTGCCGGGCGTTTCGACCATTTGCGCCGCGCGTTGATTTTGGAGCCGCGCGGTTCGGACGTTTTGGTGGGGGCGTTGTTGTGCAAGCCGCAAGACCCCGCTTCTGCCGCCGGTGTGATTTTTTTCAACAACAGCGGCTATTTGGGCATGTGCGGCCACGGCACCATCGGCCTGATTAAAACGCTGCAACACCTCAAACGTATTGATGTAGGCACGCACACCATCGAAACGCCGGTGGGCAATGTGCGCTGCACGCTGCATGAAGACGGCTCGGTGAGCGTGCGCAACGTGCCGGCCTACCGCTACCGCAAAGACGTGTCGCTCGACGTGGAAGGCATCGGCAGCATCACCGGCGATATTGCTTGGGGCGGCAACTGGTTTTTTTTGGTGAACGACCACGGCTGCACCATCGCGCCCGACAATCTGGAGCAGCTCACCGATGTTTCTTGGCGCATCCGCACCGCGCTGAACGAGCAGGGCATCACCGGCAAAGACGGGCAGGAAATCGACCACATCGAGCTGTTCGGCAAAACCGACACGGCCAACAGCCGCAGCTTCGTGCTCTGCCCGGGCAAAGCCTACGACCGCTCGCCCTGCGGCACGGGCACCAGCGCGAAGATGGCCTGTTTGGCGGCCGACGGCGTGTGGCCGTCTGAAAAAGAATGGATACAGGAAAGCGTGATCGGTAGCCGCTTTGCCGCGTCTTACGAACCGTTTTCAGACGGCCTGCATCCAGAAGGGATGATCATACCGACCATCAAAGGCGAGGCGCACATTCATGCGGCGGCGGAAATTTTTGTGAACGCGGACGACCCGTTCCGCTACGGAATCGAAACATCATGAGCGGGCAGGTTTTTTCTGCGGCGGTGGTCGGCGGCGGCATCGTCGGTTTGAGCATTGCGCTGGCATTGCAAAGCAGCGGCGAAAGCGTGCTGCTGTTGGAGCGCGATAACGTGTGCGGCGGCGCATCTTACGGCAATGCGGGGCATATCGCTACCGAACAGGTGTTTCCGATTGCGTCGCCCGACGTGCTCAAGCAGCTGCCGAAAATGCTGTTCGACCCGCTCGGCCCGTTGCGGCTGGATTGGAAATACCTGCCGAAAATCACGCCGTGGCTGTTCAGCCTGCTGCGCCATCTCACGCCCGAACGCTTCCGGCGCAGCCACCGCGCCCTGATGGCGCTCAACAGCCGCGCTTTACCGGCATGGCAGGCGTTTGCGCGCGAATGGGGCGTGGAAAAGCATATCCGCATCGAAGGCTCGCTGCTGGTGTGCGAAACCGAAAGCGGGCAGGCGGCGTTGCAAAAGCACGGCAGGGCGTTGAATGAATTGGGCGTGGTCAACGAATGGCTCGACCATGCCGGCCTGCATGAGCGCGAACCGGCGCTGGCCGACACGCAACGCGGTGCGTTGTTTTACCCCGATACCGGCCATGTGGTCGATTTGGCGGGCATGGCGGCGGATTTGCAGCAAGCATTTATACGGGCGGGCGGCACGGTGAGTGAACATACCGACGTTTCCGATATCCAATCCTTTTCAGACGGCCTGTTCCGCATCATCGGCGGCGGCAAGGCGTTTGAAGCTAAGCGTGTGGTGATTGCCGCCGGTGCGTTTTCCAAGCCGTGGCTGAAAAAGTTGTGCGGCAGTAGCGTTCCGCTCGACACCGAACGCGGCTACCACCTGATGTTGTCGCACAGCCGGGATATTTTGAACGTGCCGGTGAGCAGCTTCGAGCGCAAATTCATCATGACGCCCATGAACGCGGGCTTGCGCTTGGCCGGAACGGTGGAGTTTGCCGGGCTGGACGCGCCGCCGAATATGGAACGGGCGGAGCAGCTGTTCCGCTTGGCGGAACCTATGCTCAAAGGCCGTCTGAACCGGCAAGGCGCGGTGCCGTGGATGGGTTTCCGCCCGTCGGTTGCCGATTCGCTGCCGGTAATCGACCGCAAAGAAAACGTTTTGCTGGCGTTCGGGCATCAGCATTTGGGGCTGACCCAAGCACCGCTGACCGCGCAATTGGTCAAAGCCCTGTATTTCGGCGAACAGCCTGCCATGGATTTAAGCCCTTACCGTTTTAACCGTTTCGGCAGCTAGAAAGTCCCGTCATATTCGGGTTAAGCCCGGGTATGACGGATGTAGTTTTTTAAATTGATTCACCATTTATCTCAAGAGGAGAAGCATCATGAACATCGAAGGTATTTTAGTTCCCATCGTTACCCCGTTTACCGCCGACAATCAGGTCGATACCGCGCTGCTGGCCGAATTGGTGGACGCGTTTATCGCCAAAGGCGTGCGCGGCATCGTGGCCTGCGGCACCACCGGCGAGTATTACGCCTTGTCGGAAGACGAGCGCGAAACCGTGTTGAACACCATCGTCAAAGCCGCCGCAGGCCGCTGCACGCTGATTGCAGGTGTGAGCGATATGTCGAGCGAAGTGGCGGCACAACGCGCCATACGCGCCAAAGAATTGGGCTACCACGGCCTGATGCTGTCGGCGCCGCCATACAGCCTGCCGTCGCAACAAGGCATTATCGAACACTTTGAATATGTGGCTTCCAAAACCGATTTGCCGATTATTCTCTACAACTTCCCCGCGCGTATCGGCGTAGAACTCGAATTCGACACCGTGGCGCATTTGGCGAAACACCCCAACATCGTCGGCATCAAAGAAAGCACCGGCAATTTCTCCAATGCGCTGCGCATGATTCAGGCGAAATTCGACAATTTCCAAGTGGTGTGCGGCTGCGACGACCAGCCTTTGGATTTCTTCTTCTGGGGCGTGAAAAGCTGGATTGCCGGTGCCGCCAACGTGTTCCCCGGCGAGCAGGTTGCCCTGTTTAACGCCGCACAAGCCCAAGATTGGAACCAAGCCCGCCAAATTCTCACCAATCTTTATCCCGCCCTGCATTCGATGGAATCGGGCGACTACAACCAAAAAGCCAAAATCGGCTGCTTAAACGGCACCAAACCCGCCGGCAAAGTGCGCCTGCCGCTGCACAACCTGACCGCGCAGGAAGCCGCCGAATTTACGGCTTTGTTGAAATAAGTTTCGAACCGCTTGCTTTATTACAGCTCGTCATACTCGGGCTTGACCCGAGTATCTCCTAAATTTACTGGAGCCAGAGATACTCGGGTCAAGCCCGAGTATGACGAGCGTACTATTTTTAAGTTGATTCACTTAGTGTATTCAAAAATACCCAACCTTTCTTAAGAGAGGTTTCCAAAAGAAAAGGAGTATAGATGAAAACCGTTGAACAAATATTCGAGGCCGCCAAAGCAGGCAGCCTGTGGGCGGGGCATTTGATTCCGAACCACGCCGATTCGGGCAAGAAGCTGGAAAACCGCACGCCTATCGACAATTCCCTTATCGGCTATATCGCAGACGGCAGCGAGCAGGATATGGATGCCGCCGTGCGCGCCGCGCGGGCTGCATTTTCAGACGGCCTTTGGGCAGACCAAAGCCCGTCTGAAAAGCGGGCCGTGCTGCTGCGTTGGGCGCAATTGATTGAAGAACACGCCGAAGAGCTGGCCGCGTTGGACTGTATCGATGCGGGCAAGCCCATCAGCGAGTGCATCAACACCGACATGCCCGCCACCATCGAAACCTTTTATTTTTACGCCGAATATGTCGATAAAGCCTTCGGCCGCGTTGCCCCCACCGGAAAAGACGCCATGGGCTTGATTGTGCACGAGCCGGTCGGCGTGGTCGGCGCGGTGTTGCCGTGGAACTTCCCCGCACAGATGTTCGCGTGGAAAGTGGTGCCGGCATTGGCGGCAGGCAATTCGGTGATTGTGAAACCGGCCGAGCTGACTTCGCTGAGTGCCTACCGCATGGTGCAGCTGGCGCATGAAGCGGGCGTGCCCGAAGCCGCGCTGACGCTGGTGTGCGGCTTGGGCGAAACGGTGGGCAAGGCTTTGGGCATGCATCACGATGTCGATATGGTGGCCTTTACCGGATCTACCGAAGTCGGCCGCTATTTCTTGGAATATTCGGCCAAGAGCAATTTGAAAGAAATCGTGTTGGAATGCGGCGGCAAAAGCCCGCAAATCGTGTTTGCCGACGCGGATTTGGATAAAGCCGTGCCGTCGATTTTGGCCGCCGCATTCTGGAACATGGGCGAAAACTGCAGCTGCGGCTCGCGCCTGATTGTGGAAGCAAGCATTAAAGACACCTTGCTGGCCAAGCTTTCAGACGGCCTCAAGCAAGATTGGAAAGTCGGCGATCCCCGCCTGCCTGAAACCAATCTCGGCCCGCTGGTGGAAGAGGCGCATTTCGATAAGGTGTGCCGTTATTTCGATACCGCATTGAAAGAGGGCGGCAAACTGCTTACCGGCGGCAAAACCGGCGAAGGCTGGTATTTCGAGCCGGCGATCATCGACGGCGTAACCGCCGATATGACCGTGTTCCAAGAAGAAATTTTCGGCCCGGTGCTGGCGGTAACCACATTCAGTAGAGAAGAAGAAGCCGTTCGTTTGGCGAACCAATCGGACTACGGCTTGGCCGCTTCGTTCTACACCTCCGATGTCCGCCGCGCCCACCGCGTTGCCCGCAAAATTCAGGCAGGCACGGTATCGGTAAACGGCTTTTCGGAAGGCAGCATCGCCACGCCGTTCGGCGGCTACAAGCAATCCGGCTTCGGCGGCCGCGACAAAGGCGTGGAGGCGTTTGAACAGTACACGCAGGCAAAAACGATTTGGTTTGTGGAATAACAAAAAACAATACTCAGGCCGTCTGAAGCCGGTAGGTTTCTGCGAAGCCCAAACTGCTTTTTCAGACGGCCTTCTATAGTGGAGCAACTTAAAAACAGTACGTTCGTCATACTCGGGCTTGACCCGAGTATCTCCTAAAGTTAGCGAAACTCAAGATACTCGGGTCAAGCCCGAGTATGACGGAAATACTAATAAAATCAAGTGTTTTAACTATATAACCACAAATAACCACAAAGGAGAAAAAGATGGAAAACATAGTCAATACGCTGGTGGACTATATTTGGGGTAACGGCCTCGTTTATCTGGCTTTGGCCGTCGGCCTCTATTTCACCGTGATTACCAAAGGCGTGCAGTTCCGCTATCTGCCCGAAATGATCCGCCTGTTGAGGGAAAAGCAGGAATCCGGCGCGGGTATTTCGTCGTTTCAGGCATTCTGTATGTCGCTGTCGGGGCGTATCGGTGTCGGCAACATCGCCGGCGTGGCCACCGCCATTGCCGCGGGCGGGCCGGGGGCGGTGTTTTGGATGATTGTGATGGCGCTGTTGGGCGGTGCCAGCGCGTTTGTAGAATCGACTTTGGCGCAGGTGTATAAAACCAAAGTCGGCACCGAATACCGCGGCGGTTCGCCTTACTACATCGAACGCGGCCTGAAGCTGAAAGCCTTTGCCGTGTTGGTGGCCGTGGTGATTTTCTTGAGCTACGGCGTGTTGGTGCCGGGCATTCAGGCCAATACCATCGCTACGTCGTTTGAGAACGCCTTCGGCCTGTCTGTATGGATCACCGGCACCGCGGTTTCCGCCATGCTGGCGTTTCTGATTTTCGGCGGCACCAAACGCATCGCCCGCGCCGCCGACCGCATCATCCCGCTGATGGCCTTGGGCTATGTCGGCCTGATGCTGATTGTGTTGGTTAGCCACGCCGCGAAAATTCCCGAAACCGTGAGCCTGATTATCGGCAGCGCGTTCGGCACCGATGCGGTATTCGGCGGCATTGTCGGCACTGCCATTTCGTGGGGCGTGCGCCGCGCCGTGTTCTCCAACGTAGCCGGTGCGGGCGAGGCAACGTTCAGCTCGGCCGCAGCCGAAGTGAGCCATCCCGTGAAACAAGGTTTGGTACAAGGTTTTTCGGTGTATATCGACACCGTGCTGGTGTGCACTTCAACCGCCATCATGATTCTGATTACCGGCATGTATAACGTGCAGCCGCCCGGCATGGAAACGCCGCTGGTGGAAAACATCCCCGGCGTGGTTGCAGGCTCGGCCTACACGCAGGCGGCCTTGGGCACGGTGTTCGGCGATTTCGGCGGCGCATTCGTGGCGGTGGGCATTTTCTTCTTTGCTTTCACCTGTCTGCTGGCTTACTACTACATCGCCGAAACCGCGCTGCTTTACCTCGACCAAAAGCTGAAATACCCCATTCTCAGCATGATTTTGCGGGTGGTGTTTTTAGCCGTCGTGTTTACCGGCAGCGTGCAGTCCGCCAGCCTGATGTGGGGCTTGGGCGACATCGGCTTCGGCAGCATGTGTTACCTCAACCTGATTGCCATCGTATTCCTGAGCAAACCCGCCCTGCGCGCGCTGCGTGATTACGACCGCCAGAAAAAAGCGGGTTTAGACCCGGTATTCGACCCGCGCGAGGCGGGGATTGAGAATGCTGAGTTTTGGGTGGAGTACGCACAACAGCACGGTAAGCGATAACGCGCAAGCCCGCATAAATGTTTATTAAGCGTGTTAAGGCCGTCTGAAAATATGGTTTTCAGACGGCCTTCTTTTGATACATGATGCGGCGGTTCAATACGGCGGGTTTACGCTTTCTTGTAGTTGTAAGAAGTGTAATAGCCGTAGCCGTTGGGCGAGTCGCTCTTCATGCCGTTGAGAATGATGCCGTGTACTTCGACGTTGCTTTGCTGCAAGCGGTTGACGCTGAGGTCGAGTTCGTGGGCAGAGGTTTTGTCGTATCGGGTAACCATCAGGGTAATGCCTGCCTGCTGGCCGACAATGTTGGCATCGGTAACCGACAACACCGGCGGGGTGTCGATAATCACATAGTCGTAGCGTTGGCGGGCACGGCTGAGCAGGGTGTTCAGACGGCCGTCGAGCAGCAGTTCGGACGGGTTGTCGGGCAGGGTGCCGTGGCTGATAAAGCTCAGGTTGGGCACAAGGGTTTCCTGAACGGCCTGGCCGGGGGAGAGTTTGCCTTCGAGAATGTCGGAAAGGCCCTGTTCGGGGTCGGCATCGAAGAAATCGTCGAGATAACCTTTGCGCATGTCGCCGTCGATTAAAAGGATTTTTTTGCCGGATTGCGCCATGACTGCGGCGAGGTTGGCGGCGATGAACGATTTGCCGGAGCCGGGTGCGGGGCTGGTGATCATCAGCAGGTTGTTTTTGGCATCGTTCATGGAGAAGTAAATGTTGGTACGCAGGGCGCGCAGGGCTTCCACGGCGGCATCGGTCGGCGCTTCGCTGGTGAGCAGGTAGCCGGAGCGGGGCGTGGAGGCGGAAAGGCCTTTGAGCTTGCTGCCGAGGGCATCGTGTTTCTGTTGTGCGCGTGAAAGGGGGATGATGGCGGCAACGTCTAATCCGAGGGTTTCGATGTCTTCGGGTTTGTTGAGGCCGTGGCGCATCACGGAGCGCAACAGATACCACGCGGCGGTTAATACGCCGGCGGTGATGGCGGAAAGCAGGGTAATCACGGCTTTGCGCGGGGCGACGGGTTTTTCGGGTTTGTCGGCGTAATCGACAATCCATACGTTACCTTGTGCGCTGGCTTTCATGATGTTGAGTTCTTGCTGTTTGGTCAGCAGCTGGGTGTAGGTGTTTTGGTTGGTTTCTACGTCGCGGGTCAGGCGGATCACTTCCTGCTGGGTATTGGGCAGGTCGGCAATTTGCTGGTTGATTTTTCTTTTGGCTTTTTCGAGCACGGCAAGTTTGTCGAGCACGGCTTTGTAGTTGGGATGCTCGGGCGTGTAGAGTTCAGCCAAGCCGGCTTCTTCGGTGCGCAGGTTGGTGATTTGGGTTTCGATGTTGATCAGGCTTTCAAGCGCGCCTTTGGATTCGACGGGGATGTCGAGCGAGCCGCTTTTTTTGCGGTATTCGTTCAGTTTGTTTTCGGCTTCCTGCAATGTGGCTTGAAGGCGGGGCAGCTCTTCCGAGATGAAGGCCAAACCGCTGGCGGCCACCTGAACGTCGCGGTTGATGTTTTGGTTAACGTAGTTGTCGGCGATGCTGTTGAGAATGGCGGTGATTTTTTCGGGTTCGGTGCCTTTGTATGCCAGATTGATGATGGGGCTGGTTTTGCCTTTGCTGGATACGGTCAGGTTTTGTTTGATGTGGTCGATGGCATTGAGCCGCGAGTGTTTGGTCAGGGTGAAACGCTGTCCGTTTTCGGCCAGAATCTGGTTGATTTGCAGTGTGGTTTGCCCGTTGATTTTGAGCGGCTGGCCGACTTTGCCTTCCATGATGCGGTCGTTGGGCAGCTCTACGGAGTAGAGTTTTTTGCTTTTGGCTGTGATGATAAACGGTTTGTTGCGCCATTCTTCATCTACGGTGAAGGTATGGATTTTCAGCTCGGGTTCGATGTCGCTTCTGAGGTTGTGCACCAGCCGCCCGAATACGGGCAGGTATTTGGGTTCTACGGTTTGGTCGAGCTGAAGGTCGTCGACGGTTTTGCCGAGCACCAGCCGCGATTGCAGTAATTCCAATTCGGCTTCGGATGTGGGCGAATCCGACGAAGTCAACATGTTGTTGATTTCGGTAAGAATCTGGTTTTGCTTGGTTTCTACTTCCAGCATGGCGTCGGCACGGTACACGGGCGTAACCGACAGGCTGTAAACGGCACCCAAAAGGCCGCCGGCAACCACTGCGATGGCAATCGGGTATTTGTAGTTGAGCAAGTTGCGCAGCTGCAGGCCTACGTCGATTTCACCGCTGCTGTTTTTTTGTTGGAGGTTGGGCGGGTATGGTGTTGGCATTGTCGGGTTTTCCTTCTCATTTTTTACCGGGGAGGGTTTACGGTCTGACGGTCAGTTTGTATGCCCATTGTTCGGCGGCTTCTTCCAGTTTCCGGTAAACCGTTTCAAAAAACGCCTCGGTTTGCATATAGGGATCGGGTATGCTTTTTTGCGGCAGCCATTGGGCGAACAGCATGGTTTTGCTTCGGGCGGAAGGCAGTACGTCGGCAACCATGTCGATGTGCTGCGGTTCCATCACCAATATCAAATCGGCTTCCCCGCACATGGCGGGGGTAAGCTGGCGGGCGGTGTGTCCGGCAATGATGAGGCCGTGCCGCAGCGCCGTGCGTATGGCTTGCAGATCGGCGTCTTTGCCTGCCAGAGCCTTCAAACCTGCGGAGGATATCTGCAGGTGGGGCATTTTTTGCTGCAACAGCCGCTCCGCCGTGGGCGAGCGGCAGATGTTGCCGATACAGACGATTAAAATCTTGTTAAACATCTCGCGTCGCTTCTGGGGCTTTGCGGCCGGCATCAGTTGAAGGAGCTGTTCAGGGAGGTAATGTTGGAAACGGAGTTGGTTACTTGGGAAACTACGCGGTTCCAACGCGATACCGGTGCGGCAGTTACATAAACAACGTCATCGGCACGCAGTTTGAAGCGGTTGGCCAATGCGTAGGCTGATGCGTCTTTCAGGTTGAGTTGGTAAACGTGTATCGGTTTGGCCCGGTCTTCGGGCACGTTGCGGATCACGAATACGCCGGATGCGTTAGCCGTTACTTGGTTGATGCCGCCCGCGTCGCCCAGTGCCTGCGTGAGGGTCAGGCCGTAGCTGCCCATACGCAGGGAGGTTTGTTTGCCGACTTCGCCCATCACATGCACTCTGCTGTTGTCGGTGGTGGGTACATACACGATATCGCCGCCGCTCAACAGCAGGTTTTGCGACAAGTCGCCGTGTTGGCGGATGTCTTGCAGCGAGATGGTGCGTTCTACGCCGTCTTTCGTCCATCGGATGTTGTTGGTGTCGGCGTTTTCGGCTGCGCCGCCTGCTTGGTCGATGGCGTCAACCAAAGTCAGAGGCACGTTGGTAATCGGGAACTGTCCCGGTTTGCCGACTGCGCCGGACACGGAAACGCGTTGCGAGCGGAATTCGGTCACGGTTAACGATACTTGCGGGTTTTTGATGTAGCGTTTCAGACGACCTGTGATGATTTTTTGCAGTTCGGGCAGGGTTTTGCCGCGGGCGTAGATTTTGCCTGCCAGCGGATAGGCGAGATAACCGGCTTCATCCACCCACACGCCGTTGCTTACTTGTTTGCTTTCGGCCGACATGCCGGACGAAGAGGGGGAGTTCAGGTCGGGATGGTGCCATACCATCACGTTTAATACGTCGCCGCTGCCGACGCGGTAGCGGTAAGCTGATTTCTGACGGTCAAGTGCGGGATTGCTCAAGGCGCCGCGGCGTTGTTCCTGCATACGCTCGATCAGGCCGAGGGTAATGGGGTAGATATTGATGCGGCTGTCTAATGCGGTGTCACGCGGGGTTTCGTTATTTTCGTAAACCACGGTTTTGTTGTGCGTGGGCAGGCCGGAGCCGGGCACGACGGTACAGCCGGCGGTAAAAGCCAGCAGGGACAAGCTGATTGCAGTGAGTGTAGTCTTCACAGTTTTATCCTTTAAGGTGTTGCGGCAGGCCGTCTGAACGGTATGGGGTTTTCAGACGGCCTGCCGGTTTTGCAGCCAAACCAAATCGCAGATGTCGTCTTTGGGCGCAAAACCGGTTGGTGCTTCCAATAAGAGTTGTCTGAGGGCCATTTGGTTCATTTCGCGGCATGCCGTATCCATACGGGTGAGAATGTCGGACAGGGCATCCCACGGCAGCATGACTTCGTTGGCGGTCATGATACGGGGATGGCCGGTTTGTTGAACTTCTTCGCCGATCAGCAATTCTTCATACAGTTTCTCGCCCGGGCGCAGGCCGGTTACTTTGATTTCGATGTCGCCGTCGGGGTGTTCTGCGTCTTTCACTTCCAAACCGCTCAGGCGGATCATTTGTTTGGCCAGGTCGATAATCCGCACCGATTCGCCCATGTCGAGCACGAACACGTCGCCGCCTTTGCCCATTGCTCCGGCTTGGATCACCAGTTGGGCGGCTTCGGGGATGGTCATAAAGTAGCGGGTAATGTCTTGGTGGGTCAGGGTAATCGGCCCGCCTGCCTCAATCTGTTTCTCAAACACGGGTACCACGGAGCCGGACGAGCCGAGCACGTTGCCGAAGCGCACCATGCAGAAACGGGTTTGTTGGCCGGCTTCGGCGGCCATTGCCTGAAGGCAGAGTTCGGCCATACGTTTGCTGGCGCCCATGGTGTTGGTGGGGCGCACGGCTTTGTCGGTGGAAATCAGCACGAAAGTTTCCACACCCGCATCTACCGCGGCCTGTGCGCAGAAGAGCGTGCCGTACACATTGTTGCGCACGCCTTCGATGGTGTTGAACTCAACCATCGGCACGTGTTTGTAGGCGGCGGCGTGGTAAACGGTTTGCACGCCGTAGGCTTCCATGATGCTGAACAGGCGTTTGCGGTGTTGAACCGAACCCAGCAGCGGCACAACTTCGATATCCAAGTTTGAGGCCGTCTGAAATTCGCGCAGCTCTTTATCGATGCTGTACAGCGAAAATTCCGACAATTCAAACAGCAAAAGTTTGGCCGGACGGTAGCGGATAATCTGACGGCACAACTCCGAACCGATAGAACCGCCCGCGCCCGTTACCAACACCACTTTATTGGAAATATCGGCGCTCATCAGTTCGGGGCGGGGCGCAACGGGGTCGCGGCCGAGCAGGTCGATAACAGACACCTTTTTCAGCGAGCTGATGCTGATTTTACCGTCCACCAAATCTTTCATGCCCGGAATCGCCAGCACTTCGCACGAAAAGCTTTTTAACCGTTCCACAATCAGCTTGCGTTCTTCTTTCGACGCACTCGGAATCGCCAGCAGGATTTTCTCCACGCCGTAGCGTTTGATCAGGTCTTCCAATTCAGACGGCCTGTACACGGGCAGATCGTAAATGGTGGTACGTTGGATGGCGGGATTGTCGTCCACAAAGGCCACGGCATTGTATTCGTTGACCTGTTTGATGGCTTCCAAGAGTTGGCGCCCGGATTGGCCGGCGCCGTAGATAATCACCGGCGCCATCTGCTTGCGGTGGCGGCGGTCGGAAAGAATCGATTTAAGAATGATGCGCGAGCTGGTCACCAGCACCACCAGCATCAGGAAATACACCACCGGCAGCGCCAGCCGCAGACGTTGCTCGAATACCCACACACTGATCAGGAAAATCAGCGCGGAAACCATGCAGCCGAATACCGCCGTGCTGAGAATGCGCGTACTCACATAGCGGGTTACGGCGCGGTAAAGACCCATTTTCACAAACAGCAAAATCGTCAACAGCGCCGTGGCGGCGAATGCCAGCCAGTTGGCCGTGCTGACCCATTCGGCGTCGTAGCTAACCTTCAGGCTCTGCGCGAACCAAAAAGACACGAAAATCACCAATACGTCGTGAATGATGAAGCATGCTTTTTTGGCGTTGCGCGGCAAGGAAAGTAAGGTTTCCAGATTCATAATCGTTTATCCGGTGTTGTTATTTATTGTTGTTGTGGGCGGTTTTGCACAGCATATTCAGACGGCCTCAAAACCTGAAAGGCCGTCTGAAAAGGCAGGATTTATGCCGTAGCTTCTGCCATCACTTCTTCGATATGGCGGCAGCAGAAATCTATTTCTTCCGGCGTGATGGTCGGATGCACCAAGAACATCAGGCTGGTGTCGCCCAATTCCACCGCGTTTTTCAAACGCTCTTTCGGCCGCCACGGCGTGTTGTCGAAAGCTTTTTCCAAATACACCTCCGAGCAGCTGCCCTGATAGCACGGCACTTTGCGCGCGCCCAATTCTTCGACGATGCGGTCGCGGCTCCAGCCTGCTTTGAGGTTTTCGGGTTTCACGAACGCATAGAATTTGTATTGCGCGTGTTCGATGTAGTCGGGAACGTTCACCAAGCGGATGCTGCCGAAGTTTTTTAAGACGGCCTCCAGCTTAGCGGCGTTGGCTTGGCGTTTGGCCGTCCATTCCGGCATACGTTTGAGCTGAATGCGGCCGATGGCGGCCTGCATTTCCATCATGCGCCAGTTGGTGCCGAAACTTTCGTGCAGCCAGCGGAAGCCGGGCGGATGTTGGCGGTTGTACACGGCATCGTAGCTTTTGCCGTGGTCTTTATACGACCACATTTTCGACCACAGCTCTTTATCGTTGGTGGTAACCATGCCGCCTTCGCCGCCGGTGGTCATGATTTTGTCTTGGCAGAACGACCATGCGCCGACATGGCCGATGGAGCCGACCGGCTTGCCTTTGTATTTCGCACCGTGCGCTTGGGCGCAGTCTTCGATCACCCACAGATTGTGCTTGTCGGCCAAAGCCATAATCGCGTCCATTTCGGCGGGCATACCGGCCAAATGCACCACGATAACGGCTTTGGTGTTCGGAGTTAAGGCCGTCTGAATGGTTTCGGCGGAAATGTTTTGGCTGTTCAAATCCACATCGGCAAACACGGGGTTGGCACCGGCGGTTACGATGGAAGAAGCGGAAGCCAAAAACGTGCGCGAGGTAACGATCACATCGTCGCCCGCACCGATGCCCATGGCTTTCAAGGCAACGTCCAAAGCCAGCGTGCCGTTGCCGAGTGCCACGGCGTATTGCGTGCCGGCAAAGGCGGCAAATTCTTGTTCAAACTCGCGGCATTCCGTGCCCGTCCAATAATTGACTTTGTTGGAGAGCAATACGCGGGATACGGCATCGGCCTCTTCTTGGGTAAACGAAGGCCACGGGGCGATAGAAGTGTTAAGCATCGGCTTGTCCTGCAAAAAGGCTGGTGGAATCTTTAGGGGCGACGTCTTCTAAAATCCGGCGGTTGACCAGAGTGAATTTTTTGCCGTCGATTTCAATATACGCATCGTCGTAAGGGGGAACCAAAACGCGGGCTGCGTATTTTTTAATTTATCAATCTTATTGGATGTGTGTTTTGTGATGCCGGTTGGAGCCGGTTTTATTGTTCGAGTAATTGGGGCAGTTCTTCGATTCCGTTTAGCCACACTTGCGGCTGGTAATTCGTATCAAAATGCTTTTCTTGATGTTGGTGTATGTTGTTTTGTTTGGGAAGAATGCCTATGGTCAGCCAGCCTAATTTGTTGGGAGTAACGAAATCTTTGGCAATGTTGTCTCCCACATAAATATATTGTTTGTTGGGATATTGCTGCTGTATGTGTGTCAGGCGCTTATCATCGGGTTTCTCTGAATTAAATGTTTCTGAAATTAAAATTTCATCAAAACAGTCTAAAAGTCCCAGCGCATGCAGTTTCAAGCGCTGGGTAAGGCTCCGGCCGTCTGAAAGCAATATCCCGGCATGAAATGGTTTCAGCATATCTTTTAAGTTCTCAGACGGCATAAATGGCGTTAAGTTCGGTGTGTGTGTTCGATATAGCCATAATAAAGAGTGTTTTTCCGATTCATTGAAGCGGCATAAGCTGCAAATTTGGTCGAGCCAGCTATTGCCCGTTGTATCCAGCTGCGCCATGAGATTGTCTTCCCTGTGTTCGGGGTAAAGCAGGGAGATGTGCTTACACACGGCGCGTATGCCGGATAGTTTATAGTCGTATTCTGGATAAAGCGTATCGTCTAAATCTAAGACCAAAATGCTTTCCGAAGGCTTGATGTTGTGTCTATTCATGTACCAATACTTTCGCATCGTAACGCAGCATGATTAAGTTGTTTTCCCATTGGTCGAAAAACGGGATATCTTTTCCATAGAGATATTCGCTGATCAGCCAACCGGGATAATGGCCGCCCGCCGCATAAGTCAACGGAAAGCCACCGCCGAAACGGGGGTTGATTTCGATGCCGTAAACGGTATCGTCTTTACAGAAAAACTGGGCGGTGATACAGCCGCGCGCGCCTTCCAATACCGGCATTTTTTCCAGCATCAGCGAATACAGGTTATTTTTGCGGGTGGCACCTTTACTGACTTCGCCGGAGCGTACTTCAAGGCGTTCGCGCGGTACGGCACATTTCAGACGGCCTGCGCGGTCGTAATACAAATCAACGGTAAACTCGGTAAATTCATTGGTAATGTCGATGTAGCGGCAGAAAATGATTTTGGGGTCGCTCAGCAGGTCGTACGACAAATCTTCGGCCGAGTGGATATATTTCGCACCTATGCTGCGGCTGCCGTCGTAAGGCTTGGCAAAGCAGGGGAAGGTCAGATCTTCGCGCTCGTAAATTTCCGGCGAGTCGATGCCGTGGCGGTTGAACAATCCGGCCGTGAAGCGTTTGTCGCGGCAGATGGTAATCAGCTCGGGGTCGGAAATGATAATGTGGATCCCGGCTTGCTCGAAGCGGTCGCGGGCGTCTGCCAGTTTTTGCAGCTCGGTGTCGATGGTCGGGATAATCAGCCCTACACTGTTTTTTTCTGCTATTGCGAAAACCGCATCAATGTATTCGTCGGCTGCAATCGGCGGTACGCTGAATGCGCCGTCAGACACTTGGCAGGCGGCAGACATGACCGGATTCAAATCGGTTGTGAATACTTGGATGCCGTCTGAAAAACGTGCGGCTTCGGTTTTGAAATCCTGAACCAGTTCTACGCGGCGGCCGGCCGACAGAATGAGAATGTTTTTATTTGTTTTCATTGTCTTGTTTCCCTTGGGTAGCATCGTTTCCGGTATTTCCGGTAAAACTAGGCATGGTAACGTCTTCGCCTGCGTTAATGCTTTCTCGTACAAATACTTTTTTCACGGTAAGCAGCAGGATTTTGATATCCAACCAAAAGCTTTGGTTATCGACATACCAAACGTCATGGGCGAATTTTTCGTCCCAAGAAATAGCATTGCGCCCGTTGACCTGCGCCCAGCCGGTGATGCCCGGTTTGACTTCGTGGCGGCGGTATTGGAAATCATTGTACAGCGGCAGGTATTTCATCAGCAAAGGGCGTGGGCCGACCAAACTCATGTCTCCTTTTAAGACATTCCAAAGCTCAGGTAATTCATCCAAGCTCGAAGCACGCAGTTTTTTGCCGAAAGGTGTCAGCCTTTCGCTGTCGGGCAGCGGCTTGCCTTCTGCATCGACGGCATCGCGCATGGAGCGGAATTTGATCATCTCGAAAGGTTTGCCGTCTTTGCCGGGGCGGGTTTGGATAAAAAAGACGGGAGAGCCGAGATTCTTGCGGATTAAATACGCAAGAATCAGCAGCACCGGCGATAATACCAACAGGCCGGCCGCCGAGGCAAAGATGTCAAACAGGCGTTTTATGACTTTATTCATGGCCGAAGCTCTCAATCAGGTTGACGATTTTACGGTAGGAGATATCGCGCTTGAAGCGACGCACGATTTCTTCGCTGTTCACCGGATCATCTTTGTGTGTGAGTATGTGGCGGGCGGCCGAAATAAAGCTGTTTACGTCGCCGGAGCGGTAGTTCGCATGGGGCAGCAAGGTTAAAATTTCATCGATTTCGCTGCTGACTTGGCTGTTGAGTATCGGTTTTTCCAAAGCCATATAGTCTGAGAGTTTGTTGGTTACCGACTGCATGGCGTAAGAATGAATCGGATTGATGGCGACATCGCATCCTTTGGCTACCGACATCATTTCGGCATAAGGAATGTAGCCGTAAAATTTGATGGACTTGGATTCATATTGTTTGAGTTTGTCTAAGTCGGGACCGCCGCCCATGATATGCAGTTCCACATTTTCACCGGCTTCTACCAAGCGCTGTATGCCTTTGCATACGGTTTCCATGTCGTAGCTGTAACTGAGCGTGCCCAAATAGAAGAAACGGGTTTTGTCGCCTTCAAAATGTTTGGGCTGCGCGCTGCCGAGCTTGTCGTAATCTGCGCCGATATACACCACTTCGCCGGGTACGTTCGGATTGGCTTCTTTGGCGCGGTTGAGATAGCTTTGCGATACGGCGACCAAACCGTCGGCATAGGCATAGGCGGCATTGGCGCGTGAGGCAAAAGGCAGCAGATTGTGCGGAATTTTTTTCAGGGTGGGAATCACGGCGGAAAAGGCTTCCGGCCATACGTCTTGCACGTCGATAATCAATTTATAGCCTAGACGTGCTTTGTGTTTGCCCAGCAGAATGTTGGTGGCAATCAGCGGATAGGCGGAATACACCACGTCCCACTCGCCGGGGCGGCAGTGTTCCAGCCATTGCTCGAAATCTTTAACCAAAACGTGATGGCTTTGCACGCGCGCAATGGAAACGTTTTTGGTGTAGCCGCTCTCCCGCAGGAGCTTGACTTTCAGACGGCCTTGAGAAGACTCTTCTGCCATTTCAGGCCGTCTGAAAGATTTGTTCATATGTTTGAAGTTGCTGGTCAGCAGCAGCACATCGTGCGACTGCGACAACAATACGGCCAAATACCAAAAACGGTTGAAGTTGGGTTCCCCCGGCAGTGAACAGTAAGGTGCGACAATAGCGATTTTCATGACGGCTCCCCCGTGTTTAGAGATTATAGGCGGCGATGGTGGTGCGGTAGATTTCTTCGTCTGAACACAAGGCGGTTACTCTGTCGTGAAGAGCTTTACCCATTTTGCTGCGTAATGCGGCATCGTTGACCAATGTTTCCACTGCGGCGATAAACCGCTCTTGGTTTTCAGTGGGAACGCAGTAGCTGGTTTCGCCGTCCACCACCATTTCCGAAATACCCGCCCCATCGTAGGTCACAACCGGAGTTTCGTACAAACCGGCTTCTAAGATATTGTTACCTACGCCGGCACCGTGGTCGCCGATGAGTATCGGTGTGTTGAGCAGAATATCGACTTCTTGGAAGTAAGCAGGCAAATCGCGCACGCCGCCGAGAAAACTGACTTTGTCGGCAATGCCCAATGCTTGGGCTTGGGCTTTGAGGCTGTCGGTTTCTTCGCCGATACCGGCTATTGATAAACGCACAGGCAGGCCGCGGTCGATTAATGCTTTAGTGATGTCGAGCACCAAATGAACGGCACGTGTTTTGCTCAAGCGCGATAAAGTGCCCAGCATCACATAATCTTTAGGCTTTTTGTCGAGAATAGTGCCGCGGACGGGCAGTGCATTGTAGGTATAGGCGATGCGCGAGGCGGGAAAGCCGTGACGGATCAACTTTTTGCGCTCATGCTTGCAGTTGCCGATGATATATACGCCGAGTTTGTCGAACAATTTGGCGATTTTCGGATAAGTTTCCGGATCCAGCCCGCGGGCGTGATAGAACACTTTGGTTCTAGGTGAAGCCATTTTTGCGGCAACAGCGCAGGCAGGCACAATGCGCGCCATTTGGCAGTGAATCACGTCGGGCTGTTCTTGTTTCAGCATGCGGATGTAGGCTGCCATGCCTTTCAGATAACCTAATTTGCCGCTGTAAAAATCGATGTCGTACCACTTCATGCCGGCCGCTTGGGCATCTTTGACCAAAGGGCCGTCTGAAGACGCCAAAATAACGGTATGGCCGTGATCTAACAGCAGTTTGCCCAAACGGAACGCAGCATGCTCCGTTCCGCCCAGTCCGCTCATTGAAGTGGTAATAATAATTTTCATGGCTCTAAATATATGTAGATAAATATTCCCTTAATCGATTTTCGACAGATTGAGGGTGTTAAAAATCTAACGGGCAGTGCAAATAAAATTAAAAATATCCAATCGGCAAAACCATTAGGCTTCAAAAGGCCGGAATAGGTTGGTCACAAACTGTCGCTTATGCTTTTTGTTGTGTTTAGTTTGTTGTTATCGGGTGCGTTGCAAGTGTTTTGACCATGAGGCCGTCTGAAAGGTTTGCGGCAATTTAACGCACAAGGCATAGATGGCAATCAGGAAACAGGGCAGCCACACGAAAGGAAGCCTTAATATCGAAGAAGGAATAAAACCGCCGATCAAAAATACCGCCATTGCGCTTAGGGCAAACACACGAAATCTGGAGTCAAACCGTTGGGCAAAGGCAAAGGTGCCTATGTAGCCAGCCACATAGTAGACGAAACCGAGTAAGGAAACGATACCGAAGCCCAGATATAGCTCGACGATGAAGCTGTGCGGGTTTTCAAAGCCCAAGCTGCTGCTGAGATGGCCGCCGAAAAATTCGGCAAAGTTTTTCGGGCCGTAACCGGTAATGAGTAAAGGGAAGTTGTTTAAAAAATGATTGTAAATTTCTTGGCGGGAAGAGACGGAGCTGTCACTCTCGAAATCATATAAAAACAGGTAAACGCGGCTGGAAAAGCGCTCTAAAAATTCATTGCTGTTTAACGACAGCAAGAAGTTTTGTATGGCTTCGGAAGGAATCATGGCAAATACCAAGTAAACCGCTACAACGGAAAGCAGCGTAGCCAAACCGTTTTTACGGTACATCAGCGCCAGCAAAGTGAGCAATACATAGCAGGCGATGGCGGTACGGGATGCGCTGGCGAAAATAATGATGCCCAACAGCAGATACAGGCCCCAACCTGCCAAAACCTGTTTGCGGTTTTCTGCTTCGAAATTGAAAAACATCAGCACCGCGGGAGCTAAGCACACGGCAGTAGTGGCCAAGTTATTGGGGTTGAAAAACAAGCCTTTTACTGCACCGGCTTCGATGGCCAGCTCTTCCGCGGCGGTTACAAACTGCATGCCTGCACCGATTTCGATAAAAGGCGGGATACAGATGAATGCGGAAAAAAATATGATTAAATTGCGGACAAACCGCAACGGATGTTCCGTGCGCGAAATAATCAGATAAAGCAGGTAGAAAAAGCAGGGAATCGAGATGAAAAACATCAAATCGATAAATTGGGTCCCACTGATGAAAGAAATGCCAAAATGCAGGGCGCTCCATGCTGTCATGACCGTCAAACTGCCCAGCAGTAGGGCAATACGGGACGGGAAGCGTTTGCTTTCCAGCAGGGCAATTAGCAAAGTGAGGGCAATAAACAGTATCGTCAGGAAGTTGTCGATACGCTGTATGCCGAATTTATACGATAAAGAAGGGCCGATCATATAGGCGCCCAACATGCCGTAAACCAACAGGCTGTATAAATGGATATTTTTAACTTTCATACCTGTTATTCCGTTTGCGTGTGATTGAGAACGCGGCGGTATTGTTCAATAATTTGTCGGACAACGCTCTGTTCGCCAAATTCTTCAAGGCAACTCTTCCGCAAAGCTTCAGGATCGTAGCGGTGGCGGTTTTCATACAGAGAGACCAATGCTTCTGCCAAAGCTTCTTGATTTTCAGTCGGCACCAACAAGCCTTTTTCCGGCGTGATAAGTGCATTCGGGCCGCCGCAGCGGGTGGCGACCACCGGCAAACCTTGCGACAACGCTTCAATAAAGACAACGCCGAAAGTTTCATAGCGGCTGGAGAGTACAAAGGCATCGCTGCTGCGCATCAAATCCAGCACTTCTTCGTTTTGCAGCTTGCCGAGAAACGTAACCGCATGGCCGATGCCCAGCTCTTCGGTCATTTTGTGCAGTTGTGCCTCAAATAAACCGCTGCCGCCGATTTTCAATTTCAGATTCGGGTGTTTTTTCAGTGCGTCTGCAAAGGCAGGCAGCAAAATGTCAAAGCCCTTGTTGCGTTTTAAATTGGCTACGGAACAGAAGGTAAAATCTTGGTTTTTCGGTTTGCCGTCTAAATGAAACGACTGAAAGAATTTCGCGGGCAGAATGTTGGGGATATATTGCCAATTCAATCCCGAATATTCCTTTTCCAGCAGGCGGCAGAAATCGTGGCTTACGGCGATGCGGGCCGCACATTGTTTCGCTGATTCCCGCATGCCTTTGCGCTGCCATTTGCGCGTACGGTTAAGGGCGAGGGCGGAGCTGTGTTCAGTCAGAACATAGGGAATGCCTGTGGTTTGATGGATTTTATGCGCCAAAATGCCGGCGTGATTCATACTGTGTGCGTGCAAGATGTCGGGGAGGCCGTTTTCGCGCACATAACGGCGGAACAATCTCATCCCCGCGTTCAGCCACCGCAGGCGGTCGAGCCGGGTGTGGGGAAAGAAATACATGCTTTTGTGCAGATAAGTTGGAATACCTTCGTCGAGATGGTAGCGTTGGCCGTAGCCGCCGGTCACAATGGAAGCCGGTTCGCCGCGCAATGAGCGGAACACCGGCGCGATCACGCCCACTTTCAAACCGGCGCGCTGTAAAGCGTGCGCCTGTTGGCGGAAGAAAATGCCGTTGATATCGGTCGGTGACGAGGGATACCAAGATGGAATAATCAAAACATGCATTTTGTGTTGCCTTATTATTTAATCTTATCGAACGTAAGTAAGCGCAATGCTGCCTCAAACCGCCGTGGTGCGTTTCAGACGGCCTTTAATCTGCGTGGCCGCCTGATGCAAGGCAGAACGGTGTTTCAGGTATAAAAACACCAATACCGCCAGCCAAAACAGGGCGAAGAAGTAGTAGTTGCTGCTGTTGCCGTAGTAGGTATAACTCAGGCAGGCAGCCAAGCATAAAAATGTGCTTCCGTATATTTTTGCGCGCGGCAGCGGCAGCCACAGGCGTATCGACGCTTCCGACTTCAACACCGAAAACACCCAAAACGATACGGCGGTCGCCATTGCCGCACCCCGCGCACCGAGCAGGGGAACGAGCCAGTAGAGCAGGCTCAGGTTGCACAGCAGGGCAACGAGCGAAAACACGGTAATCAGCCACGTTTTCTTGCTCACGTTGATGCCGATGCCGGTTACTTCGGTAAGCGTGTAGAGCAGCGGAAACAGCATGCTCGACAGCAGGATAAACTGCACCGGTGCGTATTTTTCCGGCAGTATCCAAGTGACCATCGGCGAGCAGATGCCTACGATGCAGATTAAAGCGGCAATCAGATCGGTCATGGATTCGGTGATGCCGCCGATTTTATCCAAATGGATATTTTCTTTGACCCATTTAAATACCATCGGTGCCCAAATAACCGAAAAAATATTCTGAAAGATTAAAGCAATCGCTCCAAAACTGACGGCCATCGAGTAAACCCCCAGTTCCGACAAGCCGCCTAACGACTTGAGCAGAAAGCGGTCTATCGAAGTAAAACCCCAATACGCCAACCCGCCCAAAGCCAGCGGCACGCCGTAATGCAGGCTTTCTTTCAGCAGCGGTGCGGAAAACGGCGCACGGGCGGCAGCGGCCAATTCGCCGCGTGTTTGGGCGGCCAGCACGCCTACGGTAAGCACTTGCGCCGCCACATAAGCCGCCACCAGCGTGAAAGTGTCTTTAGGCAAGCCTGCCGCCACATATACCAACACTAAAAGCAAAATCAGCACTTTGGGTGTGAGCTGGCTGAACGAAAAGGCAAACGAGCGTTCTTTCATCCGCAAAATCAACGCGAAATAGCGCGACAGCAACGATGCGCCGAAAAAAAGCAGGCACAACAGTCCCAGGGTGCTGCTGTTGATGTCGAACACTTTTTCAGACGGCCACGATAACCGCCCCAAGCCGATGGCGGCGGCAAACAATGCGGTGAGTGCAACCGGCAGCGCAATCACGGCTTTAAACAACGCCGCTTTGTTTTCGGCCGCATGGTATTCGCGGATATAAGATTGATCCAAGCCCAAGCCCATCAGCGTGAGCGTGAGTGCCGACACGGTTTGCAGCAGCACGATGCGGCCGATGTCTTCGGCGGGGAAATACCATGAAATCAGAGGCAGCGAAACGATACCGATGGCGGCACTGCCCAGCGGGCCGAGTGCGTAGCCTAAAAGTTTTTTTATGTTCATACGAATATGTTTTCAGACGGCCTCCCACACAGCGGAGAGGCCGTCTGAAAAGAAAAACAGTCAAAGGGTGGCTTTGAGTGCGTCTGCCACCTGCCGCACTTGCTTGTGCGTCATATACGGGTGCATCGGCAGGCTCATCACTTCCTGCGCCACCAAGTCGCCCACCGGCAGCACGGCATCGCTGGCGACGGCGGGCTGTTTGTTCAGCGGAATCGGGTAATGCACGGCGGTGGGAATGCCCGCTTCTTTCAAGGCCGTCTGAACGGCATCGCGGTTTTTCACGCGGATGGTGTATTGGGCATAGGCGCTGCGGTTGTGTGCTTCGATAAACGGCACATCGATGCCCGCATCTTGCAGGGCTTCGGCATACATGGCAGCAACTTGTTGGCGCAACTGCATTTCTTCTTCGAGAATCGCCAGTTTCGGCAGCAGGATGGCGGCTTGCAGCGTATCCAAACGGCTGTTTACGCCCACGCGGATATGATGATAGCGGCGGTCTTGGCCGTGGCGGGCAATCTGTCGGATAACGGTGGCCAGCGTTTCATCGTTGGTGAAAACCGCTCCGCCGTCGCCGTAGCAGCCCAGAGGTTTGCTGGGGAAAAAGCTGGTGCAGGCGATGGTGGTTAAGTTGCCCGATTTTCTGCCTTTGTAGGTGGCACCGAAACTTTGGGCGGCATCTTCGATCACCGGCAGCTTGTGTTTGGCGGCGATGGCGTTAATGGCGTCGTAATCGGCGCATTGGCCGTAGAGCGATACGGGAATGATAGCTTTGGTTTTGTCGGTGATGGCCGCTTCGATTTGGGCGGGGTCGATATTGTAGGTTTTCTCGTCGATATCGACATACACGGGTTTGGCACCGAGCAGGGCCACGGTTTCGGCGGTGGCGATGTAGGTAAAGCCGGGGGTAATCACTTCGTCGCCGGCCTGCACGCCCAAGGCCATCAGCGCGATTTGCAGTGCGTCGGTACCGTTGGCGCAGGTAATGCAGTATTGTGCGCCGCAATAGGCTTTGAGCTGTTCTTCCAATTCGGCGACTTCGGGGCCGAGGATATAGCCGCCGTGTGCCAGCACTTTTTGGATGTTGGCATCGATTTGGTCTTTGATTCGGGCTTGTTGTGCGGCGAGGTCGATAAATTGCATGATGGTTTCCTTAATATTATTCTGATTTGGTTAAGAGGCCGTCTGAAAGCGTATAAACGGCTCCGGTGTGGGAACAGCTTGCTTTGCCGCTGCCGTGCACGGGCAGGTCGAGCTGTTCGCCGTATTCGCTCATCCAACCGATTTGGCGGGCGGGCACGCCGACCATCAGGGCGTAATCGGGCACGTCTTTGTTCACCACTGCACCCGCGCCGATAAAGGCGAAACGGCCGATGGTGATGCCGCACACGATGGTGCAGTTTGCGCCCAAAGTCGCGCCTTTTTTAACCAGCGTGTCGCGGTATTCGCTTTTGCGTTCGATCAGCGAGCGCGGGTTGTACACATTGGTAAACACCATGCTGGGGCCGCAGAATACGCCTTCTTCGAGATGCACGTTGTCGTACACAGATACGTTGTTTTGGATTTTGCAGTTGTCGCCGATGGTTACGCGGTTGCCCACAAAAACATTTTGCCCGAACGAGCAGTTTTTGCCGATAACGGCTCCGCCGCAGATATGCACGAAATGCCAGATGCGGCTGCCTGCGCCGATTTTCGCGCCGTCGTCAACGATGGCGGAAGGGTGTACGGTGTAGTCGGTCATTTCAATAATTCCTCCAAAGCGGCTTCGCCCTGTATTTGTGCGGTCGTCCACTTGCCGCCGTAGATGTGCAGCACATTGCCCACGCGCTCGAACGCCCATTCGCGGGTAGCATCGCTGGGATTGGCGGCACTTTTCAACAAAGGGCGCACGCCGGAAAAGCTGCCGCTGATGTCTTGTGTCGTGAGCTTTTCGCTGTGATAGGCATTGTAGGCGGCCAGCAGGTAATCGGTTTCTTCTTCAGACGGCCTCTCCGCTTCGGGGTGGTGTTGGCGGACTTCAGTGGTGCCGATTAAGGTTTTGCCCTGATAAGGCAGCACGAAGAAAATCCGTTTTTCCTGCGGAATCGGCAGCATCAAAGCCTGCGTGCATTCGCGGTCGGTAAAGATATGGCTGCCGCGCACCCAATCTATGGTATAGGCGGGAGAGCCGCCTTGTTGTGCGCGCAGTTCCATCGCCCACGGGCCGGTGGCGTTGACGATGCGGTCGAAACCGGCGAGGCTGTCGAATGTTTCGATTTTGCGGTGTTCGACTACTTCCACGCCCAAATCACGGCATTGGCCGACCACCCATTGTCCAAGCGCGAAATCGTCCATTTGGGCATCGTAAAAGGAAAACGCACCCTTGAGGCCGTCTGAAAGCAGGGCGGGGCAGCGGTTCAGCACTTCCGTTTTATTCAGCCACGAGCTGCGGGGAAAGCCGCTGCCCGCCGCAAGAAAATCGTAGAGTTTGGTGCCGATGCCGATTTGCCATTTGGGGCGGAGCGTGCCTGCGTAAATCGGGAACAGCAGCTCCAACGGCCTGCACAGGTGCGGAGCCTGTTCCAGCCAAAAGCGGCGGGCGTGCAGGGCTTTTTTAACCAGCGCAAACTGGCCGGTTTCGAGATAGCGCAACCCGCCGTGCAGCAGCTTGGAAGACGATCGGCTGGTGTGTGCCATGGCGGTATGCTGTTCAAACAGCACCACGCTGTGTCCGCGCCGTGCCGCAGCCCAAGCGGTACACGCTCCGACTATGCCTGCGCCTGCTACTGCAATCTTCATTTCAGACGGCCTTTATCAGTAAACCAAAGGCAGCGATACGGTTTTGTTGTCGCGGGCGGAGAGATAGGCGGCAATCAGCAGCTCCAGCGATTTCAATCCTTCGCGGCCGTCGGTAATCGGTTCGGCTTCGCCGCGCATCACGTCGATCACATTGCGGTAATAGAGCGGATGGCCGAAACCGTAAACCGAGGTGGTTTCGTAGTTGGCGGTTTTCACTTGCTGGTCGTAATCGCGCGAATCGGCAAAGTTCCATTCCTGAATTTCGTTCACCGCCATGCCGCCGATGCGCACCGTGCCGGTTTCGCCCAAAATGGTAATCGAGCCTTCGAGGTTTTTCGGGTAAGTGCACATGGTTACGGCCATCGAGCCGAGCGCACCGTTGCGCCAGCGGATGTTCATTACGCCGGTGTCTTCCGCTTCGATGTCGCGGTGGGTGGAAATCATCGCCTGCACGTCCTGCACCGGGCCGATCAGCCATTCCATCAAATCGACATAATGGCTGGCCTGATTCATAAACGCGCCGCCGTCCAGCTCCCAGGTGCCGCGCCAGCCGCCGCCTTGGTCGTAATAAGACTGCGGGCGCGTCCAAAATACATTCAAATGCACCATGCAGATTTTGCCGAAGCGTTTTTCGGTTACGGCGCGTTTGAGCATCTGCAAAGTGGCGTTCAAGCGGTTTTGTTTCACCACAAACAGGCGTTTGCCGGCTTTGTCGGCCGCTTTGACCATGCGTTCGCCGTCGTGCAGGCGGGTGGCCATCGGTTTTTCGGTAACCACATGAAAACCCGCTTCCAAAGCCTGCACGGCTTGGTCGGGGTGCAGGCCGGAGGGCGAGGTGAGCACGATAATGTCGGCATCGGTGTCTGCCAGCATTTCCGTATAAGAAGCATAGCCTTTGGCACCCGTGCGCTCGACGGCAGCTTGTAGATTGGCGGGGTCGATGTCGCACACGCCGACGATTTCGCATTGGTCTTTCAAGGCTTCGAACGAACCGAAATGGTTGTTGGCAATGCGGCCGCAGCCGACCAATGCAAATTTGATTTTACGGTCTTTGATGGTTTCAAACATATTCAGACGGCCTCTTTATGCTTTAACAACGTTATCGGATTTGCCCAAATATTTACCGCGTGTGTCGATAATCAATTTGGCGTGCTGTTTGATTAAGTCGTAATCGAATTTGTCGTGGTCGGTTGTCAGCACCACGCAATCGAAGCGGGCAATGTTTTCAGCGGTGAAAGGTTCGCTCTTCAAATCGAATTTGTGTTCGCGCATTTTCGGGAACACCGGCACATGCGGGTCGCAGTATGCCACTTCTGCGCCCAAATCGCGCAGCAATTCCATAATTTCTACCGACGGGCTTTCACGCATGTCGTCCACGTTTTTCTTGTAGGAAATACCCAATACCAAGATTTTGCTGCCTTTGATCGAGCGGTGGTGGTCGTTGAGCGCCAATGCGGTTTTGTTGACCACATATTCGGGCATACCTGAGTTTACTTCGCCAGCCAATTCAATGAAACGGGTGTTCACGCCGTATTCGCGGGCTTTCCAAGTCAGGTAGAACGGATCGATGGGGATACAGTGGCCACCCAAGCCCGGGCCGGGGTAGTAGGCAACGAAGCCGAACGGTTTGGTGGCCGCGGCATTGATGACTTCGTGGATATCGATGTCCATTTTGTCGGCCACGACTTTCATTTCGTTAACCAAGCCGATGTTAACGGCTCGGTGGATGTTTTCCAGCAGTTTGGTCAGCTCGGCCGCTTTGGTGGAGCTGACGGGCACTACTTTATCGATAGCGGGCTGGTAAAGCGCGATACCCACTTCCAAACACGCAGGCGTGTGACCGCCGATTACTTTCGGAATGGTGCGGGTTTCAAAATCGGGATTGCCCGGGTCTTCGCGTTCGGGCGAGTAAACCAAGAATACGTTTTCGCCCACTTTCAGGCCGCCTTCTTCGATGCGGGGCAGCAGCTCTTCTTCGGTGGTGCCGGGGTAAGTGGTGGATTCCAAAGACAATACCTGACCGGCGCGCAGATAAGGTTTCACCGCATCGGTGGTATCGATCACGAAGCTCATGTCCGGTTCGCGGTATTTGTTGAGCGGTGTGGGTACGCACAAAATCACGGCTTCCACTTCGCCGATACGCGTGAAATCGGTGGTGGCTTCAAACAGGTTTTTACGCGCGTCGGCAATTTTGCCGGCGGGAATATGCTCGATATAACTCTCGCCGTTGTTCAGTTTTTCTACTTTTTCTTCATCAATATCAAAGCCTAAGACTTGATAACCGATATCGACATAGCGCAACATCAGCGGCAGGCCGACATAACCCAAGCCGACAATACCGATCTTGGCGGTTTTATCGGCAAATTTCTGAATGGTGGTATTTTTCATAGATAGTCTCTAGTAAAGATGATGGAATGGATTATGCAATGCCGATTGAATTTATCAAGGCATACATTAAAGAAAGATTGCTTATTGAGACTAAATTAAATTTAATCGGTTTCACGACATCTTTTGCCGCCGGGCAAAGTTTACATAACGGCAACAAATACGGATGCCGCCATAAAGAATGCTAAGAAAGCAGATAAAAATAATCTCCCGTGCATAAGAAATGTGCCGGGAGAAACGGGATTCAATAAATGCTTGAATAAAATAGTAATAAGATTACTTGGTAATATACGGAGAATAGTGTGGGCGTATCCCGATTTTATCTTCGGAAGCAGATTAAAAAAGCATAGCTACATATTCCGTTTACAAAAATTTTCATCTCAAATATAAGTTTATAGACTAATCGGCTTATATTTTAAATTATTTACAATAAGATAAGTTATATTTTCAAAACCATTTTCATGTCGCTGCCGATGATTTCGGATGAAATGATTTTCCAGCGGCTTGCGTGGTGTAAAACCTGCTCGTTTTCTTTCAAGTCAAATAAACTCCGCGCCTGATTTCCGAGTATTTTTGGGGCTTGATACAAAACGATTTCGTCCACCAAATCTGCTTCTAAGAAAGCGCCTGCCAGTGTAGCACCGGCTTCCACCATCACTTCTCCATAGCCTTGCCCGGCCAATAAAGCCAACAAATGATGCAGATCGATGCGGCCATTGTTTTCAGACGGCCTCAAGATTTGCACATGTGTGTGGTTTGTGTATTTTTGTAATAAAGTTTCATTGTTGGATAAGGTGGCAATCAAAGTCGGGCTGCCGCTGTCTTGAATCAGCTTGCTGTCGAGCGGTGTTTGCAGACGGCTGTCGAGTATCACGCGGGCAGGTTGGCGCAGGGTGGGGAAGCGGCGCACGTTGAGTTGCGGATTGTCGGCGCGTACCGTGCCGACGCCTGTAATCACGGCACAACTTTCTGCGCGGAGTATCTGCACGTCGGCACGGGCTTCTTCGCCGGTGATCCATTGGCTTTGGCCGTCTGAAAGTGCGGTTTTACTATCAAGGCTGGCGGCACATTTCAAGCGTACAAACGGGCGGCCGCGTTCGATACGAGAAAGAAAACCGCGGTTCAGTTCGCGTGCTTCTTGTTCGAGCAGACCGCTTTGCGTGCGGATGCCTGCCGCTTCCAGCATGGCCAAGCCTTTGCCTGCAACCAGAGGGTTGGGGTCGGTCATGGCAGCAACCACGCGCGATACGCCCGATTCGATCAATGCTTTGGCGCAAGGCGGTGTGCGGCCGTAGTGGCTGCACGGTTCGAGCGTTACATAAGCTGTTGCCCCTTGTGCCATCGCGCCGGCTTGCCGCAAAGCATGTACTTCGGCGTGCGGCTCTCCGACACGAACGTGGAAGCCTTGTCCGACAATTTGGCTGCCGTGAGCAATCACGCAGCCCACGCGCGGATTGGGTGATGTTGAAAAACGCCCTTGCCATGCGAGGGCGAGGGCGTTTTGCATCATGTGTATATCGTTTGCGTCAAACATTTTTCAGACGGCCTTAAGCGTTAAACGTCCGCAAGATACGACGGTTTATTTAACCAAATTCACTTCTTTCAATACGGCAGCCAAAGATTCCGCAGAAGCGGTGGGGCTGCTGGCGCAGACGTTGTAGAGATTGGTTTCGTAAATCGAAATGCAGCTCTCGCGCAGCAGATTGCCTTGGTTGTCGTTTTGGGCAAAGCGGTAATTCATGCGGGTGTCGGTGGCGGCGCCGACTTGCACTTCGGTCAAACCTTGGGTGGATTCCAATGCAGTTTTCAGGTTGGAGAAATAGCTTTTGGCATCGGTTTTGGGTGTGCCGAGATTCACAACGTATAACGTGATATCACTGTTGTTGTCGCGTTGGAGCAGCGTCAGCTCTTCCGCCGTAATACCTTCGGGGAGTGCATTGGGGTCTTGCGAAGCATCTTCAAAGCTGCTGCCTTGAATCACAACGCTTACTTTGCCGTCTTTGCCGGTGAGGGTTTGTAATTGTTTTTCGACGGCAGGGGCGGAAGCAGTTGCAGAGGAAGCAGGAACTGAAGTTTCAACTTGTTGGCTGCATGCGGCCAAGCCGATGGAGGTGATGGCAGCCAAAGTAAAAACAGATAATTTCATTGGTCAAATTCCGTATGTGTTAGCAAAAAATGATTCTAAGTATATCAAATTTTTAAGCCGTTGGCGGACAAGCCGGTAGGGTATCTTGCAAATATAGTTGAAATATTGGTTATTGTTGAAATATTGTTGCCACGGCAAAAGATATCCTGCCATTCCTTTATTTTATCGATTCCACTTTATCCGTTTCATCCGCCATAGTTTATGGTTTTCGAACTTGCAAAGATGCCGTCTGAAAGCAGGGTTTATTATCAAAGGCAAAACAATGAAGTTTTTATTTGGTTTACTTTTATCATGATAGGTCAGGAAATAATGGCGATGATCAATCAGGAAGTAACTATGGAGGATAAGCAGCTTATTTTATGAATGAAATAGCTCCGTCTTATTTTCCAGCATTTTCAGACGGCCTTGATTCTAAGGCCGTCTGAAAACAGGCTGATAAACAAGTTGGGTTGGAGCGGGGTAATATTATGAAAGGATGTCTATGCAAATCAATTTAAACAATATGCTCAAGCACTGGAAGTTGCTTTTGGTTTTAATCATTGTTTTTCAACCCTTAAGCGGCTTGGTATTTTATTGGTTTGATATTCAGGATATTTCTGTCGATAAGGGCATAGTATTAGGTAGAGCGGGTTTGTCGAGTGCCGTCGGCGCATTGATTGCAAATATTGTGTTTTTCGTTATTTTGAAATGCAAAAAGTAAACTTGAAACGGGATAAATGCTGCCGACTATAGTCAATCAACTTAAAAATAGTACACTCGTCATACTCGGGCTTGACCCGAGTATCTTGAATTTCGGCAAGTTTGGGTGATACTCGGGTCAAGCCCGAGTATGACGGTTGTGTTATTAAAATTAAGTGAATTAACTGTGTATGGAGAAATCAGGCATGAAAGGATATTGCCGTGCAATTAAACATTAAAAATCTATATAAACATTGGAAGGTATTATTGTTTATCGGCATCGGCATCGGCATGCCTTGTCTGTTTGATTTGCTGTATTGGTTGACCGGATTTGACGGCATACCTGTAAGTAAGCATTTTTCTTTAAGCAGAAACGGCATAAGCGGTTTTCTGTCGGTATTACTGTATTACCTGTATGTTTATTTAAAAAAGAACCATAAAGAAAGGCGGGTATGTTGATGCAGAAATTGATGAAGTTGGCGGGACAGCTCTGCTTGGCGGCTGCGGTATTTTTTGCCCTTGCTATTCCGCTGAAATTTCTTTTGAAAATATATATTTATTCATGGTTTGATATACCGCCTGATTCGGATATAGGCGTTGGCGGAATTCACTTTTTTTCCGCAATCGTGGCGTTCAACTGGGTTTTCGGCAATAAAAATAAAACAAAATAATTGCTGTAAGCGTAAGGGAATTTTGTTTTTCAGACGGCCTGAGTATGAAGGCCGTCTGAAAAAGGCAGACCTAATTTATAAAACGGCTAGGGTTGATTAGGAGAAGTCTTGCTGATGCTTCAGACAGTATTTGAACGGTTTCAAAAACGGTATGGGAAATACGGAAAGGAAATAGGTGGAAAATATGGATAAGAAGTGGTTGTATCTCGTAAGAGCCGTTTATATTTCGATTGGGGTATATCTTGCCGTATCGGTTATTGTTTTTCATGATACGGAGGCTCTCGGCTTGTTGCTGCTCGGCGGGCTGCTTGCTTGGGTGGATATACATTGTTTCGAGAAAGCGGTTTTTTCAAAGATTATGGTCGGCAGCAGGCTGGAAAAAGCTTTTTTGATAGTGAAATATCTGCTTGTATTCTTATTGTTGTCGCTTTTAACAGCCATGATTGCGGTGGAAGAAGTGAGAAATGAAACTTCGGCCGGTGTTTTGGCGGTTATTGCGGCTGCAATCGTCATGCTGCTTGTATATGTGTTTGTCGATTTCCGCAAGCGGAGGAATTATAGGCATTGATTGGAATGCGGACGGTTGTTTCGGTTTGGGTGTAAATAGCAAGAGTTGCCGTTTGGTTATTTTCAGACGGCCTCAAAACAAAGGCCGCCTGAAAATAATGTGTATCGGAAAGTACTATTATTTAAGATTTTATTTAAGGTGTGCGTAAAGAGTATGTTTGGTCGAACGTGGGGAATGCGGCGGTATGGGTGATTCTTTTTTCCGCCCCGAAGTTTTAGTGGAGAAGAAGCAGCGTTGGACCGGCAAAGTGGTGTTGCGCTATCAGGCTTTCCCTTATCAGAAGTTCGGCCATGCCGAGAGCAGAATCGTTTCGGCGAATACGGCAGTTGGCGGGTTTGGGCTTGATTTTTTCCAATCCGGCATTGGTAAACGAGACTGCTTATTGGGTGAAGGTAAAGCCGGCCAAGCAAACGGTTAAGGCATACGGGGAAGAAAAGCCGCTGCAAATCGGCATGGTGTTGGAGGCAGATATTCTGCACGAGCGTAAAAAGCTTTACGAGTGGGTGCTTGAGCCGCTGTACAGTATCTGGGGTAAGCGGCATTAAAGTATTTGGGATATTCGCGACAGGAAAGAAGAGGCGGTAAATGAATAACTGGCGGCAATTTTTTTTATTTGTTTTCCTTATGTTTATCTTGATGCGCTTGCAATATTACATTGCCGACCGTTTTTTATCTGATTGGTTCGCGGCGCATTCCATTGATGCCATCTGGGTGGAAAGCTTTGTTTTTTCATGGTCGATGGGGCTGGCTTATCATATGGTAAAGCGCACGGCGAAATGGAAATGGCTGGCGTAGTAACCGTATCGAAGCGATGAGGCCATCTGAACATTTCAGACGGTATTTTTAGGTATATTTCAAGGCGGGGTGTTATGGATTATTTAAACCGTTTGTCTTTCGGTTTCAATAAAAGGCTGCCGGTGGTGCTGCAAACCGAGGTGGCTGAATGAAGGTTGGCATATTTGGCAGCTGTTTTGGGTTATCACGGCTGCCAAACCGATTTGAGAACGCTGCGGCAGAAGTATTCGTTGTCGCTCAAAGGGGCAAACCTTGCCCATATTGTGCGCTTTGCCCATGATTTGAACCTGACATCCCGAGACCTTTGCAAAACCCCCATCTGCGGCGCATTTCTGCGTTGTGCGCTGCTCGCTCGTTTGGCTATCTTATGATATGTCTGCACCCGCTGTGCTGCTACGCCTTGAACTGCATCCACATCTGAGGGGTTTGCAAAGGTCTCATCCCGTGCTTTACGTTTGGACATGGATGAATTAAGCCGCTTGAAGCTGCCGGCCGTTTGGACATAAACAATGAAAAAGCAATAAATGAAAATTTGAAAGAGCTTAAAATTACCAAAATTATGGTGGCTCATAGAAAAGAAACAATTAAATCGGCAGATAGAATCTTGAATATGACGCCAACTAAGCCGGCCGGGGATTTATCGGCGATTCCACATTAGCCGTATTTCCAAAAGTAGGATTTCTGTGGTCAATAAAGTGAATTTTATTGCGGAATACAAAGGAAACGATTGTATAAACTTCATAAAGTGCTGGAGTCAATCTAATCTCGTACTACTTGCCTTGTCTGTGGTTTTTTCTTTATTTCATAATTTCATATCAAAAATAAAGTTACTTACCTTCTTTCGGAAGCGTGGCGATGGCTTGTGTGAACTCGGATACGTCGTTGAAGCTTTTATAAACAGAGGCAAAGCGCACATAGGCTACTTGGTCGATTTTAGCCAGCTCTTCCATGGCCATTTCGCCGACGAGTTGGGACGACACTTCTTTGTGCCCGAGGCTGTATAAGCGTTGTTCGATTAATGCAACGGTATCGTCGATGGTTTCGGCGTCAATCGGGCGTTTGTGCAGGGCGCGTTCTAGGCTGGTGCGCAGTTTGTGGGGATTGAATGGTACGCGCGCGCCTGTGCTTTTGATGATTTGCGGCATCCGCATCTCTACGGTTTCAAATGTACCGAAACGCTGCCCGCATGAAGGGCAACGGCGGCGGCGGCGGATGCTGTTGGTTTCTTCCAAAAGCCGCGAGTCGGTCACTTGGGTGTTAGGGTGATGGCAGAAAGGGCATTTCATCGAAAATAAGGGTGTATTGTGAAGGTCCTGAATTGTTTATTGTAGCGTAAATAAGTGGATGCTGGGCAGAAAACAGAAGCTGATGGGAGTGATTGCGAATGTGCTTGTGATTTTGGTTGCGCATTTTCCTGTTGAGGTTTGGGGGTGAATGTTTTGTGCTAATGTTTGAGGTAGATTCCGTTAGTGGAAATATAGATATTGGTAATGAAAAGGCAATGAAAAACCCGTGTATGGTTTCATACACGGGTTTCGGTGTTTGGGGTGGCTGATGGGGCTCGAACCCACGACAACCGGAATCACAATCCGGGGCTCTACCAACTGAGCTACAGCCACCGCAATAAAAACTTGGCACGCCCGACAGGAATCGAACCTGTAACCGCCCGCTTAGAAGGCGGGTGCTCTATCCGGTTGAGCTACGGGCGCGTTGCGGTTTCGCGCCTGAATATATCGGGCTACTCGCAGGAAACTGAAAACTGGTCGGGGCGGTGGGATTCGAACTCACGACCCCCTGTTCCCAAAACAGGTGCGCTAACCAGACTGCGCTACGCCCCGACGAGAAAGCCGAACTATACCGACAGTCTGTTTATCCGTCAAGCCTCTGTGTGAGGGAAATTGGGCGTATGTGTCTATCTAATTCATTTCTTTTGGAAAAGAAATCGGGTGGGGTGTTGCGGTTAGTTGTCTGCTGCGTGCCACGGTTTTTGTGCGCCGGCGTGGAATGAGGGTTTTTCGCCGCCCCATAGGGTGTCGATGTCGTAGAAGTCGCGTACGGCGGGCAGCATAACGTGTACGACTAAGTCGCCGGCATCTACCAGCGCCCATTCTCCGCTGTCTTGGCCTTCGCTGCCGATGATTTCGAAGCCGGCTTCTTTTAAGTCGACGGCGACGTTGTTGGCGAGTGCTTTGACTTGGCGGTTGCTGTCGCCGCTGGCGATGATCATGCGGGCAAACAGTGAGGTTTTTTCTTGGGTTTCGAGGACGACGATGTCTTTGCCTTTGATGTCTTCTAGGGCATTGACGGCGATGTCGACCATTTTTTGCAGGTCTTGCAGTTCTTGTTCGTTCATAGGTTTTCCTGTTTTAAGGTGTTTCAGACGGCCTGTGGCGGTTGTCTGATTGTTATGGGGTCGATAAAGGGGCAAGGTTAACGGTAAAGGTGGTTTCGGGCAATGTAATTTTCGACGCGGGGGTCGATGAGGCCGCTGACCGGTTCGCCGTTGCGGATGCGGCGGCGGATTTCGGTGGAGCTGATGTTGTACATGGGGGTTTGCAGCAGGTGCAGGCTGCCGTTTTGCAGGGCGCTGCCTATCCAGCCGTGCAGTTCGCGCGGGGCTTGGGCGATGTTGTCGCCTTCACGGGCGGCGACGGCGATGTGGGTTTGGTTGACGAGGGTTTGCCATTTTTTCCAAGTGTGGAGCTGGAGCAGGCTGTCGCTGCCGAGCAGCCACCAGAGTTGTGCGGATGGAAATTGCTGGCGGAAAATCTGTACGGTATCGAAGGTGTAGGTGGCGCCTTCTCTGATGATGTCGCAGTCGCTGGCGGCAAAGCGCGGGTCGTCGCTGATGGCCAGTTCGGTCATGGCGAGGCGGTGTCGGGCGTCGGTGCGGGTTTGTTCTTCTTTTTTGTGGTAGGGGTTGCCTGCGGGGAGGAAGACGACCATGTCGAGCGCTAGTTCATCGGCGAAGGCGCGGGCGATGTGGATGTGTCCGTTGTGGATAGGGTCGAAGGTGCCGCCGAAAAGTCCTATTTTTTTCATGTGTTTGAGGCCGTCTGAAAGGTTAGGGTTTGATGGGGCATTCGTTTTTGCCGTTGACGACGACGGTCAGTTTGCCGGTGGTGGGGTGGATAACCATGCCGTGCACGGCGACGTTTTCGGGCATGAGGGGGTGGCGACGGATGATGCCGACGGTGTGGCGTACGCTCTCTTCTACGTTGTCGAAGCCGGTAAGCCAGTTGTCGAGGTCGATGCCGGCGTTGCGCAGGGTGGTGATGCGGTCGTCGGGAATGCCTTGGTCGTGGGCGCTTTTTAGGAATTTCTCGGGGCTGAGGCCGCGCATGCCGCAGTCGTGGTGGGCGATGACCATGATTTCTTTGACTTTTAGTTCGAATACGGCAACGAGCAGGCTGCGCATGACGGAACCCCACGGGTGGGTAACGAGTGCGCCGGCGTTTTTAATGAGCTTGGCGTCGCCGTTTTTTAGACCCATGGCGCGGGGGAGTAGCTCGACCATGCGGGCGTCCATGCACGATAGGATGGCGAGTTGGCGTTCGGGGAATTTGTTGGTGAAAAATCGGGCGTATTCGCCTGATTCTACAAAATTTTCGTTGAAGCTCAGTATGTTGTCTAATTCGCTCATGTCTGCTTTGGTTTTTGGGTTTGTTTGGCGTTCATTATAACGGTTTCGTGCGGCGAAGTGGGAACAGGCCGTCTGAAAGCTTATTAACGCTGTTTCAGACGGCCTGTGGGTAATGTGCTTAGTATTCTTCGGTAAAACCGGGGAATTTTTGCCCGTCTAATAGTAGTTCGAGGTCGGCGCCGATGAGGGCTCCGTCGATCACTTTCCAGATCAACTGCAAAACCTGTACGCTGTCGTAGCCGTGGATTTGGAAGTTGATGTCTTTTCCTGCGCCGACGATGCGGTAGGGGCAGATCCATTCTTCTTCGTGTAATTGCTCGGGTTTGCCGATGAAAATATCGACTTTTTCTCCCGGTCGGCCTACTACTTCGAATGAGCGGCGGGCGATGGCGGTGTCTGAAGTCAGTTTGTGTGTCATGGTGTTTTGTCCGGCAAAGGGGCGGAATGCGGTGAGGCCGTCTGAAAGCAAACTTGGCGGGTTTTGCTTTCAGACGGCCTGCGGTGTTGATTTAGTCTTCGGAATCTTCGTATTTGCGTTCGGTTTCGTGAACGTGGTCGAAGTCGGTTAGCGCGTCGTTGACGGTTTGTTCGATCGGGTTGATGCCAGACTGCTCGCGTACGACGGCTTTTTCGCGTTCGCTTAAGGGCGGGTTGACGGCGAGGGCGTCTTCTTCGCGCTTGCGTTCGGCTTCTTCAAAGCTTTCGTAGGGTTGGGGTTTGATTTTGCTGAAGTCGATGTCGTTGTTGTGTTGTGACATGTGTGCCTCCTTTTGTGTGGTTATGTAGTCGCTTGAATGGATTGGGTTTTTGACCTGTTGATATGGTGCGCCATTTCGAGGGCGGTGTCCACGGCGGCGAGCAGGCTGCCGGATGCGGCTTTGCCTGTACCGGCCAGATCGAGGGCGGTGCCGTGGTCGACCGAGGTGCGGATGAAGGGCAGCCCTAAGGTGATGTTGACGCCTTCTCCGAAGCCTGCGTATTTCAATACGGGCAGCCCTTGGTCGTGATACATGGCGAGCACGGCGTCGGCGTCTTTCAGGATAAAGGGTTGGAACAGGGTGTCGGCGGGGAAGGGGCCGCGCACATTCAGCCCTTGCTGTTGCAGTGTTTCGAGCGCGGGGATGATGGTGTCGATTTCTTCGCGGCCGAGATGCCCGCCTTCGCCTGCGTGGGGGTTCAGCCCGGCAACGAGGATGCGGGGCGAGGGCAGGCCGAATTTGGTTTGCAGGTCGCGGTGCAGGATAGGTAATACGGACTCAAGCAGCGGCCGGGTAATTTGGGCGGCAACGTCTTTCAGCGGCAGGTGGGTGGTGGCAAGGGCAACACGCAGCCCGCCGCCGGCCAGCATCATGACAACTTGCGGGGTATGGCTTTTTTCGGCGAGGTATTCGGTGTGGCCGCTGAAGGGTACGCCGGCATCGTTGATCACGCCTTTGTGCAGCGGTGCGGTAACCATGCCTGCAAATGTGCCGTCGCAGATGCCGTTGTAGGCGGTGTCGAGCAGTTCGAGCACATAGGCGGCATTGGCGGTGTTCAGACGGCCTGTTTCGCACGGGGCGCGCAGGGGGATGTGCCAAACATCGAGCGTGCCGCGTTCGGGCGGAACGCCTGTTTGGTAGTCGCGCAGGTTGATGTGTTTTCCGAGCTGCCGGGCGCGTTGCTGCAACAGGTGTTTGTCGCCCAGTATGACGCAGTGGCAGCGGGTGTCTGCTTCGGCTAAGTCCAAACAGATGTCGGGGCCGATGCCTGCGGGTTCGCCGCTGGTTACGGCCAATACGGGAAGGGTCATGGAAGTGCTCCGCTGGTGTTGCTGCTGAAAAAATGGGCAGCAGCCGGTAGTGATGGAGGGTTGCCCGAGGTGCGGGCGGGCTGTTATTAGAGCGTGTTCTGTACGGCGGATCAATAAGGCTGAGACCTTTGCAAAACCCGCATCTGCGGCGCATTTCTGCGTTGTGCGCTGCTCGCTCGTTTGCCTATCGTGTGATATGTCTGCACTCGCTGCGCTGCTACGCCTTGAACTGCATCCACATCTGCAGGTTTTGCAAAGGTCTCAGGCCGTCTGAAAAATGTTTTTCAGACGGCCTCTTGCCTTTATACGACGATAGCGCCTAAGGAATCGGTGGGTTTGAATGCGGCCAGCACGCCTTCGATGATGCCGAGGACGGTGGGGATGAATGTCCAGCTGAGCAGGAAATAGATGATGCCCATCCACACGCGGCCGGCGCAGAATTTGTGGACGCCGAAGGTGCCGAAAAGCAAGGCCATGGCGACATACAGGGCTTTGTTGCAGGTGTGCGGATAAGATGCGGCGTAGGATACGGGTGCGTTCATTGAGTTTTCCTTTTTATCTTTATCGCCAATAAACTTTATTTCTATTCCGACGTTACTGCCTTGAGTCGGGAAAATCATTTTACTGGCTGTATTGTTGTTGGTAACGGCGTTTAAATGGTGCGAATTGGCTTAAGTTAAAGATGTATTTGGTAAAAACAGGCAAACGTGAGGCCGTCTGAAAAATGTTTTCAGACGGCCTCGCCTTTTTATATTAAGTAGGAACGGTAAACGGTGAAACTCAAGCGCTGCGGGTTTCGGCCAGCCATTTCGTCAGGCCGTGGTTTTCGTCCAGCAAACCGTAGCGCGAAAACGCATCGAGCGTGGCGAGCATGGCGTCGTTCATCATCAGACCGTCGCACATGGCGGCGGTGAGGTCGGCGGGGTTCATCAATTTGAACTCGGCCACTTCGCCGTCTTGGTTTTCGGGGCGGGTTTCAGACGGCAGGATTACGTCGAAAATGTGCAGCAGTTCGTTGTGCAGTCCGCGCGACACGGGGCGGACGCTCAAACGGCGGTTTTGGCAGACGAGGTTTTGCAGCAGCGCGGCATCCAGCCCGGCTTCTTCGCCGCCCTCGCGCATCATGGCTTGGCGCACGCTCTCGCCGCTGGCAATGCCGCCGCCGACGAGGTTGTCGAGCTTGTTGGGGTCAACTGCTTTATACGGGCTGCGGCGGCCTATCCAAAACATCCATTCGCTTTCGTGCAGGGTTAAACCGTTGATGTGTACGGCGTGGCTCATCAGCCCCAACGGTCTAAACGCCGCCCGCTCCAGCGCAAACAGCGGCTTGCCTTCTGCATCTTCGACATCGAATTTTTCATTGCGCCAGCCGCCGAGCACGCCGAGCTGGTGCCAGCTTTGGGTCATGTGTTGCAGGCTGTCGCCCATCGTCAGCCAGTTGTCGGCATAAAGATGAAAACCGTCGGGCTTGGTTTCGCTGCGTTCCGGCCAATCCTGCTGTACGCGCTGAAGCCAAGCGCCGTTCAGACGGCCCAGCTTCACGCCGTTCAACCACAAAGGCTGCCATGTGTCGGCGTGCGGGTTGAAATGGGTTTGCAGGCGGGATAGCAAACGGTCGTGTTCGGTTTCGCTCAGGCGGCGGGTAAATTGGGGACGGGTAATCATAGCGTTTTCCGTGGCAGACGATGGGCGGATTATATCAGGACAAGCGCGTAAAAAACTTTGACCTTACTGTGTGCAAAGCCCGTATTTCCGCAACAAACGAAAGATGCGGTGCGGTGCTTGGTGCCGGAGCCAAACAGTTAGCCATGCCCTGAATCAATATGGCTTACGCATTTTTTGACTGCGTGTCCGGCCATAGGTTTCATGCGCTTCGGGTGGCACATGAGGCCGTCTGAAATGCCGTGCGGGCGGATGAATCCAAATTGCTTTACAATACAGGCTTTTTCAATTCAGCATTTTCCGCTTGTGATGAACGAACAAACCCCACAGCCCGCCGTCGGCGACGATTATCTGCTGCTCGGCCAATACGCCGAACGCGCCTATCTCGAATACGCCATGAGCGTGGTCAAAGGCCGCGCCCTGCCCGAAGTTTCAGACGGCCAAAAGCCCGTGCAGCGGCGGATTCTCTACGCCATGCGCGACATGGGGCTGACGCACGGTGCCAAGCCGGTGAAATCCGCCCGCGTGGTGGGGGAGATTCTCGGTAAATACCATCCGCACGGCGATGCTTCGGCCTACGATGCCATGGTGCGCATGGCGCAAGACTTTACCCTGCGCTATCCCCTAATCGACGGCATCGGCAACTTCGGCTCGCGCGACGGCGACGGCGCGGCGGCGATGCGTTACACCGAAGCGCGGCTCACACCGATTGCCGAGCTGCTGCTTTCCGAAATCAATATGGGCACGGTGGATTTCGTGCCGAACTACGACGGCGCGTTTGAAGAGCCGGTGCATCTGCCCGCCCGCCTGCCGATGGTGCTGCTCAACGGCGCATCGGGCATTGCCGTCGGTTTGGCTACCGAAATCCCGTCGCACAACCTGACCGAAGTTACCCAAGCGGCCATCGCCCTCTTGAAAAAACCGTCGCTGGAAACCGCCGACCTGATGCAGTACATTCCCGCGCCCGATTTTGCCGGCGGCGGGCAAATCATCACTTCCGCCGCCGATTTGCAGCAGATTTACGAAACCGGCAAAGGCAGCGTGCGCGTGCGTGCGCGTTACGAAATCGAAAAACTGGCGCGCGGGCAATGGCGCATCATCGTAACTGAGCTGCCGCCCAACACCAGCGCGCAGAAAATCCTTGCCGAAATCGAAGAGCAGACCAATCCCAAGCCCAAGTCCGGCAAGAAAAACCTCACGCAAGACCAGCAAAACACCAAAGCGCTGATGTTGTCGCTGTTGGAAAAAGTGCGCGACGAAAGCGACGGCGAATCGCCCGTGCGTTTGGTGTTCGAGCCGAAATCCAGCCGTATCGAACCTGAAAACTTCATCAACACGCTGATGGCGCAAACCGGTTTGGAAGGCAATGTGCCGATGAACTTGGTGATGATGGGCTTGGACAACCGCCCCGCGCAGAAAAACCTCAAAACCATTTTGCAGGAATGGCTGGATTTCCGCGTGATTACCGTTACACGCCGTCTGAAATTCCGCCTCGCCCAAGTGGAAAAACGCATCCATATCCTCGACGGACGCATGATCGCTTTTCTGCATATCGACGAAGTGATTAAAGTTATCCGCGAATCCGACGAACCCAAACCCGACCTGATGGCGGCGTTCGGCCTCACCGAAATCCAAGCCGAAGACATTCTCGAAATCCGCCTGCGCCAGCTTGCCCGCTTGGAAGGTTTCAAGCTCGAAAAAGAATTGAACGAACTGCGTGAAGAAGAAGGCCGTCTGAAAATCCTGCTGGGCGACGAAAACGAAAAACGCAAACTCATCATCAAAGAAATGCAGGCCGACATGAAGCAGTTCGGCGACGAGCGCCGCACTTTGGTCGAAGAAGCGAGCCGCGCCACCCTCACGCAAACCACCGCCGACGAGCCGGTTACATTGATATTGTCGAACAAAGGCTGGATACGCAGCCGCGCCGGCCACAACGTCGATTTAAGCCAAACCACTTTCAAAGAAGGCGACGGGCTGAAACAGGTGATCGAAGGCCGCACCGTGTGGCCGGTGGTGGTGCTCGATTCGCACGGCCGCACCTACACGCTCGATGCGGCGGAAATCCCCGGCGGCCGCGGCGACGGCGTTCCCGTGGCTTCGCTGATCGAACTGCAAAACGGCGCCGAAGTCGTTGCCATGATGACCGGCCTGCCCGAACAGCATTATTTATTGAGCAACAGCGGCGGCTACGGCTTTATCGCCAAACTCGGCGATATGGTCAGCCGCATCAAAGCCGGCAAAGTCGTGATGACGCTCAAAGCCGGAGAGCGAACCCTGCCGCCGGTGAGCATCTATGCCGTGTCGCTCATCAACCCCGAGTGCAAAGTGCTGCTGGCTACCGACGAACCGCGCCTGCTGGCGTTTACCATCGGCGAATTGGAAGTAATGGCCAAAGGTCGCGGCCTGCAGTTAATCGGCCTTTCAGACGGCGTCAAGCTCGAATATGTCGCCGTTACTTCATCGCCCGAATTTATCGTAGAAAGCATCGGCAAACGCGGTGCGGCACATAAAGAGCGCCTGCGGATTCAAGATATAAACAACAAACGTGGCAGAAAAGGCAAAGTTTTAGAGATTTCAGGCCGTCTGAAAAGATTATCCGGCGCAGATTCGGTATAATTACATAAGATGTAAATATACTAAGGCAACTATATTGCATGGGAGTACCGCCTGCCGGGGCTGGCGGTAAGCGATTCAAGTTGCCGGCATAACAACACAAACCCACCCGCCCAAAACAAAAATATCCAAGGCCCGACATTACATGAGTGTAAACAGATTATTCGTTAAGCAGGATTGGGAAACACTCAACGAACGCATACCCGGCTTAATCAATATTGCCCGGATTGCCATCGTCCTTTCCCTCTTGGTTTTTCACTTATTCAGCTTTTCCACCGGTGGCGAAACCGCCAAAAGCATGTTTCCCACCGTTGAGTTTTACAGCTGGATAACCGTGTACGGCCTCCTGATTCTGCTGACGATTTTCAAACCCGACTGGCAGCTCCAAACGCTTGAACTGCCCAACGCCAGCGCCGTGGTCGACATTACCATGGTGATGGTGCTCACCTATATCACAGGCGGCATAGAATCCGGTTTCGGCATTCTGGTGCTCCCTTTTATCGCGACCTCCTGCCTGCTCAGTCATGGCCGCTATCCCATGCTGTATGCAGGTTATGCGATGATGCTGATTGTTTTGAACATGTTTTTCGCAGGGCAGGTGCAGTTCCGCCCGCTGGAATGGGACGGCCGCATTGTCGTATCCGGCGCACTGCTGTCCGGCGCGTGTTTTCTGGTGGCGGCGTTAACCGCTTTTTCCGCCACTTATTTGCAAGCCGCTACCGAATCCGCCACCAAACACCAATTGGCCTACCGCCGCGTGAGCGGCCTCAACCGCGTGGTACTCAACCGCGTGCAGGAAGCCGTGATCGTTATCGACGCCGGCCAGCGCGTTTGGCTGTTTAACCGCCAAGCCAAAACCTATTTCCCCGGCTTGGAAGTGGACAAGCAGGAAACCGTGTTCGGCGAATTGGTGGCACGCTGGCAATACCAGCCCGATAAAAACTTTGAAACCGACATCCATATTTTCCAGCACTCCATGCATGTGCGTGCCGTGCCGGTGATTCAGGAAAAAACCGAGCTGCTGATGCTGTTTGTGCGCTCGTTGCGCGAAGTGGCAGCGGAAGCGTTGGCCACCAAGCTGGCTTCTTTAGGCCAGCTTACCGCCAATCTGGCACATGAAATCCGCAACCCCATGTCGGCCATCCGCCATGCCAGCGATTTGCTGCAAGACGAAGACGGCAACGACCCCACCAAAGCCAAGCTGCACAACATCATCGACACCAACATCCAGCGTATCGACAAAATGCTGGAAGACGTTTCCCTGATCAACAAGCGCGACAGCCTGCGCCGCGAGCCGGTCAACCTGATGAAGTTCTGGCTCGAATTCAAACAGGAATTTACGCTGAACAACCCCGATTCCGTCAGCTGTATCCGCATGAACATGGACGGCAGCAACCTGAGCGTGTTGGTCGATCCTATGCACTTGCAGCAAATCATGTGGAACCTGTGTAACAACGCTTGGCGGCACAGCCGTCAAGACCACCATGCCATTACCGTATTGATGAAATCGAGCGGGCGCATGCACATTTCCATTGTGGTTGCCGACAACGGCATCGGCGTCCCCCCCGACGTGCGCAACCATTTGTTTGAGCCTTTCTATACCACCGAAAAACAGGGTACGGGCTTGGGTCTGTATGTTGCCCGCGAATTGGCGCACGCCAATATGGGGCAGCTGCATTACCACCCTGAAATGAACGGCTTCGAACTGATTTTACCGAGAGAAAGCGATGAGCAACCATAACCTGCAAGATCCCGTATTGGTCGTGGACGACGAGGCCGACATCCGCGACTTGATGGAAATGACCCTGATGAAGATGGGTTTGCGCGTTCAGACGGCCGTGGGTGTAGAAGATGCCAAAGACAAGCTCGACAACGAAGACTATTCGCTGGTGTTGACCGACATGCGCATGCCCGACGGTTCGGGTTTGGAAGTGGTGCAATACATCAATGAATTGGCGTTGGACACTCCGGTGGCAGTGATTACCGCTTTCGGCAATGCCGATCAGGCCGTAGAAGCTTTGCGGGCGGGTGCGTTTGATTACCTGCAAAAACCGATTACCTTGTCGCAACTGCGCTCTTTGGTAAAGTCTGCCGTTAAAGTCAGCGAGCCGCTCGAAGGCGTTCGTGCGCCCGTGCAAGCCGAGCCTGAACAGCCCGAACCGGCGCGTCAGGTTCCGCCGCCAAAGCCGGAGGTGATCAATCCGGTTTTATCTGTGCCGCAACGCATGTCGCCGGCACCGCGCCAACCTTATTCTCCGCCAAAAAGAAGCGGCTCCGCATTAACCCGTTCGGCCGGCGTGCCGGAAGGTTTGCGTTCATTGAAAGAACGCTTTTCCAGCGGCGAATTAACCGCAAGGATTTTGCCGGATTCGGGTAAAGATTTGGGCGGAGAGTCCGACATGCCGCGCCTGCTCGGTATGTCGCCGCAAATGATTGAAGTGCGCCATTTGATCCGCCGTTTGGCCAAAAGCGTCGTGCCGGTTTACATTGCAGGCGAATCGGGTACGGGTAAAGAGCAGGCGGCGCGCACCATACACGAACTGTCCGACCGTGCAGACAAGCCTTTTATCGCCGTCAACTGCGGCGCGATTCCCGAAAACCTGATGGAAAGCGAATTTTTCGGTTATAAAAAAGGCAGCTTTACCGGTGCCGACAGCGACCGCTTGGGCTTCTTCCAACATGCCGACGGCGGCACGCTGTTTCTCGACGAAGTGGCCGACCTGCCGCTGGCGATGCAGGTAAAACTGCTGCGTGCCATCCAAGAAAAAGCCGTGCGCCGCATCGGTGATGCCCGCGAAACCTATGTGGACGTGCGCATCATTTGCGCCACGCATAAAAATCTCGAGCATTTGGTGGACGCGGGATCGTTCCGACAAGACTTATATTACCGCTTGAACGTGGTGTCGCTGAGCATGCCGCCGTTGCGCGAAATGCGCGAAGACTTGGGCGGACTCATCATGCACTTGCTGCATAAACACTGCACGGGCAACGAGAATTACAAACTCAGCCCCAAAGCCCAAGAAGCATTGCTGCATTACAGCTATCCGGGCAACTTCCGTGAGTTGGAAAACATTTTGGAGCGTGCCGTCGCCCTGACGGTAGGGCAGGTGATCCAGTTGGACGACCTGCAAATCCACACCGGCACCACCCCGCAATTTCAGGCAGGCAAACTTGAGCAGCAGCATCTTCACGATACGGAAGACGAAGTTTCAGACGGCCTGCAACTGAGCGGCGGCTTGCCCGATTTTGTGCCCGGCAAAATGCAGATACAGGATTATCTCGACCAAATCGAGCGCGAAATCATCGAGCAGGCTTTGAAGCAGACGCGCTACAACCGCACGCAGGCCGCCAAGCTTTTGGGTATCAGCTTCCGTTCGATGCGCTACCGTATGGAACGCTTGGATATCCACTGATTTTTTCAGACGGCCTGAGCGTTTTCCATCTGATTGTTAAAGTAATGATTTTCCGCACCTCCAAGCCACAGGCCGTCTGAAACCATGATCTACGTTTATCTCAGCGAAACCGCCACCGACACCGCCCGCGAATTAATCAGCCGTTTTCATCTGCTCGTATGCGGCCGACTTCCCGACCAAGGCGAATATCTGCTGGCCGATTCAGACGGCCTCTCTTTATGCCGTGCCGGAGAAAAAGGTAAGGTTCGCGTTGATTTCGCAGGCGGCGCGGCACAATACCGCCGAACCAAAGGCGGGGGCGAACTGATCGGCAAGGCGGTCAACCACACCGCGCACCCCATCGTTTGGGACGGCACGGGCGGTTTGGGGCGCGATGCTTTCGTGCTGGCGTCGCTCGGTTTGCAAGTGAATGTGTTTGAGCAAAATCCCGCCGTTGCCTGCCTGCTTTCAGATGGCCTTCTGCGTGCTTTGCAGTCTGCCGACGAAGAAGTGGCCCTAACCGCCGCCCGCATTACCCTGCATGTCGGCGATACTTGCGCCTTGCTGCCCCGTTTGGCCAACGAACGAGGCCGCCCCGATGTGGTTTACCTCGACCCGATGTATCCCGAAAGCCGCAAATCGGCGGCGGTGAAAAAAGAAATGGCTTATTTTCACGGCTTGGTGGGCGAAGCGCAAAACGAAGCCGAGCTGCTCGACGCCGCCCGCCGCGTTGCCAAAAAGCGCGTGGTCGTCAAACGCCCGCGTTTGGGAGAGTTTCTAAACGGCGAAAAGCCCGCCTACCAATACACGGGCAAAAGCACGCGTTTCGATGTCTATCTGCCTTTCGAACCCGTGACCGACTAAGATTATCCCGAAAGCACGGTTTCAGACGGCCTCATCTACTCAAGCGCAGCAGATACTTAAGTTTATAAAAAAAATCAATCAATTAAAATACGGATATGAACAAACGCTTACCACCTAAACTACAAAAAGTCCAACAACAGCTCAACCACATTTCCGCCTCTTTCTTACAATACATGGCCGCCGGCGATTACCGCAGCGCGCTGACCGAAGCCCTGAAAGCACACAAGCTGATTCCGCAGTCGGTGGCGCCGTTGAGCGATGCGGCCACTGCGGCGGTAAAAGGCGGTTTTTGGCAGGAAGGCATCACTTATGCCCAAAAAGCCCTGCAACGCGACCCGAACCATATCAATTCATTAGACGCGCTGGCTCATGCCTACGGCAGCCTGCAAGACTGGGAAAACTGCCGCACCTACGGTTTGCAGGCACTCACCCTCCGCCACCGCAGTATCACCGCGCGGCCTGCCTTGCCTGATGTGGCGGTTAAGCCAAACGGTAAAAAAATTATTGCCTTTTCATTGTTCGGCAGCAGCCCCGAATATATCGAACCTGCCGTGATGAATACCGAGCTGGCCGGGCAGATTTATCCCGGCTGGGTGTGCCGTTTCTATATCGACGGCAGCGTACCGGCCGATGCCGTGCAACGTTTGCAGGCAAACGGCGCGGAAATCGTGCGGGTAGATGCGGCGGCAGAGCAGTGGCCGGGTACGATGTGGCGGTTTCTTGCCATGGATGACCCCGAAGCGTCGCGCATTATTTTCCGGGATGCGGATTCGGTGATTTCGCAGCGGGAAGCGCGCGCCGTTGCCGAGTGGGAGGCGGGCGGAAAGCTGTTTCACACCCTGCGCGATGCCGGTACGCATACCGAATTGATGATGGCGGGCTTATGGGGCGCCGTCGCAGGCAGCGTGCCGGAAATGCGCGCAAAAATAGAAGCTTATGTGAGCAAACCTTTGGAATCGCGCCATTTTGCCGACCAATTTTTCCTGCGCGAACAGGTATGGCCGTATGCCTGCCAAAGCTTGTCGGCGCACGACCGGATTTTCGGTTTTGCCGATGCACGGCCGTTTCCCGATACCGAAGCCTTTGACTACGAACATTTTCATGTGGGCTGCAATGAAGGCAACAGCCATTTTCAGGCGGCCTTTGACCTGCCCGACGGCAGCCGCGTCTGCTGGCGTTTGTTCAGCCGCATTTCGCCCTTGCTCAACCGCGATTATTCGCACAACCTGCTGCCCCAAGAGCGGCTGGTGTGCGCTTATGAAACCACCGTTCAAAACGGCAAAATCAGCGGCATGATCCCGCGGCGTTATTCAAAAGGCTTTTCAGACGGCCTGTCTAAGATTACGGTGGCGGCTGTGGATGCCTGATCTTGAGGTTGTGAGTGAGGCCGTCTGAAAAATCAGCTGAAACCCGCACAAGTCTTAATTAAGACCAAAGCGGTTCGGCCATAAACAAAAAGCACTTTCTCAACAGCGATAACGATGTATCCAAGTTGAGAAAGTGCTGTTTCTTTTCAGACGGCCTTACTGACTGAGAAGTGGAGGCCGTCTGAAAAACAAGTTGAACAGCTTACAAGCCGGGGAACATGCCTTTCATTCCCTTCATGCCTTTGGCCATGCGCATCAGCTTGGCCATGCCTTTGCCGCTGAACATCTTCATCATCTGTTGCGATTGTTCAAACTGCTTGAGCATTTTGTTCACTTCCTGCACCGAAGTGCCGGAGCCTTCGGCAATGCGACGCTTGCGGCTGGCTTTAATCAACGCAGGGTTGGCGCGTTCTTTCGGCGTCATCGAATTAATGATGGCTTCCACATGCCCCATCGCTTTTTCCGCCGTACCTTCGGGAATTTGTTTGGAAAGCTGGCCAAGCTCACCCGGCATTTTAGACATCAGGCTTTCCAAACCGCCCATGTTGCGCATTTGTTGGATTTGCTCTTTAAAGTCGTTGAGGTCGAAGCCTTTGCCTTTGTGGAGCTTTTTCGCCATTTTGGCGGCGGCTTCTTCGTCGATACCTTTTTGAACGTCTTCAATCAGGCTCAATACGTCGCCCATGCCCAAGATGCGGCTGGCGATACGGTCGGGATAGAAAGGCTCGAGGCCATTGATTTTTTCGCCGACACCGATAAATTTAATCGGTTTACCGGTAACTTGACGCACCGATAAAGCTGCACCGCCGCGCGAATCACCGTCCATTTTGGTCAGAATCACACCGGTGAGTGGCAGTGCTTCGTTAAAGGCTTGGGCGGTATTCACGGCATCTTGGCCGAGCATGGCATCAATCACGAACAGAGTTTCAACGGGATTAACCGCAGCATGAAGCGCTTTAATCTCGTTCATCATCTCTTCGTCAATCGCCAAGCGGCCCGCGGTATCGACCATCAGCACATCGTAAAAATGGCGCTTGGCGTGATCAATAGCGGCTTTGGCAATGTCCACAGGCTGTTGGCCGGCATCGGAAGGGAAGAAATCCACGCCCACTTGTTCGGCCAGTAATTTCAGCTGCTCGATGGCGGCAGGGCGGTACACGTCGGCAGAAACCACGAGGATTTTCTTTTTGTGGTCGTTTTTGAGCAGGCGCGCCAATTTACCCACGGTGGTGGTTTTACCCGCACCCTGCAAACCGGCCATCAACACCACGGCGGGCGGTGCGCTGGCGAGGTTTAAGGTGCTGTTTTCTTTGCCCATCAGTTCGATTAGGGCTTCGTTGACGACGCCGATAAAGGCTTGGTCGGGCGTGAGGCTGCCGGTGATTTTTTGTCCGAGCGCTTTTTCTTTCACGCTATTGATGAATTCTTTAACCACGGGAAGTGCTACGTCGGCTTCCAACAAAGCCAAACGCACTTCGCGCAGAGCTTCTTTGATGTTGTCTTCAGTCAGTTTGGACTGGCCGCGGATGTTTTTCAACACATTACTGAAGCGGCTGGTTAAGTTGTCTAACATACTTGTCCTTGAACATTCATTGATAATGAGAATAGCTGCCCGAATCGGACGTTATTTGATAAAATTATTTTATTTTACACTAGGCGTGCGCCGCTGAATATGCACGCAAGAGAAAGTTTGTCATGCCGATTGTATTGGTTTGTTTGATACTGGTGTATGCCGCGTTGGCGGGCTTTGTGTGGTTCCATCACAAAACCCGCAGCGACAAGCCTTATCCGGTTAAAGCCGAATTAGCCGTGCTTGCCCCGACCTTGCTGGTGCACGGCGCGGTGCTGTTTTTGCCCGTGGTGCAAGATCATGTGGTGGTAATGGGTTTTGGTTATGCGGTCAGTCTGATTGTGTGGCTGATGCTGATGCTGTATTGGACGGGCAGCTTTTTTTATTGCCTGCGCGGTTTGCAGCTGCTGCTGTATCCTTGTGTGGTCTTGTCGTTGGTATTGGGCGCGGTGTTTCCCGGCAAGATGTCGGGTTATCCCATCAACGATTGGCCGTTTATGCTGCATATCGGCACGTCGTTATTAGCTTATGGTTTGTTCGGCATCGTTACTTTGCTGGCAGTGCTGATTTTGCTGTTGAATCACGATTTGCACAAAAAAAGGTTTTCGCCGTTGGTGTCGTTCCTGCCGCCGTTGCTCAGCTTGGAAAAGTTGATGTTTCAAGGTATGTGGGTGGGCTTTCTGTTGCTGACTTATGCCGTAGTGAACGGTACGTTTTTTGCCGATGATGTTTTTGGACAACCTGTGCATTTCACTCATAAAACGCTCTTCGGTATTGTATCGTGGCTGATTTACGGCGGTTTGTTGCTGAAACGCGGGATGACGGCATGGCGCGGTAAAAAGGCGGCGGTGTGGACTATTATTGCTTTTCTGAGTTTGATGTTGGCTTATGTGGGCAGTAAATTTGTGATGGAAATTATATTGCACCGCTAAGTGATTCAAAGCTGATTGCAAGCTTTTCGGGCAAACCGATCCGAGTTTGCCTTGCTTAAATTAAATATCGAACACAGTAAATAAAACAGGCTGCCTTTGACGGGCAGCCTGTTTTGCTAATGCTGATAACTACTTCAATTCTCTCTCTATTTTTGTAGCCTTTGCTTACTTGGCTTTGTGATTGAAATCACGTTGTATGTAGTGCAATGTAATTCATATTAATTGAAAGCGCAAGCTCGGAATGGTTGAAAGCAGCAATAAAGCCCGGTTCTGATTGAAAGAATGCTTGTGTTGGCGTTTAAAGCCAGCTATTTCTGGTTTAATGGAATTAAATGTTAAGCATTTTTCGGGCAAAAAGCGCAGGTAAAGTCAAAAAAACGTTGATAGAAGAAAATGTTATGTCATTTGTATTTTTGACAAAAATTCGGGCAGTGCGGATAAATCTTTTAAGACGGCCAAGCAGGGCTGCCCGGCCAGTTGTGCGGCGGAATGTGCGCCGGTGGCTACGGCGATGGCAGGTGCGCCGGCGTTGGCGGCCATTTCCAGATCGTAAACGGTATCGCCGACCACCACGCTGTCGGCGGGTTGCAGCCCCAGCTCGTCGCACAGTTTGAAAACCATATCGGGTGCGGGTTTGGAAGGCTGTTCGCTGGCGCAAGTGGTGGTCAGCCAGAAATCTGCCGTGCCGGTTTGGGCGATGGCTTTGTCCAGTCCGATGCGGCCTTTGCCGGTGGCGACGGCCAACCAGTAGCCTTGTTCTTTTAAGGTGCGCAGGCACGGCAGGGCGGAGTCGAAGAGGCGCATGTTGTGGTTGTTGGGGTTGAGATAATGGTGGGCGTAGGTTTCGGCGAGTTGTTCTTTCAGATGCTGGTCGGCATCGGGAGCCAGACGGTGGATGATGGTAACAAGGTTGTAACCGATTAAGCTCCGTATCGTGTCGGCTTCGGGTGCAGGCAGGCCGCAGTCGGCAAAGGTGTGCTGGAAGGTGTTGATAATCGGGCCGGTGGTGTCGGCAAGCGTGCCGTCCCAATCGAAAATAATCAGTTTGGGTTTCATGGTGTCGTCCTGTCGGTAGGCGGGTTGCTGCTGCATCAGATGGTTGATTATACAGCGGGATTATTGGAATCTCTAATGGGCGTAAGGGTGGGTTTCCGTAGTTGGCACGGGTTTGGGCCGTCTGAAAAAATGCGGCTTCGGGTTTGTTGTTTTCAGACGGCCTCTCACTCCGTAAAACCTTGCCCGAAGATGTCGGCAAGATTTTTGCCGGCATATGTAAGCATTGGTAAAGCGGGCCGAATCGGTGTAGAATATGCGCCGTTTCCAACTCAAGACCTGCAAAGCGCAGGCACATGCCATGGACCTTCCCAGTTCATCATTACAACCTTATAACGACAACCCTACCGTTTAATCACCCCGCCTGAATACTGCTCCCGCAACACAGGCGGGCGGAGTATTTATGAGCATCGAGCAAGACATCCCGACTCAAACCGATTTAGACCGCTTGCCGCTTGATATCGAGCGCATCCACGAATTGTCTGAAGCGCTGCTGCCCGTTTCTTCGCAAATCGAAGAAGGGCAGGAGATTGAAGACATCGAACTCAACACCAAGTTAGTCGAATTAATCAGCATTTTGCACGAACTGCATCCGGCGGACGTGGCCAATGTACTGGAATCGCTGCCGCCGAAAGAGCGGACGCTGGTGTGGCATTTGGCTGCGCCCGAAGAGGACGGCGAAGTTTTGCTGGAAGTATCCGATGCGGTGCGCGAAACGCTGATCGAATCGATGGATACCGAAGAGCTGCTGGCGGCGGTAGACGATTTGGATGCCGACGAACTGGCCGAGCTTGCCGGCGATCTGCCGCACCAAGTGGTGTATGAAGCCCTGCAAACCCGTGATGCCGAAGAGCGGGCGCAAGTGCAGGCCGCGATGTCGTATGAAGACGACCAAGTCGGTGCGATTATGGACTTCGAGCTGGTAAGCATCCGTGCCGATGTTGCTTGCGAAGTGGTGTTGCGTTACCTGCGCCGTTTTGAAAGCCTGCCCGACCACACTGATAAAATTTTCGTGGTTGACCACGACGACGTATTGCAAGGCGTGCTGCCCATCCGCAAACTGCTGGTGGCCGACCCCGAAGAGCTGGTGGAAAACGTGATGGCTACCGACGTGGTGCGGTTCCGCCCCGAGGACAACGTGGAAGAAGCAGCGCAAGCGTTCGAACGTTACGACTTGGTAACCGCGCCCGTGGTCGATGCCGACAAAAAGCTGATCGGCCGTATCACCATCGACGAAATGGTGGACGTGATCCGCGAAGAAACCGAAGCCGATATGTTGAATATGGCCGGTTTGCAAGAGGAAGAAGACCTGTTTGCGCCGATTCTGGATTCGGTAAAAAACCGCTGGATGTGGCTCGCCATCAACCTTTGCACCGCATTTATCGCCAGCCGCGTGATCGGCGCGTTTGAAGGCAGCATCGAAAAAATCGTTGCCCTTGCCGCGTTGATGCCGATTGTGGCCGGTATCGGCGGCAACTCCGGCAACCAAACCATTACCATGATTGTGCGCGCGATGGCGATGGGCCAGCTTTCCGGTACTCAGGCCGGGCGGTTGTTGAAAAAAGAAGTGGGCGTGGCTTTGGTGAACGGTTTGATTTGGGGCACGGTGATGGGCGTGGTGTCTTGGCTGCTGTACGATAATTTCGGCATCGGCTTGGTGATGATTGCCGCCATGACCCTCAACCTGCTGCTGGCCGCCACCGTCGGCGTGCTGATTCCGGTGGCGATGGATAAAGCGGGGCGTGATCCGGCATTGGGCAGTTCGGTGCTGATTACCGCGGTTACCGATTCCGGCGGTTTCCTGATTTTCCTCGGTTTGGCAACGATATTTTTGATGTGATGAAATAAATATTGGAAGAGGCCGTCTGAAAACGGACTGTGTGAGTTTTACTAAAAACTTTTTGTTTACTCAGCGATAAAAAATGCTGAAATGTGTTGACATGAATATATAGTGTACCTATAATTACAAATCTGCCGCGGGGTGGAGCAGCATGGTAGCTCGTCGGGCTCATAACCCGAAGGTCGTAGGTTCGAATCCTGCCCCCGCAACCAAATTTCTAAAAAAGCACCTTTTGAAAAGGTGCTTTTTTGTATTTGCAGTCAATGTTTTTTTGATTTTTCGAGATATTTGATCTTTAAGAATATTTGAATGGTTGGAATCTTAGAAATCTGCAATTCGAGTTCGTTTTTCAATTTCTGTTTGTGTTCGCTTTTCTTATTTCTATCGACCACAAGGCAAGTTGAGCGGGCATTTGCCGAGTAAGCCTTCTTAACCTTTTAATAAGTTCGTGAAGTTAGCTGCTTCTGTATAAAGGCTGCGCTTCATTCCCGATGGTAAGGATGGTTGTGCAAAATCGACACGGCGCGGTAAAGCTGTTCGGTGAGCAGCACGCGCACCATGCCGTGCGGCAAAGTGAGGCTGGATAGGCGCAGCATCAGCCGTGCCTGCTGTTTGAGGCGGTCGGTCATGCCGTCCGCCCCGCCGATCACAAAGCAGACATGCTCGCCGTTTTGCTGCCAGTTTTTCAGATGCTCCGCCAGTTCCACCGAAGTGGGGGCTTTGCCGCGTTCGTCCAACACCACTAAAAATGCGCCTTGCGGCACCGCTTCGAGAATGCGTTTTTCTTCCGCCGCCATGCCCTGCGCGGCATTCACGCCTGCGCCGCGTTTTTCGGGCTTGATTTCTTTGAGGGTGTAGTTCACGTCGCGCCCGAAACGCTTGGCGTATTCGTTTACGGCTTCGTCCACCCAGCGCGGCATTTTGGTGCCGACGGCTAAAACGGTAATATTCATGGCTCTTTCTCTTGCGGAAAATCTGCTGTGATAATGATGAGGCCGTCTGAAACGGTTTTCAGACGGCCTCATCATTAAGGTTAATAATGCGGCGGTATCTCATCGAGCAGGCTGTACGGCTCGCTACCGTCGCTGCTGCTTTTTTCCTGCATCCGCTGATACAGCAACCGCAACTGTCCTTGCTGTAAATCAAGGGTTTGCTGCATCTTGGCAATGGTATCGTTCAGGCTGGTAATCAAGTCTTCCTGTAAGGCCGTCTGAATTTCCAACTCGGTAACGCGTGCTTCCAAATCATTCATCACAGCACCATCGCGGCAACCCAGCCGGAAACCATCAGCGGCAGGTTATAGTGCAGGAAGGTAGGGATAACCGTATCGCGCACGTGGTCATGCTGGCCGTCCACATTCAAACCGGCGGTGGGGCCCAAGGTGGAATCGGATGCTGGCGAACCGGCATCGCCCAATGCGCCTGCCGTACCGATCAAAGCCAAAGTAGCCATCGGCGAGAAGCCCATGCTGATGCACAAGGGCACATAAATGGTGGCGATAATCGGCAAGGTGGAAAACGAGCTGCCTATGCCCATGGTAACCAACAAACCCACCAGCAGCATCACAAAAGCCGCCATGCCTTTGTTGCCGGCAAACATGTCGGCAGAGGCTTTTACCAGCGATTCAATCTGGCCGGTGGCTTTCATCACTTCGGCAAAACCTTGCGCGGCAATCATGATGAAGCCGATCATCGCCATCATTTTTACACCGTCGTTAAACACGGTGTCCGCTTCTCCCCAGCGCACCACGCCTGCCGCCATAAACACGGCAAAGCCAACCATCGCGCCCAGCAGCAGTGAATCTGCCCACAACTGCACCGCAAAAGAAACCACGATCGCCAAAACTGCGACAATGCTGCGGTAGGTAGAAATTTTAGGCTGTGCCGCGGCTTGGTGGTTGGCTTCCACATCTGCTGCGGTATTTTGATAAATACGCGGACGGCGGTAGCTGATGAAAACCGCTACCAGCAAGCCTGCAATCATGCCCAGAGCGGGAATGGTCATGGCTTGAACGACGTTGATATTTGCCACGTCCAAACCGGCTTTCGTGATGTTGCCGACCAAAATCTGTTTCAAGAAGATTTCACCGAAGCCCACCGGCAGCCACATATAAGTGGTCACCAAACCGAAAGTCATCACACAGGCCAGCAGGCGGCGGTCGATTTGGATGCGGTTGAACACCAACAGCAGCGGCGGAATAATCAGCGGAATAAACGCGATATGGATGGGAATCAGGTTTTGGCTCATCACGCTCATTGCCAACAAGGCCAACAGCAACCCCCATTTTACCGTGTTGACGCTGCCCGGCACATTGTCGCGCACATGGCTGTTATCCAAGCGGCGGATAACGGCATTGGCCAGCGTTTGCGGCAAACCCGAATGGGCGATGGCCACGGCAAACGCACCCAACATGGCGTAAGAAAGTGCAATCTGCGCACCGTTGGCCAAGCCGGTTTGAAATACTTCCATGGTTTTGCTCAGCCCCAAACCGCCGAGCAAACCACCTGCCAGCGCGCCCAGCAGCAGGCTCAGCACCACATGCACCCGCGCCAGCGACAAGATCAGCATCACGGCAACGGCAATTACAACGGCATTCATATCTATTCCCTTTGTTTTTCAGCACGGCGTTCTTGCCGCGGCGGTTAGCATTTTCGATGCGGCATAACTTTAAAAAGCTCGGGTTGTTACCGAACCGTTTCAGACGCTTTGCCGCATACAAATCATGTTAATAAAACCGCCTGATTTTACCCGTCATCAAGAAAGTTTACAAATATGCTCATGAATTAAACCGAATATTCCATGCGGACTCGGTTGGCTTAGTTCTCAAGGGAAAGGTGGAGTAGTAGCCGAAGTCGGAATTTGTGTTCGATGGTTCGCCGAATGATAAGAATGCGGTATCACCGATATAGAGCTTGATTCAGGCTGAGACCTTTGCAAAACCCTCATCTGCGGCGCATTTCTGCGTTGTGCGCTGCTCGCTCGTTTGCCTATCTATGTGATATATCTGCACTCGCTGTGCTGCTACGCCTTGAACTGCATCCACATCTGAGAGTTTTGCAAAGGTCTCAGGCCGTCTGAAAATAGAAAGATTTTCAGACGGCCTTTGGCGCTCCGTATGGATTTTCCCATGTCTTTGCTATATCATTTCGACCATTACAAGCAGGAGCACAGCCATGTATGAAGTCAACCGCAGCGTATTTTTACTGATCCCCTTGGAGCCTTTTTGGAATTGGCTGCAATCACTGCCGGAAACCCCGATGGACATCACTTTGGAAGATTTGCAGTCTGATGCAAACTCCTATCTGATCCGTCCGTGCGAAACAGCCGATGAAGTGTGGGACGAAATCGAAGCCCGCTTTGAACAGATTTTCGCCGCAGAGTTGGCCGATTGGTGTGAAGACGAAAGTTTGTGGCCCGATTTGGATGCCGATATTTTCAATGAATGGTTCGACATCCAGCTCTCTACCGTAGTCACGGATTTGGAACAAGAGCCTTTGGGCCGTGAAATTTTCCAGCCGATTACCCTTAATTGATGCCCATGACAGTTATCCGTGTACGAAGCTATCATCTAGACGGTTACGGTCATGTAAATAATGCGCGCTACCTCGAGTTTCTCGAAGAAGCGCGCTGGGCTTTTTTTGAGCAGCAAAATTGGTTGCCGCTTTTGGAAAGCATCATGATGGTGGTAACGCGTATCGACATACAATACCGCCGCGCCGTTCAAGAAGGGCATGAATTGCATATCAAAACCCGCGTTGATGCGGTTGAACCGCGTCAGGTTTTATTAACCCAAACCATCGTGCGCGCCGACACAGGCAAAACGATTACCGAGGCCGGAATCACTTTGGTTCCCGTAGGTTCAAACGGCCGCGCCATCGATTTACCCGAAGAACTCTCCACTTTTCTCACACAACACATCACATCATGAAAAAATTTTTTACTTTTGCTGCCGTTTTGACCGTAGCAGCCTTGCTCGCTTTTGTTTTATGGCCGAAAAACCAACCCGTTACCGCCTTTTCGTTGCCGGATTTAAAAGGCAAAACCGTCAGCAATGCCGATTTGCAGGGTAAAGTTACCCTGATTAATTTTTGGTATCCCTCATGCCCGGGCTGTGTCAGCGAGATGCCGAAACTGATGAAAACCGCGCAAGATTATCAAGGCAAAGACTTCCAGATTATTGCCATTTCACTGCCTTACGACCCGATTGAGAGTGTTGTCAATTATGCAGAAGACCGCAAGCTGCCTTTTACGGTGATGTATGACGCGGACGGAAAAACGGGTAAGGCTTTCGGCGTTAAGGTTGCGCCGACATCGTTTTTTGTGAATAAAAAAGGCGAGTTGCTGAAAACTTTTGTCGGTGAGCCGGATTTTGCACAGCTGTACCAAGAGATTGACCGTGAATTGGCTCAATAAATACATATACAAAGAAAAGGCCGTCTGAAAAATTTTCAGACGGCCTTTTTGCTATTGAATGATTGAATGTTGTTAAACGCTTACCGTATATGTATCAACCTTCACGCAAAATTTTGCGGATGGCGGCAAGCTGACGGCGGCTGACGGCCAAAGGCTTGTCGATATCCAAAACTCTTGCGCCCCAAGTGGCATTGGTGTCGTCTTCTTCGCCGCTGTCCAAACGGATCAGGCAGTCTAAAGTGTGGCGGAACACCAAAGCGTTGCGGTGGATGCGGATGATTTTGTCGCCCAGCAGCTCTTCCCAGTAAACCAGTGTTTTGGGCAGTTCGTAGCTTTGACCGTCGCCGGTAAACAGGAATACGGTTTTGTGTTCGGCCATCAGATAGCGTACTTGCTGCCACGGGATTTCGACCATTCTGTTGCGGTTGAACACTTTGAAATGGGTGAAATCGTCGGCTTTTTCACGGTGTTTTTCGTTCAGGCGCTCTAAAGCCGCTTGCAGGCGCGATACTTTGATCGGCTTCAACAGATAATCTGCTGCGGCCAGCTCAAACGCTCTTAAGGCATGTTCTTCGTAGGCGGTGGTGAAAATCACTTCGGGTTGTTTCTTGGCAACGCGCTTGATGCGTTCCACCAATTCCAAGCCGGTGATTTCGGGCAGGCCGATGTCGGCAAACACAATATCTGCTTCGTGAATGCTCAACCAATCCAGCGCAGGTTGTGCATGGTGGAAAATTTTCAGCAATACTACGTTACATTCTTCCAGCAAAACCCGCAGGCGTTCTGCCGCCAATACTTCATCTTCAACAATAATCGCACTCAGCATATTCTGTCAGTCTATTGGTTTTATCATTAAATGTTCGAATACGAACGACCAAGAAATTACCACGAGTGGCAATATATTATCAAACTGCTAAAAGGGATAAAAAAGCTTATATACATGCATCGTATCCCGAGCGATAACATATATCAATATTCATTTTAAAAGCCATAATATACACATAACATTTTAAAATGACAAAGAATTAAAATTATTAATCAAGAAGCTGTGATTATATTAAAATTCAAATCAAATTCAAATAAACAACAAAGTAAAAATTCACAAAAATAAATAAAACTTATGAATATTATACCATTGTTTACAATTTTGAACTGAGTACGGCTTCAAAATTTAGACGGGTGTGCTTTTGCTTTTATTAAAATAGTGAAGGAGAAAAGCCTTGAATCATGGGCTTTTCAAGCATTTTTTTGTTTGATTGTTCTTGATGGTGATTCGGGAAAACCTGCGTTGTTGCGTCACAAACTGCGATAATGGGGTAATGTAAATAATCTGTTGCTAAACTGCAATGAAAATTTTGGCGGCAGATTTTGTGCAAGAAAACACGGGTGGGAAACAGCGTATCATTTGCGGTATTGTAAGCGAATCTGCTGTGTATTGGATTCGTTTGCGCAACGGCATAATGATTGAATGAATATTTTAACGATAGGGCGTTTTAAGCGGCTGTCTTTCAGATATAGGCTCATTATTTATGCGTGAAAAGGCCGTCTGAAAATACGTTTACGCATGTTTTTTGCCTTCGTTTGGTTTGAGATAATTTATATCAAAGATTTTATATATTATATAAGTATATTTTTTGAGGTTTACCGGGTTCGCCATCTATGAAACACACTAAACACCATAATCAAATCCGCATTATCGGCGGCACGTACCGCGGCAGGAGGCTGTATTTTTCGGATGCAGACGGTTTGCGGCCCACGCCCGACAGTGTGCGCGAGCGTTTGTTTAACTGGTTGGGGCAGGATTTGACCGGGCAGGCCGTTTTGGATTTATTCGGCGGCAGCGGAGCTTTGGGTGTGGAGGCGGCGTCGCGCCATGCGCGTAAGGTGGTGGTGGTGGAAAACAACCGTAAAACGCTGGCGAACATTCAAAACAATGTGCGCGAGCTGGAGCTGGCGCAGATAGAAACGGTGGTTTCAGACGGCCTTTCGTATTTGAAACAGGGGCGGGAGTGTTTTGATACTGTGTTTTTGGATCCGCCGTTTAACTGGCAGCAGTGGCCGGAGCTGTTTGAATTGCTCAAAGGCCGTCTGAATCGGGGAGCGATGGTTTATATAGAAGCAGGCCGTTTGCCGGAAATACCTGAATGGCTGGCTGTTTACCGTGAAGGCAAAGCGGGCATGAGTAAGTTTGCTTTGCTGGCGTATGAGGAAGAGCCGTCGGAGCTATAAGGCCGTCAAGTCGGGCGATTAAGATGAGCCGATAAGCTGATTTCGGGGAACGGCGGTTTAGGCGGTTTTCCTGTGCAGCATCAAGCCAAGACTACATATTTTCCTTCAAATCGGGCAACTTCGATGCCTTCGCTGAACAGAACGCAGGTTACGCTGATTTTGCCTTTGCCGCGTTCCGACAGCATTCGGCTGCACAGCGCCCAAGCTTCGGGGTCTGTTTTTTCGCATACCGCGCTTAAATCGCCGGTGGCGGGTTTGGTATAGCGGATAGTGCTTTCCTGAATCACGATTTTGCCGTGGTATTCGGGGTAATTCAGATGCACCAGCGACCAGCCGCACAAAGTGGCGAGCATGGATATGCTGCCGCCGAATACGGTGTGATGGTGGTTGCGGTTGATGGAAATCGGTGCGGACAACACCACCCGTTGCGGCGAGCTTTCGCTCACGCCTAATGACAAGGCGGCGGAGGCGGGGATATTGTGGTGGAGGAAGGTTTGCAGTTCGGCGGCGTTCATCATCATACAAGTCGGATTGGCATTGGCCGATTATATCGTTAAACCGGCACTTGATTGGTGTTTGCGAATTGTGTTTTAATCCGCACAACGAAACAGGGGTGCTGCATTTTATTGTGCGGCTGAGAGTTACCCTTTATACCCGAACAAGATAATACTTGCGTGGGGAGTTTTCAGCGTAACCGATTTTTTTCAGACGGCCTCAAACTCTATCGGCAGGCCGTCTGAAAAGCAGATACCGTGCTCCTGTTTCTCTTTTTGCGAACGAGAAAACAGGAGCGTTTTTTATGGTATTGAAAACCACAGGCCGAGAGGCCGCCCAGTTTGACGAGTTGAGCCAAGATATCGGCATCCGCTTCAAATACCCGAATTCCACCAAAGTTTATCTGCAAGGCAGTCGTGCCGACATCCGCGTGCCGCTGCGCGAAATCGCCCAAGACGACACCGTAACCGACAAAGGCCGCGAACCGAACCCGCCGATTCCGGTGTACGACACCAGCGGCGTGTATGGCGATCCTTCCGCCCATATCGACCTCAAACAAGGGCTGCCGCATATCCGCAGCGCGTGGATAGAAGAGCGCGGCGATACCGAACGCTTGGCCGGTTTATCCAGCGAATACGGCCTGCAACGCGCCCACGACCCGAAAACCGCCCACCTGCGTTTCAACCAAATCACCCGGCCTCTGCGCGCCAAAGCGGGTAAAAACGTGACCCAGATGCACTATGCGCGACAAGGCATCATCACGCCGGAGATGGAGTTTGTCGCCCTGCGCGAGCGCATGAAAATGGAAGAAATCTGGCGCGACCCGCGTTACGCCAAAATCATCAAGCAGCATGCCGGCGAATCGTTCGGCGCGAACCTGCCCACCCATCCCGACCAAATCACGCCCGAGTTTGTGCGCAGCGAAATTGCCGCCGGCCGCGCGATTATTCCTGCCAACATCAACCACCCCGAGTTGGAACCGATGATTATCGGCCGCAATTTCCGTGTCAAAATCAACGGCAACTTGGGCAACTCCGCCGTTACTTCTTCGCTCACCGAGGAAGTGGAAAAAATGGTGTGGTCGCTGCGCTGGGGTGCCGACACGATTATGGATTTGTCCACCGGCGCGCACATTCACGAAACGCGCGAATGGATTATCCGCAACGCGCCTGTGCCCATCGGTACCGTGCCGATTTATCAGGCATTGGAAAAAGTGGGCGGCGTGGCCGAAGACCTGACGTGGGATTTGTTCCGCGACACCTTAATCGAGCAGGCCGAGCAAGGCGTGGATTATTTCACCATCCATGCGGGTGTGCTGCTGCGTTATGTGCCGCTGACTGCCGACCGCATCACCGGTATCGTGTCGCGCGGCGGTTCGATCATGGCGAAATGGTGTTTGGCGCATCATCAGGAAAATTTCCTTTACACCCATTTCGACGAAATCTGCGAAATCATGAAGGCTTACGACGTGTCGTTCAGCCTCGGCGACGGCCTGCGCCCCGGCTGCATTGCCGATTCCAACGATGCTGCGCAGTTCGGCGAGTTGCACACGCTGGGCGAACTGACCGCCAAAGCGTGGAAGCACGACGTACAAGTGATGATCGAAGGCCCCGGCCATGTGCCGCTGCAACGCGTGAAACAAAACATGACCGAAGAGCTGCAACACTGTTTTGAAGCGCCGTTCTACACGCTCGGCCCGTTGGTTACCGATATCGCCCCCGGCTACGACCACATCACTTCGGGCATCGGCGCGGCCAATATCGGCTGGTACGGCACGGCCATGTTGTGTTATGTGACTCCGAAAGAGCATTTGGGCCTGCCCGACAAAGAAGACGTGCGCACCGGCATCATCACCTACAAACTGGCTGCCCACGCCGCCGACTTGGCCAAAGGCTGGCCGGGCGCACAGTTGCGCGATAACGCCTTATCGAAAGCCCGTTTTGAATTCCGCTGGCGCGACCAGTTCCGCCTCGGCCTCGACCCCGAACGCGCCGAAAGCTACCACGACCAAACCCTGCCCGCCGAAGGCGCGAAAATAGCCCACTTCTGCTCGATGTGCGGCCCCAAATTCTGCTCGATGAAAATCACGCAGGAAGTGCGCGACTACGCCGCCGCGCAAAAAGGCATGGAAGAAAAAGCGATTGAGTTTATGAAGAAAGGTGCTGAGATTTACAGTTGATGCGCTTTGAGGCCGTCTGAAAACGCAGATGTTGTTTCAGACGGCCTTTTATGTATGGTTTCACAGATCTTATCATTTCGGCTTAAGAGGCCGTCTGAAAAAACGATGCCGATGTAAGTGAATGAAATAAAGAATAAAAACCGAGGCCTTTGCAAAACTCTCATCTGCGGCGCATTTCTGCGTTGTGCGCTGCTCGCTCGTTTGCCTATCTATATATGATATGTCTGCACTCGCTGTGCTGCTACGCCTTGAACTGCATCCACATCTGAGAGTTTTGCAAAGGTCTCAAACCGCCTGCCGTGAGTGGGCGGCCGGAAAGGAATCCATGATGAAAACCTACCAAGCGGCGGTGCTGGGCGGCGGGTTGCTGGGGCGGCTGACTGCGTGGCGGTTGGCCGAATCGGGCGTGCGCACCGTGCTTTATGATGCCGCCTCGCCGCAAGGGGAGGGCAGTGCGGCGTATGTGGCGGCGGCCATGCTTGCGCCTGCGGCCGAATCGATAGAAGCCGAGCCTTCGGTAACGGCTTTGGGGCGGCAAAGTTTAGCGTTGTGGCGCGATTATGTCGGCAGATGGTCGAGCAAAGTGTTTTTCCAGCAAAACGGCAGTTTGATTGTGTGGCATCCGCAAGATGCCGCCTTGAGTACGCGTTTTTTGCAGCACCTTCAACTTGCACACGGCGGCACGCAACCTGCGCAGCGGTGGCAGCCGGAGGATATTGCCCGCGCCGAACCGCAGTTGGCCGGGCGCTTCCGGCAGGCTTTGTTTCTCGATGGCGAAGGGCAGCTTGATAACCGCCAAGTGTTGGCGGCATTGGCTGAAGCGTTGGTACAGGCCGGAGCGGTGTGCCGTTGGAACACGCCCGCCGAACCGCACACCCTGCATGATGAAGCGGAATGGGTCATCGATTGCCGCGGCGTCGGTGCCAAGCAGGCTTGGAACGGAGCAGACGGCAGCCGTTTGCGCGGCGTGCGCGGCGAAGTGGTGCGGGTTTATGCGCCCGAAGTCAGCCTCAACCGCCCTGTGCGCCTGCTGCACCCGCGTTATCCGCTGTATGTGTGCCCGAAAGAAAACGGCCTGTTTGTGGTCGGTGCCACCCAAATCGACAGCGAAGACGCCAGCCCGATGTCGGTTCGCAGCAGCTTGGAATTGTTTTCTGCGCTGTATGCGGTTCATCCCGCTTTCGGTGAAGCGCGGATACTCGAAAACGCCGTCGGTTTGCGCCCGACCCTTCCGCACGGCAGGCCGGAAATACGCTGCGATGCAGGCAAACGCCTGCTGGAAGCGAACGGTTTGTTCCGGCACGGTTTTATGATTTCCCCCGCCGTAGCCGAATCGGTGGTTGAGTACGTTAAGGCTTTGCTGGGCGGCTCAGATTTGCCGCAAAACGGCCGTGTGCCGCTTGTCCACACTCAAACAGCCGCTTCGGAACATCAAAACAAAGCATCTGATCAGAAAGTCCTTACTCATGCCGAACATTAAAATCAACGGAGCAAACCACAGTTTCGAAGGCCGCACCGTGGCCGATTGGCTCGCGCAGCACCCGCCGCAGCCGCCTTTTGCCGTTTCCGTCAACAAAACTTTCGTGCCGAAACAGCGTTACGGCGAAACCGAGCTGTGCAACGGCGATGAATTAGACATCGTGCGCCCCGTGGTCGGCGGCTGAATCATCAGGCCTTTACAAAACCCCCATCTGCGGCGCATTTTTGCGTTGTGCGCTGCCCGCTTGTTAGCCTATCTATATTCAAGGCCGTCTGAAAACAACAGCGCGGCCATCTCTAACTATTGGAGGAACACCCATGCTCACGTTTTACGGACATTCTTTCCCCTCCCGCCTGCTGTTGGGCACGGCGGCTTATCCTTCTTTAGATATCATGCGTCAGGCCGTGGCGGCTGCCGAGCCGGCCATGATTACCGTTGCCTTGCGCCGCCACAATCCCGCTTCCGACAGCGGCGGCGAATTGTGGACGCTGCTGCAAGAAGCCGGTATTCCGCTGCTGCCGAACACGGCCGGCTGTTTGAGCGTGCAGGAAGCCGTAACCACCGCACAAATGGCGCGCGAACTCTTTGATACCGATTGGATCAAACTCGAATTGATCGGCCACGACGACACCTTGCAGCCCGATGTATTTCAGTTGGTGGAAGCGGCAGACATCCTTATCCGTGACGGTTTTAAAGTGCTGCCGTACTGCACCGAAGATTTGATTGCCTGCCGCCGTTTGCTCGACGCGGGCTGCCAAGCGTTGATGCCGTGGGCGGCGCCAATCGGCACGGGCTTGGGTGCGGTTAACGGCTATGCCTTGCGCCTGCTGCGCGACCGGCTGCCCGACATACCGCTGATTATCGATGCCGGTTTGGGCTTGCCTTCGCATGCGGCGCAGGTGATGGAGTGGGGATTCGACGGCGTGTTGCTCAACAGCGCGGTTTCGCGCAGCGGCAATCCCGTTCAGATGGCCAAAGCATTCGCACAGGCCACCGAAGCAGGCCGCAACGCCTATGAAGCCGTGCCGATGCCCCCTTCCGAACATACCCGCGCCAGCACGCCCACGGTCGGCCAGCCCTTTTGGCACAGCGACAGCTATAACCAACCAACTTAACTTTTACTGCGGCTTGCTGCCTAGTGTTAAAGATGAATTTGACTATGCCGTTGCCGCCCAAAACCTTTACAATGCCTTCATCTCATTACACAGCGTTTCAGACGGCCTATGACTGTGCAACCCATTACGCTTATCTGGTTCCGCCGCGATTTGCGCCTGTTTGACAATACCGCTTTGCAAACCGCCATCCGCCGCGGGCTGCCTGTTGTCGGCGTATATGTTTTCGACAACCGCACCGATACCCCCGAGCAGCGCAACCACCGCCGCCTGAGTTTTCTATACGACAGCGTGGCTGCGTTTCAGACGGCCTTACAAGCCAAAAACATACCGCTGTATGTTTTGCACGGGCAGGCGGAAATCGAGATTCCCAAGCTGGCTCAAGAGCTTCATGCCGCTGCCGTCGTTTGTGCCGATGAAGACGAACCGCAGGCTTCCGCTCGCGACAACCGCATTTGGCATAAACTTGATTCGGCAGGGCGGGAAATGGTGCGGGTGGACGACCAAGTCGTGCTGCCCAAAGCCAGTGTGATGACGCACAACGGCAGGCCGTACACCGTTTTCACCCCCTATAAAAACGCTTGGCTGCAAACCTATTCCCGTCTGTTCGGGCAATGGCAGCCGGCAGACGACTGGCCCGCATTGGCGGCATTGCAGGCCGATCTACCCGACACCCTGCGCCGCCCCCCCGTTTTACCGTCTCCCGAAACGCTCGGCTTTATCCATCAGCCGACGATGTTTGCCGGCGGAGAAGAGGCCGCTCAAAAACAGCTCGGCCGTTTTCTCGAACATATCAACACTTATCATCTCGCCCGCGATTTTCCCGCACAAAAAGGCACGAGCCGGCTGTCTCCGTATCTGAGCCACGGCATGCTGTCGCCGCGCCATTTGGTTTTCTTGGCCAAACAGGCCGATAACGAAGGTGCAGGCGTTTGGCTGAGCGAGCTGATATGGCGCGAATTTTTCAAACAGGTACTGTTCCATCATCCCCATGCGGCAGAAGAAAGTTTCCGGCAGGAATACCGTTCCATCGTTTGGGAGAACAACCAAGAATGGTTCGAGCGGTGGAAAACAGGGCAAACCGGCTACCCCATTGTCGATGCCGCCATGCGCCAGCTTAAAAGCAGCGGCTGGATGCACAACCGATTGCGCATGATTACCGCCAGTTTTTTGGTTAAAGATTTATTGATCGACTGGCGGTGGGGGGAAGCATGGTTTGCCGAGCAACTCATCGACTACGACTTGGCTGCGAATAACGGCGGCTGGCAGTGGTCTGCCGGCACAGGCTGCGATGCCCAGCCGTATTTCCGAATTTTCAACCCGATCTTGCAATCGCAGAAATTCGACCCCGACGGGCAGTTTATCCGCCGCTATGTGCCGGAACTGGCGCATTTGGGCAAAGACGTCGTCCATGCACCGTGGCTGGCGCGCGAAAGCATAGATACGCACGGCTATCCCGAACCCATGGTCAATCACGCCGAACAGCGTGAAAAAGCGTTGGCGTTGTTCAAGCGCAATGATCAAACCGAATGAATAGATTAGGCTAAGGGTTATGGCTGCGAGGCCGTCTGAAAGCGAGCTGTGGGAGTTTCGCTAAAAAATGTTCAGACGGCCTCAAGCCTTTAAAGATTACTTTGGCTTTTATCCGAACTGATATAAAGACCTGTCGGTACTCTGTTGCTGCATGAATAGCGGCGGTAGTTTTAGCAAATTTTTCAAGCTGATATAGTGATTTCCGATTTTGATATAAGCGATTGAAGAAAGGATACGACATGTCTGCCCCTTATTTGCTCACGCCCCAGCCGTACCGCGGATTGGCGGTTTTTACTGCTGTTGTCGGCACTTTACTGCTGTGGCGGTATGCTTCCGCCGAGAGTGTCGCCGCCTTTGCCGCGGTGATATTGTTGTTTTTAGGTGCGCTGGTTGCCATCGCCGCCGTAGTGCTTGCGTTACGCCAACGCGACAGCGCCATCGTGATTCAAGGTTTGCTGCTGATGTTGTGGCAAATCGGCTTTCCGTTGGCGTGGATGGCCAAAATAGGGCAACAGGCCGTCTGAACATGTTGGTAAAACCGGTGTTTTGAGCGATGTTTGGCGGTGAAATGAAAAAATATCACATGAAGTGCAAAATATTGTTATAGAATTGAGTCTCTACACTAGATGGCAGACAGCCCGGATTTTCTTGCGGGCAGAATGAATGTTCCATCATACATGGCTGTTTTCAGACGGCCTTTTATCATTTTCACCCTAAATATAACTTCAAGATTATGAAATACTCACTACATCGTTTTTCTTTGGCTATGTACGCTGCGCTGGCTGCATTTGCCGCTCAAGCATCCGGATATCACTTCGGCACGCAGTCCGTTTCCGCACAAAGCACCGCCAACTCTTCCGCTGCCGAGGCCGCCGATGCTTCCACCCTGTTTTACAACCCCGCAGGTTTGAGCAAACTCGACAGCCATGAAATTTCGGCGTCGGTAAACGTGGTTGCGCCCAGCGTGAAATACAGCGAAGGCCAAGCCGTTTACAACAAAGGCCAAAAAGTTGCCGTCGGCACTACCAGCGGAAAAATCACTCCCGATGTGGTGCTTGCCCCCCATGTGTACGGCGCTTATAAAATCAACGACAACTTCACAGCAGGTTTGGGCATTTATGTGCCTTTCGGTTCGGAAACCGAGTACGATAAAAAATCCGTGCTGCGCTACAACCTGAATAAAACTGAGTTGACCAGCATCGCTGTTGAGCCGGTTGTGGCGTACAAAGTGAACGAACAGCATTCGGTGGCCGCAGGTGTGGTTGCACAATACAGCACCGCCGGCTTGCGTAAATATGCAGACTGGGGTTCATCAAGACGACCTCTTGCAGATCCAGCAGGCTTAGGGTTGCTCGACGGCCATGCCGAAGTGAAAGGTAAAGACTGGGGCTTGGGTTACCACTTGGCTTGGATGTGGGACATTAACGACCGCGCCCGCGTCGGCGTAAATTACCGCTCACGCGTTAAGCACAATCTGAAAGGTACTGCTGATTGGCAAGCAGACGGCGCGATGGCCAAAGGAATCTATGCAGCCAATATCGGTAAGCCGATCAAAGGGGGTGGCTTGGGTTATGTGCCGCATGAAAAAGCCAGCCTGAAAGTAACCACACCCGAATCACTTTCCGTACACGGCATGTATCAAGTGTATCCCCGCTGGGATGTGTTTGGCGATGTCACTTGGACGCGACACTCGCGTTTCAACCGCGCAGAGCTGAAATTTGAAAACGAAAAGCTCACGGCCAGCGGAAAAACATCCAACCAAACCGTGATCACACCGAATTGGCGTGATACCTATAAAGTTGCAGTAGGTGCGTCTTATCAAGTTAAAGATCCGTTGCAGCTGCGTTTCGGTGTGGCGTATGATCAATCGCCCGTACGCAGAGCAGAAGAGCGCTTGGTGACCATGCCCGACAATAACCGCATTTGGTACTCAGTCGGTATGAAATACGATTTGGGCAAACAGCACACCATCAACGCTGCTTACAGCTACATCCACATCCAAAAAGCCAAAGCCGTTGTTCAGGCTAAAGGTTCCAATGCAGAAGTAACCACCATCGACAGCAATGTTTCATCTTCTGCAAACTATAAGAGCCACGGTAATATCGTAGGCCTGCAATATACCTACAAATTCTAATTGCCGCATTGAATGGCTTATACTTGTGAAAAAAGCATGAGTCTTTTTCATGATGTTCAGGCCGTCTGAAAATATTCAGACGGCCTGAATACATTTATTGAAATATCAGTAAGTTCATGACCGTAAAAAAGTTTGTGATATAATCCCAGCCCGGTTTTGAATAAATATTTATATAAAAGAAAAGGAAAGAAAATGTCGCTCTTTATTACAGATGAGTGCATTAACTGTGATGTTTGCGAGCCCGAGTGCCCCAATGACGCCATTTCACAAGGCGATGAGATTTACGAAATCAATCCCAGCCTGTGCACGCAATGTGTCGGCCATTATGACGAGCCGCAATGTCAGCAAGTGTGCCCGGTAGACTGTATTCTGATTGATGAAGAAAATCCCGAAACGCAAGAAGAATTGCAAGCCAAATACGAGCGGATTGTTGCGCAAAAGTAATCCGACTCAAATCAAACCAAAGATGGCATAAAATAAAACTATTTAAAATTAATATGCTAACTTTTCAGCTGCAAAAAAATAAAAAACGCACTTGACGGCAAAAAAATAACTGTCTAATATTGCGTTTCTCTTTAGGAGGGATTCCCGAGCGGTCAAAGGGGGCAGACTGTAAATCTGTTGCGAAAGCTTCGAAGGTTCGAATCCTTCTCCCTCCACCAAAAATCCAATCAAAATTGGAGCAGAGAAAAGCATGTAAGTAAGCGGGTGTAGCTCAATGGTAGAGCAGAAGCCTTCCAAGCTTACGGTGAGGGTTCGATTCCCTTCACCCGCTCCAAAATAATTCAGCCCATGTAGCTCAGGGGTAGAGCACTCCCTTGGTAAGGGAGAGGTCGGCAGTTCAATTCTGCCCATGGGCACCATCACTAAATTTACCCAAACTTAAAGCTTAGGAATAGGAAATTGCCATGGCTAAAGAGAAATTCGAGCGGAGCAAACCGCACGTAAACGTTGGCACCATCGGTCACGTTGACCATGGTAAAACCACTTTGACTGCTGCATTGACCACTATTTTGGCTGAAAAATTCGGCGGTCAGGCTAAAGGTTACGATCAAATCGACAATGCCCCGGAAGAAAAAGCCCGCGGTATTACCATTAACACTTCTCACGTAGAATACGAAACCGAAACCCGTCACTATGCACACGTAGACTGCCCGGGTCACGCCGACTACGTTAAAAACATGATTACCGGTGCTGCCCAAATGGACGGCGCTATTTTGGTATGTTCTGCTGCTGACGGTCCTATGCCGCAAACCCGCGAGCACATCCTGTTGGCTCGCCAAGTAGGTGTACCTTACATCATCGTATTCATGAACAAATGCGATATGGTTGACGATGCAGAGCTGCTGGAGTTGGTAGAAATGGAAATCCGTGATCTGCTGAGCAGCTACGACTTCCCCGGTGATGACTGCCCGATCGTTCAAGGTTCTGCTTTGCGTGCCTTGGAAGGTGATGCAGCTTACAAAGAAAAAATCTTTGAATTGGCTGCTGCTTTGGATAGCTACATCCCGACTCCTGAGCGTGCAGTTGACAAACCTTTCTTGTTGCCGATTGAAGACGTATTCTCTATTTCAGGCCGCGGTACCGTAGTAACCGGTCGTGTAGAGCGCGGTATTATCAACGTAGGTGACGAGATTGAAATCGTAGGTCTGAAAGAGACTCAAAAAACCACTTGTACCGGTGTTGAGATGTTCCGCAAATTGCTGGATCAAGGTCAAGCTGGTGATAACGTTGGCGTACTGTTGCGCGGTACCAAACGTGAAGACGTTGAGCGTGGTCAAGTATTGGCTAAACCCGGCTCTATCACTCCGCACACCAAGTTTAAAGCTGAAGTGTACGTATTGAGCAAAGAAGAGGGTGGTCGTCATACTCCGTTCTTCGCTAACTACCGTCCTCAATTCTACTTCCGTACTACCGACGTTACCGGTGCGGTAACATTGGAAGAAGGCGTTGAGATGGTAATGCCCGGTGAGAATGTGACCATTACTGTAGAATTGATCGCTCCGATTGCTATGGAAGAAGGTTTGCGTTTTGCGATTCGCGAAGGCGGCCGTACTGTAGGTGCTGGCGTAGTATCTTCTATCATCGCTTAATATTAGAGGCCAGTAGCTCAATTGGTAGAGTATCGGTCTCCAAAACCGAGGGTTGGGGGTTCGAGACCCTCCTGGCCTGCCAATAAAAAAATTAACCGGCCTAAGTGCCGGTTAATTTTTTTACTATCTGTAAAGTTTGTAAATGCACTTTACTAAAAATATTCTTCTTTTTGACTTAAAAAGAATCAAAGCTCTGTTTAAAAGTGGGTTCTAAATTTATGTTTAATATTGGATAAAAGATGGCGGAAGATAAAAAAGAACACTTTAGCCGAATGGAAGGAAAGTTGTCTGAGCATAAAGATAACTCTGCTTTTAAAGGTGCAGATTGGTTTAAGTTGCTTATTGCCGTTCTATTGGCTTCTTGTGGTATGTGGCTGTTTTATAATATGCTGCATTTATCCATCTATGTAAGACTAATATTCCCTGTTGTTGGTTTGTTGTTGGGGTTGTTAGTAGTTTTCTACTGGTGTGATTTTGGTAAACGACTAATTACTTATATTCGAGAGTCTGTAACAGAATTTAAAAAAGTTGTTTGGCCTCCGAGGAAAGATGCTACTAGAATGACAGTTTTTGTAGTTGTTTTTGTGGCTATATTGTCGTTATTTATTTATGCAGTAGATAGTTTGATTTCTTGGTTGTTTTTTGATTTATTGCTGAAGAGGGGATAAAGATGTCGAAACGTTGGTATGTAGTGCAGGCTTATTCCGGCTTTGAGAAGAATGTACAAAAAACCTTGAAAGAACGTATCAGTCGAGAGGGAATGGATGATTATTTTGGAAAAATCCTAGTGCCTGTCGAAGAGGTCGTTGATGTTAAGAATGGTCGAAAAACAATCAGTGAGCGTAAGTTTTTTCCTGGATATGTGCTGATTGAAATGGAAATGACTGATGATTCTTGGCATTTGGTAAAAAGTACGCCAAGAGTTTCAGGTTTTATTGGTGGTACGGCTAATAAACCTATGCCTATTTCTCAAAAAGAAGTTGATGCTATTTTGCAACAAGTTCAGTCAGGCGTAGAAAAGCCCAAACCCAAAGTTGAATTTGAAGTTGGCCAACAGGTACGAGTGAATGAAGGCCCATTTGCAGACTTCAATGGAGTTGTTGAAGAAGTTAATTATGAGCGAAATAAGTTAAGAGTAACTGTGCAGATTTTTGGTCGTGAAACTCCGGTTGAGCTTGAATTTAACCAAGTAGAGAAGATCTTATAAATTGATTTAATTTCAACTTAAGTAACTTAGATATAAAGATTTAGTTGAAGTTTTTTATCGGTTAAATTATAATAATCGCTCTTTTTTTGGGGAGCGATTATTTATTTTCGCGTTATACCCGTTTTGTTAGGAGTAATTATAAGTGGCAAAAAAAATTGTAGGCTACATTAAGCTGCAGATTCCTGCAGGTAAAGCCAACCCTTCTCCTCCTGTTGGTCCTGCGTTGGGTCAACGTGGTTTGAATATTATGGAGTTTTGTAAAGCATTTAATGCTGCGACGCAATCTATGGAGCCGGGTCTGCCCATTCCTGTTGTGATTACAGCGTTTGCTGATAAATCATTCACTTTTGTGATGAAAACTCCTCCTGCTTCTATTCTTTTGAAAAAAGCTGCTGGTTTGCAGAAGGGTAGTTCTAACCCGTTAACCAATAAAGTGGGTAAAATTACTCGTGCTCAGTTGGAAGAGATTGCAAAAACAAAAGAACCTGATTTGACTGCGGCTGATTTAGATGCGGCTGTGCGCACTATTGCTGGTTCTGCCCGTTCTATGGGTTTAGATGTGGAGGGTGCGTAAAATGGCTAAAATTTCTAAGCGTTTAAAAGAACTACGTTCTTCTGTAGAAGCAAATAAATTATATTCTATTGATGATGCTATTGCGTTGGTAAAAAAAGCAGCAACTGCCAAATTTGATGAATCAGTGGATGTTTCGTTTAACCTTGGTGTTGATCCTCGTAAATCAGATCAGGTGATTCGTGGTTCAGTTGTATTGCCTAAAGGCACAGGTAAAACAACCCGTGTTGCTGTATTTACGCAAGGTGCGAATGCCGAAGCTGCTAAAGCTGCAGGTGCAGATGTTGTTGGCTTTGAAGATTTGGCAGATGAAGTGAAGAAAGGCAACTTGAATTTTGATGTTGTAATCGCTTCTCCTGATGCAATGCGTATTGTTGGCCAGTTAGGTACTATTTTGGGTCCGCGCGGTTTAATGCCTAACCCCAAAGTAGGCACAGTTACTCCAAATGTTGCTGAAGCTGTTAAGAATGCCAAGGCAGGTCAAGTTCAATATCGTACAGATAAAGCTGGTATTGTGCATGCTACTATTGGCAGAGCTTCATTTGCAGAAGCTGATTTGCGTGAAAACTTCAATGCGCTGTTGGATGCGATTGTTAAGGCTAAACCTGCTGCAGCTAAGGGTCAATACCTTAAAAAAGTAGCTGTATCAAGCACTATGGGTTTGGGTGTGCGCGTTGATACTTCAAGCGTGAATTAATACTTAAGCAAAATTTTTGGATGACCATACATACTTTATTTTCATGGTAAGTATGGCCATCTGAATTTGGGCTACTTAATTTTAAGTAGATGTCCAAGACCGTAGGGATCGTAAGATTTAATCGTAATTGCCCTACGCAGACGGTAGTCCTGAATTGAATAATCATAATCAACCGTTTCGTGATTAATATCTTTTTAGGTTGCCGAGCTGGTGGAATACGCAAGTATTTCTTTGTTTAACAGTGGGAGGTAGACCTTGAGTCTCAATATTGAAACCAAGAAAGCAACAGTAGAAGAGATTAGCAAAGCTATTGCCAATGCTCAAACTATGGTTGTTGCTGAATATCGTGGAATCAGTGTTGCCAGTATGACTGAACTTCGTGCTAATGCTCGTAAAGAAGGCGTATATTTGCGCGTTCTGAAAAACACATTGGCTCGTCGTGCAGTAGAAGGAACTTCATTTGCCGCATTGGCTGACCAAATGGTTGGACCTTTGGTGTATGCTGCGTCTGAAGATCCTGTTGCTGCTGCTAAAGTACTGCATCAATTCGCGAAAAAAGATGACAAAATTATTGTTAAGGCTGGTTCTTATAACGGTAGTGTTTTAGATGTTGCTCAAGTAAGTGAGCTGGCATCTATTCCGAGCCGTGAAGAGTTGCTGTCTAAATTGCTCTTCGTTATGCAAGCGCCTGTATCTGGCTTTGCTCGTGCATTGGCTGCCTTGGCTGAAAAAAATGCAACTGAAGAAGCCGCTTAATCGATTTTGTTTCTGTTAATTTTTAATACAATATTTGGAGTTTAAATAGCATGGCTATTACTAAAGAAGATATCTTAGAAGCAGTTGGTTCTTTGACCGTTATGGAATTGAATGACCTGGTTAAAGCATTTGAAGAAAAATTCGGCGTTTCTGCAGCAGCTGTTGCTGTTGCTGGTCCTGCAGCGGGTGGTGCAGCTGCAGCTGAAGAGAAAACTGAATTTGATGTAATCTTGGCTTCTGCCGGTGATCAAAAAGTAGGTGTGATTAAAGTTGTTCGCGCTATTACTGGCTTGGGCTTGAAAGAAGCTAAAGATATGGTTGACGGCGCGCCTAAGACTGTTAAAGAAGGTGTTTCTAAAGCTGAAGCTGAAGATATCCAAAAACAATTGGAAGAAGCCGGCGCTAAAGTCGAAATCAAATAATTCCATTTTAAAGAAAAGGCTGGCAGTTTTCTGCCAGCCTTGTTTTGCTTATTTGTAAGCTAATTTTGAATATTTACGTATATTTTCAATTAAAAAATTTATAAATGTTAATAAATGTAAATATTTAATCTATCTTGCTGTTTGATCAAAATACATTTGTTTTGTTATTTCACTTTCACATAAGTATCAAATTTTTTTGTTTTACACAATAATCTCCCTATCTTGGAGTTTCTTTTATGAGTTATTCTTTTACCGAGAAAAAACGTATCCGTAAGAGTTTTGCTAAACGTGCCAATGTATTGGATGTGCCGTTTCTCTTGGCAACTCAATTGGATTCTTATTCTAAATTTTTACAGTTAGGCAAGTCTTTTGATCAGCGTAATGACGAGGGTCTTCAAGCTGCTTTTAATTCTATTTTCCCGATTGTGAGTCACAATGGTTATGCTCGATTAGAGTTTGTTCACTATGTTTTGGGTGAACCATTGTTTGATATTCCTGAATGTCAACTTCGTGGTATTACATACGCTTCTCCTTTGCGTGCACGTATCCGTTTGGTCATACTGGATAAAGAATCTTCCAAGCCTACGGTAAAAGAAGTTCGTGAAAACGAAGTATATATGGGTGAAATTCCATTGATGACGCCGAGTGGGTCATTTGTCATTAATGGTACCGAGCGTGTGATTGTGTCTCAATTACACCGTTCTCCCGGTGTTTTCTTTGAACATGACCGCGGTAAAACGCATTCATCAGGCAAATTGTTGTTCTCGGCTCGAATCATTCCTTACCGTGGATCTTGGCTTGACTTTGAGTTTGACCCCAAAGACTTATTGTATTTCCGTATTGACCGTCGTCGTAAGATGCCCGTATCTATCCTATTGAAAGCTTTGGGATATGATAACGAAAAGATTTTGGATACTTTCTATGATAAAGAAACGTTCTATCTTTCGAAAGATGGCGTTCAAACAGATTTAATTGCAGGCCGTCTGAAAGGGGAGACTGCGAAGCTCGATATCGTAGATAAAGAAGGTAATGTATTGGTTGCGAAAGGCAAGCGCATTACGGCTAAGAATATTCGCGATATCAGCAATGCAGGTTTAACCCGCTTGGATGTTGATCCTGAAACTTTGTTAGGCAAAGTTTTGGCTAGAGATTTGATCGTTCCTGATACTGGTGAAGTGTTGGCGACCGCCAACGAAGAGATTACCGAAGAGTTGTTGGCTAAACTTGATATTCATGGTGTTGAAAAAGTAGAAACCCTGTATATCAACGAGTTAGATCAAGGTGGCTATATTTCCAACACTCTGCGTACGGATGAAACTGCCGACCAGCAGGCTGCGCGTGTGGCCATTTACCGTATGATGCGCCCGGGCGAACCTCCTACCGAAGAAGCTGTGGAGTTGCTGTTCAATCGCTTGTTCTTCAATGAAGACAGCTACGATTTGTCACGTGTAGGCCGTATGAAATTCAATACACGTACTTATGAACAAAAATTAAGCGATGTTCAAGCTGAATCATGGTACGGACGCTTATTGAATCAAACTTTTGCCGGTGCGGCTGAAAAAGGCGGTTTTGTATTAAGCGTGGAAGATATTGTTGCTTCTATTGCCACTTTGGTTGAATTGCGCAATGGTCATGGCGAAGTGGACGACATCGACCATTTGGGTAACCGTCGTGTGCGTTCGGTGGGCGAATTGGTGGAGAACCAGTTCCGCAGCGGCTTGGCTCGTGTTGAGCGGGCGGTGAAAGAGCGTTTGAATCAGGCGGAATCTGAAAATCTGATGCCTCATGATTTGATTAATGCTAAGCCGGTTTCTGCCGCAATTAAAGAGTTTTTCGGTTCCAGCCAGTTGAGCCAATTTATGGATCAGACTAACCCGCTGTCGGAAATTACCCACAAGCGTCGTGTGTCTGCTTTAGGTCCGGGTGGTTTGACACGTGAACGTGCAGGCTTTGAGGTGCGCGACGTACACCCGACTCACTATGGTCGTGTGTGTCCGATTGAAACACCTGAGGGTCCGAACATCGGTTTGATTAACTCATTGTCTGTTTACGCACGCACCAACGAATACGGTTTCTTGGAAACCCCATACCGCCGTGTGGTGGATGGTAAAGTAACCGATGAAATCGATTATTTGTCTGCTATCGAAGAAGGTCGCTATGTGATTGCACAGGCAAACGCCGAATTGGATTCAGACGGCCGCTTGACCGGTGACTTGATTACCTGTCGTGAAAAGGGCGAAACCATCATGGCTACTGCCGACCGTGTGCAATACATGGATGTAGCGACTGGCCAAGTGGTTTCTGTGGCAGCATCGCTGATTCCTTTCTTGGAGCATGACGATGCGAACCGTGCCTTGATGGGTGCCAACATGCAACGTCAAGCAGTGCCTTGTTTGCGTCCTGAAAAACCGATGGTAGGTACCGGCATTGAGCGCTCGGTAGCCGTAGACTCCGCTACTGCAATTGTTGCCCGTCGTGGTGGTGTTGTGGAATATGTCGATGCCAACCGTATCGTTGTTCGCGTGCACGATGATGAAGCGACTGCGGGTGAAGTGGGTGTGGATATTTACAACTTGGTGAAATTTACCCGCTCAAACCAATCGACCAACATTAACCAACGCCCTGTGGTAAAAGCAGGTGATGTGCTGCAACGCGGCGACGTAGTGGCCGATGGCGCTTCTACCGATTTAGGCGAGTTGGCATTAGGTCAAAACATGACCATCGCCTTCATGCCGTGGAACGGTTACAACTACGAAGACTCGATTCTGATTTCTGAAAAAGTGGCAGCCGATGACCGCTACACTTCTATCCATATCGAAGAATTGAATGTGGTGGCGCGTGATACCAAATTGGGCGCGGAAGACATTACCCGCGATATCCCGAACTTATCCGAGCGCATGCAAAACCGTTTGGACGAATCCGGTATCGTTTATATCGGTGCAGAAGTTGAAGCCGGTGATGTTTTGGTAGGTAAAGTAACGCCTAAAGGCGAAACCCAACTGACACCAGAAGAAAAACTGCTGCGTGCCATTTTCGGTGAAAAAGCATCAGACGTAAAAGATACGTCATTGCGTATGCCTACCGGTATGAGCGGTACGGTTATCGACGTGCAGGTATTTACCCGCGAAGGTATTCAACGCGACAAACGTGCCCAGTCGATTATTGATTCGGAACTGAAACGCTACCGCCAAGATTTGAGCGACCAACTGCGTATTTTCGATAACGATGCTTTCAGCCGTATCGAGCGCATGATTGTCGGCCAGAAAGCCAACGGAGGCCCGCTGAAACTGGCCAAAGGCAGCGACATCACTTCAGAATATCTGGCATCGTTGCCGAGCAAGCACGATTGGTTCGATATCCGTTTGGCCGACGAATCTTTGGCTAAGCAGCTGGAGTTGATCAAAGTCAGCCTGCAACAAAAACGCGAAGAAGCCGATGCCTTGTATGAAGTGAAAAAGAAAAAGCTGACACAGGGCGACGAATTGCAACCCGGCGTACAAAAAATGGTAAAAGTATTCATCGCCATCAAACGCCGCCTGCAAGCCGGTGACAAAATGGCCGGCCGCCACGGTAACAAAGGTGTGGTATCGCGCATTCTGCCGGTGGAAGACATGCCTTATATGGCAGACGGCCGCCCCGTAGATATCGTACTGAACCCGCTGGGCGTACCGTCCCGTATGAATATCGGTCAGATTCTTGAGGTTCACTTGGGCTGGGCGGCAAAAGGTATTGGCGAGCGCATCGACCGCATGTTGGCCGAGCAGCGTAAAGTAGGTGAAATCCGCGAGTTCCTGAATAAACTCTACAACAGCAGCGGTAAGCAGGAAAATCTGGACGAGCTGAGCGATGAAGAAATTTTAGCTTTGGCTGAGAATCTGAAACGCGGAGCCACCTTTGCCTCGCCGGTATTTGACGGTGCTAAAGAAAACGAAATCTACGAGATGCTCGACTTGGCTTATCCGAGCGATGATCCCGAAGTAGAAAAACTCGGCTTCAACAACAGTAAAACCCAAATCACTTTGTATGACGGACGTTCAGGTGAACCGTTCGACCGCAAAGTAACCGTCGGAGTGATGCACTACCTGAAGCTGCACCACTTGGTTGACGAGAAAATGCACGCCCGTTCTACCGGCCCGTACAGTCTGGTTACCCAACAGCCGCTGGGTGGTAAAGCCCAATTCGGTGGCCAGCGTTTCGGTGAGATGGAGGTGTGGGCACTGGAAGCTTACGGTGCCGCCTACACGCTGCAAGAGATGCTGACCGTGAAGTCGGATGACGTTGCCGGCCGTACCAAAATGTATGAAAACATTGTTAAAGGCGAGCACAAAATCGATGCCGGTATGCCTGAATCCTTCAACGTATTGGTTAAAGAGATTCGCTCATTGGGCTTGGATATCGATCTGGAACGTTACTAATATCGGAACCGGTTTTCAGACGGCCTCCAAAACATTGGGGCCATCTGAAAAAAGATTTTCAAATGAACAGGCTTTCTTAATGAGGCCGTCTGAAAACTACCGTTCCACAAGGAGCAAAAATGAATTTGTTAAACTTATTTAATCCGTTGCAGTCTGCCGGCATAGAAGAAGAATTTGATGCGATCAAAATCGGTATTGCATCTCCCGAAACCATCCGTTCATGGTCTTACGGCGAAGTGAAAAAACCGGAAACCATCAACTACCGTACTTTCAAGCCGGAGCGCGACGGTTTGTTCTGCGCCAAAATTTTCGGCCCGGTAAAAGACTACGAATGTTTGTGCGGTAAATACAAACGCCTGAAATTCAAAGGCGTAACCTGTGAAAAATGCGGTGTGGAAGTTACTTTGTCTAAAGTGCGCCGCGAGCGCATGGGCCATATCGAATTGGCCGCACCTGTTGCCCATATTTGGTTCCTGAAATCGCTGCCGTCCCGCTTGGGTATGGTTTTGGATATGACTTTGCGCGACATCGAACGCGTGTTGTATTTCGAAGCCTATGTGGTTACCGACCCGGGTATGACACCGCTGCAACGCCGCCAATTGCTGACTGAAGACGATTATTACGCCAAGTTGGAAGAATACGGCGACGACTTCGATGCCAAGATGGGTGCCGAGGGTATCCGCGAATTATTGCGCAGCTTGGACATTGCTTCAGAGGTAGAAGTGTTGCGTCAAGAGTTGGAATCTACCGGCTCGGACACCAAAATCAAAAAAATCGCCAAGCGTTTGAAAGTATTGGAAGCCTTCCAACGTTCGGGTATGAAACTCGAATGGATGATTATGGATGTGTTGCCGGTGTTGCCGCCTGATTTACGTCCGTTGGTACCGCTGGACGGCGGCCGTTTCGCTACTTCCGATCTGAATGATTTGTACCGCCGCGTCATCAACCGTAACAACCGTTTGAAACGCCTGCTGGAATTGCACGCGCCGGATATTATCGTACGCAACGAAAAACGTATGCTGCAAGAAGCGGTAGATTCGCTGCTGGATAACGGCCGTCGCGGTAAAGCCATGACCGGTGCCAACAAACGTCCGCTGAAATCGTTGGCCGACATGATTAAAGGTAAAGGCGGCCGCTTCCGTCAAAACCTGTTGGGTAAACGTGTCGACTATTCAGGCCGTTCCGTGATTACCGTAGGCCCTTACCTGCGTCTGCATCAGTGCGGTTTGCCGAAGAAAATGGCCTTGGAATTGTTCAAACCGTTTATTTTCCACAAACTGGAAAAACAAGGCTTGGCCTCAACAGTCAAAGCAGCTAAAAAGCTGGTAGAGCAAGAAGTGCCGGAAGTATGGGATATCTTGGAAGAAGTGATCCGCGAACACCCGATCATGCTGAACCGTGCGCCGACTCTGCACCGTTTGGGTATTCAGGCGTTTGAGCCGATTTTGATTGAAGGTAAAGCCATTCAGCTGCATCCGCTGGTTTGTGCCGCCTTCAACGCCGACTTCGACGGTGACCAAATGGCCGTACACGTTCCGTTGAGCTTGGAAGCACAAATGGAAGCACGCACTTTGATGCTGGCCTCCAACAACGTACTGTCTCCCGCCAACGGCGAACCGATTATCGTGCCGTCGCAAGATATCGTATTGGGCTTGTACTACATGACCCGCGACCGCATTAATGCCAAAGGCGAAGGCAGCTTGTTCTCCGATGTAAAAGAAGTGCATCGTGCCTACCACACCAAACAAGTAGAGTTGGGTACGAAAATTACCGTGCGTCTGCGCGAATGGGAGAAAAATGCCCAAGGCGAGTTGGAGCCGGTGGTAAAACGTTATGAAACCACAGTAGGCCGTGCTTTGCTCAGCGAGATTCTGCCTAAAGGCCTGCCGTTCGAATACATTAATAAAGCGCTGAAAAAGAAAGAAATTTCCAAGCTGATTAATGCATCGTTCCGTCTGTGCGGCCTGCGCGATACCGTTATTTTTGCCGACCACTTGATGTATACCGGTTTTGCATTCGCAGCCAAAGGCGGTATCTCGATTTGTGTCGACGATATGGAAATTCCGAAAGAAAAAGCTGCATTGTTGGCCGAGGCGCAAAGCGAAGTTAAAGAAATCGAAGACCAATACCGCCAAGGTTTGGTAACGAACGGTGAGCGTTACAACAAAGTGGTCGATATTTGGGGTCGTGCCGGCGATAAAATCGCTAAAGCGATGATGGACAACCTTTCCAAACAGAAAGTCATTGACCGCGAAGGAAACGAAGTAGACCAAGAATCGTTCAACTCTATTTACATGATGGCCGATTCGGGTGCCCGTGGTTCGGCAGCCCAGATTAAACAGCTTTCCGGTATGCGTGGTTTGATGGCCAAGCCGGACGGTTCGATTATCGAAACGCCGATTACTTCAAACTTCCGCGAAGGCTTGACGGTATTGCAATACTTTATTGCGACCCACGGTGCGCGTAAGGGCTTGGCGGATACCGCATTGAAAACGGCAAACTCAGGTTACTTGACCCGCCGTCTGGTGGACGTTACCCAAGACCTGGTAGTGGTGGAAGACGATTGCGGCACGACTGACGGTTTTGTCATGAAAGCCGTGGTGCAGGGCGGCGATGTAATCGAGCCGCTGCGTGACCGTATTCTCGGCCGTGTTGCTGCCTCAGACGTGGTGGATCCTTCAAGCGGAGAAACTTTGGTTGAAGCAGGTACCTTGTTGAACGAACAATTGGTTGACCTGATTGACCAATCCGGTGTCGATGAGGTTAAAGTCCGCACCCCGATCACCTGTAAAACCCGCTACGGTTTGTGCGCTCACTGTTATGGCCGCGACTTGGCGCGAGGCAAGTTGGTTAATACCGGCGAAGCTGTCGGTGTGATTGCCGCCCAGTCTATCGGTGAACCGGGTACACAGTTGACAATGCGTACTTTCCACATCGGTGGTGCCGCATCTCGTGCCGCCGCCGCCAGCCAAGTGGAAGCCAAATCAAACGGTACCGCACGTTTCAGCAGCCAAATGCGTTATGTTGCCAACAACAAAGGCGAGTTGGTTGTGATCGGCCGTTCGTGCGAAGTGGTGATTCACGACGAAATCGGCCGTGAGCGCGAGCGCCATAAAGTGCCTTACGGTGCCATTCTGTTGGTGCAAGACGGTGCAGCGGTGAAAGCCGGCCAAACCTTGGCTACATGGGATCCGCATACCCGTCCGATGATTACCGAGCATGCCGGTCAAGTACGTTTTGAAAACGTGGAAGAGGGCGTAACCGTTGCCAAGCAAACCGACGATGTAACCGGTTTGTCTACTTTGGTGGTGATCGACGGCAAACGCCGTTCGGCTTCAGCTTCTAAATTGTTGCGCCCGACAGTAAAACTGTTGGATGAAAACGGCGAAGAAGTATGTATGCCGGGCACGACGACTGCCGTGTCTATGGCGTTCCCGGTTGGTGCGGTAATTACCATTCGCGAAGGTCAAGAAGTCGGCAAGGGCGACGTATTGGCGCGTATTCCGCAAGCGTCTTCCAAAACCCGCGATATTACCGGTGGTCTGCCGCGTGTAGCCGAGCTGTTTGAAGCACGCGTACCCAAAGATGCCGGCATGTTGGCCGAAGTAACCGGTACCGTGTCTTTCGGTAAAGAAACCAAAGGCAAACAACGCCTGATTATTACCGATGTGGACGGCGTGGCTTACGAAACACTGATTTCCAAAGAGAAACAGATTCTTGTACACGACGGTCAAGTGGTAAACCGCGGTGAAACCATTGTTGATGGTGCAGTTGACCCGCACGATATTCTGCGTCTGCAAGGTATCGAAGCGTTGGCCCGCTACATCGTCCAAGAGGTGCAAGAGGTTTACCGCCTGCAAGGTGTGAAGATTTCCGACAAGCACATCGAGGTCATCATCCGCCAAATGCTGCGTCGTGTGAATATTGCCGATGCAGGCGAAACCGGCTTTATTACCGGCGAACAGGTAGAGCGTGGCGATGTTGCCTTGGCCAACGAAAAAGCATTGGCCGACGGTAAAGAACCTGCACGCTTTGAAAACGTGTTGTTGGGTATTACCAAAGCTTCGTTGTCTACCGACAGCTTCATTTCAGCTGCATCGTTCCAAGAGACCACACGCGTGTTGACCGAAGCCGCGATTATGGGCAAACAAGACGAGTTGCGCGGTCTGAAAGAAAACGTGATTGTCGGCCGCTTGATTCCGGCCGGTACTGGTTTGACTTACCATCGCACCCGTCGCCAAGCATGGCAGGCACATCACGAAGCCGAAGTAGCCGAGCAGGTTGACGAAGCCGAGTAAAATAAAACGGCTTAAAAGCCAGTACAAAACGCCGACTGTATTTATACAGTCGGCGTTTTTATTTTATCAGTAAAAAAATGGACGCAACCCTCAATAGAGATGCCGGAGTGCTGAAAATAAAAAATCTTAAATACGACGGGGCAAAAGTTTGAATACAGTTACATAAATACTGCTAATGTGCGCGTGATTTTCCTGCTTGAGAAGCCTGCAAAACCGTTTCTGTTTCCTTTGCGGTGTTTATTGCTTGCCATCTTGTATTAACGATGAGTTTTAGTTGATACCAAGTACAGCAATATACTGGCAGGTGCCTGTTGGTAAGCAGTTGCTTATTTGATAAAGAATAAATCTGACGCAGAAACGCGCTTTTAATGATACTGCCAATGCTACAACGGGAATATGGCTGACATTGATCAGAAGGCCGTCTGAAAACGGGCTTTGCTAGTTTCGCTAACAATCTAATCTTTTTCAGACGGCCTTAAATAGAAAAAGCAACGGTGCGGATTCCCGTTGCTTTGGAATGTTTTAAATACCTAAAAACAAAACAGGCCGCAATTGCTTGCGGCCTGTTTTGTTTTTTATCTGGTGGGTCGTGAAGGATTCGAACCTTCGACCAACGGATTAAAAGTCCGCTGCTCTACCAGCTGAGCTAACGACCCGATAAGCTGCACATTTTAGATATAACGGGTTTTTCTGTCAATGGGTATTTGCTTCTTTTTTTGCATCTCAATGTAAAAGAAGAGAATTTATTTATTTTATCTGTTGGGTGACTGTGCTATGATTTTAGCCGTTCCGATGAAATGTATTCGTTGGGCATTAAATAAATATTTAAAAGGATAAACACAGATGAAAAAAATTCTGATCGCTCTTATGGCAGCTGCTGCTTTGGCGGCTTGCTCGCAAGAAACCAAACAAGAAACCAAAGAAGCTGCTCAAGCTGTTGCCTCTGAAGTGAAAACCGACGTTCAAGACGCTAAAGACAAAGCGGCTTCTGCTGTAAGCGGCGCGGTTGAGGCGGCTAAAGAAGCCGGTGCGAAAGCGGAAACTGCTGCTTCCAATGCTGCTGAAGCCGGTAAAGAAGCTGCTGCCGATGCTAAGGCTGCCGCTCAAGATGCAGTAGCTGATGCCAAAGCTGCTGCTAAAGATGCGGCTGCTGATGTTAAAGCTGCTGCCAAAGACGCTGCGGCTGACGTGAAAAATGCCGCTCAAGAAGCCGGCGATAAAGCGAAAGAAGCAACCAAGTAATCTGTGCAGAGAGCGGGCTGTGTCGGCAAGGAAGGTTTAAACCTGCTTTGTTTGGCCAAACGGTTCGTTCGGATACATGATTTTGGGCTGGAAACGCATTTTCAATAAACAACTTTTTGAATGATGTGTTTTTGCTTTCTAAAGTGCAGGCCGTCTGAAAATGTTCAGATGGCCTGTATTGCTTTTCCTGCGTTTGTTACTGCTTTGAATACTGTACAATTTGTGTTCATTAACCGATTGATTATCTTACCGCCAACGTCTTATGCGCACACCTGCTGTTAATCCCAAAGTTATCGCCACCTTGCCGGTGTTTTTTAGCGTGTTCATCGCCACCACGCTGATTTGGTATTTTGATGTGCCCAAGCTGACGACGCCTTTTGTGTTGGGCATCATCGCCGGCGGTTTGGTTGATTTGGATAACCGTTTGACAGGCCGTCTGAAAAATATCGTGATTACTTTGGTGCTGTTTTCGGTTTCTTCGCTTGCGGCGCAGTTCACGCACGGCTCGGGCTTGCCGTTTATTTTGGTGATGACGCTGCTGACTTTTGTGTTCACGCTGCTGGGCGCGGTGGGCTTGCGTTACCGCACGCTGGCGTTTGGGGCGTTGGCGGTGGCAACGTACACCACGCTGGCTTATACGCCGGCGATGCCGTGGTTTGTAAACCCTGTGCTGATTTTATGCGGCACGTTGCTGTATAGCATGATGACTTTGGTGCTGCACATTATTTTTCCCCATCGTCCGGTTCAGGAAAACATGGCTTCGGCTTATGCGGCTTTAGGCGGATATTTGGATGCGAAAGCGGCTTTTTTCGATCCGGACGAGGCGGATTGGTTGGAAAGCCGTCAGATTGACTTGGCGATGAAAAACACGGAAATCATCGAAGTGTTCAATCATTGCCGCAATGCTTTGTTTTACCGTATGCGCGGGCAGCACCGGCATCCGCGCACGATGCGTATGCTGCGTTATTACTTTACCGCGCAGGATATTCACGAGCGCATCAGCTCGGCGCATGTGGATTACCGCGAGTTGGCGGAGCGCTTGAAAAATACCGATTTGATTTTCCGCATCAACCGTTTGCTGGAGCTGCAAGGGCAGGCGTGCCGTGATGTGGCGGAGAGTCTGCGTAGCGGCCATCCTTACCAATACAGCAAACGGCTGGAGCGGGCGATTCAAGGGTGCCGCCAGTCGTTGAAAGTGTATGCGGAAAGGCATAACGGCAGTGAAGTGCATACTTTGCAACGGCTGCTGGAAAACCTGTTTAGCGTCGATTACCAACTCAGCCATATCGAAAGCGGCGATCAGACGGCCGATGAGGGCGCTTCGGACAAAACCCGTATCGCGGCGATGGAGAGCGGCGGTTTGCGCAATGTGTGGCGGACGGTGCGCAGCCAGCTTAACTTTGAATCCGCGGTGTTTCGGCATGCAGTACGCTTGGCGATTGTGGTGTTTACGGCGTGCAGTATCGTAGAGATTTTTCATCTGCACATGGGTTATTGGATTTTGCTGACCGCTTTGTTTGTTTGCCAGCCCAACTATTCGGCCACCAAAAGCCGTATTTATCAACGTATCGCCGGTACGCTTTTGGGCGTGGTGGTCGGCTCGCTCGTGCCATACTTCACGCCGTCTGTGGAAACCAAATTGTGGATTGTGCTGGCGGCCACCACGCTGTTTTTCTTTTTCCGCACCAATAAATACAGTTTTTCCACGTTTTTCATTACCGTGCAGGCGTTGACGGCAATGTCGCTGGCGGGTGAGGATGTGTTTGCGCTCACATGGACGCGCTTTACCGATACCCTTGCCGGAACGGCGATTGCGTGGGTGGCGGTCAGCTATTTGTGGCCGGACTGGCGTTATCTGACTCTCAGCCGTACCGCCGGAAAAGCGGTCAACCGCAACGGCCAGTATCTGCGCCATATTCTCGGCCAGCTTCAAACCGGCGGTTCCGACGACGTTGCCTACCGCGTGGTGCGCCGCCAAGCGCATGAAGCTGCCGCCGCATTAAGCAGCACCTTATCAGACATGAGCGGAGAGCCGGAAAAATACGGCAGCAAACTGCAAGACGGTTTCAACCTACTCAAACTCAGCTACGCCCTCATCGGCTATATTTCCGCACTCGGCGCCTACCGCAGCCAGATGGTCGGCGGCTGTGCGCCCGAATTTACCGCAGGCTTTTTCCAAACCGCCAACCAAATTGCGGATATGTTGGAAACGCTTGCGACTGCTTCGCCGGAAGCTTTTCAGACGGCCTTAGCTCAGATCAAGCAGGGTTTGCAGCATTTGCACGGCTTGATTGGCGAAGATAGGCAGAGCAGTATTTTGTGGCAGCAGTTGAGCCTGATTGCCCGCCAGCTTGACCCTTGCTACACCGCTTTGCACGGCAGCGTCGAAGGCACTCCCGCCGTGTCGGCGCAAGCCGTGTAATCTGCGTCAGGGAAGAGGGCGGTTGGTTTGCTTTTAGGTTGTTGATAGAGAAATTCAGACGGCCCCGGCAACTCTGATAACGGTCAAAATAATCTGCGGCAACGGTTGACCCTGCTAAAAAAAGGGTTTTAAATCAAAAGTGAACATTGTCGTTCACTTATGAGGAGAAAAATATGCGTTACCCTAAAGCGGCAGTATTGTTGTTCTCATTGTTGTTCAGCGGCTCGGCATTATCGGCGGGCTTAACCAAAACCCTACCGGGCGATCTGACCTTGAATCAAGCGCAAGCGGTGGTTCAGACGGCTTTGAAGAAAGCGGAAGCCATCAAAGTACCGATGAATATCGCCGTGTTGGATGCTGGCGGCAATCTGAAAGCGTTTGCACGGATGGATGATGCGTTTTTGGGCAGTATCGATATTGCCGAACGCAAAGCCCGCACGGCGCGCTATTTCAATATGTCCACCCGCGACTTGGGCAAAGCGTCGCAGCCCGGGCAGCCGCTTTACGGTATCGAAGTGACCAACGGCGGTTTGGTGATTTTCGGCGGCGGCGAATTGCTCACCGATAAAAAAGGTACCATCGTTGGCAGCATCGGCGTGAGCGGCGGCACGGTGGAAGAAGATGAAACGGTGGCCAAAGCCGGTGCTAAAGCTTTACATGGTCGTTGATTGAGTTGTGATAACGGTAGAGGCTGTCTGAAAGATTTTCAGACGGCCTCTTGTTTGATGCTTGCTGTAAACGATGATTACGATTCGGCAGTTATGGCTGTGAAAATGAAGTTTTTATACAAGGCGGCGAGCCGCAGACAGTACAGATAGTACGGAATTGATTTTGTTGCCGCTTCAGCGGCTTACAAAATCGTTCTCTTTGAGCTAAGGCGAGCCAACGCAGTATAAAAGATTCAGTTTCATAGCTATACGATTTCTCCGCGCAGAGAGAAAGTGTAGGCCTCGGTAATCTTCAAATCCACCATCTCATTGATCAAACGCGGATTGCCGGTGAAGTTCACCACACGATTGTTGGCGGTGCGCGCTTGCAGTTGGTCGGGGTCTTTTTTGGAAATACCTTCCACCAAGCAGCGTTGCACCGTGCCGAGCATGCTTTGGTTGATGCGGGCGGTTTCGGCTTCGATTACTTCGTTCAAGGCTTCCAAGCGGCGCACTTTCTCTTCATGCGGCGTGTCGTCGGGCAGGTTGGCGGCCGGCGTGCCGGGGCGAGGGCTGTAAATGAAGACGAAGCTTAAATCGAAGGCAATGTCTTTCACCAGTTTCAACGTTTGCTCGAATTCGCGTTCGGTTTCGCCGGGGAAGCCGACGATAAAGTCGGAGCTCAGACACAAATCGGGGCGGATGGCGCGCAGTTTGCGGATGATGGATTTATATTCCAGTGCGGTATAGCCGCGTTTCATCGCGCTCAACACGCGGTCGGAGCCGCTTTGCACCGGTAAATGCAGGTGTGATACCAGCTTGGGCAGGTCGCGGTAGCATTCGATAATCGCATCGGAGAACTCGCGCGGATGGCTGGTGGTGAAACGCATGCGCTCGATGCCGGGGATTTCGTGAACGATACGCAGCAGGGTGGCGAAGTCGCAGGTTTCACCGTCGTCCATTGCGCCGCGGTAGGCGTTGACGTTTTGTCCCAACAGATTGATTTCTTTCACACCTTGCTGGGCGAGGTTGGCAATTTCGGTAAGCACGTCGTTTAACGGGCGCGAAAACTCTTCGCCGCGGGTGTAGGGCACCACGCAGAAGCTGCAATATTTCGAGCAGCCTTCCATAATCGATACGAAAGCGGAACCGCCTTCCACGCGAGCCGGCGGCAGGTGGTCGAATTTTTCGATTTCGGGGAAAGAAATATCCACTTGCGAGAGGCCGGTGGTTTCTTTATCGACGATCATTTGCGGCAGGCGGTGCAGGGTTTGCGGGCCGAATACCACATCTACATAAGGCGCGCGTTTCACAATCGCTTCGCCTTCCTGAGAGGCAACGCAGCCGCCCACGCCAATGATTAAATTGGGATTTTTCGCTTTCAGCGGTTTGATGCGGCCTAAGTCGGAAAACACTTTTTCCTGCGCTTTTTCGCGCACGGAGCAGGTGTTGAACAGAATGATGTCGGCTTCTTCGGCTTCGCTGACTTGCACGAGGTCGTCTCCTTCGGCAAGCACGGACAGCATTTTTTCGCTGTCATACTCGTTCATTTGGCAGCCGAAAGTGCGGATAAATACTTTTTTCATGTTGTGTGGATAGGGAAATAATTATGGTTGGAGGGCGGCGGCACGTTGTTTGAAGGCTTTTTGCTCGCTGTCGGTCAGCACCCAGATTTCGCTGATATTGCCGGAATCGTCACGGCGCACGGCGACGGTTTTGCCGATGTGGCCCACTAATCTGCCGCGCACGATGAAGCGGTTGCGTTCGTCTTTGATGCGCAGGTCGTGTGTGGTGTTGAAGGCGGAAACGTTGTTATCCAGCCAGCCCAGCGTGAGGATTTTCAGCCACGGAAAACCGCCGTTGCTCAACACAACTTGCGGATAATTTACCTGCTTCAATACGGCAACATCCATATCGGCGGGAACGGTGCGTTGCGCCCAAGTTAGGGAAGAACACAATAAAATCAAAAGGGTAAAAAACTTGCGCATGATGGTTTTTCTTATATCTGAGTGAGTAGGACAGCCGCGGATTATAGCACAGCACGCTTTTGAACGTAGGCGGTTTGTTGTTTTTAATAGGATTTTTTACAGATGGTGTCGTTGAGGCCGTCTGAAAATGAGGCCGTCTGAAAAATAGGGAGTGCGATCGAAAGCTTTCATGCTTGATCAACTTCAAGCACCGCGCTGCCGGGTTAGCGGCATGAGGATTGTTTGAAAACGCAGCTTGGCGTATTCTTGCGCGACGATACTGATAAGGAAAAACACATGCCGCACACACTTCCTCTGCACATCCAAGCGTTTTCAGAGCTGCCGGAGGCTTTTTACAGTCGCGTCCGCACCGAGCCTTTGGGCGAACCGTATTGGGTGGCGCAAAATCATGTTTTGGCGGAAGAAATGGGCTTGAGGCCGTCTGAAATTTTCGATAACGCCGACAATCTGCTTTATCTGGCCGGCAGTGCCAAACAATATGATCCTGCGCCGATAGCCTCGGTGTACAGCGGCCATCAGTTCGGCGTGTATGTGCGCCAGCTGGGAGACGGTCGCGCGGTGTTAATCGGCGGTTCGGCCGGTTCAGACGGCCTTTCGTGGGAATGGCAGCTTAAAGGCGCAGGCAAAACGCCTTATTCGCGCTTCGCCGACGGCCGTGCCGTGTTGCGCTCCAGCATCCGCGAATATCTGTGCTCGGAAGCCATGCACGGCTTGGGCATTCCTACTACGCGCGCGCTGGCGATTACGGGCAGCAACGATGCCGTTTACCGCGAAGAAGCCGAAACGGCGGCAGTGGTTACGCGCATTGCGCCGAGTTTTATCCGTTTCGGCCATTTTGAATACATGTATCACACCGGCCAACATCATAATCTGCCCGTGTTGGCCGATTTTCTGATTGACCACCACTTCCCCGAATGCCGCGAAGCAGACCAGCCTTATTTGGCCTTGTTTGAAACCGTTTCCCGCCGTACCGCCGAGCTGGTGACCGCATGGCAGAGCGTCGGCTTTTGCCACGGCGTGTTGAACACCGACAATATGTCGGCTCTAGGGCTGACTATCGACTACGGCCCGTTCGGTTTTCTCGATGCTTACGACCGCCGCCATGTCTGCAACCATTCCGACACCGGTGGCCGCTATGCCTACAACGAGCAGCCGTATGTGGTGCATTGGAACTTGTCGCGCTTTGCCTCGTGCCTGCTGCCGCTGGTGTCGCAAGACGATTTGGTGGCAGAGTTGGAACGTTTCCCCGATATTTTTCAGACGGCCTATCTGCAAAAAATGCGCGCGAAACTCGGTTTGCAAACGCAAGAAAAAGGCGACGACGAGCTGATTGCCGATATGTTTACCGCCCTGCAAAGCCGCAAAGTCGATTTCACGCTGTTTTTCCGATACTTGAGCGAAGTGGGCAATGTCCACGGCGAACCGTTGCCCGAAAAGCTGTTGGCACTGTTTCACGGCCCCACCGAAGCGTTTACCGCGTGGATAGGCCGTTACCGCGGCAGGCTGCGGGCGGAAAACAGCAACCCCGCCGAACGCGCCGAACGGATGAATGCCGTCAACCCGCTGTATGTGTTGCGAAACTATCTGCTGGAGCAGGCGATACAGTTGGCAAAAAGCGGCGACTTCCGCGAAATCGAGCGCCTGCACCGCTGTATGCAGAATCCGTTTGTCGAGCGCAAAGAGTTTGCCGATTTTGCCGAACTACCGCCGCAATGGGCGGAAGGGATTTGTGTGAGTTGTTCGAGCTGATATCGGGTTGATGTCGGGTTGTGAAAGGCCGTCTGAAAAAGTTTTTTTTCAGACGGCCTTTGTTGTGATGTTTCAGATTTGGCTGACGGGCTTATGATGCGCCGGATGAATCACTCCGGAGTCATGAAATAAGCTTTGATCCAAGCCAAGCTTTCGCGCACGATTTTGCGCAGATAGCCGGTGCTTTCATCGTCGCATTCAACTTTACCCGAATACGCCTGAATGGTTTTGCTGTCGTGCCATTGGCGGCGCGCGAGCCATGAGGCGCGTTTGAGATGGTAATCGGCAGTTACAAGCACCACGCTCGAATTGTTGGACAATGGAATCGAGCTGAAGAGGATGTTTTCATAGGTGTTTTCCGACTTGCCTTCCGTGAGGATGTGCGACTCAGGCACGCCCATTTCTACCGCCATCGCTTTCATGTGTTGGGCTTCGTTGCTGCCGTCGCTGTCGGTGCCGCCGCTTACCACCAGCTTCGGCACTTTGCCCGCATGATACAGCTCCGCACCGGCAGCCACGCGCGAACGCAGGCAGGGATTGGGTTTGCCGTTTTTATAAACAGAATTGCCCAGCACCAGCGCAGCATCGGCAGGTTGGATTTCATCTACGGTAATATAACGGAAGGATAAAGCCGATACATGCACCCACATCAGCAGTATCAGCCAGATAACCACCAATGCCACAGGCACATAAACAAACATAATACGTTTTTTACTCATGCATATCAGAAAAGACAGGTTGATGACTGTTGCTTCGTCAGCGTAAATCGGCATAAAAAGGAAGCAACATGATTTTGGGGCACACTTTACCGCAAACCGATGTGCAGAAAAGGCAGCAAACAAAAATGTGTGTAAAAATTGCCCGGCAGGCCGCGTAATAATACAAGCTTACCAAACCCAAGCATTATCGGCATAAAGCTTAGACTCAAGCGGTTTCAAAACCTGCCAAACGGGTGCATTTGCTCTAAAACTGCCTGCGGATATGTTTTAAAATAAAAAATAAGCCGCACGCTGTTACAGTTGAAATGCTGGTGTTGCGCGCATGTTGAACCGTTTGTTTGTAAATAATGCCATTTGAAACCATAACGAAAAACACAAATTAAAGAAAGGTATAATGCGGAGCATAAATACCCAAACGGAATATGTTGAGCGCAAAACAGCTTGATGATTTGTTCCGCCGCATCACATTAACTGCACACACAAACGTCAACCACATCATATAAAGTAAAGGCAACCATATGAATAATACCCTTGCCAAAATCACCGCCCGACTCAGCGAATGCGGGCAAACCGTTACCTGCGCAGAATCCTGCACCGGCGGATTATTGGCGGCCGAACTAACCCGACTGCCGGGCAGCTCGGCATGGTTTGAAGCCGGGTTCGTGACTTACAGCAATGAAGCCAAACAGCAGCTCTTGGGCGTGAAAGACAATACATTGGCTTTTTACGGCGCTGTCAGCGAAGAAACCGTGCGCGAAATGGCCTTGGGCGCGCTGATTGCCGCCAAAGCCGATTTTGCCCTCAGCATTTCCGGTATTGCCGGCCCCACCGGCGGCAGTGATGAAAAGCCCGTGGGTACGGTATGGTTCGGTTTGGCCGCCAAGCAGCGTATTTGGGCGAAAACGGCTTTGTTCAGCGGCGACAGAGACAGTATCCGCGCCCAAGCCGTGCAGTTTGCGTTGGATTTTTTGTGTGAAAAGATAGAAGAGGTTTAAGAGGGTAGCGGTTGCGTGTTGTCTTTGGGTTGGTTGTAAAACGAAGCGCCATCAGCTTCTTAATATATTTCAGACGGCCTCAAGCACGGTTATCTTGCTTGAGGCCGTCTGAAAAACAGTCTGAGACCTTTGCAAAACCCCCATCTGCGGCGCATTTCTGCGTTGTGCGCTGCCCGCTCGCTTGCCTATCTATATGATATGTCTGCACTCACTGCGCTGCTACGTCTTGAACTGCATCCACATCTGGAGGTTTTGCAAAGGTCTCAGTTTTACGAAAAAGCCGTTCCCGATGGATGGGGACGGCTTTTTTGTCTGATTGGCATAGATTACCGACTACTGACTACTGCCCGCGGGCGGATACGCAATCCGCCCCTGTGAAAGCGGTTTGCTGCACCGAAAGTGCTTGGCGAAACCGGTTTAATTCCGCTTTGGCGCAGCCCGCCAAGTCCGCTTTCAGATGGCATCAAACTATTTGAGACGGTTGTCCGGAATGTTGCCAAGATATGCCTGTTTATCAACGGCTGTATGCCGCAAGTTTTCGTTTGATTTCAGGTAGTGCGGCTAGCGCGGCTTGTTCGCCCAGCTTGATGGCTTGGGTTTTTTGGTCAAATCCGCCGACCGCCCCCAAGTGCTGAACTTTGGGCTTGATGACTACGTTGGCTTTGCCCAATTCGTTTTGCAGTGCCGCCGCGCTCATGATATTGAGGCTTTGGTCGAGATAAGAGAAAAAGCCCGCTTCCGAAAGTTTGGCCGGTTTGGCGGAAATATCCACGGCGATAATGAAATTCGCGCCCATATTTTTGGCTGCGGTTACCGGCACGGGGGCGGATAAGCCGCCGTCCACATAATTGCGTCCGTTGATCACTGCGGGCTGGAATACGTTAGGGATGCTCACCGATGCTCTTACTGCTTGGCCGGTGTTGCCGCGGTTAAACGCTACCATTTTGCCCGATTCCAAATCGGTGGCTACGGCAGCAAATTTCAACGGCAGGTTTTGCAGTGGACGGTTGTTTACTTTGCGGTTGATGTAGTCTTGCAGTTTTTGGCCTTTGATGAAGCCGGTGGTGGAGAGGGTTAAGTCCACCAAATCGGTTTTACCCAAAATTTCGGCTTCCAATTCCAAACGGTCGGGCGACATGCCGCCGGCGTAGAGGCTGCCGACAATCGAGCCGGCGCTGGTGCCGGTAACGACGTTGACGGGAATATTGTTGGCTTTGAGCACTTTCAGCACGCCGATATGGGCGAAGCCTTTCGATGCGCCGCCGCCGAGGGCTAAGCCGACTACGGCTTTGGGTTTGGCTTGGGTGGTGGGTTTGGACGATTGGCCGGAAGGTGTTTGGGTTACACAGGCGGAGAGTGCCAATGCCGCTGCTGCCGCGATTAATGCACGGCGGGTATAAAGTTTATTCATATTTTCAGATGGCATGGTTGGTTCAAAAACTATTTATTGTAACGGTTTGCGCGTGGCGGAAAAATACCCGTGCCACCGGTTTTGAACAGCAGCACGGGATTTAACGGTGTTTTGTCGGGTTTTTCAGACGGCCTCGATAGGCACACCGACTTATTTAAACCAAGATTTAATCTTTTGAAACAGCGGCATGCTTTGTTTGTCGAACCCGTTTTCAGCCGTAACGGGCGGAGGTGCTTCGCGGTGGACGGGAAGTGCGCCGAAGCTTTGTGCCACCGGCATGATTTCGATGGTGTTGACGTTCATATGCGCGGGGCGTTGGTAGAGCCATAAAGCGGTGTCGGCAATGTCTTGCGGGCGGATAAACTGCACGTTTTCATACAGTTTGGCGGCGCGTTCGTCGTCGCCTTTGAAGCGCACGTTGGAAAACTCGGTATCGCCGCACAAACCCGGCTCGATATTGCTCACGCGCACGCCCGTGCCGGCCAAATCGGCGCGGAGATTGAGGCTGAATTGGCGCACATAGGCTTTGGTGGCGCCGTACACATTGCCGCCGGGGTAGGGGTAAGTGCCGGCGATGGAACCGATATTGATGATGTAGCCGTTTTTGCGCCCAGTCATTTGCGGCAACACTTTGTGGGTGAGGTAGGTTAAGCCGATGATGTTGGTTTGAATCATGGTCTGCCAATCGGCAAAATCGGCTTTGTCGGCGGCATCCAAGCCCAAAGCGAGGCCGGCATTGTTGATTAAGCAGTCGATAACGGCAAAGTTTTCAGGCAGGTTTTGCAAAGCCTGATCCACAGATTCGCTGCGGGTGGTGTCCATTTCAAGCGGCAGAAAACGCTCGCCCAACTCGGCTTGCAAGGTGTGTAATTTCTCAATGCGGCGGGCCGCGCCGATAACGTAGTGGCCTGCCATCACGAATGAGCGGCACATTGCTTCGCCGAATCCGGCCGATGCGCCCGTAATTAAAATCGCCATAATCTTCTCCTATTGGTATGAGGCCGTCTGAACGTTGTCGCCGGCCCCGTTTTATCACTTTAACTTTATAAGGTATGATGCCGAAAAATCCCGACAATATTACCATACCGAAAGGAACACATTAGCATGAACGCAAAAATCACACAGGCAGCCTTAGCCGCCGCAACCGTTTTCACGCTTGCCGCCTGTGGAGGCGCGGAACCTCAAGTTGCCAAAGGGCCGATTTCCGAAGCACGCACCACCGCTTTCAAATCCATGATGCCCAATTTCAGCAGCATGGGAAAAATGGTTAAGGGCGACGAGCCTTACGAAGTGGAAAAATTCAAAAACGCGGCAGCCGTGTTTGCAGAAGAGAGTAAAAAACCGTTTGAACACTTCCAAAAAGACGAACAGGGCGACGGCGATACGCTGCCGGTAACATGGGAAAAGCCGGATGAATTCAAAGCGGCGGAAGAGAAGTTCCACGCGGCAGTGGCCAATCTGAATGCCAAAGCACAAGGCGGCAATTTGGAAGAAATCAAAGCGGCTTACGGCGAAGTGGGCGCAAACTGCAAATCTTGCCACGATACGTTCCGCCGTCCTAAATAATTTGCCGGATACCGTAAAAATATGAGTTCCTCCGACCGCTGGCAGATTCACCGCTATCTTGCCCGAAATACCGACGAGCGTTTGCAGTTGGTGCGCCATGTGCCGCAACAGATTGTTTTGGTGGGTGCCGATGCCGATGAAAGCCGCAGCCTGCTTGCCGCCCGTTATCCCAAAGCCGCTTTTACGGAATACGACCCGCGCCCTGATTTTTTGGAAGCGGCAGCCAAAGCCCGTAAATCGGGTTTGTGGCAGAAGCTGACGGGCAAACAGGTGGTGCAGCACTGCCAGCCTGTCGGCCAGCTTTTGCCCGAAGCTTCGGCGGATATGTTGTGGGCGAATCTGGCCTTGGTCACGGCGAAAGAGCCTGTGCCGGTGTTTGAAAACTGGGCGCGTGCTTTGAAAACCAACGGTTTGCTGTTTTTTACCCATTTCGGTATTGATACTTTGGGCGGGTTGGCAGGCCGTCTGAAAGCGCAAGGTATTGCGGTGGAAACGCCGATGTTGTTCGATATGCACGATTTGGGCGATATGCTGTTTCATCACGGCTTTTATGATCCGGTGATGGATACGGCCAAGCTGGAATTGCATTATCGTCGGGCGGAAACGTTTTGGCAGGATATGGATACTCTGGGCTTGTGGGCGTCGCTGGTGTTTGATGATCAAGCTGCGGCGCGGGAAGCGGTGGAGGCGGTGTTCGCCGAAGAAGGTGAGTTGACGGTTACGCTGGAAACGGTGTACGGCCATGCGGTGAAGAAACTGATGTTGCCGCAAGGGGAAAGCCCGGTTCAGTTTTATCCGAAAAAGCCGCAATAGAAGCGCATAAAAAAACACCTGCCGCGGGTTTTACTTGCGGCAGGTGTTTTTTTATGTGAATCAATGGAATACAGCGGGCTTAACGCTCGACGTGTTCGTAGATTTTGTATGGCTCTTGGTCTTCGCTGTCGGGAATATCGGCCGTTTCATCGCTTTTATCGCCCTTAAATGCTTTGATGGCTTCTTTCAGGCTGATGGTTTTGGTTTTGTCGGGGTTAAAGGTAAACACCGGCTTGCCGAAGCGGTTCATATAGAGAACGGAGTCGATATTGAGCGCCTGTAATTCGCCGTTGATTTGCACATAATGGCGCACGCCGACCAAGCGTCCTTTTTTATCGAGATACCAATCGGATGAAATGGGCATGCCTGCGATGTCGCTTAAGCGGGCGCTGTCGTTGAGGCTGTCAAACGCGCCGAGAAACAGTTGTTTGGTTTTTTCGTATTTCTCTTTGCTGACGGTGGGTTCGGGTTTTTCTTTCTGCAAGCGGTCGAATTCTTGCGAGAAATGTTTTTTCATCGCCAGCGTGAAGAGTTTCTCGAATTTATCGTCCATCAGATAGTGGATGCGGTATGTGCCGCCGGCCTGCTTGGTGTATTCGTCGGGCGGCAGGCTGTGGTAATACTGCGGCGGAATATCGGCATAAGCACGGTAAGCGGCAATAAACATGGCTTTTACCATGGTTTTGAGCGGATAGTTTTTCGACGAATCTTGTTTTTCTTTGTCTTCTTCGTTGACCAACTCATCCAAGTCAGACAGTTTCAGATAAATCGGTTCGTGAATCAAACGTTCGCGCAGGGACGGCGGGGCAACGAGGTTGAGTGCGGCCGGTACGGAAGCGGGCAGATCGACGATCACGCTCATTTCTTCGCCGTCAAACACCATGGGCATGCTGATGCGGGTGCTTTCATTGCGGTTAACCATTGAAAATTCCGGCGTCAGTTCTAATTTTTTGCGGCTTAAATCCAAAGCGCCGGAATATTTAATGCGGGCGTTTTCAAGGTAACGTGCCATGGCCGGGCGGTCGTGAAGATAGTCGGCCACTTTTCTGCCCGTATTGTTGGCGCCGGAGGGCAGAGTAGTCAGCAGCGACGGCGTCATGGCTTTGAGCATGAAGGCTGCTGCACGGTAGTCGTTGGAACTGTTTTCGCTATCGCTTTCGGTATCGGTGCCGTCTGAATATTCGTTGTCGCCTTCTACGGGTTCGGCATAGGCTTCGGCAACTTCTTCATATGCTGCTTCAAATTCAGTTTCTGCTTCGGATGCGGCTTCAAGGCTGGCTGCTTCAAGGCCGGCGGCTAAGTCGGCAGCGGCTTTTTCTTTGGCTGCCTGTTTCGGTGCGTAGCCTTTGTCGAACGGGGTAAAGGCAACTTTGATTTCGCCTTGGAAGTTGTAGCTGTAATCTTTGGTCAGGCCGCGTTCTACGGAGTGGCTGATCATTTCGTGAGGACTTTTACCGTCTAAAGTGCTGCACGCGCTCAAGCCGATTAGGGCCAAGGCTGCGGTTAATGCGCTTATTTTCATTATTTTCCTTTGGGATTTAAGTGGTTGGTTGTTGGATGGGGTTGTAAATTCCGTCGATTATCGGGAAGAGTGAATTATTTGTCCAGCATGTTTGCCTGAGTGGTCGTTATGAATTATGGGTGCAGTTTTTGAAGGCTGAAATGCTGCAAACAAGTATGATGGATTTTGAATCCGATGGGATGTGGTATCAAACTTGAGGCCGTCTGAAAAATCTGCACAAGGATTTTCAGACGGCCTCATTGAGTTTAGAGCAGAACTGCTGTTATGTATCGCGGGTACAGCGACGGTAGAAACCGATCAAGCCGTTGGTGGAGGCGTCGTGATGCAGTTCGGTGGTTTGCTCCAGCTCGGGTTCGATGTTTTTGGCGAGCACTTTGCCGTATTCCACGCCCCATTGGTCGAACGGGTTGATGTTCCAAATCACGCCCTGCACAAAGATTTTGTGTTCGTATAAGGCGAGTAGCATGCCGAGGTTGAATGGATTTAGCTCGTCGATAAGGATGCTGTTGCTGGGGCGGTTGCCGGGGAACTCTTTGTGCGGTGCCAATGCTTCGCGTTCGGCTTCGGGCAGGCCGGCCAATTCTGCGCGGGCTTCGTCTAAGGTTTTACCCAGCATCAGCGCTTCGGCCTGCGCGAAAGCGTTGGCAACGGTAAAGCGGTGTTGGCGGCCGATGTTGTAGGGCGTGCGCATGGGCACGATGAAGTCGGTAGGAATCAGGCGTGTGCCTTGGTGGAGCAGTTGGAAGAAGGCATGCTGCCCGTTAACGCCTTCTTCGCCGAACACGATGCCGCCGGTGTGCCAGCTCACGGTTTCGCCCTGCAAGGTGCGCCGTTTGCCGTTGCTTTCCATATCAAGCTGTTTCAGATAGGCGGGCAGGCGGCGGAGGTTGTGGCTGTACGGCACGACCGCGTGGCCGCAAGCGTTGCAGAAATTGCCGTACCACACGCCGAGCAAGGCGAGCAAAACGGGCATGTTGTGGCGGAAATCGGTATGGAAGAAGTGCTCGTCCATAGCGTGTGCGCCGTTGAGCAATTCACGGAAGCGGGCGCTGCCGATGGCAACCATCACGGGCAGGCCGATGGCAGACCAGACGGAATAACGCCCGCCGACAAAGTCAAACATGGCAAACACATGTTCGGGCGTGATGCCGAAATCGCGGGCGGCTTCGACATTGCTGGAGATGGCGGTGAAATGGCGGGCGATGTCGGCTTCGTTTAAGCCGCGGTCGCAGAACCAATTGCGCGCGGCTTGGGCGTTGAGCAGGGTTTCGGGAGTGCCGAACGATTTGCTAGCCACGCAGAATACGGTGGTTTCGGGGTTGAGCGGTGCCAGCACTTGGGCAATGTTGGCGTCGTCGGAGTTGGAAACGAAATGCACGCGTATGTTTTGCAGGTAAGGCTGCAAGGCTTGAACGGCAAGCTGAGGGCCTAAATCGGAGCCGCCGATGCCGATATGGACGAAATCGGTAATGCGTTTGCCGGTGGCACCGGTGTGCGAGCCGTTGAGCAGGCTGTCGGCAAAGGTTAAGGCGCGTTCCAGTTCGCGGTGGATATCGGAAAGGACGCTTTCGCCGTCCACATACACGGCGGGCGAGCCGACGGGTAAGCGCAGGGCGGTGTGCAGCACGGCGCGGTTTTCGCTGAGGTTGATTTTGTCGCCGCGGCGCATGGCTTCGGCCTGCTGTTTGACGCCGGAGGCATCGGCCAAGCGACACAATAAATCGAGGGTTTCTTCGCTGATGCGGTTTTTGCTGTAATCAAGCAAAAGGCCGTGCAGGGTTTCGTGCATTTTGTCGAAACGCGCAGGGTCGGCTTGGAATTGGTCGCGCATGTTGAGCGACGAGGTATTGATCTGATGGGCTTGAAGGTCTTGCCAGATGGCAGTCAGTTCTTTAGTCATACGGCTGGAAGCTTTAATAAAATCGTGTAGTTAGTGAGTGTAAACGGTTGTTGCAGGCCGTCTGAAATAGTCTGGACGGAGCAGCAGTTATTTGGATGTAGTGTTGTGTAGTATATAACAATCGGCAGCGTTATTTTTATCTTTGTGATTGAATGGAAGCCAAGACGCGCCGTAACGGACAGTCTATGGATTGGGCAGATTCAGGCGGATAAAGTTCATGCCGTCTGAAAATGCTCATGCTGCTTTAATTTTTCAGTATTCTATTAAAATAAAATACCAATATTTTCCAAAAAGAAAAATTTTAATTCTCACAAAAGATAAAATCATAGATTTACACAATAAAATAGCTAAAAATAAACTGTGAGCCTTGCCATTAACGGTGCGAACCGTTAACCTTGCAGCCTGATTCATTGCACAGAAAAGAACAATTATGACACCACGCCACCAAACAGACGATGTAAAAATCAGAGAAGTTAAAGAACTGCTCCCCCCGATTGCCCATCTTTACGAATTGCCCATCACCGAAAAAGCGGCCGATTTGGTTCACCAAACCCGCCATGAAGTGGCCGATCTCGTACACGGCGAAGACAACCGCCTGCTGGTGATTATCGGCCCGTGTTCCATCCACGACCCCAAAGCCGCGCTGGAATACGCCGAGCGTTTGCTGCCGTTGCGTAAAAAATACGAAAAAGAGCTGCTGATCGTGATGCGCGTTTACTTTGAAAAACCGCGTACCACCGTCGGTTGGAAAGGGCTGATTAACGACCCGCACCTCGACGGCACGTTCGACATCAACTTCGGTTTGCGCCAAGCCCGCAAGCTTTTGCTTACACTCAACAATATGGGTATGCCCGCATCAACCGAGTTTCTCGACATGATTACCCCGCAATACTATGCCGACCTGATTTCATGGGGCGCTATCGGTGCGCGCACCACCGAAAGCCAAGTGCACCGCGAGCTGGCCAGCGGCTTGTCTTGCCCGGTAGGTTTCAAAAACGGCACCGACGGCAACCTGAAAATCGCCATCGATGCCATCGGCGCGGCTAACCATCCGCACCATTTCCTGTCGGTTACCAAAGCCGGCCACTCCGCGATTGTCCACACCGCAGGCAACCCCGACTGCCATGTGATTTTGCGCGGCGGTAAAGAGCCGAATTACAGCAGCGAGCATGTGAAAGCGGCCGCCGAACAGCTCACCCAAGCCGGCGTTACCCCCAAACTGATGGTTGATTTCAGCCATGCCAACAGCCGCAAAGACTACAAACGCCAAATGGAAGTGGCTCAAGATGTCGCCCGGCAAATCCGCGACGGCGAAAACAACATCATGGGCGTGATGGTGGAAAGCCACTTGGTAGAAGGCCGCCAAGACAAACCCGTATGCTACGGCCAAAGCATCACCGATGCCTGCATCGGCTGGGAGCAAACCGAAGAGCTGCTGGCCTTGCTGGCAGATGCTAACCGCAGCCGCGTGTAATCCGCATCCTCCGTCAAACCGTTCGAGGCCGTCTGAAATCTTTTCAGACGGCCTCGGTTATAATACCCGCATGAACTACCATCACGTCGCACTCAACATCCCCATTTCAGACGGCCTCTTAACCTACGGCCACCCGACCGCCTTGCCCAAAGGCTGTCGGGTGGTGGTGCCGTTTCGCGGCAAGCCCGTTGTCGGCGTGGTGTGGGCGAACGGCGTAACGCCGGAGATTGACGCGGCGAAAATCCTGCCGGTTCAGACGGCCTTTACCGATGAACCGCTGTTTCCCGAAAACTGGTGCAAGCTGCTGGAGTTTACTTCGCGCTATTACCATTATCCGCTCGGGCAGGCCGTGTTTACCGCGTTGCCGTTGGGTTTGAAAGAAGCCAAGCCCGTCGAAACCCCGCAGCCGCCGCAGTTTTATGCTTTGAACGAAGCAGGCAAAGCGCAAACCCCGCCGCCGGAGCGTTTCCACAAAAAACACGCCTTGTGGCAGGCTTTGTTTTCAGACGGCCTCAGCATGGCGGCCTTGAAACATATCCACAACCAAGCGCCGAAGCTGCTGCAAGAATGGACGGACAACGGCTGGATACGCACCGCCCAAGCCGCCGCGCCCGTGTTGAGGCCGTCTGAACACCGATTAAACACCGAGCAGCAAGCCGCCGCGCAAGCCGTTCAGACGGCCTCCGATACCTTCAAACCCTTCCTGCTCTACGGCATCACCGGCAGCGGCAAAACCGAAGTCTATTTCGACGTGATGGCCGAAGTGCTGGCGGCGGGCAGGCAAGTGCTGTTTCTGCTGCCCGAAATCAACCTCACGCCGCAACTGCTCAAACGTGTGGAAGCCCGTTTTGCCGACGTGCCGACCGCCGTGCTGCACAGCCAAACCGCGTCCGGCAAACGCACGCAAGACTATCTGCGCGCCATGCTCGGGCAGGCCAAACTGATTATCGGCACGCGTCTGGCCGTGTTCACCCCGCTGCCCGATTTGGGCTTGGTGGTGGTGGACGAAGAACACGATTCCTCGTTCAAACAAGACAACGAACTGCGCTACCAAGCCCGCGATTTGGCCGTTTGGCGTGCACAGCAAAGCAGTTGCCCCATCGTGCTCGGCAGCGCCACCCCCAGTTTGGAAAGCTGGCACAAAGCGCAAACCGGCGCGTACCAACTGCTGGAGCTGACCGAACGCGCCCATTCCGCCGCCCAACTGCCGCAAGTCGATATCTTAGACGTACGCCGCCTGCCGCTCGATAACGGCTTCTCGCCGCAAGCCCTGAAACTGCTCAAAGCCAATCACGAACAAGGCGGCATGTCGCTGGTGTATCTCAACCGCCGCGGCTTCGCACCCGCCCTGTTTTGCGGCGACTGCGGCCACACCTTCGGCTGCCCGCGCTGCTCCGCCAAAATGGTGCTGCACCAACGCGCCCGCCAACTGCGCTGCCACCATTGCGATTTCAGACGGCCCGTACCCTACAAATGCCCCGAATGCGGCAACCAAGACCTCACCGCAGTCGGTCACGGCACCCAACGCGTCGAAGAAACCCTGTGCAACTTCATCCCGCAAGCCAAAGTCGCCCGCGTCGACCGCGACAGCACCGCCCACAAAAACGACTGGGCCGATTTATACCGACGCATCGCCGTCAACGACATCGACATCCTCGTCGGCACCCAAATGCTCGCCAAAGGCCACGACTTCGCACGGCTGAACCTCGTGATCGTATTAAACGCCGACGGCAGCCTCTATAGCGCAGATTTCCGCGCCCCCGAAAGACTGTTTGCCGAACTGATGCAGGTTTCCGGCCGGGCAGGGCGCGCCGAAGCCGCCGGCAAAGTGCTCATCCAAACCCAACTGCCCGAACACCCCGTATTCGCCGCCGTAAAAGCGCAAAACTACCGCATCTTCGCCGAAAACGAGCTGAACGAACGGCAAACATTCAATATGCCGCCCTTCGGTTTTCAGACGGCCATCCGCGCCGATGCCGTCAAAATCGACGAAGCTGTGCAGTTTCTCAACGACATCCAAGCCGTTACCCAACCGCTGCTGCCCGAAACCGTATCCGCCTTCGGCCCCGTGCCCATGCTGATGGCGCGGCTGGCCGAACGCGAACGCGCTCAAGTGTTTTTAGAATCCGCCTCCCGCAAAGACCTGCACCACGCCGTGAGCCTGTGGGTGCAGGTGTTGCAGCAGTACCGCGACGGCAAAGTAAGATGGTCGGTGGATATCGACCCGCAAGAGATGTGAAGAGGCCGTCTGAAAAAATTTTCAGACGGCCTTTAAGGTTATGAATGGTTAGCTTTTAGAAGAAGATTCGGGAAAAGCCTCTTTAAACCATGCTTGGAATTCGGGGGTGTGGCGGATGTTGTTGAAGTCGGGATCTGTTTCAATATGATCCTTGTCGGGGAAGTTATTTACTTGTGGTGCAAGGCGTAATTGTTTTACCGCTTCGGCAGCATTTCCTTCCAAGGCGCATATGCAGGCATGTTCATAAGCCAGATATTCTTTGTGCTGCGGGTTTTTGCTTAAAAAGTCATTAACCAAATCGCGGGCTTGTTGCAGTTTAGTTTGTGCTTCGGCAGGTTGATTGTCTTTTAAAGCGTGGTATTCACGTAGTAAAGTATTTAACCAGTTATAGGCGACTTTATGCATATTAGGCTTGATAGCCAATGTTTGCCGATATTTTTCTCCTGCGTCACGCCATTTTTTCAAGGCTGTCGCGGTGTCGCCCTGTGCGGCTAAAGCCTGCGCTTCGCTATCTAAAGCAGTTCCCCAGTTATTGGCGGCTTCATGCTTGTCGGGCTTGATGGCTAATGCTTGTCGGTATTTTTCTCCTGCGTCACGCCATTTTTTCAAGGCTGTCGCGGTGTCGCCCTGTGCGGCTAAAGCCTGCGCTTCGCTATCTAAAGCAGTTCCCCAGTTATTGGCGGCTTCATGCTTGTCGGGCTTGATGGCTAATGCTTGTCGGTATTTTTCTCCTGCGTCACGCCATTTTTCCAATGCGGTCACGGTATCGCCCTGTGCAGCCAAAGCCTGCGCTTTGTTAGCTAAGGCATTTCCCCAGTTATTGGCGGCATCATGCATGTCGGGCTTGATAGCCAATGCTTGTCGGTATTTTTCTCCTGCGTCACGCCATTTTTCCAATGCTTTATCAGTCTTGTTCTGTGCAGCTAAAACCTGCGCTTCGCCAGCTAAGGCAGCTCCCCAGTTATTGGCGGCATCATGCATGTCGGGCTTGATGGCTAATGCTTGTCGGTATTTTTCTCCTGCGTCACGCCATTTTTCCAATGCGGTCACGGTATCGCCCTGTGCAGCCAAAGCCTGCGCTTCGTTAGCTAAGGCATTTCCCCAGTTATTGGCGGCATCATGCATGTCGGGCTTGATGGCTAATGCTTGTCGGTATTTTTCTCCTGCGTCACGCCATTTTTCCAATGCGGTCACGGTATCGCCCTGTGCAGCCAAAGCCTGCGTTTCGTTAGCTAAGGCATTTCCCCAATTATAGGCAGCTTCATGCATGTCGGGCTTGATAGCCAATGCTTGTTGGAATTTTTCTCCTGCGTCACGCCATTTTTCCAATGCGGTCACGGTATCGCCCTGTGCAGCCAAAGCCTGCGCTTCGTTAGCTAAGGCATTTCCCCAGTTATTGGCGGCTTCATACTTGTCGGGCTTGATAGCCAATGTTTGTTGGAATTTTTCCCCTGCGTCACGCCATTTTTTAAATGCTGCCGCAGTATTACCCTGCGCGGCTAAAGCCTGTGCTTCGTTAGCTAAGGCATTTCCCCAGTTATAGGCGGCCTCATGCATGTCGGGTTTAATAGCCAATGCTTGCCGGTAGTATTGTTCGATTTCAGGAAACCAATGCATTTGTTGTTCTCGATTGCCTTTTTGGTGTAAGTAACAAGCTTGTAAGCCCGCGTTAAAACTAGCCTGTTCGTCTAAACTATCTTCTTTTAGCACATTCTTCCAGCCTTTAAACGCTTGAAGATGGTCTTGGTAACTTTTGCTCTGATCCGCCTTGTCAGATAGCAGAATAGCTTGGGCGCGTAGTTGTTCGATAAGGGGAATTTCTTCGTTTTTAGACAATTGTTTTGCTTTTTCAATGCTGCTTGTTTGTGCTTCCTGATTTTGTTCTTTGGGGTCCCATTGCTTCATTTCTGCAATGTCTTGAGTATATTTTTCAGCGCTGTCGTGATGTTCTTTGATTTTTTCTACATATTGTTTAGCTTGCGCTAGGTCTTCTTCTAATTGGTGTTTCTCTTTTTTATAGAGTAAGAGTGGAATGACTACGCCTATGGCTGCAATAACCATGCCTACGACGGCGAAGACTATGGTAATAAAGGTCATCCACCAGTTGATGTTTTGTTGCTCGTTATTCATAACCTGCATACGCAATGCCGAAATATTGTTTTGCAACATTTCAGCTTGCGAGGCACTTAGATTGTCTATTTTGGGTTGTTCATCCTTTATGGCTTCAGTTGTTTTTGTTGTAGCAGTAGCGTTCGCAGTCGTTTGATTGGATTGAATCGATGTATTCGCTGCTGCCGAAAAGGAAAACATCAAGCCGAGTATCAGGCTGGTGAGAGATGAAATAAGAATACGTTTGTTCATAAAGACTATCCCGTTCAAGATGCGCGTAATTATAACGGCTAAACTGAAAAGAGTATGTTGCGAATGAAGAGGATGGAGATTGAACGGCATGAGGCCGTCTGAAAATGATTTTTCAGACGGCCTCATGTTTCTAACCTGAATCAAGACAGGGATTAGATGCGCATCGGCATCACGATGTATTTGAAATTGGGGTTGTTCGGAATGGTGAACAGGGTGGAGCGGTTGGCGTCGCCGAAGGCAAGCTGCATGTCGTCGGCGTGTACGTTGCGCAATACGTCCATCAGGTAGCCGATGTTGAAGCCGACTTCGAGTTCGTCGCCCTGATAGGCGATTTCCAATTCTTCTCGGGCTTCTTCCTGCTCGTTGTTGCTACACACAACGCTCAACAGGCCGGGGCGCAGCAGCAGGCGGGCGCCGCGGAATTTTTCGTTGGCGAGAATGGCGGCGCGTTCGAGGGCGCCGAGCAGCTGGGTGCGGTTAACCAAAAAGATTTTGTCGTTGTCGAGCGGAATCACGCGGTTGAAGTCGGGGAATTTGCCGTCCACCACTTTGCTGACGATCACGGTGTCGTTGCAGCGGAAGCGTACTTGGTTGTTGAGCAGCTCTACGGTAATCGGTTCGGCGGGGTGGTTGAGCAGTTTGAAGAGTTCGAGCACGGTTTTGCGCGGCAGAATCACTTCGGCTTTGGGCAGGTCGGCATCGATGGTGGTGCAGGAATAGGCGAGGCGGTGGCCGTCGGTGGCGACCAGGCGCAGTTGGTCGCCTTCTACCTGCATCAACAGGCCGTTGAGGTAGTAGCGGATATCTTGCACGGCCATGCTGTACTGCACTTGGGAAAGCATGTTTTTAAAGGCTTCCTGCGGCAGTGAAAAGGCGGCGCTCACGTTTTCGCCTACGCTCATCAGGGGGAAATCTTCTGCGGGCAGGGTTTGCAGGTTGAAGCGTGATTTGCCTGCTTTGAGGGTAAGGCGGTTTTGCGCCCAGTCGAGTGCGATGAGCGAGCCGTCGGGCAGGGCGCGCAAAATATCTTGCAGCTTTTTGGCATTGGTGGTGATGCGGAAGTCTTCGGCTTCGCTGTGGGGGCCGGAGGTGTTGATTTGGATTTCCAAATCGGTAGCCAGAATATTGGTTTGCCCGTGAAGGTTTTCGAGCAATACGTTCGACAGAATCGGCAGCGTGTGGCGGCGTTCGACGATGCCGGTAACGGCTTGCAGGGGTTTGAGTAGGGCATCGCGTTCGGCTTGTAAAATCAACATGGTCATCCCTTCGGGCTAATCAGTTTTGGATAATAATTAACAGTTTTTCGTAATCCTGCGCCAATTCGGGGTCTTCTTCGCGCAGTTTGGCTATGGCTTTTACGCCGTGCATCACGGTGGTGTGGTCGCGGCCGCCGAAGGCGTCGCCTATGCTGGGCAGGCTCAGATTGGTCAGCTCTTTGGTAAGGCTCATGGCAATCTGGCGCGGGCGGGCGATATTCCGTGTGCGTTTTTTGCCTACTATATCACTCATCTTGATGCGGTAGTATTTTGCGGTGGCATCGATAATCAGGTCGGCGGTAATCACTTTATACGAGCTGGCTACGATGTCTTGCAGGGCGTTTCGTGCCAAATCGATGTCGATCGGTTTGTTTAAAAAGCGGCTGCTGGCACTCACGCGGTTGAATGCGCCTTCGAGTTCGCGCACGTTGGAACGGATGAGGTTGGCAATGAAAAAGGCGGCGTCTTCGTTTAAATCGACGCCGGCGGTTTCGGCTTTTTTCTGCAAAATGGCCACGCGCATTTCTAGCTCGGGCGGCTCCAGTTCGAGCGTCAGCCCCCATGAAAATCGTGATTTCAGGCGGGCGTCCATGTCTTCGATTTTGGTGGGCAATACGTCGCAGGTAAGAATGAGCTGTTTTTTCTTGTTGTGGAAATGGTTGTACAAATAGAAAAACTCTTCCATTGTACGGTCTTTGCCCTTGATAAACTGGATGTCGTCGATGATTAAGAGGTCGTATTGTTTGTATTGTTGTTTGAATACGTCATAACTGTTGGTGCGCACGGCATTCATAAAGCTGCGCACGTAATCATCGGAGTGCATGTAGCGCACTTTGGCATCGGGTTTGTTTTTCAGCAGCTCGTTGCCGATGGCCTGAACCAAATGGGTTTTGCCCAAACCGGTACTGCCGTAAAGGAAGAAAGGGTTGTAGCCCTGCCCGGGGTTTTCGGCAATAGATTGTGCGGCAGCTGCGGCGATTCGGTTGCCTTTACCTTCTACTAAAGTTTCAAAAGTGTAGTCGGATGAAAGGTTGGTTTGCGCGTAGTGGTCTTCTTTGGGGCGCGCAGGTTCGCTTTTGGGTTTGGCTGCGGGTTTGTTTTCTACAACGGTTTTTTTGCTGCGGCTGCCTTCGGCGGGCAAATGCTTCATGCGTTCGGCCAAAATATCTTGGGCGCTTTTGGCTGAAGCGGGTTTGCTGGCTGTTGCCGCTTTGTTTTCAGACGGCATCGTAGGCGTTTCGGTATGGCTGTCGAGGCCGTCTGAAACCTTTGCCGCCGTTGCGTTAACTTGTTTATCTGCTTGCGGGGCGATGGTATAGCTTTGCCCGTTTCCGGCTTTAAACAGCAGCGCGGGCATGTCGGGCGCCAACTCTGCGCGCGCGGCCTCTATGGCGGCAGAAAAGCTGTTTTTGAGCATATTTACGGTAAATTGGTTTTTACAGTAAACCACCCAAGTGCCGTTTTCTTCGCCAACGGTCAACGGTGCAATCCAGGTTTGGAACTGTTGCATCGGAAG